>CAVSZM010000016.1:0-308659 GCA_963732455.1 uncultured Alphaproteobacteria bacterium | reverse complement strand
CCGGACATATCGCTGCATCGCACGAACTGACGCTATGTGCCAAGAGGCGATATCTTAGGCTTGGCCTGATATGAAAGAGGCCACCAACTGAGGCGGCCCGCTGAAGCCGCCGCACTGAAATGAAAGAACCGCCAATGTCTGTTAGAATAATTGGTATCATGCGCGCTGGTCCGGTGACATCGCGCGGTCCTAAAGAACCAAATACCAGCACGCCTTTTACGATAGAAGTAGAAACCACCGAGGGCCCGGCGTACCTGCAAATAGGACCGCAGGCCTCTGCCGTACTAGCGGAAGAACTCGCGACTTATATGAAGCTCTATGCCCCTAACGCTTGAAACGCGTTCTTCGCCGAACTCCTATCACTTTCATGCCGGTGTCTCTAGCGGCGAATGTCGCCTCGGGTCATTCGCGACCGGGTCGAGCCAGCAGCAAGTTCGGCCATGTCCGCTATGCCCCGATAGCGACCAAATTCCGCAGGCGCAGCGAAATGTACGCGATGGGCCACTAGCGGACATTGGTCGGCGCGCTTCGTAATCTTCATTCCTTCCGATGCGGATTGCGACGATCGCCCCGCCGATTGGATTTCCGAACGTAAGAAATTAGAGCCTCGGGGTGATTATATTTGGCCTTGAGCGCAGCAATTAACGCATCCTCAGCTTCAATCGTCAGAACTTCCGATCGTTTCCCAAGTCTTAGACCGACGATGTACTCGGTCATAACGTTACCCTCCGCTCTGCAGGGATTCTCCAGATGGCTCCAAAATAATTCCGACAAGTACCGAACTGTCCCACGGACAACAATACCGCCTGTTCAGAGCCACATCGGCACTTCAAGCTGGCGCACACTGCACCGTTTTGGCTTTATTTGTGGTAACATCCCCATCCCAGAAACGGCGAAAAACGCCTGCGGCGGAAACTCAGCATAAGCAAATCTGATAAGGCTGCCGTTGCCAAAGAGAGGATGACATTTGACTTATATCGTCAATGAATCCTGCATCAAGTGCAAGCTGATGGATTGCGTGGAGGTATGCCCCGTCGATTGTTTCTACGAGGGCGAAAACATGCTCGTCATCCATCCCGACGAATGCATCGATTGTGGGGTATGTGAGCCGGAATGTCCGGTCGAAGCGATCAAGCCCGACACCGAGGACGGAGCCGAGAAGTGGCTCAAGCTCAACGCTGATTACGCAAAAACCTGGCCCAATATAACGATCAAACGCGACCCTCCTGTAGATTCCAAAGAATGGGAAGGTAAGCCGGATAAGCTTCAATATTTCTCGCCAAATCCGGGCCAAGGCGACTAATGCCCGACAGATCGCCATCTGGGTTAAGCCGATGACGTCACGAGATCGAGTAAGCAAGGTTTGCAATTGATATTGATTCACCACTGCCCGCTTTGGGTCATTCGCGACCAAGCCAACCGGTCCGCCTACCATCTGATGTCCGCTTCCCCCCGAAAGCGACCGAAGCGCTACCTTGCAGCGAAATGACGCGATGGGCCAGACCGGCTGTGAGCAATTGCGGGAAAACCGCACACCTATTCAATAATCTCGTCGGCAGCGTTCAGCAGGCCCAGTGGCACGTCGAGGCCAAGCGCATTTGCCGTCCTCAGGTTGATGATCAACGGTACTTTGATTGGCATTTGGATCGGAAGGTCCCCTGGTTTCTCGCCCTTGAGGATGCGGTCGATGTAACCTGCTGCCCGCGGATACTGTTCGGCGAAATCAGGCCCATAAGAGATCAGGCCGCCTAAGTCCGCGAAAGAGCGAAAGAAATAAATCGCAGGGACGCGGTAGCGGGCCGCCACCGCAATAATCAAGTCACGATTTATCGTGTTGAAAAGGTCCGGCATTACGATAATGCCGGCACCCGGATTGCCCGCTAGTGCGGCGATAACGCCTTCGATCTCATCCCGGGCGTGAACCGGAGCAGCACTCGCCTGGACGGTAAACGATGACGCGCCGGCTTGAATTGAAGCCACGTAGAATTTGATCGGGACGCTTGTCGTCGGGTTGAAAAGCAGCGCCACTCGCGTCACGCCCGGCGCGATTCGCGTGAGCAGTTCCAGCCATTTCCCGCCCATCGAGGGCTCGTAAAGCGCGAACCCGGTAACATTGCCGCCCGGACGTCCGACGTTCGTGACGAAACCACTGGCAATCGGATCGGCTACGGTCACGATCACGATTGGAATTGTCTGCGTCTCGCGGACAAGAATGTCGGTCACGGGCGTGGTCACACTGAGGATTGCGTCGGGTCGCAGATCGACCAGCTCCTTTGCGAATGTCTTCATTCTGTCCGGATCATCGCCGGCCCAGCGAAGTTCGATTCGAAAATTGCTGCCTTCCGTCCACCCCAGCTTCGCGAGCGCGCCCCGGAAAGCCGCGAACCAAGACTTCACGTCCAAATCGGTCTCCGCAAAGCCGATCAGCACGCCGACCCGCCGCATGCGTTGAGCTTGCTGCGCACGCACCGCGAGCGGCCACGATCGCCACGCGCCGCCAACCAGCGTAATGAACTCGCGCCGTTTCATTGCCGGTTATGTCACCGAACCTCTCAGGTCGAGCGTAGGCGATTTTTCGGCACACGTGCAAGCGGTCGCATGTCCGGTCCGGGTCCAGCCTGCGTGAAAACGTGCGCGAGCAGAGAATGCGCAGAATTGTTTTCTCCCTTTTCCTCTTTCGACTGCGACTGCAAGTGCTGTTCTTTTCCTATTCAACGTAATCGAGACAAACTTTCTACGCGCAAGTTCGACGTTGGAGTTTCTCGCACACCGCTGTCGCGCATCTCGCCGAAGCTGATCTTGGTCGGCCGGTCGGACATGCCGTCCATCATGTACGACGGCTGTTTGTCAGTCCACTGGCGCGTTTTTCGTGGCAAGGGCTGGGGGAGAAGGTAGCCCGCCAGAAATGACTCACCAGCGGGCTTCTCAAGGGGTCGGGTTAGTTCCTAGTGTTGCGTGTAAAGACTCATGCAGCGGCGATCCGTTTTGCGATCTTCGCGATGGTCGCGCGGCTGCAGCCCCGTTGCGCGCTGTATCGTCGTCCAGGATTGCTCTGCGGCGAGCATGCTGGCGATGCTGTCGTTGCGCTCGGTGTCTGCTGGGCCCTTGTACTTGCCCTCGGCCTTCGCCCTGGTTGCCCGGCGCGCGGCGGCTGAGGGCGGGCCGGCGCGGTGGTCGGCTGGACTGGCGGGCGCACAACACGAATGTGGCGGAGGACGTCTACGAGGTCACGTCCCAATCGCCGCAAGTTCCTCCTTCAGTTCTGCGACCGTGCGATCGATCATGCTGCGCGCGAAATCGTCGATCGGCAGTCCTGCTATGCGGTGATAGGTACCTGCGGTGCAGGTTACAGGCAGGCCGCAGATCAGATTTTCTGGGATGCCATAGTCGCCATTCGTCGCGATTCCCATCGAAACCCAGCGGCCATTGGTCCCATGTACCCAATCGCGTAGGTGATCGATCGCGGCATTGGCCGCCGAAGCCGCCGAGGAGGCACCCCTTGCGTTCAGCACCGCCGTGCCACGCTGGGCGACAGTCGGGATCAGGGTTTCGCGGTACCACGATTCGTCGCCGATCAGTTTTGAGATCTGTTTGCCACCGGCGGTGGCGAACCGCCAATCTGCAAACATCGTCGGGGAGTGATTTCCCCAAACGACCATCTGCTCGATGTCGTGCACGGGAATACCGGCTTTGGCCGCGATCTGTGAAACTGCGCGATTGTGGTCAAGACGGATCATGGAAGTGATGTTGTCCTTGGGAAATTCCGGGGCGTTTCTTGCCAGGATCGCGGCGTTGGTATTGGCGGGATTACCGACCACCACGACGCGCGCGTCGCGCTTTGCAGCTTCGTTGAGCGCGCGCCCCTGGATTTTGAATATCTCGGCGTTTGCGGCAAGCAAATCGCGCCGTTCCATTCCCTTCGAGCGCGGGCGGGAACCGACCAGCATGGCCGCATCAATGTCGCGAAAAACTGTGGCCGGGTCGTCGGTCACAACGACATCCGCCACCTGGGGAAACGCGCAGTCCTCCAACTCCATCACCACGCCACGCACGTTTGGCAGCATTTGCGGCAGATCAAGGAGTTGGAGAATGACGGGCTGATCCGGTCCGAACACCTCGCCGCGCGCGACCCGGAACAAGAGTGAATAACAAATCTGACCGGCGGCGCCGGTAATTGCTATGCGTTTCGGCGAGGAGGTTGTCATACACAGTCTCCATCTTGAGCTCGGTTTGTGTCACGGAGCTTTCTGGCTGCCGCCGCGATACAATCATCACAGGCGCAGGCTGATCGCCACGGCGAGCGCGATCAACTCTCGGGTTGAGGGACATCCCGCCGGCACGATGTGCTCCTCGGGAAGCTGACTGTTGATGCAGATCAAAGGCAAGCCTCGACGTCCGCGCTCCTGACGCCGCGCCAGTCGCGCATCTCGGCGAAGGTGATTTTCTGCGGGCGGTCGGGCATTTGAAAACATAGGAGGCAAGAAGTGATGTGGCGATCCCGGCATGACTCGAACATGCGACCTACGGTTTAGGAAATAGCGAAGCAGTACGGCATCAAAAAACGATGTTGACCCAGCTTCGGGCTGCAAATGCGCAGCGAAGATACTTCGCTCCGATTAGATACTGCCTTCGTGTAGATCAATTCTTTTGGCCCGCCCGTGAGCCTAAATCCACCCAGGACAGCGCAACAACCCCCTCAGCAACGCGCGCATCCGCAGGCCGAACGGCACGGTTTAGCTGCTGTCCACCCCGGTGTCCACCCCAGTCATCTTTCGTCGACCGGCCCATCTTGCTAAGTATTTGATTTTGCTGGTACAGTTGGGTGGGCTCGAACCACCGACCTCCTGTTCCACAGACAGGCGCTCTAACCAACTGAGCTACAACTGCATCCTTTGCCGGCCCGAAAAGGGGTCCCGAACGGGGCGGAAACTAGGTGCAACGCTTCACTTTGGCAAGACCGCGGGATGATTGTTGTGTCGCTCCCTGCAGGCCTCTCGCACCTTAAAAACAAAAAGCCCGGGCTGACCACCCGGGCTTTTTTTGAACGAAACGCTCGCTCGATCAGGCGGCCGGCTTGAACAGCTTCGACGCATTGGCCTTGATCGGTTCGACGGTTTCCGTCGCCACCTTCTGGGCCAGTTCGGCGAGCTCCTTGGTATGGGCGGTGAAGGTCTCGAACTGCTTGCGGGCGTGAGCGGTCCACAGTTCCATCGCTTCCGAGGGCGATTTCACACCGATCAGGGCCTGCGCAAAATCCAGGGTCGCGGTCGTGTTGGCCTTCATCATTTCCATCAGCTTGGCGGAGTATTCGCTGGCGCCCTTGCTGGCGATTGTGAACACCGACTCGATGGTGGAGTTGTGGGTCTCGGCGACATCCTTGAACTTGGCGTAACTATCGCGCGCCTGCGAAACGCCCTTCTCGGCGAACGCGCGCATCTGCTCGGGAACCTCGAACGGAATGATCGAGGCAGAGAATGGATCGGTAGAATTTGCCATGGCATGCATCCTTCGCAACGGGGTGAAATGATGTGACCCCTTGCGCACACGGCAGACAAAATGCCGGGAACGTCGGATTGGATCACGTGGTGGGAATGCCCCTCGTCGGGCGTCCGACAGTAAACACCATATAATGTCAATTTTGTGCAACGCAATGCAGATTTGGTTGCAATGCCGCATGGCAGATCCAGGCCGGATGCGGGCATCGCCTCGAATTTCAAGGCATTTTTTGCCGCCAAGGCCCCCGCACGCAGCCCCCTCCCTCTCGGAGAGGGGGTTCGAATTCCTCAGCTTTTCGGCTTGGCGGCATCCATCGCCGCCCGGCTGACAATCTGTCCCATCTCGCTGGCCTGCTCGGCCAGCGACCGCATTTGCGCCTGCACATATTCGCTGTGCAGCCGCATTATTTCGGTGAGATCTTTGGCATGGAGCAGCGATTGCGCATAATCCAGCGATGCCTGCACGTTCTTTTCGGCATAGGAAATCGCCTTGGCGCTGATGTCCTTGGCGCCGGCGCGAACCGTCGCGCCCTGCTCCTCGATCGAGCCTGCAGTCTGCTGCGCGCCGGCGAGGAATTTCTCAAAGGCCTTGCGGGCCTGATCGAAGCTCGCCTCAGCCATCGATCGCATTTCCTTCGGAATTTCGAAACGGTCACGCCCTTCTTCACTCATGGTCCCACTCCTGTTTATCGAAAAAAGACTTCGCCGGTAGGATGCGGCGATCGTCGGTATCCATCGTGGACCTCTGATCGCCGTTTGCAATATCCAACGCGAGAGCCGGCCGGTGGGTTGCCAGTGTGGTCGCGGTTATTCTCTTCTGCCTCGCCTGTAGTCTATCGAGAGAATTTCGGAACCGAAATGGAACTGGAATCCTTGATTTTCGGGTGTCTCCTTGAAGCCGAAAACTCGCCAGGGGCGGCGCGCCGAAACAGGCGAACTTCGGATTCGGCGACACCAGCCGGATTAAGGTTATCGCGGCTTTGGATAGCCCCGCGACGAGCGGGCCGTGGACCTGCCGTCTCCCGCGAGCGATACTAACGATCCGTTAAGCTTGTCGTTGTTTGGCCTCAGATACCTGAGGCCATCGTCGAGCAAACAAAACCAATGCGGTCATGTCACCACCATGAATAACGCGGAATTCCAGTTGCGAGGCATCGGCGATCCGCGACTGGCGGTGCATGCGACAAGCGCCCTTCCCGCATGGCTCTGGACGGTCGACGGCACAAGGGTTCTGTGGGCCAATCCGGTCGGAGCAAAGTTGTTCGGCGCAGCCAGCAGCGCCGCCCTCGCCAAAAAGATTTTCGGTCCGGCGGATGCACACCGGCGCCAGGTTGCGCGGCTTGCAGGGAGGCTGCCCTCGACCGGCGCGATCCGGATGGAGCGGCTGCGCGGCTTCGGCGCACGGCCCGGCATGCTCGCTACCTGCGGCTGCGCGCGGCTTGATTTCGCGGATGGCAGCCAGGGCATTCTGGTTGCAGCCGCCGAGACGGTCGGGCGCACGATGCCGCTGGCCGAGCGGCTGCAACGCCTGGTCGAAGGCATCGACTCGCCGATCGCCGCGTTTGCGCGCGACGGCATGCTCGTCGCCGCCAGCGATACCGCGCGTCCGATGCTCGGTTTTCGCAATCTCTCGGATGCCGGCCTTGACGATGCGCGCGGCGAAGCGCTGCAACAGGGCCGTGCCGAAACGCCCTTCGGTATCGGCCACATGGTGCTGCAGCGGGTCGGCGCCGGCGCGGATGTCGGCCTCGTTGCGCTGATCGCGCCGGGCACGACACAGGCCGCACATGCGCCGCATGTTGTACCGGAATTGCCGCAGGCAGCTTCAGCCGAACCCGCGAACCACCCGGTCGCACCGGCGGCGGATCGGCCGATGCCTTATTACGAACAGCCGGCGGCGTCGGGTGAAGCACCGGCCGAGTTTGCATTGATCGACGAGTTCGAGGAATCGCCGGCCGCGGCGACGCCCGATACGGCGCCAGCCGAGCCTGCGGACGAGCCGGTCGCTCCAGCGGCGGATCGGCCGATGCCTGACTACGAACAGCCGGCGGCATCGGGCGAAGCGCCGGCCGAATTTGCGTTGATGGGCGAGTATGTGGAATTGCCGCTCGATGCGGCCACCGAGCACAGCGGCGAGCCGCCGGAGCAGACGCTTTCGGTCGATAACGCGCAGACTGATCTGGCTCAGGACTCGCCCGCCGCCGAGCTCCCCACAGCACCCGCTATTGGATCGTCCGGTATTATTGAATTGCATGACTCGATTGCTGTTGAGGCTTCACAACAAACTAATTTGGAAATGCCCGTGGAAACGCCAAAGAATGTTCTGCCGTTTCGGCCGATCGGTGAAACGAAATCGCCCGCCCTGACTCCAGTTGAAAACAGCGCCTTCAACGAGCTCGCCCGGCAATTGTCGGCGCGTCTTGAAAGCGAAAACGGCACTGCTGCCGCGACGCCGACAACACCCGATGCAGTTATTGAGAGGCAAGCCGCGCCCAAACCGGCCGGCGCGCAACCCGACTGGCTGACCCGTCCCGAGCCGCCCGCACACGGCGAAACCCGGCGCGACAAGATGCTGCTCGATCTTCTCCCGGTCGGCGTGCTGATTTATCGGCTTGACCGGTTGCTCTATGCCAACCCTGCGTTTCTCCTGCAGATGGGTTACCCGAGCATTCATACCCTGGAGGAGGCCGGCGGTCTCGATGCGCTTTATGTCGAGCCCGGCGTCTCGACCGCCAGCAGCACATCGGACACCGGCACCCCGGTGACGATTTCCGCAAATCAGGCTTCGACAGAACATGCGCCGCCGTCGGGGACCGACGCGCGGCTCTTTACGATTTCCTGGGACGACGATTCCGCGCTGGCTCTGATTTTTTCGGGTGCGCGGACAGAAAGCGCTGGCGTCACCGCGACGATGACAGGAGCAATCCCTGCGTCGGAGCCATCGGGCGTCGGCCACGCCAATGCCGAGGAACTCGGCGCCATTCTCGATACGGCAGCCGAAGGCATTGTGATGTTCGACGCCAAGGGCAACATCAATGCGTGCAACCGCAGCGCGGAAGCGCTGTTCGGCTACGACGGCGCTGAACTCGTCCAACGCAATCTCGCCGATTTATTCGCGCCGGAAAGCCAGCGCGTGGTCAAGGAGTATCTGCAGAGCATCAAGGGCGCCGATATCGCCAGCCTGCTCGATCACGGCCGCGATGTGCTGGGCCGTGTGCGGGCGGGCGGCTTCATCCCGTTGTCGATGACCATGGGACGCACCCGGCCCGACGGTCCGAATTTCTTCGCGGTGTTTCGCGATCTTTCGCAGAGCAAGGCGAGCGAGAACGAACTGCGGCAGGCGCGGCGGCTTGCCGACCGCGCGGCAAACGCAAAGGCCGACATGCTGGCTCGGATCAGCCACGAGGTCCGTACCCCGCTTAACGCCATCATCGGCTTCGCCGAAGTGATGATCGGCGAACGGTTTGGCACGCTCGGCAACGCGCGTTACGTCGAATACATGAAGGATATCCGTGCTTCCGGCGAGCGCGTGATCGCCATCATCAACGACCTGCTCGATCTGTCGCGCATCGAAACCGGCAAGCTGGACCTCGCCTTCGCCAACCAGAATCTCAATAACCTCGTCGAGCAGTGCGTCGCGGTGATGCAGCCGCAGGCCAATCGTGAGCGCATCATCATCCGGACGTCGCTGGCGCACGCGCTGCCGCCGGTGGTCGCCGACGCCCGCGCGCTGCGTCAGATCACGCTGAACCTGATCGGCAACTCGATCCATCTCGCCAATGCCGGCGGTCAAGTCATCGTCTCCACCGCGCTGTCGGATTTCGGCGAGGTGATGCTGCGGGTCCGCGATACCGGCCACGGGCTCAACGAAAACGAAGTCGCAGCCGCCATGGAGCCGTTCCGGACCCAGCCGCCTTCGGATCAGGCCTCCGACAGTTCGGGCGTCAGCCTTTCGCTGACGAAAGCGCTGGTCGAGGCCAACCGCGCGCAATTCCACATCAAGACCGGCCCGCATTCGGGAACGCTGATTGAGGTGGTTTTCTTGCGGGCGATGGCGCGAGCCTGAGGTCTTTCGCAACTACAAATCCGTTGCGCGAATGTGTCGCGTCAAGCGATAGCCTTAGCGGCACAGTTCTTGCTCAATTCCGAGCATGGAGCGCGCCGTCGCGCGGCCTGATCGGATTGACTTTGAAATGCGCTGTCTCGTCGTAGCCGATTTGCATTACTCGCTGCCGCAGTTCGACTGGCTGCTCAGCGCCGCATCGCAATTCGACCTTGTAATCTTCGCCGGAGATGCACTCGATGTCGGATCGTCGGTCGATTTCCGCGCCCAGATCGTCGTCGTAAAAAAATACCTGACGCTTCTTTCAGGCATCACGCGGGTCATTCTTTGTTCCGGAAATCATGACCTCGACGAGCGCAATCCCGAGGGCGAGAAAATCGCCCGCTGGATCGGCGAAGTCCGCGAACTCGGCATCGCCTGCGACGGCGACAGCCTGACAATAGGCGACACGTTATTCACGGTCTGTCCGTGGTGGGACGGACCGCTTGTCAAACAGCGGATCGAGAACCAGCTTCGCGAGGCCGGCGCGGCACGGCTGAAGCGATGGATTTGGGTGCATCATGCGCCGCCGGCGAATTCTCCGACGAGCTGGGGCGGCAAGCGCTTTTTCGGCGACGTCGAACTCGCTCAATGGGTCCAGAGTTACCAGCCTTCCATGGTGATCTCGGGTCACGTGCACCAATCGCCATTCATCCCCGATGGCTCGTGGTTCGACAGGCTCGGGGAAACCTGGGTGTTCAACACCGGTCTTCAACCCGGACGTCCGCCCGTGCATATCGTGATCGATATCGACGGCGGCACCGCGTTCTGGCTGGCGGCCGGCTATGAGCAATGCATCGACCTCAACGCGCCATTGCAGCGGCCGGCTGCGCCGATCACCGACCCGCCGGCGTGGCTTACATCCTTGGGTCAGATTGCCGATCCGAACCTGGCGAGACCTGCGTCGGCGACAGGTTGATCATGCTCTGCAAAATATCGCCGACCATCGCGAGGTGATTGCCGTGGCCGGCATATTGCCGCTTGATGTCGGCGAGATAGGTGGTCGCGACATTGAGCCGCTGGGCAAGCAGCCGCGCGATCAGAAGCGCCACCGCCGGCTGCTCCTGCAGAAACGATGCGGCATCGCCAAACTCGTAAATTGTTGAATCTGACGCCGCGCGCACGGTCGCGGTATGGGGTTGCTCCAGCAGAACCGACATTTCTCCCACGACCGCACCCGGTTCGGCGATGCTGGCGACTACCGTATCGCCTTTGACGACTTCAAGCCGTCCCTCGATCAGGACATACATGTGCCCGGTTCTGCCGCCCTCATGGATGACGAGCGTTCCCGCGGACACATTCCTCTGAATTCCTCCTGTGCAATAGTCCAAAACAGCGCGCATCCACCAACACCTCTCAAACCCCGGGCCAAGATTAGGCATCAGGATTGCCATCGTCGAACGGATAATGCGTTTGTGCTGCTCAAATTGTCAGCATCTGCCGGGGTCAGGTGCACACCTTGGCGGCGCGCCGCTGCCGACGGGACGTCCAAACTCGGGATCGTGAAACGTTTGCGCTGGCGCGAAGGGCGGCGGCCGCGGCAAGTTACATCTCAGCTTGCCGCATACGACGCCGTCATGAAATCGCCGATCGCATCCAGAAAGATCCCGGGCGATTGCAGCTGCGGGACGTGCGCGCATCCCGGAATGATCGTGAGACGCGCTTGCGGCAAGCCAGCAGCCAATTCGCGCGACATCGGCGGAGGCGTCGCCTCGTCATGTTCGCCGACCAGCACCAAAACGGGGACCTTGACCTGCCCAAGCTGAGGCCGGAGGTCGAGTTCAGCCAGCGCATCGCAGGCGGCGCGAAACACTTCCGGATCGGTTCTCAGGAATGCTTCGCGGCGATCGCGCATCAAGTCAGGATGCTGCGCCTGAAATTCCGGCGCAAACAGCCGGCGCATCGCGACGTCGGTAATCGCAGACAGACCCTTTGCCCTGGATGCCGCCGCCATATTGCGGAAAGCTTCGCGCCCGGGTTCCGAAAACGCCGCGCCGCAATCGGCGAGAATGAGTCTGGTCGCGATATCAGGATGGCGAATGGCCATCTGCAGCGCGACGAACCCGCCGTAACCGTTGCCGAGCACGATTGCTTCGCCCGCACCTGCGCCTTCCTTCACAACCTCGGCCATCCGGTCGGCGATATCCGCAAGACCTCCGCCGACCGCCTCGGATTGGCCGAAGCCCGGCAATTCGGGAACGATCACCCGGAACGACTGCGACAAGCGGGGAACGACGGCGTCGAAACTCGCACGATCCGACAGCAGCGAATGAAGCAGAAAAAGAACTGGTCCGTTGCCGAACTGCGCGGCGTTCACCTTGCCGTTGGCGAAAAGTCTGTCCATGCGGTCTCTCTCTCTCGATGTTGGAGACGTCTTCGATTGAAAGCGGCGCCGCGCGGCCGATTGATAAATCAAAATTCGATCTTTTCAAGCCTTTATCACTTGACGTGATATTTCACGGCTGCAAAATATTGGCAATATTCAAGGGAATTCTGATGCTTTTGTGCGATAATGATCGAGGTGAGAAACGCCGCGCGCACCATCAAGGCGCCTATCAGTCAAACTGAAAAACGCGTGCTTGCCCGCGCAAAGACGCAACGCTGTGATCGCCGAAGGGAGAGACGTTTGAACATTTCCGCCAAACCAGCGGCAAGCGACGTCGAAATCCACGGCAATTTCGTCGACGGCCGCGAGATCGAGGCAGGCAGCGGCGAGATGCTGGATGTCCGCAATCCCGCAACCGCCGATGTGATTGCGCGAATTCCGAATTCGACCGCCGGGGATGTCGATCGCGCGATGAAAAGCGCGCGTACTGCATTCGAGGGCCGCGCATGGGGCGGCATGGATATTCGGGCACGGGCGAGGCTGGTCAATGGTCTGGCGGACGCTTTCGAGGCCAACCTCGCGCAGCTGTACCGGCTGGAGACCCTCAACAACGGCCGCCCGCTCAACGAGACCCGCGCGCAGCTATCGCGGCTGCCGGATTTCTTTCGCTATTTCGCAGGGCTCGCGCTGTCGCGCCGCGACGCGGTCATCCCCGTCGAAGGCTCGTACCTGAACTATACCCTGCGCAAGCCGATCGGCATCGTCGCCAATTGCACTCCGTTCAATCACCCGCTGATGATCATGTGCAAGTCGCTCGCGGCGGTGCTGGCGAGCGGATGCGTCACCGTGGTCAAGCCGTCGGAATATACTCCACTGACGACGCTGAAGCTGGCGCAAATCTTCACCGAGGCTGGGCTTCCTCCCGGCGTGTTCAATGTCGTGCTCGGTCTTGGCCAAAGCACCGGCCGGATGCTCGCCGAACACCCCGATATCAACAAACTGGTGCTGACCGGCGGCACCGAAGCCGGCCGCATTGCCGGTGCGGCGGCGGCCAAGGTGTTTGCGCACCAGACCATGGAGCTTGGCGGCAAGACGCCGGTCATGGTGTTCGCCGACTACGATATCGATCAGGCCGTCAACTATGCCGCGTTCGGCGCCTTTATCGGAGCGGGCCAGACCTGCGTCTGCGCGTCGCGGCATATCGTGCAGGCGTCGATTTACGACGAGTTCGTCGAGAAGCTGAGGGCGAAGACGCAAGCCATTCGCATTGGCGATCCCTTCGATCCAAACACACAGCTCGGACCCGTGATCTCGGCGCGGCAGCGCGATCGCGTTTTGTCGTATTCAAGATTCGGCCGCGAGGATGGCGCGCGGCTCGTGACCGGAGGCGTCGCTGCCAGGGTGCCCGGTCATGAGAACGGCTACTTCGTCGAGCCGACGGTATTTGCGGATGTGAGGTCCGACATGCGTATCTTCCAGGAAGAAGTATTCGGACCGTTCACCTCGGTGACGCCTTTCAAGGACGAGGCCGAGGCATTGCGGCTTGCCAATGACTCACCGTTCGGGCTCGCGGCGGCGATCCGGACCCGTGACGTCGCGCGCGCCCATCGCGTGGCGTCCGCCGTCAAAGCCGGCATCGTCTGGATCAATGACCATCACCGCCTCGACCCGGCATCGCCCTGGGGCGGCGTCGACGACAGCGGTGTCGGACGCGAGTTCGGCAGCGAAAGCTTTGACGATCATTTCAACACCAAGAGCGTGATGGTCGCGACCCACGACCAGCCGTTCGACTGGTACCGCGACACGGCAACCCAGCGGCGCTTGAACTGAAGCGAACCGTGCACGACTGTATTACGTCGAGACAAGACGAGCTGCGCGCCAATCACTGACCGTCTCGCTTCGCAAAAGCGGAGGGCGGGTTCATCCGCCGCTCCGCTTGCGATGCACTTCAGGCCAAGGCGCGGGCGGGCGTGGTGCGATCAGGCCTTGGCGATCGCGACATCCTCAAGCCCCCGATTGCGCGGCTCCACGCCCCAGGCCCACACCACCACGATCTGAACGACCACAAGGCCGATCATCAACCAGACCACGCCCGGCAGCTGGTAGGATGCCATCAGGGCACCTACAACGAAGGGCGAGACCACGGTCGCGGCCCGTCCGAGCGTGTTGCAGATGCCGTTGGCGCGCAGCCTGATCTCGGTCGGGAACAGTTCGGGCGTGTAAACGCCGAACAGGATCGCGGTCTGCACATAGATCGCGACGATCAGTATGAATCCGACGCTCAACACGATCGCCGGATCGGATGCCGCATCGAAGCGGGCGTAGATGTAACCGCTGACAATAGTTGCGATCGACGCGCCGATGATGCTCGGGCGCCGTCCAATCGCGTCGGACAAATAGGCGCCGAGCGCACAGCCGACCAGCGATCCGACCGACAACACCAGCGTATAGGCAAGGGAACTGGCGATGGTCAGCCCCTGGCGCAGGAAGAACTGCGGCAGGAAGATCACGAAGCCGAAGATCAATGTATTGATCGTGATCAGTACCCAGGAGCCTACGATCATGCGTTGCAGCAGCGGCGGCCTCAGCATGTCGGATACGGTGACCTGCGGCACCGGAGCCGGCACCACCACCGGCGGCAGCGTCCCGCCGCCGGCGGATTCTTTTTCGATCGACTGCATCAAGGTTTCGGCTTCTTCGGTGCGGCCTTGCGATTCGAGCCAGCGCGGCGATTCCGGAAGATTCTTGCGCAGATACCAGACGATCAACGAGCCGACGCCGGCAATGATGAACATCGGGCGCCATCCCCAAGCGGGAATTATCAGATAGCCGAGCAAAGCGGTCACCGGGAACCCGGCCACCACCAGGAACGCCATCATCGACAGCCAGCGCCCGCGCGTCTTCGGCGGAACGAATTCGGTCAGCGTCGAATAGCCGACCACGATTTCGGCGCCGAGGCCGAGCCCCTGCACGAAGCGGCAGGCGATGAGCTGATACATATCCTGCGCGAAGGCCGCCGCCAGCGCCGCCAGCCCGAAAATCAGCAAATTGATCTGATAGGTGAATCGGCGCCCGAACTTGTCGCCGACAAATCCGGTAATCAGTGCGCCTAACGTCATGCCGACAAAGGTCAGCGAGATGAATTGCAAATTCTGCGGAGCGGTGGAGAATTTGGTTTGGATCGCAGACGCCAGCACGCCACCGGCGATATAGAGATCGTATCCGTCGAAAAACATGCCGGCGCCGACCAGCCAGAAAATTCGGTAGTGAAACGATGAGATCGGGAGCCGGTCGAGACGCGCGCCGGCGTTTACTGCGTGAGCCATATGAAGTTCCTCCCCCCGGAACGAATGTCCGGCCGGTCTTGACTCGCCGGTTGCCGACGATGGTAGTCAAGGCGGCAGGCGAAAGCTACTAGCCCCCGCCTTGTGCCGGGTATCGCGTCTTAGAAAGCCTTGTGAAAACGGGCGTCAAGATCTGCGCATCCGTTAGCTTAGCTGTTCGCACGCCGCCATGTCGCCGGGGCGGTCCCGAATGCCTTCTTGAAAGCGCGGGAAAAAGCGGCCTCGGAACTGTAACCGACCATGTAGGCAACTTGCGCAAGCGACGCGCTGGTCCCGCGGAGCTTCTGGGTCGCGACCTGCATACGCCAACTCGCGAGGTAGTACATCGGCGGCACGCCCATCAGACGAATGAAGTGGTCGGCCAGCGCCGAACGCGACAGGCCGACCTCGCGGCTAAGGTCGTCCACATTCCAGGGGCGGGTGATATCGCGGTGCAGCAGCGCCAGCGCCCGCGCAACGTGAGGGTCACGCAAACCGGCGAGCCAGCCGGTCTGCCCCTGCGGCAGGCCTTCTGCGTAACGTCGCACGGCTTCAACGAACAACAGTTCGGACAGCTTGGCTAGCACCGTCTCCGATCCCGGACGGCCGGCGGAGACCTCAGCCGCGCCGTATTGGAGCGTTGAGCGGATCCATTCCCCGGTCCCGCCTTGCTCGATGTTGAGTTTTAGCAGCGACGGCAAGGTTGAGATAACGGGATTGCCTTCGACGCTATCGCAGCCGAGGAATCCGCAAATCATCCGCGTGCGTCCTCCGCCGCCGCCATGATGGATGGAGAATAGCCCGCCGTCCTTCGGCGGTTGAATAACATCGGCGCCCGACACCGGCGGTAGGCTCAGGTCGCTGCCCATCAGATGCAGGTCATTGCGCGGCAGCAGAGCGACCTCGCCGGCTCCAAGCACGAAATCCTCTCCATCCTGACCATCGACCCGGATATGAAGCTCTCCCTCGACGACATAGTGATAAATAATCAGGTGGGACGCAGGCCCGAGAACTGGCGCGCAATGCTCGGGCGTAACGCGCGTCGAAATGCACCACGGCGCGAAGAAATCCGCGTGCAAGAACACACCGCCGGTCAGATGCGCCACCCTCAACACGTCGGATAATGCGTCCATACAGACCTTTCTATCAGAAGCCGGTGTTCTGGTCATGTCTTCCGGTAGGCCGGCCATAGACCCTCGATCGCCCGTCGACATACAGATCGCTGCATCAGCAGATCGGCGCGTCCAAGCCATTGGCGCGCATTCGGGAGCAAGGAGACCGAAAATGAACGCGATCAGTAAAATCCATGACAGCGATCGGTATGCGCGCTGCATTCAAACGTCCAAGCGGGTTCGTTGGGACATCGACAAGGATGTGATCCGGGGGCGCCGCTTCGATACCAACCACAAATTTCTTCCGGACGGGCTGGCCTTGGCCGATGCCTTCACGACCCTGTCAGCCGATGAAAAGCGGTTCGTAAGCCAGATTCAGGGCCGCACCTACGCCAATGTCTTTGGACTGGTCGAGCGCTTCATCAACGCCAAGGTCCTGGAACTGAGCGAGGATCACTGGTTCGGCGACCAGGTTGCACTCGAGGCGCTGGTTCGGTTCAGCGACGAGGAGTTAAAGCACCAGGCGCTGTTCCGCCGTGTCGACGCGATGGTCGGCGATATTCTGCCCGGCGGCTATCGCTTCGACATCGATCACAACTCCGTCGCCCACGCTGTTCTGGGTAAAAGTACCTGGGCGGTTCTGGCACTGACGCTGGATATCGAGCTGTTTACCCAACTCCACTATCGCCAGAGCATCGACCCGGACCCCCAGCTCTCCGAACTGTTCAAGGACGTGTTCCTGTTTCACTGGAGAGAGGAAAGCCAGCACGCGATCCTCGACGAACTCGAGTGGGTGCGCCACGACGCCGGACTAACGGCAGAGAAACGCGATCGGGCGGTAGACGAGTTCATCGAACTGGTCGCCGCGGTGGACGGCATCCTGCAGGCCCAAGCCAAAGCCGACGGGAGCTACTTCACGACTACATGCGGCCGCGCGGTCCACGAGGCGGAAGCCCGAGCGATCGAGGCCGCTTTCCTCAAGGCCTACCGCTGGCAATACATCCACTCGGGCGCCCAGCACCCGCACTTCGGCAAGGTGCTCTCCGGCCTAATCACTGAAAAACAGGGCCAGCGCATCCAGCTGGCGCTCGCGACGCTGCAATAATCCGATCCTGAAATTCCGGCCAAAACCCAAACAAAGGAGACTTATCATGGGTGCACAAGCGAAGATCGTTAAGCCGACCGTCGTCAACGGCATCAATGTCGACGACCTTTTTGCGCTGATCGAGGGCGTCAGGCGCGAACCTGCAAAAGGTAAAACAAACTGGCGCGTCACGACGACCTGGCAGGGTCAGGCGCGCAGCCGTGCGCAAGTCGAGAGTTTTGATATCGGCGGAGAACGGGTGCCGCGCCGGTTCTCGATCGACATCGACGAACCCCGCGAACTGGGAGGATCGAACAGTTTCGCCAATCCGCAGGAACATCTGATCGCGGCGCTCAACGCCTGCATGACGGTCGGATATGTGGCGCAGTGCGCGGTGCGCGGCATTACCCTGGAAAGCCTGGCGATCGAGACCGACGGTGAGATCGATCTCCGCGGCTTCCTCGGGATCGATCCTGCCGTGCCGCAGGGTTACGAGAAGCTGAGCTACACCGTTCGCATCAAGGGCAGCGGCACCAAGGAACAGTTCGCCGAAATCCACGAGGCGGTAATGGCGACCTCGCCGAACTTCTACAATATGTCCCGGCCTGTGGCCCTCAAGCCGGCTCTGGTCGTGGAATGATCGCCGGACACGACGAGGGCGAGGCAGTTGCGGACAAGCAGCCGCCTCGCCCTCCGACAGGCGGCGTGGAGCGGCATGGTTAGCGTGCTGAGAGCGAGATCTGGTCGATCTCTTCGGCGACGATTATCGCAGATATAAAGATCGCGTGTCGATACCGACGCCATGACGCAGATCGACCTGATTGATCTCTCTGCATCGTTTCGAACGTCGTCTCGGAAGGGTGGACACGGCGCGAACAGCGCCTTGCCCACCAGCGCCGCTCACGCGTTCTTCAGCGCCACCCGAAACTCGGCTTCGGTCTTCGACTTCACCTCGTCGAGCGTGACGCCGTCGGCAAGCTCGATCAGCGCCATGCCGTCCTTGCCATGCTTGTCGATGGTGAATACCGCAAGATCGGTCACCACCATGTCGACCACTCTCTCACCGGTCAGCGGCAGATTGCATGTCTTCAGGAGCTTCGGGCCGTCCTTGGCGGAATGCTCCATCACCACCACCACGCGCTTGACGCCGGCGACGAGGTCCATCGCGCCGCCCATCCCCTTCACCATCTTGCCGGGGATCATCCAGTTGGCGAGATCGCCGTTCTGGGCCACCTGCATCGCGCCGAGTATGGACAGATCGATATGCCCGCCGCGCACCATGCCGAAGGAATCGGCGCTGGAGAAATAGCTGGTGCTCGGCAGTTCGGTGACGGTCTGTTTGCCGGCATTGATCAAATCGGCGTCTTCCTCTCCCTCATAGGGAAATGGCCCCATCCCGAGCATGCCATTCTCGCTCTGCAACTGAACATCGACGCCTGCGGGAATGTAGTTCGAAACCAGCGTCGGGATGCCGATGCCGAGATTGACGTAATATCCGTCACGCAATTCCTTCGCGGCACGGGCAGCCATTTGATCGCGGGTCCAGGCCATCAGACTTCCTCTC
The DNA here is from genome assembly GCA_963732455.1 of uncultured Alphaproteobacteria bacterium. Taxonomy (GTDB): domain Bacteria; phylum Pseudomonadota; class Alphaproteobacteria; order Rhizobiales; family Xanthobacteraceae; genus Bradyrhizobium. The sequence goes on along the minus strand of CAVSZM010000016.1, from coordinate 289,653 downwards.
CGGTTGCGGCGGCGGCCGCCTCGCGCTTGCGCGTGGTGCGCTGCTCGATGCGTTTAAGGCCGGTTCCCACCTGAATGATCCGCTGTACGAATATGCCGGGCGTATGAATTTGGTCGGGATCGATCTGCCCGGCGGGCAAGAGATGTTCGACCTCGGCCACCGTGATTTTCGCGGCGGTGGCCATCATCGGATTAAAGTTGCGCGCGGTCTTGCGGTACACGAGATTGCCGGCGGTATCGCCCTTCCAGGCGTGCACAATGGCGAGATCGGCGAACAGCCCGCGCTCCATGAGGTATTTCTCGCCGTCGAATTCCTTTACTTCCTTGCCTTCGGCGATCAGGGTGCCGACGCCGGTTTTGGTGTAGAAGGCCGGAATGCCCGCACCGCCGGCGCGGATGCGTTCGGCCAGCGTTCCCTGGGGCGCAAATTCAAGTTCCAGTTCGCCGGCCAGGAACTGCTGGGCGAACAGCTTGTTCTCGCCGACATAGGACGAAATCATCTTTTTGATCTGCCGCGTCTCAAGCAGCCGGCTCAATCCGATGCCATCGACGCCGGCATTGTTGGAGATGACGGTCAGGTTCTTGACGCCGGAGTCGCGCAGCGCATCGGACAAGGACTCAGCGATGCCGCACAGACCGAAACCGCCCGACATGATCATCATGCCGTCCCTGAGAATGCCGTCGAGTGCCGATTTGGCGTCGGGATAGACCTTGTTCATGAAAATGCGACCTGATGGAGGGAGGCGCTGACGGCCGTTACAATTGAGGATTATTAGGCGAAATCTTCGCAGCGCGTCAATGACGGGACATTTGCGCCGGCGGCGGCGGTGCGAGAGGCCAGGACGGCCTTGAAAGCGTCAAGAAAACCCATCAAGTTGCGCGGGTTGGCATGGCCCCTGACGCCCTGCCTGTCCGTTTTCGACAGCAACCGGGCGATATCAACCCGACCAGGATATGTCATTGACGATGGCCCAAGGAATGAAGCGCCTGGGGATGCCGATTGGGGTGTTCCTTGGCGTGGCGGTGATCGGCCTGATCGCGACGTCCTGGCTTCTCAACCGGGACGCCTTGCGCGAGGCGGTAGAGGCGCAAATCAGGGCGGTGACCGGCCTCGATCTGATGATCAAGGGGAATATCGATGTCTCGGTTTTTCCCGGAAGCTATGTCTCCTTTCACGACGTCGGGTTGAAGGGCCAGGGCACGGCTGACCCCGCGCTCAACGTCGACGTCCTGACCGCGAATTTGCGACTGCTGCCGTTATTGCTGCAGCGGTTCGAGATCGCCGACGTCATGATGTTGCGGCCCCAGATCCGTGTGATCCGCGAGGCCGATGGCGAGAGCAACTGGACGCCGTTCATCGACACGATTGCGCGCACCATGAAGCCGGGCGCCGATAACCAGGTGTCATTCTCGGAAATCAGAATTCAGGACGGCGTGCTCACTTATGAAGACGCCGCCAATCACGTGTCCGAATCGCTGGGAGATATTGACCTTTCCCTCGCATGGCCATCGATCTCGCGTTCCTTCGCCGCGACCGGACAGTTCGACTGGCGCGGCGAGCGTGTCGACGGCAGCATCAGCGCCAGCGACTTCGTCGCGGCACTGTCGGGCGACCGATCCGGCCTCAAGGCCCGCCTCGCTAGCGCGCCGCTTAAACTGGCTTTCGACGGCACCATCGCCAATCGCACCAGCATGATGATGGAAGGCACGCTGACCATCGACAGCGCCTCTTTGCGCAACGCCTTGCGCTGGACCGGCCAGGCGCCGCCGGCTGGCGGCGGGTTCGGCCGTTTCGCGCTGAAGGCTCGCGCCAATGTGGTCGGTCCATCGATCGCATTGACCAACGTCAATGTCGAACTCGATGGCAACACCGCCGAGGGCGTAATGACCTACGCCAACAACGGCCGCCAGACGCTGCAGGCGACACTCGCCGCCGACGCACTCGACTTTACGCCCTATATCTCCACCTTCCGCCTGCTCGCCGGCGGGGCGCGCGACTGGAACCGGCAAATGTTCGATTTGAACTCGCTGTCCACGACCGACCTCGACATGCGCCTGTCGGCGGCGAAGGTGACGGTCGGCCCGTCGAAACTCGGCCGCACCGCACTCGGCGCAAACCTTCGCGGCGGCTCGCTGGCGCTAAGCGTGGGCGAGGCGCAGATGTATGGCGGCGTCGTCAAGGGCTCGTTCGGGGTCGCGCGCTCCGATGCGGTTGCCGACGTGAAGGCGCAGTTCCAGTTTACCGATGTCGATCTGCAATCCTGCGCCAGCGAATTGTTCGGCATCAACAAACTATCCGGCCGCGGCAATCTCAACGTCTCGCTGGTCGCGTCGGGCGCAAGTCCGTTTGGCCTCGCGCAATCGCTCGATGGCACCGCTACGCTCATTGGTCATGACGGCGCAATCTCCGGCTTCAATGTCGAGCAGTTGCTGAAGCGGCTGGAACGCCGGCCGCTGTCGGGCGGCGGAAACTTTCGCAGCGGCTCGACACCCTACGACAATCTGACCATCGCGGTGAAATTCAGCGACGGTGTCGCCACCGCCGAGGATGTCCGCCTTGAAGGCCAGGCCGCGCGCCTTACCCTGACCGGCACCGCCTCGGTGCCGGCGCGCGAATACGACATGAAGGGCGTCGCCAGCCTGACCTCGGCGCCGAATGCCGCGCCCGGCTTCGATCTACCGTTCGTGGTGCAGGGCCCATGGGACGATCCGCTGATCTTTCCGGATCCGGAAAGTCTGATCCGGCGCTCGCCGGCCTCCGCCCCGCTGCTCGACGCGGTAAAGGATCGCAAGACCCGCGACGCGGTGCGCTCGGTGCTTGAACGCTTCACCGGTGGCGGAGAGAAGCCTTCCGCGCCGGATGCTGCGGCGCCTGCGCCTGCCGGCGCGCCGGCCGCCGCTGCCGGGACCGCGAACCCGAATTGAGTTTTTCAATGAGCGCAATTGTGCCGACGCGGCGATGACGGCGCCGCTCCTATAATGGCGCGGCGCTCTCGCCGCGCCAGCTCGAAAGTTTCGCGACCAGCGACGCAACCACGATGACCACAGCGATCAATCCGATCACCAGCGTGCAGATGGCGTTGATTTCGGGCTTCACCCCCAGCCGCACCTCCGAATAGATCCGGATCGGCAGCGTCGCCGAACCCGGGCCGGTGGTGAAGCTCGCGATCACCAGATCGTCCAGCGACAGCGTGAATGCCAGCATCCAGCCCGCCGCGATCGCTGGCACAATCAGCGGCAGCGTCACCGCAACAAACGCCCGCACCGGATCGCAGCCGAGATCCATCGCCGCTTCCTCCAGGCTGCGATCGAGCGAGCCCAGCCGCGACTGCACCACCACGGCCACGAAGCACATGGTCAGCGTGGTATGGGCGATCGTGACGGTCCAGAACCCGCGCTCGGCGTTCAGCGCCACGAACAATAATAACAGCGACAGCCCGGTGATGACTTCGGGCATCACCAGCGGCGCATAGAGCATGCCCGAAAACAACGTGCGGCCCTTGAAGCGTTCGCCGCGCGACAGCGCCACCGCGGCAAGCGTGCCGAGAAGTGTCGCCATCGTGGCCGAGACCGCCGCCACCCGTAAACTCATCAGGGCCGCATCCAGCATGGCGCGGTCATTGAAAAATTCGGTGTACCAGCGCAACGACCAGCCGCCCCACACCGTGACCAGCCGCGAGGCGTTGAACGAATAGATTACGAGGATCACGATCGGCAGGTATAGAAATGCAAACCCGAGCGCGAGTGAGACGGTATTGAACCGCGATAGTTTGTCCGGCGCGCGGGTCATGATGGCGCGTCTTCCAACTGACGGCGCTGCAGCCGGTCGTACAACGACAACGGCACCAGCAGCAGCAATAGCAACACCACCGCGGCCGCCGACGCCACCGGCCAGTCCTTGTTGGTGAAGAATTCCAGCCACAGGGTCTGGCCGACCATCATGGAACTGGAGCCCGCCAGCAGATCGGGAATCACAAATTCACCGACGATCGGAATGAAGCACAGCAATACCCCTGCGGCGACGCCCGGCAACGACAACCGGAATGTCACCAGCCAGAACGCCTGCCGCGGCGAAGCGCCGAGATCGCCTGCCGCCTCCAGCAGCGCCGGGTCCATTTTCGCGAGCGTCGCATAGAGCGGCAGGATCATGAACGGCAGGTAGGAGTAGACAATGCCGAGATACATCGCGCTATCGGTGGAGAGCCATACCACCGGCGTCGAGACCAGGTGCAGCACGAGCAGAACCTTATTCAGCAGGCCGTCGTGCTGCAGGATGTTGATCCAGGCATAGATGCGGATCAGAAACGAGGTCCAGAACGGAACGATCACCAGCATCATCGCCACGCCCTGCCAGCGCTGCGGCAGCCGCGCCATGCCGTAGGCGATGGGGTAGCCGATTACGAGCAGGATCGATGTCGAGACCGCGGCGACGACAAGGCTGCGCAGATAGGACAGAACATAGAGGTTGTCGGACACCAGCAGTTTGAAATTATCCAGCGACAGCGCCGCGAACGCTGCCTTGATGGCTGCCAGGCCCTGCGTCAGCTCGAATACCGGCAAATAGGGCGGCTGCGCGATCGCGGTTTGCGACAGACTGATTTTCAGGACGAAGCCGAACGGCACCAGGAAGAACAGGGCCATCCACAGATAGGGCGCGACGGCGGCGATACGCGCCGGGCGCGCGAAGATGCGGCGGGCGCTCATTGTTCCAGCACCACGCAATCGTCGGGCGCAAACCACGCCACTACGCGCTGGCTCACACTATAGGCATCGATATCGGTCCGCGTCGTATTCGCCATCGACGAGCGCACGACGGCGCCGCTGTCGAGTTTTACCTTGTAGGTCGTGAGACCGCCGAGATAGCTGACGTCGGTCACGACACCTTCGAGCCGGTTGATCGAGTGCGCATTGACCGCATCGGATACCGGACCGCGGCGCGACAGCTTGACCTTCTCGGGGCGGATCGCGACGCAGACGACGGGTTTGCCCACCGGCCGGCGCGGCTCCGCGGCAACGATCGTTCCCGCATTCCCCGTCGAAATCGTCAGGCGATTGGCCTCGCGCGTTTCGACCTGCCCCTCGAACATATTGATGTCGCCGACAAACCCGGCGATCCAGCGCGAAGCAGGTGTTTCGTAAAGCTCGCGCGGCGTCGCAACCTGTTCGAGACGGCCGGCATCCATCACGCCGATACGGTCGGCCACCGTCATCGCCTCTTCCTGATCGTGGGTGACGATGATGAAGGTCGTGCCGAGTCGCCGTTGCAACTCCATCAATTCGAGCTGGGTGCTTTCGCGCAGTTTCTTGTCGAGCGCAGCCAGGGGCTCGTCGAGCAGCAAAACCTGTGGGCGGCGCGCCAGCGAGCGCGCCAGCGCCACGCGCTGTTTTTGGCCGCCGGAAAGCTGACCGGGCTTTCGCTTCTCCATGCCATCGAGCTTGACCAGCGCGACCATCTCAGCGACGCGGGCAACTCTCTGCGAACGCCGCATGCCGGCGCGCTTCAGGCCGAAGGCGATGTTGTCCCGCACATTGAGATGCGGAAACAGCGCATAGTTCTGGAACATCATGTTGACCGGACGCTCGTGCGGCAGGACCCGCGCGATGTCCTTGCCCCCAAGCAGGATGCGGCCTTCGTCCGGCGTCTCGAAACCGGCAAGCATCCGCAATAGCGTGGTCTTGCCGCAACCGCTGGGACCGAGCAGCGCGAAAAACTCCCCGGCCCTGATGTCGAGCGACAGCCGATCCACCGCCCTGACCGCGCCGAAATTCTTCACCACCGCATCGATGCGCAGCAGCGGAATGTCGGCATCACTAGCCTGCGGTTCGGGTCGGGATAATACTGCGTCCGCACCGGTTTCCGGTAAGTCCTCAGCCATGATTCGAGTAGTACACGGTGGGCGGGCCAAGGCGCAACGCGTCGGCCCAACCGTTGCGGTTCAAACCGGTGTAAAAGCCACCGCCAGGTTGACCCTCATGCAATCAGGCCGAACGGCCGACGGCCAACGTTCATCTATCTTGCGTGCAAACACCCGTTGCCCGATGCCGCACTGGCCTGGACGTCACGCGGCCGCCGTCGCCATGAACGCTGCCAGCGCATCGCGATCCCCCGCGGGCATGGTCAAACCGAGTTTTGAGCGCCGCCAGAGAATGTCGTCCGGAAAGCGCGCCCACTCCCGTGTCATGAGATAGCGCACTTCGGCCGCCGTCAGTTCGGGACCGAAGGCCGGTCCGAGGTCGGCGCGGCTTTTGGCGTCGCCAAGTATCGCCGCAAGACGCGAGCCATAGGCGGCGACCAGACGCTGCGCCTGACGTTCGTCGAGAAACCGCCAGCGCTCGCGCGCAAGGTCGACCTCCGCATCGAACCGCGCCCAGGCAAAATCGCCGCCCGGCAGCGGCGCCTTCGCCGTCCAGCGCGGCGACATCGGATAGAAGGGCGTGAGCCTTGAAACCGCCCGCTCCGCGCGCAGCCGCGAGGTGGTGACATCGCCGCCGAAGATCGTCAGCAGCGGCGCCTTGCCGCGCCCGGCATCGAACGCCATCCAACCGTCCCGCGTGGCGCGCTTGCGGGCGGGATCCACGACCATGTTGGCGCCGGAAATCGTCCTGATCACATCGACAGGTTCGACCCGCTCGCGAAAATACCGGTTAGCCGCATCGCAGAGATACGCGACGTCGCCGGCCGCCATCGAAACGACAGCGGGATCTCCCTTGAACCCGTGCCCCACGGTGCCGATCAGGGTGAAATCGCGCTCATAGGGGCTGGCGAAGATCAGCCGCCGGTCGGTGTTCTGGAAAACATAGACGTTGTCTGTATCGAACAGACGCCTGACGATAATCTGGCTCATCTGGGTGGCACGGACGCGCGGCGGCGACACGCGCAGCACGGTTTCCGCGACGGACGCGGTCCAGGCGCCGGTGGCGTTGGCCAGCGCCCTCGCCGTGATCACCTGACGATGGCCGCGATCGATCGCCACCAGCCGCCAGGTGTCGAGCCGTTCGGCGCGCACGCATCGCGCGCCGGTGCGGATCGCGGCGCCCCGCTCCGCGGCATCCAGGGCATTGGCGATCACCAGCCGCGAATCGTCCCCCACGCAATCGGAAAATTCAAACGCGGTGCCGATTGGCCGCTTCAGCGCATTTCCGATCGGATGGTGCGTGATATCGACCGTCGCCGATGCCGGGAGAGGTGTGCGCGAGGCCAGCCGGTCGTAAAGCAGCAGCCACGACCGCAGCAACCACGACGGACGCTCCTCGGAATGGGCGGGGATCACAAACCGCATCGGACGCACCAGATGCGGCGCGATCCGCAGCCAGATGTCGCGCTCGGCCAGCGCCCTGCGCACGCGCAAAAAGGCTCTCCGCTCCAGCGCGACCAGATCGCCATGAATCATTCGCGGTGTAGCCGAGGATGCGGCGGCGCCGAGGTCACCCTGCTCCAGCAGGATCACCCTCAGGCCGCGGCCCGCAGCGTCGCGCGCAACGCTGACGCCGTTCAAGCCGCCGCCGATGATCGCAAGATCGTAGTCCGCCATGCGCAAGACTAGCCGGTCTTGCGCGCGGGCTCCATCGTATCGGTGCGGCCAACCAGCACGGCGTACTGCGCGATCGGCAGAGGCTTGCCCAGGAAATAGCCCTGCACCGCGTCGCAGCCCTCATCCGCGAGGAAGCCGAGCTGCTCCTGGGTTTCCACACCCTCCGCCACGATCGACATTTCAAGGCCGTGGCCAAGGCCGATCACAGCCCGCACGATCGACGCCGATTGCGGGTTCCGTCCGAGATTGATGACGAAGGCGCGGTCGATCTTGATCTTGTCGAACGGAAACGCCTGCAGATAGCTTAGCGAGGAATAGCCGCTGCCGAAATCATCCATGGAAATACGCACGCCAAGCGCCTTCAGCCGCCGCAACAGCGCCAGACCGCGATCGAAATCCTCGATCAGCACACCCTCGGTGATTTCCAGCTCAAGCCGGCCCGGCGAGAGGCCGGTTTCGAGCAGAATCGAATGCACCAGGCCGACCAGATCGCCGTGCATGAATTGCGCCGGCGAAAGATTGACCGCAATCTGCAGCGGCATCGGCCATGACGCGGCCTCGCGGCAGGCTTCACGCAGAATCCATTCACCCATCTCGACGATCAGGCCGCTTTCCTCCGCAAGCGGGATGAAATCGCTCGGCGGAACGAAGCCGCGAATCGGATGCTGCCATCGCGCCAGCGCCTCGAAGCCGATGACTTCGCTGCTGGCGGCGGTCTGGCGCGCCATCGCTTGCGGCTGATAATACAGCGAGAGTTCGCCGTTCTTGATCGCGAGCGAGAGATCCTGGTGCAGCACGCGGCGATCGCGAATCTGCTGGTCCATCTCGGGCTCAAAGATGCTGATCGAGCCGCGTGATTTCGCCTTGGCGCGGAACAATGCCGCGCCTGCGTTGGCAAGCAGCGATGCGGCATCGGCGCCGTTGCGCGGGAATACCGAGATGCCGGTGGCCACGCCGGTGCGAACCGATTTGCCGTCGATCTGGAACTCGTTCGCCAGCGCTTGCGCCAGCTGTTCTGCCAGCGCCATCCCGGCGGCGGGTTGCTTGCCGTCGATGATCAAGCCGAATTCGTCGCCGCTGAGCCGGGCCACGACACCGCCGCGCGCCGTAGTCTGCATGCGCCGCGCAACTTCGATCAGCAGTTTGTCGCCGGTCGCGTGGCCGAACACGTCGTTGACTTCCTTAAGACCGTCGAGGTCGACGCACAGCACCGCAAACTCCTCACCGGTGCCTTCGCAGGCCTCGATCATCTGCGACAGCGCCTGCAGGAATGACGCGCGGTTCGGCAAATCCGTGAGGCCGTCATGATACGCCATATGCACCATGCGCGACTCGGTCTGGCGGCGGTCGGTGACGTCCTCGTGGGTCTTGATCAGATATTGCGGTTCGCCGGCTTCATCCAGCACCGTCATGCGGCGCGTCAGGAACAGCCGCAACCCGTCTTTGGTGCTGATGGGATGCTCTTCAGTGAGAAGACCGCGCTTCCTGATCGCCGCCTCGTCGCGCGCAATGATCAGCTTGGCTTCCCTCGGATCGAAAATATCCGCGGCCGTCAGTCCCGTAGCATCTTCGCGCCGCCGGTTCAGGATGGTCTCGGCGCTGCGATTGGCGAGAAGATATCGTCCGTCGCTGACGCTTTCGACGATCAGCGAGACGGGAATGTTATCGACGACCAGCTCGAGAAATTTCTTGGTGTTTTCCAGCTCCTGGGACAACGATTTTCGTTCGGTGATGTCCTCGAACAATACGATCAGGAATTCCGGCTGGTTCTTTTCGTCGCGCGCGACCACGCGGAAACTCGCGAGAACGCGTTTTTCGGAACCGCGCTCGACGATGAACTGGTTGCGGAACTGACCGCCGGGCGAATCAAGCGCAGTCCGGTCCGCCGCATCGATGCTGGCCGCGGTCTCAGGTTGGAAGATTTCATCGGCGCGTTTTCCGACAATGTTGTCACGGGAAAAACGCGAGAAGCGCTCGAACGCGCGGTTGGCAAAAATGTAGCGGCCGTCATCGATGCTCTTGGCGGCCACGCATACCGGCACGTTGTCGAGCACCGATTCCAGGAACTGCTTGGTCGACGCCAATTGTCTTGAAAGCTTGCGCTGCTCGCTGCAATCCTCATGCGTCGCCACCGAACCGCCGTTCGGCAGCGCGAAATATTTGACCAGAATCGATCGCCCGCCGGGCAGTTCGGTGACGAGACCTTCCGGGTTGCCGGCGTATTTATAGAAATCTTCGACGCTGACGTCGAGGACGCCGCGCTTGTGCCGCATCTCCAGCAGTTCCGGCCCGGTCATGCTTCCGGAAATGTCCGAACGCAACAGGCCGTAGATCTCGAGATAGCGATCGTTGCAGAACACGATCCGCTTCTGCGGATCCGTCATCACGACCCCCTGGCTGAGGTTGTTCAGGGCGTTACTGACAAATGCATTTCTGCGTAACTGCGAACGCTTGACTTTGCGCAATGCCGAGAGAATCCACAGTGCGATCGCGGCGAGAAGCGAGCAGACAACGATTCCGCCAATCAGCATTTCCCAAACAGTATTGGGGTCGGCGGAGCCGACATAGTTCGCCGGCGCAATGCTGTCGGGTAAGCCCCAGGCTGCTCCGAGCGGCGCAACGAGGGCAACCAGGCACACGGCGGCCCGCGCGGGAATCAAATTCTTGCCGCCTGCCTGCCAATTCTTGTCAGCCATCAGTCACCCGCGGATTTCAGCGGAGTGTCTGGCTTCACGGGTTTGGATCGGGTAAACGCCTGATGATGCAACCCGAAAATGTGTCTTAAATTACGGCAATTGCCCTGACATGATTAATGCTTCACTAACGGGAGCCCGGTTCGAAAAAAGCTGCGCGGCGCGTCGAGCGGGTTCTTCGAAAAGATCTTCCCAAACAAAGTGATAGTATGCGCGCGATCGACCCTGGACGAGCGCCTGGTCAACGCAGCGCGCGTCGGGTCGAAAGACCCACAAGCCCGGATTTGAACCGCGAATGGAAAAAGTTGAGTGCGTCGTTATCGGTGCGGGGGTGATAGGTCTTGCAGTCGCGCGGCAGCTCGCCCTGGCAGGCCGCGAGGTGATCATCCTTGAGGCGGCCGAAGGTATCGGCACCGTGACATCGTCGCGCAACAGCGAGGTGATCCACGCCGGCATCTATTATCCGGCAGGAAGCTTGATGGCGCGCATGTGCGTCAGCGGCAAGCGCGCCCTCTATGACTACTGCGGGGATCACGGCATCCCGCATCGCAATTGCGGCAAGCTGATCGTCGCGACGACGCCGAAGGAAACCGAGAAGCTGCAATCGATCCGGGCGCACGCCGAAGCCAATGGCGTGCTCGATCTGCAAACTCTTGGCGGCGATGACGCGCGGGCCCTGGAGCCGGCGCTGAATTGCGACGCGGCCCTGCTCTCGCCGTCCACCGGCATTATCGACAGCCACGCCTATATGCTGGCGCTGCGCGGCGACGCCGAAGATGCGGGCGCGGCGTTCGCCTTTCACACGCCGTTACTGCACGCCAGGGCGACAGCGGATCGAATCGAGCTCGACGCCGGCGGCGACACGCCGATGCCACTCGAATGCCGGCTTCTCATCAATGCCGCGGGGCTCAGTGCGCCGGCGGTCGCACGCATCATCGACGGCATGCCGATCGAGCTGATACCACCGGCCTATCTCGCAAAAGGAAACTATTTCAGTTGCAACGCGCGGGCGCCGTTTTCACACCTGATCTATCCGGTGCCCGAGCCCGGCGGGCTCGGCGTGCACCTCACCCTCGATATGGCGGGACAGGCCCGGTTCGGTCCCGACGTGGAATGGGTCGAGGCAATCGATTACGCCGTCGACCCGGCACGGGCGGAACGGTTTTATCCCGCGATCCGGCGATACTGGCCGACGCTACCGGACGGCGCGCTGATGCCCAGCTACTCCGGAATTCGGCCGAAGATCGTGCCGCCGGCGGTGGCCGTGCAGGACTTCCTGATCCAGGGGCCGCGCGATCATGGCATCGAGGGATTGATCAATTTGTTCGGAATAGAATCGCCGGGGCTGACGTCATCGCTGGCGATCGCGGATTATGTCAGCGAACTCGCCGGGGCGTGACGTGTCGTGTGAGGGCGTCGCAGAGCGGCTTGAAAATTCTTGAAAATTAAAGCCGCCAAGCCCCGCCACCGGGTCTCGCCTTCGGCGAGGCCGATGACAGGCCCGATTCCCATTCGATGAAAGCTTTGCGGCAATGCGGCATACCGGATCGTTCGCTTGCGCGGACGATTGCCTAGCTTTTACCGGCGCTTAAACCTAGTGCAGGGTTTCGGCGGCGGTATGCTTCAACCGTTCGATCTCGTCCTTAACCATCAGCTTCCGGCGCTTTAACTCGACAATTTGCAGGTCGTCCGTTGAAAGATGCACAAGAGCTTCGTGCAATTCGTTTTCGAGAACTTTATGTTTCCGTTCCAGTTCAACGAGATGCGCCTGAATTGCCATACGAAACCTCCTCGGTTGATTGAGACCTCAGATTCGATCCGGACGACGGAGTGTACACGAGCAGGCGAATCTGTCGATGGGTATCGAAAATTGCTACCTCATTTTTGGGCTGCCAGCTGTAACGAATCGTGAGTAGGAACCCGCAGCTTCCGGATCCAAAGATCGCAAAACCCGGCTGCGACCTCGTGGCGAGCTCCGGATTCGAAGGGATATTAGGAATCCATGATTCCAGTGTGGTTTTGGTTCAGAATTCTCGTGACGGACTCGCAGCGCAACTGACCGGAACTTCCGAGCGCCACACCAGCTTGCGCAGGGGCCCGTCAGGGACGATATTCGTTGAACGGCTTCCGCAACCTCATCCGAGTTTTCAGCTAACGTACACCATGACCGACGAAGATGAGCGCGAACTCGCAACCGAGCTCGCACGGCTGCAGCAGGAGCACCGCGATCTCGACGCGGCGATCGATGCCTTGCATCAATCTCCGGCGCCGGATTTGTTGCGGCTGCAACGGCTGAAGAAGCGCAAGCTGCAGCTGCGCGACCGCATCGCCTTCATCGAAGACCAGATCACGCCGGATATCATCGCCTAGCACAGTGGTTCCGGGGCGCGCGCGTTGTGAGGGGCGAACCCGGAGATGACGGCCTTCTCACCCACCGCCCGTCAACTCTCGCAGCACGCCTGTAACCTGTACCGGACTATAGGGCTTCGGTAGAAACCGTCCGCCTTCGGGCAAGTCCGTTTCCCGCACATGGGCATGGCCGGAGGTTGCGACAATCTTGATCGGTGGCCAGCGCCCCCTGACCGCCCGGGCGAGCTTCAATCCGTCCATCGAGCCCGGCATCTGGATATCGGTGAAGACCACGATGATGTCCCGGCGCGATTCCAGAATTTCGATCGCATCATCGGCATTTGCGGCTTCGACAACCTCGAACCCGGCGGCAGCGATCATATCGGCCGCTTCCATTCTCAACAGAAACTCGTCCTCGACGATCAACACCACGGGTCTCTTGGATGCTGCAAGACCCATACGACTTAACTCCCCTACGAATAGGCATTAAGCGCCGGATATTGTTTTGGTTCCCCGGCTAGAGATTCAGCACTGGCCGTCGCCCGGCCGAGCGACCCTTGCCAACCCCTCCGCGACGCCGGTGCAAATCGTCGGGCAGCGCTCGTTTGATCCACTTGACTCCAAGAGAACAAAATAGGAACATCCACGCCGCATCCAGCCATCCCCGGGAAAATCGCATGTCCTTAGCTTCTTCACTCTCCGACATCAGCCATTACGAACAGGCCTGCGACCAGGCGATCGCGATGTGCGACGGAAACATGCGCAGCACGATCAAGGCGCTCATCATGGCGAACGAATATCTGGAAGCGGAATTGCAGGAATTGCAGACGGCGGGGTCGAACGACTGCGCGCCAGCAAGAATGCCGCGAGCAAGGGGCGATGCCGCCTGATCGATCGAACCCGGAGCGAGACAATGGCCGATGTCACCTATTACGTCGCAATGCCATTCCTGCAGGACGACACCGGCTCGCCGGTCGCCGGCGCGGCGGAAGAATGCCAGAGTTCCTCAGGCGCGTTACGGCGCGCGGAGGTTTTGTCAAAGGCCGCCGGCAGCATCGGCGCGGTCGCCTTCAGCCGCACCGGCGATCCCTCGATCGGCGAATTCGGCGACGCCCAATTGCTGAGAAAGTTCGGCAACGTGCCGGATGATTTAAGCGCGCTCTAAGCAACTGAGCTTCGTATTACGCTTCATGCCGCCTTTGCGCCTTGCGTATATACATCGCGCTATCGGCTTCCTCCAGCGCCTTGCGGGCTTCCGCATGCGGGCCGAGAATAGCGACACCGGCGGATGCGCCCGCGGTGACCGCGCGGCCGCGAAACACGAAGGTGAGCCGATCGACCGCTTCTTCCAGCGACGCCGCCTTGGCCTTGGCGTCGGTCTCGCTCAGGTTCCACAGCAGCAACGCGAATTCGTCGCCGCCGAGCCGCCCGATCACATCGGAGGAACGCACCTGGCGCGAAAGCGTGGCCGCAATGTCCTTCAGCACCTGATCGCCTGCGGCATGACCGAAGGCGTCGTTTATCGGCTTCAAGCGATCGACGTCGAGCACGATTAGCGCGCCGCTTGCATGATAGCGTTTGATGTAGGCGATCGAGCGAATTAGCTCGCGCTCAAAGCCGCGGCGGTTCGGAATATCCAGGAGGAAATCGGTATCGGCCGACGCCTGCAGTTCGTCGATTCGCGCCATTGCCCGCGCCAATTGGGTCCTGAGCCGGCGAATAGTCGATTTGGCATCATTGGGTGCGACCGACAATCGAGGCGCGGAGGCAGATGAGGCACGCTGTGGCGTAGCCTTGCGCCCTGCAACGACCCTTTTGAGGCGTTTTGCAGCCCTGGGGGCAATCGCCTTGTTTTTCTTCTTCATAAGTATCCCTGAGAAGGCTTGCCGAAATTCACCAAGACAGGATAGTCCATTCCGGACCCCTTGCCACGCCTTGCCGAACTTCGGGCCGATCTTATAATCCGGCCTATGTTTTTGGATTCCCGAAAAGAATTGACAGCATGACCGCCCCCGTAGCCATCATCATGGGAAGCCAGTCTGACTGGGAGACCATGCGCCATGCCGCTGAAACCCTGACCGCGCTCGGCATCAGCAGCGAGAAGCACATCGTCTCCGCGCATCGCACCCCGGACCGGCTGTTCGCTTTTTCCAAGGGCGCGAGGGCGGCCGGCTTCAAGATTATTATCGCCGGCGCCGGAGGTGCCGCGCATCTGCCGGGTATGACGGCGTCGCTCACGGAACTACCGGTATTTGGCGTCCCCATTGAATCCAAGGCGCTGTCCGGCGTCGATTCGCTCTTCTCCATCGTCCAGATGCCCGCAGGCGTCCCGGTCGGGACACTGGCAATCGGCAAACCCGGCGCAATAAATGCCGCCTTGCTCGCCGCCAGCGTGCTTGCACTGAACGATCCGGCGCTATCAGGCAGACTTGTCGCCTGGCGCAAGCAGCAGACCGAGGCGGTAAGCGAACGCCCGGAGGGATCTGCGTGACGGCCTCACATCAGGTGAAGCTAAAGCCCGGCGACACCATCGGAATTCTCGGCGGCGGACAATTGGGCCGGATGCTGGCGATGGCGGCGGCGCGACTCGGCTTGCGATGCCAGGTGTTTTCGCCGGACCCGGACTCTCCGGCTTTCGATGTGGTGCTGAACGCGACCTGCGCGGAATATGCCGATGTCGAAGCGCTGGAGCTGTTCGCCAATGACGTCGACGTCATCACTTACGAATTCGAGAACGTCCCGGCCGCCGCTGCGATGGTCCTCGCTGCGCGGCGTCCGGTGCTGCCCACCCGGAAAATTCTGGAAACAACGCAGGATCGCCTTGCCGAAAAGGACTTCGTGAAACGACTGGACATCGGCACCGCCGATTACGCCGATGTGTCGTCGGCGGCGACCCTGCGTGCCGCGATCGCGCGCATCGGCCTCCCGGCCGTGATCAAGACCCGCCGCTTCGGCTACGACGGCAAGGGCCAGGCGATCATCCGCGACGGCGACGACCCGGATCAGGTCTGGGAGGACCTCGGCACCAAATCCGCCATCCTTGAAGCCTTCATTCCCTTTGAGCGGGAAGTCTCGGTGATCGCCGCGCGCGGCGCCGACGGCCATGTCGAATGCTTCGACGTTACCGAAAACGAGCATCGCGATCACATCCTGAAAATCTCGCGCGCGCCGGCTGATATCCCGGACGCGCTGGCGGCAGAGGCACGCTCGATCGCGGAGAGGATTGCAAATGCCCTCAATTACGTCGGCGTGCTCGCGGTCGAAATGTTCGTGGTGCAGGGGGAAGGCGGGCCGAAGGTTTTGGTCAACGAAATTGCACCGCGGGTGCACAATTCCGGGCACTGGACGCTCGACGGCGCTTCGATCTCGCAGTTCGAGCAGCACATCCGCGCCATTGCCGGCTGGCCGCTCGGCAAGCCGGTGCGCCATGGCCCGGTCACCATGACCAATCTGATCGGGGACGATATCAAAGACTACGAGCAATGGCTGACTGTCCCAGGCGCAACCGTCCACCTTTACGGCAAGGGTCCGCCGCGGCCGGGCCGCAAGATGGGGCATGTGACGCAAGTAGGAGCCGTTCCGCCAAAATCCGGCTGATCGAGACCAAAAGGCCCGATTTTGTCACTTAGGGCCTGCGCAATTGCCTTCCCGCAGGTGGACATTCCCGCCTTTGTCTGATACATCCGCGCGCTCAAGGTCAAGGGCAAGGAATTTTCGCCAGCCCTTTGCTTTCTCAGAATTCCAATCCGGTCAATTGAAGAGGATGCCGCGTGCAGGTTCTCGTCCGCGATAACAATGTCGATCAAGCCCTCAAGGCGCTGAAGAAGAAGATGCAGCGCGAGGGGATTTTCCGCGAGATGAAGCTCCGCGGCCATTACGAAAAGCCCTCCGAGAAGAAGGCCCGCGAAAAGGCGGAAGCGGTACGCCGTGCGCGTAAGCTCGCCCGCAAGAAGCTGCAGCGCGAAGGCCTGCTGCCGATGAAGCCGAAGCCGGTGTTTGGCGCCGGCCCTGGCGCTGAACGTGGCGGTGCTGGCGGCCGTGGCGGCCCCGGCTCCGGTCCCCGCGGGTCGCGCTGATCAAAGATTTTGCAGAATTGAATTCGATGACGCGGGCTTTATGGCCCGCGTTGTTTTTTTGAACGATGTATTTTGCGATGTGGCAGGCTACCAATACCGCGTTAGCCGCGTGAGCGTTTCGCATCCATGGCCATTCCGGTTCCCGATCTTTTATCCGGAGCTTCGCGTCTCGGTCCGCACGTGTCGGTGCCGGTCGCATTGGTCGCGATCGCGCTCTGCGGCTGCTCGATCAATCTGGGATCGCTGTCGCCCCCGTCCGAACGGGAAGAACCCGCGCGGTTGACCTCCTCGAGCAACATCGCCTCGCTCACCGAGACCATCAAGAACAATCCCAACGATCCGCAGGCCTACAACATGCGCGGCTCGGTCCTGGCGCAAGCCGGAAAGACCGAAGAAGCGCTGGCCGATTTCAACAAGGCGATCAGCCTCGACCCCAATTACGGCCAGGCGTTTGCCAACCGCGGCTTGATCTATCGCCAGACCAGGCGGCTCGATCAGGCAATGGCGGACTACGACCGCGCGCTGGCGCTCGATGCCAATTACGCGCCCGCCTGGCTCGGCCGCGGCATGGTCTACAAGGCGCAGAAGCGGGACGCCGAAGCACTCGCGGCTTTCAACAAGGCGATCAGCCTTCGCCCCGACAACGCGGAGGCCTATTACAATCGCGGGCTGCTCTATCAGGGGGATAAGCAGCACCAATTAGCGATCGACGACTTCACGGCGGCGAACGGTCTGGCGCCGCAGCAGGCCGAGCCGCTGCTGGGTCGCGCACTCAGTTACCTCGCCCTGGACAAGACCAAGGAAGCCGCTGCCGATCTGGACGAGGCCGCGCAAGACGATCCGCAGAACGTGCAGATATGGATTACCCGCGGGCTTGCCTATGAACGCCTCGGCGACAAGAACAAGGCCGCCGGTTCATATGGCCGCGCCCTCAACCTTCGACCCAAGGATGAAGCCGCGCAAGGCGGCTTCGCGCGCGTCGGCGGCAAACCCGGCCAGAGCTATGCGTTCTAGACTAGAGCGTTGCGGAAACCGGTTCGCGCGAAGAGAACGTCTCAAATCAGGGAATAGAGCTTCGGTTCTGATTCAATCAGAATCGAGAAGGCCGCGAACTACTTCGGCAATACCGCGTGAAACACCGATTTGGCGGCCGACAGCATGTCTTCGGCGACCGTCGTGTGTTCCTCAGCGTGGAGATCGAGCGGTCGCGAGACCAGGGGAATGTCGGCCGGCGGCGTCGGAGGGCGCGCATCGTCGATCGCCGCGGCGGAGGGGTAGGACGATGGCCTCATCTGTGAGGATCCCGGCGCCGGATCGAACGCCTCCCGTGCGGGCGTGGAGACCATGATCGGGGGCGGAAGCGGCCGAACCGAAGGCGTTGCCACAACCGGTGCCGTTACAGGTGGCGCTGAGACGACACGAGGCGCATCAGGGATACGCGCCGCGTTGGGGGTGCGCGCCGCCATATCCGGGACGCGGGGGGCGGCTTCTTGCGCGCGCGGCAAACCGTCACCCAAGCCGCGCAGGCGTTCGATTGCCGCGCGAGCGAGATCGTTGGCATCGCGATGCTCTTCCGGCGCGACTGAGGCGTCGACCGGCGGGATCGCAACAGGCGCGGCGACCACCGGCGCGGAAGCGGGCGCTGAAGACTGCACCGGCGGAACAGACCTGGCGATCGCCTTTTCGCGCGGCGCAGGCTGCCGCCGCGTTTCCACGGGAATGCTCGCCGTCTCCGTGGGTTTGTCGGCGGATCTTTCCGCGGGCCTTTCGACTGCCGATCTCTCGATGATGGCCTTTTCAGAGATACCCTTCGCCTTCACACCCGGCTCGGGAATATTGGCGTCGACGGAAGTCTCGGAAGGCTTCGGATCCTTCCTGGCGTCAGCCTTCTTCGGGTCGGCAGATGACACCGCAGCGGCGGCCGGCGCATCCGCGCCGGGCCTGGTGACGATGTAATGATTAACGATGTAAGCCCCGATGATGGTCGCGACCACAGATGGCAATATATCCAAGGCAAATTTCGCGATATATTTCAGCATGCCGGGCACTCTCCGCGCCCGGTTTGATGCGGGAACTTTGAGGCGCATTGAGGGATCAACTGCGACAGATCGGTGGCAATTCGGGCAACTGCCGGGGTCCGGAGTTACGGTTTCAACTCGATTTCCAGGAACACGATTTCGGTCGCGGTCTCGTTGAGCACATCATGTTCGACCCCAGCCTTGCGGAAGTAGGATTTGCCAAGTCCGAGCTGCGCCCTGGAACGTTCCCCATTGGGCGCCACGATGGTCATTTCGCCGGAGGTCACGGGAACGATGACATAGTCCATCTCATGGATGTGATGACCGGTCGCGCTGCCCGGCGCCAGCCGCCACTCGGTAACCCGGACTTCCGGCGTATCGACCTGAACGTCCGATTTGGCGCTGATCATTGTTGCTATTCTCCAATCCCGTTACGGCACAAACACCAGAAGTACGAATACCGCAAACACCACCAGATGAACCAGTCCGAACAGGATGTTGGTGCGGCCGGTGCCGAATGTGAGCATGCTCAGGACGAATGTCAGTAACAGCAACACTGTCTCTTGAGCATTGACCCCGAGCACCAGTTCCTTGTTCAGCACGTAGGCGGCCACGGCGACCGCAGGGATCGTCAGCCCGATGGTCGCAACCGACGAACCAAGCGCCAGATTGATGCTCTTTTGCAGGTCGTTCTTGCGTGCGGCAGCGATGGCGGCGACGCTCTCCGGCAGCAGGATCAAGAACGCCACCAGCACGCCCGCGAAGGCGGGCGGCGCGCCGATCGACGCGGTGGCAAAATCGACCACGAGTGAGAATTTTTTCGATAGCAGCACCACCGCCAGCAGCGAGACCAGCAGCAGCATGATGCTGAGGGCCAGCATCCGGTTCGTAGTGGGCATCCCGTCATCCCGGATGAAGGCTTCGTTGACGAAATAATCGCGATGCCGGATGGTCTGGGTATAAAGAAACACGCCATACAGAATGACGGTGACGATGCTGACGAAGGCGAGCTGTGCCGCCGAGTAGATTGGCCCCGGCATGGTCAGGGTATAATTGGGCATGATCAGCGTGATGGTCGCCATCACGCTCAGGACGCTGAGATAGACGCTCGATCCGGTGACCTGAACATCCTGTTCGCGATAACGCAGGCCGCCCGTCATGATACAGATGCCGACCAAGCCGTTGCAGACGATCATTACGACCGCGAAAACGGTGTCGCGCGCCAATGTAGGCACGGGTGTTTCGCCGAGCATGATGGTTGCGATCAGCGCGACCTCGATCACGGTGACCGCGAGCGTCAATATCAGCGTGCCGTAGGGCTCGCCGATCCTCTCGGCGATCACCTCGGCATGATGAACGGCCGCGAACACGGTGCCGAACAGGATGACCAGCAGCACGGCCGCAAACACGAGTCCGGCGGCCGATGGCGTGAACGTGATGCCGAGCGCGGTGGCGCCTGCGAAAAACAAGACGGCCAGCGCCGGAAAAATCCACGCCGATCGCGACATCGCGCCGTGTGCGCTCATGGCTTCGGCCTCACATGCAGAGGACTTACAGCGCCTTGACGATGTTCTCGGTCATCTTCTTGGCGTCGCCGAGCAGCATCATGGTGTTGTCGCGGTAGAACAGCGGATTATCGATGCCGGCATAGCCGGACGCGAGTGAGCGCTTGATGAACATCACGGTGCCGGCTTTCCAGACCTGCAGCACCGGCATGCCGTAGATCGGCGAGGTCTTGTCTTCTTCGGCCGCCGGGTTGGTGACGTCGTTGGCGCCGATCACAAAGGCGACGTCGGCCTGGGCGAACTCCGAATTGATGTCCTCCAGCTCGAACACCTCGTCATAGGGCACGTTGGCTTCGGCGAGCAACACGTTCATGTGGCCGGGCATGCGGCCCGCCACCGGGTGAATCGCGTACTTGACCTCGACGCCTTCCTTCTTGAGCTGGTCGGCCATTTCTCGAAGCGCATGCTGCGCCTGCGCCACCGCCATGCCGTAGCCGGGTACGATGATGACCTTCTGAGCGTTCTTCATGATGAAAGCGGCGTCGTCTGCCGAGCCAAGCTTGACCGGGCGAGCTTCCGCACCCGCGCCACCGCCTACGGCAGCGGTCTCGCCGCCGAAGCCGCCGAGAATCACCGAGATGAAGGAGCGGTTCATCGCGTGGCACATGATGTAGGACAGGATGGCGCCGGAGGACCCCACCAGCGCACCGGTGATGATTAGCGCCGAGTTGCCAAGCGTGAAGCCGATACCCGCGGCGGCCCAGCCCGAATACGAGTTCAGCATCGAGATCACGACCGGCATGTCGGCGCCGCCGATCGGGATGATCAAGAGCGCCCCGAGCACCAGAGCGATGATCGTGATCAGCCAGAAGTCGAGCGCGCTGCCCGACATCACGAGGCCGACGATGAACACCACCAGCGCGACGCCGAGAGCGATGTTGATGATGTGACGGGCCGGCAGGATGATGGGCGCACCGCTCATGCGGCCGGACAGTTTAAGGAACGCGATCACGGAACCGGTGAAGGTCAGCGCGCCGATGGCGACGCCGAGCGACATTTCGACCAGGCTTGCGCCGTGGATATTGCCGGGCGTGCCGATGTCGAAGGCCTCGGGCGCGTAAAACGCGCCGGCGGCAACCAACACCGCGGCCATGCCGACCAGCGAGTGAAACGCCGCGACCAGTTCCGGCATCGACGTCATCGGCACCCGCCGGGCGATCATCGCGCCGATGCTGCCGCCGATGGCGACGCCAAGGATAACCAGTACCCAGCCGATGCCATCGGCCGGCGGACGCGCCGCCAGCGTGGTCACCACCGCGATCGCCATGCCGGCCATGCCGAGGAAGTTGCCCCGGCGGCTCGATGCCGGGCTGGACAGCCCGCGCAGCGACAGGATGAACAGGACGCCTGCGACCAGATACAGCAGCGCGGCGAGATTGGCGTTCATGATGCGCGCACTCCGTCACGCGCGGGCTCGATCCGCGCATCCATCTGAAAAAAATGAATCTTGCAAAGTGAGATGGATCGCCGGGTCAGATCGGGCGACGATGGCGGCTTTTTTCGAAGAAGGGTCATGGTCGCCGTCACTTCTTTTTCTTCTGGTACATCGACAGCATGCGCTGTGTCACCAGAAAGCCGCCAAAAATATTCACCGAAGCGAAAACCAGCGCAATGAAGCCGAAGCCGCGCGCCCAAGCCCCGCCGCTGCCGACCATTGCAACGCCGACCGCGAGCAGCGCGCCCACCACGATCACCGAGGAGATCGCATTGGTCACCGACATCAGCGGGGTGTGCAGAGCGGGGGTCACCGACCACACCACGAAATAGCCGACGAATACGGCGAGCACGAAAACCGAAAACCGGAACACGAAGGGATCGACGGCCTGCACGATATGATCCATGGCGGCTCTCCTTAAGCGGATTTCGGCTGGAAGCTCGGATGAATGACGGCGCCGTCCTTGGTCAGCGCGGTGGCCTTCACCAGTTCGTCGTCCCACTTCACATCCAGCGCCTTGGTCGATTTGTCGACCAGCGTTTCGATGAAGGAAAACAGGTTGCGCGCATACAGGCTGGAGGCCGAGGCAGCGACCCGACCCGCAACGTTGGTATAACCGACGATCTTGATGCCGCCGACATCGGCGACCTCCCCGGCTTTCGCGCCCTCGACATTGCCGCCGCGCTCGACCGCGAGGTCGACCAGCACCGAACCCGGCTTCATCGACTTCACCATCTCGGACGTGACGAGGCGCGGGGCGGGCCGGCCCGGAATCAGCGCAGTCGTGATGATGATGTCCTGCTTCTTGATATGCTCGGCGGTCAGCGCTGCCTGCTTGGCCTGATACTCTTTCGACATTTCCTTGGCGTAGCCGCCGGCGGTCTCCGCCTGCTTGAATTCCTCGTCCTCGACCGCGAGGAATTTGGCGCCAAGACTCTCGACCTGCTCTTTCACGGCCGGGCGCACGTCGGTCGCGGTGACGACGGCGCCAAGCCGCCGCGCGGTCGCGATAGCCTGCAGGCCGGCGACACCGACGCCCATCACGAACACTTTCGCCGCCGGGATAGTGCCCGCCGCGGTCATCATCATCGGAAAGGCGCGGCCGAATGACTCCGCGGCCTCGATCACAGCGCGGTAACCGGCGAGATTGGCCTGGCTCGACAGCACGTCCATCACCTGGGCGCGGGTGATGCGCGGCATCAATTCCATCGCGAATGCCGATATGCCGGCGTCCGCCATCGCCTTCAGCGCGGCATCGTTGCCGTAGGGATCCATGATGGCGATGACCAGCGCGCCGCGCTTGTAGTTCGCAAGCTCGGAAGACTCCGGCCGCTTTACCTTGATGATGATATCGGCGTCTTTCAGTGCATCGGCGCTGACCGTTGCGCCGGCGGCGGTGAATTCCGAATCCGGCAGGCCCGATTTGATGCCCGCGCCCGGTTCGACCGCGATATCGACGCCCAGCGCCTTGAATTTTTTGATCGTGTCCGGCGAAGCGGCGACCCGCGGCTCCGACGGATCGATTTCCTTGGCAACGGCAATCTTCATGGGGCCTCCGGCGGCGCGAGTTGCACGCGCGCGAGCAACCTAGCGCTTATTTCGCAAAGATGGATACCGGTTTTGCGACCGGGATGCGGGCAATTTCTAAAAACGCGCCGCCGGCGGGCGGCGCGACCGACGATGGATCAGGTCAGGAAAATCGCCATCATGGCGAGGATGAAGATCACGGCCGCGGTTCCGTATTTCACCAGCATGATGAAGCCCTCATAGGTCTGCTCATGGGCGGGATAATCGTTGCCGTCCGCGGTCGTGTAGGCCACCTCGTTATGCTCTGCCATCGGTCTCCCCGGTCAATGTTCGCCTCTCGGCGTGGAATTACCGCAATCCCAGGGGGAGGGCAACGGCGGTGCGGCGTTTGGCACCAACCGTGCCATCCACTTGCGAGCTACTCGCGGGACTCCGACGGCCAATTGTCCCTGATCCAGCGCGTCAATCCCTCTTCATTCACCTCGCCTGCGGCAAGGGAAAGAATCATGGCGGTGGCGCTTTCCGGCGGCACCAGAAAATCTATGTCGTTGAGACCCAGAAACATGATCATCGCACCGAAGGCTGCGGGTTCATTGCCGTCGACAAACGGGTGGTTCCGCGCAATGCCGAAGGCATACGCCGCCGCAAGCGCAGCAAGGTCAGTTTCGCCACAGGTGAATTTGTTGATGGGACGGCCCAGTGCAGATTCCAGCATGCCCTGATCGCGAATGCCGTCCGGTCCTCCGAACAGAGCAAGCTGCTCGGCGTGGAGATCAATCAAGATCTCCACGTCCAACCAGATCGGCTCGTTCACTTTGCGAGGGCCTTGTACGTGTCCGCATAGATGCCGAATGAACGCCGCGCGATTTCCACCGCCTC
This sequence comes from uncultured Alphaproteobacteria bacterium, assembly GCA_963732455.1. Classification (GTDB taxonomy): domain Bacteria; phylum Pseudomonadota; class Alphaproteobacteria; order Rhizobiales; family Xanthobacteraceae; genus Bradyrhizobium. The sequence goes on along the minus strand of CAVSZM010000016.1, from coordinate 265,580 downwards.
GGCATGCTTCGGATCATACGGCGAAAGCCTCACTCCGCGCTCGGTCTGCTCAACGATGTAGAGCTTGTCGCCCTCTTGGAGCTTGAGCCGGGCAAGAATGTCTTTCGACAAGATAAGGCCGAGCGAATTGCCGATCTTCTTGATCTGAATAAACTTGCCTTCAGCCGTCTTGCGGGGTCGTTCCCTCATGGTAGCAGCTCCGTTATACAAATTGTATAACGGATTCCGAGCCATGTTCAACAAATGTTTTACTTTTTACGCGGGGGGCGTCAGGACATCCCCTCCAGCTCATCGATCATGCCCGCGATCACAGATAAGCCGCCGTCCCAGAATTTGGGATCCTTGGCGTCCAGCCCGAACGGTTTGAGCAATTCCGAATAATGTTTGGTGCCGCCGGCAGCCAGCATCGCCAGATAGCGCTCGGCAAAGCCCGCCTGGGCATTTTCGTAGACCGCGTAGAGCGAGTTCACCAGGCAATCGCCGAACGCATAGGCGTAGACGTAGAACGGCGAATGGATGAAGTGCGGAATGTACATCCAGAAATTCTCGTAACCCGGCCGAATGTCGATCGCGGGCCCAAGACTTTCGCCCTGCACGCTGAGCCAGATTTCGCCGATGCGCTCCGCGGTCAATTCGCCGTTGCGACGCTCGGTATGAATTGCGCGCTCGAACGAATAGAACGCGATCTGCCGCACCACCGTATTGATCATGTCCTCGACCTTGCCGGCGAGCAGCGCCTGGCGCTGTTTGGCGCTCTTGGTCTGTGCCAGCAGCCGCTTGAAGGTCAGCATCTCGCCAAACACGCTTGCCGTTTCCGCAAGCGTCAGCGGTGTCGGCGCCATCAACGCGCCGTTCTTTGCCGCCAGCACCTGATGCACGCCGTGGCCGAGTTCATGGGCGAGCGTCATCACGTCGCGCGGCTTGCCCTGATAGTTCATGAGCACGTAAGGGTGCGCCGAGGGCGTGGTGGGGTGCGAGAATGCGCCCGGCGCCTTTCCGGGCCGCACCGGCGCGTCGATCCAGCGGTCGGTGAAAAAACGCTCGGCGATGCCGGCCATTTCGGGCGAGAATCCGCGGTAGGCCGTCAGCACCATGTTCTTGGCGTCAGGCCAGGCGATGCTGCCGGTGGCGGCAAAAGGCAGCGGCGCATTGCGATCCCAATGCGCGAGTTTCCTCTTTTTGAACCAGCCTGCCTTCAGCCGATAATAGCGATGCGACAGCCGCGGATAGGCGGCGCGAACCGAACCCACCAGCGCATCGACGACTTCGCGCTCGACGCGGTTGGCGAGATGCCGCGAATCCGCAACGTCCTGGAAGCCGCGCCAGCGATCGGAGATCTCCTTGTCCTTGGCGAGCGTATTGGTGATCAGCGCGAAGGTCCGCTCGTTGGCCTTGAACGTTTTCGCCAGCGCCTGCCCCGCCGCCTTGCGCTTTTCCGGCGCGCGATCCTGCAGCAGGCTCAAGGTCGGCTCGATTGCCAGTTCGCGGCCCGTTACCTTGAAGCGCAGGCCCGAGATCGTTTGATCGAACAGCCGGTTCCAGGCGGCATAACCGCTCTGGGATTTCTCGTGAAACAGCTGCTCGACGCGATCCTCCAGCTGATACGGCTTGTCCTTGCGCAGATCTTCAATCCACGGGCGATAATGCCCGAGTTCGGGCGTCTGCATCGCGCGTTCGACCACGGCATCGTCGACCCGGTTGAGTTCGAGCGCGAAGAACAACAGATGCACCGACGCATTCGTCAACCGCTCGGAGACGTCGCCGTAGAATTTGGAGATCGCGGGATCGACACTGTCGCCGGCATGAACCAGACCGGCATACGACCCGAGACGCCCCGCGAGATCGTCGATCGCCTCGTAACGCTGGACCGCTCCGGCGAGCCACTTGCCGCCGGTCTCGTCAGCCGTCCGTTCCGCGAGCCTGCCTTTGTAGTCCGTCTCAAACGCGACGCATTCGGCATCCATCTTTTGCAGGTCGCGCGTGACTTCCGGCGCGTCGATCCCGGAATAGAGATCGGCCAGGTTCCATTCCGGCAGCTTCCCGGACTTTGTCCTAGTGGCGGAATTCTTGATGTTCGGTTTGCGTTGGGCTTTCGGCTTGCGGAGGGCGGATGTGGAGCGCGAGGTCATCTTGTTCGAGCCTGTGTATGCGTTTCAACCTGAACGGCAGCGAGTGTGGAGCGTGGGCGGGAAATCAACGCTTAAGCGGGTGTTAATCGGCATCGGCGAGAGTGCCCCGATTCGAGACAGATAGTTGTAGCGTGCGGGGAAAGCCATGGCTGCCAGCATTTTGATCGCCGACGACGACGCGGTGCAACGCCGTCTGGTCGAAAACATGGTGCAGAAATGCGGCTACGTGACAATTGTCGTCGACAGTGGCGACGCCGCCATCGCCAAGCTGACCGCCCTGGACGCGCCTATTATCGATGCCGTGGTGCTCGATCTGGTGATGCCCGGCCTCGACGGCATGGGCGTACTGGCCAAAATCCGCGACGCCGGTCTCAACATCCCCGTCATCGTTCAGACCGCCCATGGCGGCATCGACAATGTGGTTTCGGCGATGCGCGCGGGCGCCCAGGATTTCGTGGTGAAGCCCGTCGGCATCGAACGGCTGCAGGTCTCGCTGCGCAATGCGCTCAACGCCAGTGCGCTGAAAGGCGAGTTGCAGCGCATACGCCACAGCCGCGAAGGCAGACTGACCTTTGCCGATATCATTACCCGCAGCGAGACCATGGCAGGGGTACTGCGCACCGCGCAAAAAGCGGCGGCTTCCACAATTCCGGTGCTGGTCGAAGGAGAATCCGGCGTCGGCAAGGAACTGTTCGCCCGCGCCATCCATGGCAGCGGCGAACGCAAATCAAAGCCGTTCGTTGCGGTCAATTGCGGCGCGATCCCCGACAATCTCGTGGAGTTGATCCTGTTCGGCCACGAGAAGGGCGCCTTTACCGGCGCGACCGAACGCCACACCGGCAAATTCGTCGAAGCCTCCGGCGGAACGCTGTTCCTCGACGAAGTCAGCGAATTGCCGCTCGCTGCCCAGGTGAAACTGCTTCGTGCGCTGCAGGAGGGCGCGGTCGAGGCGGTTGGCGGGCGCAAGCCGGTCAAAGTCGACGTTCGCATCATTTCCGCGACCAACCGCAAGTTGCTCGACCGCGTCAAAAGCGGGCAATTTCGGGAAGATTTGTTCTACCGCCTTCACGTATTGCCGCTGACCATTCCGCCTCTGCGAATGCGCCGCGAAGACATCCCGCATCTGCTGCGGCACTTTCTGGCAAGGTTCTGCGCGGAAGAAAATCGTCTCATCACCGGCATCAGCGGCGAGGCGATGGCTCAGCTGTCGCAACTTGAATGGCCAGGCAATATCCGCCAGCTCGAGAACGCGGTTTATCGCGCCGTCGTCATGAGCGACGGCGACCAGCTCGGGCTCGCGGATTTTCCGCAGGCAGCCGCGCAATCGTCGGCTTTGCCAGAAGGACACCAGGCCGAACCGCTCATCGTTGGACCCGCGTTTCATTCCACCGCGCCGGCCATGATTTCAGGTAACGAAATACCGATCGCTCCGCTACCCTCAGCCGGCATGCTCGCAATGCTGACCAGCGCCGGAGAAATGCGGCCGCTCGAAGAGATGGAAATCGAGATCATCCGGTTCGCGATCTCGCATTATCGCGGGCAGATGTCCGAGGTCGCCCGCCGATTGAAAATCGGCCGCTCGACGCTTTACCGCAAGCTGGATGAGGCCGCCGCCGACGATCCGGCGACCAACGGCGCAAGCGAAACGAACTGAGGCGATTGCGCCGATTGTGGCGTTGCGATGACGAGGACCGAAGCGGCTCACGACATCAGCCATTCCGGAACATTTGAACCGTTGCTTGGCGGTGACAGACAAAAGGAAAAGCGCGTGGCAAAAGGGCGCGATCCGTTGCAAAAGGGCACCTTTGAAGTCAGTTTGTCGTGAGATACCCCGCGTGGCGCTAGCTGCCTTTAGGGGGCATGTGTATCGTCCGCGCATGAATCGCTGCGTGTAGGCGTGCCAAACCTAAAGAGATTTGGAGCACATTCGGACTTGAACCTAATATTGACTGAATGCGTTTCAAAACTGATGAGCGGGCGCTTAGGCTGAAGCTGCACGGACAAGACGAAAAAGCTGTTCCATGCCGGGGCAGTTTCGCCCAAGGGGTGTGAGACGATGCGTGACTGTTTGAAGAACCGTGCTGGATTTGACCGCGTGCTGATGGCTGTCGCGGCGACTTTCCTCACGGTGTCCGCGACCTCGGCACTTGCGCAGGCCGATCCGGCCCGCAACAGCGCCGCCGAACTCGCGATCGATGCGGCGATCCCGCGTCCCGAACCGGCAAACGTCCCGCCTCCGACCATCAACGACTTCAAACCGGACGCCACGGCATCGGTGCCAGACGCGGCCAAGACAACAACTGAGAAGACGCCGGAGAAGTCGGCGGAGCCCAAACCATCCGAGGTCGTTACCGCTCCGGCCGCCGACACCGGCAACCCTCCGGCCCCCGACAGCAGCAAGACCGACAGCAGCAAGGCCGACACTAGCACGACCGACGCCAACAAGGCCGACACCGCGACCACCACCCCCATAGCTGCTCCGGCGGCGGCCACCGCGACGCCGGCCGCCGAACCCGCCAAGGAACCGGCAAAGGCTGCAAGCAACGTCCCGCCGGCCGATCAGCCGGTCGCCGACAAACTGCGTGAAATGGCGGGTGCGAAATCCCTGCGCTATTTCGACCGCAAGGCGGAGCGAACGGCGGTCGAGAAGTTCTATACCGCGCGTGAATATGCGCCGCTGTGGACGCAAGGCGGCAAAGTGACCGAGAACGGCAAGGGCGTCATTGCGCGCCTGAAGGATGCCGCCTCCGAAGGCTTGAATGCGGCCGATTATCCGGTGCCGGATTTCACCGCGGCGACCACGCCGGATTCGCTTGCGGACGCCGACTTGAAGCTGACCGCCAGCGTGCTGGATTATGCGCGGCAGGCGCAGAGCGGCCGGATGCACTGGTCGCAGGTCAGCGCGGACATCCAGTATCCCGACCATCCGACCGATCCCACGGAAGTGCTGGCGAATGTAACGACTGCCAAGGATGCTTCGGCGGCGCTTGACGGCTACAACCCGCCGCAAAAGCTCTATCGCGAACTAAAGGCGAAGCTTGCCGAATTGCGCGGCCAGGGTAATGGGCCGGCCACCCAGATTTCGGAGGGGCCGGCGCTTAGATTTACGCCTGCTCGGAGCAAGAAGCAGCCCGCGGTCGAAATGGAAGATGCGCGCGTTCCGCAACTTCGCGCCAAGCTCGGTATCACCGAAAACGCCGGCGACAACCATTACGATGCCGTCGTCGCGGCCGCCGTACGCAAATTCCAGGAAGGTGCCGAGCTCAAGCCCACCGGTGTGCTGGACGATAGAACCGTCAAGGCACTGAACAGCCCCAAGCACGACCGCCAGATCGACACCGTGATCGTCAACATGGAGCGCTGGCGCTGGCTGCCGCGCCAACTCGGCGCGCCCTCGATCGGCAATGCCTACGTCATTCTCAATATCCCCGATTATACTCTCAAGGTGATGCAGAATGGCGGGCAGGTCTGGGCCACGAAGGTCGTCACCGGCCAGCCCGGCGTTCATGCGACGCCCCTTCTGACCGAGACGATGAAGTTCATCACGGTCAATCCGACCTGGAACGTGCCGCCGTCGATCATCTACAACGAATATCTGCCGGCGCTACAGCAGGATCCCACGGTACTGCAGCGCATGGGATTGAGGCTTGAGCGCGCCCGCGATGGCAGCATTCACATTTCGCAGCCGCCCGGCGAAGCCAACGCGCTTGGGCGCATTCGCTTCAATTTCCCGAACAAGTTCCTGGTCTACCAGCACGACACGCCGGACAAGAATTTGTTCGCCAGGGAAGAGCGCCCATTCAGCCACGGCTGCATGCGGGTACAGAACCCGGATCAATACGCCGCCACGCTGCTCGGCATTACCGCGCCGAACGAGCACTATACGCCGGAAAAAATCCGCAGCATGTATGGCCATAGCGAGATCGACATCAAATTCCCGACGCCCATACCGGTCAACATCACCTACCAGACCGCGTTTGTGGACGACGCAGGCAAACTGCAGATCCGCAAGGATGTCTATGGCCGCGACGCCGCCATGCTGGCGTTGCTCCGCAATAGCCGGAGCAAGGATCTGGAAAACGTAGTGGCGCATTCCCAGCCGAGCTACGCCCGTCCGACCGGCGGTCTGCCGGCGGGTGTGAGCTTTGCAAGCGACAACACCTTCTCGACCTTCTCGGGTCCGTCGTTCTTTGAACGGCTGTTCGGGCCACCGATACCCCCGGCCCCGATCCTGGGACGTCGGCAGCAGCAGCAGCGGCGGGTGATTACCCGCTGATAGTTATCCCCCGGCATCAGGACTGGTCTCGATTTTCGATACAAATCAATGGCCTCGTCCCTCAGACGGGGCCATTGATGTTAACCATTCTCCACCTGGATTTAACCACAGGGCTACTTTTCGCCACACTCGGCGGGTTAGGTTAAGACGTGACTGGGGGGGTGGGACTTAAATCTCGGTTAACCCACCCGCGTTTAGACTGCGTTAACCCTCTTTCGCCACACGGGGTAGCGAAAGAGATCATCGTTCGGTCGTCTCTGGGTGGGCTCATACGTGCTGACTGGTTTCGCACGCCAATTCAAATTGTCGTCGTTGCTGAAGGCCGGATATCAATTCGGCCTGACAGCCCTATTGCTCCTGATGGGAGCCGGATCGGTCCACGATGCGACCGCGCTGAACGAAACCCGCACCCTTTCCTTCCACCACACCCATTCGGAAGAAGATCTTACCGTTACTTTCAAGCGTGACGGGCGCTACGACGAAGAGGCCCTGAGACAGCTCAATCACTATCTCCGCGACTGGCGCAGCCAGGGCCAGACCACGATGGATCGTCATCTGTTCGACATCCTCTGGGAAGTCTACCGCGACGCCGACGGCAAGAAGCCGATCCAGATCATTTCCGCGTACCGCTCCCCCGCCACCAATGCCATGCTTCGCCGCCGATCTTCCGGCGTCGCGCGTTTCAGCCAGCACATGCTGGGCCACGCCATGGATTTCTACATTCCGGACGTGCCGCTTGAGCAAATCCGCTTCGCCGGGCTCCGTCTGCAACGCGGCGGCGTCGGGTTCTATCCGACATCCGGGTCGCCTTTCGTCCATCTCGATACCGGCAGCATTCGCCACTGGCCACGTATGACCCACGATCAGTTGGCCCGGGTATTTCCTGACGGACGCACCGTGCATGTTCCCTCCGACGGCAACCCGCTCAAGGGATACGAACTGGCCCTCGCCGACATCGAAAAACGCGGCAATGGCGACGATGCCTCGACAACCACCAGACCGAGCCTGTTCGCTGCCTTGTTCAGGAGCAAATCCAACGACGACGAGGACGAGGGCTCAAGCACTTCGGTTGCAAGCGGAAAGACTGCTGGAGTCGGCCTGACCGCAGCCGCCCCTCCCGCCAAATCCGCCGATCCCGTGCCGATGCCACGCTCGAAGCCTGCAGTGGCCACGACCTTGCAGTTAGCCTCGGCCGACGCACAGATCGCACAGCCCGCAAGAACGAAACCGGCACTTTCGACGTCGGCCGAAAAGGCCGAACCGAAGCCGCAAACGCCGGCTGACATCATCAATGCCCGCGGATTCTGGGGCGACGCCCCGGCAACGCCGAAACAGGCCACTCCCGCCCAGGTCGCCGCCATTAGCGCCCGCCAGGCGTTTGCCTCCGCCGATCCGCAATCGACCGCAAGCGTCTCCACCGCTTTCCAGGCGCTGGCCTACGCCCCGGCATTCGCACCGCCGGTTGACCGATTGAACCTCGTCTCGGCCAGCGCGCCAATACCCGGCAGCATCCGGCCGGCATCGGCGCCGCGCAATCCGGCGGCAGCCACCACCATCGACTCCGTGGTCGCCAAGGGACCGCAGGGTCAGGGCAGCCAGGTTGCGACCTCGGCGCGGATCGCCGCATCGAGGAGCAACGAGACCTGGATGCGCGTCATGATCCTGGCGCCGAGTGCAAGCACCTCGATGTCCGTGACGGTGCTGGGCGACACCAACATGACCACGATGCGCGTGCACTTCGTCAAGCCGCAAGCCGTGATCGCGATGAGTTTCTCGGATGATCCGCAGATGGGAATACTGTGCGACCGGTTCACCGGATCGGCGACCGCAACGCTGGCGACACAGTCCTTCGTGATGCGCACGGCATCGCTGCGCTAAGCCGCTCTTCGAACCCGTATCCGCTTCTGCAATCTTGGTGTCGTGCTGACCTCACTTGTGAGGTTGGAGCGAGTTCCACACACCTGTTGACCCCCGGTGGTATGGACCCCGGCTCGCGCTTCCTTCGGCCGGGAGACGCGAGCTACTAACTCAGCTCACAACATTCCCAGCGCCTGCATGTACGTCTCCAGGATGGTTTCCTGCTCGGCGCGCTCGTTAGCGTCCTGTTTGCGCAGACGCACGATGGTGCGTAGCGCCTTGACATCGAAACCGTTGCCTTTGGCCTCGGCGTAGACGTCGCGGATATCGTCCGAGATCGTCTTCTTTTCTTCTTCCAACCGCTCGATGCGCTCGATGATGGCCTTGAGCTGGTCCTTTGCAAATTTTGTCGCGGGCGCTTCCTTGACGGCAGCAGAGGTGGCCATCGGGTACTCCTGAATGAACTGACGGATGAGGCAGAAAGAGGAGACGCAGCACGCTTCCTCTGCGAGGCGCATCCTGAAATGACCCTCAAGAGTGCAGCGCCTTGCGTCAAGGCAACATCGCGTTCATCCACAGAGCGCCCACAGGAGAAAGCGGGAATCGCAAATCGGGCGTCAGTGCCCGCTATGGGCTTTCTTCATCGCCGCGAGCTGCTCGGGGGTGGCCGTGCCCTGATGGGTCGACTTCCAGGTCTCGTAGGGCATGCCGTAGACAGCCTCGCGGCTCTCATCCTTGCTCATCGCTGCGCCCTTGGCCTCGGCTTCCTCCTTGAGCCAGTTGGACAGGCAGTTGCGGCAAAAGCCCGCGAGATTCATCAGCTCGATGTTCTGCACGTCGTTGCGGGAGCGCAGATGTTCGACGAGACGCCGGAAGACGGCAGCTTCGAGTTCCGTTCTGGTTTTGTCGTCGATTGCCATGGTCGCTATCTCGCCGTTTCCTGGGGATATTGATATTAGGTGGGAGTTGTCACAGATTTTGCCATATCGCAGAGCAAACAGGACACTTAAAGGTGCCTGTTGCCTGAAAATGTCCCTTTGGCCGTTGACAGTCCCGGCCGGCTTACGCGAAATCACCAAAGAATTGATATAGCTTCGCTAAATGATCCCTGAAAGTTTCCACCGCCCCGATCTGTTCTCAGCTCGCGCGACCGCCGGTTTGATGCCGGCGCTGGCGTTCGCAACTCTATGCCTGTGGAGCAGTTCGGCGGCAGCCGACTTTCGTCTCTGCAACAACACCGCGAGCCGGGTAGGCATTGCGCTGGGCTACAAGGACGCCGAGGGCTGGACCACCGAGGGCTGGTGGAATGTTTCCTCGCGGAGCTGCGAGACGCTGTTGCGCGGCACGCTGGTCGCACGGTTCTATTATATCTACGCGCTGGATTACGACCGTGGCGGCGAATGGTCGGGACAAGCCTTCATGTGCTCGCGCGACAAGGAGTTCACCATCAAGGGCACCGAGAATTGCCTGGCGCGCGGTTTCGACCGCACCGGCTTCTTCGAGGTCGACACCGGCGAGCAGCGCGCCTGGACGGTGCAACTGACCGAATCCAGCGAACAGCCCGCGCAACGGGTGCCGGGCATCCCGGGAACTGTCGGCCCAGGCGGACCCGGAAACCTTCCAGGCATGCCCAATTCGCCGGGCGGCACGCCTCCGGGCGCGTCTGGTCTGCCGCCAGCCGCAGCGCCCGGAAGCAAGCCATGAGACGCCTGCGCCGCATCAAGATCCTTGCAACGCTTGGTCCCGCATCTTCCGACAGCGCGATGATCCGGCGCCTGTTCGAGGCCGGCGCCGACGTGTTTCGCATCAATATGAGCCATACCTCGCACGACAAGATGCGCGAACTGGTCAAGACCATTCGCAACGTCGAGTCCAGCTACGGCCGGCCGATCGGCATCCTGGTCGATCTTCAGGGACCGAAGCTTCGCCTGGGATCGTTCGCCGAAGGCGCGATCCAGCTCAAGAACGGCGAAAGCTTCGTGCTGGATTCGGACAAGACCCCCGGCGACAACACCCGCGTCCAGCTTCCGCATCCGGAAATTCTTGCAGCGCTAAGGCCGGGGCACGCGCTCTTGCTCGACGACGGCAAGGTACGACTGATCGCGGAGGAAACTTCGCCCGAGCGCGCCGTCACTCGCGTCGTGATCGGCGGCCGGATGTCGGACCGCAAAGGCGTCAGCCTGCCCGACACCGATCTGCCTGTGTCGGCAATGACGCCAAAGGACCGCGGCGACCTGGAAGCTGCGCTGGTCACAGGAATAGACTGGGTCGCGCTGTCGTTCGTGCAGCGCGCCGAGGATGTCAACGAAGCCAAGAAAATGATCCGCGGCCGCGCCGCCGTGATGGCCAAGATCGAAAAGCCGCAGGCGATCGACCGGCTCGCGGAGATCGTTGAGGCATCCGACGCCTTGATGGTGGCGCGCGGCGATCTCGGCGTCGAATTGCCGCTGGAGCGGGTGCCAAGCCTGCAGAAGCAGATGACGCGGCTGACGCGGCGCGCCGGCAAGCCGGTAGTGATCGCGACCCAGATGCTGGAATCGATGATCCAGAGCCCGGTGCCGACGCGCGCCGAGGTCTCGGACGTCGCAACGGCGGTTTACGAGGGCGCCGACGCGATCATGCTGTCGGCAGAATCGGCTGCCGGCAAGTTTCCGGTCGAAGCGGTTTCGACCATGAACCGCATCGGCGAGGAAGTGGAGCGCGACACGACCTATCGCGAGGTCCTGACCGCGCAGCGGCCCGAGCCCGAGGCGACCGCCGGCGACGCCATTGCGGACGCCGCACGGCAGATCGCCGAAACGCTCGATCTCTCTGCGATCATCTGCTGGACCAGTTCGGGCTCCACCGCAATCCGCGTCGCGCGCGAACGGCCGAAGCCGCCGGTGGTGGCGATTACGCCGAACCTTGCGACGGGGCGCAAACTCTCACTGGTGTGGGGGGTGCATTGCGTGGTTGCAGAAGACGCAAAGGATCAGGACGACATGGTCAACCGCGCAGGCCGCATCGCCTTTCGCGACGGCTTTGCCAGGGCCGGACAGCGCGTGATCATCGTCGCCGGTGTTCCGCTCGGCACCCCCGGCACCACCAACATGGTGCGCATCGCCTATGTCGGTTCTGACACCGACGCCGACATGTGAGCCGGCGCAGCGCTTACGCGCCCACCAGCGTTTTCTCAGGGAGTACCGCCTGCACCACGAGACCGCGGGCGCGGGCGTCCATCACGCCGACGGCGCGCAACGCCAGCAGCGTCACGGTTTGAACGGCGTCGCGCAGTCTCACGGGATCGTCCATATTGTCCGGCGCCAATGGCCCGACCAGCGCTTCATGCAGCGCGCCAAGCAGCGCGGTCGAGGCCAGTGCGGTGTCCTGCGCGGGCAGATGTCCGGCGCGGACCGCGGCGTCGATCCGAGCTGCGATCTCGCCGGCGATCTCGCGACGGCTCGCCAGCCGCGACTCGGTGACGTCGACATCGACCGGTTCGGCCAGGATGCCCCATGCGAGCTTGCGCTGCGACAGCACGTGCACGGCGACCGTGGTGACGGCCGCGGCAAGTGCTGACGACGGCCCGGGTGCTGCGTCCGCCGCGCGGCGGATCGCCGCGAGCTCATCGCGCGAGACGTCCGCGATCAATTCGGAAATCAGATCCGCCTTGGAAGGGAAATAGCGGTAGACGGTACCGGCGGCGACGTTGGCGCGGATCGCAACCGGGGCGATCTGCACTGCGGCCATGCCGCCGTCAGCGGCGGCATCCCTTGCTGCCGCCAGAATGGCGCTGCGCCGCGCCGCGAGGCGCTTCACCACCTGATGGGTCCGCCGATAAACCATGGCGCGTTTCTCATCCCGGCACGTCTCCCCGAGGCCATATTGGCTCGGCCCGGAGCACGCGATTACAATGTTTTGAGCGATTTGGAGACAAATCGATTTTGAAGAACTGAACAACTATTCAGACCCGATGACAAGACGTTTTCGAAGCGGGGTGCACATTCGATAGCGCCTAGAAATAGCCTGCGCCTTGCAACCGGGCGGTTTGGATGGGCGCCGTCAAAGCCACGGTGTTCTTGCATGACGGGCAAAGGAATGAACCTCGCGCGAGACAATGAGCGCGCAGCTTGCGAAAATGCCGGCGAGGCGCTTTATCGCGGACTTCCTGCTCCGCACGGAAGCGCGGCCTCACGCAACGGTCAGGCGCTCGCCAACTCGGCACCGGCGCTGGTCGCCAACCGATAGCGTCGTACGCGCTGCGGAAGCCGCACGAAAGAAATGGCGCAAGCTGCAATCACGGCACCGACGACCAGGTCGAACAAATGATGGCCGCCTTCCGGTATCGTGGACACCAGCATCGTCGCATTGATCACGAGCCCAGGAATCAACGTCCATCGTGAACCGCGTAATGCGTAGGTCATGATGATCGCAAGTATTGTGTGTCCTGAAGGGAATGTGACCAGGCAATTCGAATTCGGCACATTGAAATCAATCACCGGGGCCGGGCTGGTTCGCAACGCCATCAGCAAATCATGGTGCCACATCCCGGCGCCCACGCTGAAATTGCCGTAACTGGCGAGCGGCGGGTGGTAGTAGGAATAGGCCCCGGCCGCGGGCAAGATCATCATCCCCAGAGCAATGCCGATGGAGGTAAGACACAGCAGCGCCAGGAATTCCGCCAGACGACCGCCTTGGCCCGAAACGCAGAACCACATGATGGTGCCCATCAAAACGTAAGGTGTGCTTTGATAGGCCTTCACCAGCAGCCAGCTTGCCAGCGCGCTCGAGTTGGCGAACTCCAGAAAGGTGACCCAGTTGAAGCCCATCCATCGGTCGATCTGCGCAAGCCGGGCATCCTGCAGGGGAAGTGATGCGGCGGTGCCGAGGCAGCAATATGTGATGACGACCGTTGCGAGAAGTGCAAAGACAAGCGTCGCGACGGCGAACAATTCAACCCGCTTGACGCTTTCGCGAAGCGCGCTACCGACGCGGTCCGTCTCCTTTGCCAATCGTTGCGAAACCAGTCCGCAAAATCCGAACGCGATGGCGGTGTACAAGGCCAAATGAATGATGCTGTCGGTATTGTCGCTCGCGAAGCTTAGCCGAGACAGCAACAACCACGTTGTATCGACGACGACGAAGCCCGCCAAAGTAACCCATGCCGCGGCCATGTGAAATTGCGCATCGGGCCCATAGGCTCCCAGCAAGAGCCAACGCACCACGAGCTTCGACAACGTCGCCCGGACTGGATCGCGGATAGATTGGATTGTCGCAAACGATGACGCCATATCCGCCCGTGCCGTCCGGTTGATCCCACGATGGAGAAGGTGGCCGCCAATGTGACGGCATCGGGTTGGGATACGGTAAATTTGCAGGGCTAAGGACTGGTTACCTTGTCAGCTAAAATACATTGGTTCGCCGGTTACTGCGCGTGCGACGAATATCCCGTGTTCAAGGCGTTGCGAGGCCGGGGATCGGCGTTGCCGATGACGCCGCATCGCTGCGCCGGAAACCGCAGCGCCTCGCGATCAAGCACGAGACGACCAGCGTTGCCCCGAAACCGGTCGGCGCGCCCACCAGCGGATAGAACATCAGAAGCGCCGCGACCAATCCGAGTGCCGGCAATTCATACGGCTGAAAGCCTTCGCTCAGTCCGATCCGGACCAGGAACGCCAACGCGATCGCCAGCACCATCATGTCGTAAAGAAAAAGATATGGCGTTACCAGCAGGCAACCGGCCGCGAGCGCCGCGGCCTTCAACGGATAGCCGATGCGACTGCTGCGCCACATCAGCACCAACAGAACCGCCACCGCGCCATTCATGATCCATTGAAACACCCAAGCCAACTGCTCGGTGCCGCCGAAATAACGCACCAGCGCGAAGATGCTTTGCATCTTGCCCCAGGGAGCACGGCCCTCCGTGAGGAAGGCTTGCGAAAACATCGGCAGCCAGTGAAAGAACGCCTGCCAGGTCTCGGTGCCGAATGCGAGCCACGATACGAAGGCCATCGCTGCCGCCACAACGCCGGCGGTGAAGAAGACCGTCCACTGCGAAGCTGCGATCAGCACCAGGGGAAACAGCAGTCCGTATTGCGGTTTGTAGCTCAACAGCCCGAGACAGATGCCGGCGAGCACCGGCCGCGTCGGCATCAAATAAAGGGTGCCCCCGATCAGCGACGCCGTAAGAAAACCGTTCTGCCCGACCAATGTGTTGGTCAGCACCACCGGAAATGATGCCGCCAGCAGCCATCCGAACGGCCGACCGACGATCGCGCGCATCACGGCGAGATAAGGCACGAGGCTTATCGCGGCCCAGCCGATGAATGCTACCGCATAAGGAAAATGCGCCAGCAAGGCCGCGACAAACAAAAAGGGCGGCGGATAGTGCCAGGCGAAGTTGCCCTCATAGCTCTGGCCGAGCACCGCGATCTGAACCTGCTTCTGAATATCCCAATCATAGGCAAGGGCGGGATGACCATCGAGCACCAGCTTTCCGGCCGACCAAACGTTGACGAAATCGATCGGGATGCCCAGGCCCTTGTCGTCGAGTATCCACCAATGGGCGAAGAACGCAGACGGGAAAAACGATACGTTGATGACGAACAGGACGAAGCACACGTTCAGCAGCGATGACGGTATCTCGCTGTGCTCCGCAGCAATCGTCGGGGCGGATACGGGCGTGGCCATGCGAAGTCCTTCTCGCGCCGTTGCCTTGGCGGAACGCGCGCGCCTTCAATCAATAAGGCAAACAGCCCTTAAGAAATCTTAAGCCGGAGCGCGGTCGCGACGGGATTTTCGTGGCGAAATGGCGCGATATCGAGGACATTCCAGCCGCAAATCACGAAGCGGACCGGAGGATATGATGCCTAGGAAATGGACACGGCGGTCGGTATTGTCCGGCGCGGCTGCGGCCGGTGTGACCCTGATCGTCCGGCCGGCGCTGGCCGCCGAGTACAGGTTTTCGCAGTATCACAACCAAGCCGCCGGCGGCACGCTGCACAAGAACCTCACCGCGATGTGGGAGGCGGTAGCCTGGGAAACCAATGGCCGGGTCGAGACCACGGTCTACGCCGAGAACAACAAGCTGCCGGGCGGCGATCCCGACGCGCTCAAGATGCTGATCGCAGGCGAGATCCAGTTCTTTACCTTGATGGGCGGCATCATCGGCACGGTGGTTCCGGTTGCCGAAGCCCAGCAATTGCCGTTCGCATTCAAGTCGGCGGCGGAAGCGCACAAGGCGATCGACGGCCCGCTTGGAAAATATATCGGCGAGGAGATGGCTGCGAAGGGCATGCATCTGTTTGCCGTGGCCGGTTTCGACAACGGCATGCGGCAGGTCGCGTCGATCTCGCGTGCGATCACAGCGCCGCAGGATTTTGCCGGCGTGAAAATTCGCGTACCGCCGGGGCAGATGATGCTCGATACGTTTGGGGCGTTCGGCGCGCAGCCGGTGACGACGCCGGCCAACCAGATTTACGACGCGCTGAAAACCGGCAGGGTCGATGCGCAGGAAAATCCACTGGCGATCCTGCAGGGTTTCAAGCTGTACGAACTGGTGAAGTATGTCAGCCTGACCAATCACATGTGGTCCGGCTTCAACGCGATGGCGCACCCCGCAACCTGGAAGGCGCTACCCGACGACATCAAGGGCACAATCGAGCGCAACGTCACCAAATATGTCCGCCAGCAGCGGCCAGGATCAGGCTGCGCTCAACGCCAGCCTGCGCGACGATTTCGTCAAACGCGGTCTGGTGTTCAACGAAGTCGACCAGACCGCGTTCCGCGCCAAACTTCCCGGCGTCTACGCGACGTGGAAAGAGAAGCTCGGCTCAAAATGCTGGTCGCTCGTTGAGGCCGAAGTCGGCAAGCTCGGCTGATATTCATGGCCGCCGGCGGTCTGATGGTTCGAGGCTGCGCTTCGCGCCTCCTGCTGTTGCACGCGTCATTCCGGCGCGCGCACCTTCGTGGCCGCCCCGGAATGACGATTATCGTTTAATTCCCCGTCTGCAGCTCGCCAAAACGCTCCCAGGTTTTGCCGTTGAAGCGCATGAACTGCATCTGATCGACCGGAATATGATCGGTCGGGCTGGTATTGACCTTGATGCCCGGCAGCAGCATCGGCAGTTCAAGATCCTTGATGGCGTAAGCCTGCTTCAGAATATTCTCGGTCGAGAGATCGTCGCCGCAGGCCTTCAGCACATGCTCAAGCGCCATCGCGCTGTTGTAGGAATTGACGTAGTTGGTGTCGTGAAGGTCGGCTTCGGGAACGTATTTGATCATGAATTCCCGCCATCCCTTGACGCCCGCGTCGTCTTTCCAGGCGGGATCGTCGGGGTCCTTGACATAGGCGGTCGAGAGAATGCCGACGCTGGCGTCCAGCCCGGCGGGCTCCATGACAGTGGAAATCCAGACCGCGACGTTGGACAGAAACGTCATCGGCCTCCAGCCGATCTCGAAGGCCTTGCGGATCGATTGGGCTGCGAATTTAGGCGATGCCGCGATCACGAAAACATCCGCGCCGGATGCTTTCAGCTTGACGATCTGCGAGTCGATGGTCGGATCCTGGACTTCGTAGGTCGCAGCGGTGACGAGAGAATCGTATTTTTCGCCGAGCGCGTCCTTCAACCCCAGGAGATAATCGCGGCCGAAGTCGTCGTTCTGCGAAATGACGGCGAATTTGGCATCTGGATTCTTGGCGAGCGCATAGCGCACATAGAGCCGCGCCTCGTATCTGAACGGCGCCTGCACTCCCAATGTCGCCTGCGGGTACTGCGCGATGTCGGCGAACTTCGAAGCGCCGGAACCTATGAACAGCTGCGGAACGTTTTTGCTCTGCAGATATTTGGCGGTCGCGGTGTTGTGGGCGGTGCCGATCGAGGAAAAGATCAGTGCGACTTCATCGCTCTCCACCAGTCGCCGGGTCTGCTCCACCGTTTTCGGCGGCGCGTAGCCGTCATCCAGCGAAATCAGGTTGACCTTGCGACCGTTGATGCCGCCGCGCTCATTGAGCATTTTGAAATAGCCGACCTCGCCCTTGCCAAGCGCACCGAACGCCGAAACCGGCCCGCTGTAGGGCATGGTTTGGCCGATCTTGATTTCGGTTGGCGTGACGCCGCGCATTTCGGCGGTGAGCGAGACTGCAGGCCAAGTCAGCACGGCAAGCGCGCTCACTACGCCAATTTTCGCGACGAAACGCATCGACACCCCTCCCCGTTTATTTTGGCACGCTCAGAGTGCGGCCACGGCCGGCGCGGTTAGGTCCGCAGTCTCGCCGTTAAAGGAAACATGCCATGACGCCGCGATGGACGCCAATCATAATCATGATGAAACAGAAGCGAAGACACCGGGCCCCTTGCATGAAAAAACGCGGCGTCACCGCCGCGCTTTCAATTCAAAAGGGCAAGTCCTCAGGCCTGCGGCTGCGGCTCCAGTCCGGCATCCGGATCGGGACGCGGCCGCGGCTTGCCGGCCGGCGGCACCGCCGAGGTGCGCGGAGTGGTCGGTTCGAGCACCGACTCGCGGTTCGGCTTCTTGCCCTTGAGCAGATCCTGAATCTCGTCGCCGGTCAGGGTTTCGAATTCGAGCAGCCCCTTGGCCAGCGCCTCGAGATCGGCGCGCTTCTCGGTCAGGATTTTGGTGGCCTGGTTGTAGCCTTCCTCGACCAGTCGCCTGATCTCGGTGTCGATCTTCTGAACCGTGGCCTCAGAAGCGTTCTGGGTACGCGATACCGACATCCCCAGGAAAACCTCGTCCTGGTTCTCGCCATAGGACACGGTGCCGAGTTCTTCCGACAGGCCCCAGCGCGTCACCATCATACGGGCGAGCCGGGTCGCCTGCTCGATATCGGATGCCGCACCTGACGTCACCTTCTCGCGTCCGAACACCAGCTCTTCGGCGACGCGTCCACCCATCATGATGGCGAGGCGCGAGGTCATCTGCTCGAGCGACATCGACAGCTTGTCGCGCTCGGGTAGTTGCATCACCATGCCGAGCGCACGACCACGCGGAATGATGGTTGCCTTGTGAATCGGATCGGTCGCAATCACGTTAAGGCCGACGATGGCGTGGCCGCCTTCGTGATAGGCGGTCAGCATCTTCTCTTCTTCGGTCATCACCAGCGACTTGCGCTCGGCACCCATCATCACCTTGTCCTTGGCCTCTTCGAACTCGGACTGCGTCACCATGCGCTTGTTGCGTCGCGCCGCCGTCAGCGCCGCCTCGTTGACGAGGTTCATGAGGTCCGCGCCGGAGAAGCCGGGAGTCCCGCGGGCGATGGTCTTGAGGTTGATGTCCGGCGCCAGCGGCACCTTGCGGACGTGAACCTTGAGGATCTGCTCGCGGCCGACGACGTCCGGATTCGGAACCACCACCTGGCGGTCGAACCTGCCGGGGCGCAGCAGCGCCGGATCCAGCACGTCCGGCCGGTTGGTCGCGGCGATCAGGATCACGCCTTCATTGGCCTCGAAGCCGTCCATCTCGACCAGCAGCTGGTTCAGTGTCTGCTCGCGCTCGTCATTGCCTCCGCCTAACCCGGCGCCGCGATGCCGGCCGACCGCGTCGATTTCGTCGATGAAGATAATGCAGGGCGCATTCTTCTTGGCCTGTTCGAACATGTCGCGGACGCGCGAGGCGCCGACGCCCACGAACATCTCGACGAAGTCCGAGCCCGAGATCGTGAAGAATGGCACGTTGGCTTCGCCGGCAACCGCGCGCGCGATCAGCGTCTTGCCGGTGCCGGGCGGACCGACCAGCAGCACACCGCGCGGAATCCGTCCGCCGAGCCGTTGATACTTTCCGGGATCGCGCAGGAACTCGACGATCTCCTGCAGGTCCTGCTTGGCCTCATCGACACCGGCGACGTCCTCAAACGTCACGCGGCCATGTGCCTCGGTCAGCATCTTGGCGCGCGATTTGCCAAAGCCCATCGCCTTGCCGGCGCCGCCCTGCATCTGACGCGACAGGAAAATCCATACCCCGATCAGCGCGATGAACGGCAACCACGAGACCAGCAGAGAGACGAACCACGGCACGTTGTCGCCGGGCGGTTTCGCGGTAATCGAGACCTTGCCGTTATACAGCCGCGAGACCAGCGTCGGGTCGTTCGGCGCATAGGTCTGGAAGGTCGAGCCATTGGTGAAGGTGCCGTGGATCTCCGGCCCCTGGATGACGACGTCGCGAACGTGGTTCTGATCAACCTCGGTCAACAGCTGCGAGAAGGAGATGTCCTGCGAGGACGCGCGCTGACCAGGGTTCTGGAAGAGCGTGAACAGTGCCAATAACAGCAAAACAATAATGACCCAGAGGGCGAAGTTGCGCAGATTGGCGTTCATCGATCTTCCTTCGTGGTCGCGCGGATCGCGGCCTTATGTCCTTGGGCAGGCAGGAGGTAATCCCTCGGTCGACTGCAATACAATCTAGGTGCCGTCCCGGTCGCTGCCAAGGGAACCACGCAGGACTATTTAGCGCATCCTAGCGGGATTCCAGTTCAAATAATGGCGCTGGAATGGGTGTTTTCCGAGGTGGTTAAGGCTCCAGGGCCGCATTTGACGACGAGGCCCGCGCTTGATCCCGCCCTGGAGCATTTTGCGGCCAATTGGAATCCGTTTAGCTGCTGAAAATTGCTGCCAAGCAAGTTGCGCCTTTTCGTCGCAAACGGGTACCCACTTTTACGGAATACGCGCTATTCCGCCCGGCGACGTCGGGGCGGTGCCGGCTCGACGCTTATCCGATCGTCGACAAGGCTGACCAGCGCACCGGCCAGGGTCTGTTTCAGCCTCGGCCGGCGACCTGCGGCATTTTCGGCAACGGTGCGGTCCAACGCCGCCAGCAACGCCTCAACCTTGCCAAGTTCCGCCGATCCCTCATGACCGAACCGATCAATCGCGCGCAACAGCAGCCGAAGACGAATTTCCTCCGGCATTACCGCAAAGGCCCTTGCGTCAAACCCCGGATGCGACGCCTCACGATCCCTCAACGCGAGATAGCGCTCGGCGCCATCGACAAGAACTTCCACCGCCGCGTTGGCGCGGGCCAGCCGCGAGGCCAGCCGTGCCAGATTGCGCGTATCGCCACCCTCGGCGGCAAGAACCGGCATCACCGCGCGGATGCGAGGCCGAGTAAAATTCGTGTCGCGGTTGGTCGGATCGTCGGCGAAGCCGACCTTTGCCTTTTCGAGTGTTGCGATCAGCTGCGACTTCGAAACATTCAGGAACGGGCGTGCCAGGAGCAAGCCATCGCGCTCGGACTCTCTTGCCATCGCCGCGAGACCGACGATGCCGCTGCCGCGCACCAGGCGCATCAACAGCGTCTCGGCTTGATCGTCACGGGTGTGCGCGGTGAGAATATGCGTCGCGCCATGACCCCGCGCCGCCTGTGCCAGCAGGCGGTATCTCGCCGCTCGCGCCGCGGCCGGCAATCCGGTTTTCGGTTTGGCGCCGGTCCAGCGCATCGTGCGATGCGGCAGATCGAGGCTGCGTGCCAGGCGCTTGACGTCGCGCGCCTCGGCTGCGGCCGCTTGGCGCAAGCCGTGATCGACGGTGACGGCGATCAGTCGCGGACCCCGCGCCAAAGCGCGGCGCCATCGTGCCGCAAGCCACATCAGCGCGATCGAATCAGGGCCACCGGAAACGGCGAGAACGATCGCAGGCACGGTCTTCCAGTCCGCGAACAGGCGTTTCGCATCCTGTGCCGAGATCGGGGAATTGTCGTCGTCGGGCATGGCGTGGCCGGCTGATGTCGAAGCCTTTTTACGCGCAAAAATGATCCACGCACAGCGCCACGGGCGGCCCGGCTCAAGCAGCCGCAGGTTAGCACTTAACCCGCTGTTGCTCGCGGTCCACAGCCTGTTTGACGCCACTCGAAGCGCGGGGATATTTACGTGTTACCTCGCCGAGCGCGGCGCAGGCCGCCTCCTTCTCCTTCAGAGCCGCCAGCGATTGTCCCAACCGCAACAATGCGTCCGGAGCTTTCGCCGATTTTTCGAATTTGGTGGTCACCGCGAGGAAGGATTCCGCGGCGTCACGATAGAGCTGACGCTGAAAAAAACTCTCGCCGAGCCAGTATTGCGAATCCGCCATCAGCGGATCGCCGGGGTATTTCTGCGCGAAGTTGCGCATGGTCTCTTCGGCGAGCGCATAATCCTTGCGCTGCATATATCCGATGCCGAGATCGAACTCGGCCTTCGGAGTTGCCGACGGCGGCAACGTAGTAAGCGCGCCGGTGGCATTGGGATTGCGCGGTGGCGGTGGCGGCAATGCGCCCGCCGGATTGCCCGCGCCGGCGGCGTTTGCCAGATCGAGCGGCTCTCCCGCTCCACGTCCACCCGGAGCGCCAATGGGCGCGTCGGCCGGCACCGGAAGCTGACCGCCGCCGAGCGCGCGCGGCGCTCCCGGAGCATTCGGACTTCTGGCTGGGATCGAAGGCATCGCCACGGCGCCGGCCCTGCGCCTGTGGCGCTCCGGCCGGCATTCCCTGTGATTCCTGAATGATCGGCGCCGGAGCGGCAATCTGCGGCTCATAGCCAGGCTGGGCTTGCGGCTGCCGGAGGGGCGGATTCGGCTGCATCGCAGGAGCCGTGGCGATATTCGGCTGGGCGATGGCAGGCTGACCGCCGGGAGCGCCTTGTGCGCCACCCTGAAGCAGACGCAGGCGATCTTCAAGCTGCCGGTTGCGATATTGCAGTTCCTCATTCTGGCCGGTGAGTCGCCGCAACTGATTCTCAAGCTGCTGAATTCGCATCTCCGGGTCGACATCACCGGTTTGCGCTGACACCTGTGACGATAGCGCCAGCATCGCAGAAATTGCCGCGGCACGCGTAATTCTATGAAATCTGGATGACATTTTGGCCTGACGACGAAATCGGCGTGACATCGAAAGCGGAATACATTGAGAGACGGAGTACGCCAAAAATGTGACTGAGACAAACAGCGCTCGCAGCAAACCCGCCGAAAACAAGCCGGCGCCCGAAGGCGCCGGCGAGAAACTTTGTGAAGGCGCGAACGTTTTAAGAGCTGGCGTTCAGGACTGTGACGGC
The DNA here is from genome assembly GCA_963732455.1 of uncultured Alphaproteobacteria bacterium. Lineage (GTDB taxonomy): Bacteria > Pseudomonadota > Alphaproteobacteria > Rhizobiales > Xanthobacteraceae > Bradyrhizobium. The sequence continues at coordinate 243,304 of CAVSZM010000016.1, read as the reverse complement.
ACGGCGGTTCTGCGACCAGCACGAGATGTCGTTACACACCGCGACAGGGCGTTCCTTGCCATATGAGATCGTCCGCATCCGGGAAGGATCGATACCGCGCGATGCGAGGAAGGTACGAACCGACTGAGCACGCCGCGCGCCCAGCGCAATGTTGTACTCGCGGGTGCCGCGCTCATCCGCATGACCTTCAATGGTGAATGAATAGCGGTTGTAGCTCTGCAGCCAGCGCGCCTGCTTCTCCAAGGTCGTGATCGCCTGCGGGGTCAGATCGGTCTGGTCGCTTTCGAAGAATACGCGGTCGCCGACATTGACCACGAAATCCTGCTGGCTGCCCGGGGTCGCCGCGCTCGCCATCGCCCCGTCGGCGCCGAGGTTCCTGTTTGCACAAGCGCCCATCGACAGCGCCACCGCGAGCACCGCGGCCAGTTTCAATCCCTGGAGGATGCGCATTTGATGTTTCATTCCGGAGCCTCCACGCTCACGTTTTTGGACTGTTATCCGGTCTACAGCGCGTTGGTTAAGCGAACGTTCCGTCAACCTTGATGAGGTGTTGCCAGACCCGATCAAATGCCGACAAACGGCGAAAAGCAGCCGCGATAGTTAATGCTTTGTAAATGTGGCGCGACGGTGAAGGCAAGCGGCGATGCGGCCGGGATGACCCTTTTTGTGGATCAATTCTGGGCCGATTCCGAAGCTGTCGCCAGCAGATGCGCAAAATGGGCGCCCACGGGCGGAACCACCCGCGGCGGGCAATGCCCGTCAGGACTGCGGGACGATCGATGTGCGCTCGAACGAGGACATCATTGCGTCCGGAGTCGATGAACGGCGTTCGCTTCTGCGCTCAAACAACATCCGCCGTTCGAAAGCGCTGGAACGCATATACGGGAAGCGCTGGAACACCTTTTCCCGGATAACCGGATAATCGGCGGCCATCAGTCCGACGGGCTTGATCAGACCCGGGAACAATCTCGGTTCACCCATGGGCTGCTGCAGGAAGACCTTGCGATAAAATGCCCGGTGTTCAGGGCGAACGTTCGCAAGACCGATATCGGCATTGAAATGGCCGCACGCGATCCAGCCCAGCCTTACCGTTACATAGGGCAGCTCCGGAAACCGTCTGGCCTTTTCAGGGTCTGCGACGAAGCGGGTCGGATCGATAACGGTCCGTCCCCGATCCAGCATGGGATGAAGAATATCACCGAACATTTCGGACGACGGCGACCCCCTCCATTCGGACGTCAGGACGCTGACCCGAATTGAGCTGTAAAGTTCTCCGTAAACGTAAATGCCGAAGGTCCAGGCGTTGGGCGCGTCGTCGTAACGATCGGTGACGCGCTGCGATTCCGATGGCAAGATCGCGCCTTCGCGCAGATAGGCCCGGTAGCGCAGGCGATAGATATCGTCCTTTTCTTCGGACGTCTCGGCAAGGCGGTAATCGACGTGCTCGAGAGGGTCCGCGCTGCGCTCGGGACTAAGGGCGATTGCTTCAGCAGCGGACCTCATTAGACACTCCTTCTACCCTTGCAACTTCCGAGCGAATGTCTAAAGGTTAACAGCTTCCTAACGGCGATGCAAAGAGATCAGCATATTAGGGTTAATCTCATGAGGAAAAGAAATCCTCTATGAAACTCATCGATGGGTGAAAATTTTTCAGGCGATCGAGCGTGAGGGCAGTACAAGCACCTGCTCGTCCGGCAGCCGGCGGCCGTGCGATGCGTTCAGCAACTGGCGTATCCGCACCGCCGGCACCGGCCGGCTGAACAGATAGCCCTGCGCCTCGGTCACGGTGCCGTCGGCGCTTATCAGTTCCAACTGCTCGTTGGTCTCGATGCCTTCGACCACGACCGACATGCCAAGATCGGCGCTAAGCCGCGCCACGCCCCGCAACAGCGTCAGCGGACGATCGCTATCGATACCCTCCAGGAAGGAACGATCGATCTTCACCTTCTGCAGCGGGAAATTATGCAGATAGCTCAGGCTCGAATAGCCGGTGCCGAAATCGTCCAGCGAAATTCGTACCCCGATGGTGCGCAACTGGGACAACACATCATGGGTCAGCTGCGTGTTGCGCAACAGCGACGATTCCGTGATCTCGATTTCGAGACGGTGCGCGGGCAGGCCGGAGACCTCCAGCGCGTAGCGCACCTCGCTCAGCACGTCGCGCTGATGGAACTGCTGCGGCGAAAAATTGACCGCGACGCTAACGGCTTCGGGCCATTTCATGCATTCCATGCAGGCCTTGCGCAGGATCCAGCGGCCAAGGTCGACGATCAGGCCCATGTCTTCGGCGACCGGAATGATATCGATCGGGGAAACCGTGCCGCGCACCGGATGATTCCATCGCAGCAGCGCTTCGCAAGTTGCAATTCGGCCGGATTTGAGATTGACGAGCGGTTGATAGAACAACTCGAATTCCTCGTTGGCCAGCGCCTTGCGCAGGTCCAGTTCCAGGATGCGGCGTGCCTCCACGGTTTGCGCCATCTCGTCGCGGAAGAAGCAGAAGGTTCCACGGCCGTCAGCCTTGGCGCGATAGAGCGCCATGTCCGCGTTTTTCAATAGCGTATCGGCGCTGATGCCGGCCGGTGACGTCATCGCGATGCCGACGCTGGCGCCGATCTCGACCAGGTGATTGTCGATCTTGTAACGCTCGCTCAAGTGGTCGACGATACGCCTTGCGAGACCGGCTGCGTCGTCGTTCGACTGGATGTTTTGCTGAAACACCACGAATTCGTCGCCGCCGAACCGCGCAACGAAATCCTCGGGACGCAACATTTCGCGCAACCTGTCGGCGACGGCGCACAGCAGTTGGTCGCCGCAAGGATGACCCAGGGTGTCGTTGACCTGCTTGAACTGGTCGAGATCGATAAACAACAACGCCGACAGCCGGTCGGCATTGTGCGAAACAGCCAGAAGCCGCTCGATTTCGTCGCGGAAGTTGACCCGGTTTGGCAGCGCCGTCAGTTCGTCGTAACGCGCCAAATGGGTGATTCTGGCTTCCGCAATCTTCCGTTCGGTAATGTCTTCCACCAGCACGACGGTGCCGCCGCCGGCCATCGGCTGGAACGTCCAGGAAAACGACCGCGCGCTCGCGTCGGTAGAATCCGTGGTGGTGATGTCCCTGGCCTGAGAATTCTCGATTTCCGAAAGAATCATCTTTCCGCTCGCCGCCAGGATCGATCCGGCCTTGACGCAGGCGTCGACGATGTGGGACGCGCTCGCGCCGCGATGCATGAGATCATCCGACAGATTCATCATCTCGCTGAACCGGTGATTCATGACCGCAAGACGCCCGTCGGCGGCGAACATGCATAGACCGTGCGGCATGTTGTTCAACGCGGTATCGAATTGACGGGCAAGGGCTGCCTCGCGTTCGCGCGCGATCAGCGCCCGCACGAAAATCTTTTGCAGGCTGGTCGAAATGTGTTTGAGGGCGAAGAAGAACACCACGTTGAGTAGTGCCAACCCCAGATAATATGGACTTCCATAAGCCGCCAGCGCCACCGTCAGCGGCCCGCAAGCCAGCAGCATTTGCACATGGAAGATCCAGGGACGTCCGTAGGTCCGACCGCTGCCGGCCGCGACGTAGCAGAGCGTAACGGAGATGCACAAGAGATGCGCGACGGCGTCGTTGCTGCGCAGGGCGACGACGCACCATAATCCGAGTGCGGCCGCATAAAGCATCGCGCCCACCTGGTAGCGAACTTCCCAACGCGCGGCTTCATTCGAAGTCAAATCTGATTTGCGCCGCTTATATTGACGCGTGTCGAGCGCACGCACGGCGCCGGTCACGACAAGTAGCGCGACGCAAGGCCAGAGCCATACGTTGCCGGTCTTTACAGCCGTCATGACCGCGGTGACTGCGGCGCAAAGCGCGCCCGCGAACATCGGTCCCGGATCCTGGAACAGCGAATCAATCAGCGCCGCGTAAATCGTCGGCGACATTTTCTGATCGGGGGCTTTGTTTGGGCTCGCAAGTTGCATTTAGAACACGCACGTCCTTTGGGGCGCGTACTTTGTACATTCGGCAGATGAAGTCTTTCTGAGGGAACATCGTTACCGAGACGTTGTCTTTCACTCGGTAAAACGAAAATCTGCGCGCTAGATCAGCAGGCTAGGCAAGGTTTGCCCACCGCGTCATGAACGTTGTTGACGCGGTCGATGCTCCACTTACGATAGCAGGGGCGACCGCGCGGGATCGGACGCGTAGCCGGGGTCGGCACCTGCCGTTCGTTGCGCCCGGAAATGTCCACGGTGAACAGCAAGTGTCCGCTGTTGCGACCGTGCCTTCACAGCCCAACGGCCGCCTCCGGGCAGTAAATCTTGACAGGGAAGACTTACCCTTAATTTCCGGTCAATTCATCTTGTGAACTCGACCGGCAAAGGATACTTTCGACCTAAACGTTAAGTTTAGGATAATAACAAATGATCCATAAGGTTGTGTCACGCTCGGCGAAACTTGGCGATTCCTGTCTGCAGGAGATTCCGCGCCTTCTTTCCAAGGATGAAATCCGTTACCTCTCGCAAATCGACAGCGTAAAATTTACTTTGGCCGTGCTGCTTGAGTTCGGCCTGATCGCCGCCGCCGTCTGGCTCAGTGAGACCTGGTGGAATCCGTTGACATACGGGCTGGCCGTCATCGTCATCGGCTCGCGGATTAATGGTCTCGGGGGACTGATGCACGACGCCGCTCATTATCGCGGCTACAGCAACCGCCGGCTCAACGACATCATGGGAGAGATTCTTGCACTGCCGACATCGGCCTCGATGGCCGGCTATCGAAACAGTCATTTCGCACATCACCGCGAGTTGAACAGCGGAAATGATCCCGACTGGCAGCGAAATGTCGGGCTGAAGGAGTACGAATTTCCGGCACCGCCCAGCAGCGTGCTGATGCACATCGTGCAGTATCTGTCAGGTCTCAAGATCGCCACCGCGCTTGGGGGATTTCACAAGAACAAGGATACGCGCGACATTGCAGCCGCGGTGGCCCGTGCGCGGTTGTTCTTCTTTGTAGCGCTTTTGGCTTCGTCGATCGTGCTGGGCTTCTGGAAGCAGATTCTGCTTTACTGGATCGTTCCGCTAATGACGGTCTTCCTGGCCATTCGATATATTCGCAGCGTCGCCGAGCACTATGCGGTAGAGCACGAGAACGTGCTCAACGAAACCCGTACCGTTATGGCTCCGTTCTGGGAACTCTGGCTGATCGCCCCCTGGGGACTGAACTATCATCTCGAACACCATCTGTTCCCCAGCGTGCCCTGCTTCCGGCTTGCGGAACTTCATCGCCTGTTGATGACGCGGGATCCCTATCCGGAACTTGCGCATGTGACATACGGCTATTTCAGCGGGCTGCTGCGCGACTGTGCGTCGGCTCGTCAGTTTGAAGTCGCAGCCCCTGTATGAAGAGCAGCCTTTATATCGCGGGCTGGAAGCATGCCGGGATCGACGTCGATCAGCCGCGCTTACGATAGCAGGGGCGACCATGCCGGATCGGACGCGAAGCCGGGGGTCGGCACGCGCTGCTCGTTGCGTCCGGAAATGTCCACGGTGAACAGCGAGGGCCCGCTATTGCCGCCGGGGTCGCGGAAGAACATCAAGACCCGGCCGTTCGGCGCAAAGGTCGGTCCCTCGTTGTGGAATCCGGAGGTGAGAATCCGCTCGCCTGAACCATCGGGCATCATGATGCCGATCGAAAACTGTCCGCCGCCCTGTTTGGTAAAGGCGATATAATCGCCGCGCGGCGACCAAACGGGCGTCGAGTAACTGCCGGCACCGCCCTCTTCCTTGTCAAAGGAGATGCGTTGCGCGGGTCCGCCCGTAGCCGGCATCACGTAGATCTGCGGCTTTCCGCCGCGATCGGATTCGAAACATATGCGGGTTCCGTCGGGCGAATAAGAGGGCGAAGTATCGATCGCCGGTGTGTCGGTGAGGCGCGTGGTCGACTTCGAACGCAAATCCATCACGAACAGGTTCGAATTGCCGCCCTGCTGCAGGCTCATGATCACACGCTGACCATCCGGCGAGAATCGCGGCGAGAACGACATGCCGGGAAAATTGCCGACGATCTCGCGCTGCCCGGTCTCGATATTGAACAGATAGACGCGCGGGTCGCCTTGGCCGAATTCCATATAGGTGATTTCCTGAGTCGACGGAGAGAACCGCGGCGTCAGCACCAGATCGGCGCCGCGCGTCAGGTAGCGAACGTTTGCGCCGTCCTGATCCATCAACGCCAGCCGCTTGACGCGCCGTTCCTTGGACCCGCATTCATCCACGAACACCACACGGCTGTCGAAATAGCCTTTGTCTCCGGTCAGACGCGCGTAGATCTGGTCGGAAATGATGTGCGCGATCCTGCGCCAGTATTCCGGCGATGTGTAATATTGCTGGCCGGCGAGCTGCTGCCCGGCGGCGACGTCCCACAGGCGGAATTCGGCCTTCAGACGTCCGTCGCTTTGGCGTGTCGTGCGGCCGGTGACGAGGGCCTGGGCGTTGATGGTTTTCCAGCTCTGGAATTGCGGCGCCGCGTCGATATTGGTGATCTTCTCGATAAAGGCGGCCTGATCGATCGGGGCGAAAAGTCCGCTGCGCCGGAGGTTGTTGGTGATGACCTGGGCGACGCCGGCACTGACTTCGCCGTCCGCCGGCGATCCCGGCACGAAATTCGGAATCGCGATCGGAAGCGGCGCAACGTTGCCTTCCGTGACCTGCAATTTCGTTTGGGCACTGGCGAGTGATGGCAGCAACAAACCGGCGGAGCCTGCGGCGCCGATCAGGAGGTGACGGCGGCTCAACGGCAACGGAGGAAGCGAAAACGACGTCACGGGCATTACTGGCTCATTTCCAAATCAACTATGAAACATCTGCTTCGGATCAAAATCGATGTCCATGTATTTCCACTGCTCGTAAGTCTCGTCTCGCAGCATTGTGTACGGCTGGCCTTGCAAGACGGCGCGCACCGCGGCGTCCGCCGCGGCTTGATAGCGCGGCGAACTTCCGGTCGAGACCACCTGAGGCGGCCCAGCAAGGCGGCGGTCCGGGTTCAGCCGGATTCGGACCGTGACGTATAGTTCCTCCGGATGTTCGATACCCGGCTGCACATTCCACAGGCTCGCAAGGCGTGCCCGCATGGCGTCAAGTTCGGACTGCGACAAGGTTGCCGCGGTGCCGCGCGAGGTCCCGAGCGAAGCCGACGAATTCAGCGTCGCGCCGGTGATCGCCTGCCGGGTCGGATCGCGCTTGTCGAGCAAGGCCGCGATTTTCGATTGATCGAAGGTCCGCTCCTGCTTCGGCTTCGGCGGTTGCGGCGGTGTGGCCTTGGCTTCCGGTTTCGGCACCGGCTTCTTGGCGTCTTCCGATTTCAGGGCTTCCGCGATCGGATCTACCTTCGGCGGCTCGGGCTTCTTTTCGACCGGCTTCGGTTCGTCCTTGGGCTTGCTCTCGGCGACCGGTTTCGGCGGTTCGGGCTTCTTCTCGACCGGCTTTTCCACCGGCTTCGGCGGCGGTTCAGGCGCCGAAGCCGTCACAATTTCCTTCTTTTCGGTGATCTTGCCGACGGTCTCATCGACCGGTCTTTCGTCGGCGATTTTCTCGACCAGCGGCTTCGGTTTGTCCTTTTCGCCGGTCTTGGTGCCTGCGGTGATTTTGGAGAGTTGATCGGCCGAAATGATGTCGACCGGCATCGACTCCGGCGGCGGCGCTTCGAGCGAACGCGCCGAAAAGGCTACCAGCCCCCATCCGATCACGAGGACGTGGAGTGCGACCGACGCAATGAATGTCTTGTCGACCTTCACCTTCCGATTATCCCTGATCCACTTCCGTCACCAGCGCCACCCGCCTGAACCCGGCGGCTGACAGCCGTCCCATCACCTTCATCACGGTCCCGTAGTCGACCTTCCTGTCGCCCCGGACAAAAATGCGCTCGTCGAGCCCACCCCGCGCATCGGTGATCGCCTTCAACTTCGGCACCAGATCGTTGAGACCGATTTCGGTGTCGTTGAGGAAAACCTGGCCCTTCAGGTTGACCGAGAGCGTCAGCGGATTCTTGTCCTGATCGAGGCTCTTGGCCTGGGTCTGCGGCAGATCGAGCGGCACGCCCACCGTAAGCAGCGGCGCTGACACCATGAAGATAATCAGCAACACCAGCATTACGTCCACCATCGGGGTGACGTTTATCTCCGCCATCACCGCGCGACGCCGGCCGCGGCGTCCGCCGCCGCCGGACGAACCTGCCACATTCATCGCCATGATCGGGTGCTCACGATGCTCTCACAATATACCGCCAGTCATGCCCGCTCGTCGATCTGGCGCGACAGAATTGCTGAAAATTCATCGGCAAACCCCTCCAGCCGTTGGGCCTGCCGGTTCACCTCCGAGGTGAACTTATTGTAGAAAATAGTCGCCGGAATGGCGGCGATAAGGCCGATTGCGGTTGCAAACAGCGCTTCGGCGATGCCGGGGGCCACCACCGCAAGCGAGGTATTCTTTGAGGCGGCGATCGACTGGAAACTCGACATGATGCCCCAGACCGTGCCGAACAGGCCGACGAAGGGGCCCGCCGAGCCGACCGTCGCCAGCACCAGCAGCCGGCGTTCCAGCCGCTCGATTTCGCGGGCGATGGAGACGTTCATGACCTTTTCGATCCGCATCTGGAGCCCGGCGAAGGATCGCGCCTGGCTTTCGAACGACCGCTTCCATTCGCGCATCGCGGCGACGAAACACGCCGCCATCGATTGCGTCGGTTTGGCCGACAGCGCCCGATAAAGTTCCTCGATAGACTGCCCGGACCAGAATGCCTGCTCAAAGCGGTCCATGGCGCGCTTGGTACGTGAATACAGGAACATCTTGTCGATCGCGATCGCCCAGACCCAGACCGAACAGGCGAGCAGCCCGAGCATGACCGCTTTCACGATCCAGTGGGCCTGCAGAAACAGCGAGATCAGCGATACGTCGGCGGTCGCCAGCGGCAAGGCTGACTGCGCCACGTCGGCCGGATTCATAAGCGGTATCCTCTCAACGCAAGTGTCCCAAATCCTCCGGGAGCAAATGGCTGCCGGTTCTGCAGCCGCGCGTCCGGCGCGGCGGTAATTGCCAGCGCGAGAGCCTTGTCTTGTGTCGCATGGGAGGCCCGTCCGAAAGCCGTGGCTTGCATCCCCTGCCAACATGTCAAAACGAGGGCTATCGGCGCGTCTTTACGCCCCTAACCAGACGCTAATCATGGTTAATAGGCGGTTACCAAAGGAGATTTTGGCTGCGGCAAATGACGGCAGCGGAGCCGTCCGAATTGGCCTTGCAACGGAAAAACAAAACCGCCCGTCTGCTTTCGCAAACGGGCGGTCATGTCGCCGTCAGGTATTGTGGGGCACCTGCGCCTGAGGCGTCAGCTGGCGCCCGGAATTCAGGCCTGGGGTTGACCGTCCTGAGGCGGCGTCGGACGCTGCCGATGCTGCGCCATGAACTGGTCGAACTCTTCCTTGTCCTTGGCGTGACGCAGGCGATCGAGGAAATCCCTGAATTCGGTCTGCTCCTCCTCAAGACGCCGCAGCGTTTCCATGCGGTATTCGTCGAACGCACGGTTGCCGCTCGAGGGCGTTCCGAAGCCGAAGCCGCGGCGCTCCATCCGATTGCGCATCCGCTCCATCTTGTACTGCATCCGCTCCATCTTGTTCGACCAGCGGTCTTGGTGGCTCCAGCAAGCCATTTTTCTGCTCCCGAGTGTGAAAAAGAGAAGGGCGAGGCCGATTGGCCACCAGATGATGAAGCCAAGTACGGTCACGGCGATCCAGCCGGGATGCCACGGCGAATCAAGCATATGCGGGCGGTAGGGCTCTTCTGCGGGGCCGCGCCATCGATTGACATCTGCGGTGTAGGCCATTTCCCTCTCCATGACGGCATCACGCCGTTGTGAATGTAAATAACATTTACATACGTAAACCATCCCGGATTTTTGTCAAGCGGGGCGCAAGCGGCGCCTGCAAATTTATTTTGGGGTGCCCCAAGGACTGCCGGCCGGTTTTTGGTTCGCCTGATCTTTTTGATCAGCCGGCGGCCGGCGGTCGGTCGAAAACCCGAGACCGCGCAGATAAATCAGCACCTCGCGCTTCCAGGAGATCCTCCGCCGACATCGGCAGCTTGCGGCGCGCCGCATCGCCTCGCGCGAACAGCGACGCCACGCCGTGCGACATCGACCAGATATGCAGCGCCATCATCATCGCCGGCGGGCGCGGCGTGCCGGGCGGCGCCAGTGCGGCGAGACGCTCCGCAGCGGCCCGGATGATGCCGAAGGCGCGCTCGCTCGCCGCCAGTAATGTGGGATTAAGGTCGACCGGAAGCCCTGATTCGAACATCGCCGAATAGAACGCCGGCTCGTCGCGGGCGAACGCAAGATAGGCCTTGCCGACCCGCTCGAACGCCGTGACGGTGTCCGGACGTCCGTCGTCCCAGGCCTTGGTCAGCACCGCCTCGAATTGCTCGAAACCGCGCTGCGCGATGCTGGAAAGCAACTCGTCGCGGTCGCGAAAATGCCGGTACGGCGCCGCCGGGCTGACGCCGGCCATCCGCGCGGCGTCGGCGAAGGTGAAACCGGCCGCGCCTTTTTCCGCGATCAGCCCGAGCGCCGCCTGCAGCAGCGCCTCTTTCAGATTACCGTGATGGTAGCCGCGCTCGGCGCGGCCATGTTCCTTGCGCCAGCTCATGTGAAAGGCTTTTACATGAGCCGCGCGCAAAGGTCACTAGCCACTAACGGTACGGATCGGTACCTTGCAATTCGGTCAATCCGGCCGCCGCCGCCTGAATGTCGGCGGGAAAATCGGCCATTTCCTGCACCTGGCGAATTTCGATGATTTCGTTGCTGGAGGCCGGGCAACGTTTCGCCCAGGCGATCGCCTCATCCCGTGACTTCACGTCGATCATCCAGTAGCCGCCGAGCACCTCCTTGGCCTCGATAAAGGGACCGTCGGTCACAACAGGCTTGCCGCCGCCGAACGAGACCCGAGCACCCATCGATGGCGGATGCAGCCCATCGAGCGTGATCAGCACGCCGGCTTCCTTGAGCGCCTCGTTGTATTTCATCATCGCGGCGACCGCGTCCGCGGGCGGCATGGTTCCCGGCGCCGCGCATCTCGTAGCCCTTCGGGATCATCAGCATCATGAATCGCATCATCACTCTCCATCTGATTTTGGTTCCGCGAGCCGGATACCCGTGGCGGTCCAGCACTCTGAAACAAGACGAACGGGGATTTGCGGCACCGACATGTCCGGCGCAATTATTCCAGAGGTAATTGCGGCCGAACCTTCTTCACCAATCGAGCAGCGTCCGCTCCTCCATTTTTTTGGCGAGGGGAGCGCGCTCCGGCAAGCCGCGTATCAGAGGGTGGTGGTGAGGAAGAAGAGGTGAAAGGGCGCCTCAGCCGGATGCACTCGCGCACATTCAATCCCACCGTCGCACCGTCTCCGTTGCGCCCTCCATGGTCGCTTCGAATATCGGCGAGGCCAGTACCGCATGGAGGTGAAGCGTCGTCGTTCCGGAATTGCGGAAGCCATGCTTGCGCCCGGCCGGCACGATCAGCGATTGGCCGGCCGTAACGATGAGCCGTTGCTGATCCATCCACATTTCGGCTTCGCCCTCGCGCACGGTCAGCACCTCCTCGACCGGATGAACATGGGTCGGGGCGCCGGTTCCGGGCGCTACCCATTGTTCGAAGATGCATAATTGCGCCGCGCCGTTGCTGGCCGAGACCAGCATGCGGGTTTCCACACCCGGCCGCCAATGTTCGGGCGGCCTGTCCCTGACGTCGCTTACCTTCATGAGATTCGGCCTTTGTCCTGCTGATGCTGTCCAGTTAACAAAGCAGACGCCTCGCTTCCGTGCTAGGGACAACGCCGTACAGATCGCCTTCCGGGACACTCAACGATGGACCGACCAATGAGCCCTTCCCCGCAAAAGGTCGCACTGGTGACCGGCGCTGCGCGCGGCATCGGGCTTGCGGTGGCAAAACGCTTTCTCGCCGAGGGTTGGCGCGTGGCGCTGCTCGACATCGAGCGCGAATTGCTGCACGGCGCGATCGCGGCACTGCCGAATTCCGAGACCACGATCGCCCTGCATTGCGACGTCTCCGACCCCGGCGCGGTGGCGGCGGCGATGGCCACTGTCGCCACGCAGTTTGGCCGGCTCGATGCGCTCGTCAACAATGCCGGCATCGCGGTATTCGCGCCGCTGCTGGAAACGTCGGACGACGACTGGAACCGGGTGCTGGCCGTCAATCTCAGCGGCCCGTTCCTTTGCACCAAGGCGGCCGCACCCCTGATGCGCGAACATGGCGGCGGCGCGATCGTCAACATCACATCAATCTCGGCGGTGCGCGCTTCGACGCTGCGCTCGGCCTACGGCACCAGCAAGGCCGGCCTCGCGCATCTTACCAAGCAACTCGCCGTCGAGCTGGCATCGCTTGGCATTCGCGTCAACGGCGTTGCGCCCGGCCCGGTCGAGACCGCGATGGCAAAAGCCGTTCATACGCCTGAAATCCGCGCCGACTATCACGACGCCATTCCGCTCAACCGTTACGGCCTCGAAGAAGAACTGGCGGAGGCGGTGTTCTTCCTGTGCAGCGACCGCTCGAGCTACATCACCGGACAGATTCTGGCGGTCGATGGCGGCTTCGATGCCGCCGGCATCGGATTGCCGACGCTGCGCGGCGAGAGACGGAACGGATAGCATTTTTGCTTCCGCGCAAACGGTCGCATATTTCCGTGAATTCTTCGCTGACGTAGCATGACCTTCCCGACTCGAACGCCTAAGTTGCCCGGCGCGGCGGTGGCCCGGCGTCGCAAACAATGCTGAAGCTGAACACCGGACCGAGGAGTATCACGCCATGTCGGGGTTACTCATCAATCTGATCATACAAATCATCAGCGGGGCCGTCGGCGGACATGTCGTCGCGGGCGCCGCCAAGAATATCGATCTCGGCACAATGGGAAACACCATCGCGGGTGCAAGTGACGGAACCTTGTCGCGCGACCTGCCGATGATTAATTTATTTAGCCCGAACGCATAACGGAGCCGCGTACGATGCGAACGGCGGTCATGAAAGCGGTCTTTCTCGCGGCGGTGCTGTGCGGTCTCATCCTGCCGCAGGCGCACGCCGAGATTCGCATCCTCGCCAGCCCGGGCGGCGAGGTCGGTCCGTTCCTCGACCTGTTCGAGCGTGTGCGTGCTTCGGGCGAACGCGTCGTGATCGACGGGCCGTGCCTTTCGGCCTGCACGCTGGTGCTCAGCATGGTGCCTAACAACCGCATCTGCGTGACGCGCCGCGCCATACTGGGATTTCACGCCGCGCGCTCGGTCGATCGGCGCGGCCGGATGTATGTCGAGCCGGAAGCGTCCGAACTTGTGCTGGAGGCTTATCCCTCCGCGGTGCGGGGCTGGATCCGCAGCCGCGGCGGATTGACGTCGCGCCTGCTGCTGCTGCGCGGGCGCGAACTCGCGGCGATTTATCCGTCTTGCCGTTAGTGCGCGATCAGCAACCGCATGTTTGAATGGCGGATGCGCCAGCGATCAATTTTCCATCGGGCAGTTGATCATCCAGGGAATGCCGAACTGATCGACACACATGCCGAATCCCTTGGCCCAGAAGGTCTTCCCGAACGGCATGTTGACGGTGCCGCCCTCGGACAGGGCCTTGAACTTGCGTTCGCCATCAGCGGGATCCTCGACCTGCAGTGAGACCGAAAACCCCTGCGGCTGATGGAAGTGGCCGGGAGGCGCGTCGGACGCCATCAGTACCTCGCCATCGATCGATATCCTGCCGTGCATGATCTTCTTTTTCCATTCCGGCGGTGTCGGCATCGACTCCGGTGCGCTCTCATGCGTCAGCATCGCCTCGATCCTGGCGCCAAGCACCTTCTCGTAGAACTTGAACGCGGCTTCGCAATTGCCGTTGTAAAACAGATAGGGATTGACCTGCATGGCTTGCTCCTTGGTGACTGTTGCTTCGAACGTCCGGTTATTTCTCGGTGAGGCTTTTCAAATTGGCGAGGCCGATTTCAAAGTCCTTGCCGATCATGTTGTCCATGTTCATGAACACCTGCATCACTTTCGACATAAAAGGCGCGGGACCATACATCGCCCATGTGACATTGGTGGCATCGCCCTGCGGCAGCATTGTGAACTCGGCGGTGTTGTGACCCTCGAACGGTTTGAAGAAATCGAGCTTGATCACAATTTTCGCCGGCACCGAGGTGTCGAGAATTTCCATTCGGCCGGAGCCGACATTTTTGTTGCCGTCCCACCCGTAGATCGCGCCCTTGCCGCTCGCCGCGCCGCTATAGCTGCGCTTCATCGCGGGATCCTTGTTTTCGTAAGGCGACCAGGTTCCCCATTGATGAAAGTCGTTGATCAAGGAGAAGATCTTTTCCGGCGGCGCCTTGACCGTGGTTGCACGCAAGACGCTAAACGTATTCGGCTTGGTCGCAGCGAGGATAAGTACGATCGCAATCGCGATCGCAAGCACGACGGCGATGCCGGCAATGATTTCGAACATGTTGGCTCCGTATCCATGAATGGTCAGCGACGCAGGGGCATTAACGCGCGCAAGCTCCTGTTGCGCAACCACAACCCGCCCCACACCATCAATCCGATATAAAGTCCAAACAGCGTGTGGCTGAACAGCGGACTGCCAATTCGCAAATGCGATGCCATCGCGCCGCCGAGGTATCCGGTCAAAAGGATCGCGCCGAGTATCGAGGTGGGCGGGATCGCGTAGAGTACGGTGCAGGCAAGGGTAATGACGCCCAGGCTTCGCGCGAGACTTTCGCTCGAACCATAGCCAATCCTGTCCATCGTCTCCGTGACGATCGGCCATGGCACCAGTTTGATGGCGCCGTCGAACAGCAGGAACAAGATGACGAGGCCACTGAGAACGCGGCCCAACCAGAGCGCGGGTTTCGAGACCGGCGCGGTCTCGGCAGCGGTCGGCATGGCTATCTCCTTGAGCGTGAGTTGAAGCATGTCTCAAGGACGAACGAGGTGAGTGCAATTCGACAGGGGGACAAATAATTTTTGCGGGCCCTGCCCTCTTCCTTCTCCCCTTGTGGGAGCGGGAGGAGTTCTACTTCCCCGCTTTCGCGCCGCGCGGCCGGCTGTCGCGCATCAGCCGGTCGAGATGCATCCGGATATGGGCCGCTTCCGCCGAAGTGTTGGCGAGCGCGATGGCGCGGTCGAACGCCTCGCGGGCCTCGTCATTGCGGCCGAGCTGCATCAGGAAGGCGCCGCGCACGCCGAAGAAATGAAAATAATTCGAAAGCCGCGCCGCGAGCGGCTCGATCATCTCAAGCGCCGCCTCGGGGCCGCGCACCTTGGACACCGCAACGGCGCGGTTGAGCGTCACCACCGGCGACGGCTGCATGACTTCGAGCGCACTGTAGAGCAGGTCGATTTGCGTCCAGTCGGTATCTTCGGGTTTTTCGGCGCGGGCATGCAACGCCGCGATCGCCGCCTGAACCTGATAGGGTCCGCTGCGGCGATGGCGCATCGCCTTGTCGATCAGCGCCAGTCCCTCCGCGATCATCTTGCGGTTCCAAAGCGAGCGATCCTGATCGTCGAGCAGCACCAGCGTGCCCTCGGTGTCAAAACGCGCCGCCGTTCGGGCATGCTGCAGCAACAACAGCGCCGTCAACCCCATGATTTCGGGTTCGCTCTGGAACAACCGCAGCAATAGCCGCGCCAGCCGAATCGCCTCCTCGCACAGGGGAGCGCGGATTTCGGCGGTATCGCCGCTGGCGGAATAGCCTTCGTTGAAAATCAGATAGATCATGGCGGCAACGGCAGACAGCCGCTCGGTGCGCTCCACGGCGCCCGGCGTCTCGAACGGCACGTCGGCATCCGCAACGCGTGCTTTCGCGCGGGTAATGCGCTGCTCCATCGCCGCCTCGGAGACCAGGAACGCCCGCGCGATCTGTTTCACCGTCAAGCCGGAGACGATGCGCAGCGCCAGCGCGATCTGCTGCGTCGCCGGCAGATCGGGATGGCAGCAGATGAACAATAACCGCAAAATGTCGTCGCGATAATGCGAGCCGTCGAGCCGCTCGGCCAGCGCATCCTCGGCATCGTCGAGATCTGAGATCGCCTCATCCTCGGGCAGTGGCTCCTGCTTGCGGCTTCGCCTGATATCATCGATCGCGACATTGCGCCCGACCATGACCAGCCACGCTGCGGGATCGCGCGGCGGACCATTCTGCGGCCAGCTTTTCAGCGCGCGCAGGCAGGCATTCTGAAATGCTTCCTCGGCGGTGTCGAGATTGCGGAAGTAGCGTAACAGCGCGCCTACCGCCTGGGGACGCGCGGAAGTCAGCGCGGAGTCGATCCAGGCGGTGTCAGTCATTTCGGAGCGTCCCCGGGCTGGAACATGCCGACGGGGCGAATTTCGTAAGCGCCGCCGGGGTTGGCGGCACCGAGATCGCGCGCGACATCGAGCGCCTCGTCGAGATTCTTGCAGTCCACGACGTAGAAGCCGAGTAGCTGTTCCTTGGTCTCGGCATAGGGGCCGTCGATCACGACCGGCGGATCGTCCTTGCGCAGCGTTGTCGCCGATGTCGTCGGGAGCAACCGCGCCACGGGTCCGAGCCGTCCTTGCTTGGTCAGCTTGTCCTGTACGACGGCAAGTTTCTTCATGACGGCGGCGTCCTGTTCCCTGGTCCAGGAACCGACGGTGTCCTCATCGTGATAGCAAAGTATGGCGTAGAGCATGAGGGATGGGTTCCTGTTCGATTTGAAGACGAATGAGTATGCCCGGAGCCGACAGGGAATCGGAAACATTTTGCGCAGAAACCGCCGGCCGGTATTGTCGCGCAGATTCCGCAAGTATGAGGCGAAAATCCGATGAACAAAGGTACGCTCGCTTTGCTCGTGCACGGCGGAACCGAAAACTGGTCTGCCGAACGCTGGAAGAGCCGGTTCGACGTTGTGTGCGGGGATCGCGGAGTTGTGCTGCTACCCGATGCGGCGTTCGATCCCGCCCTGGTCCACTACGCCGCCGTCTGGAAGCCGGCTCCCGGAGAGCTTGCCGGATTGCCAAACCTGCGGGTCATTTTCAATCTGGGCGCCGGCGTCGATGCGCTGATGGCCGATTCCGGCCTGCCGAAAGTGCCGCTCGTCCGCGTTGCGGTCGGCGATCTAACCAATCGAATGACGGAATTTGTCGTCCTCCACGTGCTGATGCATCATCGGCAGGAACCCTACCTTCGCGAATGCCAGCGTGAAAAGCGCTGGGCGCCGAGGTTTCAGTGGCCGGCGAACGCGATTTCGGTCGGCATCATGGGTCTCGGTACGCTTGGATCGAACGCAGCCGAGGTCCTGGGACGCCTGGGTTTTCGCGTCTCGGGCTGGAGCAGAAGCCCGAGGCAGATCGAAGGCGTCGAATGCTTTCACGGCACCGCGCAACTCGGTGCGTTTCTGCAACGGACCGATGTTCTTGTCTGTCTGCTGCCGCTCACATCAGATACGCGGCAGGTTTTGAATCGGGGGCTGTGCGCCAGGCTCAACCGCGATAGCCCGATGGGCGCGCCGGTCCTGATCAATGCCGGGCGCGGCGGGCTGCAAAACGAAGCCGATATTCTGGAATGCCTCGATGACGGCACGCTGGGCGGCGCCTCGCTTGACGTTTTCGCGAAGGAGCCGCTTCCGCCGGACAGCCCGTTCTGGACGCATCCGAAAGTCGTCGTCACGCCGCACAACGCCGCCGATACCGATCCCGACGAGATATCGAAATATGTAGCGCGCCAGATCGAACGCTTCGAAGCCGGCGGGCGGCTTGAGAACGTCGTCGATCCCGCGCGCGGTTATTAGGCGCTCGCTATCGACCTATCGTGGGTCCGCACATCACGTCGATCGCACCCTTCACGATCGCCTCCAGCTCCTTGCGCGGCACGCGCGCCCGCGCCCGGATCGCAATGGTGTGAATGGTCGCGGATGCGAGCTGCGCAAGCACCTCGGGATTGGCCGACGCAGGCAGCTCGCCTTTCGCCTTGGCGAGGCTGAAGCAGGCCGCGAACGCCTTGTCGAGCTCGGAAAATCCTTCAAGCACCATGCCGCGGATGTCGGGATCGGCCACGGCTTCCGACGCCGCCGTCATAACCGTGAAGCAGCCGCGCGGGCCGGCCTCGCCGGAGAGATAGATATCGAGCGCCACCGCATAGATGCGCTCCAGCCGTTTGCGGATCGGCAGTTCTCTCCGGAAGATGTCAGTCATCGCCTCACGCGCATCGGCGCGATAGCGCTGATAGCTCTTGATGTAGAGCTCGCGCTTGTCGCCGAACGCGCCGTAAAGGCTTGGCCGGTTCATTCCGGTGGCTGCGCTGAGATCGTCGAGCGAGGTCGCGGCAAAACCGTCCTTGCGAAACTGATCGAGCGCCTTGCCGAGCGCGACCTCGGGCTGATAGGCGCGCGGCCGGCCGCGGCGTTTCGGCGCCGCCGCATCGGACTTCGCCGCTGGCGGACTTTTATTTTTTTGTACCATTTCGCAAAAAACTCCTTGACGCTGTTTATATTATGCGGAACAGTATAAAAATCAACCACGGTTCAAGCGATCTGAACCGAAAGCCAAGGAGGCATCCATGGACCTTTATTTCTCGCCGCTGGCCTGCTCGCTGGCGACCCGCATCGCGCTGTACGAGGCCGGCGTCGAGGCCAGATATCTCGAGGTCGATCCCAAGACCAAGGTAGTGCAGAACGACGGCTCCGATTTTTACCAGGTGAATCCGCTCGGGCTGGTGCCGACGCTGCGCACCGACGACGGACTCGTTCTCACCGAGAATGCGGCGATCCTGCAATATGTCGCGGACCGTTTTCCGCAGGCCGGTATTGCCACCGGTCCCGGGATGGAGCGCAGCCGGTTGCATCAATGGCTCTGCTTCATCGGCACCGAGTTGCACAAGGGATTGTTCGTGCCGGTGCTCGACAAGAACGCGCCGGCTGAAATGAAAACCTACGTCCTCGGCAAGGGCCTGTCGCGGCTCGACTATCTCGAAAAATATCTCAAGGGCCGCGAATTCCTGCTCGACCATTTCAGCGTCGCCGACGCCTACCTGGTCACCGTCATCAACTGGACCATGGCGACACCGCCGATCGAACTTGCGAAATGGCCCACCGTGAAAGCCTATTACGAGCGGTTGCGCGCGCGTCCCAGCATCGCAAGGGCGGCGGCTGAGGAATTCAAGCTGTACCAGGCCGAACTCGCGCGGCACAAGGCAGCGGCGTAAGCGACGTCTTCGCGGAGAGGCGTGCTCTCGAAACCATCATGGTGGGAGCCGCCTCTCCAGACCTTCTCGGTGTCCCGGCATACCGCTGATCAACTGGGCCGGCGCTCTCATTTGCCCCGAGCATGGTGATCGAAGGCGCTGATGACGGCGAGCGTCATGGCCTCAATGCCGGTTTCGATGGTCGGTCGCGGCACTGGCGCGAACTGCGGCGAGTGATTGGACGGCAATTCAGGCCCGCTGCCGTTGTTTGCCGCGACCCATCGCGCCGGCTCGTAGACGCCGATATTGAACATCATCGACGGCACCCCGGCATTGACGAACTCGGAAAAATCCTCGCTCGGCGTGCCCGGCGGCGATGTCCTGAGCTTGTCGCCGAACGCTGCCTTCAGCACTTTTTCGGCGGTCGCAACCAACGCGGGATCGTTCATCACGGCCTTGGCGCCCTCGGTGATTTTGACGTCGGGCGCGGGCGCATCCGACATCGCGGCGGCGGCCTTCGCCGTGCGCTCGATCCCCGCCAGCATCCTGACGCGCACCTCCGGCTTGAAGGTACGGATGGTTCCGCGCAGCAGCACGTCGTCGGGAATGATGTTTTCGGCGGTGCCGCCCTGAATCGCACCGATGCTTAACACGCCGAATTCAGTCGGGTCCTTTTCGCGGCTGATCACGCTTTGCACGTCCATGATGAGGCGCGCGGCGATCATCACGGGATCGATGGTTCGCGGCGGCGCCGCGCCGTGACCGCCGCGGCCGTGGAAAATAATCTCGAGGCTGTCGGAATTGGAGGAGCCGATGCCGGCGCGATAGATGACGATGCCGTTGGGGATGGGGCGTCATGGAGGGCAAAGCCGAAGTCGGGCTTCTTGAATCGCGTGAACAGGCCGTCGGCCAGCATGGCCTTGGCGCCCGACACCGTTTCTTCGGCGGGCTGGGCGATGAACATCAGAGTGCCCTGCCACCGATCTTTCAAGCCAACCAATGTCTTCGCCGTTCCAACCCAGCTCGCCATATGGATGTCATGGCCGCAGCTATGCGCCACAAACGTCTCCCCGTCGTTCCAGGTGGTCTTGTCGTGGCTTGCATAGGCTAGGCTGGTTTTCTCTTCCATCGGCAGCGCGTCGAGTTCGGTACGCACCATGATGGTGGGACCGTCGCCATTTTTGTAGATGGCGACCAAGCCGGTCTTGCCGACCTTCTCGGTAACCTCGAAGCCGAGCGCGCAGCTTTGGAAAATAACGCCAGCTCTGGACAAATGTCCGGTCAGGGTCAAGCGGAAATCCGGCCGCTTGGATCTGAGCCTAAAAATTGCTTACGCTCGGGTCGAGCGCGCGGGGGGCGGGATTGGCAATCAGGCACCCATAGCAAGTCGCAGCGGCTTCGGAATGCGCTGTGCCTTCCCGCCGGAGACAAACGCGACGCGCACGCGGGCTTCGACCAGGAGGTCGTCGCCGCGTCTGCATTGTTGCAATAGCGTAATCGACGCGCCCTTCACTTCTATTGGCGTTGTGATGATTTCCAGCACGTCGTCCATAAATGCCGGTTTGAAAAAATCAATTGTCATCGAGCGCACGACGAACGCAAAGCCGGGTGCTTCGCTCCTCGTTTCTTCAAACAGGGCGCGGTGATCGGTCCCGAGCAGGCGTAAATAGTTCGTTCTGCCCCGTTCCATGAAGCGCAGGTAATTTGCGTGATATACCAATTTTGAAAAATCGGTGTCCTCGTAATAGATGCGGATCCGCATGTAATGGCGGCCGTCGCGAATCGCGCCGTCGAGGTCGGCGGTGATCGGCGGACCGCGCTCGATCACCGATCTTCCTCGCCGCCGCCGAACAATCCGAACTGTGCCGGGTCGCGCGCGGGCTCGGCGAGACCGAGATGGCGGAAGGCGTGCGAGGTCAACAGCCGACCGCGCGGGGTGCGCTGCAGATAGCCGCACTGGATCAGGAACGGCTCGATAATATCCTCGATGCCGTCGCGCGGCTCCGACAGCGCCGCCGCCATGGTCTCAACGCCGACAGGACCGCCGCCGTAATTCATCGCGATGGTCGAGAGATAACGCCGGTCCATGGCGTCAAGCCCGGCGGCATCGACTTCCAGAGCAGTCAGCGCGTTGTCGGCGATGGCGCGGTCGATCGAGACGGCATCCGCGGCGGAGGCGAAGTCCCTGACCCGCCGCAACAGCCGTCCGGCGATGCGCGGCGTTCCACGCGCGCGGCGCGCGATTTCGTTGGCACCGTCCGGCGTCATGCCGATCTTGAGTACGCGGGCGCCGCGGGTGACGATCTTCTCCAGCTCTTCTTCGGTGTAGAAATTCAACCGCACCGGAATCCCGAAGCGGTCGCGCAGCGGATTGGTCAAGAGTCCCGCGCGCGTAGTGGCGCCGACCAGCGTGAATTTCGCAAGCTCGATCTTGACCGAGCGCGCCGCCGGTCCCTCGCCGATGATGAGGTCGAGCTGAAAATCCTCCATCGCCGGATACAGCACTTCCTCTACCGCAGGGCTGAGGCGATGGATTTCGTCGATGAACAGCACGTCGCGCTCTTCGAGATTGGTGAGAAGCGCTGCGAGATCGCCGGCCTTGGCGATGACGGGACCGGATGTGGCGCGAAAGCCGACGCCGAGTTCGCGCGCCACAATTTGCGCCAGCGTGGTCTTGCCGAGGCCGGGCGGACCGACGAACAGCACATGATCGAGCGCCTCGCCTCGCTTGCGCGCGGCCTCGATGAAGATCGAGAGATTGGCGCGCGCCTGCGCCTGGCCGACAAACTCGGACAGCAGTTGCGGGCGCAGCGCGGTGTCGCCGCCATCGTCGGCGCGGCGCTCTGGCGTGACGATGCGGGAGGGCGTGCTCATGCGGCGATGCTCGCGAGGGAAGCATTGAACATCATGATCGCTCACTCACTTCGCCAATTCCTTCAATCCCAATCGAATGAGCTGCGCGGTCTCGGCGTTTTCGCCGGCAATGCGCGAGGCGCCGGCGATGGCGGCGGCCGCCTGCGGCGGACCGTAACCGAGATTGACCAGCGCCGAGATCGCGTCAGTGACCGGGCGCGGCGCGCGTGCATCGTCGATCGCACCGGAGAGACGCACCAGCGCCGGGTCGACATTGGCGAAGGCCGGCGCCTTGTCCTTCAATTCGGTGACGATGCGCTCGGCCACTTTCGGGCCGACGCCCGGTGTGCGCGTCACCGCAGCCTTGTCGCGCAACGCGATCGCGTTCGCCAGATCCGATGGCGGCAAGGTGCCGAGCACCGCGAGCGCTACTTTCGCGCCGACGCCTTGCACGGTCTGCAGCAGACGAAACCATTCGCGCTCGACGTCGCTGCGGAAGCCGAACAGCTTGATCTGGTCCTCGCGCACATAGGTTTCGATCGACAGCACCGCGGCCTCGCCGGGCGACGGCAGCGCCTGCAGCGTGCGGCCCGAGCAATGCACCTGATAGCCGACACCGCCGACATCGAGGATCACGTAATCCTCGCCGTAGCTGTCGATCAGGCCCTTCAGTTTGCCGATCATACTCCGACCACCTTGAACCTTAGCGCCGCGCTCTGGCGATGATGCGCGTGCGTGATGGCGATCGCGAGCGCGTCGGCCGCGTCGGGAGATTTCGGTTCGGCCTTGGGCAGCAGGATCTTCAGCATCACCAGAATCTGGTTTTTGTCGGCATGCCCGGCGCCGACCACGGTCTTCTTCACCTGGTTCGGGGCGTATTCCGCGACCGAGATCCCGAACATCGCCGGCGCCAGCATCGCGACGCCGCGCGCTTGGCCGAGTTTCAGCGTGGCGACGCCGTCCTTGTTGACAAAGGTCTGCTCAACCGCGGCTTCCGCGGGGCGAAAGTCGCCGAGCACGGCGGCAAGGCCCTCGTGGATCGCCAGAAGGCGGCTCGCCAGCGGCAAACCCTCGGGCGGTTCCACCGAACCGCAACCCACGAACATCAGCCGGTTGCCGTCGATCTCGATCACACCCCAGCCGGTGCGGCGCAGGCCCGGATCGATGCCAAGGATGCGAAGGGGGTGGCGAATCGGTGGCGATGTCATGGGGTATTGATAACGCCGGAGCGGGTTCTAGCCTAGCGCTCGCGCAACCGTCATACCCCGCGAAGGCGGCGTATCCAGTACCCCCGGACGTCTGTGATGAACGCCCGGAATATTCACCCGGTCAAGCCGGGCGGCGACTGCATTGCAATCATCCGCCCATTTTGGCGACCAGCGCGTCCGAGACCTCAAAATTGGCGTAGACGTTCTGCACGTCGTCATGCTCGTTCAGGAGGTCGATCAGCTTCAACAGTTTTTCACCGGTCTCGTCGTCCACCGGCACCGTGTTCTGCGGTTTCCAGGTCAGCGCCGCCTTGCGGGCTTCGCCGAATTTCGCCTCCAGCGCCTTTGCGACTTCGCGGAAGGTTTCCTGCGAGGCATAAACCTCGTGCCCGTTCTCGCTCGACGTTACGTCGTCGGCGCCGGCCTCGATCGCGGCATCCAGCATCGCATCGTCGGAGGCGACGCTGGCGTCGTATTCGATGACGCCGGTGCGATCGAACATGAAGGCGACCGAACCGGTTTCACCGAGATTTCCGCCGGACTTGGTGAAGTAGGACCGGATGTCGGACGCTGCGCGGTTGCGGTTGTCGGTCAGCGCCTCGACGATCACGGCAACGCCGCCGGGGCCATAGCCCTCGTAACGAATCTCGTCGTAATTCTCGCTCTCGTTGCCGCTCGCCTTCTTCACCGCGCGCTCGATCGAGTCCTTCGACATGTTTTCCTGGCGGGCGGAGATGATCGCGGCGCGCAACCGCGCGTTCATCGACGGATCGGGCTGGCCCATCTTGGCCGCGACGGTGATTTCGCGTGCCAGCTTGCTGAACAGTTTCGACTTCTGGGCATCCTGCCGGCCCTTGCGGTGCATGATGTTCTTGAACTGGGAATGTCCGGCCATGCGGTCTCTTTCGGGATTCGTCCGGGATATGTCGGATGGAAAGCGCGGCGTTATAGGCCGGTGACCTGCCAAAATCAAAGATTTGGCGAGGTTTTCGGTATGTCGGTAGTGACCGCTGCCCACGCATGAGGCAACCGTTAACCCTGACTTCATGCCCGAATGCGAGGATGCCGGTCTCATCTATGTTCCCGAGAGAGGCCCATGGCGTTCGGTTTGTTTCGAAAACGTCTGCCGGAACCGGCTGCCCCGGCCGTCGAACCGGCACCCGTGACGCCGACGGTTGCGGCGGACGCTTCCGGCGTTTCGGACAGCGATTCCGCCAAGGAGATCCTTGAACTGCTCGAACTCGAACTGGGCGCGATGATCCGGCAACTCGAGCGTGCGGCCAATTCGGTCGCCGGCGGCGCCGAGGCGACGGCGGCAACGCTCTCCACCATTCGCCAGCGCAGCGACGCCCTGACCGGACGCACCAGCGCCGCGCAGACCACCGCGACTACCTTCTCGCGGGCCGCCGACAAATTCACCCATTCGGCGGAAGGCATCGGATCCCAGGTGCGCGACGCCAGCAAGCTCGCCGATCAGGCCAGCGCCGCCGCCCATGAAGCCAGCCTCAAGGTGGATCGCTTGCGCGAATCCTCGGCCGCCATCGGCAATGTCGTCAACCTGATCGCGCAGATCGCCAAGCAGACGACGCTGCTGGCGCTCAACTCCACCATCGAGGCGGCGCGTGCCGGCGCTGCCGGTCGCGGCTTTGCGGTCGTCGCTTCCGAAGTCAAAGCGCTCGCGGTGCAGACCCAGCACGCCACGGAGGAAATCACCAAAAAGATCGAAGCGCTGCAAAAGGACGCCGCGGGCTCGGTCGATGCCGTGCACCGGATCGCGCAGGCGATCGAGGCGATCCGGCCGGTGTTCGAAAACGTCAACGGCGCGGTGGCGGAGCAGAACGAAACCACCAGCGAGATGTCCGATAACGTCGCCACCGCATCGCACTTCATCGTCTCGGTCGGCGACAGCGCCGCCGAGATCGACAGCGCGGCCAAAGAGGCCGAGGCTCATGGCGAAAGCGTCGCCACGGCCGGCAAGACCGTGACGATGTTCGCGCAGAAACTCAAGTCGCGCTGCGCGGTGCTGTTGCGTCAGGAAGAGCGCGAAGACCAGCGCAAGCGCGAACGGCTGCCGTGCAATCTCAAAATCGAGATTCAGACCGCGCGCGGTCTCGTCGCCGCGCCGGTCTATGAGATTTCCATGGAAGGCATCCTGATCTGCGGACCGGACGCCGAGCGGCTGCCGCTGAACGAAAGCCTCGATGCGACGCTGCAAAGCGTCGGCGCATGCAGGGTTCGCCTCAGCGAGCGCGCAAAGGCCGGCGCCCGGGCGCGGTTCGAGGCGCCGGATCCGGCGCTGAGAGAAAAGATCGAAGACAAGTTGTGGTCGATCCACGACGAGAATACCGAATTCGTCACCCGCGCCATGGAAGCCGGCACCGCGCTGACCAGGATCTTCGAAGACGCGGTTGCGAGCGGCGCCATCTCCGCCGACGACATGTTTGACGCCGACTATGTCGAGATCCCCGGCACCAACCCGGTTCAACACCGCACCCGGATTCTGAACTGGGCGGATCGGGCGCTGCCTCCGTTTCAAGAGACTTTCCTCGCCAGGGATCCGCGCATGGTGTTCTGCGCGATGATCGACCGCAACGGCTACCTGCCGGTGCACAACAAGATCTATTCGCATCAGCAACGCCCCGGCGATGTCGTCTGGAACACCGCCAACAGCCGCAACCGCCGCATCTTCAACGATGCCGCGGGCCTCGCCGCCGGCCGCAACCTGCGCTCCTACCTGATCCAGAGCTACGCCCGCGACATGGGCAACGGCAAAACCATCATGATGCGCGAGATCGACGTGCCGATCCGCGTCAGTGGCCGGCACTGGGGCGGATTCAGAACGGCCTACAAGCTTTGAGCTAGCGCCCGGACCTGACTGTTAGAAACAGTCACGTCCCAGATGCTAACTCCCCCAAAAACCCGGCAGCGTCGGCTCAAGCCTTCCGCCCGTTCGCACCGGCGCGATCCGCAGCGCCAGGCCGGTCGCATCGTCGGTCTCGACCGCAACGCCGCTCAGGGTTGCAACGCCCTGCGCCGCCTCGAACCGCCCCGACGGAATGCCTGTGATGAAGCGCCGCAGCGGCTCCTCCTTCTGCATGCCGATAATCGAATCGTAATCGCCGGTCATGCCGGCATCGGTTATGTAGGCAGTGCCATTGGGGAGGATCTGATGGTCGGCGGTCGGAACATGGGTGTGCGTGCCGACGACGAGACTGGCGCGGCCGTCGCAGAAAAATCCGATGCCCTGCTTTTCGCTGGTCGCCTCGCAGTGGAAATCGACCACGATGGCGTCCGCCGCCGCCCGCAGCGGACAGGCTTCGAGTTCGCGATTGATGACGGCGAACGGGTCGTCGAACGGCGTCATGAAGACGCGACCGATGGCGTTGACGACCAGCGCGCGCTTGCCGTTCTTGGTGTCGACCAGCACGGTGCCGCGGCCGGGAGTCCCGGGCGGAAAATTCGCCGGCCGAATGAGCCGCGGGGCGCGCTCGATGAACACCAGCGCCTCGCGCTGATCCCACGCATGATTGCCGAGCGTGATTGCGTCCGCGCCGGCATCGATGAATTCCTGGTAGATAGGCTCGGTGATGCCGAATCCTCCGGCGGCGTTCTCCCCATTGACGATGACGAGATCGAGCGCCCAGTCGCGGATCATGCCCGGCAAATGGTCTGAGATGGCGGTGCGCCCGGCCCTGCCGACGACGTCACCGACGAAAAGAATACGCAAATCATGAACTCCGGCAATCGAACACTTCGGTTTCCGTTAGCACATAATCCAGTGCCACGTCGTGCGGCAGTGCAGGCACCGCTTTGACTTCCTGCGCCGCGAAGGCGAGGCCGATCGCCGTGATGGCTTTCAATTTGCGTAATTGCGCAAGGGTGCGGTCGTAATGTCCGGCGCCATATCCAATCCGGTGGCCCGATCGGTCGAATGCCGCCATGGGAACCAGCACGATGTCAGGAACGATTTCGACCGCGCCGGGCGACGGCTCGAGAATGCCGAGCGGACCGCGCATCAGTTTGTCGTCAGGTAACCAGGCACGAAACCTGAGCGCCTGACCGCGCGCCGCGATCGCCGGCAGCGCCAGTCGCACATTCCGCGCGGCGACGTTGCGCATCAAGGGGGCTGGATCGATCTCGCTGCGGATCGGCGAGTAACCGGCGACAATCGTGCCGCGCTTGATTTCAATCGGCAGTCCGCGCAGCGCGATGGCCTGTGCCCCCGCGGCACGGTGCTCGCCGCTCAACGCATCGCGCCTCGCAAGCGCTGCCGTGCGCAGATCGGCCTTCGATGAACTCGCGGGGCTATTGGACATGCGGCGT
Organism: uncultured Alphaproteobacteria bacterium; assembly: GCA_963732455.1. GTDB lineage: Bacteria > Pseudomonadota > Alphaproteobacteria > Rhizobiales > Xanthobacteraceae > Bradyrhizobium. The sequence continues at coordinate 215,693 of CAVSZM010000016.1, read as the reverse complement.
TATATTTCGCTGTCATCGCCCGCGAAAGCGGGTGTACCAATATTCCAGGGCGCCATGATAGGACTGCGAAGCTGCGGGACGGACCTGCGGCAATAACTCGGCGGCAAAAAAAGAAAAGTGCGAAGCCGCGATGGCCGTTGGAGCACTCGATCCCGGAGTTCCCTACGAAAGTAGGTGGGCACCATGTGACCGGATCCACGGACCCGGCCAGGGACAGTTCCCGGAAGGATCGATAAGGCCCCGGGGATATATGGCTCCTGACGCGCGACACAGCTTCGCAACCCCAATGTAACCACGATGGCGTCAAACCGCCAGCATTAACCCGGGTAATGGTCAACCAATCGCCACGCCGCCGCCGATGGTGCGATTCAGTACCTGCGTCGTCTTCTCGATACGTTCGGCGGCCGAGTTCAGCGCATTGGCGACCGCGGTCTGCGTCATCCGGGCGTGATCCGCTGCCGCCATGCGGACGTCGCGCAACGCCTCGAGCTCCTCTTCGAGGCTGCGGATACGTTGGCCGGCGTCGAGCAATTCGTCGCACACCGTCAGCGCCGCCATCACGGTCAAGCGCGCATCGCCGATCTCGCCGAACTTGCCGCGCAGACTTCCGATCCGCAATTCAAGACTTCTCGGCGAGCTTCACGAGCCGCACCTCCTGCCCCTCCTCGCAGGCCATCCGGTATTGCCGGCCATTGATGCTGACATTGATATGGCTCATGAGCTTTCTCCGGTATCCAGCACCGCGCGGATGGTGCCGATCGCCGCATCCAGCCTTTCGGCGATCTCGCGATTGGCGCGCTCCAGTCTGCGCGATTTCACCAGCGATCCATCGAGTTCGTCGGCGAGCCGCGATCGATCCGCGCCCAGCGCCTGAATCCGCGTCGCCAACTCGTTCTCGTCGCGATCGGCCTCGCGCCGCCGCTCGACCGCGCTTTCCAACGCTTCGAGCGCCGCCATCAATCGGCGCGTCGCGGCGTCGATATCGGCCAATGCTGGCTCGGCGTTGCCGGAACCGTTGGCGGGACGATCGCTCATGGGGACAGCATGTACCTTACCTGAGCCAGCCGCCCCGGCAAAATTCGCGATTCGGCAAGCGTTTAGACGACGAAATTTACGTGGCAAGCGAGGCCAGCGCAACGCCGCTTCGGAGCTATGCACCGCTAAGCAACTTTTCGCCCCTGCGGCGCGTTTCACTGCCTTGGACTCCGGGAATACAGATGCTATCCAGCCCTGACTTCCCGTTGCCCCCAAGGCTTGTGCCCGGGCCATTCGCTGCACCCTGCGGATCGCCGTCAAGCATCTCATTTCAGGCGGATTTTTCATCATGACGCGCGTCGATCACTCCCGTATGGCCAATGCGATCCGCGCGCTGGCGATGGATGCCGTCGAGAAGGCGAAATCCGGCCATCCCGGCCTGCCGATGGGCGCAGCCGACGTCGCCACCGTATTGTTCAGCCGGTTCCTGAAATTTGACGCCGCCGACCCGAAATGGCCGGACCGCGACCGCTTCATCCTGTCGGCCGGGCACGGCTCGATGCTGCTGTATGCGCTGCTGTATTTGACCGGCAATGCTGACATGACGCTCGACCAGATCAAGAATTTCCGCCAGTTGGGATCGCTCACCCCGGGGCATCCGGAGAACTTCCATACTAAGGGCATCGAGACCACGACGGGGCCGCTGGGCCAGGGCATCGCGACGTCGGTCGGCATGGCGCTCGCGGAAAAGATGCTCGCCGCCGAGTTCGGCAAGAAGCATGTCGACCATCGCACCTATGTGCTCGTCTCCGACGGTGACCTGATGGAGGGCGTATCGCAGGAAGCGATCGCCATGGCCGGACACTGGAAGCTCCACAAGCTGATCGTGCTGTACGACGACAACGGCATTTCCATCGACGGACCGATCTCCATCGCCAATTCGGTCGACCAGGTGAAACGGTTCAAGTCCGCGGGCTGGCAGGCTGAACTCATCGACGGTCATGACCCCGAAGCGATCGCCGCCGCGATCACGCGGGCGCAGAAATCCAACAAGCCGTCGATGATCGCCTGCAAGACCACGATCGGATTCGGTGCGCCGACCAAGGCCGGTACTGCCAAGGCGCATGGCGAAGCGCTCGGCGCTGAAGAGCTGAAGGGCGCCAAGGAAAAGCTCGGCATCTCGCTGGAGCCGTTCTCGGTACCTGACGACGTCTTGAGGAGCTGGCGCGAAGTCGGCGCCCGCGGAGCCGCCGCGCGCAAGGAGTGGGAAGCCCGCATGGCGACTCTGTCCAACCGCAAGCGCGCCGAGTTCGACCGCCGCTTGCGGCACGAGCGGCCGGCCGGGCTTGCGAAAGCGTTCAAGGCCCACAAGAAGGCGCTGCTTGAAACACCGCAAAATATCGCGACCCGCAAATCGTCCGAACTTGCGATCGAAGCGATCGTGCCGGCGATGCCGGAATTTCTTGCAGGCTCGGCAGATCTCACCGGATCCAACAATAACAAGGCAAAATCCGCGGTCGCCTTCTCAGCCAAAACGCCGAAGGGCCGCTTCATCCATTACGGTGTCCGCGAGCACGGCATGGCGGCGGCCATGAACGGTATCTTCCTGCACGGCGGGTTCGCGCCGAATGGCGCAACGTTCCTGATATTCACCGACTACGCCCGTCCGGCGATGCGGCTCGCGGCGCTGATGGGCACGGGTGTGGTCTATGTGATGACCCACGATTCGATCGGTCTCGGCGAGGACGGGCCGACCCATCAGCCCGTTGAACATCTCGCGGCGCTGCGTGCCATCCCGAACATGCGCGTGTTCCGTCCCTGCGATGCGGTCGAGGTCGCGGAATGCTGGGAACTGGCGCTCAACCGGACCGATGGCCCAACGGTATTGGCGCTGACCCGCCAAAACCTCCCGCAATTGCGCACCACCGCGCCCGCCGACAATCCCTGCGGCCACGGCGCCTATGAGCTGGTCGCCGCGCAAGGCGAGACCAAAGTATCGCTGTTCGCCTCCGGTTCAGAGGTGGAGATCGCGGTTGCCGCGCAGAAGCAACTCGCGGAGCGCGGCGTCGCGACAAGGGTGGTGTCGGTGCCATCTCTCGAATTGCTGCTGGCGCAACCGGCGGAGCGGCGGCAAGCGATTATCGGCAATGCCCCCATCAAGATCGCGATCGAGGCCGCCGTCCGGTTCGGCTGGGATGCCGTGATCGGACAGGACGGCGCATTTGTAGGGATGCACGGTTTTGGCGCCAGCGCCCCGGCCAAGGCGCTTTACAAGCATTTCGGAATTACCGCCGAGGCGGTGGTTGAAACCGCGTCAAAGCGCCTGGATATGAAGTAACCCTATCGGAACGATCCGGATTATGATGCATTGCAACGATTGTGCATTCAGGGCATGAAACCGCCCAGGAATTCGGTCAAGTCAGCCGAAAAACATGAAATTTTCGAACCTTTTAAGGAGAAGTTGAATGGCAATCCGGGTCGCGATCAACGGATTTGGCCGCATTGGCCGCAATGTGCTGCGGGCCATTTACGAAGCCAAGCGCAGCGATATCGAAGTGGTCGCCATCAATGACCTCGGCCCGGTCGAGACCAACGCCCACCTGCTGCGCTACGATTCTGTTCATGGTCGCTTCCCGGGCACCGTGACCGTCGACGGCGATTCGATCAGCCTCGGCAATGGCAAGATCAAGGTCACCGCGCACCGCGATCCCGCGACCCTGCCGTGGAAGGATCTCGGCATCGACATCGCGCTGGAATGCACCGGCATCTTCAGCGCCAAGGCGAAGGCCTCGGCGCATCTCACCGCCGGCGCCAGGCGCGTGCTGGTCTCGGCGCCCTCTGATGGCGCCGACGCGACCATCGTATTCGGCGTCAACCACGACAAGCTGACAAAAGATCATCTCGTCGTTTCCAACGGCTCCTGCACCACCAATTGTCTTGCGCCGGTCGCCAAGGTGCTCAACGACACCGTCGGCATCGAGACCGGTTTCATGACCACCATCCACGCATACACCGGCGATCAGCCAACTCTCGACACGCTGCACAGCGATCTCTATCGCGGCCGCGCTGCGGCGATGTCGATGATCCCGACCTCCACGGGTGCGGCCAAGGCCATCGGCCTGGTGCTGCCGGAACTGCAGGGCAAGCTCGACGGCGTCGCGATCCGTGTCCCCACCCCGAATGTCTCGGTGATCGATCTCAAGATCGTAGCCTCGCGCAAGACCGACGCGAAGGAAATCAACGAGGCGATGAAGCGCGCCAGCGAGCAGCAGCTCAAGGGTATCCTCGGCTACACCACCGCGCCGAACGTCTCGATCGACTTCAACCACGATCCGCATTCCTCCACATTCCACATGGACCAGACCAAGGTGCAGAACGGCACGCTGGTGCGGGTGATGTCGTGGTACGACAATGAATGGGGCTTCTCCAACCGCATGGCGGATACCGCCGTGGCGATGGGGAAGCTGCTCTGATTTTATGATCTCGTGGTTCGAGATGCGCGCGAACAGGCGCGCTCCTCACCATGAGGGGAACCCTCATCCTGAGAAGCCGAATTCAGCGGGGCGTCTCGAAGGATGGGCTGTGCGAGACCGTTAATGACCAAGGCATTCCGCACCCTCGATGATATCGACGTAAAGGGCAAACGCGTCCTGCTGCGCGTCGATCTCAACGTGCCGATGGAAAATGGACGGGTCACCGACGCCACGCGGCTCGAACGCATCGCCCAAACCATCACCGAGATATCCGGCAAGGGCGGCAAAGTGATCCTGCTGGCGCATTTTGGCCGGCCGAGGGGACGCGACGCCAAGGACTCGCTGAAACCCGTCGCGGCCGCACTGGCGCAGGTGATCAGGAAGCCGGTGGCATTCGCAGACGATTGCATCGGCGACGTCGCTGAAAAGGCAGTTGGCGCGATGCAGGATGGCGACATCCTTTGCCTGGAAAATACCCGCTTCCATAAGGAAGAGGAAAAGAACGATCCGGCCTTTGTCGCCGAACTGGCAAGGCTCGGCGATATCTGGGTCAACGACGCCTTTTCGGCCGCGCACCGCGCGCACGCCTCGACCGAGGGCCTGGGCCACAAGCTGCCGGCCTATGCAGGGCGCACCATGCAGGCCGAACTCGACGCGCTTGGCAAGGCGCTGGAAGCGCCGACCAAACCGGTGATCGCGATCATCGGCGGCGCCAAGGTCTCCACCAAGATCGACCTCTTGGAGAACCTCGTCAGCAAGGTCGATGCGCTGGTGATCGGCGGCGGCATGGCCAACACCTTCCTGCATGCGCAAGGCGTCGGCGTCGGCAAGTCGCTGGCGGAAAAAGATCTGGCTGCGACCGCGCTGCGGATTTTCGAGAAGGCGGAAGCTGCGAATTGCGCGATCATTCTGCCCGTCGACGCCGTGGTCGCGTTTCACTTCGCGGCCAATTCGCCGTCGCATGCCTACGGCCTCGATGCGATCCCCCCCGACGGCATGATCCTCGACGTCGGTCCGCGGTCGATCTCACGGATCCACGCGGCGATCGACGATGCCGCGACGCTGGTCTGGAACGGCCCGCTCGGCGCGTTCGAGATGACGCCGTTCGACCACGGTACCATGGTGGCGGCGAAGCACGCGGCGGACCGGACCAGGGCAAAGAAGCTGATCTCGGTCGCCGGCGGCGGCGACACGGTGGCGGCGCTGAACCAGGCTGGCGTGGCCGGCGATTTCACCTATGTTTCGACCGCGGGCGGCGCGTTTCTTGAATGGATGGAAGGGAAACCGTTGCCGGGTGTCGAGGTCTTGAGAATACGCTAGATTTAAGTGATATCGGGCGCCCAAGCCCAAACGCGGAGAACAGGAAGATGGCTCGCATCACGTTGCGTCAATTACTCGACCACGCGGCGGAACACGACTACGGCGTGCCGGCCTTCAACATCAACAATATGGAGCAGGCGCTCGCCATCATGGACGCCGCCTCCAATCTGGATGCGCCTGTGATCATTCAGGCCTCGCGCGGGGCGCGGTCCTACGCCAACGACGTCATGCTGAAGCACATGATGGATGCGGTGACCGAAATCTATCCGCAGATTCCGGTCTGCGTGCACCTCGATCACGGCAACGAGCCGGCCACCTGCATGACCGCGATCCAGTCCGGTTTCACCTCGGTCATGATGGACGGCTCGCTGAAGGCCGACGGCAAGACCCCGGGCGACTGGGATTACAATGTCGGGGTTACCAAGACCGTCACCGACATGGCCCATCTCGGCGGCATTTCGGTGGAAGGCGAACTTGGCGTGCTGGGATCGCTCGAGACCGGCACGGGCGACAAGGAGGACGGCCACGGCGCCGAGGGCAAGCTCTCCCACGAGCAGTTGCTCACCAACCCCGACGCAGCGGTCAAGTTCGTCAAGCAGACCAAGGTCGACGCACTGGCAATTGCGATGGGCACGTCGCACGGCGCCTACAAATTCACCCGCAAGCCGGACGGCAACATTCTGGCCATGAACGTGATTGAGGAAATTCACCGCAAGCTGCCCAACACGCATCTGGTGATGCACGGTTCTTCGTCGGTGCCGCAGGACTTGCAGGACATCATCAACGCCAACGGCGGCAAGATGAAGCCGACCTGGGGCGTGCCCGTTGCCGAGATCCAGCGCGGTATCAAGAACGGCGTCCGCAAGATCAACATCGACACCGACAATCGGATGGCGATGACCGGACAGATCCGAAAGGTGCTGAAGGACAATCCGGAAGAATTCGATCCGCGCAAATACCTGAAGCCGGCGATGGAAGCGATGGCCAAGCTTTGCAAACAGCGATTGCAGGAATTCAACACCGCCGGCCAGGCCAGCAAGATCAAAAAGGTGCTGACCACCGCCGAGATGGCGAAGCGTTACGTCAAGGGCGAACTCGATCCGAAAGTCGCATGACGTCGAAGCGGCAGGCTTCGTCCTGCCCCTTTTTTGGCCGCAGTCCGGGGGCACCAAGCCGACATCATGGCCACTAAACACGTACCGCCGCGCCCCGTGCCGCGCCTCTACCTCGCGACGCCTGATGTGGACGATCCATCGCCATTGATGGCAAGCCTTCCCGGCCTGCTCGCCGCGACCGATGTCGCAGCGGTGCTGCTGCAACTCAAACCAACCGACCAGCGCACCATGATCTCGCGCGTCAAGGCGCTGGCGCCCGCGATCCAGGACCGCGGTGCTGCGCTTTTGCTCGACGGTCATGTCGAACTGGTTGCCCGCGCAGGCGCCGATGGCGCGCATCTGACCGGCATCGAAGCCATGGAGGATGGGCTGCCGACGTTGAAGCCCGACCGCATCGCCGGCGTCGGCGGACTGAGGACGCGGCACGATTCGATGGCCGCGGGCGAAGCCGGCGCGGATTACGTGCTGTTCGGCGAGCCCGATGGGCTGAAACAGCGACCTTCGGTCGAGGCGATCGCCGAACGCCTGCAGTGGTGGGCCGAACTATTCGAGCCTCCATGTGTCGGCTTTGCTGCGTCGCGCGAGGAAATCGGCGAATTTTCAGGCGCCGGCGCCGACTTCATTCTGGTCGGCGATTTCATCTGGAATGATCCGCGCGGCGCGGCGGCGGCATTGATGGACGCGGAGCAAATCATCAGGCAAGCACACGCCGCGACGTCCGGAAAAGTCAAAGCCGAGCAGGGATAGCGCCGGAAATGAAGATCCTGCGTCCGATATCGACCCTTGTGTGCTGTCTGATGTGGACCGCCAGCGCGGCGGCGCAAACATCGCCGCCGCCTTCAGGCGCTGAAACGGCGGCGAGCAAACCAGCCGCGAAGCCGAAAGCGAAACCGCCCGCGGCCCCGAAGAAGCCCGCGGCAACCCCCGGGCCGAACGCGACTGAAACTCATGCCCCCGCGCCGGACGATCCCAACGTCGATCTGGTTTTCGGCGCCTACCAGCGCGGGCAATACAAAACCGCGTTCAATCTCGCGATAAAACGCGCAGAGGGTGGCGACCCCAAGGCGATGACGATGCTCGGCGAACTCTACGCCAATGAGATGGGTGTCAAGCGCGACTATGCGAAGGCAGCCGACTGGTACAGGCGCGCCGCCGACGGGGGCGACCGCGAGGGAATGTTCGCGCTGGCGATGCTCCGTCTCGCCGGCCGCGGCGGTCCCGTCAATCGCGAGGAGGCCGTGAGGTTGCTGGCGTCCTCTGCCAAACTCGGCAATCCGAAGGCGTCATACAATCTCGCGCTGCTCTATCTCGACGGACAGACGCTGCCGCAGGATGTCAAACGCGCCGCAGAATTGCTTCGCGTCGCCGCCGACGCCGGCAATCCGGAAGCGCAATATGCACTTGCGACTTTCTACAAGGAGGGCACCGGGGTTGAGAAGAATATCGAAAAGGCGGTCCGGTTGCTGCAGGCCGCATCGCTGGCCGACAATGTCGATGCCGAGGTTGAGTACGCCATCGCGCTTTACAACGGTACCGGCACGCCGAAGAACGAAGCCGCCGCCGTGGCACTGTTGCGCAAGGCCGCCAGGCAAAACAGTCCGATCGCCCAAAACCGCCTCGCACGCGTGCTGGTGAACGGACTGGGGACGCCGATGGACAAAATCGAGGGCCTCAAATGGCATATTGTCGCGAAAACGGCCGGCAGGGGCGATCCCATGCTCGACGAGGCGCTGGCTGAGCTAAGCCCGGAGGATCGCGCCAAGGTCGAGGCGGCCGCGCGCAGATGGCTCGGCACCAAATGATCCGCCTTGACGCCGCCGGAACCGCAGGGCACCCACTGGAAGCGGTCAACGGCGTCCGATTGCACTCAAATGATTTGAGAATTTCATAAATCCCCGTCCAGACCTGACGCTCAGGTCGTCTTGAGCCGAGATCATGCTGCATTCAGCCCTTATCAACGTCATGGTCAAAGCCGCCCGCCGCGCCGGCCGCAGCCTCAAGCGCGATCTTGGCGAGGTCGAGAACCTTCAGGTGTCGTTGAAAGGGCCCGCAAATTTCGTCACCATGGCCGACAGACGCGCCGAGGAGATGCTTCACAGCGACCTTACCAAGGCCCGGCCGGGCTACGGCTTTATCGGCGAAGAAGGCGGCAACCGAGTAGGAGACGACAAGAGCCACACCTGGATCGTCGACCCGCTCGATGGCACCACAAATTTCCTCCATGGCATCCCGCAATTCGCGATTTCGATCGGCCTTCAGCGCGAAGGCACCATGATTGCGGGCCTGATCTACAATCCAGCCAATGACGACCTCTACATCGCCGAGCGCGGCAAGGGTGCCTTCCTCAACGATCAGCGCTTGCGCGTCGCCGGCCGGCGCAACCTCAACGAATGCGTGATCGCGTGCGGGTTGCCGCATATCGGACGCGGCGACCTGGAACTGTCGCGCGTCGAGATGGCCGAAATTCAGGCTAAAGTGGCGGGTCTGCGCCGGTTCGGCGCGGCCTCGCTCGATATGGCTTTCGTCGCATCGGGCCGCCTCGACGGCTACTGGGAACGCAATTTGCAACCGTGGGACATGGCGGCCGGACAGATTATCGTGCGCGAGGCCGGCGGCATCGTCAGTGGTATCGACGGCGACGACGATCCGCTCAAGACCGGCAACGTGATCTGCGGCAATGAATTCGTTCACGCCGAACTGGTGAAGATCCTAAAGCCGCTGGGGAAGTAGTTTTAGCTATTCCTTCCTCTCTCCCCTCGTGGGAGTCGCATTGTTATGCGCTGCTGCACCACCGAGGCGACGGCCATCAGGATCGAGAGCGACAGTGCGATCGCGACCGGCGCTTCCGGATATAAAACGGTCATGCAAAATCCCTGATATCAACGTAGAGTTCGAACATTGGTAAAATACGCTCAAGTCCAGGCAAGGTTTCAGCCTGAGGTTCCACCGGCCCGCCCCAATCCGGGCCGATCTGATCTTTTTTCTCGGCCCCGCTGTGCCATATTGACGCCCGGAAGCGATTCCCCATAACGGATGACATCGGCAATGCCTTCAGGCTCCTCTTCCCGCTCCGCGATGGAGACCGAACTGAGCAAACTGTCCTCGCCGCGGATTTTCCTGGTGCGCATGCTGGTGTTCCTGGTGCTCTGCGCGCTGGTGACGGTCGTGCTCTATAAGCAGATCGTCGTCGCGTTCTTCGCCAATCCAGGCCTGAACGCCCTGATCGGCGCAGTGCTCGCGATCGGTATCATCCTGTCGTTTCGCCAGGTGATCCGGCTCTATCCGGAGGTCGCCTGGGTGAACAACTTCCGCATCGCCGATCCCGGCCTTGCGATTGACCGGCATCCCACGCTGCTGGCGCCGATGGCCGCGATCCTCGGCGGCGAGCGCTCGGGGCGGATGACCATCTCGCAGCAAACCATGCGGCATCTCCTGGATTCCATCGCCACCCGGCTCGACGAGGCCCGCGACATTTCCCGCTACATGACCGGCCTGCTGGTGTTCCTCGGACTGCTCGGCACCTTCTGGGGCCTGATTGAAACCGTTGGCTCGGTCGGCAAAGTGATCGACGGCCTGAAGGTCGGCGGCGACGCCGGCGCCTTGTTCGACACCCTCAAGGAAGGTTTGGCCGCGCCGCTCGGCGGCATGGGCATTTCGTTTTCGTCCTCGCTGTTCGGGCTTGCCGGTTCGCTGATTCTCGGTTTTCTCGATCTGCAATCGAGTCAGGCGCAGAACCGGTTCTATACCGACCTCGAAGACTGGCTCGCTTCCACGGTACGCGAGTATTCCGGCGAGGCCGCCGCCGGCGCCAGCGGCGACCTGAAGAACGCCGTCGAACGCTTGCGCACGTCGATGGAAGAAGGCGGCAACAGCCGCGGCACCACCGCGGCGATGGCCAATCTCGCCGAAGCCATTCAAGGCCTGGTTGCGCATATGCGAACCGAGCAGCAGATGATCCGCGAATGGGCCGACGGCCAGGGCGAACAGAACCGCGAAATCAAGAAATTGCTCGAGCGTATCGCGCGCCAGCCCGAGAAAAACTGACCAAGCCTATTGGATTCGCATGATGAAAACCCGTCAATAATAGAGAGAAGCCGATGGCCCTCGCCCGTGCACGCCGCAACGAAACCGGATTCAATTACTGGCCCGGCTTCGTCGATGCGCTGTCGACGCTGGTGCTCTCCATCGTGTTTTTGCTGTCGGTGTTCCTGGTGGTGCAGTTCTTCCTGTCGCAGGAGGTCACCGGCAAGGACAAGGCGCTCGAGCAACTCAACGCCAAGATCGCCCAGCTGAACGATCTGCTGTCGCTGGAAAAACTCGGCAAACTCAATCTCGACGACCAGCTCTCGCAGATGCGTGCCGGGCTTGCGTCGGCAGAGTCCGAGCGCGATCGCGTCAAGGGTCTCTATGAAGGCCTCGCCGGCGCCGGCGGCGACGCCGCCGGCCGCGCCGCCGAACTCAACAGAGCGCTGGATTCCGAAAAGCAGGTATCCTTGCGCGCGCTGGCGCAGATCGAAGTGCTGACCCAGCAGATCAGCGCATTGCGCCGCCAGCTTGCGGCGCTCGAAGAAGCACTCGACGCCTCTGAGAAGCGCGACAAGGAATCGCAAGGGCGGATCGCCGATCTCGGACAGCGGCTGAACGTCGCGCTGGCGCAGCGGGTGCAGGAATTGTCGCGCTACCGTTCGGAGTTCTTCGGACGCTTGCGCGCCATCCTCGGCAACCGGCCGGATATCCGGATTGTGGGCGACCGCTTCGTATTTCAGTCAGAGGTGTTCTTCGACACCGGACAGGCGCTATTGCTGCCCGAAGGCCGCGCCGAACTCGACAAGCTGGCGACTGCGCTCATTGACCTCGACAAGCAGATACCCGGTGAAATCGCCTGGGTGCTGCGGGTCGACGGCCATACCGACGTGCGACCTATCAACAGCCCGCTGTTCAAGTCGAACTGGGAGCTGTCGTCGGCACGCGCGATCTCGGTGGTGCAGTACCTGATCTCGCTTGGCGTGCCGGCGCAGCGGTTGGTCGCGGCCGGCTTCGCGGAATTCCAGCCGCTCGACACCGCCGCCACCGAAGATGCCTACAAGCGCAATCGCCGGATCGAGCTGAAGCTGACGGAACGCTGAGGGCCGATGGGGTTTCAACTGCGCCCCTATCGCCGGGAGGATGAGGATGCAGCAATCTCGCTGTGGCAACAAACCTGGCAACAGGCCTATCCGGGAATCGATTTCGCTGCGCGCGTGACATGGTGGCGCGAGCGCTGGCGGGGCGAACTGGTGCCCAATGCGGCGATCATTGTCGCCGAACAGGCGGGCAAGCTGATCGGGTTCGTCACCATCGACGTATCAGGTTATCTCGATCAGCTCGTCGTCGCCCCCGATCACTGGGGTTCGTCGCTCGCCAGCACGCTGGTCGAGGAAGCAAAGCGTCTGTCGCCCGACCGCATCACGCTATTGGTCAACACCGACAATGCCCGCGCCATCCGCTTTTACGAACGCAACGGCTTTGCGCATGCCGGCGAGGACGTGAATCCTACATCCGGGCGGCCGGTGCTGCGGATGGAGTGGAAGGGAAAGTGAAATCGTCGTTGTCGGGTTCGACCCGGCAATCCATCCTTGAAAGAAGCTTTGCGAAGAAGATGGATACCCGGATTCCAGTCTGGGCATGACGCATTTAACTCTTCTCACGCCCCCTCGAACTGCAATCTCGCCAGCCGAGCGTAAAGACCGTTGGCTGCGACCAGCGAGGCGTGGGTGCCGTGCTCGACGATGCGACCCTGATCCATCACCATGATCCGGTCGCAGGATAATACGGTGGCGAGGCGATGCGCGATCACCAGCGTGGTGCGGTGACGCATCAGTTCCTCCAGCGCGGTCTGCACCAGCGTCTCGGATTCCGCATCGAGCGACGACGTCGCCTCATCGAGCAGCAGCAACGGCGCGTCGCGCAGAATCGCGCGTGCAATGGCGATACGCTGGCGCTGGCCGCCGGACAGCGTTACGCCGCGTTCGCCGAGATGCGCCTCGAATCCGCCGGGCAGACGCCGGATAAATTCGGTGGCGTGAGCGAGATCGGCGGCACGCTCGACTTCGGCGTCATCGGCGTCGGGCCGGCCGAAGCGGATGTTCTCGCGCGCGGTCGCGGCGAACACCACGGAGTCCTGCGGTACCAGCGCGATGCGCGCGCGCACCTCGTGCGGATCGGCCGCTTTGATCGGCACGCCGTCGAACGAGATCGTGCCGGAAGCGGGATCGTAGAACCGCAGCAGCAGATGAAACAGCGTGCTCTTGCCGGCGCCCGAAGGGCCGACGATCGCGACTTTCTCCCCGGCGCGCACGGCCAGCGAAACGCCATCGACCGCCAGGGTATCCGGCCGCGTCGGATAGGCAAAGCCGACGTTTTCGAAGCTGACATCGCCGCGCGCCGGTACCGGCAAAGCCCGGGGTGAAGCCGGAGGCGTTATCGCAGATTTGACGCGAAGGATTTCGAACAATCGTTCCGATGCGCCTGACGCGGCCGAGACCTCGCCCCACACTTCGCTGAGCTGGCCGAGCCCGGCGGCGGCAAAGGCCGCATACAATATGAACTGGCCAAGCCGGCCCGGGCTGATGGCGCCGATCAGAACATCGTGCGATCCGATCCAGAGGATTGCCACGACACTGGCAAAGACGATGAAGATGATGATCGCGGTGAGAACCGCGCGCGCGCGGGTCGAACTGCGCGCCGCCTCATAGGCCTGTTCGACTTCGCCGCCGAAGCGCGCATTGGCCAGCCGTTCGCTGGTGTAGGCCTGCACGGTTCTGATAGCGCCGACCAGTTCGGAAGCATAGGCGGTGGCATCCGCCAGCGTATCCTGGGCGTTGCGCGATAACCGCCGCACCCAGCGGCCGAATGCCACCAGCGGGATCACAATCACCGGGATTGCCAGCAAAACGAATCCGGAAAGCCGGGGGCTGGTGATCACCATCATCGCGGTGGCGCCGATGAACAGCATGAAGTTGCGCAGCGCGATCGATACCGACGCGCCGACCGCGGATTTGATCTGGGTGGTATCGGCGGTGAGGCGCGAGATCAGTTCGCCGCTGCGCGCGGAATCGAAGAACGCCGGCGACAGCGAAATCAGATGGGCGAATACGTCGCGCCTGAGATCGGCGACAATGCGCTCGCCAATGGTCATCACCAGATAGAACCGCGCCGCGCTGGCGCCGGCCAGCACCGCGACCACCGCGATCATGACGCTGAAGTATCTGTTGATCATGGCGATGCCTTCGGGAGAGAACCCGAAGTCGATCATCCGCCGCACCGCGACCGGCACCAGCAGCGTCGTGATGGCGGCGATCGTCAACGCGATCAATGCCAGGAACGCGCGTCCGCGGTAACGGGCCACATAGGGCGCCAGCGCCAGCAGCGGGCGAAGGCGCGCGCTCCGGGCCGGCGGCAGCGTCAGTTGCGCCTCGATGGAGGATACCTCGGACGGCCCTACATCGCGCGGTGGCGGCGTTTCGCCACGCCGCTCGTCAAGCCGTTCCACTGCGCTCATGAGATCTGGACCAATCGCTTTGTTACCCCCCAATAGGCCCCGCCGCCACCGCTGGCAAATCCGGGAAGATTCGGATCCGGAAGATACTTGGCTTGTTTTGGAGGCTTCGCTGCGTTATAGAGCGGCCCAAATCCGCCCCCGCACAATCGAAAAGCAGGCGCCGGCGCGCCGAAGGATCTGCTATGAAAGCCGAAATTCATCCGAATTATCATAAGATTACGGTCGTGATGACCGATGGCACCGAATACCAGACGCGCTCGACCTGGGGTAAGGAAGGGGACAAACTGAACCTCGATATCGACTCCAAGTCGCACCCGGCCTGGATCGGCGGCGCCCAGCAACTGCTCGATCGTGGCGGCCGTGTGTCGCGGTTCCAGAAGAAATTTTCGGGCTTCCTCAAGAAGGATTGAAGTCCTTCAACTCTCATTCGAGGCAAGTTACCAAAACGCCCCTGCTCACGCCGGGGCGTTTTTATTTCAGGTAATGGATCGAATGCGAGAGCTTAATGCTCGAAAGCCGCCTTCAGGCGATTGAGCTGCGGGACCAGCGGATTGCCGATTGTGGAGCGTTCCGCCGCCGGCGCGTGGATGGTGGTATCGAGGCGGCGGACCTTCGACTGCAGGGTCATCGAGCGGGCAATCAGGTCCTGCAATTGTCGCGGGAGTTTTTCGATCATGTCGTTCGGGCCGGGATCGGCGGCGCTGAGCTTGACCTTGGTCTTTTCGCGATTGGCCTGGGTCAGCGTCATCTCGCCTTCCTTCACCGCGCGGTGCAGCAGCAGCCACGACGCCAGTTGCATCAGACGGGTGGTCAGGCGCATGCTTTCGGTCGCATAGGTGAGGCTGACGGAGCGCTCGAGCGCCTTGGCCTCGGCGCGGCCTGCCCCGTCGAGATAAGCGGCAGTCTCCTCAACCAGATCCATGCCTTCCCGGAACAAGGTGCCGAACGCCGCGGAATTGGTGAGCCGCTCACTGAATTGGACGAGGGCGGTTTCGCCTTGCGAACGGTCCGACATGGTTAACGCCTCACGCCACAGTTTACGCAACGCGGCCTAAGCACGCGTCGGCTTATAATGAACAAATCATTACGCGCCCGTGGACGAGAGTCCAGCCGCAAGACCGTTTATGGTTTCCGGCGAGGTACCGAACCAAAAAAAGAGCCGCCGTTGCCGGCGGCTTTGAAGTTGATAACAGGGAGGCGTCAAACAGAGTGGACAGGAGCCACTCGGTGTCCAAACGAGGACAATCGATTTCATAAGCGAGAAAGCTTAATAGATCGTAAACGAGAGATTTCTTTCAGCCTTCGTTTGCCATGTCGGCCATTGGCCGACTGTCTCAACAAGTTGGTCCCCGGCCAGGCGAACCAAATTCTTAACCGGTCGCTCCCGCGAAACCGGCCGGGACGACGGTGCGAAAAATTCGCGCTTTAATTGGTTCACGACTTGAAGAAACTGTTCGCTGCGTCCTTGGAGGCACGCTTTTTGTTCACGGCCACTTGCAGCCGTTCGATTTCCGAAACCATCAGCGCGATGCGCTCGGCAAGTTCCTCGACCGACAGCAACGACAGATCCTGCCCGATCTCGTGGGTGACTTTCTTTCTCGGCTTGTCGTCATCCTCGATGGCCATGCATTCTCCAGCTTATAAATCGCGCGGTATCCGCGGATCAATGATCTGGCATTCTTGCCGCGGCCTGCTATTCTGCGCGAGTTCCTGGAGATTTCGAAGTGAATTTTATAAGCGCGCTGTTCCCGACGCGAATGCCCCGGCCCGACCGTATGGAGTTCGACCGGAAGGGATAGTGCGCGCTTTTTCGCGCCAGGCATAAGCCGAATCCAGGCCCTTCCGATCTCGCGGGAGGGCTTTTTGATTTTCCGGGGTTCGGCATTCCTCCTGCGCGAAAGATCGCTGCCATGACCAGGTTTCTTGTTACGAGCGCCCTTCCCTATGTGAACGGCGTCAAACACATCGGCAATCTCATCGGCTCTCTGCTTCCTGCCGATGTCCATGCGCGTTTCCGGCGGCAGACCGGCGACGACGTGCTCTTTATCTGTGGCACCGATGAGCATGGAACGCCGGCCGAACTGGGAGCGATCCAGGCCGGACAGGACGTGCGGACATTCTGCGACGAACAGCACGCAATTCAGGCTGACATCTACCGGCGGTTCGGCCTCTCGTTCGACCATTTCGGACGATCATCATCGAGGCAAAACCATGCGCTGACGCAGCATTTCTACAACAAGCTGGACGCCGCGGGACTGATTGAGGAACGCGAGCTCAGTCAGATCTGGTCGGCTGCGGATCGACGCTTTCTACCGGACCGATATGTGCTCGGGACCTGTCCCGGCTGCGGCATTGATGCCGCCAGGGGCGATCAATGCGACGGCTGCGGCGACCTGATCGATCCCACGGAACTGATCCGCCCTCGATCGGCACTGTCCGGCGACTGCGCGCTGGAAGTCCGGACCAGCCGGCATTTGTTCCTCCGTCAGACGCTATTGGTGAATGAACTGAATGATTGGGTCGACAGCCGGAGCGGATGGCCGCCCTTCGTGGTTTCGCTCGCCAGGAGCTGGCTGACCTCGGAACTGAAGGACCGCTGCATCACGCGCGATCTCGCCTGGGGCATCCCGGTGCCGCGTGCAGGATTCGAACAAAAGGTGTTTTACGTCTGGTTCGATGCGCCGATCGCGTACATCGCCGCAACGCAGGAATGGGCCGATGCCGGCCCATCCGGCCGCGATTGGCGCCGTTGGTGGCGGAACAGCGATGACGTTCAGTACATCCAGTTCCTCGGCAAGGACAACGTGCCGTTTCACGCCGTAAGCTTTCCCGCAACCCTGATCGGGTCCGGCGAGTCATGGAAAACCGTGGACGTGATCAAGGGTTTCCACTGGCTGAACTTCCAGGGAGGAAAATTCTCCACGAGCAGGCGGCGCGGAATATTCACCGATCAGGCGCTGGAAGAACTGCCGCCGGATCTCTGGCGCTGGTGGTTGATCGCGAATTCTCCCGAGACATCGGATACGGATTTCAGCGTCCGCAGATTCGTTGCCGACGTGAACAAGGACCTTGCCGATGTGTTCGGGAATCTGGTCAACCGGATCATTCGCTTCACCCATCAGGCCTTCGACGGCCGTATTCCCGCAGGTGGCCAACCTGGCGAACCGGAAATCTCCCTGGCGGTCCATCTCGAGCGTCGCATCGCCACTCTGCGGACCCATCACGAGGCGCTGGAATTTCGCCGTGCCGCCGCCGACACCCGCGCCATCTGGAGCGCCGCGAACGCGTATCTCCAGCGGGCAGCCCCCTGGACAACGATCAAATCCGATCCGGACCGCGCGGCCGTCGCGACCCGAACAGGATTGAATCTCGCGAGTTTATCCGCGGTGCTGGCGTGGAGCATCGTTCCGGCACTTGCCGATAGGGTGCGCCGCGCTTTCGGCGATAACGAGGACATTCCGCGATGGCCTTCCGCGCCATGCGGCGTTCTGCTGGATTGCGGCGCGGGAAAGCAGGTGTCGCAACTTCCGCCGCTGGTCCAGAAAATTACCGGCGAAAGAGCGGACCAGTTAGCGGATCGGTTCGGAGACTAGAATTTGGAGGCGCGAACTGCATTTCACTTGGCCTGAAAACGCTATATGCAGTCTCTCGCTTCAACCCCCGCGAGGAAAAAACATGGAAAAGCTGCCCGCGCAAATGACGGTCATCGGCATCAGCAAGCCTGGCGGCCCTGAGGTGCTTTTACCCGAGACCCGCGCGGTGCCGGCGCCCGGGCCGAACGAAATCCTGGTCAAGGTCGCCGCCGCGGGCGTTAACCGGCCCGACGTCGCGCAACGGTCCGGCGCCTATCCGCCACCGCCCGGCGCCAGCGATTTGCCCGGCCTTGAAATTGCGGGCGAAGTCGTCGCGCTCGGCACAGGCGCCAGCAAACACAAACTCGGCGACAAGGTAATGTCGCTTGTGGCCGGCGGCGGCTACGCGCAATATTGCATCGCACAGGACGCCCAGGCGATGACGGTGCCAGCGGCGCTGTCGATAGTGGAGGCGGGCGCCATCCCGGAAACGCTGATGACGGTCTGGCACAATGTGTTCGAGCGCGGCGCGCTGAAGCCAGGCGAGACGCTATTGATCCATGGCGGCTCGTCCGGCATCGGCACCATGGCCATACAACTCGCCAAGGCCTTCGGTTCCAAGGTGATCGTCACCGTCGGATCGAAGGACAAGGCAGATGCCTGTCTCAAGCTCGGCGCCGACCGCGCGATCAACTACAAGACCGAAGACTTCGTCGCCGAGGTGATGACGGCGACATCGGGCGCAGGCGCCAATGTCATTCTCGACATGGTGGGCGGCGATTATATCGAGCGCAATTACGACGCGGCCGCGGTCGATGGCCGTGTGGTCCAGATCGCGTTTCTCGGCGGACCAAAGGCAACCGTTAATTTTGCCAAGCTGATGGTGAAAAGGCTGCACCACACCGGCTCCACGCTGCGCCCCCGCACCAACACCGACAAGGCGGCAATGGTCTCGGCTATCGAGGCCAAGGTGATGCCGCTATTGCGAGAGGGGCGTGTCAAACCCTTGATGGACAGCACATTCCCGCTCGAAAAGGCCGCCGACGCGCATCGGCGCATGGAAACCAGCGAACATATTGGCAAAATTGTGTTGGCCGTTTAACTCTGACCAGCGATGAGTGGTCGGAAACCCTTTGATTTCCCTCGCATTCATGTCATTTATCCCACAGCGTCGGGCAGTTCGCTTCGCCCGGAACCGATGTTGATCGCGGAGAACTGACATTGCGTCTGATCAGGTGCCTTGCGCCCCTCGCGCTGGGCCTCATGATTCTTGCCGCTGCGCCGCCGGCGCGCGCCCTCGACGCCGTCAGCGTCCGCGGTGACGCGCCCGCCATCGACCTCACCGCGGTACTCGATCATCAGCGCAGTGACACTGATCGCATTCAGGTCTCCACCGCGCCAGGCACCGACGGCATCGTCCGCCGCATCGAAGTCCGTGCCCGCGAAGGCGGTCAGAACTGGGTAGTGTTCGCGCTCGCCAACAATACCGACGACCAGCTCGACCGTCTGATCGTTGCGCCTCATTATCGCATCGTGTCGTCGGGGCTGTTGTGGCCCGATCTCGGACTGTCTCGCATTGCGACCATCACGCCGTCGACCGGCGACCGGCCCGAACGCCAGGAGAGCGCCACCGCGGACATCTTCCGCATCACGCTCGATCCCGGCGCCGTCGTCACCTTTGTCGCGGAATTGCGCACCGACAAGCTGCCGCAGCTCTATCTGTGGGAGCCCGACGCCTACAAGGACAAGGTCAACTCGTTTACGCTGTACCAGGGCATCGTGATCGGCATTTCCGGACTGCTGGCGCTGGTGCTGACCATTCTGTTCGTGGTCAAGGGCAGCATCATGTTTCCCGCCGCCGCCGCGCTGGCGTGGGCGGTGCTGGTCTATATCGGCGTCGATTTCGGCTTCTGGGGCAAGGTGCTCGACATGTCGAACAACGCCGAGCGCGTGTGGCGCGCGGCGGGCGAGGCGATCCTGGCCGCGACGCTACTGGTGTTTTTGTTTGCCTATCTCAATCTCAGCCGCTGGCATGTGCGCTATTCCCATATCACCGTGGGCTGGCTCGCCTTCCTGGGCTCGCTCGTCGCGCTGGCATTGTTCGATCCCGCGGTCGCCTCGGGCATCGCGCGGATGTCGCTCGTTCTGATCGCGTTCGCGGGCTTTGCGCTGATCGTTTATCTTTCGACCCACGGTTTCGATCGCGCGGTACTATTGATTCCGACCTGGTTCCTGCTGGTGGTCTGGGTGGTCGCGGCCGGCATGACGGTAGCGGGAAGCGTTACCAACGACATCGTCGGCCCCGCCTTGCTCGGCGGCCTGGTGCTGATCGTGATGCTGATCGGATTTACGGTGATGCAGCATGCCTTCGCCGGCGGCGGCGCGACCACCGGCGTCGTGTCCGACGTCGAGCGCCGGGCGCTGGCGTTGACCGGATCGGGCGACCTGATCTGGGACTGGGATGTGTCGGCCGACAAGGTCTTCACCAGCCCCGAGACTGAAAGTCTGCTCGGCTTGAAACGCGGCACGCTGGAAGGTCCTGCTGCGAAATGGCTCGAGGTGCTGCATCCGCTCGATCAGGATCGTTTCCGCGCAGCACTCGACAGCGTGCTCGACCAGCGTCGCGGCCGGTTGGCGCAGGATTTCCGGCTGCGCACGCCCGACGGCCATTTCATGTGGTTCGCGCTCAAGGCGCGCCCTGTGGTCGGCTCCGACGGCGAAGTCTCGCGGGTAGTAGGCACGCTGACCGACGTCACCGAGACCAAGAACGCCGAGGAACGCCTGCTGCACGATTCCGTGCATGACAATCTCACCGGCCTGCCGAACCGCAAATTGTTCATCGACCGGCTCGGCGCGGTTGCCAATTTCGCCAAGACCATGCCGAACCTGCGACCGACGCTGATGGTGATCGATCTCGACCGCTTCAAGCAGGTCAATGATTCCGTCGGCATCGCGGTCGGCGATTCGATCCTGCTGACGCTGGCGCGGCGGCTGACCCGGATCCTGAAGCCGCAGGACACGCTGGCGCGGCTTGCCGGCGACCAGTTCGGCCTCATCCTGATGTCGGAACAGGAGTCGTCGCGCATCACCGCCTTCGCCGAGACGATCCGCAAGACCATCCGCGCGCCGATCGCCTTCAACGACCGCGAGATTTTCCTGACCGCCTCGATCGGGCTGGCGCTCAGCGATCCGCAGACGCAATTGTCGGACGAGATCATCAAGGACGCCGAGCTTGCGATGTATCATTCCAAGCGGATCGGCGGCGACCGCATCGACGTCTACAAGCCGGCGATGCGCGCGCGCAAGACCGACCGGTTGACGCTGGAATCCGAACTGCGCCGCGCCATCGAACGCCAGGAAATCACCATTCTGTATCAGCCGATCGTGCGGCTGGAAGATCGATCCATCGCCGGTTTTGAGGCGCTGGCGCGCTGGGATCATCCAAAACTCGGCCGGATGTCGCCGGTGGAATTCATCGCCATTGCCGAGGAAATCGGCCTGATCGTCGATCTCGGCATGTTCGTGCTGGACCAGACCGCCAAGCAGCTCGCGATCTGGCAGCGCGCGATGCGTTCGCGCGAACCGATCTTTGCCAGCGTCAACGTCTCCTCGCGACAATTGCTGCGGCACGATTTGATTCACGATATCCGCACCGTTCTGTCGCGCTCGTCGGTGGCGCGTGGCACGCTGAAGCTTGAGCTGACGGAATCGCTGGTCATGGAAAATCCGGAGCATGCGGCGCAGATGCTCACGCGCATCCGCGAACTCGGTACCGGGCTGTCGCTGGACGATTTCGGCACCGGCCATTCGTCGCTGGCCTATCTGCAACGCTTTCCGTTCGACACCATCAAGATCGATCAATCGTTCGTGCGCACCACCAGCCGCGGCACCCGGCCGGTGATCCTGAAATCGATCATCGCACTCGCCCACGACCTCGGCATGGACGTGGTGGCGGAAGGAGCCGAGACCGATTCCGACGCGGTGGAGCTTTATCAGTTGGGATGCGAATACGCGCAAGGATTTGCCTTCGGCGAGCCGATGGACGCCGACGCCGCGATGCGGCTACTGACCGAAGAACGGCTCGAGGCGGCGAGTTGAGGCGGTCGTGCCGTGGCGTACTGCGCAGATCCAACGAGTTCGGCGTCATAGCCGCGAAAGCGGGTATCCGGTACGCCGCAGCATTTCGATTCCATCACCAGTGCCCTGGAACGAGGTGTTCCTCGCCTACTTCATCCTCTTGAACCGTACGCTCTTCCCGTCCGCCTGCCGGGTCGCGATGTAGCCGCCGGCAAGGCACGCCTCGCGCTGCGGCATCTTCTCCTGCGGACTGCGCAGCGTCTCCCACCACGATGCCCGATGCGCCGCGCGCGGCAGCGCCGCGTCGATGATCTCCTCGATCCGATCGAATGTCAGCACGAATTCGGGGAGCGTTTGCTTTTTCAGATAATCGCGCAGCGCGTCGTAATCGTTCACAGGCGTCCTCAGTGCTGGTCTCCCGGAACCGTCATGCCGTTTGCGTGGCATTCGGCAACCAATCGTTAACTCATCGGCGCATCGTTGTCGTCACTTAAGCCGGCAGCAACAATTCAGGGCGCATCCAGAAGGATCGGGAGCGAACGAATGCGATTCGGACTGCGCAAAGGCGTGGCCAGCCGGCCCTGGCGGCTATCGGCGAAGCTGCTGATCGCTTCCTCGGTGGTGACGGTCATCGGCTTCTCCGCGATCTGCGCCAGCGTCATGCTCGACATGCGTCGCGGCGAGGAAGAACTGGCGCGCCAATCTCTCGAGAACCTCGCATCGAGCATCGACTCCGACATCAGCCGCAACGTCGAGCTTTATGACCTCTCACTGCGCGCCGTCGCGAGCAGCATGGTGGTGCCGGAGATCAAGGACGTCAGCAAGACCATCCGGCACCTGATCCTGTTCGATCATGCCGCAACCGCGAAGCATTTCGGCGCAATCCAGGTATTCGACGACGAAGGGCGACTGACCATCGACGCCTCGACGCTGGATCCGGCGCCTGACAATCGCAGCAATGAAGAGTTCTTCCAGGTTCATCGCGACCGGCCCGACGCAGGTCTCTTCATCAGCCGTCCGATGCTTTATCGCGGGGCCTACGCCATCGTACTGAGCCGGCGCATCAGCAGTGACGACGGGCGCTTTCTCGGCGTGGTCGCGGGCTCGATTCGCTTCGGCTATTTTCACGACCTGTTTGGCCGCCTGAACCTCGGCCCGGACGACATCATCACCGTTCTGCGCCGCGACGCTACCGTCATCATGCGAACGCCGTTCGACCTCGACGTGATCGGCAAGAATCTCGGCCGTGTGCCGGGCGTGATGCGGGTGCTGTCCGAGCCGAGCGGGTCCTTTTCGGGGCTGGGTGCGCTAGATGGCGTGCCGCGGCTGCTCGTCTGGCGCGACGGAACCCGGCCGCTTGTCGTTCTGGTCGGTAAACCATGGACCAGCATTTTCAGCCTGTGGCGCCGGGAGGCGACCCGGATGGGCGCAATCATGACGGCGCTGGTCTCGTTCGTACTCGGCGTGACGCTGTTCCTCGCGCGCGAAATCGGCCGCCGCGCGCTGGCCGAGGACAAGCTCGAGGAACTCGCGACAACCGACGCGCTTACGGGTTTGAGAAACCGGCGCAAGTTCGATGCCGAGATCGATGCCGAATGGCGGCGCGCCGCGCGCCAGAAAATGCCGCTCGCGCTCTTGATGATCGATGCCGATCATTTCAAATCCTACAACGACACATTCGGACATCAGGCCGGCGATCAGGTACTGGTCGGTATAGCCATCTGCATTTCAGATTCCGTACGGCGGGCCGGCGATTGCGCCGCCCGTTACGGCGGCGAGGAATTTGCCGTGCTGTTGCCGGGCGTCTCGCCCGCGGATGCGCTGAGTGTAGCTGAAACGATCCGGCTGAAAGTTCAGCAATGGTCCGGCGATCCGGCGGTCACAACCGTCAGCATCGGCGTTGCGAGCCTGACGCCCTCCGCAACAATGGAATGGCACGAACTCGTGAAAGCTGCCGACAAGGCGCTTTACGCGGCCAAGGCTAACGGCCGCGACCGCTCCGTGCTGGCCAGCATCCCGAAGCTTTCGCTGGTGGCCTAAGCAGCGGTTCCGGTGCTCTTGCACCGCCTCATCCTGAGCATCATTTGGCCGCGTCACGAAGGATGCGAGCCCCATGCTTCGCCACGCGCTTGCAGCATGAGGCTTGTCTTTACTTCTCCAGATACTTCTTCATCTCGGCGCGCAGGCCGTCGCGCAGATCGGCGCGCGCCATACCGAAAGCGATGTTGGCGCGGAGAAAGCCGGCCTTGGAACCGCAATCGTGCCGCTCACCCTCGAACTCCACGCCATAAAAGCTTTGCGTTTTCGAAAGCCCGATCATCGCGTCGGTGAGTTGGATCTCGCCGCCGGTCCCGCGCTCCTGCGTTTCCAGAATTTTGAAAATCTCCGGCTGCAGGATGTAGCGCCCGGTGATCGAAAGATTCGACGGCGCTGTGCCCTTGGGCGGCTTTTCCACCATGCCGTCGACCTCGAACACTTTGCCATGCTGGTGGCGCTTGCCGACACCGCAAATGCCATACTGATGCGTCAGATGCCCGGGCACTTCTTCGACCGCGATCAGGTTGGATTTATCGCCCAGCTTGTTGGCGGCCTCGATCATCTGTCTAAGGCAGCCCGGCGTGTTCAGCACCAGCTCGTCCGGCAGCACCACCGCGAACGGCTCGTCGCCGACGATGTCGCGGGCGCACCACACCGCATGGCCGAGGCCGAGCGGCGCCTGCTGCCGGGTAAAACTCACGGCGCCTGCCTTGGGCTGGTCGCGCGCCAGAATCTCCATCTCGGCCTTCTTCCCGCGCGCCTGGAGCGTGGCGTCAAGTTCGTACATCCTGTCGAAATGATCCTCGATCACACCCTTGTTGCGGCCGGTGACGAAGATGAAATGTTCGATGCCGGCTTCGCTGGCCTCATCGACCACATACTGAATCAGCGGCCTGTCGACGATGGTAAGCATTTCCTTCGGCATCGCCTTGGTGGCAGGCAGAACGCGGGTGCCGAGGCCGGCGACCGGGAAGACGGCTTTGCGGATTTTCATGGGGGCTGTCGGGTGCCTTGTGGAGAGTGCGTTTGACCGCATGTTGGTAGCCGGTTTGCAGCCGGGAACAAAGGCGGATGTGTGGTGCCAATGTTGGATGATGCACCGGGGTAGTGCACGCGCTCTGCTGTTGAGGGCAAGAATCAAGCGACAAAAGCCGCTCTGTTAAGCTATTGGAAACCACGGCGAGGCCTCCTGAAGGCGGGATATCCGATGTACTGCAGGTGGGACATGACGCGACGGAGGGAACTATTGGCCGGCAAGCGATCCGGCGCGGTCATGCTTGCAGCAGCGCTGTTGCTGGCCGGCGAGGCGTGCGCGCAGTCCACCAGTGAAAGCGGGCCGTTGAGCCTCTTCGACAACATCTTCACCGGTTCGCTTTCGAAAGGCGCCCCGTCCAATCCGTCAGCGCAACGTCCCGGCACCTCGGCGCAGGCGCAACCGGCGCCGGCCGGCAACAGCGCGCCCCCGCCCTGGAGCGGCGAGGACGGCGCCTCCGGCCATCCGCTGATGACCGCGAGCGCGATCCGCGAGGCGGCCGCGAATTTCGATAGTTGCATCGCCTCGATGTGGCCCGACGCCGCGCGCCGCGGCATTTCGCAGCAGAGCTTCCAGCGCTTTACCGCGGGACTTGCGCCCGATCTGCGCATTATGGACTTGATGGATTCGCAGCCCGAATTTACCAAGTCGATTTGGGATTATCTCGACATTCTCGTCAACGACAACCGCCTCGCCAAGGGCCGCGAGATCCTGGCCAAATACAAACCGCAGTTCGACGCGGTGGAAAAAGCTTACGGCGTCGACCGTTATGCAATCGCGGCGATCTGGGGCATCGAGTTCGAACTACTCCACCCTGATGGGCGATCGCAGCGTATTGCAATCCACAGCAACGCTGGCCTGCATCGGCCGTCGCCAAAAATACTTCAAGGACGAATTTCTCTCGGCGCTGGAAATCCTGCATCGCGGCGATTTGCGCCCCGAGCAGATGCGCGGCTCCTGGGCCGGCGCGTTCGGGCCCACGCAATTCATGCCGACCGCATTCAAGCGCTACGCGGTGGACGCTGACGGTGATGGCCGCCGCGACGTCGTCGACAATCCCGCCGATCTGATCGCCTCCACCGCCAACAACCTGAAAAAGGATGGCTGGCAGACCGGTCAAACCTGGGGCTTTGAGGTGGTGGTGCCCCCGGGCTTTAATTACATGCTGGCGGACCGCGCCAAGGCGATGACGATGGCGCAGTGGGAGCATCTTGGTCTCAAGCGCGCCGGCGGCCAGCCCTTCCCGCATCCCACCGACAAGGCCTATTTGCTCGCGCCCGCCGGAGCCGAGGGGCCCGGCTTCCTCATGCTGCAGAATTTCCGGGTAATCATGAAATACAACCCGGCGGAAGCCTATGCACTGGCGATCGGCCATTTCGCCGACCGGCTGCGCGGGGGCGCGCCGTTCGTGCAGCCCTGGCCGCGGCAGGAACGGGAGTTGTCGCGCGCCGAACGGCTGGAACTGCAGCAGCTTCTGGCGCAACGCGGCTTTTATCGCGGCGTCCCGGACGGCCAGCTCGGGGGACAGACCAGGGAGGCCCTGCGCGGCTTCCAGGCCTCGATTGGGGCCCCCGCGGACGGATTTGCCTCCTCCGACGTGCTGGAGCGGCTCAGGGGACGGTGAAAACGTCGGTTCCAGCCGCGAATCTGACCCTGTAAACGACGTTTACGCAGCGAGCTTGACGGCGACGGCCGATGCCCGGTTTATGGTGTAGAATCTGCCCGCTTGCGGCCGGATTCCGCTATTATAGCGATTGCCTGACTTTCCATTTTGATCGATGCGCATGTCGAAGCCGAAGTCCTTTTTCCGGGTGTTTACCGAAAGCGGCCCGCTCATCGTGCTGGCCGTTGCGGTCGCGCTGCTGGTCGGGATCGTTGGACCGGCGTCCGCGCAGTTTTTCAATTTCGGCGGACCGCCGCGGCCGCCGCAACCGCTGCTGCAGCAGCCGCGCAGCGGCGGGTTCGGCGGCGGCTGGTTCGGCGGCGATCTGTTCGCGCCATTCCAGCAACAACAGCAGCAGCAGCAGCAGCCCAAACGTGAGGTTTTTTCCAAGGCGCCGCCGCCGGAGAAACGCGAGACCGTACCGGAGCGCAACGTGCTGGTGCTGGGCGATGCCATGGCGGACTGGCTCGCCTACGGGCTTGAGGATGCCTATTCCGAACAGCCCGACATGGGCGTGATCCGCAAGCACAAGACCGTCTCCGGCCTCATCAAATATCAGCCCAAGGGCGATCCGGCCGACTGGGCCGCCGCGGCAAAAGGCATCCTCGCCGCCGAGAAGCCGGACGCCATCGTCGTCATGCTCGGGTTCAATGACCGCATGGCGATGCGCGAGCCGGCGACCGAAAAATCCGACGGCAAATCATCGGACAAAAAGGGCGACAAGAAAGACGCCCGCGCCAAGCCTGCGGATCCGAAATCCGGTGCCAAGACGGACGGGGCAAACGATGCCACCGCAAAGCCTGAGGACAAGCCGGTCGATCCCGAATTGTCCCCGGACGATGCCGCCGACAACAGCGATGCGCCGCCGCTCATCGCGCCGGAGAAGAGCGCGCGCTCGCCGAACGGCCTCTATGAGTTTCGCGAAGAACGCTGGGTCGAGCTCTACACCAGGAAGATCGAGGAGATGATCGGCGTCATGAAGTCCAAGGGCGTACCGGTGCTGTGGGTTGGCCTTCCCGCGGTGCGCGGCGCCAAGGCGACATCGGACATGCTATTCCTGGATGCGCTGTATCGCGACGCCGCCGGCAAGGCCGGCATCACCTATGTCGATGTCTGGGACGGATTTGTCGACGAAGCCGGCCGTTTCCTGCAGCAGGGCCCGGACTTCGAAGGCCAAATCCGCCGGTTACGCTCCTACGATGGCGTGTACTTTACCAAGCCCGGCGCGCGCAAACTCGCGCATTATGTCGAGCGCGAGATCACGCGGCTGTTGGCCGCGCGTTCAGGACCGATCGCACTGCCGACCGAGCCCGCAACCCCTGACGCCAATGCGCTGCCCGGTCAGCCCGCACCACGTCCGCTGGCGGGACCGATCCTGCCGCTGGTGGCATCCTCGGTCGGCACCGATCAATTGCTGGGCGGTCCGGGATCGCGCCCGGCCGCGGTCGATGCGCTGGCCGCGCGAACGCTGGTCAAGGGCGAACCGCTGGCGCCGCCAGCAGGCCGCGCCGATGATTTTGCCTGGCCGCGCCGCGAGGTCGGACGCGAGCAGGCCAAGGGCGAAACGCCGGTGGCCTCCGTTTCGCCGGATGGAACGATCGCTGCTCCAGTCGCACCGCCGCCGAAGCCGAAAAAGCCGGCCCCGGTTCAATCCGGCGCAGTTCAATCCGGCGCAGTGCAATCCGGCGCACCGTCGCTGCGGGACATCTTCGGGTTCGGAAACGCACCGCCGCGCCAGCAGCAGCAGTCGCCCTCGCGTGCGCCCACCGTGCTGCGGCCGCCGGCCAATGTCGGACGATCGGCCTCGGTACCCGGCTTTTTCGCGCGATAGGTCGAGTGGACCTTCATGGATGAAGAGCGCGTCTTCGCGCGTCTCGAACCATAAGGCCGTGCCTCAAGATGAGCGGTCGCTGGTCGCTCAGCCGTAATACCGCCAGCGTGGCGGCGGCCGGCGCGGCTGACGCGTCATCAACATCGCCAGCGCAAACCCTATGCCGCCCGCGATCAGTAGCGCACCGAGCGGATTATCCCGCACGCTTTTCGCCACGGCCTGCGAGCCGTCGCGGAAGGTCTCGCCGCGGTTCTCATAAGCGTCCCTGGCGTAACTGACGGCGGCTTCGCCGGCGTCGCGCGCGGCATCCTTGGCCTGGCCGTATAGATTCTGCACCGTGCCCGCGGCCTCACGGGCCCGGCCCGCGGCCTGGGTTTTCGCATCACCCGCCATGTCGCCGACAGCGCTTTCGGCCTTACCAACGAAATCCTTTGCCGAGCCGGCAATTCGATCCTTGTCCATCGTGGTCGCTCCCTGTAACGCGCGCATTCTGATCGCAAAACCGGTTCCATCCTCGGATCATGTCCGAGGACATGCTTTTGCGGAATACGCGCCGTGAGATGATTGTCAGTGAGCTAACCGATCAGGCCCGTTCCGGTTCCGGGCGCTTAGAGAATCAGCCCACCGTCGACCACCAGGGTCTGGCCGACGATGTAGGACGCCAGCGGCGACGCCAGAAACAGTGCGGCGCCCGCCATGTCGGCCGGCGTTCCCAACCGTTTCAGCGGTATCCGCTCAATCGCGCCTTCGAGCCGCTTCGGATTTGATGTCGTCACCTTGGTCATCTTGGTATCGACGAGCCCGGGGGCGATGCCGTTGACGCGGATGCCGTCCTCGGCCCATGCCTCGCCAAGCGTTCGGGTCAACCCGACAGCGCCGGTCTTCGATGCGTTGTAGGCTGGATTGCCTTTGGTCGAATGGTAGGCGGCGGTCGAACTGACGATGATGAGCGAGCCCTTGGCCGTACCCAGCATCGGATGAAACCTGGTGGCGCAGGCCATCAAGCTCATCAAATTGACTTCGATCACCTTTCGAAATCCGGCCATTTCGAATTCGCCACGCCGGTAAATTACCGCACCCTGAGCCAGCACAAGCACATCGAGCCGATCGAACATCGGCTTGAAATTCTCAATCGCCCTGGGATCGCTGACGTCGAGCTGGGCGTAGTTCAGGCCTTCGAGATGCGATCCGTCGGCCGGCGAGTAATCCGACGCGGCAGCGCGGGTGCCGCAGACATGCACGCGCGCGCCCTTGGCCCGAAACGCCTGCGCGATACCGTTGCCGATGCCGCTGGAGCCGCCCACCACGAGAATCTGCTTTCCACTGAAATCCAGTTCGTTCATCGCGTGCCCCTCGTTGCTTTTTCCGATCCGTTTGACCTCTCTGGGGATCGGTGCCAGCCTTGTCAATCCAGCAACGCACGGCATCATCGTCAGCGAGCATTCCATGTCTGATTTCAAACAGCTCAGCCGGTCGGTCACCGGGCTGACCGCTCTTGTTACCGGCGCCGCCAGTGGCATGGGCCGCGCGACGGCGCGGGTATTTGCAGCCGATGGCGCCAAGGTCGCCGTCACAGATTTCGCCGCAGAGGGCGCCCAATCCGTCGCGGCCGAGATCGCGGCAGAGGGCGGAATCGCGAAAGCCTGGACGCTCGACGTTGCCAGCCGCGATGACATCAACGCCGTCGTCAGCGCCGTCGCCGCGCATTTCGGCGGGCTCGATATCGTCGTCAACAATGCCGGCATTTCGGTGCGTGTGGCGATCGACGACGACGGCTACGATGAAGCGTGGGCGAAGGGGCTTGCCGTGATGCTGACGGCGCATCAGCGCGTGATCCGCGCGGCGCTGCCATATATGCGCAAATCCAGATGCCCGCGGATTGTCAACATCGCCTCCACCGAGGCGCTCGGCGCCACCGGCTTGCACAGCCCGTATTCGGCGGCAAAGGCCGGCGTTGTGGGCCTGACGCGTTCGCTCGCGGTGGAACTCGGCCGCGAGGGCATTACCGTAAACTGCATCTGCCCGGGCCCGATCACGACCGGCATGACGGCGCGGATCAGTGATGAGCACAAGGCGATTTATGCCCGGCGCCGAACCGCGCTCAACCGCTACGGCGATCCCGAGGAAGTCGCGCACATGACGCTGAGCCTGTGTCTGCCCGCGGCGTCGTTCCTGACCGGCGCTATTATCCCGGTGGACGGCGGCCTGATGGCCCGCAACGCTTGAGGGCGGGCATGCGCCATGCAGCGTTGACATCGCACTATCAGGGAGTAGTTTTTTACAAAAATGAAGCGGAACAACCGCTTGTCTCGATCAGGAGAAACGCCATGACTGTCTCGATCCGGCAGCTTCACCCGCATTTTTTCGGCGAAGTCTCCGGCGTTGATTTGAGCAAGCCGCTGACGCCGCAAGAGGCCGCCGATATCGAGTCCGGCATGGATAAGTATGCCGTGCTGCTGTTCCACGATCAGGACATTACCGACGACCAGCAACTTGCTTTCGCGCGCAATTTCGGCGAACGCGAGAATGCGCGCGGCGGCACCGTCACCAAGAAGGAAGATTACCGCCTTACCTCCGGGTTGAACGACGTCTCCAATCTCGGCAAGGATGGCAAGCCGCTGCCGCGCGATCACCGCACCCATCTGTTCAATCTCGGCAATTGCCTATGGCACTCCGACAGTTCATTCCGGCCGATCCCGGCGAAATTTTCGCTGCTGTCGGCGCGCGTGGTGAACCCCAAGGGCGGCAACACCGAATTCGCCGACATGCGCGCCGCCTATGACGCGCTCGACGACGAAACCAAGGCCGAGATCGAGGACATGATCTGCGAGCATTCGCTGATGTATTCGCGCGGATCGCTCGGCTTCCTCGATTACACCGAGGAAGAAAAACAGATGTTCAAGCCCGTGCTGCAGCGGCTGGTGCGCACGCATCCGGTTCATGGCCGCAAGTCGCTGTATCTGTCGTCACATGCGGGCGCCATCGTCGGCATGTCGGTGCCGGAGGCCCGGCTACTGCTGCGCGATCTCACCGAACACGCCACGCAGCGGGAATTCGTCTACGTCCACAAATGGGCGCTGCATGACCTCGTGATGTGGGACAACCGCCAGACCATGCACCGCGTGCGCCGCTACGACCAGTCGCAGCCGCGCGACATGCGCCGCGCCACGGTGGCCGGCACCGCACCGACGGTTGCGCAGCAGGCGGCGGAGTAGATTTCTGCGTCGTCCCTGCGAAAATGCGATGGGACGGCCATCGCATTCAATCGCAACCGTTGGGGGCTATGGGTCCCTGCTTTCCCGGGGACGACGGCGCAATTGAGCTGGACAGCGGCGACTACGCATGACCCGCTTCGTTCGACAGCATGCCGGGATCGATCCCGATCTTGCGCAGCGCCCGCAGGTATTTTTCCTCGATGTCGCCGCCGAAAATCAGATCCGGATCGGCGTCGCAATGCAGCCAGCCATTATCCTGGATTTCGGTCTCTAGCTGTCCCGGCGCCCACCCGGCATAACCCAGCGCGAGGATGGCGTGCTTCGGCCCAGCGCCCTTGGCGATCGCCTTGAGAATATCGACGGTGGCGGTCAGACAGATCCCGTCGTCGATTCTGAGCGTCGCATCGGCGATGAAGAAATCGCTCGAATGCAGCACGAAGCCACGGCCGGTCTCGACCGGACCGCCTTTCAGCACCTTCATGGATTCGGCGTTTTCCGGCAGCTTGATCTGGTCGGCCTTCTTGATGATATCAAGTTGCACCAGCAATTCGGGAAAGTCGATACTGCCCGCCGGGCGATTGACGATGATGCCCATGGCACCCTCGGACGAATGGGCGCAGAGATAAATCACCGAGCGTTCGAAGCGCGGATCTCCCATAACCGGCATCGCGATCAACAACTGACCATCGAGATAACCGCGGCCTGCCGAATTGTCGCCTGTGCCGGCGGCTTCGCGGCGAACTATCCTCGGCCTTTTGCTTTCAGGGTCCATCCGCAAGGACTCTCGTGTTCCTGCACATCCTGATATCGGGTGCAGGTTCTGTCAATCAAGGTCGGTACAGCACTTAGAATACATCACAAGCAATTCAATGGTTTGCAACTTCGCTTGGCTGTAAAGACGGTCTCATGACCGTCATAGTTCCCATGCGTGCGGCACTCGCCGCAACTCTATTTGCGCTATCACCGGCGATCGAGGCTCGCGCCCAGGATGCATCCCCGTGGCAGCGGGACGGACACTCTTCCGTGCGGCTGCTGTCGGGATCGCGCAGCGGTTCGGTGCTGCTGGGCGGCATTGCCTTCCAGCTTCAACCGGGCTGGAAAACCTATTGGCGGACGCCCGGCGATTCGGGCGTGCCGCCGCGCTTCGACTTCTCCAAATCGGAAAACATCGAGGCGGTGACCGTTCTGTGGCCGGCCCCGACGAAATTCGACGACGGCGCCGGCGGCTACTCGTTGGGTTATCACAATCAGGTCGTGCTGCCGTTGCGAATTGTGGCGAAAAGCGCCGACAAACCGGTGACGCTACGCGCCGAAATCAATTACGCGGTCTGCGAGAAACTTTGCATTCCCGTAGACGCCACTGCCGAACTCGCCTTCACCAGCGTGGCGAGCACCGAGGACAGCGCGCTGTTCGCAGCCCTCGACACCGTGCCCAAACCGGCCAATGTCGGCGATCCCAACCCGTTGACCATCCGCGACGTCAAACGCGACGGCAAATCCACTGTTCTGGTCGACGTCGTCAGCCCCGACGCCAGGGAAGTCAGCCTGTTTGTCGAAGGGCCAACGCCAGACTGGGGACTGCCGGTTCCGAAACTGCTCGAACACAGCCCGGCCGGGGTCAAGCGTTTCACTTTCGAACTTGACGGCGTGCCGCCAGGCACCAATCCCGAAGGTGCCGCGCTCAAATTGACCCTGGTTAGCGGCGACCGCTCATACGAATTCAATATTAATTTGAATTAGGACAGTTCCCGTTATTCCGGGGCGCGTGTTAACGCGAAACCGGAATCTCGAGATTCCCGGTTCATGCTTCGCAGGCCCCGGAATGACGGCTCCAAAGCCGACCCCCACCCAACCGGATGTTAACGAATAGTTGATAGGCGGGATAATTGCCGCATGTATGCGGCGCCTCAAGGATTTCCGCTGTGGCCGTGATGGACGCACAACCCGCAACTACTCTGCCCGCAGGTATGGTCGCGCGGTTGCGCTCGATGCTCGGCGGCTCGCTCGACGGCTCCAGCGAAACCTCGGTGA
This sequence comes from uncultured Alphaproteobacteria bacterium, assembly GCA_963732455.1. Taxonomy (GTDB): domain Bacteria; phylum Pseudomonadota; class Alphaproteobacteria; order Rhizobiales; family Xanthobacteraceae; genus Bradyrhizobium. The sequence continues at coordinate 181,811 of CAVSZM010000016.1, read as the reverse complement.
CCAGACGGCTTGCCGGCACGATCTTCATCATCCGCGTCGTCAGCGCGGCACTGGCCTATCTCTCGCAGATCCTGCTCGCGCGCTGGATGGGCGGGTCGGATTACGGCGTCTATGTCTATGTCTGGACCTGGGTACTGCTGCTCGGCAGCATGATGGATTTCGGCATCTCGGCATCGGCGCAAAAAATCATTCCGGAATATCGTGCCAGTGGCGAACACGCGTTGCTGCGCGGCTTCCTTTCCGGCAGCCGCTGGATGACCTTCATCGTGTCATCGATGGTTTCAGTGCTGCTGGCAGGCGTCGTCAAGCTGCTATCGCCGTGGATCGACGCAAACGCGATTCTGCCGCTTTACATCGGCTGCATCACGCTGCCGGCTTTCGTGGTCGCCAATACCCAGGACGGCATCGCGCGTTCGCACGACTGGATGCGACTCGGATTGACGCCGCAATTCATCGTCCGTCAGTCGCTGATTATCGGCTTTACCGCCGGCGCGTTTGCGTTCGGCTTCCATCTCGGCGCGACGGTTGCGATGCTTGCCAGCGCGGCCGCCGTGTGGATCGCCATGATCGGGCAGATGGCGGTGCTGAACCGCCGCCTTGGCGGACACATCGAGCCTGGCCCGAAAGCTTACAATTTTCGCGGGTGGCTTGCGATCTCGCTGCCTATCCTGATGGTCGAAGGCTTCTATCTGCTGCTGTCCTATACCGACGTGCTGGTGCTGCAGCAATTCCGTTCCTCGGAAGAGGTCGGCGTCTATTTTGCGGTGGTGAAGACCCTGGCGCTGGTATCCTTCATTCACTACGCGATGGCGGCGACCACGGCGCACCGTTTTGCCGAGTATCACGCCATCGGCGACCGGGCGCGGCTGTCGGCCTATGTCGCGCATGCAATCAAATGGACGTTCTGGCCCTCGCTCGCGGCTACCATGGTGCTGCTGGCGTTGGGCAAGCCGCTATTGTGGCTGTTTGGACCGCAATTCGTCGCAGGCTACGACATCATGTTCGTCGCGGCCATTGGTCTCGTGGTGCGCTCCGCGATCGGCCCGGTCGAGCGGTTGCTCAACATGCTCGGCCACCAGCATATCTGCGCGCTGGCCTACGCACTGGCCTTCGTCATGAACGTCGTGCTCTGCATCGCGCTGGTGCCGCGGTTCGGCGGCCATGGCGCCGCGGCCGCAACCTCGATCTCGCTGGTCTTCGAGACCATGCTGCTGTTCTGGATCGTGCGACGGCGGCTCGGGCTGCACGTACTGGCGTTCGGGAAGCGCGCGGTCTAATAGTTCACTGTCATCACCCGCGCAAGAAGGTGAGCCGGTAATCTCAATCGCTCAAGTTCAACTCGATAGTCGCGGGATACTGGATACTCCGCCTTCGCGGAGTATGTCGGGTTGCGCTTACGCCGCGGTCCAGCCGCCATCGATCGAGAGATTGGCGCCGGTGATTTGCGCCGCATCGTCGCCGCAGAGAAACAGCGCCAATGCCGCGACCTGTTCGGAGGTGACGAACTCCTTGGTCGGCTGCGCTTCCAGCAGCACGTCATGAATGACCTGCTCCTTGGTCAGGTTGCGCGCCTTCATGGTGTCGGGAATCTGCTTCTCGACCAGCGGTGTCCAGACATAGCCGGGGCTGATGCAGTTGCAGGTGATCTTGAATGTCGCAAGTTCCAGCGCCACGGTTTTGGTGAGGCCCGCGATGCCATGCTTGGCCGACACATAGGCCGATTTGAACGGCGAGGCCACCAGCGAGTGTGCCGAAGCGGTATTGATGATACGGCCCCAGCCCCGCTTCTTCATGCCGGGCACGACGGCGCGGATGCCATGAAAGGCCGACGACAGATTGATCGCGATGATCGCGTCCCACTTATCGATCGGGAATTCCTCGATCGGCGAGACGAATTGAATGCCGGCATTATTGACGAGAACGTCGACCGAGCCGAACGTCTTTTCTCCCAGCGCGATCATACCCGCGATTTCCGCAGGCTTGGTCATGTCGGCGGGCGAATGAACCGCCTTGACCTTGAAATCTGACTCAATGCCGGCTCGCTCCTTCTCGATGTCGGCGGGCGCGCCCATGCCGTTGAGAACGATATTGGCGCCGGCGCCCGCAAAGGCGCGCGCATATGCCAGCCCGATGCCACTGGTCGAACCGGTCACAACTGCGGTCTTGCCTGTCAACGTACCCATTTCATTTACTCCTTTTTGTCGCCGGGGGGTTCGGTGCCGTCACCCGTGAGATCGTAGGTCACCATGGTTTCTCCGGATTGTGGCTGCTCGAGCCAATCCTTGTGACGCATCGACAGATGAACGTCGCGCTCGCCCGAGCCCCAATGCTCGACCATGCCGATGTGCGAAAAATCATAATCCTTGGAGGACAATTCGTAGTTCTTGCTGCGGTAGATAAGGTGCACCACCGTGACGGTGTTTTCTCTGGCGGCATCGCAAAGAATTTCGACCGTCGGATCGTTCTTGAGATCATCGGGTAACTTGCCGATCAGCTCGCGCAGCGCCTTTCGGGCGTTGTGAACCTGCTTGTTCTTGTCGGTATTCATGCGGGTGCGGCTGGAAAAGCGGATGTCCTTCTCGCGCTCGGCGGCCTCAAGTAGTGAAACCGGCAGTGGTCCCCGCGCGCTGAACAGATCGACCTGGAAAATCAAGAGGTCGTTTGCGACTCCCGCATCCAGCACATAATCGAGCGGTGTGTTGGAGGCGATACCGCCGTCCCAGAAATGCTCACCTTCAATTTCGATCGAGGGGAAGCCCGGCGGCAGCGCGCCGGACGCCATGATGTGTTCCGGTCCGATCTTCTTGCCCAGCTTCTTGAATTCGAAATTATCGAAATATCTGAAATTGCCGGTTGTCACGCTGACTGCGCCGACGCTGAGACGGGTCGCGAGATCGTTGATCCGGTCGAAATCGACCAGACGCTCCAGCGTCGTACGGAGCGGCGCGGTGTCGTAATAGCTTTGCGATTGCGGGGTACCCTGCGGCCAAAGCGGCGCCGGGGGAAATCGCGGTCTGAAAAAGCCGGGAACGCCGAACGTAGCGATCAAGGCGGCGCTGGTTTCGTTGAACAGGGTGCGCCCGCGGTCGCCCGATGTGACGGGGTTCCAGGGCACCGGCGCCGAAACCATCTCCCAGAATTCCTTGAGGCGTTCCACCCGCTTTTCGCGCGGATTACCGGCGACGATCGCGGCGTTGACAGCGCCGATCGAGATGCCGGCAATCCATTCCGGCTCAAAATCATGATGACACAGCGCCTGATAGGCGCCGGCCTGATAAGAGCCAAGCGCGCCGCCGCCTTGTAAAACGAGTACGCGCTGCGCTTTCGCAGGCGTCCTTGTTGGCGCTGGGTCGGAACTATCGGTCATGTCAGCGATCAAAATATTAAAGAACTGTTGTACCGTGGCGTCAGTTCGCGATGGCGTCAATCAGGGAGACCGAAACGGGCATCACGCCGAGTTTATCGCGGGTCCGATGATGCGAGAATAAGCGTCCAGAACACCTTGTATTTGGTATTTGGAGCGTAACTCGCGGCGATGCCTAATTTTGTGACACCGCTTTTCAGCATATTCGCCCGGTGCGGGGGCGAGTCGCGCCAGCCCGAAAACGCCTCGGCCAAAGTATGGTACCCGGCGGACACATTTTCGACAGCTGAAGTAGCGGGGTATCCGGATGCATTCAGGCGTCGCGCCAGCGGCGCCTTGACGTCGTGGTCGAGCTTGTTTTGGCTTGCCATCGCCTGCGACTGAGATTCCGCGAGTTTCATGAGTTCGGGATCGACCACCACGCCGCCAAGCCCGTTGTTCTGCCGGTAGAGCGAGATCATCGAAGCCGCGGCCTGCGGATCGAGCCGGGCTCCGCCATTGGCCATGCTGAGATACATGGTCGGCTGCTCGGTTGCAGGAATCTCCCCAGCGCAGCCGCCCAGCGCCAAGAGCCCTATAATCGCGACCGCCGCGCGCATGATTCGAAATTTCCCCAAGCTGCCACCGGTTGTTGCATACCAACCGTGGCTGAATGGTGAACGGCGAACCACTTGGCCGTCATGCCGGGGGCGGGAGCGTCAGCGAACGAACCGGGAATGACAGGGTCCGTCCTATGTGGCGAAAATCCGGTAACGCCTGGGCCGCAATCCGATGATATCGCCGGTCTGAAGCTCCCGATCCCGCGGCGCGTCGATCTCGATCACGGTCGCACCCTCGCCCGCGGACAGCACAACTTCGGCCCGCTGGATCGGGCCGAACGTCCGGACATGCCGCACCGCGCCTTCAAGCGCGCCGCTGCCGGCCGGCCCGACCTGCATGTCGTGACGGCGGACGAACAGTTTCGACGCACCGGAAGCAATGCCGTCCGCCGCGATATGCAGCGCCTTGCCGCCGAGCCGCACGCAACCGTTGCGAACCTCCACCGGCAGCACGATCAATTCGCCGATGAAGCCATGCACGAACGCCGTCGCCGGGTTGTCATAGACTTCGCCGGGCGTGCCGATTTGCTCGATGCGACCCTTGTCCATAACCACCACCCGGTTTGCGACTTCGAGCGCCTCTTCCTGGTCGTGGGTGACGAAAATCGACGTCACGTGGATTTCGCGATGCAACGAACGCAGCCATTGCCGCAGTTCCTTGCGCACCTTGGCGTCGAGCGCCCCGAAGGGTTCATCGAGCAGCAGGATACGCGGCTCGATCGCAAGCGCTCGCGCCAGCGCAATGCGCTGGCGCTGGCCGCCCGACAACTGGCTCGGATAGCGATCGGAAAGCCAGTCGAGCTGCACCAGATCCAGCAATTCCTTGACGCGCGCACGGATGTTCGCCTCGTCCTTGCGAACCGCGCGCGGCTGCACCCGCAGGCCGAATGCGACGTTTTCGAACACCGTCATGTGGCGGAACAGCGCGTAATGCTGAAACACGAATCCGACATTGCGCTCGCCGGCGCCCTGGGCGAGTGCGTTTTCGCCATCGAACGAAACCTCGCCGGCGTCGGGCCAGTCCAGTCCCGCGATGATTCGCAGCAGCGTGGTCTTGCCGGAGCCCGACGGCCCGAGCAGCGCCAGCAATTCGCCGTTGGCGACCTTCAGATCGACCCCGTCGAGCGCGGCAAACGCTCCGAATTTCTTTACGATATTATTGACTTCAATCGCCACGCGGATGTTGCTCCTCGTCCAGATGCCGTTCGAGAATGGTTTTCGCCACCAGCGTGATCAGCGCCAGCATCGCCAGCAAGGACGCGATCGCGAACGACGATACGAACTGATATTCGTTGTAGAGAATCTCAACCAAAAGCGGCATCGTGTTGGTCTCGCCGCGAATATGCCCTGAGACCACCGACACCGCGCCGAACTCACCCATCGCGCGCGCATTACACAGCAGCACGCCGTAAAGCACACCCCATTTGATGTTCGGCAAGGTGACGCGGAAAAAAGTCTGCAGCCCCGATGCGCCAAGCGAAATCGCCGCCTCTTCCTCCTGCGTACCCTGCTCCTGCATCAGCGGAATCAGCGCACGCGCGACGAACGGAAACGTTACGAAGATGGTCGCCAGCGCAATGCCCGGCACCGCGAACAGCACGTGGACGTTATGACTCTGCAGCCATGGCCCCCAATATCCCTGCGCCCCAAACAGCAACACGAAGACAAGCCCTGAGATCACCGGGCTGACCGAGAACGGCAGATCTATCAGCGAGATCAGTAAGGTCTTGCCGCGAAAGTCGAACTTGGCGATCGCCCAGGCCGCGACCACACCTAATACCAGATTGAGGCCGACGGAAATCGCAGCCACGCACAGCGTCAGCCTTATCGCCGACAGCGCTTCCGGATCGGACAGCGCGGAGAAATAAGCGCCAATCCCCTTCGAGAAGGCCTGCGCGAATACGACGACGAGCGGCAACACGACGAAGACCGTAAGGAAAATCACGGCCATCGCGGTGATCACGACGCGAATGAACCAGGGCTCGGTGCGCAGATCGTCTCGTGCCGAATAAATCGGAAGTGCGCTCCCTGTGCCCCTGGAAGTGGATTGGTGCGAGGAGCTCAGGTCCAACGATCGGCCATGATCCCCCACAGGGACGGCGCCGGCGAAGCCTGGCGTGGCCTGACCGATCCGGCCTTCCGCTGGGGCAGGGGCGGATCGAGTTTGTTGCAGCGTCATTCTAAAATTCATCGGTTGTCTCTAATGCGCGGGAATGCGGGTTTGCGCCCAGCGCTGCAGCCGATTGACGGTGAAGATGATCAGGAATGATGCCACCAGCATCACGACGGCAATTGCGGTCGCATCCGCATAGCGAAACTCCGATAACCGGATCACGATCAGAAGCGGCGCGATTTCCGACACATTCGGTAGATTCCCGGCAATGAAGATGACCGAGCCGTACTCGCCGACCGCGCGCGCAAATGCCAGCGCAAATCCCGTCAGCAGTGCCGGTATCAAACTCGGCAGAATCACCTTGGAGACCGTATGCCAGCGATTGGCGCCGAGGCTGGCCGCGGCTTCCTCGATTTCAGCGTCAAGGTCGATCAGAACCGGCTGAACCGTTCGCACCACGAACGGAATGCCGATGAAAATCATGGCGACAAAAATACCAATGGGCGTGAACGCCACCTTGATGCCGAGCTCGGCAAGCGGCGCGCCAAGCCAGCCTTTTTGCGCGAACAGCGATGTCAGCGCGACGCCGGCTACCGCCGTGGGCAGCGCAAACGGAATATCGACGATGGCGTCGAACAACCGCCGGCCCGGAAAGCGGTACCGCACCAGCGCCCAGACGATGATCATTCCCATCACGAGATTGACTAACGCGGCGGCAAAGGCGAGGCCGAACGAGATCTTCAGCGCGTTGAGAGTGCGGCGGCTCGAGAGAATGCCCCAGAATTGATCGAGGCTCAGTTCGAACGTCTTAAGGAACAAGCCTGCGAGCGGGATCAGGATGATGACCGACAGCCATGTCAGCGTCAGCCCCATGGTAAGACCGAACCCCGGCAGTGTGCTGCGTCGTATAGCCGCGCCGCTCACAATACGCCCTGCTTCCGCCTGGACAAATCAGTTCTTGTAGATCTGGTCGAAAACGCCGCCTTCGCTGAAGTGTTCCTTCTGCGCCTTGGTCCAGCCGCCAAAAACATCGTCAATCGTGAACAGTTCGACCTTCGCGAATGACGCCTCGTATTCCCGGGCGATCTCCGCATCGCGCGGACGATAGGAATTGCGTGCGGCAATTTCCTGACCTTCCTTGGAATACCAGTACTTGAGGTAGGCCTCGGCAACCGCGCGCGTGCCTTTTTTGTCGGCAACCGAATCGACGACGGACAGCGGGGGTTCCGCAAGAATGGACAGCGGGGGTGACACAATCTGGAACTTGTCCTTGCCGAACTCTCGCTGCGCAAGGAACGCCTCATTCTCCCACGCCAGCAGCACGTCGCCGACGCCGCGCTCCACGAACGTGACGGTCGAGCCGCGCGCGCCGGTATCCAGCACCGGCACGTTCTTGTAGAGGTCGCCCACGAATTGTTTCGCCTTGTCGGCGGAGCCGAATTTCTTCAGCGCGTATCCCCATGCCGCCAGATAATTCCAGCGGGCGCCGCCCGAAGTTTTTGGATTCGGCGTGATGACGCTGACCCCGGTTTTGATCAGATCGCCCCAATCCTTGATGCCCTTGGGATTGTCCTTGCGAACGAGAAACACGATTGTCGATGTGTAGGGCGAGGCATTCAACGGCAGGCGCTTCTGCCAGTCCGAAGGGATCAAGCCCTTCGCAGCGATGGCGTCGATGTCGTAGGCGAGCGCGAGCGTAACCACGTCGGCCTGCAGGCCGTCAATCACGGCGCGCGCCTGCGAGCCGGAGCCGCCATGCGACTGCTTGATCTCGACCTTCTTGCCGGTTTCCTTTTGATAGGCGGCTGCGAACGCCTTGTTGAAATCCACATAGAGTTCGCGCGTCGGATCATATGAAACGTTGAGCAGCGTCACGTCGGCGGCAAACGCAGGACTTGCCCAAAGCAGCGCCGCGAGGACAGGCAGAATACGGCGAACCATCTCAATCTCCATTTCGCCCTCGCGACAGCATTGTCATCGAACACAGGCGGTACATAACTCGGGACGAAAAGGTCTTAAGTCAACGAAACCGCATTTCATTGTTCGCGGCGTCGCAGCGTTATTGTCCTATGAAGTCTTGACCGTATGGATGCCGCATTCTGTCTTGGCCCTGCCACGCCAGCGGCCGGCACGCACATCTTCATCGGGCGAGGTTCGGCTGGTGCAGGGCATGCACCCGACCGACAGATAACCCGATGCCGCGAGGGGATGCGGCGGTAGTTTTGCAGACGTGTAGATCGCCTCGATCTCTTCACGTGAAACGTTTGCAAATGGATTGAATTTCAGCCTGATCCCGTCTTCTTCAACAACGGGAATCTGGGCGCGGAGACCGCCCTGAAAGCGCTTGCGCCCGTTGATCCAGCCGCTGAACGGAGCCAGCGCCCGCGCCAGCGGCTCGACCTTGCGGATACGACAGCACGCATCGGGATCGGAGAACCACAACTCACGATCCGGATCCTCGCGCGATAGCGTCTCTTCCAGCGGGGTGATCGAACGGACGTCGCGCAGGCCCAGCGTCGCGATCAGTGTGTCGCGATAGGCCAGCGTTTCCTCGAACAGCCATCCGGTGTCGAGAAAGATCACGGCAATCGCGGGATCGACGTCGGCCGTCACCTTGAGCAACGCCGCCGATTCGGTGCCGAACGACGAAACGACGGCGAGATGCTCCCGGCCGACGACCTGCAAGGCGGCTGCGATGACCTCCGCCGGCGCCGCGTTACGAAGCCCTCGATCAAGCTCTTGCGCCGACGGCAAATCGTTCGCCGTCCGATCAGCGCCCGCAAGACCTGCAAGGGCATTCATTGGCTGGCACTTTCCGAATGACGTAGCTGCATCCGCCGGTGAAGCGCGGTGATGCGGCCATCGCCGGTCGGCTGGTAGAATACGGAGTAACGCCTTGCCGTGCTGGCAAACGCCTCGGCGTCGCTATCCTTTTTGACCTCGAATGCGTCGAACCCGGCGCGAAGCATGAACACGAACTGGTCGCGCAGGATCTGGCCGGTCGCGCGCAGCTCGCCGCGATAGCCATGGCGTTCCCGCAGCAGCCGCGCCTGGCTATAGGCGCGACCGTCGCGGAAGGTGGGAAACACCAGCGCAATCACCGCGAGGCGCTCAAGATAGGGCACGAGATCATCAACGTCGCGATTGTTCGGCCAGATCACGCCCGTCTTTCCAACGCGGCGCGAATGCGCCTCCGCATCCTCGAGAAATCGCGCGGCGGAAATCAGGATAGCTCCATCGCCCGGTATCGCGTCCTCGTCCGCGACGTGAACGAACGCATCGCCGGTGATTTTTCCATTTTTAACGAGTGGCATAGACGCGCTCCCTGAAAGGTTCGACGCCAAGTCGCTTGACGGCGTCTATGAAAAGTTCGTCGGGCCGCTCGCGCAGCGCGAGGTAGGCCTCGACAATATCCTCGACCACGTCGGCGACTTCGCCATAGGGCACTGCGGGCCCGATCAAGGTACCGACGGCGGCATTTTCGTCGGCGCGGCCGCCGATCGTAACCTGATAGAATTCCTCGCCGTTTTTCTCGACACCGAGAATGCCGATGTGGCCGACGTGATGGTGGCCGCAGGCGTTGATGCAGCCGGAGATATTGATATGCAGCCGCCCGATCAGGTTGGCGGTGTCGTGATTGGCAAAGCGCCGCGTCAATTCCTGCGCGATCGGAATCGAACGCGCGTTCGCGAGCGAGCAATAATCCAGTCCCGGGCAGGCGATAATGTCGGAGACCAAATTGACGTTCGGCGTCGCGACGCCGATTTTGTCCAGAGCCCGCCATAGCGCCGGCAGATCGCGCCGGGCGACATGCGGCAGCGCGAGATTCTGCTCGTGGCCGACGCGAATTTCACCGAAGGAATATTTGTCGGCGAGATCGGCGATCGCATCCATCTGATCGGCAGTGGCATCGCCGGGCGGTCCGCCCACCGGCTTTAGCGACAACGTCACGATCGAATAACCCGGCACCTTGTGAAGCGCGACGGAATTCCTGCGCCATGCTTCGAAATGCGGATCATGCGCCGCCTTCTTCAACTCCTCCGGCATATGCGACAGCTTTTCGTAAACCGGATAGGTGAAGCGCGAGCGGATGTCCTCGACGACGGCATCATCGAGCGCCAGCGCGCTGTCGCGCATTTGCAGCCACTCGTCCTCGACTTCCTGCGCAAACTTCTCGATGCCGAGCTCATGCACCAGTATCTTGATTCGAGCCTTGTAGATGTTGTCGCGGCGGCCGTATTGATTGTACACGCGCAGGATCGCCTCGACGTAACTCAGGAGATCGCGGCCCGGCACGAACGACTTGATGGTCTTGCCGATGAACGGCGTCCGGCCGAGCCCGCCGCCGACCAACACCTCGAATCCGGTTTCGCCGTCTGCATTCCTGTGCAGGCGCAGACCGATGTCATGCACCTTGATCGCCGCGCGATCGTGTTCCGATGCCGTGATCGCAAATTTGAACTTGCGCGGCAGGAAGGAAAATTCCGGGTGCAACGTCGAATATTGCCGCAGCAGCTCGGCCCAGATGCGCGGATCCTCGATCTCGCCCGGCGCGACGCCAGCCCACTGATCGGAAGTGATGTTGCGCGTGCAGTTGCCGCTGGTCTGCATCGCATGGATGCCGACCTCGGCCAGATCGGCCAGCGCATCGGGCAATTCGGCAAGCTTGATCCAGTTGAACTGGATGTTCTGCCTGGTGGTGAAGTGGCCGTAGCCGCGGTCGTAACGCCGCGCCACATGCGCGAGACGCCGCATCTGCTCCGACGACAGCGTGCCGTAGGGGATCGCCACCCGGAACATATAGGCGTGCAATTGTAGATAGACGCCATTCATGAGCCGCAGCGACTTGAATTCGTCCTCGGTGAGCTCGCCGGACAGGCGCCGCTTCACCTGATCGCGAAATTCGGAGACGCGTTCGTTGATGAGCGTGCGGTCGATTTCATCGTATGCATACATGAGCCGAAAAGCCTTACGCCGCAACCGGGATGCCGATGGTGACGCCCTGGAGCCGGATGTGTTCACGCAGATTGCCGGGCTTGATCTTGCCGCTGTCCTTGATTTCGACCGGCGCGATATAGGCGCCGACTGCGCCGACATCGTCGGCCACCGACTCGGCGAGCAGCGCGCGGGCTTCGTCGGAAGCCCGGACGATCGCGGCATCCGACAAATCGGTCGACCAGCTATTTGAAGCGGTGCGATAAATCACCACGCCGTCCCAGGTGCGATTGGCGGTCACGACCGACGGACCCGTTATCTTGATCTTTTGTTGCAGAGGAGATGTCATTCGGCAGCTACCTGAAAATACGAGACCAGTTGAGCGAGATTGGATTGGCGCCATGGCGCGGAGTGCGCGACCACATCGCCGATGATGAGAACGGCGGGGCCACCGTCGATCTTTTCTACCAGCGTGGGCAATTCATCGAGGGTTCCGACTGCCGCCTGGGCGTCGGGCCGCGTCGCGCGCGCGAACACGCCGACCGGCGTTTGCGGCGAGCGTCCCGCGGCCAGCAGGCCTGCGCGAACCGACGGCGCCGCGGTCATGCCCATGTAGACAACGACCGTCATCTTCTCGTCGGTCAGAACGGACCAGTCGACGGTTTCAGCGTCCCTGGCCTTGTGTGCCGTGAGGAAGGTGATGCGCAGCGCCTCATGCCGGAATGTGAGCGGCACCTCGAACTGCGCCGCGGCGCCAAGCCCCGCGGTAATTCCCGGAACAACCGAATAGACGATGCCGGCCTCGCGCAACGCTTCGATCTCCTCGCCGCCGCGGCCGAACACGAAGGGATCGCCACCCTTGAGGCGCACCGCGCGCTGCCCCGACTTCGCCGCCTCGATCAAGAGCTTGTTGATCGCGTCCTGGCCGATGCCGGGGTTTCCGACGCGGCGGCCCACCGGGACCCGCGCTGCATCGCGGCGCGTGCGATCGAGAATTTCAGGCGAGACCAGTTCATCGTAAAACACGACGTCGGCATCCTGCAGGGCGCGCAGCGCCTTGATCGTCAGCAAGTCCGGATCTCCCGGACCTGCGCCGACCAGCGTCACGCTGCCCTCGGCGCGGCCTGACGCCTGCGCGCCGGCATAGGCGGCGGGATCAGGAATATCTTTCAGCGCCGCCTCTGCCTCTTTCCCCCGTCCGGCGAGAACAAGCGCACCGATCGGGCCATCGACCACGCGCTCCCAGAAGCGACGACGCAGCGGCATATCCGGAATGCGATTGTGAACCGGTTTGCGCCAGCGGCCGATGAATGCGGCGAGATCGCCGATCCGCGCCGGCAGAACAGCTTCGATGCGCTCGCGCACGCGGCGCGCCACGACCGGCGAGGCGCCGCCGGTGCCGACGGCGACGACCACATCGCCGCGATCGACGATCGCAGGAAAAATGAAGGTCGAATGCGCGAGGTCGTCCATCACATTGACAGGCAGGCCGACAGCCTTGGCCCGCTCCGACAGCGCAGGTCCGATGTCGCCAGCACCCGCGCACAGAATTGCAATCACTCCGCTGAGATCGGCGGTCAGGGGATCGCCGTCGGCAGCTTCAATCCGCGTCGCATCGGCGGCACTGAGGCCGCTCACATCACGATTGCCATCGGTTGCGTACCAGCGAATGTGCGCGCCCGCGGCGGCCAACAGGCGCAATTTCGCCCGCGCCAGATCGCCGGCTCCGACCAGAAGCACGCGACCGGTTCGCAGATCGAGAAAGACCGGGAGGAATCGCATACGACACTCGCTTCCCCAACTTGTGGGGTTGACTGGAATTATTTTCTATATATGTCTCGTTCAACGCCCGCAAAGAGAAAATTATTTCTTCTCTATTGCAGTGCAACTATAGAATTTTCGCCTCCGGAGGCCTAGGGCCAGAGATGCATCTTCTCAACAACAATTCCGCGAAACACCGCCTGGTTTGGACCGATACGACTGAACGGTCTTTGGTGCGGGAAATTTCGACCGACGCGCGCGCCGTTGAACCCACAATGGATCATCTCGACGCGCTCGAGGCGCAGAGCATCTATATTTTCAGGGAGGCCTTCGCGCGGTTGAAGAAGCTCGCGCTATTGTGGTCGCTCGGCAAAGATTCCAACGTCATGATCTGGCTGGCGCGCAAGGCTTTCTTCGGCCGCGTGCCGTTCCCGGCATTGCACGTCGATACCGGCAAGAAATTTCCGGAGATGTACGCGTTTCGCGATCGCTACGGCAAGGAATGGGAGCTGGATCTCAGAATCGAATCCTGCCCGCCGCTTGAGACGATCGATCCGACCTTGCCGCCGGCCGCGCGATCGGCTGCGCGCAAAACCGAAGGGCTCAAGCTTGCGCTCGCCAAATTTGGTTTCGACGGATTGATCGCCGGCATTCGCCGCGACGAAGAGGCAACACGCGCCAAGGAACGTGTGTTCTCGCCGCGCGGCACCGAAGGCGGATGGGACGTGCGCGATCAGCCGCCGGAATTCTGGGACCAGTTCAACGCCTCGCCACCCCCGGGCGCGCATTTGCGCATTCACCCCATTCTGCATTGGACCGAAGCCGACATCTGGGCCTACACAAAGCGCGAAAACATCCCGATCATCCCGCTTTATCTCGCCAAACACGGCAAGCGCTATCGCTCGCTGGGCGACGCCGACATCACCAATCCCGTGGCTTCGACGGCATCAAGCATCGAGGAAATCCTGATCGAACTCGACGGCACGAAAGTGCCGGAACGTTCCGGGCGCGCGCTGGACCACGAAACCGAAGACGCCTTCGAGCGGCTGCGTGTCGCCGGCTATCTCTGAACCGACATAGGTTGAGTGCTCAGATGAACATGATCGTACCGACCGCGACATCGGCGACGCCCAACGGCACCACGCGTCCGCAGGTTCGCATCGTCATCGTCGGTCACGTCGATCACGGCAAATCGACATTGGTCGGGCGGCTATTGCACGAGACCGGCAGCCTGCCCGAAGGCAAGCTCGAAATGCTAAGGGCGGTCAGCGCGCGACGCGGCATGCCGTTCGAGTGGTCGTTCCTGCTGGACGCGCTGCAGACCGAGCGCGACCAGGGCATCACCATCGACACCACGCAGATCAGGTTCCGCACGGGGTCGCGCGACATCGTGCTGATCGACGCACCCGGTCACGCCGAATTCCTGCGCAACATGATCACCGGCGCTTCGCAAGCGGACGGCGCGCTTCTGATCATCGACGCGCTGGAAGGCGTGCGCGACCAGACCCGGCGCCACGGCTATCTTCTGCATCTTCTTGGCGTCAAACAGGTCGCCGTTGTCGTCAACAAGATGGATCGGGTCGATTTCAGCGCGACGCGATTCGAGGAAATCAGCAACGAGATTTCCGCGCATCTCGTCGGCCTTGGCGTCAAGCCGACGGCGGTAATTCCGATTTCGGCGCGAGACGGCGACGGCGTCGCGGAGCGTACACCGCGGATCGGCTGGTACAATGGACCGACCGTGGTGGAAGCGCTCGACGCGCTTGAGCCCGCCCGGCCGCCGGAGCAGCTTGCGCTGCGGCTGCCGGTGCAGGCGATCTACAAATTCGACGACCGCCGCATTGTCTCGGGCCGCATCGAATCCGGCAGGCTCAGCGTCGGAGACGAGATCGTGATCATGCCCGCTGGCAAGATTGCGAAGATCAGGACCGTCGAGGGTTGGCCGGCTACTCCCGTCAAGGGCAGCCAAACCGCCGGTAGATCGGTGGGCATTACGCTTGATCGCGAACTGTTCATCGAACGCGGCGACGTAATTTCGCACGTCGGAACCAGTCCGCGCGATACCCGGCGGATTCGCGCGCGCATTTTCTGGCTGCACGACAAGGCGCTGGCGACGGGCGCCTCCATATTGGTGCGCCTCGGCACGCGGGAAACCCGCGCCACCGTGGTCGCGATCGAGAAGGCCGTCGATCCCGGCGAACTGTCGAGCGTGGAGACGAAATCAATCGCGCGCAACCATGTCGGCGAGATCGACATCTCGCTGGCGCATCCGCTCGCCGCCGATTCCTATACCGACAATCCGCGCACCGGACGCCTGGTTATCGAAGTCAATGGCCGCATTGCCGGCGGCGGCCTGGTGCTGTCGGTCGATGCAGGGCAGCGCGCCATTCCCATCGATATCGTGCCCGTGGAATCCGCGTTGCGCCCCGACGAACGCTCGGCACGCTATCGTCACGGCGGCGCGGTGATCTGGCTGACGGGATTGCCGGGTTCCGGAAAATCGACGCTGGCGCGGGCCCTGGAACGCAGGCTGTTCAGCAATGGCGGCTCGCCGATCCTGCTCGACGGCGATACGTTGCGCGCCGGCCTCAATGGCGATCTCGGCTTCTCCGCGCAGCATCGCACCGAGAATATTCGCCGACTGGCCGAAGTCGCCACCCATCTGGCGCGCAACGGACATATCGCCATCGTCGCCGCGGTTTCGCCCTCCAGGGAAGATCGCGCCGCGGCGCGCCGCATCGCCGACGCCGCATTTCGCGAGATCTATGTCGCGACGCCTGCGGAAGTGTGTGAGAGCCGCGATCCCAAGGGCCATTACGCCAAGGCGCGCGCGGGCGCGCTCCATGCGTTCACCGGCATCGGCAACGATTACCAGCCGCCCAGCGAGAGCGAGTTGACGATCGACACCTCGACGCGCTCCGTCGCTGACGCGACCGATGAGATCGAACGCATGCTGGCGACGACCGGAGTTCTGTTCGACGAACTGGTCGACCTCGCGGCCAATATCTGAGCCTTCGGACGGCCATTGTTTGCGCAATCCGGGCCTATGAAAAGCCTTCTCAGGCCCCCGACTTTGGCGCTAAAAGAGCTTTGAACGCCGCCCTCGCGGCGCTCTTTGTTTGTGCCCGAAAACAACGTTCTTGCCCCGAAACAGCCTATAACCGCCGCTTCTTGCGAGAGTTCTCAATAATGAATCGTATCGATGCCCACGGACTGAAGATCGCTCCTGTCTTGTTCGATTTTATCGCCAAGGAAGCCACCCCCAAGACCGGGATAGCCCCCGACGCGTTCTGGGAGGGGCTTGCCGCCGTCATCAAGGACCTTGGACCAAAAAACCGCAAACTGCTCGCGTTGCGCGACACCTTGCAGGCAAAAATCGACGACTGGCACCGCGCCAACAAGGGCAAGCCATTCGACATGAACGCGTATACGGCGTTCCTCAGGGAGATCGGCTATCTGCTGCCGGAGCCGGCCACCCAGAAGGTCGAGACATCAAATGTCGACGAAGAGATCGGAAAAATTTGCGGACCTCAGCTGGTCGTGCCCCTTACCAATGCGCGCTACGCCCTGAACGCCGCCAATGCGCGCTGGGGCAGTCTTTACGATGCTCTTTATGGCACCGATGCGATACCGCACGAGGCCGGCGAAGGCGGCAAGGGCGGCAAGGGCTACAACAAGGTGAGAGGCGACAAGGTCATCGCGAAAGCCAAGGCCTTTCTCGATTCTGCCGTGCCGCTGGCGACCGGAAGCCACACCGATGTGACCTCCTACAGCGTCATCGCCGGCCAGCTCGCCGTTAAACTGAAGAGCGGCAACGCCACCGCGCTGAAATCGAACCAGCAATTTTCCGGCTATCAGGGCGATGCGGCCGCTCCGACCGCGATCCTGCTGGTCAACAACGGAATGCATGTCGAGATCAGGATCGATCGGGGCCACATGATCGGCAAGGATGATCCGGCCGGTGTTGCCGACATGATTCTGGAATCGGCGGTCAGTACCATTCTCGACATGGAAGACAGCGTCGCGGCGGTCGATGCCGAAGACAAGGTGCTGATCTATCGCAACACACTCGGCCTGATGAACGGCACGTTGTCGGCCGACTTCGAGAAGGGCGGCAAAACCCTCAAGCGCGCGCTCAACCCCGACCGCGTCTACAAGACGCCGGACGGCAAGGAACTCAAGCTGCATGGCCGCAGCCTGCTGTTGATGCGCAATGTCGGCCATCACATGTTCACCGACGCCGTGCTCGACTCGACCGGAGCCGAAATTCCGGAAGGGATTCTCGACGCCGCCGTCGCGGGCCTGCTCGCGATCCACGACCTCAAGGGCTTCTCGAAAACACGCAACAGCCGCACCGGCTCGGTTTACATCGTGAAACCGAAGATGCACGGCCCTGACGAGGTCGCGTTGACCTGCGAGCTGTTCGCCCGGGTCGAGAAGATGCTGTCGTTGCCTGCCAACACCCTGAAAGTCGGCATCATGGACGAGGAGCGCCGCACGACGGTCAATCTCAAGGCCTGCATCCAGAACGCCTCGCAGCGCATCGTATTCATCAACACCGGCTTCCTCGACCGTACCGGCGACGAGATCCATACCTCGATGGAAGCGGGCCCGATGATCCGCAAGAACGACATGAAGGCCCAGCCCTGGATCAAGGCCTATGAAGACTGGAACGTCGATGTCGGCCTGATCGACGGCCTGCCCGGTCATGCCCAGATCGGCAAGGGCATGTGGGCCGCGCCTGACAAGATGGCGGACATGCTGGCGCAGAAGATCGCGCACCCGCAAGCCGGCGCAACGACCGCTTGGGTGCCTTCGCCGACCGCCGCGACGCTGCATGCGCTGCATTATCATCAGGTCAACGTGCGTGCGCGCCAGCAGGAACTGGCCAAGGGCGGCCCCCGCGCCAAAATGTCCGACATCCTCACCATCCCGGTGTCGCAATCGAACTGGGCGCCCGACGATGTGAAGCAGGAAATCGACAACAACTGCCAGGGTATCCTCGGCTATGTGGTGCGCTGGATCGATCAGGGTGTCGGCTGCTCCAAGGTGCCCGACATCCACGACGTCGGCTTGATGGAAGATCGCGCCACGCTGCGTATTTCAAGCCAGCATCTGGCGAACTGGCTGCATCAGGGCGTCATCACCAGGGACCAGGTGATGAAATCGCTCAAGCGGATGGCGATCGTGGTGGACGGACAGAACAAGGGCGATCCGCTCTACCGGCCGATGGCGCCCGGTTTCGATGGCGTCGCCTTCAAGGCGGCCTGCGATCTCATCTTCAAGGGGCGCGAACAGCCGAACGGCTACACCGAATTCATCCTGACGGCGCGGCGCAGGGAAGCCAAGGCGGCCGGTTGATCCAGGGAAACTGGAACGTTTGAATTGCCCGTCCGTTAAAAGCCCATCTCAACTCAAGAGGAGATGACGATGGATTGGAACAGGGTTGAAGGCAACTGGAAGCAGTTCAAGGGTTCCGCGAAGGAAAAGTGGGGCAAACTCACCGACGACGATCTCAACGTGATCGAGGGTCGCCGCGAGCAGCTCGAAGGCAAACTGCAGCAACGCTACGGCTTTGCCAAGGATCAGATCCACAAGGACGTGGACGACTGGTTCAAGACGCTAAAGTAGTTTTAGCTCCGCCACGAAAAAACCCCGGTTTTCCCCGGGGTTTTTTGCTGCGGCCGTTCGCAACGGCTTCAGAAAACAGCGATGTATTTCAATAGTGAAATCACGCCGAGGATGATCACGACCACCCGCGCGATTTGCTTGGCCCGGCCATCGAGCGGCAGCAGGTTGATCAGATAAAGGACGAGAATAACCACGAGAAATGTAATGAGTACACTTATGAGCACCGGAACCACCCTTCGTCATCACGGAAAACGATATTAGTCTCGCCTCAACGCGCGACGGGTGCCCGGGTTCCATGCAAGGAACTTCGCCTGCAGATCCAATCCACGATGCAATAATATCGACGTTGGCCCGTCACTCCGCCGCGACCACCGGCACCCGCTGGTAACGCGAACGTAGCTTTTCCGAGGCGGGTGAGAAATTCAGCGACGCGCCGCGTTTGTCGGCGCCACGGCCTGTGACCATCAACCCATCCGCACCTGCGACAATGTCACCCCTGCGAAGCGTAGGGTCGTTCTCGATTCCAACCGGCGCGAGACCGATCTGGTCCTTGCCGTTGCAGGTGCATCCCGCGACCAACTCGTTGCGATAGCGAAACGCATTCGGCAGTTCGGAATAAAACTTTCCATTCTCGGTCGCGGCATTTTCGATATTGCTGCCGTAGACCACTTTGGTTTCGCTCGCGGGGCAAAAACTGTTGCACGAGGCTGCGCGGCTTTGCGTGTCAGTTGCCGATATCGGGAAATAACGCCCGTCGCATGTGCGCACGCAATAGGCTTGAGCGCCGCCGTAATAGCCGGCGCGCGGCCGTGGCGCGTCATTGTCCGGCGCGATGAAATTGCCCTCGTTTGCGAACGGTAACGGGATCGAAGGCGCATGCGAGCGGCCACCCACGAAGGCGCCGAACAGCGCCGAGAGGAAGTCTTCGGCTCGCGCGGCGGGAGTCAACGCCAGTACGCACAATGCGGCTGCTCCACCCAGCGCCACCTGCCTGCCTGATTTCGTGAACATGTTCGCTTCCCGGACGAGGTTGCCGTTAGTACAGCGACGGTGTTGAAAGGTTCATTGCCTGGCGGCCCGAGGGCAACGTCGTCACGCCAGGACGCGACCGCGCCGTCGTCGAACGAACGGTGATCGCAGAGCCTGCTTCAAGGTGCGGGGAGTTCTTCGGCAGCACCACGACCCTGGTGCCGACATCGACACGGCTGAACAGGTCGGCGACGTCTTCATTGGTCAGGCGGATGCAGCCGCTGGAAACAAACTTCCCGATCGTCGAGGGATCGTTGGTGCCGTGAATGCGATATTCGCTGGAGCCGAGATACATGGCGCGCGCGCCCAGCGGATTGCCGGGTCCGCCTGCCACGAAGCGTGGCAGATAAGGCTGGCGCGCGATCATCTGCGCCGGCGGATGCCAATCCGGCCATTCCGCTTTGCGGGTGATGGTTTGGACGCCGGACCAGGTGAAGCCCTCGCGGCCGACGCCGACCCCATAGCGAACGGCCCGGCCTTGACCAAGCACGTAGTATAACGCGGTGTTGCCGGTATCGATGATCACCGTGCCCGGCACTTCGCGGGTGTCAAAAGCGACAATGGCGCGCCGCAGCCGCTCCGGCACCATGCTCCCGCTTCCATCGCCTTCATCTGTCAACGCGGCCCCGGCCGGCGCGAGCATCGTATTGTCCGTCGGAAACAGGCTTTGCGGGGCGGATGCGTAGCCCAGAGCCTGCGCGCTCGCCTCGCTCGGGAGGAGTATGGGCGACAGTATCAATGCCGCACCAAAAGCCAGCGCGCCGGTCGCGCGCAGCGATAGCTTGCGATTGCCTGCGAATGTATTTGCCATGATCTGCCCCAATGCGATGCGCATCATGTTGATGCTCCACACGACAAACGCGACCGAGGCTCCGCGGTTCCGCTGCAACTCGGAAAGCGACCGATCCCGTCAATCCGACCTTCCCTCACATTTCCGCGATGGAACTTTTGCAGACCGCGCGGGTTATCGCGGTCAGAACCCGGTTCGCAGCGACTTCGCGGCTCGCCAGCCACATTCACCGCCGCGCGGGGGAAAGCCAGTTGCGTGTCCTTCCCAATGAACGTGCGCTTCCCAGGGAATCGGATGGGGCGCCGTTGCCCGACAGCACAAGCGAACTACCGCCGATTATCAGGCGCGCGGAGGTGGTTGCCTTCGCGCTGGTCGCACTCCTGCTCATCACCGTCGTCGCCGTTCTCTATGCCGCCAAGGCATTCTTTCTCCCGGTGGTGACGGCCTTCGTGGTCGGCACCATGTTGTCGCCGGCCGCGGGATTACTTGAACGGCATCGAATTCCCCGGGCCGTTTCGGCGGTTCTGATCGTCGGCGCGGTTGGCGCCGGCGTCGCCTTCATCGTCGGCCTGATCTCTTCCCCCCTGATGGAATGGAGCACGCGCCTGCCGGAGCTGGGATCGCTGCTCCGGGATAAACTGCATGTGTTCGATCGGCCGCTGGCGCTCTGGCAACAACTCCAGAGCATGGTGGGGGGATCCGACGCATTCTCAACCGCGCCGTTCCAGATGCCGAAATTCGACTGGGTCCAGCCTGCAGTCGAATTTTTGTCGCCGACCTTTACCGAGTTTCTGCTGTTCTTTGCGACGCTGGTCTTGTTCATCGCAAGCTGGAAAGACCTGCGCCGCGCGCTGATCATGACGTTCGCCGATCATGCCTCGCGGCTGCGTACCTTGCGGATTCTGAACGAAATTGAAGGGCATCTTGGCGGCTATCTGCTCACCGTCACGATGATCAATCTCGGCGTCGGCGCGGCTACCGGCATCATCTGCGCGGTTACCGGCATGCCCAATCCGGCCGGGCTTGGAGCGTTGGCCGCGACCCTGAACTTCTTTCCCATCATCGGCCCGGTCGCGATGTTCGTGATCCTGACGGTAGTTGGGGTGATCGCATTCTCCACACTGGGAGCTGGCCTGATCGCCCCGCTGGCTTTTGTCGGGCTTACGTTCCTTGAAGGCCATTTTGTTACACCTGCCATCATCGGCCGCCGGCTCGAGCTGAACGCGCTCGCGGTGTTCATCGCTCTCGCCTTCTGGACATGGCTGTGGGGACCAATGGGTGGTTTTCTGTCTTCGCCGCTTTTGATCGTGGCCCTCATTCTGAAGGACCATCTTATGCCGGACGACTCGCCGCAGCTGCCGCAGGACTGATCGGGTTTCACGAAAGGGAACTTCCAGCAAGGCAAAACGTTTGTCCGGATACGGAACTTCAATATCCCCGGAGCCTTTGATGTCGAGTACGGATGGCGAAATCGGAATGAAAAATCTCAAGGATAAAGCGACCTATGAACGCCTCGAAAAGGATGTAGCAGCCGTGAAGAACGATATCTCAGCCCTGACGGACCAAATCACCGACGCGCTCAACTCATTCGCCGGTACCGCCAAAAAGCAGGCGCGCCGCGGCTACAAGCAAGCGCGCGCCAATGTCGATTCGGCGGTGGACGATATGTCGGAGCGCGGAAGCGCCGTCATGGATGCGGCGCAGGATGCAGCCTATTCGATCGAAGAAACGCTGGAAGACGTCATCCAGCAGCGCCCGCTGGCGACCGTGGGCCTGGCGCTTGGCCTCGGCTTCCTGATCGGCGTGACGTGGCGCCGTTAACGACGGATGCCGGGGTTCGCGCTGGCCGCCGGAATCAGTTCTTTAATTCGAATGGCGGCGCGAATGCGCCGTCAGTTCTTTTGTCGCATTATCTTGAACGAGGCTTTCAGATGTTCGCGCGCATGATCGATGACTTCAAGGCCTCTACCGGCACCGCGCTTCGGCTGACATCGCTGGCGGCCGCGGTAGCTTTGGCCTTGTTCATTACCACATCGTTTCTATGCGCCGCGGCCTTCGTCTTCGTACTTCAGCAATATGGGCTGATTGAAGCCTGCCTGACCGGCGCCGCGGTGTTTTTTGTCGTCACGATGATCGCGGCCGGCTGCTATATGGTGCGCAAAAATCAGGTCAAGGCCCGCGCGGCGGAATCCGCGAAATCAGCCGCGCATAGCGCACTTGCCGATCCGATGCTGGTTGCGGCCGGCATCCAGGTGATCCGCGCAATCGGCATCAAGAAACTGATCCCGATTCTGGCCGTGGGCGGATTGGCGCTGGGATTTCTGGCAAGCCGCAATCACGCCGGCGACGAAACACCGGCGGAATGATTTCAATTCCGGTGCTTCAGGTGACACAGCGGCCCGGTTCAAGCTGTTTTGCGACTTCGGTCAATACGCTGACAACCGGCTCGCACGCTACCGTTGCCTTCCGCTCCCCGGACCTCGTCAATGAAGGAGCGGAGGAGCTGCTGCCTGTCTCCATGCGGCTTTCCTTGACCACCGGCAGGCGGACAAGGATCGAGGTATCGGAAAGACTATCCAGCCGAAACGAGATCGTCCGCGTCTGCGCTGCCGGTCCTGCCACGCCAGTGGCGCGATCCGTCTTGGCTGCGCGATTGATCGCGGCCGCGGGCGTCTCCAATTCATTCTGCGCGCCTGAGATGAGGTCGCGACCCGATGCAAACTGTGCGGCGCCCACCGTCAGCGAAACGCCGATCGCTGCGAAAATCCCAGTTGCAAGCTTTGACATGTTGTTCGTCCCTCGCCCCATGGCGATCAAGGACATAACGCCAGGGGAACCGGCGGGTTCTGGAAGCCGGCTATCACTTAACCGTGTGCTAAAAAAATTGGAGACGGCGGGAACGACTCCGGGGGCCTGTGCGTCTTTTCGGCAGCCGGTTATCCCCCCTGCCCCATTGACCGGCGATGTAGGGCGCGACCGTGGTGATGCCGGTCGCGCCCTGCTTTTTTCTCGGCGGATTAATCCCGTCATGCACTCAATGGACCAGCGGGGCGTGTTCCCATGAAGCGAAGTGGCCGGCGACGGAACGCGAGCGAGATTTGGCGGCCACATCATCAAATCCCTTTCGCTCATAAATCGGCGAAGGAAATAAAATATCGCCGATCAACTGCGAACGGACGTTGCGCTGGATCAAGGGAATTTGGATGCGTTTGCGCATCGGCTCTGCTGTGCACGGCAGACGGTTGCGACCGCCAGCCCCGGCGCGCCGTGGAGCGCGCCGAAGTCATTTCATCTCGATGCAGTAGCGACCGGGATCAGGAAGCGGCCGCCCTCGGCGCGCGGTTGCGCGAATTGCGCTGGAAGAACAGCGCCTGGCTGGCGACGGCCGAAACCATCGCGGGCTGGAACGGCTTCGAGATCAGGAACGCCGGTTCAGGGCGCTCGCCGGTCAGGAAGCGCTCGGGGTAGGCGGTGATGAACACCACGGGGACCTCGAACAACCGCAACAGCTCGTTGACGGCGTCGAGACCGGAACTGCCGTCGGCAAGCTGGATGTCGGCCAGGATCAGGCCCGGTTTCTTGTTCTTTGCCAGCGCAACGGCGTCGGAATGGGTGCGGGCGACGCCGATCACGTTGTGACCGAGGCTTTTCACCAGGCTTTCGAGATCCATCGCGATGAAGGTCTCGTCCTCGATGATCAGCACATCGGTAGCGATCTCCGCGGCCATTTCCCGCCCCGCGGCGTCGGCGAGCCTGCGGGTCTCCGCCACGTCGGTTGCGAGAATGTAGGCTACCTCCTCCTCGGAAAAGCCCTCCAGCGACAGCAGCAGGAAGGCCTGGCGCGGCAAGGGAGTGATATTCGAAAGCCGGCGCTCCGACGGCAGCGGCAGGGTGGAGGAATCGCTGTTGAGCGAGACCGAGTTCCAGATTTGGGTAAACAGCCGGAAAAGCCCGGCGCGGGGTCCGTGCCGTTCATCGAGCAGCGAGGGGTCCTGAAGAAGGGCTTCAAGCATGGCCCCTACATATGCGTCGCCCGACGCCTGGTTTCCCGTCAATGCACGGGCGTAGCGCCGCAACAACGGTAAATGTTCGGCAACGAGCTGTGATCGGGTCATCCCCACTCCATCCTGTCCTGGGTCAAAGTATCACAGGGGGGTGACCCGGTTCCCCGAAAGATGTGCCTGATTACGCCCCAGCCCGATAAAAGTTCCCCGGCGCCGGAACTTTTCAGCTGACTTGGAATTAGCCCCCTGCGGAAGGCCTCGGAATCCAAGGATAATTATTGAGCTACAGGGACTTAACTCTCGGGGAAGCGTGGAACAGGTCATGAAGGATGTAAAGTCTCAAGCCGGCAAGAGTCCCGCACCAGGCAGGCAGGGCGGCCTCAATGCCGAGATTCAGTCGAGAATCGGCCACCAACTGCGCGCCATGTACGACGACGTCGTGCGGCAGGGGGTACCGGACCGCTTCGCAGAATTGATCCGGAAGCTTGATGTACCCCAGTCTGATCCCCAATTGGACAACAGGGGCGATCAAACAATCAAAAACGACGGGAGGGACTAATGCCTCTCACAGATTCGCTTCGCGACGACATCCTGGCGTCGGTGCCCAGCCTGCGCGCGTTCGCGATCTCGCTCAGCGGCAACGGCGACCGCGCCGACGACCTGGTGCAGGAAACACTGCTCCGTGCGATCGCCAACATCGACTCGTTCCAGCCCGGCTCGAACCTGCCGGCGTGGCTGTTCACAATCCTGCGCAACTTGTTCCGCTCGGATTATCGCAAGCGGAGGCGAGAGGTGGAGGATGCCGATGGCAGCTATGCCAAGACGCTGAAGACCCAGCCGGCGCAACAGGCGCATCTGGAGTTCGAGGAATTCCGCGCCGCGCTCGACAAACTTCCGCAGGACCAGCGCGAAGCGCTGATTCTGGTCGGCGCCTCCGGCTTCTCGTACGAAGACGCGGCGGCAATCTGCGGCTGCGCGGTCGGCACCATCAAGAGTCGAGTCAACCGGGCGCGATCGAAACTCAGCGCGCTACTCTATGTCGATGGCGCCGATGATTTCGGTCCCGACGAAACGGTGCGCGCCGTGATCGGCGGCAGCGGCGGTTAGCACTTACGGATCAGCTTGGAACTTGTCATTCCAGGACGTGCGGCGCGCTGGCGCGAAACCCCCTTGGTAAGAGGGGCTTTCTAATTTAGCGGGCCGGCTTCGGCATTGCCGACAATTGCTCGGTCCGGTCTCTCTCGGTCAAGTCGACAACGGTCTCCATCGGAGCGGTAAGTTCGTAGACGTAACTCACATCGGTAAAATATCGCTTCGATACGCCGCCAAGCGCCTCCGGCGCGACGCGATCGAGCAGGATCAAGCCGAAATCGCTGTCTTCCCTCCGTGTCGCCGCACTGGTGTTGAATTCTTCCCAGCGAAAATGAAACGTGGTGTCGGGGTCTTTTCCGTCCACTTCCCAATGCGCGACGATATGAGGATGCTTGCCGACCAGCGAAAGTCCCTCGTCGGAATGCGACGCCAGCTCGAAGAACAGCAGCGAGAGACTTTGGGCGGCACGCGCGCTCACGGCGATATCGGGACCGCTCACCGCGATGCGTTCGGCGTGAGGAATTGCGCGCGCCTCGAACAACCCTTTCAGTTTCACGCCCTGCCACTGGCTTTCGCTCAACAGCGAGACCACATTGGACATCGCATGGATGCGACCGATCAGCAGTTCGCGGGCGTTATCGATATCCGACCCATGGCGCAGCGTGCGCGTCACGATCGACTGAATTACAGCAAGGATGTTCTTTACCCGGTGATTGAGTTCATCGATCACCGCGGTCAATCGGCGTTCGAATCCGATCCGCACCTGGATTTCGCGGCTGAGCCGCAAATTATTGTAGGCCACGTATCCGAAGAGCCCGCAGACGATACTGGTCAGCGCAAGGCCGATGGCGGCCACGATCGCCGCCGTCTGCTGGGCGCGCATCCCCGCGTTGGTTTTGGCGTAGTAACCGAGCGACCAGTCGCGGCCTCCGAACGTCACCGTCCTCGTCATCGACGGTGTGGGCCCTTCCGGTGAGGCCGCCCTGGATGTGACGATGCCCTGATGATCCGCGATCAACTCGCCTTCGGCGCTGCGCGGATCTTTCAGCACCACCGAAAACAGCGAGAGATCGTCATTCGCCAGCATCAGCGGCGCCAACTCATAGGAAAATGTCACGAAGCCCGCCGGCGAGGAATCACCCTCCTGCAGCACGGGCGCGGCCAGAACGAGGCCGACAGGCCCATCCGGGCGCAGCAGTGGAATTGGATCGGATGCCACCGGCTTGCCGGCGGCCATGGCCCGCGCCAGCATCGCTCCCAAAACCGGCTGCTGATCAAAGGAACGGCCCGGAAAGGCCATCGTCTCCGCGTTCCGGGGTTCGACGTCCATCAAGACATCGATCGGCTTGTCGAGAGATCGCGTATCCAAAGGCTGATCGTCGAAACCGCGGATCGTGGGGTTGGAAAATCCTGCGCTCGCCAGTTCGGCACGCGCCGCGTCCAGTTCGCCCGGCTGGAGCCGCGCGATCCAGTTCGCGACAACGAAATCGGTCTTGAAGGCATAAATCGAGGACCGCAGCGGCTGCAGCATGTTGGCCTTTATTACCGACGGCGCACGGAACAGGCCCGAGGCGACGCGGGCGAGCAGTTCGCGCTCGGTGAGCCGGTCCTGAACCAGACTGGCATGAACGTCGATCGCGCGCGCCAACGCGATCCCGTCAACCGTCAACTCCTGATCATGGACGCGATAGGCCGCCAAACCGGAGAGCAGAACTCCGATGAGCGCGATAAGACCGATGATGAAGCCGAGCCGAACCACTCGCGTACTCAAAAAATGAGAAGTTGGCGAAGAAATAGAACCATCTGCCGTCCGCCAGGGCGGCAACAAGCCGACACATAATGAGAGTCAGCCGTCTGACATAATGGAGGAGCGGTCATAAGTACGCAACTACGGTTGGCGAGGCGGACTAGAACAAGGACTACTATGGTTGCCATGCGTGCTGTCTTGGCAAAGACCAAGGAGTGTTAATCGCGGAGGATGGATTTTGTTCCGGCAAGAATGAAAAGTTTCTTGCTTCGCCTGAGATCAGGGTTGATCGGCCATAAATGTTAACGTCAGAGCAGGCGGGCCAACAGCGTTAACGAAACTATTCAGCCCGCTTTGGCTTGTTCCGGCGGATTGAGACCGCCCTTGGCCTCGATAAAACCGACAATGCGGTCCAGGCCTTCGCTCTTCCTGAGGTTGGTCATGACAAATGGCCGGGCGCCACGCATCCGCCTGGCATCAATATCCATTTTTTCGAGCGATGCGCCGACATGCGGCGCGAGATCGATCTTGTTGATGACGAGAAGATCCGATCGGGTAATGCCGGGGCCTCCCTTGGAAGGAATCTTGTCGCCCGCCGCGACGTCGATCACGTAGATCGTCAGATCGGCCAGTTCCGGCGAGAAGGTGGCGGCGAGATTGTCCCCGCCGGATTCGATCAGCACCAGATCGAGATCGGGAAACTTCGCGCGCATGTCGGCGACCGCGGCGAGATTCATCGAGGCGTCCTCGCGTATCGCCGTATGCGGGCAGCCGCCAGTCTCGACGCCGGCGATGCGATCCGGGGTCAGCGACCCCGAGCGCACCAGAAATTCCGCATCCCATTTGGTATAGATGTCGTTGGTGATCGCGGCGATGTCGTAGCGCTCCCGCATCGCCTTGCAGAGCAAGTCCATCAGCGCGGTCTTTCCCGATCCGACGGGGCCACCGATACCGACACGAAGCGGGCCGTGAGATTCCACCATGCCAAAATATTCCCTAGTTGACGTCGTCCCTGCCACGCAGGGACCCATAGCCACCGGCACTCGAAATGGAAAAAAGGCCTCTGCCCACGGGGCCGCACGAAAGGACAGGGAGCATCGACCCCTGCGTTCGCACGAGCGACGCATTGATGGGTGGAGCGCGCCGCCTCATCATGACCGAAACAACCTGGTGTATTGCGTCTCGTGCCGCATGCTGGCGAGGTCGGCACGGAACGTCGCGCTGCCGAGATCGTCGAGTGATACATCCAGCGCCCGTTTCGCGGTCGAAACGACGACCGGCTCCAGCAAGGCGAGCGCGCGCTGGCTATCGGTTTGACCCAGAGGAACGAGGCGCGCGCCGGCGGATATCCAGTTCGAGGTCAGCGCGTGAAAGAACGCATGCATCGTCGGCGCGAGGGGAATCGCATGCGCCGCGCTGACCAGACCAACCGCGACGGGATAGACGACGGCTCCGCCGCAATGCGAAATCATTGACTCAAGGCCATCGCAATTCCAGGCAGCGCGCGCGATATCGATGAATGCGCGGCCTTGCGCCGAGGTTTCAAGTTGGCGTTCGCGCGAAGGCACGAAGGCAGCCGCAAGCTCGGCGACGTCCCGCAATTCCGCCGCGTCGCGTGACGACGCTGCCCGATGCGCGTGCGCAAGAAACACCCCGTCACAAAATCCCGGCCCGTCCGCGAGCATCGAGGCAAGCCAATCCCGCAAGGATGCGGCGTCAACGATATCGCCGGCTTCTACAGCCCACTCGATGCCGCTCGAATAGGAGAATGCACCGACGGGAAAAGATGGCGATAGCCAGGTCATCAGCCGGTATAGCGCCGCAGCCTCGCTTTCCTTCATCCCGCTCCGGCCGTCGATCGGCTCTGCGGCGTCTTCGCCGGTTGTAGCGGCCCGCACCGCGGCGCGCCGCCGCGGCCTGGCCGGCGCCTTACTTGTGGTCATGAGCATGGGAATGGCCGTGATGATGGTCGTGGTCGCAATGCTCATCATGGTAATGATGGTCGCCATGATCGTGATGCGCGGCATCGTCGTGCGGGTCGCCTTCCGGGGCGTGCGCATGGCTCCCGCCGGCATAGGCGCCGCCTTCGGGATCGAACGGCGCCTCGATTTCGATGATGCGCGCGCCGAGCCCCTTGACCATCGCCTCGATGACGTGATCGCGTCTTATGCGCAGACCCCTCGTCGTAATCTGCGTCGGCAGATGACGGTTGCCGAGATGCCAGGAGATCCGAACCAGCTGCTGCGGGTCGGCGCCCCGGATCTCGGCCAGAGCCTCCGGTGCCGCAACCACTTCGATCAGCCGGCCGTCGTCGAGCACCAGCGCGTCGCCGCCTCGCAGCACGGTTGCATTTTCAAGATCGAGTAGAAACTCAAGCCCGCGCGTGCCGGTCATCGCCATCCGCCGCCGGTGGCGATCGTCGAAACCGAGAACGACGGTGTCGGCCGGCGCCTGCGTCCAGCGATAGTGGGCGCGGACCTGCGTCGCGCGGATCATGAGAAAATGCTCACAGCTTCTCGACCTTGCCGTCGCTGATGATCTCGATCACGGTCGGCGATAGCTTCAGCGGCGCGGAATATTCGCGCCAGGTTTTCATATGCGGCGCGCGGCCATGCGCATTGAGGTCCTCGTGGGTCTCCCAGCGCTCGACCACCACGAAGAGGTTGGGATCGTTGATGCTGGTGTGGCTCTCATAGCCGATACAGCCCTTTTCCTTCCGGGTGACCGCGATGCATTCCTTGGCGCCCTTGATGAACGCATCCCGCGATTCCGGCTTTACGTGAGAAGTGGCGACGACATAGATCATGGATGTGCCTTTCCGGTTCTTTTCCTGATTAACGGACGTCGACCTTCGCGGGCGTAATGACCTCGATTTTTGGCGGCGCGGACATGCATTTCACGGCGATGCGGCCGAAGGCCTTCATGTGTTCGGTGCCCCGGTGCGGAACCAGCGCCTCGGCGTTTTCCCATTGCTCGACGAACACCATCTTGGTCGGATCGGTGACACTTTCATGCAGGTCGTAGGCAATATTGCCGGCCTCCTTGCGGGTTTCCTTGATGCAGGCGGTCGCGCCGGCAATGAATTCGGCGCGCGTTTCAGGTTTCACGGTCAGTGTGGCAACAACGTAAATCACGGAATCCTCCCGGTCTCAGGTTCTGGCTTGAACTACCGGGAGCAAGCTTAGAACATGAAATAGCGCTGCGCCATGGGCAGCACCTCGGCGGGCGCGCAGGTCAGCAATTCGCCGTCGGCGCGGACCTCATAGGTCTCGGGATCGACCTCGATTTTGGGCGTGGCGCCGTTATGGATCATGCTCTTCTTGGAGATGCCGCCGCGGGTATTTTGGACCGGGTAGAGCTTCTTGCCGATGCCGAGCCTCTTCGCCAGTCCCGAAGACACCGCCGCCTTCGAGGAAAACACCACCGATGAGGCTGTCAGCGACTTGCCGAAGGCCGCGAACATCGGCTGGTAGTGCACGGGCTGCGGGGTCGGGATCGAGGCGTTCGGATCGCCCATTGGCGCCGCGACGATGGAGCCGCCCTTGATGATGCAATCGGGCTTCACACCAAAGAAGGCCGGCGACCACAGCACCAGATCGGCGAGCTTGCCCTTTTCCACCGAGCCGATCAGCTTCGATACGCCATGCGCGATCGCGGGGTTGATGGTGTATTTCGCGATGTAGCGCTTGACGCGGAAATTGTCGTTGTTGCCCTTGTCCTGCGGCAGCGAGCCGCGCTGCTTCTTCATCTTGTCGGCGGTTTGCCAGGTCCGGATGATGACTTCGCCGAGCCGGCCCATGGCTTGCGAATCCGAGGACATCATCGAGAGCGCGCCGAGGTCGTGCAGGATGTCTTCCGCCGCGATGGTCTCCTTGCGGATACGGCTTTCGGCGAAAGCGAGATCCTCGGCGATCGAGGGATCGAGGTGGTGGCACACCATCAGCATGTCCAGATGCTCGTCGATGGTGTTGCGGGTGAACGGCCGGGTCGGATTGGTCGAGGAAGGCAGAACGTTTTTCAGGCCGGCGATTTTGATGATGTCGGGCGCGTGTCCGCCGCCGGCGCCTTCGGTGTGGAAGGCGTGAATGGTGCGGCCCTTGAATGCCTTTACGGTATCCTCGACAAAGCCGGACTCGTTGAGCGTGTCGGAATGAATCATCACCTGGATGTCGTGATCGTCGGCAACCGAAAGACAATTGTCGATCGCCGCGGGCGTGGTGCCCCAATCCTCGTGCAGCTTGAGCGCACATGCGCCCGCGTTGATCATCTCCACCAGCGATGCCGGGCGCGATGCGTTGCCCTTGCCCGAAATGCCCAAATTGACCGGAAACGCATCGAACGACTGGATCATCCGCGCCATGTGCCAGGGCCCGGGCGTGCAGGTCGTTGCGAAGGTGCCGTGCGAGGGGCCGGTGCCGCCCCCCAGCATCGAGGTGACGCCGGACATCAGCGCGTGTTCGATCTGCTGCGGACAGATGAAATGGATGTGGCTGTCGAACCCGCCCGCGGTGAGGATTTTCCCCTCACCCGCAATGACGTCGGTGCCGGGGCCGATGACGATGGTGACGCCGGGCTGGATATCGGGATTGCCGGCCTTGCCGATGGCGCTGATATAGCCTTCCTTGATGGCGACATCGGCCTTCACGATCCCCCAATGATCGACGATCAGCGCATTGGTGATAACGGTATCGGCCGCGCCCTGCTTGTTGGTGACCTGGGACTGACCCATGCCGTCACGGATCACCTTGCCGCCGCCGAACTTCACCTCCTCGCCGTAAACGGTGAAATCCTTCTCGACCTCGATGATGAGGTCGGTATCGGCCAGTCGCACCCGATCGCCGGTGGTGGGTCCGAACATGTCGGCATAGACGGAACGTTTTATTTTTACGGACATCATTGCGCTCCATCGACGGAAGTATTTCCTTCCCACTCGCGGGGGAGAACGACCGCAATCACATCAAGAAAGCTCACAGCTTCCCCATCACGTCGCCGCGGAAGCCATATACGACTCGCTTGCCGGCGAGCGCGACGAGCTGCACGTCGCGCGTTTGCCCCGGCTCGAACCGCACCGCGGTGCCGGCCGCGATATCGAGCCGCATGCCGCGCGCCTTCTTGCGGTCGAATTTCAGCGCCGGGTTGGTCTCGAAGAAATGATAGTGCGAGCCGACCTGGATTGGACGATCGCCCGAGTTGGCGACGGTGAGCGTCACCGTCTTGCGGCCGGCATTGAGCTCGATCTCGCCGTTCTTGATAAACATTTCGCCGGGGATCATCTGGATATTCCTATCTTATCGGCTCGTGCACGGTGACAAGCTTGGTGCCGTCCGGAAACGTCGCTTCCACCTGAATGTCGTGGATCATTTCGGCAATACCCGGCATCACCTGTGCACGGGTCAGGACCTGCGCACCGGCCTGCATCAGATCGGCCACGGTGCGGCCGTCACGTGCGCCCTCGACGATGAAATCGGAAATGATGGCGATGGCTTCCGGATGATTGAGCTTGACGCCACGTTCCAGGCGCCGTCGCGCCACCATCGCCGCCATTGAAATAAGAAGCTTGTCCTTTTCGCGGGGAGACAAATTCATGCGAGCACTCTAATGATACCTGATCTAATTGAGCCACAGCCGCGGCAGCGCCGAGCTGCTGGCGCGTCCGAGCACCGTCATCATATCGGCGCGAAGCCTGGCCGCATCTTGGGCACAGAAGCGCGCCATTGCAAACCCATTCCAGGCGGAGATACCGACCTCGCCGCCGAACGATTTCGACACCTCGCGTATCCGTTCCACCAGCGCCTCATCGCCCGGCACGATCAGCGCGGTGCCGATAGCCACGGCGCCTTTTGCGACCGCCGGTTTGGAAAGCTTTCCGCCGATGTCACCGTCGAGCCGTACTGTTTCAGCGAACACCAGCCTGCCACCGCGCCGTACGCGCCAGCGGTCGACGAATTCGCCATGCAGCATTCGCTCGCCCATCGCGGAGCGGCCGAACACCACGATCTCACAGAGCAACAGCGATGCGCTGTCCGCAAGATCGAGATCGATCCGCCGCAAGATCCGGGCCCGGTCAAACAAAATGGTTTCCTGCGGGAGCCAGGCGAGGTGCGAGCCTGCGGCAGCCTTTAAGCCAATGTTGAGCCGCGCGGCCGGCGCCTTGGTCCGGTAGACTTTTTCCGCGGCCGCCGTCGTCACCGTAAGACGCGATCCCTCGCCGGTGGCAATCGCGATGTCGAAACGATCACCGCCAGCGATGCCACCCGCGGTGTTGACGAAAACCGCCGAGAGACCTTCCGCCTCCGGTGATGGGAAGCGGACGCGAAGCGAGCCGGATTCATGCAGTTGGCGGCGGCGAGTGACGCCATCGAGAAGATGTACGTCGAACGTCACCGAGCCCTGGGCACGGTTGGCCGCAAAAATCTTCGAAGCCGCGCTCGTGGTATCGATGCGCATCCGTCCCCCGGGCACGACCTTTTGCCGGTCGCGTCACAAAGCCATATTATAGCGCCATCTGGCGACTGATCTCGCCGGGATCGAGTCGATTGCGATCGCAGACATATTTCACGGCGCCCCTGTCCATGACGGCGAAATTGTCGCCGAGCTCGCAGGCAAAGTCGAGATATTGTTCGACAAGAACGATCGCGATATTGCCGAGGCTGCGGAGATAAGAAATGGCGCGCCCGATGTCCTTGATGATCGACGGCTGAATGCCCTCGGTAGGCTCGTCAAGCAGCAGCAGTTTTGGCCGCATCACCAGCGCACGCCCGATCGCGAGTTGCTGCTGCTGGCCGCCGGACAGGTCGCCGCCGCGGCGGCCGAGCATCGATTGCAGCACCGGAAACAGCGAGAACACGTCATCCGGAATATTGCGGTCGTCGCGCTTTAACGGTCCAAAGCCGGTCTTGAGATTTTCTTCCACGGTCAGCAGCGGAAAAATCTCGCGGCCTTGTGGTACGAAACCGATGCCGCGCCGCGCCCGCTCATATGGCTTGAGACCCGAGATGTCGGCGCCATCGAACATGATCGAGCCGCTGGCGATGGGGTATTGGCCGACCATCGCGCGCAAGAGACTGGTCTTGCCGACCCCGTTGCGGCCGAGCACGCACGTCACCTTGCCAGGTTCGGCCGAAAGCGAAACGCCGCGCAGCGCCTGGGCCGCGCCGTAATAAAGGTTGATGTCTTTTACCTTGAGCATGTGGCACGTCCTTAAGAGGGCGAGCGGTGAATAGCGAACAGGAATAGCGAGTAGTCAGGGAGAGCTTCCATTCGCTGTTCGCCACTCGCCTTTCGCCCGTTACCGCCCCAAATACACTTCGATCACCCGCTCGTTCGACGAAACCTGATCGATAGTTCCCTCGGCCAGCACGGAGCCTTCATGCAGGCAGGTCACCTTGACGCCGAGTTCGCGGACAAAGGTCATGTCGTGTTCTACGACCATGATCGTCTTCTCGCGATTGATTTCCTTCAGCAGTTCGGCGGTCTGATGGGTTTCGACGTCGGTCATGCCGGCAACCGGCTCGTCGACCAGAAGGAGTTTCGGATCCTGCGCCAGCAACATGCCGATTTCGAGCCATTGCTTCTGGCCGTGCGACAGGCTCCCCGCCAGGCGGTCACGCGCGTCGGTCAGGCGAATGGTTTCAAGCACCCGCTCGATGCGCTCGGATTCGGCCTTGGCCTCCCGCCAGAACAGCGTGCCCCTCACCCGATGATCGACATTCAGTGCCAGCAGCAGATTGTCTTCGATGGTCTGGCTTTCGAATACCGTCGGCTTCTGGAATTTCCGGCCGATCCCCAGTTCGGCAATTCTGGTTTCGTCGAGCCGCGTCAGATCGGTGACGCCATCGAACAACACTTCGCCCTCATCCGGCTTGGTCTTGCCGGTGATGATATCCATCATTGTGGTCTTGCCGGCGCCGTTCGGGCCGATGATCGCGCGCATCTCGCCGGGCGCGAGCGTCAGCGACAGATTGTTGATGGCGTGAAAGCCGTCGAACGAGACGTGGACGCCGTCAAGATAGAGCAGCGCGGAGGTAGCACGGGTATCCATCACGTTCATCCGCTCACTCCGCCATGTTTGGTTCGCTGACGCCGTCTTCACGCGCGGCGCTCTCTGCGTTTGCCGTCATGCGCTGCGCCTTCCACGGTTCCCACCAGGCATTGAAGGTGCCGATGATCCCCTTCGGCAACAGCAGCGTCACCAGAATGAACAGCGCGCCCAGCATGAACAGCCAGTACGGCGCCAGTGGACCCGACGTGAATACGGTTTTAGCGTAATTGACGACGACGGCGCCCAGCGCCGCCCCGATCAGCGTGCCGCGACCGCCGACCGCGACCCAGATCACGGCCTCGATCGAGTTTCCCGGCGCGAACTCGCTGGGATTGATGATGCCGACCTGCGGCACATAGAGCGCGCCGGCAACGCCGGCCATGCATGCCGACAGCGTGAATACGAACAGCTTGTAGGATTCGACGCGGTAGCCGAGAAACCGCGTGCGGGATTCAGCGTCGCGGATCGCAATCAGCACCTTGCCGAGCTTCGATGTCACCACCGCGCGGCAGATCAGGAAACCCGCGATCAGCGCGAGACAGCTCAGCGCGAACAACGCGGCGCGGGTGCCGTCGGCCTGGACGTTGAAGCCGAGAATATCCTTGAAGTCGGTGAGACCGTTGTTGCCGCCGAAACCGAAATCGTTGCGGAAGAATCCCAGCAACAGCGCATATGTCATCGCTTGGGTGATAATCGAGAGATAGACGCCGGTGACGCGGGAGCGAAAGGCCAGCCAGCCGAAACAGAAAGCCAGCAGGCCCGGGACGACAATGACCATCAGGGCGGCGAACCAGAACATGTCGAAGCCGTGCCAGTACCAAGGCAGCCTTGGATAGTTCAGGAACACCATGAAGTCCGGCAGCAAGGGATTGCCGTAGACGCCGCGGCTGCCGATCTGACGCATCAGATACATACCCATCGCATAGCCGCCGAGCGCGAAGAACGCGCCATGGCCGAGCGA
This sequence comes from uncultured Alphaproteobacteria bacterium, assembly GCA_963732455.1. GTDB lineage: Bacteria > Pseudomonadota > Alphaproteobacteria > Rhizobiales > Xanthobacteraceae > Bradyrhizobium. The sequence goes on along the minus strand of CAVSZM010000016.1, from coordinate 145,744 downwards.
GAGAATCCCGCAATAGCCCCAGATCAAATCGATCGCCAGCGCCAGGATTGCGTAGCAGACATATTTCCCGAACAACGCCACCAGATATGTCGGCACCTGGAACAAGGAGCCGGCCGGCAGCAGCAGGTTCGACAGCGGAACCAGAACGCCGACCGCGGCGACCAAGATCAGAAATACAGCCGCGCTGCGATCCAGCGAGCGCGTGAGCACGTGGGGCATCATGCTTCCACCGCCCGCCCCTTGAGTGCGAACAGGCCGCGCGGGCGTTTCTGAATGAACAGGATGATAAGGACAAGAATGGCGATCTTGCCGAGCACTGCGCCGGCGACCGGCTCCAGGAACTTGTTGGCGATGCCGAGGGTGAACGCGCCGACCAGCGTGCCCCACAGATTGCCGACGCCGCCAAACACCACCACCATAAAGGAATCGATAATATAGCTCTGACCGAGATTGGGACTGACATTGTCGATCTGCGACAGCGCCACGCCGGCGATTCCGGCGATCCCCGAGCCCAGGCCGAACGTCAGTGCATCGACGCGCGAGGTCGCAATTCCCATCGATGCCGCCATTCTGCGGTTTTGCGTGACCGCGCGCATCTCAAGTCCGAGGCTGGTATAGCGCAGCATGGCCAGCAAAATGGCGAACACCGCCAGCGTGAAGCACAGGATCCACAGCCGGTTGTATGTGATCGTGATCTGCCCGATCTCGAACGCGCCGCTCATCCAGGAGGGATTGCCGACCTCGCGGTTGGTGGGACCAAACATGGTGCGCACGGCCTGTTGCAAGACCAGCGACAGGCCCCAAGTCGCCAGCAGCGTCTCCAGCGGACGACCGTAGAGAAAGCGGATGATGCTGCGCTCGATCAGAATGCCGATCGCACCGGCGACGACGAAAGCAAGCGGCACGGCTATCAGCAGCGAATAGTCGAACAGCCCGGGGTAACTGGTGCGGATGGTTTCCTGCACCACGAACGTGACATAGGCCCCGATCATGACCATCTCGCCATGGGCCATGTTGATGACGCCCATCACCCCGAAGGTGATGGCCAGCCCGATTGCCGCAAGCAGCAGAACCGAGCCGAGCGAGAGGCCGTACCAGGCGTTCTGCACGGTGGACCAGAGCGCTAGGTTGCTCTGGATCGCCGATGTCGCATTGGCCGCGGCGCGCGCGATCGCAGGCGGCTGGTCTCCGGTCAGTCCGGTCAGCAGCGCGAGGGCTTCCTGATCGCCCCGCGCCTTGATGGTGGCGATGGCTTCAAGCTTTTCGTTGTCGGTTGCGTCTTCCTTGAACAGCAGGATCGCCGCACGCGCTTCGGTAAATGCCAGCTTCGCGCCCTTGTTGGTCTCATTCTGGAGCGCACCGTCAATTACCGGCAGCATGGTCTCGTCGTGGGTCTTGAAAACGGATTGAGCGGCCTGGATTCGCTTGGCGGGATCTGGCGACAACAGCGTCAGGCCGCCGAGCGCAGCCTCGACGGTGCGGCGCAACCGATTGTTGAGGCGCACGGCGGCGGCGCTGTCGGGAATGCCGGCAACCGGCAAACCGGTCGCGGCATCGATATTCTTGCCGTCGGGCTGCGTGACGTAGACTTTTTTGGTATCGGGATCGGCCATCAAACGGCCGTCCTGGAGCGCACTGATGATGGCATAAGCGAGCGGATTACCACCGGTCGCCAGCACTCCCACGGCTTCTTCAGTATCGGAGTACTCGTCGTTTGCGAACTTACCGACCGCGTCTTCGAACGGTCCCGCCATGACCGGCAGTGCCGTTGCGAAAATCAGCAATACTGCGAACGGGAGCGCGCGGAAGTTTCTAAAGGCGTTGGTAAGCACTGGACGACCCCGGCAGAAGCAGAAGGAAGGCGGCGGATATCGCCGCCTTCCAGTTTTTTCAGAGCCACGATTATATCAGGAGCCCTGACCGCCGCACTTGTTGGTCTTGGTGTTGTAATTGCCGCACTTCTTGCCTACCCAGTCGCCGATCAGGTCCTTGGAACCCTCAAGTTCCTTCGACCATGCATCGCCGGCAACCAGGCCAGGGGTCTTCCAAACCACGTCGAACTGGCCATTGCCTTTGATTTCGCCAATGAAGACCGGCTTGGTGATGTGATGGTTCGGAAGCATCTTCGAAGTGCCGCCGGTCAGGTTCTTGGCTTCGATGCCGGGCAGCGCGTCGATCACCTTGTCGGCGTCAACCGACTTCGCCTTCTCGACCGCCTTGACCCACATGTCGAAGCCGATGACGTGCGCTTCCATCGGATCATTGGTTACGCGCTTCGGGTTCTTGGTGTAGGCCTGCCACGCCTTGATGAACTTCTCGTTCTCGGGCGTCTTGATCAACTCGAAGTAGTTCCAGGCCGCAAGATGACCGACCAGTGGCTTGGTATCGATGCCCGCGAGTTCTTCTTCACCGACCGAGAATGCGACAACCGGAATGTCGGTCGCCTTGATGCCCTGGTTGCCGAGTTCCTTGTAGAACGGAACGTTGGCGTCGCCGTTGATCGTCGAGACCACCGCCGTCTTCTTGCCGGTCGAGCCGAACTTCTTGATGTCGGCCACGATCGTCTGCCAATCGCTATGACCGAACGGCGTGTAGTTGATCATGATGTCTTCCTGCTTGACGCCTTTCGACTTCAAGTAGGCTTCGAGGATCTTGTTGGTGGTGCGCGGATAGACGTAGTCAGTGCCGGCCAGGACCCAGCGCTTCACCTTTTCGTCCTTCATGAGATAGTCGACGGCCGGAATCGCCTGCTGGTTCGGCGCCGCACCGGTATAGAACACGTTGCGCTCGCTCTCTTCACCCTCGTACTGCACGGGATAGAACAGGATCGAGTTCAGTTCCTTAAACACCGGCAACACGGATTTGCGTGACACCGAAGTCCAGCAGCCGAACACGACGGCGACCTTGTCCTTGGTGATAAGCTCACGGGCTTTTTCCGCAAACAGCGGCCAGTTCGACGCGGGGTCGACGACCACGGCCTCGAGCTTCTTGCCGAGAACGCCGCCCTTCTTGTTCTGCTCATCGATCAGGAAGAGGATGGTGTCCTTCAGCGTGGTTTCGCTGATGGCCATGGTGCCCGAGAGCGAGTGAAGAACGCCGACCTTGATGGTGTCATCCGCGGCTTTGGCCGATGTAAACGCGGCCAGGCCGAGAACCAGCCCGGCGGTCGCCGCCAGCCAGCGACGGCGGCTCAGCGGCGTCGCTATATCGTGGATCAATTGTGTAAGCATGAGATGTCATCTCCCTGACGCAGGCGTTTAAACGCTGCGAAACGGCCCCACGGCCGCCTGCGTTAACGGAATCGCAAGAACCATGCCACGGTGTACAAACGGGGTAACCGGATGGCTTCGTTGAGGAATCGCCATGCCACGCATCAGAACGGCCGCGCCGTTGCCTAAAATTTAGACTGTAAAAATGTATGCTTCCTTGGCAAACAGGCTAATAAGAAGGCAAATATCATCGCCTGGCTAAATTTGCGGCACAGGATTTTTGCGCTGCAGCGTACAAACACTAGCCAATTGGGCCGCAAAGAGAGCCCTTTCAGCGATTTTCTTAACCGCGCCAATGGATCATTTCACGAATAACCTTGAAAGCGCCGCCTTCGTGTTCCATATGACGGGCACGACCCCGGGAATCATCGGGTCACTGCGAGCCGCGTGTTCTGAGCCCGTCCAACGGTTTCTGGCTTGCCCATTCAGCTAACCAAAACCGACGCCCCAAACACGCGGGTGTCTCTGACACCCCTCGCGCGTTCCTGGCGGTCACCGCCGGGCGCCTGCCCTTTATAATGGAAAGAACCCACCTTTTGACCTCCTTTCAGGATTTCGGCCTCGCCGATCCCATTTCGCGTGCGCTTAAAGAAGAGAACTATCTGACGCCCACGCCCATCCAGGCTCAAACCATTCCCCTCGCACTTGCCGGCCGTGACGTCGTCGGCATCGCCCAAACCGGCACCGGCAAGACAGCGGCCTTCGCGCTTCCCATCCTGCATCGCATTCTGCAGCATCGCATCAAGCCGCAGCCCAAAGCCTGCCGCGTGCTCGTGCTCAGCCCGACGCGTGAATTGTCAGGACAGATTCTCGAGAGTTTCAACGCCTACGGCCGACACATGCGGCTGACCTCGGCGCTGGCGATCGGCGGCGTACCGATGGGACGCCAGGTCCGCTCGGTCATGCAGGGTGTCGAAGTCATGGTAGCCACACCCGGACGCCTGCTCGATCTCGTGCAAAGCAACGGCCTGAAACTCGGACAGGTCGAGTTTCTCGTGCTCGACGAGGCCGACCGCATGCTGGACATGGGCTTCATCAACGACATCAGAAAGATCGTTTCCAAACTGCCGATCAAGCGGCAGACGCTGTTCTTTTCGGCGACGATGCCAAAGGATATCGCCGAACTCGCAGAACAGATGCTGCGCGATCCGGCGCGTGTGGCCGTGACGCCGGTCGCCTCGACGGTCGAGCGCATCACGCAGCGCATTATCCAGGTCGATCACTCGGCCAAGCCCGCACTGCTGGCGCAACTGCTGAGGCAGGAGCAGGTTAGCCGCGCGCTGATCTTTACCCGGACCAAGCATGGCGCGGACAAGGTGGTGAAGGGCCTCGCAAGGGCCGGCATCACCGCGGACGCCATTCACGGCAACAAGTCGCAGAATCACCGCGAGCGGGTGCTGGCGGCATTTCGCTCCGGGGAGATCCGCACGCTGGTCGCCACCGACATTGCCGCCCGCGGCATCGACGTCGACGGTATCAGCCATGTGGTGAATTTCGATCTTCCAAACGTGCCCGAAACCTACGTCCATCGCATCGGCCGCACCGCGCGCGCCGGCGCGGACGGCGTCGCAATCTCGCTTTGCGCGGGTGAGGAAATTGCTTATCTGCGCGACATCGAGAAGTTGATCCGTATTGCGTTACCGAGAGAGGATCGCCGCACGCCGGGTCATCGCGACAAGGCGCCCGCGCCTTCGCAACATCGCGGCGCACGCGCTGCGCCGCGCGTACACGCGGCCAGGTTGAATGAAGCTTCACCGGGATCGAAGGGGCCTCGCCGTCGCCACCGTCCCGGTGGTAATGGTGGCGCTCAGCAAACCAACCGGCACGAGCAGCTACGTCCGTCGCAAGGCGGCGCCAAGGCTGAAGGGATGCAAGGGGTTGCCTTTTTGCATCGCGAAAGCCGTCCGAATACCCGACCCAACCGCACCCAACGACCACGCTAGCCATCGATCGATCTGGAGATAACCATGGCCAAAGAAGAGCTGATCCAGTTCGAAGGACTGGTGACCGAGATCCTCCCGGACGCACGCTACCGCGTGCAGCTCGATGCAGGACACGAGATCGTTGCCTACACCGCGGGCAAGATGAAAAAGAACCGGATCAAGACGCTGGCGGGCGATCGGGTGACGATCGAGATGTCGCCGTATGACCTGGAGAAGGGCCGCCTCATTTTCCGTCACAAGGATGAGCGTCCGGGTGGCGGGGCTCCGCGCGGTGGGCCACCGCGCGGCCAGTTCCGCCGCAGGTGAACTCCGCCGCGGCTGCCTCCAAATCGCGCATCACAGGATGATGTCGGTGCGCCGTGACGGCCCCTGCAACCTGCGAACCCCGGGCAAATCAAAAAATCGCGAGTGTCAGGATTGTTTTGGGGGCTGGCTTAACATAATATGACTAATCGATTTTCGGCCGGACGACATTAGCTATCCACCGGTACAGCCGGTTTAGACGCTGACGACCCTTCCAAAAATTCGATCTCACCAGCCCATCGCAAGTGGGCTTCTACTATATCTATCTTGAGAAGGGACTATCCCGTGAGCATGGGAACCGTGAAGTGGTTTAACGCGACCAAGGGCTTCGGCTTCATTCAACCGGATGACGGTGGCAACGACGTATTCGTGCACATCAGCGCCGTAGAGCGCGCCGGACTTGGAACGCTGCGTGAAGGCCAGAAGATCAGCTACGAGATCGTAGCGGATCGCCGCTCTGGCAAGTCTTCGGCCGACAATCTGCGTGCCGCCGGCTAAAGGATTTCTTCGGTTTGCGCCGAGAAATCCGGTCTGAATAAAGTGAAAGGCCGCGCAGGCTGCGCGGCCTTTTTATTTATCGAAGATGGGCTGCTCGGTCGTCCGCCCGCAGCCAAATCTTCTGGATGCATTTTGGATTCACAACGTCGTGCAGACGGCGGTCTTGTACATCACGCAGAGCGACTGGCGCGGGCGGGTATAGGCGACATCGCTCAATGTCACGCCGGACTTCGCCATGACATAGCCGATCGTTGGCACATACACGTAGTTGACCTCGCTCCAGATCAGATATGTCCCGCCAATCTTGAGCTCGGTCGGTACCGTCACCGCCGAGCCCGGAGTATGCGGGGCGGCCCCCTGGCTCCATTGCACTCTGGCAACGAGCGTCACGGGATCGACGTACAATTCGGTGATCGTGGAGTTCGCCGGCGCCGTCGAATACGGCGTCATGATCCCGGTGCTGGCGGCGAAGAAATTGGTTAGATCGGCGTCCGTGACCGATAGCGATTGAGACGTCAGGTCGGAAAGCGTTCGCGCCATCAGCGTAACCTTGCGGTCGACCGCCACCCCGGATGAAAATTCTACCGTTCCAAAGAACATCACGAGCATGATCGGCACAATCACGGCAAATTCGGTCGCCGCGATGCCGCTGCGATCCCTGAGCATATTGCCAGCGGAACGCCATATGCGAAGCAATATCGGTGATATCGATACTGGTTTCATCGCTCTGCCTTTTGCTAGCAAGGGGAGGGATTGGCGAGGAAGGGCTCGTTGCGGAATGCTGCGGTTGCGGACAACAACCGCTTGCTGCCGTTCAAATTCGCGATGTTGTAGCCGAGCCCGGTGACGAATAGCGGCCACTGGTAAAACAACCGCACGACAACGATGTCACCGGCATTGCCGGGACAATACTTCATGTTGTTGACGAAATTCTTGGCGCCGTCGATCTGACTGTTGATGGCCACGCTCGCGAAGCCCGGATAGCTCTGCACGTCAATGAAAATGCCGTTCAGACAATCGAACAGCACGCCGATGCGGCCGCAAACGTTGGTCTTGAACTGCGCCTGGGTATAGGCCGCGGTTTGCGCCTGACCGGTCATGATCAAGCGCGCGGAATCCTGCGTCACGGTCTCAAGCACCTGGCCCGCGAAAAACACGATTGCTGTCTCGATGATCGCAAACAGCAGAGCAAAGAATACCGGTGCGACCAGAGCGAATTCGACGGCGGCCGAACCCCGACGGTTGCGGCCGAACCGACGCAAAATATTTCGGGAGGAGGCGCTGGAAGAAACGGGCGACGACATTGATAAATCCCTGATCGGCAGTAGTTATCTGCCCGCGAGAGTTACCTGAAAGTCATTGTTGAAGTGTTTCGCCAAATCGAAGCAGAGTGACCCGTTCCGTTAACTGCGTGTTAACCATTTTCGCGGTGTGGCGGCGTGAACAGGAATCGATTCGCGCCGACGCCAATGCACGGCGGCGGGAGGCTGCTGGAAGCGGCCAGATGGTCCCGGCAGAACGGTAGCGATCAGTTCGTTTTACCGGCCGTAGCGGCGTTGCCGCTGGCTTGGCTGCTGAGAGAACCGGCCTGATCTATCGCCGATTTGAAGTAGTTCTCGCCATCGCCCAAGGTAACCCGCCGCTGGCAAATCGGCATGCAGCTATAAGATTCGCGGTCGACGCCGCGGTAGACGGTGACAATCTGGTCGGTGGGGCCTTCGACCTGAATGAGGCGGTCCACCAGCACGTCGCCGCCGCGATCCATCGCAATGAAATTGGTCGCTCCGTAGCCCTTGCCGGTCACGACGACAACTCCGCCCGCCTGAAGGGTTACGTCTGCAATCAAGGGATTTCCGACAACGATGGTTGCGGCGCGGGTCGGGAGTTTGATGAGCTTTGCCAGGTCGACATTGACCGTGATGACGTCAGCCGCGGGCTCGGCAAGAGCAGCTATCGGCCATAAAAAAAATCCAACCGCTAGGGAGCGGAACGTACGCAGGGAGCTGATCGACATACTGTACCCCGGGGCATAGACAGGTCGGCTAAAGAGATACGCAGCGGAGCCGGCGCCCGACGTGGCAAATCTGACCTCAATTGATGAACGAACTGCAAACGCAGCCGAGAAACCCGGCCTATTGCCGAAACGGATAGGCCAATTGTCCGACAATCTCGGACGGGATCGTCTGGTCTTCCGTGCCATAGTTGTCGGGGAGCCTGTTTTCCGGCATCCGAAAGGTTCCAAAGAGGATATCCCAGATCGGAAACGTCCCGGCAAAGTTGGTATTGCCACCCTCATCGAGCGAGGTGTGATGCCAGCGGTGGAAGATCGGCGTCGCCAGCACGTATTTGAGCGGGCCGAGCGCCCAGCTCAGATTGGCGTGAACGAACGCAGAATGGAACGTCGTGAAGGGCCCGACCCAGAGCATGATGTTCGGCGAGATACCCGCCGTCAGCAATATGACATCGACCGCTATGGTTCCCAGGAACAGGTTTACCGGGTGGAAGCGCGCCGCCGAGATCCAGTCCAGATCTTCCGACGAATGATGGATCGCGTGATATTTCCAGAATCCGCCGCCGTGAAACAGGCGATGCAGCCAGTACAGCATGAAGTCCGACAGAACCAGGAACAGCGCCGCCTGGAGCCACAGCGGCAGCTCGGACAGAGGGCCATGACCATTGTCGTAAAAGGCGATCAGCTCGTCGGCGTCGTGAATATTGAAGATTACGCCTGCGCCGAGCACCAGCAGCCCGATCCGAAGCACGCGCGCGAACAATGGAACAAAGAACCAGTAACAGATGTCGGTGACGAGTTCGCGCTTGCGCCACCAGGGCGCGGCAGGGTTGCAGGCCCAGAAATGGGTCAAGACCGAAAACACCACAGCCAGCGCGATCGTGATGGGCACCACCTTGGCGATCGTCCCGCCGAGCATCTCGACGACTTCCAGAGGTAAATTGGACATGGCCGCCTCATCTGATCAGGTATCTCAGAGGTATCCGTTCGCGCTTAAGGAGCCGTGAATCGGAGGCGGCCGGCGCCCTCGCCTCTCTCTATAATGGACGCGATCAAAATCAATATCGCATTGTAACGAAGGCCTTAATTCCAAATTTACTCTGCTCAAGAACAGTCGTTTCCAGCCATGTTTACGCAATCGAATTAACTGCGCCGCAATTCTCGGACCTTAGGGTGACGCCATGGTCACGGTGCTGAGAACGCCGGCGAGACCAAACGTTAGTTCGACCAGCCACGTGTACACATGGAGTTACCTATGAAGAATCTTATTGCGCGTTTCGTGAAGGACGAGTCAGGCGCCACCGCTATTGAATACGGCCTGATCGCAGCCGGCATTTCGCTCGCGATCATCGCTGTGGTCAACGGCCTCGGTACTAACCTGAACGCCAAGTTCACCTCGATCAACGCTTCGCTGAAATAAGCGACTGCGACCGACGAGCATCAAAGGCCTCGGTAATCCGGGGCCTTTGTTGTATCCGCCGGACCGAGCGAGATAGCGTAGATGCGTAAATCCGATGCCGCCTCTGCCGCGGCAAGAAAAGCGTCCTTGCCGGCCGGAAGCCGGTACGACGCGTCCGTGGCGTTGGTCTCTGTCGCGCTGGCACTGGCGCTTCTCGCTCTGGCCGTCCGGATTGCCAGTATCTGGTGATCCGTTCCGGCCGTTTCCCGAATGTTCACATCTGACCGCTAGGTTCGGACCACGCTCCGACCTCGCATTGGCAGCACGGGCTGAGTACCCCCATGATCCTCGATATCGCGCGTCTTCTGCTGTTTCCGGCCCTGATGGCGTTTGCGGCCGCGAGCGACCTTTTCACCATGACGATTTCGAACCGGGTGTCGCTGGCGCTGGCTGCGGGCTTTCTGGCCCTCGCGCTCCTGAGCGGCATGGGACTCTACGATATCCTCCTGCATGTAGGCGCGGGCGCGACGGTACTCACCATATCCTTTGCCTGCTTTGCCATGGGATGGGTCGGCGGCGGGGATGCCAAGGTAGCAGCCGGCGCCGCGCTCTGGTTCGGCTTCGGCCATATGCTGAACTATCTGCTCTACGCCTCACTGTTCGGCGGCGCCTTGACGCTGCTGCTGCTCCAGTTCCGGCAATGGCCGCTGCCCTATCTGTTTACCGGCCAGGCCTGGCTGCTCAGGCTGCACGCCAAGGAAAGCGGAATTCCTTACGGCATCGCCCTCGCGATCGGCGCCCTGATGGTCTACCCCGAGACGGAGTGGATCAAGGCGGTCGACCTGACCCACTTCGTCGTTCCCTGATCGCGCAAAGTAATCTTGCGTTAAGGCGATTTAGATACGCCTCATTAACCATGCTTTGACGAATAGCTGCTCAACTCCCATCACGGCGACGGAAGCGTCGCAGCGTAATGTGGAAAGTGAAGCGTATGAATACCGCACGCATTGTCGTACTGACCATCGCCATCGGTGCAGGTGGCATTGCCGCATATCTTGCGAGTGGGTCTGACAACAAACCCCCGTCCGAACCAGTCGCGCAACTGCAAACCGTGGACGTTCTGGTTGCGAAGTCCGATATCGGCCTTGGCCAGACGCTCACGCCTGAGGACATGCAGTGGCAGACCTGGCCGGCATCGACCGCAAGCAACACTTTCATTCGCCGCAATGAACGCCCCGATGCAACGACCCAGGTCGTCGGCTCCATCGCACGCGCGCCATTCATCGCAGGCGAACCGATTCGGGAACCGAAGCTGGTCAAGGCCAATGGGTCGGGCTTCATGGCTGCGATCCTGCCCACCGGCATGCGCGCCATATCGACCGAAATCTCGCCGGAGACCGGCGCTGGCGGCTTTATCCTGCCCAACGACCGGGTCGATGTAATTCTTTCGAAGCGCGAAAAGAACCCGGACCGCAACGGTTCAGCCGATATCGTCAACTCGGAAATCATCCTGGCAAATGTGCGCGTCCTCGCGATCGATCAGGCCCCGAAGGAGAAAGACGGCCAGAACGCCGTTGTGGGCAAGACCGTAACGCTTGAATTAAAGCCCGAGCAATCGGAGACGCTCGCCCGTGCGCGCCAGACCGGCACGCTGTCACTGGCGCTGCGCAGCATTGCCGATCTTAACGCGGTGGACACCAGGTCTGAGGATCAGGCTCCAAGGCGCGGCGACAGCGTCAATGTGGTTCGCTACGGCGTCCCAAGCTCGACGACGACACAAAAGTGACCGAAAGGACGTCCGACATGAAATGCGGGGGAAATCAGCTGACAATGCGGACCTTTATGGTACGCGCCCTGTCGTTTTCGGCCGCCGCTGCGCTGACACTTAATCCCGCTCTGACGCCCGTCATAGCGAGTGACTATCGCGCCACACCAGCGCCGATCGCTGCCGATGGACAGATGAATGCGCACTTTCTTGCGCTCGGCATCGGCAAATCCATCGTGATCGATTTGCCGCGCGACATCAAGGATGTGCTGGTCGCCGATCCGAAAATTGCAAACGCCGTCGTCCGTTCCGCGCAGCGCGCCTACATCATTGGCGCGGCGGTCGGTCAGACCAATATCGTGTTCTTCGATTCCGCAGGTCAGCAAATCGCCGCCTATGACATCGCCGTCAAACGCGACCTCAACGGCGTGCGCGCCGCGCTGAAGCAGACGCTGCCCAACGCCGATATCCAGATCGAAGGTGTCGGCGACGGCGTGATACTGTCCGGCTCGGCGGCGAGCCCGCTCGAAGCACAGCAGGCGGGCGAGCTGGCCGCGCGGCTGGTGGGCGGTGCCGACAAGGTCGTCAACTCGATCGCAGTGCGCGGCCGCGACCAGGTGATGTTGAAAGTCACCGTCGCCGAGGTCGCACGCTCGATCATCAAGCAGTTGGGTATCGACCTCAGCGCCACCCTGAATTACGGCACAGCCGTTGTGAACTTCAACAATGCCAACCCCTTCACCGCGTTCGGCCGCTCGCTTGTCACCAACAACACCGCGCAGGCCGGGTTCGGTGGCACCCCGGGTACCCCGACCGTCCAGGCCACGATACGTGCGATGGAAAGCGCAGGCGTAGTGCGGACCCTGGCCGAACCCAATCTAACGGCAATTTCGGGCGAGTCCGCGACATTCATTGCCGGCGGCGAGTTTCCGGTTCCCGCAGGTTATTCCTGCGACCCTACCACGCATGTCTGTACGACCCAGATCAGCTTCAAGAAATTCGGCATCTCCCTCAACTTCACGCCGGTCGTGCTGACCGAGGGACGGATCAGCCTGCGGGTAATGACCGAAGTGTCCGAATTGTCGAACGAAAATTCGATCACGTTGTCGCAGTCGGTCACCTCGTCGACGGTGAACTCCGTAACAATTCCGTCCATCAAAACCCGCCGTGCGGAAACGACACTGGAAATTCCGTCGGGTGGCGCGATGGCGATGGCGGGCCTTATCGCCGAACAGACCAAGCAGGCCATCAACGGTTTGCCCGGCCTGGCGCAATTGCCGGTACTCGGAACACTGTTCCGCAGCCGGGATTACGTCAACAACCAGACCGAACTGATGGTACTTGTGACCCCTTACATCGTGCGCGCCGTCGCGCAGAAGGACCTCTCGCGTCCGGATGATGGATTTGCAGCCGCGTCGGATCCGCAATCGGATTTTCTGGGCACGATCAATCGCATCTACGGCGTTCCGGGCCGCGTCGAACCGGTCCGGAATTATCGTGGCACCTATGGCTTTATCACCGACTAAGGCGGGACGAGGACGAAAACGATGACAACCAAAATACCCGTCGATCGCAATCGCGTCTTCCGCACGGCGGGGGCCCTTATCGGTCTTGCAGTCGTGCTGGGAGCTTGCACGCATACAGACGAAGTCTTGACGGCGAGCATTCCTGACGATTATCGCCTGCGTCATCCTATCGCTATCCAGGAATCCGACCGGTCGCTGGTCGTTTTCGTCGGTCATGGGCGTGGCGGTCTGTCCGCTTCCCAGCGCGCCGATGTGATCGGGCTGGCTCAAACCTGGCTCCGTGAAGGAACCGGCGCGATCAGCACCGATCTGCCGGTTAACACGCCCAATGCACGGGCGGCCGCGGATTCGTTTCGGGAAATTCAGGCACTGCTAGTCTCGGCCGGCGTGCCTGCGCGCGGAATCACCGTCCGCCACTATCGTCCCGAAGATCCTCGCCAGATGGCAACGATCCGGCTGAACTATCCGAGGATCTCGGCGGTTGCCGGTCCCTGCGGCCTGTGGCCGGACGATCTGGGACTCTCGATCAAGAACAAGGGCTATTTCCAAAACACGTCGTATTACAATTTCGGCTGCGCCTATCAGCGCAACATGGCGGCGATGGTCGACACTCCGTCGGACCTCGTGCAGCCGCGGGCTGAAACCCCCTCTTATACGACGCGGCGCAACGCCGCATTCGAGAAGTACCGCAAGGGCACCACGTCCACGACATCTTATCCCGAAGCCGATAAGGCCAAACTCAGCGATACAGGCAAATGATCAGCTACGCGCGTCAAAATCCCGAAGATCAGTCGGAGGTCACACCGCCGCCCGTGGAAGATCATATCGCCCCGGCGCCGCGTGTGTCTGTGCAAGCCTTTTGCGAGACGGTGGAAACCGCCGCGGCCGTACAATCGGCCGGCGAAGACCGCCGCCTCGGCAAGGCCCATCTCAAGATTCAAATGGGCGGCATGGCGGCCGCCATCGAGGCCTATCGCACGGCTCCCACGCCGAACGTGATCATCCTGGAAACCGAGGGCCGCAGCGATATCCTTGCCGGCCTCGATCAACTCGCGACGGTCTGCGATTCCGGAACCCGCGTCGTGGTGATCGGACGCGTCAACGATGTCTCGCTGTATCGCGAACTGGTGCGCCGCGGCGTCAGCGACTACGTCATTGCACCGGTCAACACGCTCGACGTGGTGCGTTCGATTTGCGGTCTGTTCTCGGCGCCGGAGGCAAAAGCTGTCGGCCGCGTCATCGCAATCGTCGGGGCAAAGGGCGGGGTCGGCGCATCCACCGTCGCACACAACATCGCGTGGGCAATCGCGCGCGATCTTACGCTGGATTCCGTCGTCGCCGATCTCGACCTCGCGTTCGGCACCGCCGGTCTCGACTATAATCAAGACCCTCCGCAGGGGATCGCGGATGCGGTATTCTCGCCCGATCGCGTCGACACGGCGTTCGTTGACCGCTTGCTGTCGAAATGCACCGACCATCTGAGCCTGCTGGCGGCGCCGGCAACGCTTGAGCGGGTCTACGACTTCGGCGCCGACGCGTTCGACTCGATTTTCGACACGCTTCGCATGACGATGCCGTGCATCGTGCTCGACGTGCCTCATCAATGGTCGGGGTGGACCAAGCGCGCTCTGGTGGGTGCGGACGATATTCTGATCGTCGCTGCGCCCGACCTCGCCAACCTGCGCAACACCAAGAACATATTCGACCTGCTGAAGGCATCGCGGCCCAACGACCGGACCCCGCTGTATTGTCTCAATCAGGTCGGCGTGCCGAAGCGGCCGGAAATCAACTCCAGCGAATTCGCCAAGGCCATTGAGAGCCAGCCGATCGCGGCTATTCCGTTCGACCCGCAAATGTTCGGCTCGGCGGCCAACAACGGCCAGATGATCGCGGAAATATCCGCCAGTCATCGCACCACCGAAATGTTTCTGCAGATGGCGCAACGGCTGACAGGCCGTGGCGAGACCAAAAAGTCGCGGGGTTCGTTCCTGTCACCCCTGATCGAGAAATTGCGGGCCAAGTAGGCTACCCACGTGGAGTGCCGTCGTGTTTGGTAAGCGTAGCGGAACAGAAGGCGATTCGCGGGAGACAAGGCCCGCCGCAGGCACGCTGGAACCATCTTCCGGCGGGCCGCCTGCAGCTTCACGCAATCAATCTCCACCGACCGTTTCCTCACCGTCGCTTTCGCCCGCCAAGCCGGCAGTGCCTGCGCCGGTGATCGAAGCGCGGCGATCGGACACCTATTACCAGGTCAAAGCGACAATCTTCGGCGCCTTGATCGAAGCGATCGACCTTGCCCAACTTGCCAAACTTGACGGAGAGTCGGCGCGCGAGGAAATTCGCGATATCGTCAATGAGATCATTGCGATCAAGAACATCGTGATGTCGATCGCCGAGCAGGAAGAACTGCTCGACGATATCTGCAACGACGTTCTCGGATATGGCCCGCTTGAGCCGCTTTTGTCGCGCGACGACATCTCCGACATCATGGTCAACGGCGCCGGCACGGTATTCATCGAAGTCGCCGGCCGTATTCAGCGCACCGGGATCCGCTTCCGCGACAATCAGCAGCTGCTGAACATCTGTCAGCGCATCGTCAGCCAGGTCGGCCGGCGCGTCGACGAATCATCGCCGATCTGCGACGCGCGTCTTGCCGACGGCTCACGCGTCAACGCCATCGTTCCTCCCTTGGCGCTTGACGGTCCTGCATTGACGATCCGCAAATTCAAAAAAGACAAGCTGACCCTGGACCAGCTGGTCAAATTTGGATCGATCACGCCGGAAGGCGCGGACATTCTGCAGATTATCGGGCGCTGCCGCGCCAACGTTCTGATTTCCGGCGGCACCGGTTCCGGAAAAACGACGCTGCTGAATTGCCTCACGCAGTACATCGACGACGACGAGCGCATTATTACCTGCGAAGACGCCGCAGAACTTCAGCTCCAGCAGCCGCATGTGGTGCGGCTGGAAACCCGTCCGCCCAACATCGAGGGCGAGGGTCAGATCACCATGCGCGAACTGGTGCGGAACTGCCTGCGTATGCGTCCTGAACGCATCATCGTCGGCGAAGTCCGCGGACCGGAAGCATTCGACCTTCTGCAAGCCATGAATACCGGTCACGACGGATCGATGGGCACGCTGCATGCCAACAATCCGCGCGAAGCCCTTTCGCGCTGCGAATCCATGATCACGATGGGCGGATTTTCGCTCCCGTCGCGGACCATTCGCGAGATGATCTGCGCCTCGATCGACGTTATCATCCAGGCGGCCCGTCTGCGCGACGGCTCGCGGCGCATCACGCACGTCACCGAGGTGATGGGCATGGAAGGCGATACCATCATTACCCAGGACCTGTTCATTTACGACCTGATCGGCGAGGACGCGAGCGGGCACATCATCGGCCGGCATCGTTCAACCGGCATCGGACGGCCGCGCTTCTGGGACCGCGCACGATACTACGGCGAAGAGAAGCGGCTCGCCGCGGCTCTCGATGCCGCCGAAGTCGTCGGGGAGGTCTGAGCGGGCCATGAAGATGCAAGCGCTCGCACTGGCCTTTCTCGCTGCTGCCGCCATCGGCGGTCTGGCATGGGTCTTTATCTATCCTCTGCTGTCGGGGGAAAGAAAGGCCGAGAATCGCCGCGCATCCATCGCGAAACCGGAGCCGGGCGCGCGCCAGGTTGACAAAAATCAGCGCTCGCGCCGCGAACAGGTCGAAGGATCGCTGAAGGATCTCGAAGCGCGCCGCCAGAAGGAAAAAAGCGTCCCGCTGAGCAGCCGCCTCACACAGGCCGGCCTGAACTGGTCACCCAGGAAATTCATGATTCTTTCCGGCATCCTCGCGGTCGCGTGCTTCGCGATGGCGATGCTGCTCGGAGGCGGGCTGCTTGGCGCTGTCGGCCTGGCTTTCGCCGCGGGATTTGGCGTGCCGCGCTGGGCGCTGAGCTTTCTCAAGACGCGCAGGGAAAAGAACTTTCTGCGCGCGCTGCCTGACGCCGTCGACGTGATCGTTCGCGGCATCAAGGCGGGCCTGCCGCTGTTTGAGTCCATTAAAGTCGTCGCGGCCGATGCGCCGGAGCCGCTCAAGAGCGAGTTTCTGGCCATCATCGAAACCCAGGCGATCGGCATGCCGCTTGGCGATGCATGTGCGCGCCTTTTCCAGCGGATGCCGGTACCGGAGGCGAACTTCTTCGGGATCGTCATCGCGATCCAGCAAAAGTCTGGCGGCAATCTGTCCGAGGCCCTGGGTAATCTGTCCAAGGTGTTGCGCGATCGCAAGAGGATGGCAGAGAAGATCCAGGCCATGTCGATGGAAGCCAAGGCTTCCGCGGGCATCATCGGCTCATTGCCGCCCATCGTCATGCTGCTCGTCTACCTTTCTACCCCTGAATATATCTCGCTGCTGTGGACTCACCCGACCGGTCAATTGATGCTCGTTGGCTGCGTGATCTGGATGTCTATCGGCATCTTCGTGATGAAGAGAATGATCAACTTCGACTTCTGACGGTGCAGCATGATTGACTTTCTGGTCGACAAGATTCACGACGCGCATTTCATGACCATGCTGCTCGCCGCTATCGCTGCGAGCGCAACCGCGTACACGCTGGTCATGCCGTTGTTCGCAGGCGAAGGTCTGCAGAAGCGCATGAAGGCGGTCGCCAGCGAGCGCGAACGGATCCGGCAACGGGAACGCGATCGCCTCTCCAAGACCGAAAAGGTATCGCTGCGTCAGACGCCGAAGCAACTTGTCTCCAGGGTGGTGGAAGACTTCAACCTCGGGAAATGGCTGGCCCAGGAAGCGGCGCGCCAGAAGCTCGTCATGGCCGGCTATCGCGGGCATGCGCCTTACGTCACATTCCTGTTCTTCCGGCTGGTGACGCCTATTCTGCTGTTCACGGCGGCAGTGCTGTATGTTTTCGTGATCTCGCACATGCAAAAATCGATTCCGGTAAAGATAGGCATGTGCATCGGCGCGGCCTATCTCGGATTGCAGGCGCCTATGCTGTTCCTGAAGAATGCGATCGCGAAGCGCCAGCTCTCGATCAAGCGCGCATTTCCCGATGCGCTCGATCTGCTGCTGATCTGCATCGAGTCCGGCATGTCGATCGAAGTGGCGTTTCGCAAGGTCAGCACCGAGATCGTAACGCAGTCGATTGCGCTGTCCGAGGAATTTACGCTGACCACGGCCGAGCTCTCCTATCTGCAGGATCGCAAGGTCGCTTACGAAAATCTGGCGCAACGCACCGGACTGGAAGGCGTGAAGTCGGTCTGTCTGTCATTGCAGCAATCGGAGCGTTACGGCACACCGCTCGGTCAAAGCTTGCGCGTTATGGCGCAGGAGAATCGCGACATGCGCATGAACGAGGCCGAGAAGAAGGCGGCGGCGCTGCCGCCGAAACTGACAGTGCCGATGATCCTGTTCTTCCTGCCTGTCCTGTTTATTGTCATCCTCGGCCCGACCGGCATCAAGGTCGCAGCGATGCAATGAGCTTGCCGGCGCGGCCGGTGGCCGCTCAGGTCACGCTTGACCAAACAAGATCATCAACAACCGACGGCGGACGCTATGCCGCCTGGGCGTTCATCTCGACGTTATCTTGATGGGGCAATCAGTCGGAACGGTTGAGAGACGCAACCGGTATCGCTCCAACGCCTGCGCGCGGATTGTCCTTGCGGCTCAGCATCTGCTTCAGATAGGCGACGTTCGCTGCCGCCTCCTCTGGCGGCAGATCGGCCTTCACGATGGTTTCAGCTTCGGTAAAGCGCCCCTGCAGGCCAACCACCAGACCCAGATTCTGCCGGACCCGCGCATCGGCCCTGGTGCTGGCATAGGCCCGGCGAAGAATCTCTTCCGCTTTCGGCAAATCCCTGGAGAGCACGTATGAAAGGCCGAGGTTGGATAGCACCGACGGCTCGTCGGGCACCATCCTCAAAGCGCTGGCATAGTAGCGGCGCGCGTCGTCGTGCCGGCCCAGCTGGTCGAGTGCGGTTCCCTGCACCGACAGAATTCGCCAGTCGGGATTGTCGGGTGAATGGGCGCGACTGAGGACATCGAACGCCTGCTGGAAATTGCCGTTGTCCGCAAGCGCGCGGCCATAACCGGCCAGCAGCGGCTTGTTGCCGGGATGAGCGATAGTGGCCTGTTCGAGCACGGCGACGGCCTGGGAGCGCTGCCCGGTGGCCCGGAGCGCCTGGCCATATGCCAGCGCCGCCTGGGCATCCTTGGGATTGGCACGATAGCGTTCGCCGTAGACATCGAGCGAGCTCCGGGGGTCGGCACCCGGGCTGGGCTCAGCCTTTGACGTCAGTGATCCCGTGATGTCGGCCATGGTCTGGCAGCCGCCAAGCCCGGCGGCCAAAATCGCCGTCACGGCCGCAGACGCTAGAAGCCGGGCAAGACTGGATTGCTGACGCATGGCACATTGACTCACGATATCGGGCGATTGATCGAACCGAACGTGCCAGCAATAGACTGTTAACCCTAATGACTGGTTAATCTTCGCATTGGGGCAAGTTGATTGATATCGGCGGATTTCCGCCAACGTTGCAGTTCATAAAGCGGACAGGTTGGTTCGCAGCTCACTGCGGTCCACCAACTAAAATACCAAAAGAAAAGCCAGCCGAAGGCGGCCTTTCAATTCAAACCTTCGCCTCGCGAATCAGGCGGCCATCATTGCCGGCATCGCTTTCCCTAAAGAAATTCCCGCAGCCGAACGAGTTCGACAACTTGTTCGGCAGATAGCACCGCGGTAACCAGCGTTTGCTGCGGGGTGGTGTGGATTTCGTACAGGTGATGTTGAGAGGCGGGTTTCGACATAAATTGCCGTATGCATTCGTCGAGTGTGCCCTCGGCTATCAGATATGGACGGGCGCCAAGGGTGGCGCTGATACGCTCATGGTTGAGTGACGGCCATTTTCGAAGAATAGCCGGAGTATCAAAATTGATTTTAACGTCAGCCTGCGACATTCCTGACATTCCGGCTACTTTTTCTTGCTAACACCCTTCCGGCCAGGTGAAGGTTCGGTCTTCCCGGATTTTGCAGCAAGGGTCTTGACGGCCCCCTTTGCCTTCCTTTTCGCGAGCCTTTTATTCGCCTTCCCTGCGGTTGTCTTCTTCGGCGGGATTTTTTCACCCGAAAAGCGCTTTGCGTTCCGCATGATGAATGCTAGCCGAGGGTAAACTCGAACAGGTCGCCGCTTATCGGGCATAACGATTGCGAGATCGACGATGTTTAGCGGATATCAAGGCGCGAAGTCCGAACCCTAGTCCGAATCCGGAAATAAAAACAGCAGCCAAAGCTACAAGCGTCGTCCGGTCCATGCAGGAGTTCTCGTGTGTGCCGGTACCGCGCTCATGGCGATAATGGTCGCGCCTCAAAATCCCTGTTTGTCACCGTTGCAGCGCCTGCCGGTCCAGCGGCCCCGAATGATGGCGCGAAAATGAAAGCCGAGACGTTCGGTCGCATTGGCGAAGACTCCCCAAGAGATGACTGCTTCCAACAATGCAGATGCGGTTTCACCGGTCGCCGAAATAATTTTAGATTAATGAAGAGAGCGCCGTATAATAATCAGGTTGCGCTAAATTGTTGCCGAGTTGAGCTTTTAGTTTTCCGGGGTTCGCGTCTCCGGCGTCCACTGCGATGCTCGGGTTTTTGCCATCGTTTCTGTATAATATTCTTCCCTTTCGCGCTGAAAGCGCTCCTGATGCTCCTTAAAGGTTGCTACCCGTCTCCGGATATCGGCGCGGTCGATGTCCAGCCGCTCTTTAGGGGTAAGTTGCTTCACGGGGAACTGTCGCGGCGGCGAAGGTGATGCAGCTTCAAGCGCTTTGGGTTCCGTACCGTCGACGCTCTCGGCCTGGTCAAGCGGGGAAGTCGTTCGTTCGTCTTCGACCACGGATTCCGGCGGCAGTACGTATTTCGGATCTTGTTTCGCGTCAGATCGCGGGGGTGACGCAGCTTCAGCGGCGGCAACGATCGACACAGTTCGGCCACCTACAGAAGGCAGCTCCAATTCTTCTTGAAACGGAGCTTTCGAAGAGAGCGCGACGTCCGGTGCGGCTGGTTTCTCAACAGGTTGCTGCAACGAAGACGACCCCTCTTCAGCCGCATTGACCGAAGGCGATCGAGCGTTGGCGATCATAGGTTCAGCGGCGGCTGTCACTAACGAAAGCGCGTGGTCAATCAATGAACCCGCCGGTTCCTCTTGAGCCGGGGTTGCCGACGGCGGCACATCTTCCCGAATTTGTTTGACGAGGGCCGGCTCTAACGAAGACGGCGCGTCTTTTGCCGCCCTGGGCGCGAAGCCAGCTACATTCTTGACCAAGGAAAGCGCGTGGCCGATCAAGGAAGCCGTTCGCTGTTCTTGAAGCGGGATCGATGACGCCAAGTCTGTCAGCTCCGCTGCGCGAACACTTCGCACCGGCGGCGAGTCGGTCTTGGTTTCGGCCATGGCGCTTTGGAGCAAGGACAGGGTTTGGTCTATTAGGCTTTCTTCGTCGCTCCTTTGTTTTTCCACCATCAGGACACCTATCAAGTACAATCGTAGCTCTGACAACAGTGCCGCCTAAATTGACGGCTATACCTTTCGACGAACAAGCGACCGGGAGCGGCAATGCAGACTAGGATTTGGCAAAACATCCATCAATGAGTGACGCAGTCATCCCTGGTTTGCGAGTGGCCCGTGAGGGCGGCCTGGTGACGATTAGTATAGGATCGTTCTTTCCAAATGTCTGCTGGTGCGCGTCTGCAAGACCGTTCCACGCCTGGAACTTTCGGGTCCTGGGCGGGCGAAGCCGCCTTATTCTCTGCCGGGGACGACGGGATGATCCGTGTCGCCCGCATGAACGCTTCTCAAAAGCCGCGGCCGCCGACCCAGCCTATCAATATTCAGCCGCCAGACGCTTTCTGATTTCATCGATCCGCTTGTCCAGCGCATCGAACCTGGCGTGAAGACTTTTATCGTGCAGGTAAAATATATACCCAACCGCCAGAAATCCGAAAATCCAGTGGTGACTTTCTACGTAGACCAATACCTGCTCAATCGCGCGGCCGACAGAAACAACGATGTCCCACAACACGTACATCGCACTCCCCCGTTTGGAGAAAATGACATTCTAATGATTGGGAAACTGGAAACGACGGGCGAGGCAGTCAGCTCCGCATCCGCTCATTTGTGATGCTTCCGGAGATAGGCGTGAAGCGACTCCGTGCCGGTCTCGGCGAGCAGCGTTTTGAGCATCATGTCCTTGCGACGGCCTTTCGCGAAACGCTCGCCATAGGTCTTGCGCAACGAGCCAACGCGCGCGTTGCCGTGCTTCTTATCGATGCGGCCGGTCGTATCGCGATGCCGGCCGTCTAAACCCTTCTTGGCCATCTTACCCTCCAGGGATTGCATGATGTGCGTAGCCTACCACGATGCCCACGCCGCGTGTAGTGGGCGGCCGCCAACGGCCGTCGCGACAAGTCAGTCGATGTGGCCTGATGTCCGCATCAATGCTGGATTGGTTGAGGACATCCGCTCAATCGCTGCGCAACTACCGGGATGTGTGATAGTTGAACAAGTGGGAATAGGACGACCTCAATGTTACGACTCGATGGCGCTGTTCAGACTGGTTTGACATTGTGAGCCATTGTAGAAGCACACAAGCCAGCGAAGTCCGGCGCCCCCACCTCCGTTTCAATCGACGACTGAGAACCGCATGCATTCCGTGTTCGAGACCGCGCCTGCCACATCGGCCACCGCCATCACATTTGCGACCAAGGCGACATGGGACGCGATCTGCGCTGACCTTCCCGCGCAGGCCCGGCAGTTCGCGTTAGCCAATGGCTTTACGGCCAAACCTGGAGCGTGCCTCGCTCTCCCTTCCGCAGACGGACAGATCGCACAGGTCGTCTTCGGCCTGGAGGAAGAGGCCAGCAAATTCCGCGACCTGTTCAGACCAGGCCAGTTGCCGGGCCTGCTGCCGCCGGGCGTCTATCGTTTCGCCAATGCGCCACACGACGTGCGGCTCGCCGCGCTTGCCTTCGCGCTCGGCAGTTATCGCTTCAACCGTTACCGTAAGACGGATGCGCCCGACGTCAGGCTGGTGCCGCCCGATGGGATTGACGTCGCCGTCATCACGCGAATGGCGGAAGCGGTCGCGCTGGCCCGCGATCTGATCAATACCCCGGCAAACGACATGGGACCGGCGGAGTTGGCAGAGGCGGCGCAGCATCTTGCGAAGCGCTTCGGCGCCAATTTCGACTGCATCGTCGGCGACGATCTGGCCCGACAGAATTTCCCACTCATTCATGCGGTGGGAATGGCGTCATCGCGCGCGCCCCGGCTGATTGATTTGATCTGGGGCGATCCGGCCCACCCCAAGGTAACGCTGGTCGGCAAGGGCGTCTGCTTCGACACCGGCGGGCTCGATCTCAAGCCATCCAGCGGCATGCTGATCATGAAGAAGGATATGGGCGGGGCCGCCAACGTGCTGGCGCTGGCGCAGATGGTGATGGATGCAAAGCTCAAGGTGCGGCTGCGGGTGCTGATCCCAGCGGTCGAGAATGCGGTCGCCGGCAACGCGTTCCGGCCGCTCGATATCTTCACCTCGCGCAAGGGCCTTAGCGTGGAAATCGGCAATACCGACGCCGAAGGCCGGCTGGTGCTGGCCGACGCCCTTGCGTTGGCCTGCGAAGAGAAGCCCGACCTGCTGATCGATATGGGGACCCTGACCGGCGCGGCGCGGGTGGCGCTGGGGCCGGATTTACCGCCCTTTTACACAAATGATGAGACGCTTGCGCTGGACTTGGCGGTTTGCGCGAAAGAGGAGAACGATCCGTTGTGGCGATTGCCGCTGTGGCCACCCTACGATGCCTGGCTCGATTCGAAGGTCGCCAACGTCAACAACGCGCCGTCGGGCACGTTCGCCGGGTCCATCACTTGCGCGCTGTTCCTGCAGCGCTTCGTCGAGGATGCGAAAACCTGGCTGCACGTCGACATCTACGGCTGGACGCCGTCGGCAAAGCCGGCGCGCCCGGAAGGCGGCGAATGCCAGGCCGCACGCGCGATCTACAGATTGCTCGGGGAACGCTATGGATGATGCGCGCCTGACGCCGGCACGGCCCGATCTCGCCGCCAAATATCTCGAAGGCAAGATCAAGGCGGCGCGCTTTGTCGCCGGGAAAGAGTTCGAGATATCAGACGCCATCGCGCCGCTCCGCAACGGGCCTTCCCCCGAAGCCATGCTTTTAACGCAGGCGCTGAAAGGCGAGCGCGTAACCATCTATGACCGCAATGGCGAAGGCTGGGCCTGGGGACAATTGAACAGTGACGGTTATGTGGGCTGGCTTCCCGATCGCGCCCTCGCAAAGCTGGCTGCGGCGCCGACGCACAAGATCACGAGCTTGCGGACATTCGCCTTTCCCGGTCCCTCGATCAAACTGCCGCCCGTCGAAACGCTGGTCATGGGGGCGTTGGTAACGGTGTTGCGCGAAGACGGAGATTTCGCCGTTACGCGCGAGGGCTGGTATCTGCCTCGGGCGCACCTCGCCGGCATCAGTCACCTTGAGGGGGATTTCGTCGCGGTTGCCGAGCGGTTCGCCGGCACGCCCTATCTGTGGGGCGGCAAGAGCAGCCTCGGCATCGATTGTTCCGGCCTCCTCCAGGTATCGTTGAATGCCGCGGGTGTCGGCTGCCCGCGCGACAGCGACATGCAGCAGGATAGTCTCGGCAGAACATTGGGGCTGCCGGAATCCAGCAAACTGCAGCGCGGCGATCTGATCTTCTGGAATGGTCATGTGGCTGTTGTGCGGGACGCCGGCACCATCGTTCACGCCAACGCGCATCACATGGCCACCGTGATTGAAAATACCCGCGATGCCATTGCGCGCATCACGGCCTCCGGCAGCGAGATCACTGCCACCAAGCGGCTGACTTGAATGACTTTCAAATCGTGGCGGCCCCGCCTGGCGCGGTCTCCAAACGGAAGGCGGCAGCGAACAGCGCGCGCGTATAGTCGCTCTTCGGATTCTTGAACAGCTCCGAAGCCGGTCCCTCCTCCACCACCTTGCCCTGCCGCATCACAATCAGATGGCTGGCAAGCGAAGCGACCACGCGCAGGTCATGCGAAATGAACATGTAGGTGAGGTCGCGCTTGCGCTGCAATTCACGCAGGAGATCGACCATCTGCGCCTGGAACAGCATGTCGAGCGCGCTGGTCGGTTCATCCAGAACGACGAAATTTGGCTCCAGCACCACTGCCCGGGCAATGCTGATGCGCTGGCGCTGGCCGCCGGAAAATTCATGCGGATAGCGAAAACGCGTCGCCGGATCCATGCCGACATCCCTCAGCGCCTTGATCACGCGGGCTTCGCGCTCGGTTTCCGAAAGCGCGCCTTGATGCACGCTGAGCCCTTCGGCAACGATGTCGCCGACCGACATGCGCGGGCTCAGCGCACCGAACGGGTCCTGGAACACGATCTGCATGTCGCGGCGGAACGGCCGCATCGCCTTGAAACGCAGGCCCTGGATATCCTTGCCCAAAAAGACAATCGGCCCATCGGACGAAATCAGTCGCAGCAGCGCAAGGCCGAGCGTAGTCTTGCCGGAGCCGGATTCGCCGACCACGCCGAGCGTCTCGCCCTTGCGCACCGAGAGACTGACGCCATCGACGGCCTTGATATGTCCGACCGTACTGCGCAGCAGGCCGCGTTTGACCGGAAACCAGACTTTCAAATCGTCGGCCGATATAACGACCGGTGACCCCGGCCGCGGTGGCGCCGGGTCGGGCTTTGGCTCGGCTGCGAGCAGCGCGCGGGTGTAGGGATGTTTCGGAGCGGTGAAGACCTGCTCCACCGGCCCTTGCTCGACGATCTTGCCGCCATTCATGACGCAGACCACGTCCGCGATGCGGCGCACGATGCCGAGATCGTGGGTGATGAACAACAGGCTCATGCCGAGCCGCGCACGAATTTCCGCCAGCAAGGCCAGGATCTGCGCCTGCACCGTGACGTCAAGCGCCGTGGTCGGCTCATCCGCGATCAGGAGATCGGGCTCGTTTGCCAGCGCCATGGCGATCATGACTCGCTGGCGCTGACCGCCGGATAATTGATGCGGATAGCTGGCGAGCCGCGTCTCAGGTTCGGGAATGCCGACCTGGGTGAGCAATTCGAGCGTCCGCGTCCGCGCCATCGGACCGCTGACGCCGCTGTGGAGCTGCAGGATTTCACCGATCTGGGACTCAATCGTATGCAGCGGATTGAGCGACGTCATCGGTTCCTGAAAGATGATCGAAATGTCATTGCCGCGAATGCCGCGAATCTCGCGCTCCGACAGCTCGAGCAGTTCTCTGCCCTTGAAGCGAATGCTGCCTGACGGATGCGATGCGGTCGGATACGGCAGCAGCTTCAGGATCGACAACGCACTGACGGATTTTCCGGAACCGGATTCTCCGACCAGCGCCAAGCACTCGCCGCACTTGATCTCAAAGGAGATATGATCGACGGCGACCGAGGTGCCGCTGGGCTGGTGAAACGCCACCGACAGATCGCGGACATCGAGCAGGGGCTGGTTGATGGCATCCATGCGCGCGGCCTATCTGAACGTCTTGCGCGGATCGAACGCATCGCGCACGGCCTCGCCGATGAAAATCAGCAATGACAGCATGATCGCGACGGCGAAAAATCCGGTGAAGCCGAGCCACGGCGCCTGGACGTTGGCTTTGCCCTGCGACAGCAACTCGCCAAGCGACGGCGAACCGGGCGGCAAACCGAAGCCGAGAAAATCGAGCGCGGTCAGCGTCATGACCGACGAAGATACGATGAACGGCAGGAATGTCATGGTCGCGACCATGGCATTCGGCAGCAGATGCCGGAACATGATCACGGCATTGGAGACACCGAGCGCGCGGGCCGCCATGATGTATTCGAAATTGCGCCCGCGCAGAAATTCCGCGCGCACCAGACCGACCAGCGACACCCATGAAAACAGCAGGAGAATGCCGAGCAGGACAAAGAAGCCGGGCACCAGCACCGACGACAGAATCAGCAAGAGATAGAGCGAGGGAATGGCAGTCCAGACTTCGATAAATCGCTGAAAGCCGAGATCGATCCAGCCGCCGAAATAGCCCTGCACACCCCCCGCGGCGACGCCGATGATGGAAGAGATAATGGTCAGGCTGAGGCCGAACAGCACCGAGATGCGAAAGCCGTAGATCAGTCGCGCCACCACATCGCGCCCCTGATCGTCGGTCCCGAGCCAGTTGTATTCCAGGTCGCGGCAGCTCTTCAGACCCTTCTTCTGCACCACCTCCTTACACTGCGCTTCCGTCAGCATCCAGGTTGGCTTTGACGGCGCGGGTGTCGGCAGGTCGAGATTGTGCGTATCGTAGGAATAGCGGATCGGCGGCCAGATTATCGTGCCGCCCTTGTCTGCGATCAACTTCTGCAGATACGGATCGCGGTAGTCGGCGGCAGTCTCGAAGTCTCCGCCGAACGTGGTCTCGGAATAGCTGACGAATGCCGGAAAATACAGACGCCCGTCGAATTTGATAAGGAGCGGGCGATCGTTGGCGATCAGTTCGGCGAACAATGAGACGAAGAACAGGGTCAGGAAGATCCAGAACGACCAGTAGCCGCGGCGATTCGACTTGAAATTCTGCCAGCGGCGCCGATTGAGCGGCGACGGGCTGAAGCGGTGACGCGTCATCGGCACGGCTTCACCGAGCGGTGCCTGCGTCGTGGTCTCGATCGGCGGCGGCGCGATGATCGTCATCAGACCTCCCGCGCCTCGAAATCGATCCGCGGATCGATCCACATGTAGGCAAGGTCGGAGATCAGATTGACCACAAGGCCAACCAGCGAAAAGATAAACAGCGTTCCGAACACCACAGGGTAATCGCGATTCAGCACGCTCTCGAAGCCGAGCAGGCCCAGGCCGTCAAGCGAGAAGATGGTTTCGATCAGAAGCGAGCCGGAGAAGAAGGCGTGGATGAATGCGCCCGGAAAGCCGGCGATGACGATCAGCATGGCGTTGCGGAAGATGTGGTTGTAGAGCACCTGCCGTTCGCTGCAGCCCTTGGCGCGCGCGGTCATCACATATTGCTTGCGGATTTCGTCGAGAAACGAATTCTTCGTCAGCAGCGTCATGGTGGCGAAGGCGCCGAGAGCCATCGAAATCAACGGCAGGGTGATGTGCCAGAAATAGTCGAGTATTTTCCAGTACCAGGGGAACTGCGCCCAGCCGTCCGAAGTCAGCCCGCGGAGCGGGAAAATGTTGAAGAACGAGCCGCCGGCGAACAGGATGATCAGCAGGATCGCGAACAGAAATCCCGGTATCGCAAATCCAACGATGACCACGGCCGAGGTCCATGTGTCGAACCGCGAGCCGTCCTTCACGGCCTTGCGAATCCCGAGCGGAATGGAGATCAGATAGGTCAGGAGCGTCATCCAGATCCCAAGCGACATCGAGACCGGCAGCTTCTCCTTGATCAGTTGCAGCACGCTGACGTCGCGAAAATAGCTCTTGCCGAAATCGAAACGCGCGAAATTCCACAGCATCAGCGCAAATCGTTCCGGCGCCGGCTTGTCGAAGCCGAACTGCTTCTCGAGGCTCTTGATGAAATCGGGGTCCAGTCCCTGCGCGCCGCGGTATTTCGAGCCGACGGCATCGGAAGATGCGCCGACCTGGCCGCGCGCACCGAAATCGCCGCCGGACGAACCCGAAATCCTTGAGCTGCCGCCGGTGTCGGCGCCGCTGAGCTGCGCGATCACACGCTCCACCGGCCCGCCCGGAGCAAACTGCACCACCACGAAGGATACGAACAAAATTCCCAATAGCGTGGGGATCATCAGGAAAATGCGGCGGGCGATATAAGCGCTCATGAATTATTTCGCCTGCTCGGCCTTGGCCGCTTTGCTCGCGTCGAACCACCAGTTTTCCGGGGCGCCTACACCTTGCGCATAACGTGGCGGCTTTTCCGGATGTCCGAACAAATCCCAATAGGCGATCGGGTGACTGGTGCGATACCATTGCGGCACCCAATAGCGCCCGGCGCGAAACACCCGATCGAAAGCGCGGCACGCAACGGTCAGGTCGGCGCGGTTGTCCGCGCCGATTATCTTTTCGATCAGCGCGTCGATGGCGGGATTGGATATGCCCGCGAGGTTATAGGACCCCTTGGTAGCAGCCGCCTGCGACGAAAAGAACGGACGCATGCCGTCGCCAGGCGTCGCCGACATGCTGAAGCGCTCGATAGTCATGTCAAAATCGAATTCTTCCAGCCGCGCGCGGTATTGCACGGGATCGACAACCCTTAAGGTAGCCTCGATCCCGAGCGTGCCGAGATTCTTGATGTAAGGCGCATGGTGCGGTTGCAGCGACGGCTCGTCGGCCAGAAATTCGATCTTGAAAACCTCGCCGTTCGGCAACAGCCGCTTGCCGTCCTTGATGACCAACCCGGCATCCTGCAGCAGTTGCGATGCCTTGCGCAGCAGCGTCCTGTCCTGTCCCGACCCATCCGACACCGGCGGCACGAACGGCATGCCGAACACTTCGTCAGGCACCTCGCCGCGAAACGGCTCGAGCAGCTTAAGCTCTTCCGGCGACGGCGGCCCGTTCACCATCATATCGGAATTCTGGAACGGCGAATGGGTGCGCGCGTAGGCGCCATACATGATCGTCTTGTTTGTCCACTCGAAATCGAACGCCTGGATCAGCGCCTCGCGCACGAGCGGGTCCCTGAACTTCTCGCGGCGGGTATTGATGAACCAGCCCTGCGCGCCCGACGGCGTTTCGTCCGGCAATGTCTCGCGCTTGACGCGGCCGTCCTTGACGGCGGGAAAATCATAACGCGTCGCCCATACCCGCGCGGTGAATTCCTCGCGGTACAGATAGTTCCTTCCAGTGAACCCCTCGAACGCGACATCGCGGTCGCGATAGAATTCGTACCGCACGATGTCAAAGTTGTAGTAGCCGCGGGATACCGGAAGATCCGCGCCCCACCAATCCCTCACCCGTTCGAATTCGATGTAGCGATTGACTTCGAACTTCCCGACTTTGTACGGCCCGGCCCCCACGGGTATATCGAGCGTCGATTCATCGAATGGACGCGTCGCGTAATAGGCTTTCGAGAAAATCGGCAGGCTTGCGACATAGAGCGGCACGTCGCGCGCGCGCTTGGCGGCGAAAGTAACGACCAGCGTCGCGTCGTCGAGCGCTTCGGCCTTCGCCAGGTCTCGCATCTGCGCCACGATCAGGGGATGTCCCTTCGCCTTCAATGTGGTCAGCGAGAAGGCCGCGTCATGCGCCGTGAGCTTCGAACCGTCGTGAAACCTGGCCTCCGGCCGCAACGTAAAACGATAGGTGAGCTTGTCCGCGGAAATCTGCACCGACTTCGCCACGAGACCGTACATCGCGTCGGGCTCGTCGTTGGCGCGTACCATCAGCGGCGCAAACGTCATGTCCATGCCCTGTGCGCCCTCGCCCTTCAGGATATAGGCATTGAACGAGTTGAAGGTCTGGTAGGACTGGTTGTAGGCGCGCACCGAGGGGATCAGCGAAAACAACCCGCCCTTCGGCGCGGCGACATTTACATAATCGAAATGATGAAAGCCGGCCGGATATTTCAGGTCGCCGAACACCGAAATTCCATGAACCTCGGCACCAGCGTCGTCTGCTTTCGCAGGCCGAAACCGCGTCGCGCTCAGCGCGCCAACGCCGAGGCCGAGCACATGCCGGCGGGAGAGCTGCGCCATGCGCGGAAGGTCCCTCAAGACCGCTTGCCGATCCTGGCGGCCTTGTCTGCATCAAACCACCAGATCGCCGGGAAGCCCGATAAGCCATACTTGGGTAACTCGGCGGGCCTGCCGAAGCGGTCCCAGCGCGCAGTCCGGACCTTGGGGTAATTCCACTGCGGCACGACGTAGTGGTTCCATAACAGCACGCGGTCGAGCGCCCTGGTCGCCGCGACCAGGTCATCCCGGTCTTTGGTGAAAATTACACGCTCGATAAGCTTGTCGATGGCCGGATTCTTGATGCCTATGATGTTGCGGGAGCCCGCCATGTCGGCCGATTGCGACCCCCAAAATTCACGTTGCTCGTTTCCGGGCGATAGCGATTCAGGCCAGGATGCAACGACGACATCGAAATCCCAGCCACGAAGCCGGTTTTCGTATTGCGTCGGATCGATCGTGCGCACACTGACTGCGATGCCGAGCCGTTCCAGCGAAGGTTTGAGAAACAGCATGACGCGCTCGAAACTCGGATCTTCGACCAGCAATTCGAGAGCGAACTGCGTTCCGGTCTTGCTGTCGACCAGCTTGCGTTCGCGCACCTCGTAGCCGGCCTCTTTCAGCAAACGAAGGCCCTCGCGCAGATTTTCACGCACTGCTTCGGGGCTACCGCCGACCGGATTGGCATAAGCAGTCGTAAAGACCTCCGCGGGCACCTCCGCGCGGACCGCCTCGAGGATTTCCAGTTCCCTGCCCAGCGGCAGACCGCTTGAGGCCAGCTCCGTGCCATCGAAGTAACTACTAATGCGCTTGTACTGGTCGAAGAAAATCTGCTTGTTCATCTCTTCGAAATCGAACGCAAAGTTCAAGGCGCGACGCACCCGCGGGTCCTTGAACTTGTCGCGGCGGATATTCAGCGCGAATGCCTGCATGATGCCGGAGCTGCGATTTGGAAACTCCTCCAGCAGCACGCGCTTTTCGGCGACGGCCGGGAAATTATAGGCTGTGGCCCAGCTCTTCGCGCTGTTTTCGGTACGCCAATCCACCTGATCGCCCTTGAACGCCTCGATCGCCACGGTCGAGTCCCGGAAATACTCGTAGCGCAGCTCGTCGAAATTGTTGCGGCCGATGTTAGCGCTGAAATCGCGTCCCCAATAATCTTTCACCCGTTCCAGCGAGACCGATCGTCCGGCGACAAACTCCTTGATGCGGTAGGCGCCGGAGCCGAGCGGCTTCTCCAGCGTGGTCCCGGAGATATCCCGCTTGCGGCCTTCGCTGTCGCTGCCCTCCCACCAATGCTTCGGCAATACCGTGAGCTGACCCACGATCTGCGGGAGCTCCCGATTACCGGGCGCATCGAAGGTAAACTTGATTTCGCGATCGCCGTTTTTCTCGGCCTTCACCACATGACGGTAATAGGCCGAATATTGCGGATGATATTTCTTGAACGCATCAAGCGAGAAAATGACATCGTCAGCGGTCACCGGCTTGCCGTCATGCCATTTCGCCTCCGCCCGCAGACGATAGGTGGCGGAAGAAAAATCCTCGGGATGACTGACCGCCTCGGCCAGCGCGCCGTATTCGGTCGAAACTTCGTCGAGCGATGGCGTCATCAGGGATTCATAAATGAGCCCAACGGCGGACGCGATCGAGCCCTTGACGCCGGCAACGGTGACATTGAAATTGTCGAACGTCCCGATCAGAATCTGCCGCGCGACGCCGCCCTTGGGCGCATCCGGATTGACGTAGTCGAAGCGTTTGAAGTCCGCCGGGTATTTGACGTCGCCGAACAGCGACAGTCCGTGCCGCCAGGCCGGCTCGCTGCTTCCGGATTGTGCATGGGCCTGATCAACCGCCGGAAAGCCTGCCGCAATTCCGAGTGTCGGGGCGATTGCGGCGAACGCGCCGCCGTGCAGAAGATGTCGTCGGGTAATTGCCAAATCAAACATTCCTGTAGCTAGCAGAGACACCAGTTAAGGCCGTAATATAAGGCAAGGTTTCGACCGATTATGTTGCTTTTTCTCCATGATACCAGCCCGTGAAGGTCGCCGGTGCGGCGAAACGTCCCGATAACATGCCGCCTGGGCCGAATACCAAAACGGCCAGGCAATGGCCCGGCCGCTTGTGACAAAAAATTCATTGGCAGCTGTGGCGCCGTTACTTCGCCGCGGTCGGCAGCGGAACCGGGCTATCTGCCAGCGTGTGCAGATAGTCGATCACGTCGGCGCGCTCGCTGTCTTTCGGGATACCGGCAAAGCCCATCGCGGTGCCCGGTACAAAACCCTTGGGATTGGCGATGAATTTGTTGAGGTCGTCGTAGGTCCATTTGCCGCCCTTGGCCTTCATCGCGGCGGAATAGTTGAAGCCGGGCTCGCTGGCGCGGGCGCGCTCGACGACGCCGAACAGATTCGGACCGACGCGGTTCGGGCCGCCCTTCTCGAAGGTGTGGCAGGCGGCGCATTTCTTCGCCGCCGTAGCCCCCTTCTCGACGGAGGCGGTCTGCAACAGCTTCTCGATCGGCTCGGACGGCGCCGCTGCGGCTTCGCCGCCGCCGCCGTGCGCTTCTTCCTTTGCGGCGATTTCCAAACCCGGCTTTTGCGGCATCACGGGGGTGAAAATCGCGCCGGCAGTGAAGCTCGTCACCAGCAGAACAAGACAGGTGCCCAGTATGGCGCCGATAATTTTATTGAGTTCGAAGGAGTCCATTTTCGATCAGGCTCCAGGCCGGAAGGTCGACTTTAGGCCGGCGAAACGGCCGCGGATGAGCGTCAGGAATCAGGCTTTCGCACCGCACCCGAAGCCACGATGAGATATCGGTTTGCCCGTGCGCTGGCAACCCGTATAAATGCGCCGACTTTCGATCGATCCCCATCATTTCCGGCTTGTTATCAGCCGGGCCCAGACCTCACATCCAATGACAGAAACCCGCACTTTGGTGCTGATTCCCGCCCGCATGGCGGCCAACCGTCTGCCCGGAAAGCCGCTCCTGGATATTGGCGGCCTGCCGATGATCGTCCATGTGCTGCGCCGGGCCGAGGCCGCGCAGATCGGCCGCGTGGCAGTCGCAACCGACACTCCGGAGATCGCGGCCGTGGTAAAGTCCCATGGAGGCGAAGCTGTCATGACGCGTGCCGATCACCCATCCGGATCGGACCGGATTTACGAGGCGCTCGGCAAGCTCGATCCCGGGACCGAGGCCGAAATCGTCGTCAACCTGCAGGGCGACTTCCCAACCATCCGCCCCGAGAACATCCGCAGCGTGCTCACCCCGCTTGCCGACCCCGCGGTCGATATCGCAACCCTTGCTGCCGAAATCCACACCGAGGAAGAGAGCACCAACCCGAACGTGGTGAAGGTGGTCGGCTCGCCCGTCAACGCGGGGCGGCTGCGCGCGCTTTACTTTACGCGCGCCACGGCCCCCTGGGGCGACGGACCGCGCTACCATCATGTCGGGCTCTATGCCTATCGCCGCGCGGCGCTGGAGCGCTTTGTCTCGCTCCCCCCTTCCGCGCTGGAATTGCAGGAAAAGCTCGAGCAGCTCCGGGCGATCGAGGCCGGCATGCGGATCGACGTCACCATCGTGGACACGGTGCCACGCGGCGTCGATACGCCTGCCGATCTGGAAACCGCCCGGCAGATACTGGGCTCGGCGGCACTGGCAAAAGCCTGAGCGGCTGATACAAGGCGCCATGACAAAAACCGTGAAAATTGCATTCCAGGGCGAACGGGGCGCGAATTCCCATCTCGCCATCGTCGATGCCTATCCCGACGCCGAGCCATTGCCCTGTCCGACCTTCGAAGACGCATTGGCCGCGATCACCTCGGGCGAGGCAGACCTCGGCATGATCCCGATCGAGAACTCGGTCGCCGGACGGGTTGCCGATATCCATCATCTCTTGCCGCAATCCGGCCTGTTCATCGTCGGCGAATGGTTCCTGCCGATCCATCATCAACTGATGGCGCCGCGCGGCGCCACGCTCGCCGGCATCAGGACCGTCGAGAGCCACGTCCATGCGCTCGGGCAATGCCGCCGTATCATCCGCAAGCTCGGCATCAAGCCGGTCGTGTCGGGCGATACCGCGGGAAGCGCGCGCATTGTCGCCGAACGCGGCGACAAATCATGCGCGTCGATCGCCTCAACGCTTGCGGCCGACATCTATGGCCTCGACATCCTGGCTGAGGATGTCGAAGACGAAACCCACAACACCACGCGCTTCGTGGTGCTGGCGCGCGAAGCGAACTGGGCCAGACAGGGGTCGGGACCGCTCGTCACCACTTTTGTTTTCCGCGTGCGCAACCTGCCCGCGGCGCTCTACAAGGCGATGGGCGGCTTCGCCACCAACGGCGTCAACATGACCAAGCTGGAAAGCTACATGGTGGACGGCAATTTCTTCGCCACGCAATTCTATGCCGACGTCGATGGCCATCCCGACGACAAGAACCTCGCGTTCGCGCTAGAGGAGCTGAAATTCTTCTCGCGCGAATTCCGCATCGTCGGGGTCTATCCCGGCCATCCGTTCCGCGCGACGTTCAGCGAGAAGCTGGAATAAACCCGGTCGTCATTCCCCGATGCGCCAATTAGCGCGTCCGAGGGCGCGAGTGAAACGAGCGAACCCGGAATGACGGCGGTAGCTACGCCGCCGCTTTTTTGCCGAGCCCAAACGCATCCGCCAGCAGGCCATAGGAACGCTTGCGCGCGTCGTGATCGTACACGGCGGTTATGATCATCAGCTCGTCAGCCTGGCTTGCCGTGATCATCGGCTGCAGCTTCTGCAGCACCGTCACCGGGCTGCCGACGATCAGCCGCGAGCGATTGCGCGCGATCGAGGCGCGCTCGCTGTCCGTATAGGGATAGGCCAGGGCTTCCTCGACGCTGGGCAGCGGCAAATACTGGCCGCGATCCCTGCGCAATCGATTGAGATCCATCGACGACGCCAACCGCTCGGCCTCCGCATCGGTTTCGGCGGCGACTACCGCTACTGCGAGGATGCCGTGCGGCGTTGCGCGCCAGCCCGACGGCTTGAATCGCGCGCGGTAGTTCGTCAGCGCATCGACGGCATCATAGGAAGCAAAGTGGTGTGCAAACGCAAAACCCATGCCGACCTGGGCCGCGAGTTCCGAACTGTAGTCGCTGGAACCGAGCAGCCAGATCGGCGGCAACGGGGAATCATCGGGCATCGCCACGACATTGTTATAGGGATGGCCGGGCGGGAAATCGCGGGTCTCCCACAGAGTCAATTCATGCAGCCGCTCGAGAAAGTCGTCGCCCTCGCGGCGATCGAGCCGGCTGCGCAGCGCATGCGCGGTCGCGCCATCGGTGCCCGGCGCGCGGCCTAACCCGAGATCGATCCGGCCGGGAAACAGGGCCTCTAGCATCTTGAAGCGCTCGGCCACCACAAGCGGCGCATGGTTCGGCAGCATCACACCACCGGAGCCGACCCGGATTCGGCTCGTCACCGCGGCGATCTGACCGATCATGAGGTCGGGCGCGGGGCTTGCGACCGAAGCGAGATTGTGATGTTCGGCCAGCCAGTAACGGACGTAGCCCAACTGATCCGCATGGCGCGCGAGGTCGATGCTGTTGCGCAGCGCCGCGGCCGGCTTGGTGCCCGTGGTGACGACGGATAGGTCGAGGATCGAGAGAGGAATCATGGCCCTAAACTAGTGCGGCATATCAAGCCCACAAAGGGCCCTGTCGCGCAGACCAGGCGCGCGCCGGTAAGGAGAAAGCGGCAGCAGCCAGGTCTGACGTAATGGGACGGTATAGGATTAACGGCGTGTTTTATGATACTGCCCACATTCGATATGGGGCCTTCCTTGATGATGAAGTTGAATAACATAATTATATCAGATAGATAACAACATGATTGGGCGCTGCATCTTCAGAAATCATTGCCCATCAGAGAAAGGACGGCTCCATTTTCATAAACCTTCGACGGTAATTGGGCAATTTCCCATCCGGGATGGGCTGTCTAGGCCCCTGCGTTTGGCTTACTTTGGGGGTCCGCAACTAAGCCTGACGCTCGTTGAGTTCGAAGTGGAGTCTGTGGTCCCATGACTGAGGTTACGCCCCCCGCGCCTGACGGACACCGCGCGCTCAAGTCGCCTGCGATCTCCTTTGAGTTCTTCCCGCCGAAGACCGAGGAGATGGAGCGCAATTTGTGGGAGACCATCAAGCGTCTAGCACCGCTCACACCCAACTTCGTCTCCGTAACCTATGGCGCCGGCGGTTCGACCCGCGAACGCACCCATTCCACCATCGCCCGTATCCTCGCTGAAACCGATCTTCTGCCGGCCGCACATCTGACCTGCGTTGGCGCGGCACGCGGCGAGATCGACGATATCGTCGGCCGCTACCACGATGTCGGTGTCCGCCATATCGTTGCGCTGCGCGGCGATCCGCCGGGCGGCATCGGCACCGCCTACACCACGCATCCGGATGGCTATCGCAATTCGGCGGATCTCGTTGCCGGTATCAAGCGGCAACATGGCGACATCGAGGTTTCCGTATCCGCCTACCCCGAGAAGCATCCGGAAAGCCGCGACTTCGATGCCGACATCGATGTCCTGAAGGCCAAGGTCGATGCCGGCGCGACTCGCGCCATCACCCAGGTCTTCTTCGACAACGACCTCTATTTTCGCTATCTCGACCGGGTTCGCGCGCGCGGCATCGCCATTCCGATCGTGCCGGGCATTATGCCGATGCACAACTTCAAGCAGGCCCGCAACTTCGTAACCCGCGCAGGCACTACCGTGCCGGACTGGCTGGCGGAAAAATTCGACGGCCTCGACGACGACCCCGAAACCCGCAAGCTGGTGGCCGCGACCGTCGCGGCCGGCCAGGTGCAGAAACTCGCCAAGCACGGCGTCGACACCTTTCACTTCTACACCATGAACCGGGCGGACCTCGTGTTCGCCATCAGCCATTTGCTCGGCATTCGCCCGCAGGGCGCACAGAAAGCTGCCTGATCCGATGACCCCGCCTGTTTCTCCCAAGCGAGCCGCCCTGCTCGCGGCCACCCGCGAACGCATCCTGGTGCTCGACGGCGCCATGGGCACCATGATCCAGGGCCTCGCATATGACGAAGCGGCGTTTCGCGGCGAACGCTTCAAGGATTTTCATCGCGACCTCAGAGGCAATAACGATCTGCTGATCCTGACGCAGCCGAAGGCGATCGAGGACATCCACGCCGAATATTTGCGCGCCGGCGCCGATATCGTCGCCACCAACACCTTCTCTTCGACCTCGATCGCGCAAGCCGACTACGATCTCTCCGGCATCGCCTATGAGATGAATCTCGAGGGCGCCAGGCTTGCGCGCGCCGCCGCCGAACGGATCACCGCCGAGGACGGCAAACCGCGCTTTGTCGCCGGGGCCATCGGCCCGACCAACCGTACCGCCTCGATCTCGCCGGATGTTTCCAGTCCCGGTTTCCGCGCCGTGACGTTCGACGATCTGCGCACCGCCTATGGCGAACAGATCAAGGGGCTCCTGGACGGCGGCGCCGACCTGCTGCTGGTCGAGACCATCTTCGATACGCTCAACGCCAAGGCTGCGCTGTACGCCATCTCCGAAATCGCGGAAGCGCGCGGGCTCGACGTGCCCGTGATGATCTCCGGCACCATCACCGACAAATCCGGCCGCCTGCTCTCGGGACAATTGCCCGAAGCGTTCTGGAATTCGGTGCACCACGCCAAACCCATCACCATCGGCTTCAACTGCGCGCTCGGCGCCGAAGACCTGCGCGCCCATATCGCCGACATCGGCCGCGTCGCAGACACGCTGGTTTGCGCCTATCCCAATGCCGGTTTGCCCAATGAATTCGGCCAGTACGACGAGAGCCCGGAATATATGGCCCGCCTGATCGGCGAGTTCGCCCAGGCAGGCCTTGTCAACATCGTCGGCGGCTGCTGCGGCACCACGCCCGATCACATCGCGGCGATTGCGGCCGCGGTCGCGCCGCACCGGCCGCGCGTTATCCCCGACATCGAACCTCGCCTGAGGCTCTCCGGACTGGAGCCATTCGAACTGACGCCCGCAATCCCCTTCGTCAATGTCGGCGAGCGCACCAACGTCACGGGCTCCGCGAAATTCCGCAAGCTGGTCACCGCGGGCGACTACACCGCAGCCTTGCAGGTGGCGCGCGACCAGGTCGAGAACGGCGCCCAGATCATCGACGTCAACATGGACGAAGGGCTGCTGGATTCGGAAGCGGCGATGGTGACGTTCCTCAATCTCGTCGCCGCCGAGCCGGATATCGCCCGCGTGCCGGTGATGGTCGACTCCTCGAAATTCGCCGTGATCGAAGCCGGCCTGAAATGCGTTCAGGGCAAGCCGGTGGTGAATTCGATTTCGATGAAGGAGGGCGAGGAGAAGTTCATCCACGAGGCCACCATCGCGCGGCGTCATGGCGCCGCCGTGGTGGTGATGGCGTTCGACGAAGTCGGGCAGGCCGACACGTTCGCGCGCAAGACCGAAATCTGCAAGCGCGCTTACGATATCCTGGTCAACCAACTGAACTTCCCGCCGGAAGACATCATCTTCGATCCCAATATTTTTGCCATCGCCACCGGGCTCGAAGAGCACAACAATTACGGCGTCGATTTCATCGAGGCGACGCGCTGGATTCGCCAGAACCTGCCGCATGCGCACATCTCGGGTGGAGTCTCCAATCTCTCGTTCTCGTTCCGCGGCAACGAGCCGGTGCGCGAAGCCATGCATTCGGTGTTCCTGTATCACGCCATCAAGGCCGGCATGGATATGGGCATCGTCAATGCCGGACAGATGATCGTCTATGACGATATCGACCCCGAACTGCGCCAGACCTGCGAAGACGTCATTCTCAACCGCGATCCCGGCGCGTCGGAGCGTCTTCTGGCGCTCGCCGAAAAGTTCCGCGGCAAAGAGAAACAGACCAAGGAAGCCGATCTCGCCTGGCGCGAATGGCCGGTCGAGAAGCGGCTGTCCCACGCGCTGGTGCACGGCATCACCGAATTCATCGAGACCGATACCGAGGATGCCCGCAAGCTCGCCGAGCGTCCGCTCAACGTGATCGAAGGCCCGCTGATGGCCGGCATGAACATCGTCGGCGACCTCTTCGGCGACGGTAAAATGTTTTTGCCGCAGGTGGTGAAATCCGCCCGCGTGATGAAACAGGCGGTCGCCTACCTGATGCCGTTCATGGAAGAGGAGAAGGCGCGGAATCTCGCCAACGGCATTGCCGGCGACGGCCGCAATTCCGCCGGCAAGATCGTGCTCGCCACCGTGAAGGGCGACGTCCACGACATCGGCAAGAACATTGTCGGCATCGTGCTGCAATGTAACAATTTCGAGGTGATCGACCTCGGCGTCATGGTGCCGGCCGCGAAGATCATCGAGACCGCGAAAGCCGAGGGCGCCGATATTATCGGCCTCTCCGGCCTGATCACGCCTTCGCTCGAGGAGATGAGCTTCCTCGCCGGCGAGCTGGAACGCCAGGGCATGAAGGTGCCGCTCCTGATCGGCGGCGCCACCACCAGCCGTGTGCATACCGCCGTGAAGATCGAGCCGAACTATCGCGGCGGACCTGTGGTGCATGTCAATGACGCCAGTCGCGCGGTCGGCGTGACCTCTTCGCTGCTGTCGCCGGACAGGCGCGAGGCCTATGCGGCCGAAGTGCGCGCCGACTACGCGAAAATTTCCGCGGCGCATTTCCGCGCGCAAGCTGACAAGAAGCGGCTCAAGCTCGCCGACGCCCGCGCCAACGTCGGCGTCATCGACTTCGCCAGGACAGCGCCGAAGAAGCCGGCGTTTTTAGGCATCAGGAGCTTTAGGGATTACGACCTCGCCGAGCTTGCCGAATACATCGACTGGACGCCGTTCTTCCAGACCTGGGAGCTGACCGGACGTTTTCCCGCCATCCTCGACGATCCCAAGGTCGGCGAAGTCGCGCGCTCGCTTTATGACGACGCCCGCAAAATGCTTGACCTGATCGTCAAGGAGAACTGGTTCAAGGCACAGGCCACCATCGGCTTCTGGCCCGCCAATGCCAACGGCGACGACATCGTGATCTACGCCGACGATAGCCGCAAAGCCGAGATCGCGACGTTCCACACGTTGCGCCAGCAGTTGGAGAAGCGCGAAGGCCGCTTCAATTCGGCATTGTCGGATTTCATCGCACCGGTTTCATCCGGCGTGCCCGATTATATCGGCGCATTCGTGGTGACCGCCGGGATCGGCGAAGATGTGGTCGCCGACCGCTTCAAGAACGCCAATGACGATTATTCGTCGATCTTGTGCAAGGCGCTGGCGGATCGCCTCGCGGAAGCCTTTGCCGAACGGATGCATGCGCGCGTGCGCCGGGAATTCTGGGGCTATGCGCCGGACGAGACGCTGACGCCCGATCAACTCATATTGGAACAATACAAGGGCATCCGTCCCGCGCCCGGCTATCCCGCCCAGCCCGATCACACCGAGAAGGCAACGCTGTTCGCCCTGCTCGATGCCGAGAGGACCGCAGGCGTTGTCCTGACCGAGAATTACGCAATGTGGCCGGGCTCGTCGGTGTCAGGGCTTTATTTCGGCCATCCCGAGAGTTTTTATTTCGGCGTCGGCAAGATCGAGCGCGACCAGGTGGAAGATTACGCCACGCGAAAAGGCTGGAGCGTCGCGGAAGCCGAGCGCTGGCTGGCGCCGGTGCTCAATTACATCCCGGCGCAGGATCAGTCCGCGCAGGATCGCCGCGTGAAAAAGGCGATGCCCACGCTGGCGCCGGCATCGGCCGCGCCCGCCAACGATATCGCACCTGAAGAGATAGCGTCGCATCCGCCGGGCTGTAACTGTGCGGTGCATCTGGCCTG
This sequence comes from uncultured Alphaproteobacteria bacterium, assembly GCA_963732455.1. GTDB lineage: Bacteria > Pseudomonadota > Alphaproteobacteria > Rhizobiales > Xanthobacteraceae > Bradyrhizobium. Next base: position 104,486 of record CAVSZM010000016.1, on the reverse strand, counting down.
GCGCAAGAAGGCCGCGCGGGCCTAAGCGGCGAACTCCACTTCCCCTCTCCCTTTGTGGGAGAGGACAAGGGGAGAAGAGGAAGAAACAGCGACGCCGGCGTCAATCCCCGCTCGGCGGGGCCAGCGGCTGCACGATTTCCTGAAACGGCGGCAGCGCTTCGCAGCGCGCGGCGTGCGCCTTGAGCGCCGGATAGCGCGCGCCATCGAACAACGCGGGATGGGCCTCACCGGTAAAGCGCAGCACACAGGCGACCGCGATGTCGGCGTGGCCGATGCGCGTCCCGAACCAGAACGGCGAGGCGATAGCCGCACGCTCGGTTTCAAGCACGTCGAGCACGCCGCCGATCTGGGCCTTGCAGCGCTCCACCCAGAGTTCCGACTGATCCTTCCGCAGCACGCGCTCGTAGAGGAGGCTGACCGCCTTGTCGCCAAGCCCGCTCGCCAGCGCGCGCACCTTCACCGCGTGGCGGCGATCCGGACCGCGCTCGGCGATCATCGCTTTTTCCGGCCCAACGAGCTCATCAAGATAATCCGTTATCGCCGTGCTCTCGATCAGCGCTTCACCGCCATCGAGCACCAGCGTCGGCACCCGGCGCAGCGGATTGTACGGCGCGATCTTGCCACCGTCGCGAAACGTCGACCACGGCCGATGCTCGAAGGGCAGGCCGTACAGCCGCAGCGCAATCGCCACGCGGCGGACGAAGGGGGAATCGTATTGGCCGATCAGGATCATTGTTTGCAAATCCTTGAGCGCATGGAGTAAGGCGAATTTCGTCCCTCGATCGCAACTATCATACTCCGCGATAGCGGAGTGTCCGGTAGCGCTGTCGTTCTATCACTAGCGCAGGAGAGACTGGATCCCCGCTTTCGCGGGGGAGACGGCCGGCGTCCTGCCCCTGCTGTTACGCTTATTCAATCATCGGAGTAACCGCCGGGCAAAATCATCCGCCCTTACTCCCCCTCATCGCTCGCCAACAGTCCCTTCACCGCCCTCGCCCACCCCGCAAGCTTCCGCTCGCGCGTGGCCGCGCTCATCGCCGGCTTGAAGCGATGTTCGAGACGCCAGTTGTCGGCGAACCTTGCCGGCTCCGGATAGACGCCGGCGGCTAGCCCCGCGAGATAGGCCGCGCCCAAGGCTGTGGTCTCCTGGATCATCGGGCGATCGACCGGCGCGTCCAGCAGGTCAGCGAGGCGCTGCATGGTCCAGTCGGACGCGGTCATGCCGCCATCGACGCGCAGCACGGTCCTGGCGGTCTTTGCCTCCGGCCAGTCGGCGCGCATCGCCGCCCAGAGATCGTAGGTCTGGTAGCAGACGCTCTCCAGCGCGGCATGCGCGAGTTCGGCGGGTCCCGTATTGCGCGTCAGCCCGAACAGCGCGCCGCGCACACGTGGATTCCAGTAGGGCGCCCCCAAGCCGACGAAGGCCGGAACCAGGTACACGCTCTGCATCGAGTTCTGACTTGTCGGCGAGCGGGCCGGTCTCGCTCGCCTGCTTGATAATCCCAAGCCCGTCGCGCAGCCACTGCACCGCCGAGCCCGCGACAAAGATCGAGCCCTCCAGCGCATACGTCCTCCTGCCGTTCAACTGATAGGCAATGGTAGTGAGCAGCTTGTTTTTCGACGCCACCGGCGTCGTGCCGGTGTTGAGGAGCGCGAAGCAGCCGGTGCCGTAGGTGGACTTGATCATGCCGGGCGAGAAACACGCCTGTCCGATGGTGGCGGCCTGCTGATCGCCGGCGATGCCGGATATCGTGATGCCGCCGCCGAACAGCTCGGGCGCGCTGTCGCCGAAGTCGGCCGAGGAATCCTTTACCTCTGGCAACATCGAGCGGGGCACGCGCAGGATCTTCAGGAGGTCGTCGTCCCACTCGCCGGTGTGGATGTTGAACAACAGGGTGCGCGAGGCGTTGGTGGCGTCGGTTGCGTGCACCTTTCCGCCGGTCAGCCGCCACAACAGATAGCAATCGACAGTGCCGAACATGAGCTCGCCACGGTCCGCGCGCTCGCGCGCGCCGGGGGTTGAATTGAGAATCCAGGCGACTTTGCTCCCGGAGAAATAGGGATCGATGATCAGGCCGGTTTTGGCCGATATCGCGGGTTCATGGCCTTCGGCTCTTAGTCTGGCGCAGATGTCCGCGGTGCGGCGGTCCTGCCAGACGATGGCGCGATGAATTGCCTTGCCGGTGGCGCGGTCCCAAACCACGGTGGTTTCGCGTTGGTTGGTGATCCCTATGGCGGCAATGTCCTTGGGCCCGATGCCGGCTTTCTTCAGCGCCTCGCGGCAGGTGGCGATGGTGGAATTCCAGATGTCTTCCGGCTCGTGCTCGACCCAGCCTGACGCCGGAAAATGCTGCGGAAATTCCTGCTGCGCCGTGGCCGCGATGGAGATGTCGGCGCGAAACACAATGGCGCGCGAGGATGTGGTGCCCTGATCGATGGCCAGCACATAGGACATGGCGTTGCTTCCCCGGTGGCAGTGTTTTTGATGCCGTAACGCCAAGGCAACCGGATTGGAAGGCGAAGGTCAATATCACTCCGGTGTCGTCCTTGCGAAAGCAGGGACCCATACGCCGAAGAGTCTCAAGTGAAGGATGGGGCCAACGCCCCGTGACAACAATTAGCGCCCGCGATTTTGGGTCCCAGCTTTCGCAGGGACGACCGTCGGGAAATCGATAGCCCCCTACACCGAAGCCGTCGTCACCCCGCCGTCGACCACAATGGTCTGGCCGGTCATGAAGGTCGAGGCATCGGAGCCGAGATAGGCCACCGCGCCCGCGATTTCATCGGGCTCGCCGATCCGCCGCAGCGGCGTAGTGGCGCAGCGGCGTTTCAGCCGTTCTTCGTCTTCCCACAATGCCTTGGCAAAATCGGTTTTGACGAGGCCCGGCGCCACGCAATTAACGCGCACGCCCTTCGGTCCCCATTCGCCGGCGAGACTTCGACACAGCGCGAAATCCGCCGCCTTGGAAATTCCATAGGCGCCGATCACGGTCGAACCGCGCAGGCCGCCGATCGAGGAGATGATGACCACCGAACCGTTGCCGCGCTCGGCCATTTGCGGGATCGCGAGCGCGCAGAGCCAGATGTTGCTCTTGACGTTCGAACCCATGATCTTGTCAAAGGCTTCGTCCTTGATGTCGAGCAACGGGCCGTAATACGGATTGACCGCGGCGTTGCAGACCAGGATGTCGATCTTGCCGTAGTGTTTGGTGGCGCCCGTGATCAGCGCTTCGACTTCCTCGCGGCGCGAAATGTTGCAGGCAATGACATGGGCGTCGCCGCCCGCCTTCTTGATACCGTCCGCGACCTCCTTGCAGGCGTCCGTCTTGCGGCTGGAGATCACCACCTTGGCGCCGAGCTTCGCCAGCAGTTCGGCCGAGGCGCGGCCGATGCCGCGGCTCGAACCGGTGATGACGGCGACCTTGCCGGCGAGATCGAATGGGGTGTTTTTCACTTGGGCTCCCTCCGTCATTCCGGAACGCGCGTGTTCGCGTCGACCCGGAATCCAGAATTTGTTGGAACGAGATTCCGGGCTCGCGCTGCGCGCGCCCCGCAATGACGGTTTCGGGCTAGATCAGCCCGCCGCTGTCGGTGACGCGGCGCAGATGATAGTCGGTATCGCCAAGGCTGTTCTCGATCATGGTCAGCCGCTTGAAGTAGTGGCCGATCTTGGCCTCCTGGGTCATGCCGATGCCGCCATGCAGCTGGATCGACTGCTGGCCGACGAACTTGCCCGATTTGCCGATCTGCACTTTCGCGGCCGCGATAGCGGTGGCGCGCTCCTTTGCATCGTCGAAATCGGACGCCATGGTCGCGAACATCGACATGCTGCGGGCCTGCTCGACGGCAACGAACATGTCGGCGGCGCGGTGCTGCAGGGTCTGGAAGCTGCCGATCGGCACGCCGAACTGGGTGCGGGTCTTGAGGTATTCGACGGTAGTTTTGAGCGATTCATCCATGATGCCGACGGCTTCCGCGCACATCGCGGTGCGGGCCTCGTCGACCACGCGCTCGATCAGCGGTAACGCATTCTCGGGATCGCCAATCGCAGCATCGGCGCCGACCTCAACGCCGGTGAACGTGATATCGGCCGCATGCAGGCCGTCCTGGGTCGGATAGCCTTTCTTGGTGACGCCCCTGGCGTTGCCGGGCACCAGGAACACGCCGACGCCACTCGAATCGCGCCGGCCGCCTTTGGTGCGCGCGGTCACCACCAGCATGTCGGCGGTGTCACCGTTGAGGACGACGAATTTCTCGCCGTCGATGACCCAGCCTGCGCCCTTTTTCTTGGCGGTGGTGGAGACATCGCTGAGATCGTACCGCGAATTCTTCTCGATCTGTGCGAAGGCAATGGTCTTGCTGCCGTCGATGATGCCGGGAATGTGGGCGGCCTTCTGCTCGGCCGAACCGCCGCGGCGCAAGAAGCCGCCGCCGATCACTACGGTTGCGAGATAGGGCTCCAGCACCAGCGCCTTGCCCATCGCCTCCATCACAATCATGGTCTCGATCGCGCCGGCGCCGAAGCCGCCGTCCTCTTCCGAGAACGGCAGGCCGAGCAGGCCCTGTTCGGCGAGTTTGTTCCAGGCGCTCTTGCTCCAGCCGCCCTTCTCCGCCATGTATTTCTTGCGCTGGTCGAAATCGTAGGAACTGCCGAGCAGACCGTCGACACTTTCCTTGAGAAGCCGCTGCTCCTCGGACAAATCAAAATCCATTTTACTTACATCCTCATACTTTGAAGCGAGTCATTGCGGGACACGCGCCTTGGCGTGGGCCCGGAATCCCATGATTCCTGCGATCTCGAGATTCCGGGTTCGCGCTGATGCGCGCCCCGGAATGACGACTACAGCCCCAGCACGGCCTTGGTGATGATGTTGCGCTGGATCTCGTTGGAGCCGCCGTAGATCGAGACCTTGCGGTTGTTGAAATAGCTCGGCGCGATCTGCGCGGTCCAGTCCATGGCTTCGTTGCTGCCGTCATCGCCATGCTCGTCATAGGGCGCGGCGAACGGCCCGATTACTTCCATCAACAGCTCGGTGGTGGCCTGCTGGATTTCCGAACCCTTGATCTTGAGGACCGAGGACGCCGGGTTGGGCTTGCCCTTGCCGTGCTTGCCTTCGTCGGCGACGACGCGAAGCTGCGTCAGTTCGAGCGCCTTAAGCTCGATCTCGACCTCGGCGAGTTTCTCGCGGAACTTCATATCCTCGAGCACCGGCTTGCCGCCGGACTCGACTTGCGAGGCCAGTTCCTTGATGCGGCGAATCCGCTCCTTGGAAACGCCGACGCGCGCGATACCGGTGCGCTCGTTGCCAAGCAGGAACTTGGCGTAATCCCAGCCCTTGTTTTCCTCGCCGACCAGATTGCTGACGGGCACCTGGACGTCATCGAAGAACACTTCGTTGACTTCGTAGCCGCCGTCGATGGTCTGGATCGGACGCACGGTGATGCCTTTGGTCTTCATGTCGATCAGGATGAACGAGATACCCGACTGTTTTTTCGCGGTCGGGTCCGTCCGGCAAAGGCAGAAGATCCAGTCGGCGTGCTGCGCCAGCGTGGTCCAGGTTTTCTGGCCGTTGACGACGTAGACGTCGCCCTTGCGCTCGGCCTTGGTCTTGAGCGAGGCGAGATCGGAGCCCGAGCCGGGTTCCGAGAAGCCCTGGCACCACCAGTCGTCGACGTTGGCGATGCGGGGCAGATAGTGCTTCTTTTGCTGCTCGTTTCCGAACGTATAAATGACAGGACCGACCATGCTGACGCCGAAGGCGAGCGGCGACGGCGCGGGCGCCATCTGCAGTTCCTCGTTGAAGATGTAGTGCTGAACCGAACTCCAGCCGGTGCCGCCATACTCCTTCGGCCAATGCGACACACCCCAGCCCTTCTTGTTCAGGATACGCCACCAATCGATCATCTCCTGCTTGCTGAGATGACGGCCTTCCTGCAGTTTCTGACGTGTCGCTGAAGGCACATTGTCTCTGAAAAAGGCCCGCACCTCGTCACGAAACGCTACTTCTTCCTTGCTGAAGCTGAGATCCATTGGATCCTCCTTTAGGCGAATGAATAACACTCGAAGTTACGCGATGTCTTTCCTCTCGTCGCTCCTGCATTCAAGGGACGACGGCGCTACCAGGTCACGACCGACCTCCTGATGCCAGTTGCTGTTTAGGCTGCGAAGGTTGCTGGTTGCGCAATTCGTGGCGCGAGAGTTTGCCGACCGAAGTCCGCGGCAGTTCATCGACGAATTCCAGCGCAGCGGGAATTTCGTGCTTGCCGAGCTTGCCGGAAAGGAAGGCCTTGAGTTCTTCCAGGGTGAAGTGCTTGGCGCCGGCGCGCAGCTTGACGAAGGCCTTCGCCGCCTCGCCGCGATAATCGTCCGGTATGCCGATCACGATCACTTCCTGGACCGCGGGATGCTCATACATCGCCTGCTCGATCATCTGCGGATAGACGTTGAAGCCGCCGGAGATGATCATGTCCTTCTTGCGATCGACCAGATAGAAATAACCCTCCGTGTCCATGTAGCCGATATCGCCGGTCAGAAAACGGTCGCCGACAAAAACGTCCGCGGTTTCCTGCGGCCTGTTCCAGTAACCCTTGGTGACGTTCGGTCCCTTGATGCGGATTTCACCGACTTCGCCCGGCGGCAAAACCTTCCTGGAATCATCGAGCGCAACGACGTCCATTTCGATGCCGGGCAACATCAAGCCGATCGAGCCCGGCTTTTCCGGTCCCTCCGGGGGATGGGCGGTGCCGGGCGAACAGGTCTCGGTCATGCCCCAGCCGCTCTTGAGCTTCATGTTGGTCTTGCGCTCGAAAATCTTGGCGACTTCGACCGGCAGCGGCGCGCCGCCCGATCCGCAACTCACCAGCGACGACAGGTCGCGGCTCTCGAGATCCGGAAGACTGGCAATCGCAATCCACATCGTGGGGACACCGGGAAATGCGGTAGCCCGCTTGACCTCGATATCGCGCATCACGGCTTCGACATCGAAGCGCTGATGCAGCGAGATCAGATCGCCGCGTTCAAGGCTGCGCAACAGGATCACCGTCAGCGCGAAGATATGAAACAGCGGCAACACGCAGATCACGCGCTCGATGGCGTCGCGTTCCACGCGCGCTCTCTTGCCCCAGACATCATAGATCGAAACCGCCGATGTCAGATTGCCGTGGCTGAGCATCGCGCCCTTGGGCAGTCCGGTAGTGCCGCCGGTATATTGCAGCAGCGCCACGTCATCCGCCGATACCTTTGGCCATTGCGCCGGCCTGGTTGCGCCTTGCACGAATGTCTTGAACGTCACGATATCGGGGTTATCGGGGATCGGCGCGTGCGGATTGCCGACGGCGCCCCAATTGTCGTCCTCGCAGACGATCAGCCGGTCAAGCAGGCCCTTCTCCAGGAATTTCAGCGCCATCGGCAACAATGCCGCGAGATCGCTGGTGACGAGAACGCGGGCGCCGCTGTCGCTCAATTTGTGAGAGAGCGCGCGTTCGCCGTCGAGCGGGGAAAGGTGCACGACGCGCGCGCCGGCTTTCAGCGCGCCGAAGAAATTCACCGGATGATCCGGCGAGTTGCCGAGGAACAGGGCTACCGAGGTGCCCTTGCCGTAGCCCGCGCGCATAAACGCCGCGCCCGCAACCTCGACCATCGCTTCCAGCTCAGCATAGCTTATGGGGCGGTCGCGGAATTCGATCGCCGGCCGCGCGCCATATTCCGCGGCCGCCTTGGACAACAGGTCGGGCAGCGTTCCCTGCGGGATCGGATCGTCCCAACGCACGCCTTCCGGATAAAACTGCTCGCCGGGATAGGTCATCGGTAAGTTGCCCATGGTGAGGTGAGCACGATGCGTTGGGCTCCCCTCCCCCTTGCGGGGAGGGGTTGGGGGTGGGGGTGCCGCGAACTCATTGCCTGTGGCTTACCCCCCTCCCTGACCCTCCCCCGCAGGGGCGGAGACGGAAACGTCGAACCTGTGCTGCAAAACACTATCAAGCCGCTTTCGCCGTCTGCGCAAGCGACGCAAATGTCTTGCCTTCAGCCGCCAGCCGCTTGAGCAGCGGCGCCGGTTCGAGACTGGGATCGTTGGTTTCCTTGGCGTAAAACGATAACCGGTCGGCGATGTGCTTGAGGCCGACCTGATCGGCGTAGAACATCGGGCCGCCGCGATAGATCGGCCAGCCATAGCCATAGAGCCAGATCACATCGATATCGCTCGGACGCGCCGCGACCTTTTCGTCGAGAATCCGCGCGCCCTCGTTGATCATCGGGTACATCATCCGCTCGAGTATTTCGTCGTCGCTGACCGTGCGGCGCTTCCGCCCAAGCCGCTGCAAGGTCTCATCGATCAGCTTCTCCACCTCGGGATCGGGTAGCGGGGCGCGCGAGCCCCCCTCATATTTATAATAGCCCTTCCCGGTCTTCTGACCGAAGCGTCCGGCCTCGCACAGCGCATCCGCGATTTCCGACTTGATGCCGCGATCCTTGCGCGAGCGCCAGCCAATATCGAGGCCGGCGAGATCGCCCATCGCGAACGGACCCATCGGCATGCCAAACTTGGTCACGACCGCATCGACCTGCTGCGGCAACGCGCCTTCGAACAGCAACTTCTCAGCCTGCTTGCCGCGCTGCGCCAGCATGCGATTGCCGACGAAGCCGTCGCAGACGCCGACCACCGCCGGCACCTTGGCGATGCGGCGCGCCACCGCGACCGCGGTCGCCAGTGCGTCCGGCGCGGTCTTTTCCGCGCGCACGATTTCGCACAGCTTCATGACATTTGCCGGGCTGAAGAAATGCATGCCCAGCACGTCCTGCGGACGTTTCGTCACCTTCGCGATTTCATCGATGTTGAGATAGGAGGTGTTGCTGGCGAGAACCGCGCCCGGCTTGGCGTGCTTGTCGAGCGCGGTGAACACCTCTTTCTTGATCGCCATGGTTTCGAACACGGCTTCGATAATCAGGTCAGCGTCCTTGACGTTCTCAAGGCCGACCACACCCTTGATCAGGCCCATGCGTTTGGCGGGCGCGTCCGCGGGAATGCCGCCGCGCGCCGCGGTCGCCTCGTAATTCTTCTGCATCACGCCCATGCCACGCTTGAGCTGCTCCTCGCCGGTCTCGATCAGCGTCACCGGAATACCGGCATTGGCGAACGACATCGCGATGCCGCCACCCATGGTGCCGGCGCCGATGATGGCGACCCGCTCGACATTGCGCGGCTTGGTGCCGTCGGGAACGCCGGCGATCTTGGCCGCCTCGCGCTCGGAGAAGAAGGCGTAACGCTGCGCCTTCGACTGATCGCTCGAGACCAGTTTGAGAAAGCCTTCGCGCTCCTTTTTCAGTCCTTCATCGAACGGCAGGTCGATGGCGGCGCCGACCGCGTCGGCCGCCGCAAAGGGCGCCTCCAGCCCGCGCGCTTTCTTGGTGAGCGCCGCGACCGCGTTGGTGAAGATCGAGCGGTCGGACTTCGCCGCCGCAAGCTTGCTGTCGTCGTCGCGAAGTTTTCGCAATGGGCGCTTCTCCGCCAGTACCTTACGGGCAAATGCCTCACCGCCGGCCGCCGGACCTTCGACGATTTCCTCGATCAAACCGTTCTTTAGCGCCTCCGTTGCGCTGATCGGATCGCCGCCAACGATCATCTTTACCGCGAGTTCCGGACCGACCGCGCGCGGCAAACGCTGCGTACCGCCGGCCCCCGGCAGCAGACCAAGTTTCACCTCGGGCAGGCCCAATCTTGCGTCTTTGGTGGCCACGCGGAAATGGCAGGCGAGCGCGACCTCGAGGCCGCCGCCCAGCGCCGTGCCATGAATGGCGGCAATAATCGGCTTTGAGCTGTTCTCCATCGCAGTCAGCACCTCATGGAGACCCGGAGGTTTCGGCGGCTTGCCGAATTCGGTGATGTCGGCGCCGGCGATAAAGGTGCGCCCGCCGCAGGTTAGAACGATTGCCTTAACTTCGGGATCGGCAATTGCGCTCTTGATGCAATCGAAAATACCGCCGCGGACGGCGGCGCTCAGGGCGTTAACAGGAGGACTGTTGACCGTGACGATGGCAACGACGTCATGACGTTCGAGCTTGACCACTTCACTCACGCTACTCTCCCTGGATTATCTTGTTCTTGATGAGTTTCGCACTGCGGAACTTAATTCCACATCTTGACACGGAGGGTTATTTTGAAGCACGTCCCTTGTCAACGAGATCCGCACAGCAGCAGGTAATGAAACGTCCAGGCAAGAAAGTGGCGACCGATCGCAGCTTCGTCGTCGCGCTTTCCCGCGGCCTCGATGTGTTGCGCGCATTCCATCCCAACGACGGGCTTCTTGGCAATCAAGAGATCGCGGCCCGTACGAACTTGCCAAAGCCAACCATTTCGCGGCTGACATATACTCTGACCAAGCTGGGTTACCTTACACCTGTTCCCCGGTTCGAGAAATATCAGCTGGCGCCTTCAGCCATGGCGTTGGGGTATGCCGCCCTTGCGAATCTCGGTGTTCGGCATTTGTCCGAGGCTTACCGCGAGGAAGTGATGCGCGAGACCGGCGGCGCGGTCGCGGTCGGCGGCCGCGACCGTCTTAGCATGATTTACTTCGGCCAGAGCCGCAACGGTCTCACGCTGGGCGTTCAACTGGACGTCGGCTCGCGGATCCCAATTGCGACGACCGCGATGGGCCGGGCCTATATTTGGGCCCTGCCGAACGATGAGCGCGCATCATTATTGCGCGAACTCCGCGAGCACTACGGCGGCCGGTGGCCCCGGATGCGCGAAGGCATCGAACGCGCCGGCGAAATGATGGAGAAACTCGGTTTCACAATCTCGGCCGGCGAGTGGCAAAACGACGTGCACGCGGTCGGCGTAGCACTTAAGCTTAATGACGGAACTGGTCCTTACGCGTTCAATTGTGGTGCGCCGGCATTCCGCTTCACGGAAGATCGGCTGCGCAACGATATTGGACCTCGCCTCGTGGCGATGGTAAGGAACATCGAAGCGGCGCTCGGCGGCGCGGCGCCACAATCAAAAAAAGAAGAAAACAAAAAGTTGAAAGCAGGAGGGAAAGTTGCACGTGTGGTCGAGGGGATCAGGTAGCCTTCATCATTGTGACCGGCGGACGAGTTCGCATGGTCGTTCCGGCCCACCAAGTCACTTGGGTGGAACGAAATGACGCAGGCTCAACTCGCGCAGGGACAGTATCCCCTGCTTGCGGTTCGCGACGTCAGCGTCGTGTTCGGCGGCATCATCGCGTTGAACGGCGTGTCCTTCGACATGCGTCAGGGCCAGATCCTCGGCCTGATCGGGCCGAACGGCGCCGGCAAGACAACGCTCTTCAATTGCCTGAGCCGGCTCTACCAGCCGAGCGCCGGCGACATTCTCATGGAAGGCGAGAGCATCCTGACGCGACCGCCGCACCGGATCGCGGAAATCGGCATCGGCCGCACCTTCCAGAACGTGGCGCTGTTTCCAAATCTTTCGGTGCTCGACAACGTTCGGGTCGGCACCCATGCCCGCACCAACAGCGACATCATCAGCGACTCCCTGAGACTGGCCTGGGTTCGCCGCGGCGAGGCTGAACTCAACAAGCGCGTCCATGAGATCGTCAGCTATCTCGACCTTGATGACGTCGCCCATGTCACGGTTTCCGGCTTGCCGTTCGGCACCCAGAAACGTGTTGAGCTGGCGCGCGCATTGGCCGCCGATCCGAAGATCCTGCTGCTCGATGAGCCTGCCGGCGGCCTCAACCACGAGGAAGTCCACGTGCTTGGCGATCTGATCCGCCGGATTCGCGACGAACGACACGTGACCATCCTGCTCGTCGAACATCACATGGGCCTGGTGATGTCGATCGCCGACCATGTGGTCGCGCTGAATTTCGGCCGCAAGCTCGCCGAGGGAACGCCGGCCGCGGTGCAGTCCGACCCCGATGTCATCAAGGCCTATCTGGGGAGCAAAGACCAATGACCGCGATGCTCAACATAAAGGATCTGCGCGCCTATTACGGCCAGGTCCAGGCGCTTCACGGTCTCGAGTTTGGTCTAAACGAAGGAAGTATGACCACCCTGCTCGGCGCCAACGGTGCCGGCAAGACCACCACCTTGCGCGCGATCTGCAACATGGTGCGCTCAACCGGGGCGATCGAATTCGACGGCGCCCCGCTTGCCGGCCGCTCGACCGAAAGCATCGTGCGCCTCGGCATCGCCCATGTGCCGCAAGGCCGCGGCACGTTCACAACCATGACGGTGGAAGAAAACCTTCAGCTTGGCGCGATTACGCGAAAGGACAAGGCCGGCGTGGTTTCCGATATCGAGCGCATGTACGACCACTTTCCGGTCCTGAAGGCGCGGCATACGCAGCAGGCTGGCACGCTTTCGGGCGGCGAACAGCAGATGCTCGCGGTCGCACGCGCCTTGATGCTGCGTCCGAGATTGATGCTGCTGGACGAACCGTCATTCGGCCTTGCGCCGCTGATCGTCCGCGACCTGTTCAAGATCCTGGGCAAGATCAATCGCGAAGACAAGGTCACCATTCTGGTGGTGGAGCAGAATGCGCAGCTGGCGCTGGAGCTCGCTGACAGGGCTTACGTGATCGAAACCGGCCGCATCGTGATGTCGGGAAGCGCCGCTGAAATCGCGAATAACGAAGACGTCCGTAAATCCTATCTGGGCTATTGAGGAGTGCGGCCATGGAGCTTTTTACCAATCAAATCCTGGCTGGCATCGCCACAGGCGCAATCTATGCCTGCATGGCGCTCGCAGTCGTCATGATCTACCAGGCGATCGATCATCTCAATTTCGCCCAGGGCGAAATGGCGATGTTCTCGACCTTCGTCTCCTGGCAGCTGATGCAATGGGGCATCCCTTACTGGTGGGCCTTCCTGATCACGCTGGCATTTTCTTTCGCCGGCGGCATCGTCATCGAGCGCCTTCTGTTCAAGCCGCTGGCAAAGGCGCCGATCCTGACCAACGTCGCCGGTTTTATTGCGTTGTTCGCTATCATCAACAGTGTCGCAGGCCTGATCTGGGACTTCACGATCAAGCAATACCCGACGCCCTTCGGCTCGCACCCATTTCTCGGTAGCCAGCTCATCTCCACCCATCAGGCCGGCATGATTGGCGTCACCGTGCTGTTGTTGATCGCGCTGTATTTCTTCTTCCAGTTCACGCGGATGGGGCTTGCGATGCGCGCAGCCGCGTCGTTGCCTGAATCGGCGCGGCTGGTCGGCATCAACACCAGTTGGATGATCGCACTCGGCTGGGGCATGGCGGCCGCGATCGGCTCCATCGCCGGCATCCTGATCGCACCGGTGGTGTTTCTGGAGCCGAACATGATGGGCGGCGTGCTGATCTACGGATTCGCCGCCGCGGTGCTCGGCGGCCTGACCAGTCCGTTCGGCGCCGTGGTTGGAGGTTTCCTGGTCGGCATCTTCGAAAATCTCGCCGGGACCTATATCCCCGGCGTCGGCAATGAACTGAAACTGCCGATCGCACTGGCGCTGATTATCACCGTATTGGTCGTCAAACCGGCTGGGCTGTTTGGCCGGCCCATCGTGAAGCGAGTTTGATCATGAGCGCAATTCAGGAAGTCGTCACTGAAGCACCGGCCGTCGAGGCCGTTCCCAAGAGGGCCATGACGCTCAGCTACGGAGCCTCGCTGGTCATGCTGGCATTGCTGATCGCCGCGCCGCTGTTCGTGAAGAACTTCATCATCTTCCAGCTGACGATGCTGCTGATCTACGGGCTCGCGGTGCTGGCGCTGAACATTCTAACCGGCGGCAGCGGTCAGTTTTCGCTGGGCCAGAGCGCATTCTATGCGGTCGGCGCCTACACCTCCGCGATCCTGATGGAACATGCGGGCATGAACTACGCCCTGACATTGCCCATCGCCGGCATCATCTGCTTCGCTTTTGGATTCTTGTTCGGCCAGCCGGCGCTGCGTTTGAGCGGCGTCTATCTGGCGCTGGCGACGTTCGCATTGGCAACCGCCATGCCGCAGCTTTTGAAGCTCGGATATTTCGAGCACTGGACAGGGGGTGTGCAGGGCCTAGTGGTGACCAAACCCGATGCGCCGTTCGGCCTGCCGATGTCGCAGGACATGTGGCTGTATTATTTCACGCTCGCCGTTACGATCGCGATCTATATTTTCTCGGTCAATCTGCTGAAATCGCGCTCCGGTCGCGCCTTCATGGCGATCCGCGACAACGAAATCGCGGCATCCGCGATGGGAGTGGACGTCGCGCTGTACAAGACGCTGGCGTTTGGCGTCAGCGCGGGAATCACGGGCGTGGCCGGCGGCTTGGGTGCGATCGCCGTACAGTTCGTGGCGCCCGATGGCTACACCATCACGCTCGCGATCTCGCTGTTTCTCGGCATGGTCGTCGGCGGCGTGGGATGGCTGCCCGGATCAATCGTGGGTTCGGCTTTCATCATCTTCGTGCCGAACATCGCGGAGGGAATTTCAAAGGGCCTATCGGGCGCCGTGTTCGGCGTACTTCTGTTCCTCGTCATCTTCCTTGTGCCGCATGGCGCAAGGCAAGTCGCTATGGTTGCACAGCATATGTTCGGCAAGCTCAGAAAACACTAAGGAGTGAGTATGCTTTCCAGGAAAAATTTACGAATCGCCACGTTCTCAACGGCGGTCATCGCTTTCGCCGCCATGAGCGGCAGTGCACTTGCCCAAAAGAAGTACGATACCGGCGCGACCGATACCGAAATCAAGGTCGGCAATATCATGCCCTATAGCGGCCCCGCCTCCGCATACGGCGTGATCGGCAAGACCCAGGAGGCCTACTTCAAGAAGATCAACGCCGAGGGCGGCATCAACGGCCGCAAGATCAATTTCATCAGCTATGACGATGGCTATAGTCCGCCGAAAGCCGTCGAGCAGGCGCGCAAGCTGGTGGAGAGCGACGAGGTGTTGGTGGTTTTCAATCCGCTGGGCACGCCGTCGAACTCGGCAATCCAGAAATATCTCAACACCAAGAAGGTCCCGCAGCTGTTCGTCGCTACCGGCGCCACCAAATGGAACGATCCCAAGGATTTTCCGTGGACCATGGGCTGGCAGCCCAGCTATCAGAGCGAAGCGCGGATATACGCGAAGTACCTGATGAAGGTGAAGCCGGACGCCAAGATCGCGATCCTCTATCAGAACGACGATTTCGGCAAAGACTACCTCAGGGGCCTGAAGGACGGGCTGGGCGCCAAGGCCTCGATGATCGTTGCCGAAGAAAGTTACGAGACCACCGAGCCGACGATCGATAACCACATCGTCAAGCTGAAAGCCACCGGCGCCGATACCTTCATCAGCATTACCACCCCGAAATTCGCGGCGCAGGCAATCAAGAAACTCGCCGAGATCGAATGGAGGCCGCTACATATCGTCGCTAACGTCAGCGCCTCCGTCGGCAGCGTGATCAAGCCGGCAGGCTTTGAGAATTCGCAAGGCATTCTCTCGGCCGCCTATGCCAAGGACGGCGCGGACCCACAGTGGGACAACGATCCCGGCATGAAGAAATTCTTTGCCTTCCTCGAGAAATATTTCCCGGAAGGCAACAAGCTGGATGGCTCCGTGGTGTACGGCTACGGCGTCGCGCAGACCTTGATAAAGGTATTGGAGATGAGCGGCGACAACCTGACCCGCGAAAATATCATGAAGCAGGCTGCGAGCCTGAAGGACTTTACGCCCGACACCTTGCTGCCTGGCGTCACGATCAACACCAGCCCGACCGATTTCGCCCCGATCGATCAGCTTCAGATGATGCGGTTCAAGGGCGAGAAATGGGACCTGTTCGGCGACATCATGAGCGGCGAACTCAGCAACTAGGGTTCTGTTCTCACGGGTCCGTGACCTGAAAACTGTTCGACTAAATGACGCCCCCTGCGACCTCGTCGCAGGGGGCTTTTTCTTGATGGCCACCCTCGAAAGGTATTCAATGCAGGCAAGAGCCGGAAAGCGCTTCCAGTCAAGAAAAGACACCCTCAACCGAGATCCAGGGAGATCAAGATGCCTGCTATCCAATTGCGATTGGGGGCCTTTTCGGCTGCCCTCGCAGTCCTTGCTGCGACCAGCAGTGGCGCGCTTGCACAAAAGAAATACGACGTTGGCGCCACCGACACCGAAATCAAAATCGGCAACATCATGCCCTATAGCGGTCCCGCCTCTGCTTATGGTGTGATTGGCAAGACGGAAGATGCCTATTTCAAGAAGATCAATGCCGAAGGCGGCATCAATGGCCGCAAGATCAATTTCATCAGCTATGACGATGCCTATAGCCCGCCGAAGACGGTCGAGCAGGCGCGCAAGCTGGTGGAGAGCGACGAGGTGCTTTTCATTTTCAATTCGCTGGGCACTCCGCCTAACTCGGCGATCCAGAAATACATGAACACCAAGAAGGTACCGCAGCTATTCGTCGCCACCGGCGCGACCAAGTGGAACGACCCCAAGGAATTCCCGTGGACCATGGGCTGGCAGCCCAATTACCAGAGCGAATCCCGGATCTACGCGAAGTATATTCTCAAGGAGAAGCCGAACGCCAAGATCGCCATCCTCTATCAAAACGATGATTACGGCAAAGACTACGTCAAAGGCCTGAAGGACGGGCTCGGCGCCAAGGCAGCCTCGATGATCGTAGCCGAAGACAGCTACGAAACCACGCAGCCGACAATCGATTCGAACATCGTCAAGCTGAAGTCAACCAATGCGGATATCTTCTTCAACGTCACCACGCCGAAATTCGCGGCGCAGGCGATCAAGAAGATGGCTGAGATTGAATGGAAGCCGCTGCACTTTCTGAACAACGTCTCCGCCTCGATCGGCAGCGTGATGAAGCCGGCCGGTTTTGACAACTCACAAGGCATCATCTCGTCCAACTACCTGAAGGATACGTCCGATCCACAGTGGAAGGACGATGCCGGCATGAAGGCTTTTGACGAGTTCCTCACCAAGTATTTCCCTGAAGGCAACAGGGTCGATGGCTCTGTCATGTACGGTTACACCGTCGCGCAAGGCCTCGTGTACGTTTTGAAGGCTTGCGGCGATAATCTGACACGGGAGAACATCATGAAGCAGGCGGCCAGCATCAATGGGCTTGAGCTGGGCGGCCTGCTGCCGGGTATCAAGGTGCAGACGAGTGCCACCGACTTCGCCCCGCTCTCTCAGCTTCAGTTGATGAGATTCAAGGGCGAGAAGTGGGATCTGTTCGGCGACATCATCAGCGGCGACGTCGGCGGCTGACGCCTTGCCGGTCCGGTTAACTATTACGGCCGGTTGACTACTAAAGAAGCAGCCCCTGCGGCCATCTCGCAGGGGCTTTTTCTTGATGGCCGCCGCCAAATGGTATTCAATCCCGCCGCGCCAAAAGAACTTTTCAATCAACACAAGAACACGACGTACGCAAACATCTAATGCAAACATCTGATAAAGGGAGATCCGGAATGCCTTTTGCTACCAGCAGACTCGCAATTGCCTCGGCTTCGTTCATTATGCTCGCGGCGGCGAGCAGCGGCGCGCTCGCTCAAAAAAAATACGACACCGGTGCGACCGATACTGAAATCAAGGTCGGCAACATCATGCCCTATAGCGGCCCTGCTTCCGCCTATGGCGTGATCGGCAAGACCGAAGCCGCTTACTTCAAGAAGATCAACGATGCCGGCGGCATCAACGGCCGCAAGATCAATTTCATCAGCTATGACGATGGCTACAGCCCGCCAAAGACGGTCGAGCAGGCTCGCAAGCTGGTCGAGAGCGACGAGGTTCTGTTCATCTTCAACTCGCTCGGAACCCCGCCGAATTCCGCGATTCACAAATACATGAACTCGAAGAAGGTGCCCCAACTGTTCGTCGCCACCGGCGCCACCAAGTGGAATGACCCCAAGGACTTTCCCTGGACCATGGGCTGGCAGCCGAACTACCAGAGCGAATCGCGCATCTACGCCAAATACCTTCTCAAGGAGAAGCCTGGCGCCAAGATCGCGGTGCTCTATCAGAACGACGATTACGGCAAGGACTACCTCAAGGGTCTGAAGGACGGGCTGGGCGCCAAGGCCGCCTCGATGATCATCGCCGAGGAAAGCTTCGAGACCACGGAACCCACGGTCGATAACCACATCGTCAAGCTCAAATCGACCGGTGCCGATGTTTTCGTCGATATCGCGACGCCTAAGTTCGCCGCGCAGGCGATCAAGAAGATGTCCGAGATCGAGTGGAAGCCGCTCCACATCCTCAACAACGTCTCGGCGTCGGTTGGCAGCGTGATCAAACCGGCGGGCTACGAAAATTCGCAAGACATAATTTCCGCGGCATATCTGAAGGATGCTTCCGATTCGCAGTGGGATAACGACGCCGGGATGAAGCAATTCTACGATTTCCTCGCCAAGGACTTCCCGGAGGGCAACAAGCTCGATGGCTCGGTCGTGGTCGGCTACGGCGTCGCCCAGACGCTCGTTGAAGTGCTCAAGAAGTGCGGTGACGATCTCACGCGCGAGAACGTCATGAAGCAGGCCGCAAGCCTCAGGGATTTCCGCACCGAAGTCCTGCTGCCGGGCATCAAGATCGACACCAGCCCCACCGATTTCGCCCCGATCAGCCAGCTTCAGCTGATGAAGTTCAAGGGCGAGAAGTGGGAGCTGTTCGGCGACATCGTCAGCGGCGACGTCGGGGGCTGACACCTCTCGGCCGTTATGAGCTCAGTCACGAAAACCCCCGCAGTATCCTGCGGGGGTTTTCTTTTGCCGGAATCGGATGGATAACAGGTGCTGCATGTTTTCATCTCGAATCCCGTGACATGATGACCGACAGACGCCCTCTCCTGCGTGCAATTTTCGACGCCGCCGTGGCCGCCGCGCATCCCGAAATCGTGCTGTCTGCGCATCTGCGCCCGGCACCGAAAGGCCGGGTGATTTGTCTTGCCGCCGGCAAGGCCGCAGGAGCAATGGCCGCGGCGGCGGAGCGGCATTATCTCGACGAACTTGGTCTCGCGCCGTCGCGGCTCTCGGGTATCGCGACCACCCGCCACGGCCATGGTCTGCCAACGCGACGGATCAAGGTGATCGAAGCCGGCCACCCGGTGCCGGACGAAGCCGGGCTGAAGGGTGCGGAGGAAAGTTTGCAACTGGCGCAGATTGCCGAGGCCGACGATCTCCTGCTGGTGCTGTTGTCGGGCGGCGGTTCCGCGAACTGGATAGCTCCGGTGGAAGGAGTGTCATTCGCGCAGAAGCAACAGATAACCCGGGCACTGCTGCGCTCCGGCGCTCCCATCGGCGAGGTCAACACCGTTCGCAAGCATCTTTCCCGGATCAAGGGCGGCCGGCTCGCGCGCGCCGGCCAGCGCGCCGAGATCGTGACCCTGGCGATATCGGACGTTCCACACGACGACGCTTCGGCGATCGCATCGGGACCGACGGTGCCGGATCCGACCACGCTCGCCGATGCGCGCGCCATCGTCGCTAAATATGGCCTGGCGGTCGACGACGCCATCCGCCATGCGCTCGACGACGCAAGAAACGAGAGTTGCAAACCCGGCGATCCAGCCTTCGCGCGCGCACAATTCGAGCTGATCGCGCGGCCGAAGGCTTCGCTCGACGCCGCGATCAAGGTAGCGAAAGACGCGGGATACGCGATCGTCGATCTCGGCGCCGATCTCGAAGGCGAAGCACGCAACGTTGCTGCCGATCACGCGCAACTTGCGCTGAAGGCGCGCGCCGAGGGCAAGCGGGTTGCGATCCTGTCCGGCGGCGAACTCACCGTTACCGTCCGCGGCAACGGACGCGGCGGCCCTAACCAGGAATATGCGCTGGCGCTGGCCGGCCTCCTCGGAAAGACATCCGGCATTTCGGCGTTGGCGGCCGATACCGACGGTGCCGACGGGGGCGCAGGCAGCGCGACCGATCCCGCAGGCGCGATGATCGATCCGGACACCTTCGCGAAGATGGAATTGCTTGGTCTCGACGCCAAGGCCTATCTCGACAACAACGACGCGACGGCGTTCTTCACTGCTACCGGCGATCTGCTGCTGACCGGTCCGACGCTCACCAACGTCAACGATATCAGGGTTATCCTGGTGGATGGGGGCAGATAATCCTCATGGCGAGGGACGCGTATCTTACGCGCCTCTCGAACCATGAATCCTCGAAGTCGCTCAAAACTCGCGCGCGATCGTGTCCAGCATCCCGAGCAGCGCGGCGCGGTCGGCGGAGCCCAGTAACTCGTTGAGCCGGGCTTCATGCTTGGCGGCGACAAGCTTCTTCGCACGCGCCAGTACCGCCCGGCCCTTGTCGGTCAGCATCAGGATGTGTGAGCGGCGATCGTTGGTCGACCGTATCCGCGCGCACAGATCGCGGCTCTCCAGGCCATCCAGCATCGCCACGAAATTCGGCCTGAGGATGCCGAGCGTATTGGCGATTTCGGTCTGGTTGCGGCCGGGATTCTTGTCCAGCAGAAGCAGGACCGAGAACTGAGCCGGGGTGAGTTGCAGTGGCGCGACGCAGCGCAAGAAATCCTCGAATATTTTCAGTTGCGCGCGCTTGAGCGAATAGCCCAGCAGCTCGGACAATTCGCCCATCTGCAGCGCGGTGCTTTCCGCGGCACCTTCGGCAGGCTCCTTGCGGGCGGCGCGGGACGGCTTGGCGGAGTCGACGGCGGCGGTCTTGGAAACAGTCATCGCTCGATGCTCGCAATCCCGATAGGCTGAACGCGGCCGACCTGAAACGGTCCGGGCCTTGAGATTATATTCGATAATTGTTATCCATTATATCGAATACCGGCAGCATTTTTCAACTGCTGTTATCGGGCGGTCGGGCGACCCCTTGGGGAGGCGATCGGCCCGATCTGTGAGGGGGAGCGCCCGGTCTTGAACACGACGATTATGCTGTTCCTGCTGCAGGACGGCATTACGAACGGCGCGATCTATGCGTTGCTCGGTCTTGCGCTGGTGCTGGTGTTCGCCGTTACGCGCGTGATCCTGATTCCGCAGGGAGAGTTCGTCACCTACGGCGCGCTGACCTATGCCTCGCTCTCGTCGGGCCAGATGCCGGGCACCGCGCGGCTGGCGGTCGCGATGGGCATCGTGGCCTTCTGTCTCGATATTTTCGCCGGCCGCAGATCGCTGCATCGAAGGCTTGTCGGGCGGGCGTTCGCGGTCAATATCGTCCTGCCTTCGGTCATCTTCGCCCTGACGTTCTGGTTCGCCGGCCGTCATCCCCCGATCGCCATCAGCATCGCGCTGTCGCTGCTAATCGTTGCGGCGATCGGACTGTTTCTCTATCGCATCGCGTTTCAGCCGATCGCGCACACCTCGGTGCTGGTATTGCTGATCGCCTCGGTCGGCTGCCATCTCGCGCTGCAGGGCTTCGGCCTGGTGTTTTTCGGCGCCGAAGGCCAGCGCGGCCCGACCATTTCGGATGCGGCCTTCACTGTCGGTTCGCTGCGCTTCACCGGCCAGAGCCTCGCCGTCTACGCCATCACGATCGCCTTCATCGTCGGCCTCTGGCTGTTTTTCGGTTTTACCCTCACCGGCAAGGCGCTGCGCGCCACCGCCGTCAATCGTCTCGGCGCCCGTCTGGTCGGCATCAGAACCACGCTGTCGGGCCAAATCGCATTCCTGCTGGCCTCGGTGATCGGGGCGATTTCGGGAATCCTGATCGTGCCGATCACGACACTATATTACGACACCGGATTCCTGATCGGCCTGAAAGGCTTCATCGCGGCGATCATCGGCGGTCTCGTGAGTTACCCGTTGACCGCGATCGCGGCGCTGGTGGTCGGTTCGGTCGAAGCATTTTCCTCATTCTACGCCAGCAATTTCAAGGAGGTCATCGTCTTCACATTGATCCTTCCGGTTCTCGTGCTGCGGTCGCTTGCGGCACCCGCGGTCGAAGAAGAGAAGGATTGATCGCGATGACGCAACGACTGCCCATTATCCTGTTCGCGCTGCTCATGGCGGCGATCCCGTTTATCCCGGGCTTGCCGCCGTTCTGGATCGTGCTGTTGGACAATATCGGGCTCGCCGCGCTGGTGGCGATGGGGCTTGTGTTGCTGACCGGCGTCGGCGGTCTCACCTCATTCGGCCAGGCGGCGTTTTGCGGCTTCGGCGCCTATACCACGGCCGTGCTGACGACCGCCTACGGCGTGTCGCCGTGGCTGACGCTGCCGCTTTCGCTTCTGGTCAGCGGTATAGCTGCGGTGGCGCTCGGCCTCGTTACGGTGCGGCTATCGGGCCACTATCTGCCGCTCGGCACCATCGCCTGGGGCCTCGGCCTGTTCTATCTGTTCAGCAAGCTCGAATTCCTCGGTCGCAACGACGGCATCTCCGGCATCCCGCCGCTGTCGATCGGTTCGCTCAGGATGATCGACCCCGGAACGATCTACTTTGCGATCTGGATCGCGGTCGTGATTTGCGCGCTGCTCACTACGAACCTTCTGGACTCGCGCACCGGACGCGCCATCCGCGCACTGCGGCGCGGACACATCGCCGCCGAAGCGTTTGGCGTGCAAACGCCGCGCGCCAAGCTTCTGGTCTTTATCTATGCCGCGGTGCTGGCCGGTCTCTCCGGGTGGCTCTACGCGCATTTCCAGCGCGCCGCCAATCCGACGCCTTTCGGCGCGCAGGCCGGCATCGAATATCTTTTCATCGCGGTCGTCGGCGGCGCCGGTTATGTCTGGGGCGGCGTGCTCGGCGCCGCCATCGTCGTCATCCTGAAGGAAATCCTTCAGAGCTATTTGCCATATCTGTTTCACGGCGAAGGCCAGCTCGAGACCATCGTGTTCGGCATCCTGCTGGTGGTCCTGCTGCAGCTGGCACCGACCGGCGTTTGGCCCTGGCTCATGGCGCGGTTGCCGTTCAAGCCAAATCGCAAGCGGCCCGATACATCACTGACATTGCCCGCGCGCACCAGAATGTCGGCCGCTCCCGGCGTGCTGCTGCAGATCGACAATGCGCGCAAGCAGTTCGGCGGCGTGATCGCCGTCAACGACGTCTCCTTCGACGTCCAGGCCCGCGAGATCGTCGCATTGATCGGTCCGAACGGCGCCGGCAAGAGCACCACCTTCAACCTGATCACGGGAGTGCTCACCTCTTCGGGCGGCACGATCTCCGTGCTCGGCCGGAATATCGATAACGCGCCACCTCAGCAGGTCGCAAAGCTTGGCATCGCGCGCACCTTCCAGCATGTCAAACTGGTGCCGGACATGAGCGTTTTGGAAAACGTCGCGATCGGCGCGCATCTGCGCGGCCGCGCCGGCGCGATCTCCAGCATGTTCCGCCTCGACCGCGCCGACGAAGCGAAGTTGCTGGCGGAAGCGGCGCGCCAGATCGAGCGCGTCGGCCTCGGCGGCCAGATCGACCAGCTGGCGGGGAGCCTGTCGCTCGGTCAGCAACGTATCGTCGAAATCGCGCGCGCGCTGTGCGTCGACCCGATCCTGCTGCTGCTCGACGAGCCGGCCGCCGGACTGCGGCATCTGGAGAAGAAACAGCTCGCGGCCCTGCTGCGACAGCTGCGCGACGGCGGCATGTCGGTGCTGCTGGTGGAGCACGACATGGGATTTGTGATGGAACTCGCCGACCGCGTCGTGGTGCTCGACTTCGGCACCAAGATTGCCGAAGGCACGCCGGACGCGATCAAGACCAATCCCGACGTGATCAAGGCCTATCTCGGAGCCGTTTCATGAATCCCGGCGTGAGCGCGCTGCTGTCCGTCTCCGACGTGCATGTCGCCTATGGCAAGGTTGAGGCGGTCCGCTCGGTGTCGCTTGATGTCTCCGAAAACGAGATCGTCACCATTATCGGCGCCAACGGCGCCGGCAAGACCACGCTGTTGAACGCCATCATGGGAATCCTGCCATTGAAGGGCCACGTGACGTTTGCAGGCGAAAATGTGGTGGCGCTTGAGATCGAGGATCGCGTCGCGGCCGGGCTTAGCCTGGTGACGGAACATCGCGAATTGTTCGGCACGATGAGCGTGGAAGACAATTTGCAGCTTGGCGCATTCCGGATCGCCAAGGCTGTCGCGGCGAAATCGTTCGAACGGGTCTACACGCTGTTTCCGCGGCTGAAGGAGCGGCGCAAGCAACTGGCGGGGACGCTGTCGGGCGGTGAGCAGCAAATGCTTGCGATGGGCCGAGCCCTGATGGGCGCGCCGCGGCTGTTGATGCTGGACGAGCCGAGCCTTGGGCTGGCGCCGATCATCGTCGCCGATATTTTCCGCACCATCGGCGAATTGCGCTCGGCCGGGGTGTCGGTGCTGCTGGTCGAACAGAACGCGCAGGCCGCGCTGCAGATCGCCGACCGCGCCTATGTGATGGAGCTCGGCGAATTCATCTTGAACGGACAGGCGAAGGTTATCGCGACCAACGAGCGCGTGGCCGCGAGCTATCTCGGCTTTCAGCATGGCTGAGGCAAGCAAGATTTAGACTTGCACGCCGTCAAGCCCCGCGACGGCGGGCTTGACGGCAGTGCGTTTGGAAAGCGTCCCCGCTTACTTCGCCAGGACGTATTTCCCGTCCTTCACGGTCAGCAGAATGCGCGAACGATCGTCCAGACCGTAACGATCTTTCTCGGTGAAGTTATAGACGCCCTGGCTGGCGGCGATATCGCGCTCGCTCAACAGCGCCTGGCGAATCGCTTCGCGGAATTCCGGCGTTCCGGGCTTGGCGGTCTTCAACGCAACCGGGATGACGCGTTCGAGAATCAGAAACGCATCGTAGGAATGCCCGGCGAACTGACTGCGGCTGTTGGCGCCGTATTTTGCCTCATACGCCTTGTCCAGAGCCAGTCCCGGCTTTTTGGTCAGCGCGCTATCGGGCTGATCCTCGGGATCCATCACCGGACCCGACGCCATGATGACGCCTTCGGCAGCCGGACCCGCAATACGGATGAAGTCCATGCTGGCGGCGCCATGGGTCTGGTAGATCAGACCCTTGTATCCGCGTTCGCGAAGCGCCGTCTGGGGCAGGGCCGCCGCGGTACCGGATGCGCCGACGAGGATCGCATCGGGATTGGCCGCGACCAGCTTCAGTACCTGCCCCGCGACCGAGGTATCCGGCCGTGCAAAGCGTTCTTCATCGACCAGCGTCATGCCCATCGGAACGCCTTGCGATTTGAAGTCGTTGAACCAGAGATCGCCGTAGGAATTGGAGTAGCCGATGTAACCCACGGTTTTTACGTTATGCGCCTTCATGTGCTCGTACACCGCCTTGCCCATGATCGGAATCGGCTGCGGCATCGATACCGACCATTTCGCACGCTCCGGCGTAATCGGAAACGGCGCGAGGCCGATATGAGGAATCCCCGCCTCATTGGCGACGTTGGACACGGCGATGGTCGGCGGCGTCGTCGAGGACCCCATGATGATGTCGGCCTTGGACTCCGTGACGAAGCGGCGTGCATTGGTGGTCGCGTTGGTCGGATCGCCGCCGTCGTCGAGCACGGTCACCTTGAGCGGCACGCCGGCGATTTCCTTCGCCACGAACTCAAGCGCATTGCGCTCGGGAATGCCGAGCGCCGCCGCAGGTCCCGTCGTTGTCACGGTAATACCGATGGTAATTTCATTGGTTTGCGCCAGTGCGGGCAACCCCGGTAACACCACGGACGCCGCGATCACCGCGGCGGACAGGTAAAACTTCCTCATTGATTCCTCCCTATGGATATTGTTGTTCAGTCTAGATCAAAATTCGACAACCAATTCAGCCCCTTCTTTAGGCGATGCCAGCGTCTGAGTCAGCCCCGCATGAATTTCGCAATAATCTCCTCCGGCACCGGCGCCGATTTCAGCCGCGCCGGATCGTCCGGATGACGTCCGACCAGGACGCGGGTCTCAAATGCCTCGATCGCCAGCGCCTCAGCCTTGAAGACCTTGTGGGTTACCTCGAAGCTAGACCGCTTGAAACTCTCGACCCGGCTCTCAATGGTGATCCAGTCGCCATGCGTCGAAGCTATAAGAAATCTCGCCCGCGTATCCACCATCGGAATGCCGACCAGGCCATACCGCTTGATGATGTCTTGCTTGGAGAACCCCGCCGCCTCGAACAGGATCGAGGTCGAGTTGTCGAACATCTCGAAGTAGCGCGGGTAATAGACGATGTTGGCGGGGTCGCAGTCGCCCCACTGGATCTGCACATCCCTGCGGTTGACGAACATGCAATTTCCTTAGCGTGGCGCCATGCGAAGCGCGGCATCGAGCCGCACCACTTCGCCGTTCAGATAGGGATTGTCGATCATATGCAGCGCCAACGAGGCGAACTCGTCGGCCTGCCCGAGCCGGCGCGGAAAGGGAATGGACGCGGCGAGGCTGTCCTGCGCCTCCTGCGGCAAATTGGCCAGCAACGGGGTAAGGAACAGCCCCGGCGCGATGGTAAGCACGCGAATGCCGAATTGCGCCAGTTCTCGCGCGATCGGCAGCGTCATCGCGACGATGCCGCCCTTCGACGCCGAATAAGCCGATTGTCCGATCTGGCCGTCATAAGCGGCGATCGACGCGGTGGAGATCACCACGCCGCGCTCGCCGGTCGAAAGCGGCTCCAGCTTGGACATTTCCGCAGTTGCCAGCCGCAGCATGTTGAAGGAGCCGATCAGATTGACCCGGATGACCTTGTCGAAATCGGCAAGCGGCATCGGCCCCTCGCGGCCGATCACGCGCTTGGCGACGCCGATGCCGGCGCAATTCACCAGCACCCGCGCCGGGCCATGCGCCTTGGATGCGCTGACGACGGCGGCCTCGGCGGAGGCTGCGTCGGAGACATCGCAGACAACTGCGATACCCCTGATTTCGGCGGCGACGCTTTCGGCGAGCTTGGCGTTGAGGTCGCATACGGCAACCCTGGCGCCTTGGGCTGCGAGCCTGCGGGCGGTCGCGGCGCCCAATCCCGATGCACCCCCGGTAACGATGGCGGCCTGATCCTTCAACTGCATGGCATTCTCTCCCGTGGATTGATTTTCGAATTTGGCTAAAGCGTTATCACGTGTGCCGCAGGCGTTGGCGAATAAAGCTCGTCGATCAGGTGGCTGCGATGATCGAGCACCGCGCGCTGGTTGATCGAGCCTTTGTCGGTGACTTCGCCGCGATCGATCGACAACGGCGTATCGAGAAGGACCGCTCGCGTAATTCGCGTCGAGGACCCCGTCGAAGTCCCCAGAAACTTGATGAACCGCTCGCGAAACGCGTCGCGGATCAGGGCGTCGGACGCCGTTAAGGCGAGGTCATCGAACGGAAGCGTTGGGTTGATAAGACGGCAACCGTCGAGATCGAGGATCACCAGCGCCGATACTTCGTCACGGTTGATGCCGGCGATCACGACATCCCGTACCAGCGGCGCACAGGCCGCGACAAACCGCGCGCGGAGCGGGCCGACGCTCACCCAGGTGCCGCTGGCGAGTTTGAAATCCTCGGCAATGCGGCCGTCGAAATCGAATCCTGCGCTGAAATCATCCGAAACGACCGGCTTGATCGCATCGCCGAATTTGTAGAAGCCTTCCTCGTCGAACGCGGCGGCCGTCAGTTCCGGCTGACGCCAATAGCCCGGCGTGACATTGGGTCCCCTGGCGCGAACCTCCAGCTTTCCATTGTTCGGAACCAGTTTCGCGTCGTTGCCGGATACGGGAAGCCCGACATGGCCCGAGCGGCTGGTGGCCGGCCTCACCGACATGAAGAACGGCGCGGTTTCGGTGGCGCCAAGCCCGGTCAGCATCGGCACGCGAAATCCGGTTTCCTGCACCGCGAGTTCATCGAGACTGTTCCAGACAAAAGGCGACAGCGCAGCCCCGCTGAAGAACATCGCGTGCAGCCGATGGAAGAACTTCGCGCGCAGCGCGGAATCATCGCGCAGGTAAGGCAGCAGCGATTCATAACCCTTCGGCACGTTGAAATAGACCGTCGGCGATATCTCGCGGAGATTGCGCACCGTCTCCTCGATGCCGCCTGGCATCGGCTTGCCCGCGTCGAGATACATCGAGCCGCCGTTGAACAGCGTCAGCCCGATATTGTGATTGCCGCCAAAGGTGTGATTCCACGGCAGCCAGTCGACGATGACAGGTGGCTCGTCCTTCAGGAAGGCCAGCGTCTCACGCAGCATCACTTGATTGGCGCAAATCATCCGCTGAGTGTTGATGACGGCCTTCGGATTGCCGGTCGAACCCGACGTCAGCAGGAATTTCGCGATTGTGTCCGGCCCGATCGCGTCATGCGCGGCATCAACGCCCGAATGCTCGGGAGTCGCCAGTAACTCGCCCAGCATCGTGACGGGGCGGCCCGGTGCAGCGCCACGCGAAGCCACGATCTCGATTTCAGCCGAAGCATTGGCGGAGAGAGCGCCGGCGAATTTGGTGGCGTCGTCCGCGAACACCAGACCGGGCGTCAGCAGCTTCATCAGATAATCAAGCTTGCCGTAATCCTTCGACACCAGCGAATAGGCCGGCGACACCGGACAAAACGGGATTCCCGCATAGAGCGCGCCGAACGCCAGCAGCGCGTGATCGATCGAATTGCCGGAGAGAATGACGATCGGCTTCTCGGCGGAGAGATCGCGCGCGAGCAACGCCGAAGCGATATGCCGGGTCGCTGCCAGCAATTGCGCGTAGGTGATCTGCCGCCATCCACCGCCCGAATCGCGCTCCGCCATGAAGATGCGGTTCGGCTGTTCTCTTGCCCAATGATGGAGTCGATCGGTGAGCCGGGCGGGATATTCGTCGAGCGCAATCTTCGGCCGCAGGTAAATCGTGCCGTCGTCGCGACGATCGATGGTCACAGCGGGATCGCCGAACGAAATCGGGCGCAGCGGCGCGTCGCTACTTCCTGCCGGGATCGAGATGTTGGGTTGGGCGCTCATGTCAGGCGGGCTTTACCTTTGCGGTCTTGCGGTCGAGGAACGCGCGTATCCGCAGTTTTGCTTCCTTGTCGCTCTGCGCCACCGTCGCCATCAGCGATTCCATCAGCAGGCCGGTCTGCGGATTGGCCTCCGCGATCATCGGCAACGCCTGCAGCACGGCAAAATTCGTCAGTGGCGCATTCCTGGCGACCCGGGCGGCGAGTTCCATGGCCTTGGCAAGCGCGTTGCCTTCCTCGGTGAGATATTGCGAAAAGCCGTAGGACGCACCCTCGGTCGCGGAATAGACCCTTCCGGTCAGCATCATATCGGTCATCCGGGCGACGCCGATCAGCCGCGGCAGCCGCACCGATCCGCCACCGCCGACGAAGATGCCGCGCTGACCTTCGGGTAGCGCGAAATATGCCGAGGGCTCGGCGACGCGAATATGCGCGGCGCAAGCAAGCTCCAGTCCGCCGCCGATCACAGCGCCCCGGAGCGCGGCGATCACGGGAACGCGGCTATATTGAATGCGGTCGAACACCCGATGCCACATCTGCGAATGCCGCAAGCCTTCGGTTGCATCGTGCTCGGTCAGTTCCGACAGATCGAGACCGGACGAGAAATGATCGCCGATGCCGTGGATTACCACGGCGCCTATCCCCTCCGGGAGGTTTGAGAAGCATTGCTGGATCGCGAGCATGATGCCGTCGTTCAGCGCGTTTCGCTTGGCCGGGCGATTGAGGCCCACGCTCAGCACGGAGCCCGAGGTCTTGATCCTGAGCAGCGCGGACTGGTCCGCGGTCGCGGCTGATGCGGCGTTTCCCATGGGGTCCATTACGTCCTGTCCATAATAGTTATACTTTATAACGAATTTGCCGGGAGTCAATGACGTACCATTGGCGCCGCCGACCAGCCAGCGCATCTTGTCGGTTCCCGCCCCCCTGTGGGGGAGGGTTAGGAGGGGCTGAGCCGCAAACTCCCTCCCACCTTCGCCACGACCAAGCAGAGAGAATGCTGTCTCGAACTCTTCGCGCCGGCCGCTTCTTCCCCTGGACAAAACCTCACAGCACCTGATGCACGTCTATCACAACACGGTCGGCGTGCCGCGCCGCCGACCCGATGAACAGGCTTTCCATCAGCCAGCGGTATTTTTCGCTACCCGTTTCGAACTTGGGCACGGTACGGAAATAGATCAGTTGGGGATCGACGGGCTCGCCGCGCTTCAGCCGTTCCAGCAATTCGAGCGGCCCGAAGCGAATGCCCTTGTTCTCGATATAGATCACCGCGCCGTCGTCCGTCTCGAAAGCATATTTCGCTTCGAGTTCGATCAGCTCGTTGGGCCTGATGATCTGAAAGTCCGCGCCGAACGCGCAGACCTTGCCATTTATAGCATCGCCCCGCACGTCTCCACCGGTAATCGGAATTATCCGGCGGACGCCATGACCGATATCGCCGGCAGATGTCACGGCCCCAATATTGGCCGTGATGGTGAAGACGTATTTGGTCGAAAGCTTTGGCGTCATGGATTATCCAATCATGCGTTGCGGCAACCAGGTCGCCAGCAGCGGAAACAGAATCAGGATCATCAGCCGGATCAGGTCGGTCGCCACGAACGGCAGCACACCGACGAAGATCGTCGACATGTTGACGTCCTTGATGACGCTCTTGATGACAAACACGTTCATGCCGACCGGTGGATGAATAAGCCCGAGCTCAACGGTCATGACAATGATGATGCCGAACCAGATCGGATCGAAACCGAGCGCCGTCACCACCGGGAATACGATCGGCACGGTGAGAATGACCATCGCCATCGCGTCCATCAAGCAGCCCAGCACGAGATACATCAGCAGGATCAGCGCCAGCACACCGTATGGTCCGATGCCGAGGCCGGTGAGGAACGCGGTGACGTTCTGCGGCGTCTGGGTGATGGTGAGAAAATAGCCAAAGCACAATGCGCCGATCAGCACGGTGAACACCGCGGCCGCCGTGCGGGTCGCCTGCAGCAGCGACTGCAGGATGCCTTCCCTGTTCAGCTTGCCCCTGAGCACGCCGATGATGAAGGCGCCGACCGCGCCGACCGCGCCCGCCTCGGTCGGAATGAAGAACCCGCCATAGAGCCCGCCAATCACGAACAGGAACAACAGCAGCGGCGACCAGACGTCGCGTAGCGCCACCAGGCGCTCCTGCCAGGAACTGCGCGGACCCGCCGGTAGAAATCCCGGCCTGACGACACCGATGATGCCGATCGTGATCATGTGCATCATGATCGCAAGCAGTCCAGGCACGATGCCGGCGATGAACAGCTTGCCGATATCCTGCTGGGTGATGATGCCGTATACCGCCAGCACCGTCGACGGCGGCAGCATCGCGCCCAGCGTGCCGCCGACTGCTATCACGCCGGCGGCAAAGGATTGCGGATAGCCAAAGCGCCGCATTTCCGGATAGGCCACCGCCGAGAATGTCGCGGCGGTCGCAACCGACGAGCCCGATATCGCCGCGAAGCCGCCGCAGGCGGCGATGGTGGCAATGCCCAATCCGCCCTTCCAATGTCCCACAAAGGTATTGGCGGCGCGGAACAGCTCGCGGCTGATGCCGGAAACAGACACGAATGCGCCCATCAGCAGGAACATCGGAATGACGCCGAAGGAGTAATCCGTCACCGTACGCATCGTCGTCTGGCCGACCAGTTTCAGCGCCGGCGCAAGCCCGGTGAGGTAGCCAAACCCGGTGATGCCGACGAGACCCATCGCCATGCCGACCGGCACGCGCAGCAGCATCAGCGCGAACAGGCTGACAAAGCCGGTCAGGGCAACGGCCTCGTTGCTCATGCCGGATTACTCCGCGGTCTTGATTTTGACATCGTGGATATCTTCGGGATGGAAGATCAGGCGATACGTTCGTATCGCGATCAGCAGCACCGCCGAGACGTCGCCGATCCACGACACCAGAAAGAACGGCCAGATCGGCACCCGCAGGTCCATGGTGACGATATGCTCGGCGCGCGTGCTCACCACCTTGTCGAACAGCGTCCAGGTCTGCACCGTCACCACGAACAACAACACCAGCGTCGCGAACACATCGATCCAGCGCTGGTATTTCGGGGTCGCGTTGGCCCAGACCAGATCCACGGTGATGTGAGTGCCGCGATAGCTGGTGGCGGCAATGCCCCAGAAAATCAGAATGCCGAGCAGGAACTGCCCGAAATTATAATAATCGGGAATCGTGACCGCGAAGAATTTGCGCATGAACACTGCGGCGAAGGTGTTCAGCGCAACGACGCCGACAAAGAACGCCGCGATCCATTCGATGGAATCGATGAAACGGTCCATGACGTTCTTGCGCGTCGGCTCGGGCGGGACGCCGATAACACCATCTCGCGTGACTTCGGGATTGGCGGTCATGTCATACCGGTCGTTCCGGGGCGCTCGCGCAAGCGAGCAACCCCGAAATCTGAATTGGGCCGCATAGCAAGTTCAAGAATGGGATTCCGGGTTCGCACGCCACGCGCGTCCTGGAACGACGTTACCTATTTCTTCGCCTCTAAATTCCGGCCTCGAACTTCTTCAGGATAGCCTGCAGGTCGGCGTCGATTACGGCGGCATCGCCGCCCGCTTTCTTCACCGCGTCGGCCCAGCTGTCGCGGAGCGGCTTGACTGCCCTCTTCCACTCGCCGAGCTGTTCCGGCGTCAGCGGATAGACCTCGTGCCCTTCCAACGCCTTCATCTTGGTGCGGCCGTTGGCTTCAAATTCGGTCCAGGGATCGGTGACTTTCGAAGCCCATTCCGGCGTGCAGTGATCGTCGATGATCTTCTTCTGCGCCGGCGAAAGCGAATTATATTTGTCCAGGTTCATATTGTAGGTGAACACGGTCGAGTACAGCGGCACATCCATGTGATACTTCACGACCTTGTCGATGCCGAACAGGAATATCGAGCCCCAGGGGAAGGTAATCTCGTCTGCCACGCCGCGCTCGATTGCGTCGCGCGATTCCGGCGCCGATGCCTGAACGTTGGTGCCGCCGAACATTTTCACCATCTCCCCGATGGTGCTCTGCGCCGGCCGCACCTTGACGCCCTTGAGATCGCTCGGGACCAGAATTTTCTTTTTGCCGTGCAGCGCGCCGGGATCATGGATGAACGCAAAGCAGAGATGGGTATCCTTCATCTCGGTCGGAGCGTATTTGTGGTACCACTCGTTCAGCGCGAGCGTGCCCTTCTTGCCGTCGGAGAACACGAACGGAAGCTGGCCCGCCGCGGCGATCGGGAAGCGGCCGGGCTGATATCCGGGATTGACGTAGGTGATGTCAGCGATGCCGTCGCGCGCCATATCGTAATGGTCGAACGCCTTGCCGAGTTGTTCGGAGGGAAATACCGACATCTTGATGGTGCCGCCCGAGGCCTTCTCGATGTCGGCGGCCCAGGCCTGCGTGGCCGGTACCAGCGGATGCGCCGGCGGCACCCACAGCGACACTTTCATGTTGACGGTCTTGTCCTGTGCGAACGCAGGCGTCACACTGGCGGCCAACAGCAACGCCAAGAACGTTTTCCTCATCGAGATCGTCTCCCTCGTGACATCAGTTCAATGGCCCTTTCCGGATATTGTTATATGATATAATTATCATTGCAAGTCTGCGGCTACCTCCGCACCGGCTGCGTCCAAGCCTATAATAATCAGGGGAGCAAGTATTGCGGACAAAAGTAGCAATCATCGGCGCGGGGCCAGCGGGATTGTTGCTGGGACAACTGCTTCACGCCTACGGGATCGACAACGTCATTCTGGAACGCCAGACGCCGGACTATGTGCTCGGCCGGATCCGCGCAGGCCTTCTTGAAGAGGGAACGGTAGCCCTGCTCGATGAAGTGGGCGCCGGCGCGCGCGCGCACCGCGAGGGCCTGGTCCATGACGGCATCGAGTTCGCCTTCAGCGGCGCACGTCATCGCATCGATATGAAGGCCGCCACCGGCAAGACCGTGACGATCTACGGCCAGACTGAAGTGACGCTCGACCTGATGAACGCGCGTCGCGCGGCCGGCCTGACCACGGTTTATGAAGCCGGCGACGTCAAGCCGCATGATTTCGACACCGATCATCCGCGAGTGACCTATCTCAAGGACGGCGCCACGCACGAAATCGCCTGCGACTTCATCGCCGGTTGTGACGGATTCCACGGCGTCAGCCGCGAGAGCGTGAAGCCGTCGGCCATCCAGACATTTGAACGAACCTATCCGTTCGGCTGGCTCGGGATTTTATCGGAGACGCCGCCGGTCTCGCACGAGTTGATTTACTCCAACCATGCCAGGGGGTTTGCTCTTTGCACCATGCGCTCGATGCACCGCAGTCGCTATTACGTCCAATGCAGCCTCGACGATCACATCGATCAATGGCCGGACGACAGATTTTGGGATGAATTGAAACGACGCCTCGATCAGAAGGCGGTGGACAGTCTCGTCACCGGCCCATCGATCGAAAAGAGCATCGCGCCGCTGCGCAGTTTCGTGGCCGAGCCGATGCGGTTCGGACGGATGTTCCTGGCCGGCGACGCCGCGCACATCGTGCCGCCCACCGGCGCCAAGGGACTCAACCTCGCCGCCAGCGACGTGCATTATCTGTCGCACGCGTTGCGCGAATATTACGACGAAAAATCCTCCGCCGGGATCGACGGTTATTCCGAAAAGGCGCTGGCGCGGGTCTGGAAGGCGGTGCGCTTTTCGTGGTGGATGACGTCGATACTGCACAGGTTCCCCGACACCGAGGGCATCGGCGCGCGAATCCAGCTTGCAGAACTCGATTATCTCGTAACCTCGAAAGCGGCGACGGCGTCGCTGTCGGAGAATTACGTGGGATTGCCGTATTGAGCATTGTTGCGATGTCCGGAGCGTGAGCGCCGCGCTACACAGGAATTTCCCTGCTCGCGAGGAGTGCATCTTGTGCGTCTCGAACCTTGAGTTCGCGCGGCCGATCCTTCAAGACGCGCCGAGCGCTCCCGAGGATAAGGGCCCGACGCGCAGGCGCTTTCATTGATGTCCTTTGCCGCATCCACGCTGCATCCCGCTCACCGTTGGAGAATTGGCTCGTACCTGCTTTAAACGGACGTCGAAACCCCGCTTTAAACTTTGTATGCGGTGCATTTTGCGCCGGGATCGCGTTCAATGGCGGAATGGATCGCCAACACGCGAGTTTCCGCGCATGACCGCTACCGACATCCCCCCAGGTTTCGAACGCCAGTCCCGGCGCAGTCCGCTCACCGATCCGTGGGAACCGATCTATTGGAGGCAGACCCCTGACGCGATCGTCCTGGGCCTTCGGCTCGCCAAGCCGCACACCAACGCGCGCGGATTTGCCCATGGCGGATTGATCGCCGCGCTGACCGATAAGGCCATGGGGCACAGCTGCGGCCACAAAATGCGCGGCACCCATTCGCTGGTGACTGTCAGCATGTCGATCGATTTCATCGGCAGCGCCCAGGTCGGGCAGTGGCTCACGGTCGAGACAGATGTGATCAAGACCGGCAGCACGATCTGTTTCGCGCAGTGCTTTGTAAAAGCAGACGGCGTGGTCATCGCGCGCGCCAATGCGACGTTCCGCGTCGTGCCGAAGCAGGGATGACGATGATGGAGTTTACGCCACTCCGAAATGCCAGTCGCTGATTTCGGTTACGAGGTCGATAAAGGTTCGCACCTTCGCCGACAATAGCCGGGACGTCGGATAAACGAGGTGGATGGGCAACGGCGGCTGCTCGAATTTCGCCAATACGATCTTCAGCCGCCCGGCATTGATCGCGTCCGCTGCCTGATAGGCCAGCACCCTCGTCAGGCCGCCGCCCTGCTCGGCATACTGGATCGCCGCGTCGGCACTGTTGGTTGTGAACCGCGGCGTACACGCCACGCGAACCTCGCGGCCATCCTCGACAAAGCGCCAATCCGGCGACGCTGTCGTGGCGCCGAATTGTATGGTCTGGTGCGATGCGATTGCCTCGGGCCTCTTGGGCTCGCCACGCTGCTGGAGATAGCCGTTCGAGGCAACCACGATCCGCCGCATCTCGCCGACATGGCGCGCCACCAGGCTGGAATCGGCGAGGTGACCGATCCTGACGGCGAGGTCGACGCCGTCTTCCACCAGGTTGATCATGCGATCCGCCAGCCGCAATTCGCCCGAGACCTCCGGATGGCGTTTCAGGTACGCCGACATCACGGGGCTGACGTGCAACCGCCCGAACCCGACGGGAGCTGAGACCACCAGCCGCCCGCTCGGTCGCGTGCGTTCGCCCTCGGCCGCGCCTTCGGCTTCCTCGACATCGGCGAGAATGCGCCTGATACGCTCCAGGTAACGTGCGCCGACATCGGTCAGCGTTACCGATCGCGTGGTCCGCTGCAATAGCCTCGCCCCGAGACGATTTTCCAGCGCCGCAATCAGCCGAGTCACCCCTGATGGTGATAGCCCGAGTTTACGCGCCGCCGGCGCAAAACCCTGGAGGTCGGCCACCGCGACAAATGCCTGCATGGCGTCGATGCGGTCCATGAGATTATTTCATATATCGCAATGATGAAGTGTCAATCCGGCAGATTGTTCAAATTTTAAAACAGCCCATCTTGCGTGGGGAAGACGGGCGAATCCTCCGCCCAGCACCCGGAGATTTCCAATGTCAGACACCCAGACCTATTCCAGCGACGTGGCGTTCACCCCTGCGGTGAAGGCGATCCAGGCCCGCAAGGGTTCGCGCGATGCCTATGCCCACGTCGAGTTGCGTGGCGGCTGGCGTACCGAAATCGACGAGCACCTCGCCGCCTTTCTGGCGGACGCCAGCAGCATGTACTTCGCCACCGCCACCGCTGACGGCCAGCCTTACATCCAGCACCGCGGCGGGCCGAAGGGCTTCATCAAGATTCTCGACAAGAACACGCTGGCGTTCGCCGACTACAGCGGCAACCGGCAATACATCACGCAAGGCAACCTATCCGAAAATCCGAAGGCCAACATCTTCCTGATGGACTATGCCCATCGCCGCCGCATCAAGATCTGGGGCGAGGCGCGCTTGGTGGATGATGATCCTGCGCTTCTGAATTCGCTGATGCCGCAAGGCTACAAGGCGCGGCCGGAGCAAGTGATCCTGTTCAAGATTTCCGCGTGGGACACCAACTGTCCGCAGCATATTCCGCAAAAGTTCGATGCCGCCGATGTGGCGGCAGCCTTGGCGTCGCGCGATGCGCGCATCGCGGAGCTGGAGGCGGAGCTTGCGGCATTGAAAGGCAAGCCCACCTCCGCGCATTGATACTCAGGCGGCTTGTCGCAGCCGGCTCCAGCCAAAATCCGGATAGTACTCAAGCATTCCCCGGTCGACATAGGCTGTGAGATTCCTAAATTGTTCGGTGCGCTCGCGTAATTGCGAGACGAAGAACGGCGTCAGGATCCCGGCAAGGGTGGCGAATGCGGTGGCATCGGTACCGCATGGCGTGTCGCCCATCAAATACGGCTTGTCGCCAAGCTGGACTGACAACGCAAACAACGAGCGGACTGCAAGATCGATGTCCTCATCCGGGGCGTGGCGGCCAAGGCCGCTCAGCAGGTAGTTCTCGGCAACCCGGAATTGCGCGTCTTCACAAAGCTTTTCGCGCAGATGCTCGGGGGCGCCGTCGAAGAAATGCATCGGCCCTTTGGCAAAGTTCTCGGGATCCACCCAGCGCGCTCCGACCAGCGCCCAATAGAGGTGGTGTTCGATCATTCGTTCGAGTGCCCAGGCCTGCGCACGCTGTTGCAAATTGAGGGGCGCATCGAAATCAAAACCGTATTTGCCTTCAATATGGGCGCGAATGAAGGTGGAATCGGCAATGCTCTCCGCGTCATCGACGATGTAGGGCAGTTGCCCCTTGGGAGAGGCCGGTGGCATGGCTTTTTCCTTGCGATAGCCCAGGCCGGCCATCTTCAGCTGTACTTCGGTCTTGGTCACAAACGGGCTGATTTCCGGCAAGCCGAACCCGGCGCCGAAGCCATAGAGGGTAATCATGTGGGCTCCTGATCTCGTCAATGGACGCCTCAGCCTAGCCACCCCCTGCTGCCACCATACTGTCAGCATCGGTCATTTCAGTCTCGAAGCAGGCCCCCCGCCCAACGCGGCCCGTGAGGCTTCGAACCAACAGGAACCACGCCGCGGTGATTGAGTGCAGGGCCAGTGTAACGATCGCCCAACGGACATCCCCGGAGGCGCAGTCGAACGAAATCAGGCGCTCCAATGCCCAGGTCCGGGCACGCCAGAGAGGCCCGAAATTCTCGCGGAGGCCGAAGTCGCAAAGAATGATCATGGACAAATTCCCTTCAGATGAGGTGTTGTTGTCCCGATATAGCCGCCGCCTGCTGCCAACATGCTGTCAGCATCGGTGTGACTGCAGCCTGAAAAGAGACGCCCCATGAGACGTGCCGACCGACTGTTCCAGATCATTCAGGTGCTCAGGCGCACCCGAAACCCACTGACAGCGGATGCGATCGCAGCCGAGTTAGAGACCTCGAAGCGGACGATCTACCGCGACATCGCGACGCTGATGGGACAGCGCGTGCCGATCCGCGGTGAGGCCGGTATGGGCTATATTCTCGAGAAGGGCTTCGACCTGCCGCCGCTGATGCTCACCCCCGATGAGATTGAAGCCGCCGTGCTCGGCGCGCAATGGGTCGCCGGCCATGCTGATACGGCCCTGTCCCGCGCTGCTCACGACCTCATTGCGAAAATCGCCGACACCGTTCCCGAACGGCTGAGACCTTTCGTGCTTGAACCCGCCAGCCGCGCCCGTCCGGTCTGGCGCAAGGAGCCTGACCGCATCGACATGTCGCGGACGCGTGCCCAGATTCACGAAGGAAAGAAAATCGCGCTGCGCTATCGCGACGAACACGGCCGTGACAGCGAACGCACGATCTGGCCGGTCGCCATAGGCTATCTCGAAGCCGTGCGGCTCCTTGCGGCATGGTGCGAACTGCGCAGGGATTTTCGCAGTTTTCGAACCGACCGCGTCGTCGACGCCGAATATCTCGACGAAAAGTATCCCGAGCGGCGTGACTTGCTCCGGGCCAGATGGCGAAGAAGCCTGGTCTGGGAGCATCCGAGCGATATCTGATGCGCTCCCGCGCGGGCCAACTGGCCGATCGCGCAGTAATCTTTGGATTTGGGCATGATCTTTTCGAAAAACCGGTTTCCGGTTTTCCGGATCATGCTCTAAACGAAAGGCATGGATAGAAGCCATTCAGTGCTTGGTGTCGAAAGCCCCTGCCAGGCCTGCGGCGCGTGCTGTTCGTATTCGCCGAATTGGCCGCGGTTCACCACCGAGGACGATGCGGCGCTCGATCTGATTCCGGAAAAGTTCGTCAACAATAAACTGTCGGGCATGCGCTGCGACGGCGACCGGTGTTCGGCATTGTCAGGCAAGATCGGCGTGGCGACGTCGTGCGGGATTTACGCCGTGAGGCCCGAGGTCTGCCGGACCTGCATGCCCGGCGATCCCGAATGCAACATGGCTCGGAGACGGCACGGCCTGCCGGCGCTGGCCTAGTTTTCACTCACGCCGTTGCGGCTTCCGCAAAATCTTCATCAACGTCATCGTCAACAGGCGAGAACGTGCTGAGCGGCTTGGTCGAGAGCGTGATCGGCTTGCGGTTGCCATAAGAAGAGGACGGCGCCGCGCGCGCCGCCGGTTCGCGGGAAAGCGCGTAGAGCGTGGAGCCGACGCGCCCGCCCAACTGGATCAGTTCGCGTTCGCTGCAGCTTGCGGCGATCGAAAGCGCCAGCGAGTGCAGATGGCTTCTGCGATAGCAGAATAGCGCCAGCATGGCCCGAACATCGGAAGAAACGCTTTCGACCAGTTGTGGCAGGCCGTTTTCGTTGGCGCGATACATTTCGCCGAGCAATTCATCCCGCACCGGGCAAAAATCGTTCTCGAAGGCTTCGCGGCTTGAAAACATTTGCATATCTCCCAGTCCGCAGGATGCAATGCAACTCTCTAACGAAAGGTTAACCACGGCATCCAGTAATGACCGGAGGTGCATTGAACAGATCGATCGAATCAGACAGGCGCAGCCGCGATTGCGATCTCCTTACAGCGAGTTTGCCTTCATCCAGTCGGCCACCGCCCGGCCGATGGCCCGCCCGGAGTCCTCCTGGATGAAATGCGAGCCCGGTACGGTGATTTCGGTCTGGTTTTTCCAGCTCCGGCAAAAATCCCGCGACGCGCCGGTCAGAATCGCGCCGGGCTCTGCGTTGACGAACAGCTTGGGGATGCCGTTTTGCGCCATCCATTGCGAATAGTCGGCTGCTATCCGCACCACATCGGCGGGCTCGCCCGATATCGGAATCTGCCGCGGCCAGGTGAGTGTCGGCCAGCGGTCCTCCCGCTTCAGGAAGGGCCGCCGATATTCCGTCATCTCGGCCTCGGTCAGCTTCCGCAGCACCGACCCCGGCAGTACCCGCTCGATGAACATGTTGCGGTCGAGGATCATCGCCTCGCCCTTGTCGGAGCGAAATCCCTGAAAGATTGGCGTCGCCGATGGGCTCCACTCCTCCCATGAGGCGATAGGCCGCACGATCCCTTCCATGTAGGCGATGCCGCGGATACGATCGCGGTGATGGTTTGCCCAGTCGAAACCGAGCGCGGAGCCCCAGTCGTGCACGACGAACACGATTGATTCGGCACGACCAACGACCGCATCAATGAAGGCTTCGAGATATTCCCGGTGGGTCGCGAAGCGGTAGGTGTCCGGACCCGGATCAGGCAATTTTGCGGAATCGCCCATGCCAATCAGATCCGGCGCAATCAGCCGGCCGCGTCCTTCCAGTTCGGGGATGACGTCGCGCCAGAGATAGGACGACGTCGGATTGCCGTGCAGAAACAATACCGGCGTTCCCTCGCCGCGTTCGTGATAGGCCATGCGGGCGCCAGGCACATCGACAGTGTTTTTTGTCAGCGGTTGTTCTGTCATTGCTTCTCTCGATGGATCGACGGAGTTCGTGAGCATGCCGCGCGATTGCGTTGAGCGCAAACGTCCTTACGCTCTCTGTAGCGCGATGTCGCCAGCGACGAACGGTGTCTGGAGTTTGCAATGCCCCTTCCCTTCACGATCTCCGGTCTGCGCCAGCGCCCGGAGTTTTTCGACGGAAAGATTGCTTCGCGCTCGGTGTTGACCGCGCCTATTTGTGTGCGCGGCTGGACCGTTCCGGCTTTTACGAAAGACTGGGCTGGACTCCGATCGAATGGGACGTCGAGCAACATCATCTGAGCGTGTTTATCCGGGACGCAAATCCCGATAGCGGCAATATCAACCGTTTGCCGCCATAAAAATCGAAAGACCGAAGCCGGTAAGATGGTGCAATGCCTGGTCGATGCCGATCAGCCACCAGAACCATTGATGCTCCGGCGTCACGCTGAAGGTCGAGACGCAAAGCCCCTTTGCGCGGTCGATCGTAATGTGAATGGCGAAATCGATCAGGCCGACGAACCAGAAGCGCGGCGCGACGATCAGCAGCAACAGCGTCGTCAGCACCAAATGTATCAGGCAATGAACCAGCAGCGGCAGCGCCCAACCGGTCTTTTGATCCTTGCCTTGAGCCATCCAGGCATTCTGCAGAAAAAAATCGGCAACCACGTGCTTGGCCGTGAGCAGCAACATCCATCCCACCAGCGCACCAACCGGAACCGACGACGACATGGGGGGAAACGGCAAAGCTGACGCCCTCGCTAGGACTGACTCGGAACGGTACTGACAGAACTGGGGAGTTCAGCGCAAATTCTTATCAAATCCGGACAATTCGACCGGAATCGGCCTTTTATGGCATCTCCCGGGCCAGAATGCACCTACGCGGAGCCCGAAAAACACAAGCTGTTGCTTAGCGGCTTAGGCCCGCGAGATCGATGCGGGCCAGCGGTAAGGTTACCGGTGAGCCAGATTTGCAATCCGCCCGAGGCCGGATATCATTGGTAAACAGGGAATTTTCGTTCTTTTTTATATAGTTACGATTACGCGGGGCAATCCTCGCCGGTTAGGCGGCGGACCGTTCCCCGGGTGCGGGTATGAGTTATGAGTCCTGAAGTCCCAACGCCACCTGCGGAAAGGCCGCCCGCGCGTTCAAGGGTTGTCAGAAGCAACCGCATGCAGGTGCTGCTGTTCGCCGCGCTGACATTGATCCTGACCCTTGCGACGGTTTGGGGCGGGCGGATCTGGCTGAGGAATTCCGAAACGCTGGTCTTTGCCGTCGGCGACGCCGACGGCGTTGAAGCCCGCTTCGCCGCCAAGCTTGCTGCGGTACTCAGGAGCAACAACTCGCGACTGCGCCTCAAAATCATGCCAAACGCCGATAGCGCCAAGGCGCTTGCGCAGTTCGATCGCAGGATGGCGGATCTCGCGGTGCTGCGCACCGATGCGAAGATCCCGCCCCGCGCCCGCGCGCTTGCAATACTGGAACACGACGTGTTGTTGTTGATCAGCCCCGGCAACAAGAAGATCAAATCGGTCGCCGAGCTGAAGAAAAAGAAGATTGCCGTGCTGGCCGACGGCGATGACAACCTCGCCTTCGTGCGCAATGCGCTGGAGATTTCCGATACTACCGACGCCGGTTCGCGGGTCCAGATGGCGCCGCCGAATTCCACATTCGACAAGCTGTTTGGGCCAGGCGGCTATGGCGCGATCATCGCAATTGCGCATGCGTCGAAGATCGTGAAAGACAAGAGCTATGAGCAATACGCCAAGCGTGGCGGATTCACCGTAAACGCAATCGATGAGACGAAAGCCCTGGCGAGGCGAAACCCCGGGATTTCAGAGGAAACGCTGGCGACGGGCATGCTGTCGTCAGCACCCGCTATGCCCGATGACGATGTCGATACCATCGGGCTGCAATGGCTTCTGGTCGCGCAGTCCAAAATGTCGACGACAACAGCGGGAGAACTTGCGCGAACGATCTACGAAAACAAGGCCGAACTCGCATTGGAAGATCGCTTCGCCTCGAAGATCGAACCGGCGGACACCGACAAGGACGCCTTCATCGTCGCGCACGCGGGCGCCGCCGAATATATCAACGGTGAAAGCAAGTCGTTCATCGAACGCTATAGCGATCTTTTGTATCTCGGCGTGGCAGCGCTCAGCGTCATCGGTTCGATCTTTGCCGGAATTTACACCAAGGTAACTAGGATTGCGCCGGAGAAGGCCAGCGAACTTGCGACCGCCATTCTCGACGTCGGCGAGAGGATGGCACATGCCACCTCGCTGGAGGCACTCGACACGCTGCAGGACGAACTCGAAGCCATCCTTCGAGGCGCGGTGATCGGATTGCGCGACGGCACCATCAGCGGCGACGGGCTGGATACGTTCAAGCTCGGATATGAATTTGTGCGCGACGAGATCGGCATGCGGCGCGAGAGCTTGAAGCGGCACGCCAGCCAAGACGACAACGTGGTGATCGTCAAGACCGCACAGAGCGCGTAAGAAGCGGGAAATGATCGCCGTTCAACCCGCCGGACGGGTCTACGTTCTTTCGGCGGCGCGAAGGGTCGTCCGGTCAGGCCACCCGGCCGAGGCGGCGCCGCGAGAAGTTGCGGGGCGCTCCTGGTGATAACGCTGTTTCTCGGCCATCGTTGACGGATTCCTCCCACACGGGCACTTTGGGGGGACGGTCATGCGCTAGCGCGGCCGCATCAAGACTTTTTTCAGCGACGAGCGCCGCCACCCAATGTCCAAGCCGCGTGCATTCCCCGCTCTGGAGCAATTCGTAGCCGCAACGGCCGGCCGCAACATGACCAAAGCGGCTTATGTCGCCGTCTTGAGCGGCGTGGCCATGATGATTCTTCTGACGGTCGATCCCGCCTATGAGGCAACGCATCATTGGGTCGACGCGGTACTGTGGGCGTGCCAGGCTTTCTTTGTGTTCGAATGGGTGGTCCGGCTTCGCCACGCCGTTCTGGCGCAAAACGG
Organism: uncultured Alphaproteobacteria bacterium; assembly: GCA_963732455.1. Lineage (GTDB taxonomy): Bacteria > Pseudomonadota > Alphaproteobacteria > Rhizobiales > Xanthobacteraceae > Bradyrhizobium. Next base: position 60,783 of record CAVSZM010000016.1, on the reverse strand, counting down.
ATGGACCTATGCGGTCTCCGGCCGCGGGCTGCTGGACGCCTTTGCCGCCGCCGCAATACCGTTCGCCCTGATCCTTGGCGCGAATCCCAAGTCGGCATGGTTGCTGGGCATCTTCTGGATGTTCAAGGTGGTTCCGGGGATTCCGGGATTGCGGCAATTGCGCCGGGTGCTGGTACAGGAATCCGGGCCGCTCTTGAGCGTGCTGGTGTTTTTCCTGATGGTGCTGTTTCTTGCCTCGGTGGTGGTGTATTATCTGGAACGCGACGTCCAGCCGGCCGGCTTCGGCAGCGTGCCCGCGGCATTGTGGTGGGCGGTCGCAACCCTGACCACGACGGGATATGGCGATGTCGTGCCGATTACGCCGCTTGGACGGCTGGTCGCGGCCTTTGTGATGATCTGCGGTCTCGGCGTGTTCGGGCTCTGGACCGGTATTCTCGCGACCGGTTTTGCCGCGGAGACCCGTCGCGACAATTTCCTCAAGACCTGGGAGTCGGTAAGCACGGTCCCGTTCTTTGCCGCGCTCGGCCCCTCGGCGATCGCCGACGTGACCCACATGCTGCGCACCATGGACCTGCCGGCGCGCACCATGATCATCCGCAAGGGTCAGGCCGGTGACTGCATGTATTTCATCGCCGCGGGGGAGGTCGAGGTCGATTTGCCGGGCAAGAAAATCAGGCTCGGCGAAGGCTCGTTCTTCGGCGAGATGGCGCTGCTCGGCAACAATTTGCGCTCAGCCAATATTACAACCACGCGGATGTCGAAGCTCTTGGTGCTTGACCTAGTGGACTTCCGCATGTTGATGGCGCGGCATCCCGATCTTGCCGAGACCATCGATGCTGAAGCCAAGCGGCGCGCGCTGGAGAACAAATAATGCAGGGACATTCCGCCGGCGCCGCCGAGACAGCCAGCACGCCGGTGCTCGACATCAGCGGCACGCGTGCCACCGTCCGTCTCAACCGGCCGAGGCATTTGAACCGGCTGCAGCCCGATGACCTCGATGCGCTGTTAAAACTGTTCGACCGGATTGAAGCCGATCCTGAGATCAGGGTTCTGGTGCTCACCGGCACCGGCCGCGCCTTCAGCGCCGGCTACGATCTCGGCTCGATTGCCGAGCGCGCAGCCAACGCGCAGGAGCAGACCGCCGGATCGGCGTTCGAGGTCGTCGTCAACCGGCTTGAAGGACTTGCAATACCGACGATCTGCCGGATCAACGGCGGCGTCTATGGCGGCTCGACCGATCTGGCGCTGGCCTGCGATTTCCGAATCGGTGTCGACACTTGCGAGATGTTCATGCCGGCGGCGCGGCTGGGGCTGCATTACTACAAGAGCGGCATCAAGCGCTATGTGTCGCGGCTCGGCGTCGACAACGCCAAAAAATTGTTCCTGACCGCCCAAAAGATCGGCGCCGCGGAGATGTTGCGTATCGGTTATCTCACAGCGATGGTTCCCGCTGAAGCATTCGATGAAGAGGTCGATCGATTGGCGGCCATTCTCGCCGGCAACGCGCCGGTCGCGATGCGCGGCATGAAGCGCGCGATCAACGAATTCGCCCATGGCAGCCTCGACGAAGAAGCCGCCGACCGCCGCCATCACGACAGCATGCGCAGCCCCGAAATCAAGGAAGGCATCGAGGCGTTTTCTGAAAAGCGTCCACCGAAGTTTTGACGAGACGGCCCGGCGCTTGGCTCCGCCCTCTCACAAATAGGCCTCCGGGTCATTCCTTGTCGAGGCTATTCATCGACGAACGTGACGGTATCCGCAACGGGTGCCCGCGTGGTGCGGTAACTGTTGGCCTTGTGCTCGCGGTCGGGAAATCCAAATGAAATGCCGCATACCACCCGCCGGTCATCGCCGAGGCCGAAATGCTTGCGCACCACCTCGGAGTGAAACGCCAGTGCCGCCTGCGGAATCGTAGCTACTCCCAGAGCCTGCGCGGCCAGCATGAAGCTCGTGACATAGCCGCCGCAATCGATGGCGCCGTAGACGCCGAGCGCCTCGTCGGTATGAACGATGGCGACATGCGGCGCGCCGAAGAAATTGAAGTTCTCGAGCGCCTGCCTGGCATAGCCCGCCTTGTCGCCGCGCGGGATGCCGAGCGAATTGTAAAGCTGAAAGCCGCTTTCACGGCGGCGCTCCAGATAGACGCCGCGATATTCGCGCGGGAACGGAAAGTCGCCGCTGTTCGGCCTGCCGCTGCTGGCGGCGCCATGGACCGCGTCGCGAAATTTCCTTGTCGCGGCGCCGGAGGCGATCGACAGCTGCCACGGCTGGCTGTTGCACCACGATGCGGTTTTCTGCGCCGCCGTTAATATGCGATCGATGGTGGCGCGCGGCACCGGCTGCGGCAGGAATGCGCGGCACGAATATCGTTCGCCAAGCAATTCCTCCAGCACGCCGATCCGCTCCTCGACGCTGTACCGGCTGGCCGGCTTCTTAACGGCGGCATCCTGCATGTTATCTCCCCTTGGTCGGGATCTTGTTGAACGGCACATCCTTGTCGACGCGGATGTCGCCGGGCAAGCCGAGCACGCGCTCGGCGATGATGTTGCGGAGGATTTCATCGGTGCCGCCGGCAATGCGCATCGATGGTGAACTCAACAGCATCTGCTGAAACTGTCCGTGCGCCTCTTCCTCCGCAGCACCGGTAAAGACGCCGGCCGCGCCTTCAAGATCCATCGCATACATCGCGATATCCTGCAGCATCGATCCTGCGACCAGCTTGCCGATCGAGTTTTCCGGACCTGGGCGCTCGCCCCTTGATAGCGCCGAGATTGCGCGATAGCTGGTATATTTCAGCCCGCTCGCCTTTACCGCCCAGTTGGCGAGTTTCGAGCGCGTGGCGCGATCGTCTATAGCGAGCCCGTCGTCCGTCATCAGATTGGAGCAAAAATCGAACACCTCAGGAAAGCCGGTCGCCAGCCGTGAGCCGATCGACATCCGCTCGTTCATCAGCGTGGTGAGCGACACGTTCCAGCCATCGCCGACCGCGCCGAGACGCTGGCTGTCGGGAATGATGACGTCCGTAAAATAGACCTCGTTGAACTCCTGCATGCCATTGGCCTGCTTGATCGGCCTCACTTCGACACCCGGGCTCTTCATGTCGAGAAAGAACATCGTCAATCCCTTGTGCTTGGGCACATTGGGATCTGTTCGCGTGATGAGGAGGCCGTAATCGGAATAATGCGCGCCCGAAGTCCATATCTTCTGGCCGTTCACGATCCAGTTCTCGCCCTTCTTCTCCGCGCGCGTGCGCAGGCCGGCGACATCAGAGCCGCCGGCAGGCTCAGAAAACAATTGGCACCAGATTTGTTCGCCGGAGGCGAGCTTCGGCAGATAGTGGCGTTTGTGCTCCTCATTGCCATAGGCCATCACGGTCGGCCCGCACATGCCCTCGCCAATCTGGAACGGCTGAGTCAGTTTGCCGTAAACACCTTCTTCCTGCTGCCAGATCACACGCTCGATCGGCGTGGCGCCGCGCCCGCCATATTCCTTGGGCCAGTGCAGACAAGCCCAGCCAGCTTCGGCTTTCTTCTTCTGCCAGGCCTTGCCGACGTCCACAATTTCTTCTTTCTGCAATCTGATGCGACCGAGCGAGGCCTTCGACAGCTCGGCCTCGTATTGCTTCGGCGCGTTGGCATGGACCCACTTGCGGGCCTCGGCGCGGAACGCTGCTTCCTGCGGGGTGTCATCGAAATTCATGGCGGCTTCCTCTCTTCTGTCATTCCGGGCGCGCGCCGGCGCGAACCCGGTATCTCGATCCAAAACTGCTGGATTCCGGGCCTGCGGCTGACGGCGCATCCGGAAAGACGATGCGTCAGGCGCTTCCCTTGGTCGGTATCCTGTTGAACGGAACATCCTTGTCGACCCGGATGTCGCCGGGAAGTCCGAGTACACGCTCGGCGATGATGTTGCGCATGATCTCGTCGGTACCGCCCTCGACGCGGGTCCCGGGCGCGCGCAACAGCATCGCCTGGAATTTCCCGGCGGCTTCCGCATCTTCTGGTCCGCTCAGCACCCCTGCGGCGCCCTGCAAGTCCAGCGCGTAAGTTGCGACATCCTGAATCATCGAAGCTGCTACAAGCTTGCCGATGGAATTCTCCGGGCCGGGGCGTTCTCCCCTCGACAGCGCCGAGATCGCGCGGAGGCTGGTGTATTTGAGCCCGCTGGCGCGCACCGCCCAGCTGGCGAGTTTCGAGCGCACGCCGTGGTTGTCGATCGCGAGGCCTTCTTCCAGCATCAGATTGTTGCAGAACTCGAACAGTTCGGGAAAGCCGGTGGCGACATTGGCGCCGATCGACATCCGCTCGTTCATCAGCGTGGTCAGCGACACGTTCCAGCCGTCGTTGACCGCACCTAGCCGCTGCGCATCCGGAATTTTGACGTCGGTGAAGTAAACCTCGTTGAAGTCGGACTGACCGTTGGCCTGCTTGATCGGCTTGATCTCGACGCCGGGACTCTTCATGTCCAGGAAGAACATGGTGAGGCCCTTGTGCTTGGGCACATTGGGATCGGTGCGGGTCAGCAGGATGCCATAATCCGAGTAGTGCGCGCCCGAGGTCCAGATCTTCTGGCCGTTGATGATCCAGTCGTTGGCCTTTTTCTCCGCGCGCGTGCGCAGACCCGCGACATCGGATCCGCCCGCAGGCTCGGAGAACAGCTGGCACCAGATCTTTTCGCCCGAGGCCAGCGGCGGCAGGTATTTTCGTTTCTGGTCCTCGCCGGCAAAGGCCATCATGGTCGGCCCGCACATGCCGTGCCCGATGATGAACATTCCGCTGAGCTTGCCGAAGGCGCCCTCTTCCTGCTGCCAGATCACGCGCTCGATCGGCGTCGCGCCGCGTCCGCCATACTCCCTCGGCCAGTGCAAGCAGGCCCAGCCGGCTTCCGCCTTCTTCTTCTGCCAAGCCTTGGCCACCTCAAGGATGTTGGCGCCCTTGAGCTGGGTCCGGCCGAGCGAGGACTTACGCAGCTCGTCCTCATATTGCTTTGGGGCATTGGCAGAAATCCAGGCCTTTGCCTCGGCGCGAAACGCGGCTTCCTGCGGGGTGTCGTCGAAGTTCATTGGCGTTGTCCTTGCTCGTCATCCCGGACAATCCGCTCCTATCGGATCGATCCGGATACCGGAAATTACTATTTCGAGATTCCGGCTCGCAGCTTTCCGCTGCGCCCCGGAATGGCTACGCCGCGTTCCGCTTGCGCATGCGATCGATCAGTGCGTCTTCCCAATATGAGAGACTGCCGAGCCCTAGCGCCGTCGCATTGGCGCGGCGGTAGTACATGTGGCAGTCGAACTCCCAGGTGAAGCCCATGCCGCCATGGACCTGGATGTTGTTCTTGGCGCAATGCTGGAACGCCTGGGTCGCGCTGATGCGGGCGGCGGCGGCGGCTTCCGGCAGTTCCGAGGCGTTGGTCGAGAGCGCCCAGGCGCCGTAGTAGCAATTCGACCGCGCCAGCGTTGCCGAGACATACATGTCGGCGAGGATATGCTTCACCGCCTGGAATGAGCCGATCGGCCGGCCGAAGGCGATGCGATCGAGCGCGTAGTCGCGACCCATTTCCAGCGCGCGGTCGGCGCCGCCGACCTGCTCGAAGGCCATCAGCACCGCGGCGTGGTCGAGCACCTGCGAAAGGATGCCCCAGCCTTCGCCGGCGCGACCGAGCGGCTCGGCCTTGCAGTTCTTGAAGGTGAGTTCGGCCTGGCCGCGCGACGGATCGACATTGGTCAGGGCCTTGGCTTCGACGCCTTCGGCCTTCATGTCGACCAGGAACAGCGAGATATCGGTGTCGCGGCCGGTCGAACCGGTGCGTGCGGCGACGATGGCGAAATCGGCGATGGCGCCGTCGGGCACCGGCTTCTTTACGCCGCTGAGGCTGGCGCCGGAGGCGCTGAGCTTGATCGCCTGCGGAGACGGGTTGCCCTTGCCTTCGAACAGCGCCAGCGTGCCGATCGCGGCGCCCGATGCAATGGCGGGAAGCCACTTTTGCTTTTGCGCATCGCTGCCGGCGAGCAGGATGGCTTCGGCCGCGAGATAGACGGTTGACGAAAACGGCACAGGCGCCAGCGCACGGCCCATCTCCTCGGCGATCACGCAGAGTTCGAGATGGCCGGCGCCGGCGCCGCCGAATTGTTCGGGGATGGCGACACCGAGAAAGCCCATCTCGGCGAGGCCCTTCCATAATTCGCGGTCATAGGGCGCCTTGCCGTCGAGCACGACACGCACCGCCTTGGGCGGGCATTTTTCGGCGAGAAACTTTCGGGCCTCGTCGCGGAGCTGCTTCTGTTCGTCGGAGAAATCGAAATTCATGGCGTTTTACTCGGGTTGATGATGCGGTTGAATTTGTTTGAGCGCGGATTTCATTGCAGCACAATCACGTCTTCGCCCGGCGGATCGGCATAGAGCCGCTCCACCAGCGCGGAGCGGCGCTCAAGCCCGGCGCGCTGATTGATGTAGCCCTTGTCGGTGAGTTCGTTGCCGTCGATCGAAGCCGGCTCGACCATCAGCATCGCACGTGCGATCCTCATGCTGCTGGCGCCTTCGGTCGATTTGTTATGCGCCTGCAGCCCGCTCTTCAGGCATGCCCGCACATCAGGATGCTTGACGACATCCTCATAACTGGCGTCGGGATCGCCGGCGATCAGACGGCAGGCGTGCAGATTCGGCCAGGCCAGAAGTCCGACGAACGCGCGATCCTGCCCCGTGACCAGCCCGTCCTGCACCACCGGCGTCGCCGCGGCGATAGCGTCGGTGCGTAATGAGCCGACATGAACAAAAGTTCCCGTCGTCAGCTTGAAATCCTCGACTACCCGGCCTGCGAAGATGATGCCCTGCACCGGATCCTCGGGATCGACGAACACGCCGGCGTCGCCGATACGATAGAAGCCTTCCTCGTCGAACGCGGCCTTGGTGAGGTCGGGCTGGCCGAAATAGCCGGGCGTGACGTTGATGCCGCGTAGGCGCAATTCATATTTCGACCCGACCGGCACCATCTTGAGCTCGACGCCGGGAAACGGCAGCCCGATCAGGCCCACCCGCTCGGTATTCCAATAGGTCCCGGTCGAGGTCGGCGCGGTCTCGGTCGAGCCCCAGCCGGTGTAAAACACGATGCGCTCGCCGGTAGCGCGCACTGCGAGCGCCTGCATCCGGTCGTAGAGATCGTCAGGCAGCCGCGCGCCGCCATAGGCCATCAAGCCCAAATTCCTGAAGAAGCTGCGGCACAACGCGTCGTCATTCTCCATCGCTGCGGCGAGCGCGGCGTAGCCTGCGGGTACGTTGGCGTAATAGGTCGGAGAAATCTCGTGCAGATTTCGCAGCGTCTCCTCGATCATGCCGGGCATCGGACGGCCATCGTCGATGTATAGCGTACCGCCTTCGATCAGCACCGGATTGAACAGCGCATTGCCGCCCATGGTGTGATTCCACGGCATCCAGTCGAGATAGGTAGCCTGCGGCGCATTCGGATCGCGCGGTCGCACCTGCATCATCATCGCGGCATTGGCGCACATCATCGCTTGCGTGTTGATGACGGCTTTGGGCATCCCGGTCGAACCCGAGGTGAACAGCAGCTTGCCGATGGTATCCGGCGTGATCCCCGCGATCGATTCATCGACGTCCTTGGTGACCGGCGTTGCCGCGAGATCGGCGAACCCGATGCTTTTGATCCCTTCGCACGGACGCGCGACATGGACGACGGTAACGCCGTCGAGATTGAGCGCCTTCAACGCCTTCTCGAAGGCGGGGCCGTCCTGCACCACCACCACGGCCGGCCTGATCAGGTCGAACAGGTATTTCAGCTTGACGTGGTCCTGGCTCATCAGCGAATAGGCCGGCGATACCGGCGCTGCCGGAAACCGGGCCTGCATCGCAGCCTGCGTCATCAGCGCGTGCTCGATCGAATTGCCTGACAGGATGGCGACGGGTCGGCCGGGTTCGAGCCCGAGATTGAGAAGGCCCTGCGTCAGCGCGTCCACCGTACGCTTCGCCTCACCATAAGAAAGTTTGCGCCACTGCCGGTCCGGGCCGCCGCGTTGCGCCAGCCAGATACGGTTTGGCTGCTCTTTGGCCCATTTCGCCAATGAGGCCGGGACATGCTTCTCATAAGGCTTTAGCGCAATCCGCGACTTCAGAATGATGACGCCGTCAGGCCGCCGGTCAACCGCGATATCGCGCTCCAGCCATTCGATCTTGCGAAAGGCCGGCTTGGTCAGCACCGCGGCCGTATTCCCACTCATGTCGCTTCTCCCAACCCCTTGGTCTCTTGCGGACCCTTTTCTATCGCCTGATATAGACCGGCTTTCGTTTTTCCAGAAAGGCCCTGATGCCTTCGTTGAAATCTTCCGAGCGGCTGCACAAGATCTGATTGCGGTCTTCCATCGCAATCACGGCCTCGATCGAGCCGGCATCGACGCTCATGTTGAGGCATTCCTTCGACAGCCTCAAACCCACCGGCGAGGCCGTCATCATCGCGTCGACATAAGGTGCCGCGGCGGCTTCGAGGCCGCCTTCTTCCACGACCTCGGATACCAGACCGACCGCCAGCGCGCGCTCGGCGCCGATGAAGCGTCCGGTCAGGATCAGCTCAGAGGCGACGGAAACGCCGATCAGCCGCGGCAGAAAATAGCTGGTGCCGATGTCACAGCCGCCTAGCCCGAGCTTGATGAAGGCGCAGTTCATCCGCGCGGATTTGGTGGCGATACGAATGTCGGCGGCGAGCGCCAGCGCGAAGCCGCCGCCGGCAGCGGCACCTTGAACCAGCGCGACGATCGGCTGCGGGCAGCGCCGCATCAGCATCACGATGTCGGCGATCCGGCGCTGCGAATCCAGCGACTCCGCGACGCCGGGCGGCTCCTGCTGTCCGGCGCGACGTTTCATCGCATGCTTGAGATCGAGGCCGGCGCAAAATGCCGAGCCTGCGCCCTTCAGCACCACCACGCGGGTCGAGCGGTTACGCTGCAAACCCTCGAAATAGGCGTTGAGCGCGTCGATCATGCCGGGATCGAGCGCGTTGAGGCTATCCGGACGATTGAGCGTCACCCGGTCGATCCCATCGTCGTGTTCGACCAGCAGCGGTTTAGTCACGAGCGCTCCTACTCACCGTGGTCCCGGCCAAGCGAAGCGCGAGCCGGGAAAGCCATGACCACAGGCCTTTGTTATTGCGAAACGACGTTGGCCACATTGCCTCAAAGAAACGCCGCGGAGTTGAGGTCCCCGCTTTCGCGGGGACGACAGTAACTACCTTGGCGCCATGCGAATTGCGCCGTCGAGGCGGATGGTCTCGCCGTTCAGCATCGGATTCTCCACGATATGCACCGCGAGGTTGCCGTATTCGGAGGCATCGCCGAGCCGCGCCGGATGCGGCACCTGCGCGCCGAGGCTCTTGCGCGCCTCCTCGTTCAGACCCATCAGCAGCGGCGTCAGGAACAGGCCGGGCGCGATGGTGTTGACGCGGATCTTGAGACTGGCGAGATCGCGCGCCGCCGGCAGGGTCAGGCCGACGACGCCACCCTTGGAAGCCGAATAGGCGATCTGGCCGATCTGGCCTTCATAGGCCGCGACGCTTGCAGTGTTGATGATGGCGCCGCGCTCTTCCCCAACAGGCGCTTCCGTCGCCAGCCGCTCGGAGAACAGCCGCAGCACATTGAAGGTGCCGATCAGGTTGACGTTGATGATGCGCACGAATTTTGCGAGCGGATAGACGCCGTCCTTGCCGACGATGCGCTGCGATCCGCCGATGCCGGCGCAATTCACCAGCACGCGCGCGACGCCATGGGCGGCTTCCGCCTTCGCGATCGCAGCCTTGATCTGCTCCTCGTCGGTGACGTCGGCGACAACGGCGACGCCTTTCACTTCGGCCGCGACTTTTTCGGCATTCTCCTTGCTCTGATCGAGCACGGCGATTTTCGCGCCTTTGGCGGCCATGGCGCGCGCGGTAGCGGCGCCGAGACCGGAGCCACCGCCGGTGATGAGAACGGCAACGTCTTTCAACTGCATGGTAAAAACCTTTCCTTGAACTTCCTTGGGTGTTTCTAGGCCGTTAAGTCTTGAAGCAGAGTGATCGTTATCCGACTGCCGCGGCAGCCGTTTCCGTATTCGTCGTCAGCATGCCCCCGCAAATCAGCGCTTCCATATGCCGGATGTATTGGCGGCAGACCTCATCGGTGACCGGCCCGACGCCGGTCGCGCGCGACATTGCGTGGCGCCCGAAAAACAGATGGTCGCAGGCGCCGATCAGGCTGGTGTAGAACAGCACCGGATCGATGTTGCGGAACTCGCCGGCCTTGATGCCTTCCGCAAGCAGACGGCGATGGAAGCCCAATAGCGGCGCTACGAAGAACTTCGACACTTCGTCGGCGGCTTCCGCGCTGCTTTCGTGCAACAGAAAATGGATCAGCCGGTTCATGTAAGGAAACTGCTGATAGGTCCTGATGATCCCCGCAATATGCAGCCTGAGTTTCGCTGTCGGCGCAATCGGTTGCGCCAGCAGATATTCCAGATGCGCCACCTCGGTCGCGGCATCGCGCGCCAGCAAGGCCAGCAGCAGGCCGTCCTTGTTGCCGAAATGATATTTCACCAATGCGGCGTTGACGCCGGATTTCTGCGCGATGTCGCTCAAGGACACCTCTATCGATGAGCGCTCGATCATGAGTTCGCTCGCCGCGACGAGGAGTTTGTCGGCGGTGGTGTTTTTCCCGCCCGGAAGTGTGGTCGGTACGCTGGTAGTCAACTGTGATCCCATGACCTGCCTGTCGGGAAATGCGGGCGCAGATAACCCGATGCGGGAGCCGCACTCAAGAGTTAATTGATTGATTGACTAAATCCCCCGCCGCCACTTAAATCCCGCCCATCATTCAAGCATCAACATAACAATCAGGGAGAACGAGAGATGGCCGAGGCTTATATCGTAGCCGCCGCACGCACCGCAGGCGGCCGCAAGGGAGGGCGTCTCGCAGGCTGGCATCCGGCCGATCTCGCGGCTTCCGTGCTGGATTCGCTGCTTGAACGTTCCGGCGCCGCACCCGACCAGATCGAAGACGTGATCATGGGCTGCGTAATGCAGGTCGGCGAACAGTCCAACAACATCGCCCGCAACGCCATCATGGCATCCAAACTGCCGGAAAGCGTGCCCGGCACCTCGGTCGACCGCCAATGCGGCTCTTCGCAGCAGGCGCTGCATTTCGCGGCCCAGGCGGTGATGTCCGGCACCATGGATATCGTGATTGCCGCCGGAGTTGAGTCGATGACGCGGGTGCCGATGGGCCTTGCGTCGCAATTGCCGGCCAAAAACGGCTTCGGCACCTACAAGAGCCCCAACATCGAGAAACACTACCCGAACATCGTGTTCAGCCAGTTCACCGGCGCGGAAATGATGGCGGAGAAATACGGCCTTTCCAAAGACGATCTCGACACATACGCCTATGAGAGCCACCAGCGCGCGATCGCTGCGACGCAAGCCGGCAAGTTCAAGGACGAGATCATCCCGCTGCAGATCACTCGCGCGGACGGTTCGACCGACACCCATCACATCGACGAAGGCATCCGCTTCGACGTCAGCCTTGACGGCATCCGCAACGTCAAGCTGATCGCCGAAAACGGCAAACTCACCGCCGCCAGCGCCAGCCAGATCTGCGACGGCGCTTCCGGCGTGATGGTCGTAAACGAAAAGGGCCTCAAATCGCTCGGTATCAAGCCGATGGCGCGGGTCCACCACATGACCATGATGGGCGGCGACCCCGTGATCATGCTGGATGCGCCACTGCACGCCACAGAGCGCGCGCTGAAGAAAGCCGGCATGTCGATCAACGATATCGACCTGTTCGAGGTCAACGAAGCCTTCGCATCGGTGCCGACGGCGTGGCTGAAGACATCGGGCGCGGACCCCGCGCGGCTCAACGTCAATGGAGGGGCCATCGCGCTCGGCCACCCCCTCGGCGGCTCCGGCACCAAGCTGATGACCACGCTGATCAACGCGCTCAAGCAGCGTAACAAGCGTTACGGGCTGCAGACCATGTGCGAAGGCGGCGGCATGGCCAATGTGACGATTGTGGAGCGGCTGTAAGAGAAAGAGGCGAGTAGCGAGTGGCGAATAGCCAGTAGTGAGCGGATGAGGGTGCAATTTGCCCTTCTTCGCCATTCGCTACTCGCTGTTGGCCATTCGCCGGTTTGAGGAATCTCCATGACCCATCCGTCGGTGTACGCGCGGACCAAGCCGGACAAGATCGCCTATCAAATGGCGGGCACCGGCAAGGCGATCACCTATCGCGAACTCGACGAACTATCGAACCAGGGCGCGCATCTGTTCCGTTCGCTTGGCCTGAACGCGGGCGATCACATCGCGTTCCTGATCGAAAACCGGCTGGCGTTCATGGAGATATGCTGGGCGGCGCAGCGCAGCGGATTGTATTACACCGCGATCAGCCGCTATCTCACCCAGGACGAGATTGCCTATATTGTCAAAGACTGCGGCGCGTGCGTTGTCATCACCTCGCCGAAATGCGTCGACCAGATCAGGGGGCTCGTTAGCGAATCCCCCGGCGCGCGGTTGTTCTATATGATCGATGAGCCGCTACCGGGCTTCCGCTCGTGGGACCGCGAACTTGCGCAACAGCCGATCACGCCGATAGCGGACGAAGTCGCCGGCTACGACATGCTGTATTCGTCGGGCACCACCGGCCGGCCCAAGGGCATCAAGCGCGAATCCGAACACAATCCGATCGATCTACCAAATCCCTTTCTGAAAATTCTCTGCGCCGACATGTGCGGAATGACATCCGACAGCATCTATCTGTCGCCGGCGCCGCTCTATCACGCCGCTCCCCTGCGCTTCAACATGATGGCGATCTCGTTAGGGGGCACCTCGATCATCATGGAATCCTTCGACGCCGAAGAATTCCTCAAGCTTGTTGAGAAGCACAAGGTCACCCAGTCGCAACTCGTACCGACCATGTTCGTGCGCATGCTGAAGCTGCCTGAAGAAGTGCGCAAGCGCTACAACGTCGCGTCGCTGAAGGGCGCCATCCACGCCGCCGCCCCATGCCCGGTCGACGTCAAGGCGAAGATGATCGAGTGGTGGGGACCGATCCTGATCGAGTACTACGCGGGGTCCGAAGGCAACGGCGTCACCGTATCGACGTCGCAGCAATGGCTGACACACCGCGGCACCGTCGGCCGCGCGGTAGTGGGCAAGGTCAGGATCCTCGACGAGAACGATGGGGAATTGCCCGCAGGGCAGATCGGAACGGTGTATTTCGCCGATGCCCCGGTATTCGCCTATCACAACGATCCCGAGAAAACCAGACGCGCCTACAACGCCAAGGGCTGGTCCACGCTCGGCGATGTCGGCTATCTCGATGACGAGGGCTTTCTCTATCTCACCGACCGCAAGTCCTACATGATCATTTCCGGCGGCGTGAACATCTATCCGCAGGAAACCGAGGACGTGCTGATCACCCATCCCGGCGTCGCCGATGTCGCGGTGTTCGGCGTGCCGAACGAGGAGATGGGCGAGGAGGTCAAGGCGGTGGTGCAGCCGCACGACATGGCGCGCGCCGGAAAAGAGCTTGAAGCCGAGCTGATCCTGTTCTGCCGCAAGCACCTGTCGCCGATCAAATGCCCCAGGAGCATCGACTTCGAAGCGGAGCTGCCGCGCACACCCACCGGCAAGCTGGTGAAACGGCACTTGCGCGACAAGTATTGGCCGAAGACGGTCGCGAGGGTGTGAAGTCGCACTGGCGTTATTCCGGTCGCGGCTATCTGCATTCCACAATCCCGGAACCCGTTGCTTCCGGAGAGACAGGAAATATGGCTTGCGGGTTCGCGCGTTGCGCGTCCCGGAAGGACGGCGTAGACCCGGCCTTATGAACCCAACGACTGCCCTCCCCGATATCCCCCTTCCCCCCGGCATTCGTTCGCGGTTCGTTGAAGGTATCAACGGTCTGCGCATGCACGTGCTGGAAGCCGGCTACGAGACGCGGGGCCGGCCTTGCGTGCTGCTGCTGCATGGCTTTCCCGAACTCGCCTATAGCTGGCGCAAGGTGATGCCGGCGCTCGCTGGCGCCGGCTATCACGTGATTGCGCCGGACCAGCGCGGCTATGGCCGCACCACCGGCTGGGACGGAGACTATGATGGCGACCTCGCCTCGTTCCGGCTGCTCAATTTGGTGCGCGACGCGGTCGGTCTGGTGTCGGCATTCGGTCATCGCTCTGTCGATGCCGTGATCGGACACGATTTCGGCAGTTCGGTCGCGGCATGGTGCGCGCTGGTGCGGCCCGATGTGTTCCGATCGGTCGCGCTGATGAGCGCGCCGTTCGCAGGTCCGCCGCCGCTGCCGTTCAAGACATCCGACGCGACGCCGAGGCCGAAGCCGGGGGATCCCGTGCATCGCGAGCTGGCGGCGCTGCCGCGGCCGCGCAAGCATTATCAATGGTACTATTCGACACGCGAGGCGAACGCCGACCTGCACCGGCCGCCGCAAGGCGTGCATGACTTCCTGCGCGCCTACTATCATCACAAGAGCGCCGACTGGAAAGACAACAAGCCCCATCCGCTCAAAGGCTGGACCGCGAGCGAATTGGCAAAACTGCCGACGTATTATGTGATGGATATCGCCAAGAACATGGCCGAGACGGTCGCAGAGGAAATGCCGTCAGCGGACGCGATCGCCGGGAATATGTGGCTGCCCGACAGCGAACTCTCCTTCTACAGCGCTGAATATACGCGCACCGGCTTCCAGGGCGGGCTGCAATGGTATCGCTGCGGCACCTCGGGCGCATTTACCCCCGAACTCGAAACATTTTCCGGCCGCACCATCGACGTGCCCTCGTGCTTCATTTCGGGCATGCAGGACTGGGGCACTTATCAGCGACCCGGCGTATTTGAAGCGATGCAGAAAAGCGCCTGCACGCGCATGACCGGCTGTCATCTGCTCGACGGCTCGGGCCACTGGGTGCAGCAGGAACAGCCCGAAGAGGTAAGCCGGCTGTTGATCGCGTTTCTGCGTGCAGGCGCGAAAAGCTGATTTGTTTGACCTCTCGGCGACGCGCGTCTATATCTATTTAGAACTATTCTAAATACGCGGCAGGGACGTTTGTTGTGAAGAATTTCGCCGATCTGACAGAGCGCGAAGTGCTGGCGGTTGCGATTTCCGCGGAGGAGGAGGACAGCCGCATCTACATGACCTTCGCGGAAGACCTCGCGGAGCGTTATCCGGAATCGGCCAAGATATTCGAGGAGATGGCCGAGGAGGAAAAAGGCCATCGCCACATGTTGCTGGAAATGTACGAAAAACGTTTCGGCACCAATCTCCCGCCCATTCGCAGAGAAAACGTCAGGGGATTTTTGCGCCGTCGTCCGATCTGGCTGACGAAGAACCTGTCGCTCGACACCATCCGCAAGGAAGTCGGCACGATGGAGTTCGAAGCCGAGCGCTTCTACGTCAAGGCTGCCGAGCAAACCCGCGATGTCGGGGTCCGCAGGCTGCTCGGCGATCTCGCCGAGGCGGAGAAGGGCCACGAAAATGTTGCGGCCAGACTGACCGACCAGATCCTCAGTCCGGACGTGCGCGCCGAAGAGGACAAAACGCGCAGACGTGTGTTCGTGCTGCAATACGTGCAGCCCGGCCTCGCCGGATTGATGGACGGCTCGGTGTCAACGCTCGCTCCGCTTTTTGCCGCCGCCTTTGCAACGCATCAGAACTGGCCGACATTCCTGGTGGGACTTGCCGCCTCGATCGGCGCCGGCATCAGCATGGGCTTTGCGGAAGCGCTGTCCGACGACGGATCCTTGACCGGACGCGGTTCGCCCTGGCTGCGTGGAGTAACCTGCGGCCTGATGACGACGATCGGCGGTCTGGGCCACACCATACCCTTTCTGGTGCCGGACTCCTGGGCCAATGCATTCTGGATCGCGACCGCGATTGCAGGCGTCGTGGTGTTCTTCGAACTATGGGCAATCGCCTATATCCGCGCGCGATATATGGATACGCCATTCCTGCAAGCGGTGTTCCAGATCGTGCTCGGCGGCGCCATCGTGCTTGCGGTCGGCATTCTCATCGGGGCGGCCTAGAAATTCGTTCGGAGCCATGATGAAACATCGTTTCAGACGCCGCTCCTGGTCCCGCTGCTGTTTGTTAGCCGGCGCGGCTTTCTGGATCGCGCGGGGACAACCGGCGAAAGCTACCGATGAAATCCAGGTCTACAACGCCAACATCGCAGCGCCAGGCCAATTCACTATTCAGCAGCATCTCAACTATATCCCCAGCGGCCTCACGACGCCCCCGTTTCCGGGCGGCATCGTTCCCAATCATAGCCTCAACGGGACGCCGGAATTTGCCTACGGGGTCACCGACTGGTGGGAGGTCGGGCTGTATTTACCCTTCTCCATCCAGAACCAGCAGTTTCTCTCGGATTTGTTCAAGCTGCGGACCCTGTTTGTCTCGCCGCATGCCGAGCAGCGAAGCTTTTTTTATGGCGTCAATTTTGAGCTAAGCAACTCCGCACCGAAATTCTCGCAGACACCGTTTGGACTCGAGATACGGCCCATCATCGGTATCCGCAATGCGGACTACGAATTCATCATCAACCCGATCGTGGACATCGGCATTGGGAAGAATGGCGAGGCGGATTTTACCCCTGCGACACGTTTCGCGCGAAAGCTCGGTCCGGATCTGTTCGTGGGGCTTGAATATTATTCCGACTTTGGCGAGATCGGGAACTTCGCGAAGCTCGCCGATCAGCAGCATACGCTGTTCGCCGTGACTGATTTCAAACTCGGCATATTCGGCGTGAACTTCGGTGTTGGTTTTGGATTGACGCCGGCGTCCGATCGGTTCGTCGTCAAGACGATCATTGGCTATGCATTTCCGGCCCCTGGTGGAAGCTCGGGCGCCGGCGAGGGCGCCACCTCCGGACCTGTCAATCCGATGTCGCACTCTTCCGCGCGACGCCCTCCACCCTGACGAATTGGCGGAACCAGCGGGTTCTTCGCTCTTGCGATTCAATACCCTCAAGAAGAAGCCTGCCAAAAGGAACCTCATGACCGTTCGCTTGCAATACGGCGCCACCGCGAAGCTGTTCCACTGGCTCGTCGTGACCCTACTTCTCGTGCAATATCCGATCGGCTGGCTGATGCCGGACATTCATCGGGGCATGAAACCTGGCGCCGCCATGACATTCCATGTCTCCTTTGGAATCGTCATCCTCCTGCTCATCGTTCTCAGGTTCGCGTGGAGGGTTGCACATCCCGTTGCACCCGAGAGTTCGCTGCCCCCATGGCAGCGGCTGAGCTCGGAATGCATGCATTGGCTGCTTTACGCCCTGGTATTGTCAACCACCGTTACCGGCTGGGTCTTCGCGTCATTTCGCGGCTGGTCATTGTCCTTCTTCTATCTCGCGCCGCTGCCGATGCTGGCTTCTGAAAATGCGGCGGCCGGCAAGGCGATCGACGGCTTGCATCAGGTGATGGAATGGGCGCTGCTGGTTCTGATCGGCCTTCATGTGGCGACAGCGCTGGCTCACCTCTTCGTCTACCGCGACCGCATTATGCGGCGGATGCTGCCGGAATAGACCTATCGCAGTGTTTCAGATCGTGCTCGATGGCGTCATCGTGCTGGCGGATCGGTACGGCATAGGGTGTCTCACAGCAAAGCGGCAAGCACGACTTCGCGGACAATGCGTGCCGGCGGGATCGCCTGATCCGGCGTGTCGTAATTGCCGGCCTTCACCACCACCAGCAGGTCCAGCCCGGGAATACGAATAGACGTTGGCCGCCGTTGCCGGCGGCGCTCCAGTAACGCTCCAGCCGTGACCTGTTCCAGCGCGGCGCGGTTGGCTTCTCGAATCCGACGCGCCCGAGGTACCAGTGATAGCCATATTCGCGCACCTCATCGATCGGCACCACCGGTGACGTACAACGAGCTCGCCGGAAACCGAAAGACTACACAGCGAATGGAGTGCTCAATGGTAACACGCCGACACGTCAGCCACTGTACAGCTATTGCTCTTGCGACCCCTGCGCAAAACTGAGCATCATCCACCTGACGTCGGAAATGAAACCGGGAGAACGCCTTGGCCAGATCGCAGTGGAGCTTCAAGACCGCGACCGAATTATCTGCGGCACTTGCGGCAAAGCAGGTTTCCGCGGTCGAACTGGCGCAGGACGCGATCGGCCGCATCGAGCGCCATGACGGCAAGATCAATGCGATTTGCGTGCGTGATTTCGCGCGCGGCCTGGAAGCCGCCAGAGCTGCCGACGCAGCGCTTGCGCGCGGCGAGACAAGGCCGCTGCTCGGCATTCCCCTCACGGTAAAGGAATCCTTCAACGTCGCCGGGCTGCCTACCACGTGGGGTTTCCCGGCGCAGAAGGATTTCACTCCGCCCGAAGACGCGCTGTCGATCTCCCGCGTGAAGGCCGCGGGCGGCGTGATCCTCGGCAAGACCAACGTGCCGACGAGCCTCAGCGACTGGCAGAGCTACAACGACATCTACGGCACCACCAACAATCCATTCGATCTCGGCCGCACGCCCGGCGGCTCCTCCGGCGGATCGTCGGCGGCGCTCGCGGCGGGTTATGGAGCGCTCTCGCTCGGCTCCGATATCGGCGGCTCGCTGCGCGTGCCGGCGTTCCACTGCGGTGTCTACGCGCACAAGCCGACCTTCAACCTCGCGCCGACACGCGGCCATACGCCCCCACCATTCCCGCCGATACCACTCGACCGCGATATGGCCGTGATCGGCCCGATGGCGCGCTCGGCTGCCGATCTTTCGCTGCTGCTCGACGTGATCGCGGGACCCGACCCGCTGGACGCCGGCATCGGTTACAGACTTGCGCTGCCGCCGCCGCGTCACGGCGAGTTGAAAATCTTTCGCGTGCTGCTAATCGACACCGATCGGGTAATGCCGACCTCCGTGAGCGTGCATACGGCCATCGAGAAGCTCGCCGGCAACCTCGACAAGGCTGGCGTGAGCGTCACGCGCCAAAGCCCGCTGTTGCCGGATTTCGCGGATTCATCCCGGCTCTATATGCGGATGCTGATGTCTTTTCAGGGCACCTTCTTTCCACCGGATGCCGTCGCAGGCGCGAGGGCCGCGGCGGCAAAGCTTGCTCCTGACGATATGAGTCTTGCGGCCGAGCGGCTGCGCGGCATAACGCTCAGCCATCGCGGCTGGTTGCTCGACGATGGCGCACGCGGTCGCTTGCGCGCGCGATGGCGCGAGCTGTTCAAGAACTTCGACGCGGTGATCTGTCCGATCATGCCGACACCGGCCTATCCGCACGATCATTCGCCGGACCAGGAAACGCGCCGCGTCAATATCGACGGCAAGGACTACGTCTATCCCGATCAGCTGGCGTGGCCCGGCATCGCCACGCTGCCCGGCCTGCCCGCGACGGCCATACCCATTGGTCTTTCGCCGGAAGGATTGCCGATCGGCGTGCAGATCGTTGGCCCGTGGCTGGAAGATCGCACACCCTTGAAACTGGCCGAACTGATCGAGCGCGAATTCGGCGGTTTCGTTCTGCCGCCAATGTTTGATGATTAGAGCGGTTCAACGAAGTCATTCCGGCGCGCGCCGAAGACGCGAACCGGGAATGACGAGAAAGGAGAACGCATGAGCAAGGATATCGACGACCTGACAGCGCTCAATCGGGATTATGTCGCCTCCGTCCAGAACTCCGACGTGAAGCGTTTCGACGAAATCCTCGCCGACGACTTCTTTTGCTCCAATCCCGACAAGTCGCTGGTCGATCGCGCCGGCTTTCTCAAGCAAACTGCGGTGCCTGTGACGATCAGGAATCTGAAAGCGCATGACGTCAACATTCGCGTGATGGGCGACTTTGCGATCATCCATGCCGGCACGACTTATACGATGCCGGATGGAAAGCCCGGTTCCGGGCGTTACACCGATGTCTGGGCGCGCCGCAACGGGCGCTGGCTCGCCGTCTCGGCGCACGTTTCAAGGTGAGCGTTTTATCGCAGGCGCTTGCGACACAGAGACGTCATTCCGGGACGCGAGTAAAATGAGCGAATCCCGAATGACGGAAACGGCGCTAATCAGCCTCTAGGCATCGAACACGATAACGCTGCGCACCGTCTTGCCGGCCTTCATCGCGGCAAAGCCTTCGTTGATCTCCGGCAGTTTCAGCCGCGCGGAAATCCAGTCGTCGAGATGCAGCTTGCCGCGCATGTAGAACTCCACGAGCCGCGGCATGTCGACGCGAAAATGGTTCGACCCCATCGACGAACCCTGGATCTTGCGCTCGCGCAGGAAATCGAAGCCGTGCAACTCGATCTTCTGGCCGAATGGAATCATCCCGACGATGGTCGTGGTGCCGCCGGGCGCCAGCATCGCGAAAGCCTGCTCCGCGGTTTCCTTGCGGCCCAGCACTTCGAACGAATGATGCACGCCGCCATTTGTGAGATCACGCACCTGTTGCACCACATCGCCATTCCTGGGATCGACGATGTCGGTTGCGCCCAGTTTTGTCGCAAGCTGCAGCTTCGCCGGATTGGTATCGACCGCGATAACGCGGCCGGCGCCTGCGATCTGTGCGCCGTTGATCGCGGCCATGCCGACGCCGCCGCAACCGATCACCACCACGGTTTCGCCGGGCGCGACCTTCGCGGTGTTCACCACCGCGCCGTACCCGGTGACGACGCCGCAGCCGATCAGCGCCGCCAGTTCCAGCGGCATGTCCTTGCGGATTTTGACGATGGCGTTCTCGTGCACAAGCATCTGCTCGGCGAATGACGACAGATTGAGAAACTGGTTCAGTTTTTCCGATCGTGCCCATGACAGCCGGTTGGATACGCCCGGCAACATCTTCACGGTGGTGTCGGTGCACAGCACCGGCCGCCCGGTCGAGCAGTTGTCGCAGGTGCCGCAGAATACCGACAGACAAGTCACGACATGATCGCCGGGCTTCACATAGGTCACTTCGGAGCCGACCTGCTCGACGACGCCCGCGGATTCGTGGCCGAGCACCGCCGGCAGCGGATGCGGATAAAGCCCTTCCATGAAATGCAGATCGGAATGACAAAGCCCGGCAACGGTCGTTCGGATCAAGACTTCGCGCGGTCCCGGCTTCTGCAGGCTGACGTCCTCGATCACGAGCGGCTTGTTGACTTCATGCAGGACGGCGGCCTTCATCGGATACTCCCAAAAAATTGGTGCTGTTCTTGACCTTGCAGGCTTGAGCCTACGCCGCCGAAAGCAATTCGCCAACCTCGGCCATGCCGACGGCACGTTCGCCGAGCAAATGGCCGGTGATGGCGCGCTGCGTTGAATTTTCCGTGAGCCGGAACGGGTCGTTCGCCGAGATCCGGTGATCGATCACCATCCGCGATAGCAACAGCCGCCGGGCATCGCCGCGCATTTCGTGGATCCGTCCGCCCTCCCAGACAAGCGCAACCGCGCAGGCGACGTGATAGAGCAGGCTGGTGGCGCGCCGCGCCTCTGCTTCGTTGTCGGTACGTCCGGCCACTTCACGGGCGAAGCCGATGGCGCGATCGGCAAGATCGCGCAAGCGGCCGCGCCAGGCTTGCGGCACGTTGGCGCTGTCGTCGAGGCGGGCGTGCAGGTCCGCGGCCAGCGCGGCATCGGCGCCATGGCGGCCGACCGCCCGCTTCAACGCATCGAGCGCGACGATATTGCCCGTGCCTTCCCAGATCGAGCCGAGATGCGCGTCGCGCAATAGCCGGGCAGTGGCGAATTCCTCGACGTAACCGATCCCGCCGCGCATCTCCAGCGCGTCACCGCAGACCTTGCGCGCGTCGCGGGTGGCGCGGAATTTCAACGTCGGGGTCAGAATGCGCAGCAGCGACGCCGCGTCCTGGCTGCCGGCCTCGGCGCGGTCGAGCGCGTCCGCGGTCATAAAGCTCATCGACAGCGCCTGTTCGGTGGCGAGCATGATCTTCATCAATTGCCGCCGCGCCAGCGGCAGCTCGACGATGCGCTGGCCGAATACCACGCGATTTCGCGCTACCGTCATCGCGTCGTGATGCGCGCGACGCATCAGCGCGGTTGATTTGACGCCATTGGAGAGCCGCGACGAATTGACCATCTCGGCCATCTGCACGAAGCCGCGGTCGAGCCGCCCGACCGCATAGGCGATCGCGCCTTCCAGCTTGATCTCGCCCGACGCCATCGAGCGGGTGCCGAGCTTGTCCTTCAGGCGAACGATCCGATAGTGATTGGGCGATCCGTCGTCGAGCCGACGCGGCATCAAAAACAGGCCGACGCCGCGCGTACCGCCGACAGCGCCTTGCGGACGCGCCAACAGCATCACGACTTCCGCATCCGCGTTGGAGCAGAACCATTTCTCGCCCGACAAACGCCAGTGATCGCCTTCCTGTACTGCCGTGGTGGTGAGCTTGCCGACGTCGGAGCCGCCTTCTTTCTCGGTCATGAACTGGCCGCCCTGGGTCAGTTTGCTCATGTCGCTCTGGGTCAGTCCGTCCAGATATTTCGCCTTCAACGCCTCGCTACCGAAATTCGAAAGCAGCTTGGCGCAGCCATCGGTGACATTGATTGGGCAACCCAGACCGAATTCGGCCTGGTTGAACAGAAACGTAAAGGCGTGCTTCGCCACCGCCGGATAGGTCTGCGGCCAGCCCAAAATGCCCTTGCGAACCGACATTGCATGAATGCCGAATTCGCCGAAAGCGGCGCGCTCCAGCTCGCGATAGGCCGGATGATACTCGACCCACTGGGCGTCGCGGCCAAAGCGGTCGCGCTGATGCAGCACCGGCACGTGCCGGTCGGCAAGGCGCGCGCATTCGTCGAGATGACCGCCGGCAAGCCCGCCCAACCGGTCCAGATGCGGCTCGATATGGCGAAACAGCGCATCGGGCAGATGAATGCGCAGCAGATCCGTCAGCGCCGGGTCGGCGCGGTAGAAATTCATTCCGGAGGTATCGGGCGCCAGCAATCCGGGTTGATCGGCCGGCATCACATCGTCACGTTCGCGCAGTCTGTGCATTTGCGACCCTTGTTCGTTCCGCCCCGTTTTTTCGATCATTGCAGGGAATGCATCGCAACGATCCCTGACACGCCGCATTGGATGCTATATATCATGCTACAGACAAATCTGGCGATAAAGCCGTCAAGAAACACAAGCGGAGGATCAACTCATGGCTGACGGCTATCGCATCATCGGCGCCGAGATGTCGCCCTATTCGGTCAAGGTGCGCTCCTATTTTCGCTACAAAGCCATCCCGCATCAATGGATTTTACGGAATGCGGCAAGCCAGGCGGAATTCGAGAAATACGCCAAAATGCCGATCATTCCCCTCGTGGTTACGCCCGAGGGGTCAGGCATTCAAGACTCTACCCCGATCATCGACGCGATAGAGAAACTTTATCCGGAGCCATCGATCCACCCCGATGACGCCGTCGCCAACTTCATTTCCGCCCTGATCGAGGAATTCGGCGACGAGTGGGGCAACAAATGGATGTTTCACTACCGCTGGGCGCGCGACGTCGACCAGATCAGCTCGGCCGGCCGCATCGCGCGGATGCGCGGCCCGAAGGCCGGCGAGCAGGAGCATGCAGCGTTCGCAGGCCAGGTGCGGGCTCGCATGGTGGATCGCGTGTGGTTCGTCGGCTCAAACGCTGTCACCGCGCCACAGATCGAGGGAGGCTTCCTCGAGATGCTGGGATTGCTCGACAGCCATCTCGCAAGCCGTCCCTATCTGTTTGGTCGACGTCCGGCGTTCGGCGATTTCGGCCTTTGGGGGCAGATCTACGAAATGTGGACCGATCCGACCGCGGGCGCCATCATTAGTGGCGACGCGCCGCACGTTCTCGATTGGGTGCACCGCATGCTGTGGCCGAAAGCGGAGGGCAAATTTGAGAGCTGGTCCACACTGCAGCCGACCCTGATGCCAATCCTGACAGAGCAGGTTGGGACACAATTCATGCCGTGGACGTCAGCCAACGAAAAGGCGCTGGCGGAAGCAAAGGAAGAATTCAGCGTCAGGCTCGGCGACAATATCTGGACGCAGAAGCCGCAAAAATACCACGCGCGATCGCTTGGCATGCTGCGCACCCGATATGCAGGGGTCGCCGACAAGGCAGCGCTCGATCCCGTTCTCGAGGCCACCGGTTGCCTTGCTGCATTACGCGCCTGAATTCACTGTTGCAAAGACATAAGGGAAACGCTCATGGAAACGCCGAAATACAAGATCGCCTTGATCGTCGGCGCCGGCGAGGGCTTGAGTGCATCGCTGGCTCGGCTGTTCGCCCGGCAGGACATTCGTGTCGC
Organism: uncultured Alphaproteobacteria bacterium; assembly: GCA_963732455.1. Lineage (GTDB taxonomy): Bacteria > Pseudomonadota > Alphaproteobacteria > Rhizobiales > Xanthobacteraceae > Bradyrhizobium. Next base: position 36,528 of record CAVSZM010000016.1, on the reverse strand, counting down.
GCTGGCCGCACGCCAAATCGGGAAGCTGGGCACGCTCTGCGGCGAGACCGGGGCACGCGCGTTCGCCTGCAATGCCACCGATCCTGACGAGGTCCAGCGCCTGTTCGGCATGGTGGAGCGCGAGATCGGTGTGCCGGACCTCGTCGTCTATAATGCAAGCGCGAGGGCGCGCGGCGCGTTTGTCGATCTGGTGCCCGCGGATGTCGCGCAGGCGATCGCCGTCAGCGCGTTCGGCGGCTTTCTGGTGGCGCAGCAGGCGGTGAGGCGGATGCTGCGCAACAAACGCGGTGCGATCCTGTTCACCGGGGCGTCGGCGAGCGTCAAGGGCTATCCGCAATCGGCGCCCTTCGCGATGGGCAAGTTTGCGCTGCGCGGTCTCGCGCAGAGCATGGCGCGCGAATTGTCGCCGCAAGGCATTCATGTCGCACATTTCGTCATCGACGGCGGCATTCGCAGCCCCGCGCGCGTTGAACCTGGCGACAGGCCGGATTCGATGCTCGATCCAGACGCCATTGCCGCCGGTTATTGGAGCGTGTTGCAGCAACCGCGCAGCGCTTGGACCTGGGAACTGGAATTGCGGCCCTGGGTCGAGAAATTTTGAGAGCATGACAGACTGACATTGCCGTCATTTGCGAGCGTAGCGAAGCAATCTATTGCCACGCCAAGAAACCTGGATTGCTTCGTCGCTTCGCTCCTAGCAATGACGGGACCAACGGAAATGAGGGAATCCCAAATGACCACCGAGATCACCATCGACACCGGAACGAATGAACTGTTGTGTGCGATCCGCGATCGCGTTGCCGTCATAACGCTCAACCGGCCCGAGGTACGCAATGCGCTATCCGACAACCTGACGCCGGCGCTGCGCACCATGATCAAAACCTGCGGCGAGAATCCCGATGTCGGCGCGCTCCTGATCACCGGCGCCGGCACCGCATTCTGCGCCGGCGGCGATGTCAAGGGCATGGGCGCCCACCGCGACAAGAAGAAAACGGAAATGTCCTATGACGAGAAAGTCGCGGATCTGCAGGAACGGCAACGCTTGCTGACCGGCGCACTGGCCTCGGTCCGCAAGCCGACGATCGCGGCGTTGCCCGGTCCGGCGGTGGGCGCCGGCCTGGCTATCGCCATGGCCTGCGACATCCGCATCGCCGCTGAATCGGCATTCGTTTCCACGGGCTATCTGCGGGTAGGCTTGAGCGGCGACTATGGCATCGCATGGCTGTTGACCCGGCTGGTCGGGTCGTCTCGGGCGCGCGAACTGATGTTCACCTCGGATAAGGTCGATGCGCGGCGGGCCGAGGCGATCGGCCTCGTCAACCGCGTCGTGCCGGATGCCAGGCTTCAGGATGAGGCTTTTGCGCTCGCCAAATCGATGGCGGAAGGGCCGACGATTGCGCTGCGCTACATGAAGGATAATCTCGACGAAGCCCTGTTGTTCGATTTCTCGACCGCGCGCGACCATGAAGCTGAGCGCCTGATCCGCACCACGATGACCGCGGATCACCGCGAGGCCGTGCAGGCCTTCATCGAAAAGCGCAAGGCGGAGTTCAAGGGAAATTAAAGCCGGTCCGGATGGAAATGACTCGTCATCTCCTCCTCATCCCGAGCAGCGCGCCCTCGCGCGCGTCTCGAGGGATCAGTAAGCCGAGACCGCGCCAGCGCGCATCCTCACCGAGAGGAATTCCTTACGTTAAATGGCCGCCTGATGCGCGATCTCTTGGGCTGCAAGTCTCCAGCTCGCGCAAGAAATCTCCTGCGGCGCGAGGTCGATATGTTTTTCGAAGCGCACCAGTCTCCAGTCGCCCGGGCTGAGCGTGAAGGAGAAGCCGGACTTGCGTGCAAGACTCATCATGACATCGTTGGAGCGCAGCGTATCGCCGAACAGGCGTTTGGCACCAAAAGCGGCGGCGCGACATTGCAGATTTTTGAGCAACGCCGAACCGACGCCCTGGCCCTGCCAGCGGTCGTCGATCGACAGGCCGAACTCGAAACTATCCGTAGCGGTATCGAACGCGTAACGGGCTTCGCCGACGATCGTCTCAAAACCCTCGATCATCATGGTCGCGATCACGCTGAAGCGGTCGCCCTCACCGATATGGATGAAGTGATCGAGTTCGGTTTGCGGCAACTCGCTCATGGCGCCGAGGAAGCGATTGTAGCGAGAGCCCACCGACAGCGACCGGAAGTATCCTTGCAACGCCTCCGCATCGCGCGGCTCGACGAAGCGCACCGTCAGCGACTTGCCGCTGCGCAGCGGCAGAATATCTGAATGTTGCCGGAGATCGTTGAGACGAAACGCGATCATGGAGGACTCCCGCTGGTTCCGAGAAGACGGTGGCTGGCGTCCCCCAAACGAGGCGACGCCAGCGCGCATGATCCGCCAAAGTGTGAGCCGTTTGGCGATAAGATCCCTGCGCCGTTTAGGATTCTAGAGCGTGACCGGACGCAAAACCGGATTCCACTGTTGCCGGTCGCGTCCCTGCGATTATGCCCGCCAAAACGGCTTTTCGGCCTCGTGAACGATGTCGCTCCAGGAAAGGCCGACGTCATGCAGGTCGCGGTCGGTCCATTGGGCCAGTTCGCGCCGCGTCTGGTAGCGCTTCCGCCACAGGCGGAATGTTTCGCTGAGTTGGGTCAAAAGCCCAGAACCATGATGATTTGTCATCGACTCGTGTGTTAAACTGGACATTTTCGTCTCCTAAAGCTAACGTGTTATGGTCAATATCTGCGTTATTCGGACTTTCCACAAACGACACTTTGTACCGCTTCGCATGATATAAATTCATGTATAGATGGTTGCGAAAATGCCCGCCAGATTGCCTTCGCTCAATGGATTGCGCGCGTTCGAGGCAGCCGCCCGGCACTTAAGTTTTACCGTTGCTGCTTCCGAACTGAACGTCACGCAAACCGCTATCAGCCATCAGATACGGCGGCTTGAGGAGGAACTCGGAATCCGCCTCTTCGTCCGGCAGAACCGCGCGCTGGCGTTGACGCCGGAAGCCCGCGATTATCTCCCCGGCGTCCGCGCTGCGTTCAACGATTTGCGCCTCGCAACCGACCGGCTCCTGCGCAAGGGCGACGACCATGTGCTGACGGTCAGTACCCTGGCGTCGCTCGCCGCAAAGTGGCTACTGCCGAGACTTTCCACGTTCCAGGAATCCCATCCAGGGATCGACGTACGCATCACCACGTCGACCGGCCTTGTCGATTTCAAGAGTGGCAATGTCGATGCCGCTATCCGCTATGGCCGCGGCCTTTGGCCCGGCCTGCGCGCCGACTGGCTGATGGCTGACCAGCTATTTCCGGTCTGCAGCCCGGCACTGTTAACAGGTAACCGGCCGCTGCGATGTCCCGAAGACCTCAGAGATCACGTGCTCCTGCACACCAGCAACGCCAACAGCGACGACTGGCGGCTTTGGCTGACCGCGGCCGGGCTGCCGACGGACCTTTCCAAGCAACCTGGAGTGACCTTCGATCTGATTTTCATGACTGTGCAGGCGGCGATCGACGGGATCGGGGTTGCGATGGGCCGGACCTCCTATGTCGAGGCCGATATCGCCAAGGGCCGGCTGGTGGTTCCATTCAAGATCACTCTGCCGGCGGACGCCGGCTTCTATCTCGTCTCGCCCGAGACGAGAGCGGATTCGCCCAAGCTCGCGGCATTTCGGCAGTGGCTGATCGCCTCGGTGCAGAGCAAAACCTGAACAATTCCCAGACATGCAGCCCGCCCGGCGCCGCCGGTTTTGATTTCCATGCAAACAAAGATAACAAGACCGCATGGTCGTTTTGACTCGTAAATACGACGTGCTGGTGATCGGTGGCGGCAATGCCGCGCTGTGCGCAGCGATCAGCGCGCGGCGGGCCGGCGCGTCGGTACTGGTGCTGGAAGGCGCTCCGAAATTTTATCGCGGCGGCAACACCCGCCATACCCGCAATATGCGCTGCGCCCATGACGCAGCGACCGGCATCCTCACCGGACCCTATACCGAGCAGGAATTCTGGGAAGACCTCAAGCGCGTCACCGACGGCAAGACCGACGAGGATCTCGCACGCTTGATGATTCGGGAGTCGAAGGACATTCTGGACTGGATCGTCGAACAAGGCGTGCGCTGGCAGCCGTCGCTTGGCGGCACGCTGAGCCTGGGGCGGACCAATTCGTTCTTTCTCGGCGGCGGCAGGGCCATGCTGAATGCGCTTTATCTCACGGCCGAGCGGCTCGGCGTTGAAATTCTCTACGACGCCGAAGTGCTCGATCTGGAAATCGACGACGGCATGTTTCTCTCCGCTTCGCTCAAGCGGGGCGACGGCCGCGTAAACGTTGGCGCTTCGACCCTGGTCGCCGCCGCCGGCGGCTTTGAGGCCAATATCGAATGGCTGAAGGAATATTGGGGCGACGCCGCCGATAATTTCCTGATCCGCGGCACGCCCTATAATCGCGGCTCGATACTCAAGATGCTGTTGGCGAAGGGTGTTCAGGAGGTCGGAGATCCCACGCAATGCCATGCGGTCGCGATCGACGCCCGCGCTCCGAAATTCGATGGCGGCATCATCACGCGGCACGACTCCGTCGTGTTCGGCATCGTCGTCAACAAGAATGCCGCGCGTTTTTACGACGAAGGCGAGGATATCTGGCCGAAGCGCTACGCGATCTGGGGAAGACTGGTAGCAGCCCAACCCGACCAGATCGCCTATATCATCTTCGACGCGAGTTCGCGCAACAGCTTCATGCCGACGCTGTTCCCGCCTATCGAGGCCAATAGCGTTGCCGAGTTGGCCGGCAAATTCGAACTCGATCCGGCTGCGCTGGAAAAGACCGTCGCCGATTTCAACGCAGCGGTGCGGCCCGGCACGTTCGATCACACCATCCTCGACGATTGCCGCACCGAAGGATTGACGCCGCCGAAAACCCATTGGGCGCGGCGGATCGAGACGCCGCCCTATTATGCCTACCCTGTGCGGCCCGGCATCACTTTCACCTATCTCGGCACCCGCGTGAACAGACAGGCGCGCATGCTGATGAAGGACGGCAAGCCCGCCGCCAACATGTTCGCCGCCGGCGAGATCATGGCGGGCAATGTGCTCGGCAAAGGTTACGCAGCCGGAATCGGAATGACCATCGGCAGCGTGTTCGGACGGATCGCGGGACGGGAAGCGGCGCAAAATGCACGGAACTAGCATCCTCGAGGAAGCCGACCGGCTGATGACGGTTTGCAATTCGTGCCGCTACTGCGAAGGTCTTTGCGCGGTATTTCCGGCGATGGAAATGCGCCGCTCGTTTTCAGACGGCGACCTCAATTATCTCGCCAATCTCTGCCATAGCTGCGGAGCCTGCTATACCGACTGCCAGTTCTCGCCGCCGCACGAATTCAACGTCAATGTCCCGAAGACGCTGGCCGTCGTACGCGCCGAATCCTACGCCGTCTATGCATGGCCGCAAGCCTTCTCGGGCGTGTTCGCGCGCAATGGCCTTGCCATCAGCATCGTCGCAGCTTTCAGCGTTGCGGTGTTTATCTTCGGCTTTGCCGCAGTTCACGATCGGCAGGTGTTGTATGGAATCCATACCGGACCCGGCGCCTTCTACAAACTGATGCCGCACAGCGCGATGGCGGCGCTGTTCGGCGCGGCGTTTCTCTACGCGATGGTTGCGCTGGTGATGGGTGTCCGCGCATTCTGGCGCGATATCGGCGAGCCGATCGGCATGCTGGCCGACCCGGCGTCGCTCTGGCAGGCGATGAAAGACGCCGGGCAACTGCGCTATCTCGATGGCGGCGGTGTCGGCTGCGTCAACGAGGACGAGCGGCCGAGCGACCGGCGCAAGATCTATCATCACTTGACGTTCTACGGTTTCATGTTGTGCTTTGCCGCGACATCGGTGGCGACGCTGTATCATTACCTGATCGCGCGCGAAGCGCCCTACCCGTGGTGGGACCTGCCGGTGGTGCTGGGCACGCTGGGTGGTATTGGGCTTCTAATTGGGCCTGCCGGCCTGCTGGCGGAAAAATGGAAGCGCGATCCCGTGCTGGTCGATCAGGCGCGCACGGGCATGGATGTCGCGTTCATCGCCATGCTGTTTACGAGCAGTCTCACCGGCATCGCGCTCTTGCTGTGGCGTGACACCGCCGCGATGGGACCGCTGCTGGCCCTGCATCTTGGCGTGGTGTTCGGCCTGTTCATCACCATGCCTTACGGCAAGTTCGTGCACGGTATCTATCGTTACGTCGCGCTGGTGCGTTATGCGAAGGAGCGGCGGCAGGTGGGGCATACCGTCTGATCTTCATTCGCCGGCGCGCGTGAAACGGGCGAATCCCGGAAGCTCGAGATTCCGGGTTCGCGCTAACGCGCGCCGGGGAATGACGATTGAAATTACAGATCCACCACCACGTAGTTACTTTCCACCGATACCGCGATGGTCTCGGCCACGTAAGGCCCCTTCACCACGCTCGCGCCCGGTTCGACATTGACGGGATAGGCCTTGGCGCGAAACCGCTTCGGGTCGCAGTAGGATTGACCGGTCCGGATATCGAATTCCCAGCCGTGCCAGGGGCAGCGGATGATTTCGCCGAGTCTGGTGTATTCGATCTCGCCGGGGTCGGACGACTGCGCGAGCCCGATCAGCGGTCCTTCGCACAGCGCCGCGCCCTGATGCGGGCAGCGATTCAGCAAGCCGAAAAACTCGCCCTTGATATTAAAGACCGCAATGGGGCGCTCATCGATGGTGAGAAACTTGCGGGTACCGGGCGGGAGTTCCTCAACCGAGGCGACGACGTGACGAGTCATCAAGTGATGCCGTACAGCTTCCGCGCATTGCCGAGATAGAAAGCCTCGCGGTTGGCGTCGCTGACGCCCGCCGGCAGCACCCGCGACGGCTCGTCATAATCCCAATGCGGATAGTCGGTCGCGAACAACAGCTTGTCCCAGCCGACCCAATCGATCACTTCAAACAGATGATCGCGCCGCTCGGGATCTTCCATCGGTTGCGTCGTCCAGAAGATATGGTCGCGAATATATTCCGAGGGCGGGCGCTTTACATGCGGCACCTCGCTGCGCAACCGTTCCCAGCTCTTGTCCAGCCGCCACGACAGCGACGGCGCCCAGCCGAAGCCGGCTTCGATCATGATCATTTTGAGCTTCGGATGCCGCTCGAAGACACCTTCCAGCACAATGCTCGCAAGCGCGGTCTGCTGACACTGCGAATGGCCGACCATCTCCTCGATGTAGTAGCTCGGCCAGCCCGAGGCGGTAATTGGATTTCCGCCGAAGCCGAAGGCATGCACCCCGATCGGAAGACCCGCCTCCTCCGCCGCCTCGTAGATCGGCCAGTACCGGCGTTGGCCGAGCGGCTCGACGTTGCGGCTCAGCAGCAATACCTGCACGAAGTTCCTGTCGCCGGCGCGTTTGCGGATTTCGGCGGCCGCGGCCGGACCGTCCTCATTGGCGACCACGACGGAACCCTTCAGACGGCTGTCCTTGCCGGTCCATTCCGCGATCTGCCAGTCGTTGATGGCCGTTGCCAACGCCGCGCTCAAATCCTGGTTACGCAGGCCCTGTCCGGTATTGAGCGGACAAAGCACGCCGAGCGCAACATTGTTCGGATCGAGGTGCTGCTGTTGCATGAACGACAGTGACGAGCCCTGTGGGCCGCCTTCCGGTGGATAGGCGTCGCGGCGCGACGCATTCGGCTGTGCCTTCGGGTAAGGCGGACCCTCCATCATGCCCTGATAGGGATGTTTCCCGTAGGTTTCGAGATGCGCGTGCCAGCGCTTCGCCATGTAGGGATAAAGGTCGGCCGGCCCTTTGCGCGCCGGATGGATATCGCAATCGGCAATCGCTGCCTTGACGCCAACGGAGGAATTTTGCTCGGCGCCGGCGCGAAACTGCACGTTCATTGCGTTGTCTCCTTTAGCGCCGATTCCTTCAGGCGGCCGTAGGTCGCGTGCGGGTTATCGATCATGATCTTGCGCACAAGAGCGGACGACATCCCCTCAGGAAGCACCGCGTCGCCGTCGAACTGCCAGTGCGGATAATCGGTCGAGAATAGAAGCAATTCATCCGACTGCATATGGTCAAACAGCCGATTTAATGTCGCCGGATCCGGCGGCGCATCGATCGGCTGCAACGAAAATCGGATGTTGCTGCGCACAATTTCGAGGGGCGCGCGATCCACCCACGGCGTTTCCATGCGTATGCCACGCCAGAACTTATGCAGCCGCCACAGATAGGACGGCAGCCAGGTGAAGCCGGACTCCAGCATCACCATTTTTAGATTCGGGTGCCGCACGAAAACGCCTTCCACGATCAGGCTGGTCAACTGCGTCTGAAACGCCTGCGACTGCGCGACATAATCCTCGATGTGATAGGACCCCCAACCCACCGATGTCGGCGGGTTGTGATAATTGCTGCCGGCATGAATGCCGATCGGCAGTCCGAGCCGCTCGGCGGCTGCGTAAATCGGCCAGTAGGCGCGCTTGCCCAAGGGTATGTCACCCATGACGAGCATCAGGACCTGGACGAATCGCTTATCCACGGCGCATCGCTCGATCTCCGCGACCGACTTCTCGACGCTCTGGACCGGAATGACGATCGAGCCGCGCAGCCTTGGTTCCTTGTCGAGCCATTCCTTCAACAGCCAGTCATTGAGCGCGTGACAAAACGCGTCCGCCATATCCTCGCTGAACACCATCTGCACGCCGTAGAGCGGATTGCATATGCCGTAGCGGGTCCCGAACGGATCGAGCGCCTGCGCCTTCATGTCTTCGAGGCTTGAGCCCGGCTTGCCCTTGGCCGGTCGCCAGTCCGGCCGCGCGGAGATGGGCGAGTTTGTCGGATAGGATTGCGACACCAGATCGGTCATTCCCCGGGTCGTCACCTGGTCGCGCCAATAATCGCTGAGATGGGGCAAAAGGCTGGTCAGGTGAGGAACGGCAGGATGCAAATCGCAATCCACGCCGCCCGCGATCGGTGACGTCATGACCTTCGTTTCCTCTCGCTCACGGCGTCCATTGAATTCAGCGTTTAATCGTTGAATCGAGATAGCATATGGCGCGCGGGCTGCGCCGTCCATCGGCAGCGCCCGCCGATCCCGAGTCGGCACCCATGCAATCCTATGCTAGGAAAGCTGAAAATCGCCGCAGGGAGGTTGATATGCTTGGGGTGAGAATTGCGGTCGTCGCAACCATGATGGCGTTGTCCGGACCGGCATTCGCACAGCAGCCCGCAGCGTCGCCGCCAGCCCCGGTCGACTATTCCAAAGTCGAAATCAGAACCACCGACCTCGGCAATAACTGCTACATGCTCGAAGGCCGGGGCGGAAACATCACCGTGGCCGTAGCCGCTGACGGCATCATCATGGTGGACGGCGAGTACGCGCCGTTGCATGACAAGATCAAGGCCGCCATCGAGGCGATCTCGAAGCAGCCGATCAAATATCTGATCAACACGCATTTTCACGGCGACCATACCGGCGGAAATGAAGCCTTCGCCAAGGACGGCGTCACCATCGTCTCCCAGGTCAACGTCAGCACCCGGCTCGCGGCGGGAACCACCAACGGCCTGACCGGCGCCAAGACACCGCCGGCGCCGCAGGCCGCGCTGCCGTCCGACACCTATACGAACTTTTCCAAGATCAGGCTCCAGGGCCGGGTCGCCGACCTCAAGCACATCGCGAATGCGCATACCGACGGCGACACCTATGTCTGGTTCAAAACCGCCAACGTGTTGTCGACCGGCGATACCTTCACCAGCGGCAATTATCCCTATATCGATTTCGCCAATGGCGGCAACATCAAGGGCATGATCGCCGCCACCGACGCCTATCTCAGGCTGACGAACGCCAAGACCAGGATCGTGCCGGGCCATGGACCGCTCGCCGACAAGGCGGCCCTGATGGAATACCGGACGATGCTGATCACCGCGCGCGACCGCATGGCGAATCTGGTCAAGGAGGGCAAGAGCGAGGACGACGTGGTGGCGATGAAACCATTCGCGGACCTCGATGCAAAATGGGCAGGCAGCGAACTTGCCAGCAAAAACTTTATCCGGGTGGTTTACCACTCCCTCGCCGACAAGCCGCCGGATACGCAGCGACCGCTGCTCAAAAGAATTTTCCGCAGGAGTTGAGCGTCAATGAAAGATCTTGTTGCGATCGCGGAGAAGATAGCCGCCAAACTGATTGAGCGACGCCAGACCATCGCGATCGCCGAATCCTCGACCGGCGGCCTGATCTCCGCATCACTGCTCGCAGTGCCCGGCGCGTCCGCCTATTTTCTTGGCTCTGCGGTGGTCTATACGCGCGACGCGCGGCGGATTCTCATGGACATACCCGATGACGCAATGAAGGGAATCCGGTCCGCTTCCGAGCCCTACGCCAAACTGCTCGCGAGCCAGATCCGCCGGCGCTTTTCCACCGATTGGGGCTTGTCGGAAACCGGCGCGACCGGACCGACCGGCAACCGCTATGGCGACGCCGCCGGCCATAGCTGCATGGCCGTCGCCGGACCGGACCTTGCTGCAATGACCCTTGAGACCGGCAGCGCCGATCGGCAGGCCAACATGCACGTGTTTGCCGCTACGGCGCTGAACTTGCTGTTGCAGAATTTGTCGCGCTGAGGATTCGCAACTTCTTTGTCGTCCCCGCGAACGCGGGGACCCATACGCCGTGCCGTCTCGATGAGGCAATGAAGCAGACACCTTCCGCAGCCACGCTCGCCGGTGCTTGTGGGTCCCTGCGTTCGCAGGGACGACGCTGCCAAATTAGTTCACTTCTCCCGGAACGCCCGCATCAACTGGTCGCTCAGCGGCTTGACGAGGTAGGACAACATGGTGCGGTCGCCGGTCTGCACAAAAGCTTCGACCGGCATACCGGGTATCAGCTTGACGTCGTCAAGACGCGCGACTTCTTCGGGCGGCATCGAGACGCGGATCGTGTAATAGCTTTGGCCGGTGCGCTGGTCGGTCGTGACGTCGGGCGATACGCGGGTGACGACGCCGTTCAATTCCGGCGTGGTGCGCTGGTTGAATGCCGACAGCCGCAGCAATGTTTTCTGGCCGATCTGCAATTTATCGATATCCTGGGGATTGACCTTCGCCTCGACCGAAAGGTCATCGGCCTGCGGAACGATCATCATGATGGCGTCGCCGGCGGTGATCACGCCGCCCACGGTATGGACCGTGGATTGCAACACCATGCCATCCTGCGGGGCGCGGATATCGACCCGCCGCAACTGGTCTTCGGCCGTGACCTTGCGTTCGACGAATTCGCCAATCTTGTCGTTGGTCTCGCGCAAATCCTTGGAGACCTCGCTGACCAGATCCTTATCGACCTGAATGATCTGCAACTCGGTTTCGGTAATCTTGCCCTTGGCTTGCGCCTTCGACGCGATATATTGCGCGCGCTCGCCAGCCAGCCTTGCGGCGTCGCGCTCGAGCGTCGTCAGACGCGAAATCTGCACCAGATGCTGCTCGAACAGCGAGCGAACCCCGAGCAGTTCCTTTTCAACAAGCGCAATTTCCTGGTCTTTCGCTTTCGCTTGCGCCGTCAGGCCGGCGATCTCCTCGTTCAACTGCGTGACGCGCTCACGTAATTGCGCCTTTTGCCCGATCCTTCCATTGGTGCGGACCTCGAACAGCTTGGTCTCGCTCGCGATAACGTTCTTGACGTCCGGATCATCGGCACGGTCGAGCAGCGATGCCGGAAACACGACCTGGTCGAGGCCGCGCTGTTCGGCTTCTAGCCGCGCAGCCCGCGCCCACAACCCGTCGAGGTTCTTGGTGACGATCGCAAGGCTCGCCTTGGTGACGGTGTCATCGAGCCGCACGACCACGTCGCCGGCCTTGACGAGATCGCCATCGCGCGCACGCACTTCGCCGACAACGCCGCCGGTCGGATGCTGCACTTTCTTCACGTTCGATTCGACCACGACCGATCCCGGCGCGATCAACGCGCCCGAAATCTGCGCGGTAGAGGCCCAGCCTCCGAGGCCGCCTGCAAGAATGACGGCTACCGCAAGCCCGACGATCAAATGCAGCCGTATCGACCGCCGCGCTCCCCGCAACTCGCTGCCCTTCATGATTTGGCAACTCCCGCATCGGATACGATCTTGATGGGAGAAGGCGGTGCAACCCGCTGCTGCAGCACCTGCCCCAGAACGGCTTCCTTGGGGCCGAAGGCCTGCATGCGGCCGTCCTTCAGGACAAGAAGCTGATCGACCGCCTCGATCCCGATCGGCCGGTGCGCAACGACCACCACGATGGCGCCGCGCTCTCGCGCCGCGCGAACGGCTCGCGTCAGCGCCTCGTCTCCCTCGGTATCGAGATTGGAGTTCGGCTCGTCAAGAACGATGAGGAACGGATTGCCGTATAGCGCCCTCGCCAACGCCACGCGTTGCGCCTGGCCGGCTGAAAGCGCGGTACCCTGTTCGCCGATCTGGGTGTCGTAGCCGTCACGCATCTTGATGATCATCTCATGGACGCCCGCCTCTTTCGCGGCGGCGATGATGCTGTCAGAACCGGCGTCCGGATCGAAGCGGCAAATATTCTGGGCAACCGTGCCGGCGAACAGTTCGACATCCTGCGGCAGATAGCCGATGTGGCGACCGAGCACATCGGACGACCACTGATCCAGCGCCGCGCCATCGAGCCGCACCTTTCCGCGCGCCGGCTGCCATACGCCGACCAGCACGCGCACAAGCGAAGACTTGCCAGATCCGCTGGGCCCGATGACGCCCAATCCATTTCCGGCCTGAAGTGCAAAGTTCACATCCTGGACGATAACCTTCTGGTCGCCCGGCGGTACGATGCTGACACCCTCGACCGACAGCCGGCTCGAGGGGCTCTGCAGCAATGTCGGCGCGGCCTGCGCGGGCAACGATTCGAGCAGCCGATTGAGGCGGCGCCAGCTCTGGCGCGCGGCAACGAAACCTTTCCAATGCGCGATGGTCAGATCGACCGGCGCGAGCGCCCGCGCGCTCAGGATCGAGCCCGCAATTATAATGCCCGCGGTCGCCTCCTGGTGAATCACCAGATAGGCCCCGACGGCGAGCACCGCCGACTGCAGGGTCATGCGCAGGACTTTGGCAATCGCGCCGAGACCTCCGGCGACGTCGCTAGCGCGCTGATTGCCCGCAAGATAATTCTGGTTGGCCTCGCTCCAGCGTTTGGTCAGCCGTCCGGACATTCCCATCGCGACCAGCACTTCCGCGTTTCGACGGCTGGTGGCGGCCAGATCGTTGCGGCGCGCCGCCAGGCTTATGGCCTCACGTGCCGGGACGCGCGACATGAATTCGGTGACGACGGTGAGGGTTACCAGAATGATGGCGCCGACCAGCGCGGTCAGGCCGATCAGGAAGTGGAAAGCGAAACAGATCGCCAGATAGAATGGCAACCACGGCAGATCGAAGAACGCGCCCGGCCCCATGCTGCCGAGGAACGAGCGGACGTTGTCCAGATCGCGCAGCGGCTGAAGGCCCTCATTGCGCCCGCCAACGATCAGCGGCAGGCGCACAACGCTTTCAAACACCCGGTTGTTGAGGGCCTCATCGAGCGAGGTGCCGATGCGCCCCAGGATTCGCCCCCGGATCAGGTCGAGAACACCTTGGGCGACATACAATCCGCCGGCGATAACAATCAAACCGACAAGCGTCGGTACGCTCCGGCTTGGCAACACCCGGTCGTAAATCTCGAGCATGAAAATCGACCCGGTCAAATAGAGCAGGTTGATCATGCAGCTCATGGCGCCGACGCCGATGAACGCGCTGCGACAGGCGCGCAGCGCATCACCGAGTTCGGAACGCCGGACACCGGGAACGGCTGCCATCAATCCTGATCTCTTCCCGAGGGGTACGCGACCCCTGATTCAAGCGGGTACACGACACCCGATCCTACCGATTTTTACGGTTAGCGTCCAATGAAGTCGCGTTAACCTAAACGCTCCCAGCGCCGCCGCGGACCGGCGTGGCCCCGGTGGAAGGGGCGCCAATGGCGGTTAATTTGCCGCAGATACTGGTTTTGGGAAGGGCGCCAGCCACCCACCTCGGGGCTGCGCGAAGAGCTGGACCGGGTCCAATCCGCAGGGCAGGCACCGACGACGGAGCGTGCCATCGATGTCCCGCGAACGGCCTGGCAGCCGTAGCGACGACTGCCAGTGTTTGGGCGCCAGGCGCCGCCAAAATCACCTTGGAAATTCCAAGGTGAGAAATATTGAATGCAGATGCAAATTGAACGATGATACACCATCCAACAGAAGGGATTTTATCACCCAAGATGAATAATTCTCATCCATCGATGCCTTCGGATTTACCGCTGCGGGCGATTCCTCCGCTGACGGCGCTACTTGCGTTCGAGCGCGCCGCTTCGCAGTTGAGCTTCCGGCGCGCCGCGCGCGACCTTGCGCTCAGTCCGTCGGCGATCAGCCATCAAATTCGCGGACTGGAGGCGCAGTTCGGCGTGAAGCTTTTTGTGCGCGGCGCGCGCTCGGTGCGGTTGACCCCGGACGGGGAGCGCTATCTCGAGAAAGTTTCCGCGGCGCTGACGGCACTGCAAGAGGCCGGCCGGGAGGTACAGCGGCATCGGCGCGACAGCGCCGGCGAGCTTTGGATCAGCGCGTTGCCTTTTTTCACCAGTACCGTGTTGATTCCGGCGCTGCCAGATTTCAAACGGCGCAACCCCGAACTGACGTTGCGCATCGAAGCGACCCATCAGTATGCCGATTTCAACAGCTCGCGCGTCGATGTCGCGGTCCGGTATGGACGCGAGCATTCGACCGGCCTCAAATTCGAGTCGCTTGTCGAGGTCAAGGGGCTGCCGGTCTGCTCGCCGCTGCTGATCAAAGGCGGCATGCACAACCCGGAAGATCTGTCCCGTCAGGTCCTGATTCACCTGACGTCGCAGCCGCGCGCCTGGCCGGTCTGGCTCAAGGAAGCCGGGATTCCGGAAGTAACCCCGCGTGGACATCTCTGGCTCGACAGCGTTCCCGCCATGCTGGAGGCCGCGGAGCACGGGCTTGGCGTCGCGCTGGCAATGGCTCCCCTCATCAAGGCCCGACCGGGGTTTGGCAAAAAGCTGGTCACGCCGTTTGATGTCGAGAGCAGTCACAGCGAAACGATTTATCTGGTGTCTCGCACCGAGCAAGCGCGCGACGCCCGAATCGGCGCGCTCCGGCGATGGATCGTGGAGGCGGTCAGCCATGCGCGCGCGTGAAGCAATCCAGGCTCGCCGTCAGAAACGCCCGCCGCTTCGAAGGAGCCGCACGATCAGCAAGAGCACGATAGCGCCGATCGCAGAATCTTTCCGGCCAGCCAGCCCGCGATCAAGCCGACGAATAAAATAAACGAGAAGCCTTCATCAGCCCAGGCAGGTTATCGGTTCTTCGCGGATCGAACGCTGGGCCGACCCGGCCCTCGGCGACTGAGGTACTTGCCCGTAGCCCAGGTCAAGGCGCGGCAGCGACCTCGGCACGTTCAGCCAGAATGCACCGTGCGATTCTGTCCGGCGCTATTTGCACGGTGGGCGGCAGATGCTCGAAACAGCGCGCTTCGGCGAAACCGCAGCGGGGCGCGAAAGAACAGCTGGCTGGCGCCTTGTCGAGCGAGGGCGGCGTTCCCGGAATCGTTTCCAGCCGCTGGCCTCGTTTGGCGCCGTGGACGGTAGAGGCCAGCAAGCCGCGCGCATAGGGATGTACCGGGGCGCGAACAATCTGGCTTAGAGTGCCCTGCTCGACGATCTGTCCCGCATACATCACGGCAACACGGTCGCAGATTTCGATCGCAACACCGATATCGTGGGTGACGAAGATGACAGACATGCCGAATTCGCGCTGCAGTTCGCGAAGCAGCAGCAGGATCTGGATTTGCACGGTAGCATCGAGCGCCGTCGTCGGCTCGTCCGCGAGAAGAATTTTCGGCTTGCACGCCAGTGCCAGCGCGATCATTGCACGCTGCCGCATGCCGCCGGACATCTCGTGGGGATAGGCATCGAGCCGCCGTTTGGCCGAGGGAATACGCACCACTTCCAGCATTTCCAGCGCGCGTGCCCTGGCGTCAGTGTGGCT
Source organism: uncultured Alphaproteobacteria bacterium (assembly GCA_963732455.1). Taxonomy (GTDB): domain Bacteria; phylum Pseudomonadota; class Alphaproteobacteria; order Rhizobiales; family Xanthobacteraceae; genus Bradyrhizobium. Next base: position 20,483 of record CAVSZM010000016.1, on the reverse strand, counting down.
CTTGCCTTCGTGACGCATCACCGTTTCCGCAATCTGCTGGCCGATGGTGTAGACCGGATCGAGCGCGAGCGCCGGCTCCTGGAAGATCATCGAGACGGTCTGGCCGCGAAACGCCGACAGTTCTTCGTCATCGAGCGCCAGCACGTTGCGTCCGAGGACCTCGACGCTCCCCGAAATCTGCGTCCGCTTCTTCGGCAATAGCCGCATCAGCGCGCGCAATGTGACACTCTTGCCGGAACCGGACTCGCCGAGCAGGCCGAGCACTTCTCCGTCGCCGAGGACAAGGCTGAGATCGTTGACGGCATGGACTGTACGCTCGCCGGTGAAGCGAATATTGAGGCCGCGTATCTCGACGAGATGGGTCATGCGAATTTCGGCACCCGCTCGTGGAAATCGGTCGCGCGCTGAAACGCCGCGCCGATTCGCAACAGCATGGCTTCATCGAACGAACGGCCGATCAACTGCATTCCCAAGGGAAGACCGCCGCGTGTGAATCCTGCCGGAATCGCAAGCGATGGCAGCCCGAGATAATTGATCGGGCGGGTAAACCGTGTCAGCCGCTGGATTACAGCTTCGGCGTCCGGGCTGTTGCCGACGTCGCTCTCGGCGATGGTGGGAGCCGCGACCGGCGCCACCGGCGCGATCACGGCATCGACGCCGGCAACGGCGGAAAGGTGCTCGGCCAACGCCGGACCGCGCCAGCGCATCGCCTCCAGATAGGACACGCCGGGTATTGCGAGCCCGTTTTGCAACCGCATTAAAACCTGCGGGCCGTAGTCCTGCGGACGCTCGATCATCCATCGCTTGTGAAACGCGGCCGCCTCGACGGCGAGAACCAGCTGACACGCCGCAGTGAGCCGACGCTGCTCCGGCAGTTCGACCCGAACGATATGCGCGCCCTCACGCTTGAGGACAGCAATTGTCTCGTCGAGGGCTAGCGCCACTTCGGGGTCGAGTTCGTCGACATAGAAGGCGGTCGGCACGCCGATGCCAAGCCCTTTGATCGATCCTTGCGTCGCGGCTACGTAATCCGGCACTGGTCCGGCAATGGCGGTCGGATCATCGGGATCTTCGCCCGCCATCAGGCCCAGCAGCAACGCGCAATCCTCGGCTGAGCGCGCCAGCGGCCCGACGGTGTCGAGCGACTGCGACAAAGGCATGGCACCGGCGCGGCTGATCCGCCCGACCGTCGTCTTCAAACCGGTTACGCCGCAGAAATGCGCGGGCATCCTGATCGAGCCACCGGTGTCCGAGCCTAACGCTGCGAAGGTCAGCCGCGCCGCGACCGCGGCGCCGGATCCCGACGACGATCCGCCGGTGATGTGATCGAAGGCCCAGGGATTACGAACCGCCCCATAATGCACGTTGTGGCCGGTTGGCCCATAGGCGAATTCCGCCATCTGCAATGAGCCCAGGCGAACCGCGCCGGCATCCTTCAAGCGCTGCAACGCTGTCGAGGTCACGGTCGCCACGAATTCGCGGCGGATTTTCGAGCCGCAGGTGACCACCTTGCCCGCCTCGTAATACATATCCTTGTGCGCCAGCGGCACGCCGTGCAGCGCGCCGTGGCTGTTGCCTTTCGCCAGTGCCGCGTCGGCGCCATCGGCCGCTGACAGCGCCGCCTCCGATTCGGTCGCCATGAACGCATTGAGACGGGGCTGCCACCGCGCAATCCTGTCGAGACAGGATTGAGTCACCTCGCGCGACGAAAAACGCCTCGCGGCGATCGCCTGCGCGACCGAATTCAACGACATCAAGACCGGCTCGACGCTCATTTCGCAGCCTTTTTAGTAACCTTGGCGGCTTGCACGACGAAGAAGGTCGCGGGCTCCAGATCGAACGGCAGCGTGCCGGCGATCGCTGCAAAGCCTTCGAAGGCCGGGCCGATGGAATTTGAGATGCGCGTGGCGACTTCGGCGCTTACGGGAACGCCCGCGACGTCAGCCGCCGCCTCGATCTCCTTGGGCGTGGGTCTTGTCATTCGGCGTCAGCTCCTTTTGAGGGTGCGAGGCTGTGGCCTGAGCCCGGTATGGCCATATAGCACGCCGCCTGATGACCCGTTCTATCGAGGGGGTTAAGTTTTGGTGTGGCATCTGCGCAAAGCGGCTCCGCGAACGGACAACGGGTGTGAAACCTGCATCCCGACGGTGGGTCGATCGGATTGGGCGGGTCGCCCGATATCGGCGGCGTCTGCGTCCGGTTATCGGGATCGGAAGACGGCATCGCCGCCAGCAGCGCCCGCGTATAGGGATGCGCCGGCGCGTCCCACACCCGGTCCACCGGACCAAGTTCGACCACCTCGCCGAGATACATCACCAGGACGCGGTCGGAAATGTAGCGTACCACGTTGAGGTCATGGCTGATGAAGAGATAGGTCAGACCGAATTCGCGCTTGAGATCGACCAGCAGATTGAGCACCTGGGCCTCGACCGACTTGTCCAGCGCCGACACCGCCTCGTCGAGGATCACCAGACGCGGCGACAAGGCGAGCGCGCGGGCGATGTTGACCCGTTGACGCTGCCCGCCGGAAATCTCGTGCGGATAACGATTGGCGAATGTTTCCGGCCGCAAGCCCACCTTGCCGAGCAATTCGCGCGCCAGCGCGCGCCCCGCCGTGTCGGTCATGCCGTGGACCTTCGGGCCGAACGCGATGGATTCCTCGATGGTCAAGCGCGGGTTGAGCGAAGCATAGCTGTCCTGAAATACCATCTGCATGCAGCGACGAAGCTCACGGAGCGGCAAAGCGCGCCCGACCGGCATGCCGTCATAGACGATGTCCCCGGCATCGCGCTTCATCAGGTGCATCAATAGACGCGCGGTGGTCGACTTGCCGCAGCCGGATTCACCGACGATTCCGACCGTTTCGCCCTTGGCGATCGAGAACGACACGTCATCGACCGCGCGCACCGTCTTGCGCGTGCTGAATAGCTCGCCACGCACCGGGAAATGCTTGGTCAACCCATTGACTTGCAGCAGCGGCTGCGCCGCGCCGCCGCGATCCTCGACCGGTTCAAGCATATCGATCGGCGGGCTGATTTCGTTCATGGCATCAGTTCCGGATGTCCATGGCGCTGCGCATTCCATCGCTGAGCAGATTGAAGCAGATCGACACGGCGAAGATCATGACGCCGGGCAACGCCGCTACCCACGGATTGATATAGATCGCGGTGCGCAACGTGTTGAGCATCAGGCCCCATTCCGGCTCGGGCGGCTTGGTACCGAGCCCCAGGAATGACAGGCCCGCCGCCAGGATCATCGAAACCGAGATCAGACCGGTTGCGTAGACGAAAATCGGTCCCAACACATTGCCGAGCATGTGCACACGCATGATGGTGAAGGAGCCGGCGCCGGACGCACGCGCCGCCTCGACGAAATCCATATTCCTCACCCCGGTTGTGACGCTCTCGGCAACGCGGGTAATCTGCGGCACGAACACTATCGTCAGGGAAACGATCGAGTTGACGATGCCCGCGCCCAGCGCTCCCGAAATCGCGATCGCCAGCAGCACCGAGGGAAACGCGTAGAACACATCGACGGTGCGCATGATCGCCGTATTGATCTTGCCGCCGACATAGCCGGCGACGAGACCGAGCGAGGTCCCGACGACGAAAGCAAATATCACCGGAAGAATGCCGACAACCAAAGACAGACGCCCGCCATAGATCAGGCGCGCCAGCATATCGCGGCCGAGTTCGTCGGTGCCGAGCGGATAATTTGGCGTGCCGATATGGCGGAGGCGGCGAATCATCGAGCCCTGATAGGGATCGGCAAGCCCTAGCCACGGGGCACACAAGGCGGAGAGAAAAATCGCGACCAGAATAAAGGCGCAGACCATGCTGACCTTGTCGCGTACGATGCGCCGCCCGACCATCGCCCAGTAGCCGCGCGCCTTGTTGGCAGGCTCTGCCTGCAGGGCCGCGTCTGACATCGCGTGTATGGGGCTGATACTCACTTGCTCAGCTCCGCTTGATACGCGGGTCGATCGCAGCCTGCGCGATATCGACCATGAGATTGAGGAAAACGAAGAACAATGCGAGCACCAGGATCGTGCCCTGCAGCAGCGGCAGATCGCGCTGGAAAATCGCTGAATTGAGCAATAATCCCGAGCCCGGCCAGGAGAACACGGTTTCGATCAGGATCGAACCGCCGAGCATGTATCCCAATTGCAGCCCCATCACCGCCATCGCCGTCGGCGCGGCGTTCTTGATGACGTGACGGAAAACATCGGTTTCGCGCAAGCCCTTGGCGCGCAAGGCCTCGACAAAATCCTGGCTCAGGATATCGCCGGTCAGCGCACGCACGGTCCGCGTGACGATCCCCATCGGGATCACCGAGGTGGTGATCGCGGGCAGGATCAGATAGCGGATGTGTTCCCAGTCCCAACCCCATGCGCCGGAGCCACCGGGACCGGCGCCAACGGCGGGTAGCCAGCCAAGCTGCACCGAGAAGATGATCACCAGCACCATGCCGAGCCAGTAATGCGGAACGGAGACGCCGGCGATCGCGATCGAAGTCGCTGACTTGTCTATCCAGGTATCGCGGAAGTAACCGGCGATCAGGCCGAAGAACAATCCGAGGGTAAATCCGATCATCGCGGCCGCAATCGCCAATGTCACGGTGTTGCCGACAGCGCGCATGACTTCTGTCAACACCGGGCGCCCGGTCGCGATGGAATGGCCGAGATCGCCATTGACCGCCTTCCAAAGCCAGAGCCCGAACTGGACCGGCAGCGGACGGTCGAAGCCATAGGCGATACGCAGTTGCGCCGCGAGTTCCTGCGAAGCGTCGGCCGGCAGGACCGCGACCAGGGGATCACCGGGCGTGATGTGCACCAGCAGGAAGCACACCAGCGCCACGCTGATGACGATCGGGATCACATAAACGATACGTCTGATAACATAGACGAGCACTGAACTACCTTAGTTCACTTTCTTCCCTTCTCCCTTGTGGGAGAAGGTGGAGCGGACGAAGTCCGCGCCGGATGACGGGTTGCGGTCTATCGATAGAGTTGGACCCCTCACCTGCTGCGATGCTTCGCATTGCAGGCGACCTCTCCCACGAGGGGAGAGGTGAAGGAGCGACCCCATCGCGCCCGTCCGCCAGTCACGGCGTCATGGAAATCGGCGAGAAGTCTACGAACCAACTCTTTGGCTGCACGAAGCCCTTGACCTTCGGGCTCATGGCGCGCGGCGCGACGTCATGGGCGACATAAAGGAACGCCGCGTCGTCGACAGAGGCCGCATGCAGTTCGGCAAGGGCCATATCGCGAGCGGCAGGATCGAAGGTCTGGCGTGCCTTCGTGACCAATTCGTCGAATTTCGGATTGTTGATGAAGCCCCAATTATTCGACACCGGTGGCGCCATCGAGGATTGCAGGAAGCGCACCAGGGCGAAGAAGGGGTCCATCGCCGCATAGGTCACGTTGGTCGCGTTGGCGCCGTTGGCGGACGGATCCTTCGCGCCCCGCCGCCAATTGGTGAACAGCGTATTCCATTCGATGACGTCCAGCTGGACGTCGAAATAACATTCGGCCAGCGCCTGCTGCAGATATTCGTTCATCGGCAACGGCTGCATCTGGCCGGAGCCCGACGCCGAGGTCTGGATCTTGACCGACAATTTCTTGTTCGGACCATATCCCGCCTCCTGCATCAGCTTTTGCGCCGCGGGCTTGTCATACTTGATCTCGAAGGTCGGCTTGCCGCGCCAGGGATGACCCGGCTCAAAAGTCCCCGTCGCAGGCACCATCAGGCCGGCCAGCAAACCGTCCTTCAGGCCCTCGCGATCGACGCAGAGATTGGCCGCCTTGCGCACGCGAATGTCGTTCCATGGCGAACCATCGACGCGCGAAAACTGCCAGGGCCAAACATGCGGCTCCTCGTTGGTCTGAAGCACGAACCCGCGCTGCTTGATTTCCGCGACCGCATCCGGTGCGGGCGCTTCGATCCAGTCGACCTGGCCGGAGAGCAATGCAGCGGTCCGGGCACTCGCCTCCGGCATCGGCAGCAACAGCATCTTGTCGACCCTGGGGACGCGTGCCTTGTCCCAATAATTCTCATTCCTGGCGAGCTCGAGCCGTTCGCGCGGCGTGAAGCTCGACATTTTCCAGGGACCGGTGCCCGAGGCATCGCGCGCGAACGCGGCCCAGGCGGCCTGCGATTTCGCCTTGGCATCCGCGCCTTCCGCCGCGTCGAACAGCTTCTGCCATTTCGCCGGGCTCGCCATGAACAGATTGGTGAGGTTGATAGGCAGGAAGCTATCCGGCTCCTTGGTGGTCAATTCCACGGTCATGTCGTCGATCTTGCGGGCCGAGGCCAACGTCGGCATCCGTGACGCGGTCACGCCAACCTGACTCGGGTCGAACTGCGGCGCATCCTGCATGAGCACCTTTTCGACATTCCAGACCACGGCGTCGGCATTAAACGGCGAGCCGTCATGGAATGTGACACCGGGACGAAGCTTGAACGTCCATTTCTTCCTGTCGGCATTATCCACGGCCCATTCGGTCGCCAGCCCGGGAATAACGACGCTCGGTTTGTCGGCGGACGAGAGGTCCCACATCGTCAGCGCGTCATACATCGTCAGGCCGGTGAAGCGGTTGCCTTCAAAACCCTGGTCGGGCTGGCCCAGCGTGCGCGGAATGTCGGCCGCGGTCATGCCGACGCGCAGAACGGTTTCGGCGCCAGCAGTCCGCGGCAGGTTTGCCGCGGAGATCATCGCCAGCAGCATAACCGCCGCCGCTGTCCAGTTTTTTCCGGAATTTTCGGTACCCATCGCAACCATCCCCTTTTCGACTTTCGATGACTGTTTCTTATGCAACCTCATGCAACGGTTGTGCCAATGGCGGCACTCGTTGGCTGGATTGTAATTGGCACTACAACTCCTTGTGGGTCTACGCGATGAAAAGATCCAGATGCCTAATCTGGCATCAACCTTGCACGCTAGGACCAGTATTACGGGTTACTCGTCCAATGGAGCTTAGTTCATGCGCGCCCGAAATTCGATCTTTCTCGCTGCCATCGCAATCGCCATTGCCAGTGGCCTTCCCGCGCAAGCCGAGTCCGTGGTGCGGTACGGCATTTCCATGGCCGATATTCCGCTAACGACGGGCCAGCCGGATCGTGGCGCCGGCGCCTATCAGTTCACCGCCTATACGATTTACGATCCGCTGGTCGCCTGGGAAATGGATGTGTCTGATCGACCCGGCAAACTGGTGCCCGGCCTCGCCACCGAATGGAAGGTCGATGACAATGACAAAACCAAGTGGCGCTTCAGCTTGCGAAAAGGCGTTAAATTTCACGACGGCAGCGAGTTCAACGCCGATGCGGTGATCTGGAACCTGGACAAGGTCCTGAACGACAAGGCGCCGCAATTCGACAAGCGTCAGAGCGCGCAGGTGAAGACCCGCCTGCCGTCGGTTGCAAGCTACGCCAAGATCGACGATTCCACGGTAGAGTTCACAACCAAAACGGTGGACTCGTTCTTCCCCTATCAGATGCTCTGGTTCCTGGTCTCCAGCCCCGCGCAATATGAGAAACTCGGCAAGGATTGGGACAAGTTCGCGAGCCAGCCTTCGGGCACCGGACCGTTCAAGCTGACCAAGCTGGTGCCGCGCGAACTTGCCGAACTTTCCAAGAACGAGGATTACTGGAACAAAAAGAGGATTCCGAAAGTCGACAAGCTGATCCTGATTCCGATGCCGGAAGCGCTGACGCGAACCAACGCGCTGTTGGCGGGGCAAGTCGATCTGATCGAAACGCCGGCGCCCGATGCGGTACCGCAACTCAAATCCGCGGGCATGCGGATCGTCGATAACATCACGCCGCATGTGTGGAATTATCATCTGAGTGTATTGCCCGGCTCGCCATGGACCGACATCCGGCTGCGCAAGGCGCTTAATCTCGCCATCGATCGCGACGCTGTGGTCGGATTGATGAATGGATTGGCCAAGCCGGCCAAGGGCCAGGTCGATCCATCGAGCCCCTGGTTCGGCAAACCGAATTTCGAACTCAAATACGATCTCGCCGCCGCCAAGAAACTCGTTGAGGACGCCGGGTATTCAAAAGAAAAGCCGCTGAAGACGACATTCGTCATTGCGCAAGGCGGAACGGGGCAAATGCTGTCGCTGCCGATGAACGAATTCCTGCAGCAGAGTTTCAAGGAAATCGGCATCGATATCGACTTCAAGGTGGTCGAACTGGAGACACTATATACGCACTGGCGCAAGGGTGCCGCGGACGAAATGAACGCCGGCATTACCGCCAATAACATCGCCTATGTGACCTCGGACCCGCTTTACGCCATCGTCCGGTTTTTCCACTCGGGCCAGGTAGCGCCGGTAGGTGTCAACTGGGGCGGCTACAAGAATCCGAAAGTCGATGCGTTGATCGACGAAGCCAAGCAGACCTTCGATCCCGCCAGGCAGGACGAACTGTTGGCGCAGGCGCATTCGCTGATCGTCGATGACGCGGTGCTGGTGTGGGTGGTGCACGACACCAATCCACACGCGCTGTCGCCGAAAATCAAGAAATTCGTGCAGGCACAGCACTGGTTTCAGGATCTGACGACGATCGGATTGGAGTAAATATCCGGGAAGGACGTCCGCGCTATTTCGTCAATAGTGCGAAGGCCCCGTTCCAGTCGTCCGGCGGCGGATTTGTCTGGTATCCGCGAATTCGCGCCTCGTAGAGATTGTAAAGTAGCTCGAGAGCGCGGGCCTCATCGGTCCTGCGGCCACGTTCGATCGCCGCAAGCGCGCCCTCCCAGTCGCGGCTGCGATAACAGGCCAGCATCTCGATGGTCAGATTGCGCAGCCTCTGGAAGCGGCCGGACTGCGCGGTGTCGGCGCGGCCGGCGATAGCATAGATGACCTCAGGCTCCTTCTTGCCCTTTACCATGACAAAATCGAGCTCAAGGATTGCAAACTTGTCCTTGACCGCGAGCGCGGTCTTGGAGCCGACAATGATCGGGAATCCATACTCCTTGGATTGGCCCTCAAGGCGTGACGCCAGGTTGACGGTGTCGCCGAGCACGGAATAATCGAAACGAAGGTCGGAACCCATATTGCCGACTACGCAGACGCCCGTATTCAACCCGACGCCGACGTTGAGCGGAAAGAATGCCGGACCGCCCTCTTGCGCCTCGAGTTCGCGCTGCTTGTTGAGCATATCGATGCGCTCGAGCATGTCGACCGCGGCCTCACACCCATTGAGCTGATGTTCCTTGTCATCGAGCGGCGCATTCCAGAACGCCACGATCGCGTCACCCATGTATTTGTCGATGGTCCCCTTTCGCGCGATGATCGCGTTGGTCAGCGGCGTCAGAAAGCGGTTCATTAACGCCGTCAGGCCCTGCGGATCGTTCTTGAAGGACTCCGAAATCGTGGTGAAACCTCGCACGTCGCTGAACATGATAGTCATCTCGCGTTCCTCACCGCCGAGCACCAGCTTCTCCGGCGACTGCGCGAGCTGCTCGATGAGCGCTGGCGACAAATATTGGCCGAACGCAGAGCGAATCTGCCGCCGCTGCGCCTGCTCCCTGACAAAGCTGCTGAAAATGAGGGTGAGATAGATCGCCGTGGTCGACAACAACGGGTAGGTAAAATCAATCAAAAGCTTGTGTTGCGTATAAAAATACCAGGATGTTCCCACCAGCAGCGCCGCGATGAAAGCACCGACAGCGACGAGAGTTACAGGTCCGAATAGCGGAGCGAGCCAGATCACCGCAATTCCGAGTAACAATGCGGCCCCAAATTCGAGAATGGGGCCGTAAGACGGTTGCGATAGCAGCTTCTTAGTCAACGCTGCTTCAAGCACCTGGGCGTGAATTTCAACTCCCGGCATGACGGGAGACACCGGCGTGGTCTTGACATCAAGAAGGCCGACCGCCGAGGTCCCGATCAATACCAGCTTTTCCGCGATGGTCTGCGGTTCAACGCTTCCTTCGAGTACATCGGCCGCCGAGACAAAAATCGAAGGATCATGATGCGCAAAATGCACCCAAAGCTGGCCATTACGGTCGGTCGGGACCTCGAAACCTTTTACCGCCACGCTCTTGATGCCTGCGACATCCGACTTGATGAAGATTGTATCCGAGCCGGTCGCCAGACGCAGCATTTCGAAAGTTAGTGACGGCATCGTCAAGCCCTGGGCCTGCATGATCACCGGCACCCGCCGGACGATGCCATCCCGCTCGGTACGGATAGTGAAGAGGCCGCGCCCACCGGCTGCCGCTTCCAGAACCGGTGTGTTACGCAGCAGACCGGGAAAGTTGAGCATGAATCGCTGAGGATCTTCGCCGAGCATCGCGAGACCCGTCACCGGAAGGTTTTTGTCTAATTCCCTCAGGACATAGGGAAGTCCGGATTCGCCCAATACCACGCGCGAATTCCGCATCGCTTCCGCAAAAAGCTGATCGTTGCTCGGCAGTGCGCGCAGCTTAGTCCTGGTCTCATCATCGAGATTGCGGATGGTATCCGCTGCTACATCGGGATTGAGCCGGTCGGGCTCGGCGAACACGATGTCGAAGGCGATCACGACGGCACCGAGCCTGGTCAGGTTGGCGACCACGTCCGCGATCCGCGTCCGTGGCCAGGGCCACTGACCGAATTTTGCGAGGCTCTTTTCGTCGATGTCGACGATGACGACCGGTCTTGCGGTCTTCACGCGAGGATCGATGACCTGGAAGGCATCGAATATCCTGACGCGAAGCTCTTCGACCGGAGGGGGATCGGCAATCCTCATAACCGCCAGCCCGATCAAGAGTGCGATGCACAATAATCTGGCATAGCCGAATTTTCGCTTAAACCACCTTCGTAATATCCGCAGTCGCTTCATGCTGTGTTGGTATCATGCCCGGGCGAATTGATCATGTTATCCAATGTCTTTCGCAGTTCGCCAACGACTTGAATAGCTTAGTCGCAAACTGCCCGCAATGGTAGCCCTCATCTAGCGCTACTAAGCGGTTCGCCAAGGAGTTGGATAGCTTAGCCGCAAATTGGGTCGTCTTGCCAAATTAAATATGGCCTACGAACATCCTTGTCTTCGAAAAAATACAACTAAACCGCGTAGAACTATTCTGATGGATAGTTTTGAGAGGGGCCTGCGCAATATCACGCAAAAGCTATTTCGAGGCCGTGCGCGGGTTGGTTGGTGCTTTGTACCGCGGGGCTATCTGGTTGCAGACGATGTCATGCTGGCGCAAAAATTTGCGCTGGAGACTGACGAACGTGGAGCGCTGGCAGTCGCAAATAAATTCTCCGTGCCGTAAAACTCAAGGCGCGATCCGGGCTAGGCCAGCATTGTGACGGGACGCCGTTGGCGGCCGCCGCCTGTTGAGCCCGCGGCTACCTAAAAAACTCGAAAACAACCCCTAGCAAAGTAGCCTTTGGCAAGGATGCAATTATCCAATGGCGATTCGCTGCGGAACGAAGCAAGGTCGTCTTCAAGTTATAAAATGCAGAACAAACGTTAAGTGATTGTTGCCTTGTAGCATTTTCCAAATGCGCTCCCACATGACGTTGAAAGTCCACTTTCATCAGTAATTGAGAACAACCTCATGAGCGTTTTTTGTTCCGACGGTTATGTGCCTTCGCAAATCGCGATTATCGAGGCCTCACAATCTTGGTTTGGCGACCGTTGGGTTGAGCTCGAGGCGACTGCGGCGGCAAGTCAGGCAACAGAACCCGAGCCAAAAGACGGTGCTCTGGCGCTGGTCCTGACGCAGCCTCCGCTGCCCCGTGCGTTAGAGCAGGCGCTTACTGAAATTTTCCTTCAGACCGCGGGAAGGCTGCGCAATGTTCTGTTCGAAGGGAAGTTGCTCACGGCCTACTATTTCGGCGGTGTATTCGAGGGCCGTCACGAAGTTTCGCCCGGGTTCTGGGCGACGCCACAGGCCGACGGAGTACTAGAGTCCGGCGCCTATTATCCATTCGGCAAACCAGGCCGCTGGTACGAGCGACCACTCATTTGTCCGATCTTCTTTCAGCGGGCGGAATTGACTACATTGCTTAGCGTGCAGCAATCATCGAAAAAGCAGCTGCCGGAGTCGAAAAAGGCGGATCTGAGGCCGCCCTTCGCAAGTTCAACGACCTTTCGAGAGAACAGCAGCGCAAGATGGTGGGCGAACTTCCAGCGTTTCAGCCCTACCACATCACCGATGCGGTTTTCCGTGAAGCGGCAAAGAAGGCGCCGCGCCCACGTGGGCGCCCGAAGTCCGATTAATCGCGGCAACAATCGCGGCAATAATCGTGGCGCAATCTTCCGACGCCAGCATTAACGCATTTTTAAAATCATCCATCAGCGCCCACATTCACGATCAGGGGCACTTCTCAATTGTAAGGAACTTGATCATGACCTCGAAGAAAACAAAACCCAAGGCCGCTGAACCGGATTACGTTCTAAAGCCGAAGGAAAGAGACGCCGCTGAAAAGGCTATGTCCCGAATTATAGCCAATACGGCGCCAGAACTGAAAATCGTGAACGATAAGGTCTCCATAGACCATCTACTGAGCAAAGCGGAAACCATGGTCTCAACGACATTCACGCTTCGCGTCGAAACAAACGTTAAAAGGCGGCTAGAAAAGCTAGCGAAAAGCACGGGCCGCAGTCGATCGTTCCTTGCGGCTGAGGCGCTCAGCGAATACCTCGACGTCAACGAATGGCAGGTTGCGGGTGTCAGGAGAGCGATGAGTTCGCTAAATCGTGGGGGGGGTGTTTCGCACGATCATGTCAAAGCGTGGGTTAATTCCTGGAATAGCAAGCGCGAGCGTCCGGCTCCTAAACGATCGGCTAAATGAACATCGTTTGGTCGCCGGAAGCAATCGAAGACCTGGTTTCGCTGCGCGCCTACATTGCGGAAAATAATCCTACCGCTGCACGGCGGGTTGTTCTGACAATGTAAAGAACATCGAACAACTACTCCCTGACAATCCCATCGGTCGAGCCGGGCGCGTCCCGGGCACCCGCGAACTTGTCATTCCCGGAACGCCTCATATCGCCCCCTATCGGGTCCAGCGCACCACCATACAAATTTTGCGCGTCTACCACCGGGCACGGCGTTGGCCGGATAGACTGTGATCGGACTTGCGCGCCGTCGCTGTTGACCGTGGCAGCCACCTTGGCAGTTACCGGGAGCTTGCTGCAACGCGAGTCCTTTGGGCGAAGGCCGCCAAATTGGTGATTACCATTCACATCTCTTTGGTTTGGTTTGATTTGATTGACACAGTCCTAGGCGTCACTAACAGTGCGTCACAAGTGATTCTCTTTAACCGTTCCCAAGGAGCCTATTGATGCGAATTTCGACACTAGCTGGCATTGCCGCCCTCGCCGTTGCCTGTTCGGGAGGCGCCCAAGCCAGCATCATTGATTGGACTACTTGGGGTACACCCTCGTCGATCGGAAGTTCGGGAGGCGCTGTGGCCGGGACCAGCGGGAGCGTTGGCGTGAGTTACACAGGCGAGATTCAGTCGATTCAGACGGGAATTATATATCAAACTCCTGCCGGAACGTTCAGCGGCGGGTCCGTTGGGAATGCGCCCGCCGACGGGTTGACAACGATCCAATTATTTGGCGGCGGTACTGTTGTTGACACTGTCACGTTCTCTACGGCTGTCGTGAACCCCGTTTTTGCTATTTGGAGCCTCGGCCAGGGCGGTATTAACGCCGCTTTTGATTTTATTGGCTCACCAAGCTTTGCAATTCAAAGCGGCGGTCCGTCAGCGCAATACAACGGCGGAACGATCGTCCAGAATGGAAGCAACATCAACGGAATCGAGGGTAACGGGACCATTCAGTTTTTTGGAACGTTCAACTCGATCTCTTGGACCAATCCTGTCTTTGAAAACTGGTATGGCTTTCAGGTTGGCACGGTTGCTTCGGTGCCAGAGTCATCCACCTGGGCGATGATGCTTCTCGGCTTCGCAGGGATCGGCTTGATGGGCTACCGCCGACGTAAGGGCGCATCTCTCGCAGCCTGATCAGTGCAAATCGCGAACCTACAGACCGCCTTCGGGCGGTCTTTTTGTTAGGATCCTGAAAATACTGCGAACTCCGTGGCACTGTCTTCGTAATCATGCGGTGAGCACCGCGGTGTCGGCACTTAGTTAAGTCCGCAGCATCTCTTGTATTTTTTTCCTGAACCGCACGGACAGGGATCATTTCGGCCGACCTTTTTCGTCGAGCCCGAGGCCGCTCGCGGATCGATACCCTGCATTGGCTGGTCATTGGCAAGCCGCCATTTATTGAGCGTGACGACCCAACAGGCGATATTTTCGGGGGCCGCCGCATTGAGGACATCAAGGTCCTTTTTTGGCAGGTGTTGATCGCGGAGGCCGATGTCGGCGAGCGTCATCATTCCGCGCATGGCGGCCGCCGTATCGGCATCGGCGTTGAGGAATTTTTGCCAGGCTTCCGGTCGTAACTCGACGGCGGTCTCGAAGCCCTCGATCCAAAGCTCCCAGAGGATGTCGCCATTGCGAGTGTCGACGGAGAACAGTGGACTGTAGCGCTCGGGGCGCTCCAAGAGCGTACGCGCGACACTGTTGTAATGCTCCATGACGAGACCGAGAACCCGGTTGGCGTGCTCAGGGTCTTCGAAGGCCGACTGCTGATCTGTGCTATCCCGGCTCCAGATGACAGGAAGCCACTCGCCAGGCTTGATCAGGTCGGGGCAGACCAGCAAACCGGCGATGAAGCCGTCAAGCTCTTCGAGCAGCATCGTTTCCTCGCCAAGGGCGAGCAGTTCCTCGTCAAGCTGCTTGAGGTGGCGCGGCAGACCGGACATGGGCACTCCAATTCCAAGGCAGCAGTTGACGGAGGCCGAGCGCGACATGCGGGAACGCTTTTCCGCTTCTTCCGGGATCGACCACGTTTAGATGCCGTAATCGGTGTTCGACTTTCGGCGCCTCTTGCCGGCCGTCAGGCCTTTCGCTTGTTAGGTTTGCGAAGCCGCACACCCGGTCCCCTCCATTCTCGTCGATGAACTCGACGCCGGCGGATCGCGCCTCTGGCCAAGGTTCATGCGGTTGCCGTCAGGTGATGCGACACCGGAAAGCTCTGATGCCTCTCACTTGGAGGGGGTAATCGAGCCGGGTTGTGCCGCGGTCGTGACGACCGGCCTTTTATTGTTGCGTTCAGGCGCGCCGACAAGCACCGGCGCGTCCGAATATTCCATCACGCCGGATTTATCAATCACGAACCGCGGACGATAGTCGCGGGCGTTGACGTCCTCGACCATCGCCATACGCTGATTGTCGAGGATCAACCAATTCCCGTCCAATCGAACCGAGGCAACGGCGTGGCCTTCACCATTGAGCCCGAGCACGACCACGATGCGCAGATCTTCAGCCGAGATGCCGGCCATTTGCAACGCGACGTATTTGGCAATCGCATAGTCCTCACAATCGCCGGCGCCTGTATTGAAAGTGACGAGCGGCGAACTCCAGACGTCGACCTTACCGTATTGGGCGAGGTCTTCCATCGGACGGATCGCAAGATTGATGGCCTGGTTGATCTCACCGACCCGGGCCCGGCCGTCGCGCTGCCTGCCACGATCGACGATGCGGAGAAATTTCAGCGCGGCCTCTGATACACAGCGCTCGCGGTCGCCATCGCAAAGGGCAAGCTGCACCCTTTCGTCCTCGAGCTTGTGGGCGACCCCAAGCCATTTGCTGAGCAGACCCCCGTTATAGACCGGCCTGGTGTACAGCCCGAAGGGCTGGTCCGGTTTGACCGTCGGGAAAGCGCCGTAGGGAATGCCCGCCGGGCCCGCCACCGAGATTCCGGCCGGTCCGAGCCAGACCATGCCACACGCAAGTATCGCCGCACGCAATCCGCGCGCGTTCTTGAAAAACGCCATTTGATGCCCCCTTGTCCCGGCATCGTCGAGGCGTTCTGCATCGGCTTCTGCCAGGATCTTCTCAGGGGTGAAGATTGGCGGCTGGGGCTTTTCTTCTCGTTAAAGGCCGCGGTCGCGGGGCCGCAATGCTCGAAACAGGCTGAAACGCGACTTGCCGGCATTCCGACAATTTTAAGGGCCAGACGTTTAAACGTCCGTGCACCAGAATATGGTTAACTCACTGATTTGGCATCTTTTCAAAATTGGAGCGAAAACGTTGGCAAGAGCTGCGCGACCAGCTGCACGGTCCTGCTACACTCGCAGCTCCAAGAATGTGATGACGCGCGCCTTGAAGGAGGCGATCATTCGTGCGGCCGCAGAGAGCCAACACGCCAAGGATAATGGCGGTGGCCTCAAGGGCTATTGTACTTATCTAGCGAACGAGTGGCACGACCTATTCGTCAAGCTCCTGGCGAAATTGTTGGTGCTACAAGAGAAAGAACGAGCCCAAGCCGCGAGAGAATCAGACCAGCGCGTGACGCACGCGGCGTACAGAACGGCGGCTGCGGAATACCGTGCGGCGCTGATCGCGCAGGGTATCGCCGTCCACCCGATCGATGAGGGCACGCCATCATCGAATGTGATCGATGGGCCATTCAAAAGGCAAGACGCTGACGATACAAACGATGACGTTGCGTGAGATCGTGAAACGGTGCGAGCGCGATACCTCGTTGTGGACTGTGGCTTCATCTAATCTTATTGATCTTTCGTAGATCAGCATCAATCCTGGATTGCCAGCCCGGTCCTTTCGCCCTGTATGCGTCGATCACCTGACCGGACAAACGGAGCGATACAAGTTTCTTGGTAGGTGCCTTGTTCGGGCCGCGGCCTTTTCGGATCGCCGCCGCCAATTCAGGAAGGGCTTCAGCAAGTGGCCTCGCCTTGGCAAAGTCTTGCTTGGTCAATTCGGGGTTATCGCTGACATCCCGAAGATCGCGGGCGCTGTAGCCCTTCTTTTTAATATTCGGCATAGAGCTTCCTTTCGTTCTTGCTGGCGGGTCGCATGCTGATAACGCTGACTGCCTCCTTATCTAAGCTTTGCGCGGCGCAATGCTTCGAAATTCGCCTACTAATGCGGCCGTCGGACGCACTTATGCCCTCTCTCAAGCTGCCGTTGCGGCAACCCGATAAGGCTGGACAAGGAGATCGGCCGGAATTTTCCAAATTGCATTGATTTTTTGGATCATCTCGAGGCTTAGGGGTCGGCGCCGAGCCAGGACTTCGGACGCGCGCGACCGAGATCCCAGAATGTCTGCAAGCTCCGCCTGGCTGTGACCAAAGCTCCTCGATCGCATAAAGCAGCAGGTCTACTGGGTCAAAGTGGCGAGTGGCCAGCGTCGCTCCTCATACCTCTCGACCAGCGTTACCAAAATATCGAGCTTATCGCCTTCTGGCGTCCCAAGGGAGGCGCCCCACAGCTTCTCAATCTCCGCAAGGGCGGCGCGGTGGTCTTTATCGGTGCGGATCGGACGGATTTGCATGATTGTCCTCATCAAAATCTGGAGACGGTGAGAGCGTCATTGGCATCGTATTCAGCATGCGTACCGACAAACTTCACAAACGCAATTTGTCGGCGGAAGTCGAATGCGGCGATCAGCCGGTGGTTCCCCCGGCGACATCGAAACGCACACGATCACGATTAAGCACTTTGGATTTCGGGGCGGCACGACGAATGTCGTCCATCGAGGACCAATTCGCGGCCTTGATTAACCTATACCAACGCTCAAGTGGAATCGTCGTTTCATGATGTTCTGGGATCAGGGTTTTTTCCCTCGGCTCTTGCGCGGGCGAACGCCTGGGCCACCGTTCTCGTGGATGAAACTCGACCCCTGCGAGCTCGTGGGCGCCTCTGAGCGCAGCCTCGTTTGCGGCAGTGATGTCGGCACACGACGAAGCAGTCTCGCCTACTCCGTTTCGACGTCCTCCAGTCTGATTCCGCCTCCAGCGCGCAGGCTGTTCCGCGCCTGTTCAATGCGCTGGAGGAAACGTGGGTCATGTTCGAGACGGTAGTCGAACCAGTCCTCCTCTGATTCGAATCCGATCAACACGCCGGCCGGTTTGCCATGACGCGTTATAATGATCTCTTGCGTCTCAGCTTCTCGAAGATAGCGGGACAGATCGTCCTTGATTTCCGAGAGCGGGACCTCCTTCACTCCGGATTTCCGAACTGTGCGAGCCATGACTCGGCCTCCGATTTGGCCACGATCGCCAACACTTCGACGGTCGTGCCGGAAAGATCAATAGCTAAAGAATAGCTGGTGGACGCGAGCAGTAAAATAGAACCGGTAAAATTCTGTTGGTGGCGATGCATGGCGAGCCGCGCGACTAATTGGGTGTAAATGGGGGGAAATTCGGCTTGGATTTTTAGGTGTAAACGGGTGTATATTTGGGTGTGCAAGAGCCAACGATCATAATCGCTAGCCTCGGGATCACGCCCGAAATCCTGGCGTTGATTGCCGAGATCGATGAGTTCAAAGGCGCGTGGCGTGCGTTGGGTACGCTGGCACCTGAACGACTCTCGCGCTGCGGCGTGTGGCGACGATCGAGAGCATCGGTTCCTCAACCCGTATCGAAGGCAGCAAGCTATCCGACCGCGAGGTTGAACGGCTACTCGCCAATCTTGAGATAAAATCCTTCGCCAGCCGCGACGAGCAGGAAGTCGCTGGCTATGCCGAGGTGATGGAGCTGGTGTTCCGCTCATGGCAGGACATCACCATCACCGAGAACCACATAAAACAGCTGCACCGCGACCTCCTCGTCTACAGCACGAAGGACGCGAGGCATCGCGGCGAATACAAAACCTCATCCAACAGCGTTGCCGCGTTTGACAAAGCCGGCAAGCAGATCGGCATCGTTTTTGCGACGGCAACGCCTTTCGATACACCCCGTCTGATGACCGAGCGCATCACGTGGTTCAATCAAGCGAATGACGACCGCCGGCTGCACCCACTGCTCGTGATCGGCATTTTTACCGTCGTGTTTCTCGAAATTCATCCGTTTCAGGACGGCAATGGTCGTCTGAGCCGGGTCCTGACGACCTTGCTCCTGCTGCGCGCCGGCTACGCCTATGTTCCCTACAGCTCACTCGAGAGCGTGGTCGAGCAAAACAAGGAACGATACTATCTCGCGCTGCGACAGACGCAGGGAACGATCCGCACAGTTGCTCCCAACTGGGGACCTTGGCTGCTGTTTTTTCTTTCCGCCCTGCATCAGCAGATGCGACGACTTGCGAAAAAAATGGAACGGGAAAAGCTGGTGCTTCCACGCTTGCCGGATCTTTCCGTGCAAATCTTGGATCAAGCTCGCGAACATGGGCGCGTTAGCATCGGAGAGATCATCAAGTTGACTGGTGCCAGCCGCAACACCCTCAAAGAGCATTTTCGGCAACTCGTCGAGAAGGGCCATCTGACCCGGCACGGAGGCGGACGCTCAACCTGGTATACGCTGTCTTGAGACAACGCTTTATCCGCGAACTCCTAACAAGCCAAGACGGAAATCCGATTGATCGCGTGAACACGCGTTTTGCGAGTGAACGAAACAGTCCTGAAACGCGATTTGCTACTGCATGAAGTCAGTCCTAAAATCCGGCGCCATCTTGGGGAAATCGGACGCGCGTACAGAGCCAGCGGGCTGACCATCCTGAAGCACTGGATCTCGATGGCCGCTATAGTCGCTGTAATAACGGAGAACAAAGAGGCGTTATCTGAGCCACAGGCTCAGGATCGGCCCGCACTCTTGGTGTTCTCGCTCGATTGAGGCTACGCTGCATTTCGAAAGCGTTGCGAAATAGGCCGATTCCTGAGAGGCGAGCGGCGGTGAAGCGAATCCTAACGGTATTGACTTACATTGCGACCGGACTCTATCTGCTGGTCGATGTGATATTTATGACGCTCGCCAAGCCGATTGCCAACTGGATCGACAAGCATGTGCCGCTGAGGAGATTAAGGGATTGGATCAGATCCTTGCCGCCTTATCATTCTCTCGCTTTGTTTTCCGTACCAGTCATCGTGCTCGAGCCGATTAAGCCCATAGCCGCCTACCTGGCAGCTACTGGCCAGTTTCTGAGCGGAGCTCTGACCTTCATTTTCGGCGAATTGCTCAAGCTCGTCTTGGTGGAGAGGCTATTCAGCCTTACACGAGAAAAGCTGATGAAGATTCCCGTCTTTGCGAGACTGTATGGATGGTACAGCCAGGCCATAGCTTGGTTAAAAGCGACTGAGGCTTGGCGCACGTTAGAATCACTTGCTAGAAGCGGTCGCGAATATTTCAAGGGAATCGCCGCGCGTCTTGCCCGGCTAGGCGGCAACCAAGACGGAGGCAGAGCTCTCCGGGAAACTAGATCCTCTCATCTTATGGAATCCGGATTGGCATCCGATGAGGAGCATCTGCTCCCACCTCCCGCTTTGGCCTTGCCGACTTTCGCAGTCGAACGCCTGAACCACCGCCGTTCTCGTCGATGAACTCGACGCCGGCATTCTCCAGGCACGGCGGAAGCGATCCAAATCTGACCGCGGCGCGCGTGACCACCTTGAGAGCGTCAGGCGCAATGCGCGCCTCATACGCAACGTGCACACTGGCTTTCGGGGCATTTT
>CAVSZM010000015.1:0-489195 GCA_963732455.1 uncultured Alphaproteobacteria bacterium | reverse complement strand
CCAAAATTGCGGGCCATATCCATCTCCAGCGGCGAATGGTGAGAGTGTTAGTTGTAAAAACGGGTGAACGAAGATTTGGTTGCACCCACCGCGATACTCGACGCTAAAATTGCCGGAGGTAAACGGAATATCTGTTCGATGCTGCGCCTATCGCTGCGGCTCTATCGTACCAGCAAGCCACCCGACAGCGTCAAGTTCACTGAATTTGAAGGAGAAGGCAGACTTTTCCTGGAATATGGTGGCAGGTTGAGCACTCGAAAGTACGCTGCTCGAAGCTTCGTTCTCCCCGCGAAATAGCAGCCAATCCCATCCTGTGCTTGCAGGTTGGACACATCGGCCGTTCTAAAATGATAGACGAATAACGCATCTCCTTGCACCACGGCGATAGCGCGTCTCGAAAAACGGCCCCAGGTTACCGGAGTGTGCCGGGGGGGCCCAGCACGGTTTCATAACTCCGGGATTCCGGGATTGTTCCGGCTAAGCCGCGCTGCCCTGCTTGATCATATCAACTAGCCCCGTTCGCTCACCGTAGACGGGGCTTTTCTTTGGATTGACGAGTGCCGAACTAGCTCATCGGACGAGTTTTTTGACTAGGGTATGGGCCATTGCGGCGATCACCAAAACGCAAATCGCTTTTCTCCTCAGCTGCACGGACGAGTTCACGGAGGTTTTGAAGCTCCATGTATTGCGCTTTGAGTGCCTTCAGTTTCGACGGCCTGAGCATCTAAGAAATTCCTTTTGGATATTCGGGAGTGTTCAATTCCCCTTCATCTAAAAGGTTCCTACCGTGTTTGCTTCGATCAACACCTCGCTGAAGTTACCGAGCTTTAACCGCCAGCCGTCATTGTACCGACCTTCTGATCGTCACGTTTCAAGTAGAGAGCCGTCACCGTTGTCCGCGCTGGTCCGAAGGCGGCTTCTCTGGTTCAAACAAACCGCGTCCGGTGCGGTGAAATAAGATGATGGGGGATTTGTCGCTGCGAGGGTCGCGTTGGCTCGGCACCCAGACCTATCAAGGGCGACTGATGAAGGGCTGCGGTTATTTCCTTGGCCGCAGCCCCGTTTCCACAAGCCGCGCGGTCTAAGGGCAGCTAGGGGACAAGGGGCCCTGCGCGCTTATCATTCGGCACTCCCGCCGGCTGTTCTCAATATGATAATTGCGATCGAGAAGCCGGTCTCTAATGCAAGCTGCACGTCACCCGAGTTCTCGGCTTCGACCATAACGTATTCTATACCGTGGATTGAACCTTGGCCGCTCGTCGTGTCATCGTCGGCGCGATGAACCGTGATCCAATATTCAACAGATCCTCTGGGCATTTTATCGATCAGGATTTTCCCGCTTCCGACTAGCTCGCTGATTTGAATCATTTACGTCTCTGCGGTCGTCTAATAAATTTTTTTCAAGAGAAGCTTCAGCTTGTGCGCCTTGTTCCGGATGGAAAGGGGCGAGCGCCCGAGCTTCATCGCGATGGCCTCAAGGCTCTTCCCTCTAAGTATCAATGCTCGGAGTTCTTCTTCTTCCTTGCGCGTCCAGGGCTTTGGTGCATTACGCATTTTCACTTCGCCTTCCCCAGAACCTTCTGCGCTGATGTCAGCCCACCCGCAGTCGTAATCGGATCATTCGGATCGCGGCGACTGTCCTCACGGTTGAGGGAACGTATTATGCCCTCAAGATCTTCGTGCTGGACGAGCCCTCAACGCCCGTAATCGGGAAAGTGAGCGTTTGAATGCTATGAAGCATTCAGAGAGGGGTAGCCAGCTTCGAGAGCCTGCTACATGCCATGGCTCTCGAAAACTTTCTTACACGCCGCACTCAGCTTCGAACGGTTCTGCTGCAAGCACTGTTGAACAGTTGCGTCATCGCCTAATTGTTTTCGGCAAAAACGGGATGCATCGCGCGAGCAAGCCTGCTGCTCTTGCGGCGTTCCGAGCCGCCCTGGGCTGACGCAGGCGATAAGCCCATCAGCAAAAACAGGAAAATAAATGGCAAACTAGGCATCTTTCCGCTCCTTGTTTGTTGTCATGCGGTACGTCGTCCGGTTCCCGACGCGCCTCTCAGCTACCGCCGTCCAGAACCTCGGCAACTTCATAGAGGTGGGGATCGATTTGATCCGTCAAGTCATCAAACTTGCGCCATGCCTTGCGAAAGTCCGGCGATTTGTGGGCCGATTGCAGGAGCTCGCGATTTCGCCATTGGACGTAGTTGACGATGCGTCGCCCATCGATGCTTCGATGCAGACTGATCGAGACGAAGCCCGGCTGCCGCGCCATGAACCGCGCTCGTTCAGCCATCAATGACAGCGCCTCCTGCTGCCTCTCTGGCTCAGCTTCGACAACGGTGATCTGTGTAACTGTCTGATTATCTGTCTGGATATGGGGCATAGATGCTCTCCTTTTTCAAATCTGAAACTTGGCGGAGAAATTTGACCGTGAAATTGCGGAGCACTGCTTCGGGACCAAGCGCGCCTCACTCTTGATTGAAACGTCCTCTACCATCACCGGTTCCGGCGTCGGCAGCATTCTGTGCTGATCTCGTTGCAAAGCGGTCGATTTGTTGCGTCCGGCTGCACAGGTGTGCATGCCCAGACGCCTGCTACGACTCTGTGCACGCCCGCGAAGGAACTATCTCTCGCTTATGCCGTTGCCAGACCGAAAGCACGTTCTCCTAAGCCGAGTTCCCGAGGACCTATCGGCGTAAGCAGCCGTACAATTTCCGTTACTCGGCCATGCTTTGGTCAAAACTGCATTAAGTGTTTGGCGGTTCGTCGACTTAGTTTCCGACCGCTTGTGACATTGGAAAGGATCCTCCAATGAATTCCACGCCGGACCTTAAAGTAGTTGAGCCCAACGATGTCTTGATGGCGCGCGCGGATGACCGGCTTGCGCACGCCTATCAGCAGATCGCGAGCGCGGATGAACAGATCGCGCGCGTAAATGAACAGCTTTCGAAGCTGGAGCACGATGCCGCGCGCCGTCCTTCGGCTGCTCTGGGCCGCCTGCCATCGCGCGGCAGGCCGACGTCACGTGGCCTCATCGGCTTGCTGTTGGCAGCGTGCATCTTTGCCGCTGCTTTCGTTTCGCATTCGTCCTATGGCGAGGCGGCCAAGCTGATTGCCGCCCGGTGGGCGCCGCAGCTCATCTCAACTTCATCGCTGCCGCCGGAAAAACCGGGGCCTTCCGCGCAGCCAGTCCTTCTGCCGTTCTAGTGACGGCTGCGGAACCAGTACCTCCGCAACCCCCATCTTCGGCTCAGTCCGCACCACAAAACGTCGCGCCGATAACCGCTCCGGTGTCTCCCGAGGTGGCGCAGCTGCTTCAGACGATGGCGCGCGATCTCGCAAATGTGGAACAAGGGATCGAGCAACTCAAGGCGAACCAAGCACAAATGGCCACCGACAATGCAAAAGCCGTTGAGCAGCTCAAGGCGAGCCAAGAACAAATGACACGCCTCATCGCCAAGGCTTCCGAGCAGAACCTGCAGCCCAAGACTTCAGCGCCCCTTCCGCGGGCGGTCACCACCACCCCGACGCGTAAGCCCGCGTCGAAGCTTCTGTCGCCGTCGCCGCATGCGAGAGCGCAGCCAAGGGCCCCAGTGCAGCTCCAGCCCGAAGAAGAGTAGGGGCATCAACTCCCAGACGCCTCCCATATGCCCTCGGCACTTAACCATAGCGGACTGAGCGATGCTATCGTCGTAAAATCAAAGCCAGCAGCATGGCCGCCTGATTTTCGATCAACAGGTTTGAAGCCACCTTCGCCTATCCACTGTATGTCGTACCCATTGCTGCGAACAATCGGACTTGAACCGGCTCGCCGAAGACGCATATTCCGAGAATGGCGACAATCGTAAAATGCGATTGCGGTGCTGAGTACAAACGCACTGAAACAAAATTCTTGGTACCGCACACCGGTCACGCATCCTGTAAAGTTTGCGGGGCTACGTTAGAAGTCTTGGTTGGAAAGCACCCACGTTGCCACATTCGAGCTGGTCAAACGTCCAGACAGAAAGCCCGCATGAACCCGCCTCAAAGGCCTAAGGCCGCCCACTGAGCGGGCTCCCGAAAGAGAGCATCATGGGAATACGGTCCGTCATACCGACCACGGACGCCGAAGCTGCATTCACGGTAGTCGGGTCGAACCAGCAAACTGCATTCTCTAAGCATCAGTTCTGGCGAATGGTGTCGCTAGTTTTATTGGCGGCACTAGTCTGCGCCGTTCTGATCTGCCCGTCCTCAGCACAGGACGACAAGGTTTCCGTCGATATGATGGGAATAGGAGGCATGAGCTGCGCTCACTGGCAGTCTACTCAAGCACTTCGATTGGAGGGAACAATCTGGATTTATGGTTTCTGGACGGGGCTCAATTACGTTGCCGTAGCGAGCGGACAAATGGAGACGAAAGTCGACACGGCAGCGGTAGTGGTCGAAGTCAAGAAAACATGCGCTCAGCGCCCATCGCAGGTATTAGCCAGCGCCGTGTGGACCGCATATCTTGATCTCAATAAGAGATAAATGGCACCGGGGGTCCCAAAAAGAGACATCACGAAGTCCATCCCTAGACGATCATAAGTGCTATAGTTTTGCCGTCAGATGCCGGACGGCGTCGGGGACTGGGGCTCGCTGTGAAGCGGAAAAACAAGGTTGGATTTGAACGCAACTCTCCCACCGACGAGGCGGCGCTCGAACGTGCAGAGCGCTTGGCCAATCTGCTGACATTATCCTACGAACCGATGCTCACGTGGCGACTGGACGGGCCAATCGAGTTCTGGAACGCAGGGGCCGAGCGGCTTTACGGTTTCGCGCAGGACGAAGCGGTCGGACGTACAAGCCACGCTCTGCTTCGGACTGAATTTCCGATTGATTTTGCTGACTTGCGCTCGCAACTCAAGGATAGGCGGAACTGGTTGGGCGAGCTACGTCACATCTGCAAAGATGGCAGCAAAGTCGTCGTCGAGAGCCATATGCAGTTGTTCAGTGACAACTTGGTGCTCGAAGCCAATCGCGATATTACCAAACGTATGGAGATCGAAGTTGCGCTTCGCGAAAGCGAACAACGATTGCGCTGGCTGGCCTCCTTAGTCGAATCCAGCGACGACGCGATTGTTAGCAAAAATCTCGATGGCATCATTACAAGCTGGAACAGCGGTGCTGAGCGCGTCTTCGGCTACTCTGCCAGCGAGGCAATTGGTCAGCCCATTACGCTTGTGATCCCTGAGGATCGGCAAAGCGAAGAACGTGAGATTCTAACGCGCATCCGACGAGGTGAGCGCATCGACCATTTTGAGACTGTTCGGCAACGCAAGCATGGCAGCTTAATCGTCGTTTCGCTGACCGTTTCTCCTGTCAAAGATGCCAACGGCAAAATCGTCGGCGCATCAAAGATCGCGAGAGATATTACCGAGCAGAAGAGAAATCAGGAGCTGATCGCGACCTTGGCACGGGAGGCCGAGCACCGCAGCAAGAACTTACTTGCGAACGCGCTGGCAACGGTCAATCTTTCTCAGTCAAGCTCGCCAGAAGGTCTCAAACAGATAATTACTGGGCGCATCCAGGCACTTGCGAATGTTTGCTCGCTTTTCGTGGCGACGCGTTGGATCGGTGCCGAGCTATCGGCGATTGCGGCACAGGAACTAGCTCCCTATTCCGAGATGAATGGGAAGCGAACGTTCATAGATGGACCGCAAATCGTGTTGAAGCCAGACGCCGCTCAGGCAATTGCGATAACGTTGCACGAGTTAGCGACTAACGCCGCGAAGTACGGTGCTTTGTCCGCGCCCAACGGCCAAGTCCACCTGAAATGGTCACACGCGGCTGACGGTCGATTGCGACTACGCTGGATGGAGACGGGTGGTCCAGTCGCGCAGGAACCTACGCGAAAGGGAATTGGTGGCCGTATCATCGAACAAATGATCGTCCAGCAAAAAGGGAAAGTTCGCTTTGACTGGCGCAAAGACGGACTGGTTTGTGAAATTACACTTCGGGCGTGAGATCAGAATAAACCTTAACAAATAGCGCTGCCAGACATGACCATCGCTTTGGTGCAGCCACCGTTATGAGTTGGCGGAATAGCTCGTATCGGGAACTGATAACGGGCTAGTACATTGGTTTCTTGAACGTCAGGAGTGACCGGAGAGAGCCATGACACAGGAGAGTCGTGAACAAGCCCCAATCGATGCTGATGGCGTTAAGCAGGTTCCAGCACGACCGCACGACACAGGTAGTCAGGCCAACGAAACTGTGGACGGACTGGACGCCACCGCAGAGGCGCTACGGCACGCTGCCGAAGACACTCCATCTGGTACGGGTCCCGGAGATATTGAGAAAACACCGGTCTTTGATAGGGCGGGACAAGCTCCGAAAATTTGAGAATGGCATGGCAACAAAGAAACACGGCGTTATCATTGAAACACCAACCGAAGCGCGACAGACCGAACCCGGTCCATCGGTGCTTGCGCTTCTAACCATCAGCACCGGTCTTGCCATATTGATGCTCGGCGTCGTGTGGTTCGTTTTGTTCCGCTGATGTTGGTTCCTCTGTGCACGAGTGAACAGACGGCAAGGGCGAGCAAGGGCGCGTACAATCTCAATACTCGGGCCACGTGTGATGTCGTAGCCCGGCGCGGTTCCGTCTCCTGTCAAGAAGAGCGGGGCCGTGCTTTTTTGCCCTACGTCGTCGAGTGACTAAAACGAAAAAGTCGCTCACCGACCCGTGGTTACCAACTCATTTTTTGAACACCGCTTCGTTTCAAAATCACCGTTCATTCAACCCCAAAACTCAGTGTGCGTATGAATGAAAAACGGGCAGTAGCGCGACAGCGCGTATTCAAAGCCGGATTGATTGAATTCGACGGTACCGGAGTCGATTGCGTAATTCGCAATCTGTCTTCCATTGGGGCAGGGCTGGAAGTTGCAAATCCCGTCGGCATTCCGCACGAGGTCACGCTGCGTATTCTGACTCAGCACGTCCGCCAGCACGGCTATGTAGTATGGCGCAAGGAAAACCGGATCGGCGTTATGTTTAACTCGTCGGCGTCAAATGCTCTGAATTGAACCGGCGCGTTGGTCAATATTGCTCATCCTTGCGGAAATGCGAGTGCTACACTGTGATCGGTGGCTCAGACCGTGTGCCGCCAACTTCTACGCAACTAGCCCCGCCTGCAACCCCATCGCAGACGGGGTTTTCTTTGCCGGCTGCGAGCCAGTGTCCGCTGTACAGCGGTCTCTGGTTCGCCTAGCGCCTCTCATGTTTGATCTATTGGCTTAAAGCGTCCTAGCGGTGCGGCCTTATTTCTTTTGCTTCGCTTGTTGTTCAAGTTCTTCGGCCAGCGCAAAGATGCGGTCGACAGTTAGTTTGTCCGTGACCTGCCGGGCCAACTGCCGATATTTCGCGGCTTTTTGTTCAAGTTCTTGACGGGTCTGATCCATGACGTCACTCCCGATCTTAGTTAGATCGTTGAGCAGCGAAAATGTTCAGTTCAACTTTTCTTAATTCGAACCTAACTTTGGCGTTGAAGCTTCTAGCCGAACCACCAATCGGGAACCGCTCCAAAGTTCCATGTCATGGCCATCGACAATATGCTTGGCCTGCTCGATGGCCTCAACATCGTCGGCACAAACCAGTGGCTCGAATCCAATAAAGCGTCCGTCGCATCCGACGGTATAGGCTCGATACTCTGCCATTCGTAGTCCCACGCCGGATGAAACAAATTGCACTATTTGGGCGGCTGCAGCTCGCCCTTAAACCAGCCCTTGGCCTTATCCGTTTTCAACGGGTCGGGACGGTCACATTCGAAACACTGGAACGAGCGTTGTCCCTTGCCGCCGGGAGGCAGCGCCAGAATCAGATATGCCCCGCAGTTGGGGCAAGTCGGTCGGTTGGCTTGGCCCATAAGGAATATTTTAATCGGGAACTTCAAATAGTCTAGTCGGTCGCGGACATATTTACACAGCCAAACGTGGGGGTAGATGCGACGCAACTCGCGGGCCGCATTCGTGATTTCCGGCTTGCCGCTTGCGCATCGGGCTTCTCCTAGGCACGACAGGCCGGCAGGTTCCAGGAGACGCGACCGGAGTGCTTCTGGGGGTCATCCGGCCGCGCCTAAGCCGACCCGGCCATGTCAGGCGGGGCGACCCGACGGAGAAAAGGGCAGGCGCGCGACAGGTTCCAGAAATGGGCAGCGGGAACGGTGTGGAGCGGTGAAGAACGTGGCCCCCGCTCTGGGGCTTCTATAAAAGTAGCGGGGGCACACGCCGGGCACTGGCCCGGCATCACTCGAAGCCAGGCCCAGACGACAACGGCCGATCGGGCGGGGAGTTTCGTGTGTTCCATGGGCGACCAATTGCTTGGCACCAAAAAGGGCGAATTTTTACCCCCGAGAAGCGGTACCGAGCGACCACTCAACGAATGCCCCTAGACGGCCTCCGGTCCCTGGCCGCCTTCGCCTCTCGATGGCTTCCGCGTATAAGGCCGGCTCAATCCCCGCCTTGAACCTTGTCCAAGCCTCCCGGAACGCCGTCTTGGCCTCCTCCAGGCTCGTCGCGGTGCCGCTGGGAACGCCGCCGGGGATATTGAGGCCGACATTCCACATCCACACCTCGCCACGCCGTTCGGCCGCTAGTCGGATGCGGCCCACGCGGTCGCCGTCATCGATAACCGCGAAATCATTTGAACCGATCGAGCGCAGAGCGAGGGTGGTCATCGGCGGAAAGATAGTAGGCGATACCGCCGGCGCTAATAAGGCCGCGACCGTGGGTCATTAGTGTTATCATTTAATTGGTGCAGATTTGATTTTTCGCCTTTTTTATTCCGCGGATCAAATAGATGGCCGGCTTACTTTTATTGACGAAGCCGGGTCGAATACTGTTGAATGGAATTTAAAAGAGGCGGGGGTGTTTCAAGAAGAGAAACATGCGTAGGGGACGTAGCCATGTCCGTCATTGTTTTAATTGAGAACAGGTTATTCCTTCGAAATTGCTTGCATGATTGCTTCGACAGATCGTTCCCCGATCACGAGATAGTTGGATTTGGCACCTTGGCGGAGTGGTGCAACTACATTGAAGAAAAAACACTGAATCCGGCAGTTGTCATTTATTTCGCCTTGGCTGGTATCAGCCCGATATTAAAGAGCGAATTTAGGCGCGTCGAAGCTCGTTCTCCTAACACCCGCATTATCGTTATTTCGGATGCCACAGGCTCCGACGAAATCAATCGGGTCATCGGCTACGGTGCGCGGTGCTACATCCCAACAAGTATGCCTTACAGTCTTGCCGTCGAGGCCGTGCGCTTCGTCGAGGCTGGAGGCATATCCGTGCCAGCAGCAGCATAGGCAACCTCCTTCCCAGTGGCGGTTCGCACGACCCGCAGGCGACTGCTAAAACTCTAACAGAGCAACAAATGAAGGTGGTCGAGGCAGTCGGTCATGGATTCGCCAACAAGCAAATCGCTTACAGGCTCAACATGAGCGAGAACACGGTAAAAGTGCATCTCCGGCACATCATGAAAAAGCTGAACGTGAGAAACAGGACGCAGATTGCAGTATTGACGCGAACACGGCGATAGCGGGTCTGTCTACACCGGGGCATACCGCCATCGGTTCCCGGAACCTCAATGGGCGTTCAGCAGCATGCCCCCTAAGAGCGGCAGTATTACCCCCTAATTGCCGTTAGTATCCCAACATTTGAACCCAATGTATTCTCCTCGCAGTCGTACGTTAAGACGAACAAAAGGTGCGCGCCGACCCTACATCCAAAATATCGGAATCCGGAGCGGCCCTCTGAGACTTGGTCTGGATGGGTAAGCAACCGCACTGGGTGGGTACACAGCTAAGGACGCGAACTAATAAACGTATGCATAATGAAACTGCTGGTTCCCCCTTCGCCGTTATCCTTGGGACAGGAGACGAGATGGAACGCGATGCGGCAATCGATGAGATTTTTGATCCGGCAATCGATGAGATTTTGGCCTTCGCCAGTGGCGACATTCGCCTCGCATTGCGCGTCCTACTAGTAGAATGCGTTCTGTTAGAGGAGGAGTTGCAGCAGATGCGCGCAGCGTCGCCCACGGGCGGTCAAACGTCAAGCAGTCGTAAGGAGTGAAACTTCGTTCGTGCGCTCGCCTGCATACCGAATGCGACCGACCCGATGGCCGTCGTCAATGACGGCATAATCATTTGAACCGATTGAGCGTAGCGCGAGGGTGGTCATCGGCGGAAAGATAGTAGGCGATACCGCCAGCGCAATTATCGTCTTGGCCTTCAGCCGCTAAATCGCGTCGAATACGATACATGGATAGCCACGCCATGAGCCAGAGCCAGCCGATTGTCGCTAATCCGATTGCCGCGACGTAAACAACGCGCATTGTCCTGTAGCTTCGCTGGAAATCATCTGCTTCAGCGTCCGGACTACCCGAACTCAAAATCGAAAGGCCTATCGGACACGCTACCCCCACGATTAACGTCCTTCGTCGCTGCAATAACTGCACTGCAGCAATTCGGTTCCGCGACCGATTGAGCGGAGGGCCATCAATTCTGGGGCTTAAATAGGTCCGGGGGGAACACCTGGGCCGCCTTTTGCGTTGCCTCTATTGCCATGCAAACCACCGCGGGAGCAAAGGCATGAAGTCGTCCTATTTTATGTCGCCTTCGTGGGCGTGCTCAGTTTCTTGATGCTGTTCATTGTGGATCGAGAGAGGAAAGTGGGCCTGGACCGGCTTGCAGAGTATAGGACTCCACACTCCGCGTTGGATGCGGACCCGGACCTAAAGCTAGTCAGTACCCAAAGCCCATACATGCGTACTGAGCGCTAGCTCCGCCTGCGCGACGGTAACGGAATTAACAAATTGCTCAAAGCCCCGTTCCCCGGACGAAATTCGAGTTGAGTTAATCGCATCCTGTGCTTGCAGGTCGGGCACATCGGCCGCTCTAAAATGAAAGACGGGTTACGCACTGTGAAATCCCCCAAAGCTCTTGTTTGGAGTCCCCATTCGCTGTGGGGAAGTGCGTGCAAGGAAGGCGTGAGTACCGCCCACATGAGCCAATCCCAGCGATGCGCAATACGCTGATGGTGAGCAGCGGCGTGCCGCCCTTTATGCCGGTAACGCTGGTCAACGGGGGTGCCGGCGTTCGATGGCGGGCTGGTCGACAATGTGCCGGTCGAGCCGCTGACGTCAATGGAGACCGCCGGCGGAAAAAACCCTTGTGCTCCTGACACGCCTCAACAAGAAACCGCCGTCGGTTCCCGGCTGCATTGTTTCCGTGGCGGCGCATAAGCCGCCAGACAAGCATGTGCAATCGGACCGCCGGTGGATTGTTGACCGGCGGGTTCGGCATGCAGCTGTCAAGTGTGCAGGTTTAGTTTCATAAGCCAATTAGAATAGCTACTTCTGGACTTTTTTGGTCGCCAAATCTTCCCAGAAAATCTACTTGGGAAGACCATGGGAAGTTTCAGAAAAAAATTCCAGGGCCGGGGAGGTTCGCTAGCGCCATCCCCACGCCTGTGGAACGCGGGGACAAGGCAGGCTAAGCGGGAAGCATAGCGTAAGGATCACTGGCAGGAGGCCGTTGATGGCTGACGAGGCGCTTTCTCTTCAAACCGCGCAGGCTATGCGCCGGCGCCTGGTGATCACCTTGGTCGCCGCAGCAGTGCTCATCGGCGGCGGCTGGATAACGCTGTGGGCCGCAGGCGGTAGCCGGGCGGTCGCACCGGCGCCTTCCGCCGCTTCCGGCATGATCCGGCGACCGTCGGACGAACTGCTGGAGACCACGAAAGGGCTTCAGGTCACCCAGCAGCAGGCGGTCGACCAATTGCAGGTCGTGCAAGACCAACTTGTAGCTCAGCGGGCGGAGATGAAAAGGCTATCCGAGCAGATCGCAGAGTTAACCGAGAAACTCGACGCCTTGCAGCAATCGGTCGCCAACATACCGGTGCCCTCGACCCGCGCGGCCGGACCGCCGCCCAAACCACACTAAGACCTCTCATTGAGACGCCTCGCCGTTACTCTAGGAATGCCGCTGGTGAGTCCGGTTTCTCAGGGCTGTCAGGTACCGGCCGATCGGCGCCAGCGAATCCTGGGCTACCGCGACGCGAACCACCCAAGGCCGATGCCTAAGGCAGCGACGCCGGCGCCGACGTCGATAAGCGCAGCATTGTGAGGTCCTGAGAGCAACCCCGCCGCTTGTCCGAACCAAAAAAGCCCGAGGGCGATAAATAGCGGACCAGCGGCCACAAGGACGATCTTCATTAGAGCCTGCCTTGATCGTGCGTTTCCGACAGCGAGTTGAGAAGTCCGGCGCCTCTCAAAAGGAACCCGCCATTGGCGACGGGTCCGAGTCTAGGGAGGAAACGCCGGCATACTAAGTCAATTCCTGGCAGCGTTATGTGTCGTAATTCACACACAAAGAGGGAAACTCTTTGAGCCGCCCGCTCGTGAGTCCGGTTTCGGTGGGCTTCGTGTGCCGGGCAATCCTGGCCACCGCATTGGTGCGCTGGCGCTGGTAGGCACGAAACCATCACGTCGGATTGATGAAGCGATCTTGGAACAATCGCGGGGTATCGGACGTATCCTGTAGCGTAAACACGGGTGCGTCAAAATGATTGAAGCGGTCACGGCGGTCCTGGTTCTGTTTTGCGCCGGCGTCTTTTTAGCTCATGCAGTCGACGCTTATCTGACGTATCTAAGGTACGACGGATGAGAACGAATGAGTGAGTGAACGACTTCTAGATTAGTGGTGCAGCGTTCGCCAAATTTGGATATCCGCATTGTCTGTCCGGAAGTGGGCTAAAATAATCGGCTCGCGGTTCTTAATACCTTGAGTGTCATTTCTAGTGAGGTCTGCAAATGAGTCCTGTTGAACAGCGCATTGCAACTGTCAACACAAACTCACCGCTTCATCCAGCATTAGAAGGGACCGGAACGCAGATCGCTCATGGCGAGGCGAAACAAAGGTTTTTATTCAGGCAGGCGGTTCTGATCACCGCTATGGTGTTGGCAATGACAGGGTGGGTCTATGCTTTAGGATGGGTCGCGCTCAAGCTCATCTAGCGGAGCTTCGCGAAGCAACCAAGCCATCAGGACAAGCGATGGTGTCCACGCCAGCATCGCTCCAAAACAAATTGCCTGTAAGGTCGTCATAGCCGCGCCCCTGGTAATTCCTACCCCTAAAGCTAGTCTTATTGTCCAACCAGAGGACTTTCTTTTCCCAAAAGAGTCATTCTTAGGGCGATGATATAATTTCTGCACAACTTATTTCAGGTTGTATCACCGATGCACGCCCAGCGGACGCTGGCCCGCGAATCCGCGACCTGTTCTCGGTGGTGATTGGACGGCAAACGGATCAGGTTCGAAGCGTGAACGGCGGCGCATCAGGCCACCAAGTTATCCGGAGTATATCCACAGTCTCAAGAGCGAGAATCTTTGTGGTGCGACGGCGACTTGCTGCGCAAATATTCACAGACGATCTCTAGCCTCGTTCGGCTCAAGAAAAAAATCCACCGGCGCGGAGCGCAGCGGAGTGATAAAATTCCGGTCGAACGCGAGCGGTAGGCTGTCCCATGCGTGATGAATTCGCTTCTTACAGTTTCCGCGCCGTCACCATTGCCGGTCTTGTCCTGCTTTGCTCTGGATTGGTCGCGATCGCGTTTACATAACGCGCCACCGGGTGACGGCTCTCCCTTTTCAGCGATGCGGCGGTTAGGCGGTCGCTCGCAGCGTTTGCGCAGGGTCTCCAGCAGTTGAGTTGGGCCATCGACCAAAATGCCCGGGTCGATTACCGCTGGGCGGGCGCCATCGCGGCCCGCACCAAACCGCGCTTCATTGAGATACCGCGTGAGCGAGGAGGTTGTAAGGTGCCATTCACCGACGAGCGGCTCGCGGCCATTCGGGGCGGGTCTGACCGCCGAGGAATATAGGTGTAAGCTGATCCGAGAGTGGCTTGAGGAATAATCACCGTGCTCACCTGAGGGTCCTGCGCCGGTCGGCGACATCGTCGCCACCGTCTATAAAGACTCCTCCGGGAGTGCACTGTATGTCGAACCGCTGCCACCGCAGTCGCTGAACTGTCTGGGGCCGGTGCCGGTGGGAGCGGTCGGCTGCCCGGTGGTGCGGGTCTGGTACGGTTTGGCCAACGTCACGCCCCAGCAGCAAGCCGACGCCGAGTGGCTTTACCGCAGCCCCGACCTCGACCGGAATTGGGTCCTCGTCGTGGGACACTTGGCGACGGTGACGGTGAGGGATCATAGGACCGGCGACGACCCCATCGAGCAAACCTGGTTCATGGTCAACAAGCTCTATCTGACCCCCTTTCGGGGACGTGTCATCGAGCGCCACTCAACGCAGTTCTTCTACGCCACGGGAACCACGAGCAACGCCCAGGTCCTCGCAATCAGCCGCGGCGAGCAGTCGCCCCGCGCCGCGCACATCACCTGGACCGGCATGGCCACGTACGGGGGCAGCAGCGGCCCCAGCAGCGTCGAAGACATGTTCGTGACGGGGGAGGCCGACTTCACGCGCTCTCCCCTGCCCATCAAGGCAGACGAGTATTTCGTCCGGCAGACGCGCTAATCGAGAGTGGGCTGAGAAATAGTCACCCTCTACGCCCCAACCTTGGCTTCCCGCGTCGGGATGCAAAACTCAAACGCCTCACTCATGGTTTTTAGATAGGCGGGGCGTCCGAAATTGCGAATCCCGCGAGCTATGTCGTGGCCGTTCGACCAACGCGGATTGCTCATCCGCGCTGGTGTACAGCAAGCGGTCGACCGCAATGATCACGCCACCTAACATGAGGCAGCTCGTGACCATTAACGCAACCAGAAACACGGCGACGTTTCGCCAACTGAAGTCTATGAGCATTTCGGGTAGCCCCCCGAGGTGCCTACCCATCTTGTCCCTGGTTGGAAATTCTGTCGATAACTTTTGATGGTGAGCGTTCGAAATTTTGACGTCGCGCAGATCAGCAGCAGCATGACCTGGCGCTGATCCGGCGTGCGCACGTGCCGGCACACCTGCGGTACCAGGGCGCTTCCCCGGTGCCAAATGAGGGTGTTGGTATCTGTGTTGGTACTGGCCCAGAGTGAAAGCATGTAACCAGCTAACTGCAGTGGTTTTTCTAGCTCCCGTGAATTCTTGTTGAAGGAATGGCTGGCTGCGGACGCCGATGCGAGACCACCCGATGATGCTTCGCTCGCAGAGGGCGTCTCATGCGACGAAGCGGGTTGTGTGACGCCGATGGCCGATGGCGCGTTCGTCACGCTGGCGTTGCGGCCTGACGCGTTGGCGGACGATTGCGCGCGCGCGGTGCTTCTGGTGACGGCGAGGCAGGCGCCTGCGAACTGTCCATCTCCCGTGATTGACGGAGATCGCCTGCGAAGGCAGGGCACGATTGCCCTGAGGCGAACCCGCAATGGATTTGCGGTCGATGCGGTCAGGCCAAAAGGCGCCGATCGGCCGTGGTCGCCCGCGGTCGCAGGCGATACGGAGGTCGAAGCAAGTCTCGCACGCCCCACCGTCTCGCGGCCTGCGGATGCAACGCCGTCGGAAGCCGACCTGCAGGCGGAGGACTGATTAGGCTCAGATTTAATATTGCGGACCGGGTTCGGCTTGCTTCAAAAAAATGCCGCTCACGTTTCACTTGGCACGAGATTTTCGCGCAGTTCGAACGCGCCCAGGCGAAATTCCTCTCCGGCACCGGTCTCTGTCCCGGTTTTGACGAGCGTAAATGCCGCGTTCGGGAACTGCTTCCAGACAGCAAGGTCTTCCGGGGTCACTGTGAGCCAGCCGAATGTGAACATGTATCGGCCCGGTTCGGTCACTCGGCCCGCTTGTTGCCATGCGATTTTATTGACCACCAATCTTTTCTTCCTTCTGAAGCGAACTTCCGCTCTGCGCCGGCGGGGCAAGCGCTCCAGTCTTTATACCAGCCCGGATGGATCTTTCACGCGTTTGTAATTCGAAGGCGTCGAGTTGCAAGGCGAACGTCGCCAACGCCAGCCTCAGATTGTGCAATTCCTTGGCCCGCGCATCATCAGGGTAATTCATGGATAAAAATCCATTAATCAATGGAGCGCGCCATAACCCCGCCGGCCGGAACCGGCGGGGTTATCTGTACAATCATCGCGGACAATCATTTCAGTCGACAGAAACCGACGTCGGCGCGTTTGTTTCGGCGTCGGACTGAACGCGCTTCGCAGGCTGATGTACGACGGGCAATTGCAGAACGGTGACTCGCTGCCCTTCGGAGAGCTGCGTCACAAGCACTGTACTTCCATCTGGAAATTCGATCGCATCATGGTGGCGATGGGGAATGTGCGGATCAATCGCGCCGAATTTCCCAACTCGGGAATTGATTTCTCTCGTCCAAATCCACCTGTTGTCGAATTTGACATTTTCGGCGAACGCCAGTTCGGTTCCAGGAAGCATGCAGACCGCCACAGTGGGTTCACTCTCTGATGCGAAACCACGAGTCGAAGTTCCACGGAAGGTCGTTGTGACCAGTGTTTCTCCAACCCGGGCGGGGCGTGTCGCGACTGCTTGCAGACTATAGTCACACATCGGATTGCTCCTCGTTCGAGATAGCCAACCCGCGCCCCTCGGAGGCGCAGGCCTCTATCAGAGTGGACAGTAGCCACGCATTGTTCGCCTCGTTGTAGGCAATTGTGCGGCTCCTACCGATCGAGCTTGATCACAAAAATGTTTGAAGATACTCGACCGATTTGGCCGCAATCGTGAGCGATAGATGCGGTCATGAGAACCTTGGGCGTCATTTTTGTTCTAGCGCTGATGACCATCGCCGCTGGGATTTATTCGGACATGGTTCTGGTGAGCGGAGATGCCTCTCACTCCGCTACCGGAGACCCCGCGACAACAGCCATCGCGCATGGGCTAAAACAGGACTAGTGCCACGCGAAAGCCGCCCAAGGGGCGGCTTTCAGCATTGCCCGACGGTTCTGGGCGCCGGCAGGGGTGTGACGGCTAGAAACAGGAACCGCCAGCATGTCTGCCGGTTCCTTCTGATCAATACTTCCGATAAAGCCCGATCAGCTTGCCCTGAATCTTCACGCGGTTCGGCGGTAGGATACGCACCTCATAGGAGGTGTTGGCCGGCTCCAGCGCAATCGAGGCGCCGCGGCGGCGGAAGCGCTTCAGCGTCGCTTCCTCTTCGTCGATCAGCGCCACCACGATATCGCCGGTCTCGGCGGTCTCGTTGCGCTGGATCAGCGCCATGTCGCCGTCGAGGATCCCGGCGTCTACCATGGAATCGCCGCGCACTTCGAGGGCGTAGTGTTCGCCAGAGCCGAGCATGTCCGGCGGCACGCTGATGGTGTGGCTGCGGGTCTGCAAGGCCTCGATCGGCGTACCGGCGGCGATCCGGCCCATGACGGGCACCGCAACCGGGCGGCTGCCGTCGTCCTCGAATCCACCGCTGCTGCTACGGACCTTGCCGAGAGTGCCCTCGATGACGCTGGGAGTGAAGCCCCGGCGACTGTTGCCGCTGCCAGCGGACGAAAGTTCCGGAAGCTTGATCACCTCGATGGCGCGGGCGCGATTGGGCAGGCGGCGAATGAAGCCGCGCTCCTCCAGCGCGGTGATGAGGCGATGGATTCCCGACTTCGAGCGCAGATCCAGCGCATCCTTCATCTCGTCGAAGGAGGGCGGAACGCCGGATTCCTTCAGGCGCTCGCTGATGAATCGCAGAAGTTCGTATTGTTTGCGCGTGAGCATCTCGACGAATCCCCCAAATTGATAGTGCCGCTTGATCCCGAGACTCGAAATCGAAGACTCCGGAGCCCGGAAAACTCCCGTTTAAAGACACCAGCAGTCGAAACAAATCATGAACGAACACTATATGTTCCATATGTGTTCCGCAACCACTTAATTTCTCGTCAACGAGACCCGGTTTTGTCGGGGGAAGGGGCCCCGCCGGGAGGTCAGGCCGGAAGCCGCAGGATATCGCAAGACGATCCGGCGGTTGCTGCAGGCGCAAACGGTGGACGGATCACAAGCGCCCGCGCCGCAGCGAGATTTCCGAGTAGCGAACTGTCTTGATGGTCGACCGGCGTAGCAATCAGAACGCCGTCCGTCCGCACCTCAAGCCGGGCCCGCAGATAGTCCTCGCGCAGGTCATTGGCGGCGACATCGCGCCCGAGCAGGGCCTTCTCGCGGACGTGGTGGATCGCCGCTTGCCCCGACAAAACGCGAATCAGCGGCACCAGAAACAGCAAACCGCAGACATAGGACGACACGGGATTGCCGGGCAGCCCGATCACGCGCATCGCGCCCAGCCGTCCGTGCATCATCGGCTTGCCGGGGCGCATCGCGATCCGCCAGAACGCCATCGTGACGCCCTCGGCCTCCAGCGACCGCTTGACGAGGTCGTGGTCGCCGACCGAGGCGCCGCCTGTGGTGATGAGAACATCTGCCCCGCTGTCGCGGGCGCGGCGGATGCCCTGCGTGGTGGCCTCGATCGTGTCGGCGGCAATGCCGAGATCGATGGTTTCGGCGCCTTCCTGACGGGCAAGCGCCCGCAACGCGTAGCCATTGGAATAGACGATCTGTCCGGGGCCGGGGATAGAGCCCGGCATCACCAGTTCGTCGCCGGTGGCGAGCATCGCGACCTTCGGTCGCCGGCGTACCGCAAGCTCGGGATAATTCATGCCCGCGGCCAGCGAGAGATCGCGGTCGGTGAGGCGTGTCCCGCCGGCAAGCAGGACATCGCCGTTGCGAAAGTCGACGCCGGCGGGGCGAATGTGCAGCCCCGGTACGGCCGCCTCGGTCATGGTGATGCGGCTGCCGTCAACCACGGTATCCTCCTGGATGACGACGGCGTCGGCACCTTCCGGGATCACGCCGCCGGTAAAGATCCGGACGGCCTCGCCTGCGCGAAGCGTCTTCTCGAACGGACGGCCGGCCGCGACCTCGCCAATCACATTGAGCCTCGCCGCCACGTGAGAGGCATCGGCTGACCGCACCGCATAGCC
Source organism: uncultured Alphaproteobacteria bacterium (assembly GCA_963732455.1). GTDB lineage: Bacteria > Pseudomonadota > Alphaproteobacteria > Rhizobiales > Xanthobacteraceae > Bradyrhizobium. The sequence continues at coordinate 470,230 of CAVSZM010000015.1, read as the reverse complement.
GTCCATCGCGGACATCGCCTGCGGCGGCTGGGTGCGCAATGCCGCGACGTCGCGCGCGAGTACGCGGTGGTGTGCCACATCGAGCGCGACCATTTCCTCGGGCAACGGCTCGGCGCCCGCGAGAACCGCTGACAGTGCGTCGGCAACCGGCATCAATGGCACAGCAAGACTCCTATATCCCGAGCGCGGCGAGAGCGACGGCCACGTCATCAGGCGAGGTCACATGAACCGCGGTCAAGCCCTGCGCCCGCGCGGCTTCTATGTTCTCGGCGAGATCGTCGAAGAATACGATACGCTCCGCAGGTACGCCGATGGCTTTCACCACATGAGCATAGGCCGCCGCGTCGGGTTTCCGTAGCCCGATCGTGGAGGACAGAAACATTTCGCGGAAATGGCCGAGCACGCCGGCATAGGCCTCGGAGAAGTATTCAACGTGGGCGCCGTTGGTGTTGGAGAAGGCGTAGAGCGGCAGGCGCCCCGCGGCGCGCGCGAGCAGCGGTTCTATGCCGGGCATTTCGCCGGCGAAGATCGCGTTCCATCCCTCGAGAAACTGCGCATCCGACAGGCCGATGCCCAGCGAGGTGCGCAGGGCGGCAAAGAATTCGGCGTCGTCGATTTCTCCCGTCTCGTGGCGCCGGTAGATTTCGTCACGCGAAAATCGTCCCGCGAGGTGCGCCGGCTCGCAGCCGGCGTGGCCGGCCCAACACGCCAGTGCCTTGCTGAAGTCGATATCGAGCACGACGCGGCCGAGATCGAACAATAGCGCATCGGCGGCGCCGGGGGCGAGCAGGGGTCGGTTCATCGCGGCGGTGTACAAAAACGGGCGGAAGAGCGCAATCGCACTTGCTTGATGCGGATTCAAGGCCGTCGCTCGCCGTCAATAGCGATAGGGTTCGATTTCCAGCAGCGGGAAGGCGCTGAAGACATGTGGCAGATTGGCCGGCGTGGCCGCGTGCAGGTAGGATTTGTCGAGCTCCGCGAACGATGTGACGCCAAGCAGACCCAAACACCGGATCACTTCGTCTTCGAGCAGTTCAAGCATCCGCACGACTTCGGCTTCACCTGCTGCGGCGAGCGCCCAGCATTGCAGGCGACCGATGCCGACGAGATCCGCGCCAGCTGCGATCGCCTTGACGATATCGGTGCCGCGGCAGAACGAGCCGTCGACCATGATTTTGGCGCGGCCTGCGACGGCGCCGGCGATCTCAGGCAGCACGTGCATGGCGCCGCGGCCGTGGTCGAGCTGGCGTCCGCCGTGGTTGGACACGTAAATCCAGTCGACCCCGTGGTCGAGCGCGATCGCAGCATCCTCCGCGGTGGCGATGCCCTTGATGATCAGCGGAATTTTGAATTTGTCCTTGATCAGCTTCACGGTTCGCCACTCCAGGCCCTTCTGGAAGTCGCCGCCGGTGGCGCGGACGCGACTGGCACGAACATAACGCTTGGCGATATCGCGTTCGCGCCGGCTGTAATGCGCGGTATCGACGGTCAGGCAGAACGCGGTATATCCGCTGGCGATCGAGCGATTGACCTGATCCTCGACGAAGGTATCGCCGCCGCGGACATAGAGCTGATACATGCGCAGCGCGTCGGGCGCGGCCTCGGCGACTTTCTCCAATCCGGGCTCGGAAACCGAGCTCAGCATATGGGCGGCGCCGAACGAACCGGCGCCGCGCGCCACGCTCGCGGCCGCGCCGGGATCGAAGATCTCGAGCGCGCCGACCGGCGCGAGCACCACCGGCAAGCGCAATTTGCGGCCGAACACCCTGACTGAGGCGTCGACCCTGGCGACGTCGCGCAGCACGCGCGGCCGGAAAGCGATCTCGTCGAGCGCCATGCGGTTGCGGCGCATGGTGGTCTCGGTCTCGGCGGCGCCGACAATATAGTCCCAGGCATTCTGATTGAGGTTCGCCCGCGCCTTGCGGACGAGCTCGTGAAGGTTCTGGAACTCTTCGCCGCTGGCGCCGAGCTCAACGGCCGCCGATGGGATGCGGGTCGCCTCGTTCATATTATCCTCCCGGGAAAGCGTGACCAATTTGTTGTTAGGCTTTCGCTATCGTTTCCCGAGCTTCCGCGCCATCCCGAAAATTGCTATGGCAGGTATTAGCGGGAAGAGATCAAAGATCCCGGTTCATCGAGGGAAGGAATTGCCATGACGAAATTGGCGGTCTGGATTGCGGCATTTGGCCTGGGCGCAATAGGCGCGGGCGCGGCGAACGCGCAGAGCATGACCTTGACAAGCGCCGACATCAAAGAGGGCGGCACGATTGCCAACGAGCAGGTGTTCAAGGGTTTTGGCTGCACCGGCGGCAACCTCTCTCCGGCCCTGAGCTGGAGCGGAGCGCCCAGCGGAACCAAGAGCTTCGCCGTCAGCGTTTATGATCCGGATGCGCCGACCGGGAGCGGCTGGTGGCACTGGGTCGTGTTCAATATTCCCCCCGGCACGATGTCATTGCCGAAGGGCGCCGGCGACGTGAAGAAGAAGCTGATGCCCAAGGGCGCGATCCAGAGCCGAACCGATTTTGGCGCCGATGGATATGGCGGCCCGTGCCCGCCGGCCGGCGACAAGCCGCATCGGTATCAATTCACGGTTTTTGCCGTCGATGTCGACAAGCTGCCGGATGCCATGAACGATGCGGCGTCGGCGGCATTGGTCGGCTTCGACCTCCATTTCCATACTTTGGCGAAGGCGACGTTGACCGGCCTCTACGGCCGCTGAACCTTCACGCCAGTCTGACGCCGTCGATGATCTGCTGCAGCGGTCGCTGAACCATCTGGTTGTTCAGCAGCTTGTGATTGCCCATCTTCGGATACGTGTTATCAAGGTATAGCAAATCATTGCATGCGACCCGTGAATAACCCGCATAAAACCTTTACAAATCACATTTGTTACCCCAAGTTACGTTCACGGGGTAACACGGCATAACAGCCCCGACTAGCTACCCCAATAGCTACCCCGGAGGGCTTTGGCCATGTTGACGGATGCAGCGGTTCGCAAGAGGAAACCGGACCATCGCAAGCGCACTGAGCTTCACGATGGTCACGGCCTCTACCTCGTCATTCAGCCCAGCGGAGCTAAGAGCTGGGCCTATCGCTACCGTGTCGGCGGCAAGAGCCGGAAGTATACGCTAGGTAGCTTTCCCGGCATTGATGTGGGTGAGGCCCGCAAGCTTGCCAGCACCGCATCGGTGCAAGTGCAGCGGGGAGGAGACCCCGCTATCGAGAAAAGACGCGCAATAGCGGCTGACGACTCTTTCGAGGTTGTAGCGCGTCTGTTCATTGAACGTTATGCGCGGCCGAAAAATCGATCCTGGAAACAGACGGCAGCACGGCTCGGCCTTGCGCCAGGCGAGGGCGACGAACTTGTACTGACGAATGCGGGCGCTATCGCCGTTTGGGGCGACCGGAAGATAGGCGATATCAAACAGGCCGATGTAATTCGACTGCTCGACAACATTGCTGACCGGGGATCGCCCATCTCGGCGAACCGGACGCTCGCAGCCGTACGCAAGCTCTTCAATTGGGCCGAGGGTCGCTATGGCCTCGATAGAAATCCGTGTTTGCGGGTTGAGGGGCCGGGCACTGAAATGGCCCGCGACCGCGTTCTGACGGATAAGGAGTTGAAGGCCGTTTGGCGCTCGGCGGCAAAGCTTGGCGGCTCTTTCGGTGCCGTTGTGCAATTGCTTATGTTGACTGGCCAGCGCCGCAGTGAAGTGGCGGGGATGGAATGGCGGGAGCTTGATCTGCCTGCCAAGCTCTGGAAATTGCCGCGCGGGAGGGTGAAAAACGATAGCGGGCATGAGGTGCCGCTGAGCGCACAGACGCTGAAGGTCATTACTGCGGTCCCGCGCATTCAGGGTCAGCAGTTGCTATTCAGCAGCAACGGCGTCACCGCCGTGTCCGGCTTCTCGGACGCAAAGAAGGGCCTCAACGAAGGCGCTGGCTTTGAGGATTGGACCCTGCACGATCTGCGGCGAACAATGGCAAGCGGAATGGCTCGCCTCGGTGTCAATTTGCCGGTAATTGAAAAGATACTGAACCACAGCAGCGGCTCATTCCGGGGTGTCGTTGGCGTGTATCAGCGGCACAGCTTCGCCGACGAGAAACGGGCAGCGCTCGATTTGTGGGGCGCGCACGTTGCGCGTTTGGTGGGCTGACATGGCCAAACCCCACAACGTTACATACAACCAAGATCGCGGCTCATTGATACTTATCAGCAGGTAGCAGGTCTATGTTGCTGGCCTCGAAACAGCGGCGGCGAACTATCAAACACGAAGATAAGAGCGCGCTGCGCTTTCGCAGCCAGTCGGTTTGACGGTGAGGTTCCTGCAACGACTTAATGTGCCGGAGCCTGTGCGCGCATTGATCGGCGCCGCATATGATCGAAGCGCAGAACATCGTCAGCGAAGAGACATCGGCGCGAGAACAGCGAAGAAGCAATGGAATGGAACGCGACGTTGTTGATTGCCTTGCTCTGCACCTATCAGCGTCGCTGTAAGCGTGAAGCTAAAAGATGCGTTGAGAAATATCGTCGGCACTGATCCGGACGCGGCGAGCCAAAGTCTCGAAGAATTTTCATAAGAAACATGATGCAGGGACAGAAGACGCCCGAAGGCGCTAGGAGCTCGATTTCGATTGAAATGAACGAGCTTCTCAACGGGTCTGCCCGCCCAAGTGGCGATGAAAAAGGCATTACAGGTTGTGCTAATGCGATGAGGAAAGAAAGTGCAAAACGCCCGGTGATTTGCACTCGGTGATGTGAATATTCAGAAGCTCCTACTAGACAACATGGAGCTTCAAAAATGCTTGATACAAACGACGAATACCTGACCGGCCCCGATATTGATCGGCGCTACAAACGCAGCTCACAAACACGCTGGCGCTGGTCGAAAGACCCCGAGCTTGGTTTTCCCAAGCCGATGAAGATCAAAAATCGAAAGACATGGGAGCAGTCGTCAACTCAACTGCGCGGTTGCAGGAGAAAACGAAGGCGCATGTCCTATGGGTGCATCACATGCCGCACGACGGCGACAGGATGCGCGGCCACGGAGCCTTGCTCGGGGCGATGGACACAACACTGCATGTTGTCAAATCGGCATCGGGGCGCACCGCAACGGTTGTAAAGGCCAACGACTTGGAGGAGGGCGAATGCATTGCCTTCGAGCTTGAAAGCATCGAGATCGGGGAGGACGGCACAACGGCTCCCGTAGTTGTTCCCATCGACGCGCCGAGCATCAGACCACAGTCCGCTCGCAGGGTAAGCGCACGGCAAAAGCTGGCCCTGGATGCTTTGACGGAAACCGTCCTGGCCTGCGGCAAACCAGCGCCAACAGACTTCGGTCTGCCAGCAAACATCAATGTCGTTCCCATCGAGAGCTGGCGCGACGAGATGCAACGCAGAGACGTTATCGAAAGCACGGACGCAAACCCACGAGCGACATTCAAACGGTTCAAAGAGGGACTGGCTGCGCGTGGTCTCATTGGAATTAGAGAGGGATCAGTATGGGCAGCTTGAGCAACTGTAGCACTGTAGCAAGTGTAGCACCCCTAAAGGGTAGTGCTACGCTACGCTACAGCAGTGTGCCCGTAGCAATTGCTACGACTTGCTACGCAAACGCTACGCTACAACCATGAATGAACAACCGAGCAAGAGGGTTGGGCATAGGTGGAAGCCTGGTAAATCAGGAAACCCCGCTGGAAGGCCATTAGGAGCCCGCCAGCGAATCTCCGAAAAACTGTTGGCCGATCTAGCCACCGTTTGGGAAGCGCATGGTGAGTTAGTTCTGGCCCGTCTAGCGATAACCGAACCTGGCAAGCTTGCGCAGATCGCTTACGGCTTGTTGCCGCGCGACGTGTTCATCAGCGTTGAACAGCGAGCACCAGGCAAATCTCGAACCGGACGAATGGGCAACGCTGCGGCGCGTGTTGGACATCATCCAGGCGTCGCTGGTCCGTCGCAGCCGCGCACAGAGCAGCTCGATGAATTTCATCGCCAGCGCCGGTTGGCTTCGCACAAAAGGCAGGAAGTCGCGGCGGTCAATGACGAAGATTTCGCAATTGGTATTTGCGGTGGCGTCGGCCGTCCGCCCCTGCCCGGAAAGCACCGCAATCTCGCCGAACGTATCGCCTGCACCGATCAGATTGAGGATCGCGCTGCGGCCTTCCGCCGAGGAGACGCTGATCTTCACCGTGCCGGATATTACGCCAAAAACGCTTTCGCCCGGATCGCCCTTGCAAAAGATCGTCGCTCCTCGCTTCAGCGAAGTGTGCTTGGCGTAACGGCAGAGCTGGTCGAGTGCCTCAGGCTCAAGATCGGAGTAGATCGGATGCTTGCGCAAGACCGATATCTTGCTGCTCGATCCTGCCTGGTCCTGAGACACGACGCTTACAACTCCAGAAACGGAGCTCGCAGAGCGCGAGCCAACCTTGAGGGACTAACGGACATTGCCCATCATCGGCGCGTGTCGAGCACCGGCGGTTCGGCGAAGTCAATTACAAATTGGAAATGATGCGATTCCGGCTTTGCCGCGGCGGTCGCGACGCGTATATCGTTCGTATTCCCAGGGCGCGTGCCGCCGGGACAACGATCTCCGACGCCGAACGAGGAAAATAACATATGTCCGGGATGTTGTTGTTTTCCCCGCTGACCATCCGAAGCGTTGAACTGCGCAACCGCATCGTGGTGCCGCCGATGCACCAATATTCCGCGGTGAAGGGGTTCCCCACCGACTGGCATCTGATGAACGCCGGCAAATTCGCGGCTGGCGGTGCCGGCCTCGTCGTCGTTGAATCAACCAAGGTCGAGCGGCGCGGCTGCGGCACCGTGGGCGATCTCGGAATTTGGGACGACGCATTCGTTGAGCCGCTGAAGCGCCTGGTGAGGTTCATCAGGCAACAAAATTCGGTTGCCGGAATTCAGCTCGGTCACTCCGGTCGCAAGGCGCGTGCCACCCGTCCGTGGGAAGGCGACGGGCCACTGCAACGAACGCCCGAAATCGACGACTGGGATGCGTGGGCGCCGGTGGCGCCGAGCGCGATCGCGCACAGCGAGAAATGGCCAGTGCCGAAGGCGCTGGAACGCGGGGAAGTGAAAGACGTGATACAGGCCTGGGGCAATGCGGCGCGGCGCGCCCATCAAGCGGGCTTCGACGTGCTTGAGCTTCACGGCGCGCACGGTTATCTCGTGCACCAGTTTCTGTCCGAACGATCGAACCAGCGCACCGACGAATATGGCGGCTCCGAAGCCAACCGGATGCGCTTCATCACCGAGATTACGGAGGCGGTGCGCGCGCACTGGCCCGACGAGAAGCCGCTGTTCGTCAGGCTATCCGTCGAAGACAACGCCGGATGGGGACCGGAGCAGAGCGCGCGGCTTGCGAAAATCCTTAAGGCGAAGGGCGTGGATGCCATCGATTGCTCGTCAGGTGGTATCACCGAACTTGCGCCAATCCTGGGCAAGGAGATCAGATACAGCTACCAGGTGCCGCTGTCCGAATATGTCCGCCGCCACGCCGACATCATGATCATGGCGGTCGGTCTGATTATTCATGGCGATCAGGCCGAGCAGATTCTGCGTAACGGGCAGGCCGATCTGATCGCGGTTGGGCGGGAAATTCTCAACAATCCCAACTGGCCGATGGACGCCGCGCTAAAGTTGGGCATTGAGGGTCCGTTTCGCAATGTCCCGCCGCAGTTCGGCTATTGGCTTGGCAGCCGGGCGAAGCGCGGCTTCGGCACCCGGCCCTCCATCTGGCAGAACGGTCTCAATGATACCGGAAAGGTATTGTGAGCTTGCTGCACGAGATCAGCCGAAAAGCAAAAAGCTGAACACCCGGCCGCGATGGCCCATAACTTATGGCGAGAAGGTTCGCAAATTATGCGCAAAAATTCCCTGTTTTTCCTCGGCGCGGCGGCCGGTACCTGCCTGACGCTTCTCGTTACCGGGCCTCAGGGCGCGCAATTGATTGCGGCCGCCAAAGCCGCCGCCAGTACCAACACCTATTCGCAGCTGAACCTGTTTGGTGACGTGTTCGAGCGGGTCAGGGCCGATTATGTCGAGAAGCCCGACGATACCAGGCTTGTCGAGGGTGCGATCAACGGCATGGTGACTGCGCTCGATCCGCACTCCCGGTACATGAATGAGAAGGCCTGGCGTGACATGCAGGAGACGACTCACGGCGAGTTCGGCGGGCTCGGTATCGAAGTCATGATGGAGAATGGCCTTATCAAGGTGGTCGCGCCCATGGATGACACGCCCGCGGCGAAGGCCGGCATCATGTCGGGCGACTTGATCACCCACATCAATAATGAAGCGGTTCAGGGGCTCACCCTGGAGCAGGCCGTGAACAAGATGAAGGGGCCGATCAATACGAAAACCCGGCTCAAGATAATGCGTAAGGGCACGGAATCGCCGATCGACATCTCGATCGTGCGTGAGGTCATTCGAGTGCGCCCGGTCAGTTACCACATGGACGGCGGCGACATCGGCTACATCCGAATCACCTCTTTCAACGAACAGACAACCGATGGATTGAGAAAGGCGATCGGCGACATATCGAAACAGATTCCGCCGGATAAGCTGGCCGGCTATGTCGTCGACCTGCGCAACAACCCCGGCGGGTTGCTCGATCAGGCGGTCTCGGTGTCAGGCGCGTTCATGGCACGAGGCGAGGTTGTCTCGACGCGGGGCCGCACCCCGGAGGAAACCCAGCGGTTTACGGCACGGACCGGAGATCTCACCAAGGGCAAGCCGCTTGTCGTATTGATCAACGGCGGATCGGCATCCGCTTCGGAGATTGTGGCCGGCGCGTTGCACGATCATAAACGCGCGACCCTCATCGGTACCCGCTCGTTCGGCAAAGGCTCTGTGCAGACAATTATCCCGCTCGGCGCCGGCAACGGCGCATTGGCGCTCACAACCGCTCGATATTTTACGCCGTCCGGCCGCTCGATCCAGGCGATGGGCATCAGACCCGACATCGAAGTGTTGCAAGATGTGCCTGATGAACTGAAGGCCCGCTCTGAAACCAAGGGAGAGGCCTCCATGCGCGGCCATCTGTCCGCCGAGGGCGCGGAGCAGACGGGTTCGCAATCCTATGTTCCGCCGGCGGAGAAGGACGACAAGGCGCTCGGCGCGGCTTACAAGCTGCTGCGCGGCGTCACGGTCAATGCGGACGTCCCGTCAACTTCCAAGACGGCGGTGCCGAACTAAGCCTTCGCGGCGCCTGGAAGTTGCCGACGCCTTACTGCATCCGCGTCGCGGAAGAAGAGGAACGGTGGGGCCGCGACCGTTTTCCCGCGACACCGACGGTTTCCCCCGATGACCACATCCCATTATTTTGAGCGGCGCTGCGCTGGTAATTGGGATCGGTATAGGGGTTGCCTGGCCCCTTATTCTGGCAATTCGCATATGGGTAGAAAAAGGCGCAATAGCCGGGCTCGGAGATTACCTGCTGGGCGAGCAGCGGTGTTGCGATCGCGGTCGACAGAACGGCCATTGCTAAACACGTAGGAATAAAACCGCGCATTTTGCAGTCCTCCTGTGATTTCATACCTGGCATTATACCGGATCCGTCCCCGATGTTCGTCGGCAATTCGGCTCCTTGCCGACATAACGCGCTTGCAGGCCAATTATTCCTTGCTTCACGCGGGAGTGTTCAAAATCCGGCTGATAACGTACCTGAACACTGCACATTCGGCGACGTGGTTCGCCGTAATCTCAAAAAAGCAGTTTCACCGCGGATTTTGCGAGCGTTCGATGGCCGCTGTCCTTACCGTTCCACCTCGCGATGGTTTCCAGAATCTGAATCGTGATCGCCGTACGGCAACGGTCATCTTAGCAAAATCATAGAAATTTTCTTGCATCGTCCTAGAAATTTAAAGGCAGTCAAGATGTTAGTTGAAAGACGGCGCTTAGCTCGAACGAGAGTGGTTCAACCCGCCAAGATTATCGAAAGCGATACGGGTGCAGCATTCGGCTGCATCGTCGACAACCTAAATATGCTTGGCGCGTGTTTAAGTTTTGACACCGGAACCGTCGCAGCGTTGCCTGATAAGTTCGACCTGACCTTTGACAACTGCCACACGCTTTGGTCCTGCCGCGTGATCTGGCGAGATAACAATGTCGAGCGGGTTGGCATAACCTGGCTGAAGGCCGCTTAGCACCGTTCCGCGCCAACTCGCCGTGAAGAGCAAAGCACCGCGTTGCGCCTGACCGCCGCGGTTTCCGCGGTTTCCGAATTTATGCGGCTTCCGCTTCGCCTTCCACAACAGGCAAGTTTTTACTCCGCTCCGCTTGCAACTCACCTGCGGCTTCCCTCCGGTCAAAAGTAACGGCCGCTCGCATTCGCAGGGAATGCACGACAACTCAGTCGCGCCGCCTGATATGGACACATTTTAATCTGGCTGAGGCGTGGCTTACCAATTTGTCACTGGAAGCCGGTCATCGCTTAAATTATCGCGACGCAATGCGATATTTTTTCCACATTTCTGACGGTTCAGAATTGTTTCTTGATGATGTGGGAAACATCCTGCCAAGTTTGCAATCCGCAAAGCGCCAGGCCGAAGCCGTTGCTGGCGAATTGAAAAAGGGTGGCGGATTCTGCCGGTCGAGCCTGGTGGTCGTTGCGGACGAGAAAGGCAATAAGCTCTTTGAGCGCGAGTCGTATGAACGTGAAACGAAAGAGTCCGTGGTGACTGCGTCGGTTATGACTGCCTTGAGCAAAAACAGGCTGGCGCCGCGCGGCTGCCTGGTCCGAGTGAGATGCGCGGCGGATCGAGATTCCCAGAGAGAACGATGGTTTGCGGTCGGAATCTACTTTCAGAAATTGGCTGAAGCCGCCGTATGTGAGCTTCCCCAGATCGAACCTACCGACATTGTTTTTGCGCGTAGACGGCTCAAGCGGGCCGAGATTGAAGCGTTAGGTCTGCGACGCGGGCAGGTCGTGCCATGCAGCGTCAATGACGATGTCGAATCCTCTCTGTATCAGACTGCAAATCATGCTCGAGAGGACAGCCCGACGTGAGCTCGCACGCCGAGCGATCTAAGCGCGGTAGTGCCCGGACTTGCCGCCCTTTTTTTCGACCAGATGAATGCCTTCAATACGTACGCCACGCTCCACGGCCTTGACCATGTCGTAGATCACAAGACAGGCGATCGACACCGCCGTCAGCGCCTCCATCTCGACGCCGGTTGGACCGGTGATCTTGACGGTGGCGCGGACGATGCAGCCGGGTAGTTTCTTGTCGGGCGTTATATCCAGCGTCACCTTCGACAAGGCCAGCGGATGGCATAGCGGTATCAGATCGGGCGTGCGCTTTGCCGCCATGATGCCGGCGACGCGCGCGGTGCCCAGCACGTCACCCTTTTTGGCATCGCTTGAAACGATCAGTTCGAGCGTCGCCTTGCTCATGACGACACGGCCTTCCGCGACCGCCGTTCGCTCGGTGGCGGGTTTGGCTGAAACATCGACCATCCGCGCTTCGCCGCGGGAACCGATGTGGGTGAGGGCGGGTTTGTTTTTGGGGGATTTACGCCGCATGCGTCAGCGCGTCCCGGTCGCGCGGGGCGCGCCGCCGCGCGCAAGCAGCGCGCGGGTCGCCGCCGCCACGTCGGCCTGCCGCATCAGGCTTTCGCCGACCAGAAATGTCGACATGCCGACCCGCGCGAGCCGCGCAAGATCGCTGGGCGCGAAGATGCCGCTTTCGCCGACCATCAGGCGATTGCCGGGGATCAGCGGCGCCAGCGCCTCGCTGGTCGCAAGCGTGGTCTCGAAGGTTCGCAAGTTTCGGTTGTTGACGCCTATCATCGGCGAGCGAAGTTTTAGCGCACGGTCCAGCTCATCGCGTTCATGAATTTCAATCAGCACGTCCATGCCATGTGCAAGCGCCGCGTCCTCGATGTCCCTGGCCGCGCCGTCGTCGAGCGCCGCCATGATGATCAGGATGCAGTCGGCGCCGTGGGCGCGGGCTTCGGCCACCTGATAGGTGTCATACATGAAATCCTTGCGCAGCACCGGCAACGCCGTGGCCGCGCGCGCCGCTACCATGAAATCGAGATGGCCCTGAAACGAAGGTGTATCCGTCAGCACCGACAGACACGCCGCGCCGCCGGCTTCATAGGCCTTGGCAAGATCAGGCGGATTGAAGTCAGCGCGGATCAGGCCCTTGGATGGCGAGGCCTTTTTCACCTCGGCAATCAGGGCGTATTCGCCGCGGCCGAGTTTTTCATGGATCGCCCGGACGAAGCCGCGCGGCGCCGACGCGGCTTTCGCCAGCGCCTCGATGCTGGAAAGCGGATGCGCACGCTTGGCGGCCGCGATTTCCTCGCGCTTGTAAGCCTCGATTTTGGTCAGGATGTCGGACATCGCGAGGCGCCTCGGGTCAGCTGTTGGAGACCGCGATCAGATGTTTCAGCCGCGCTGCGGCAGCGCCGCTGTCGAGCGACTTGGTGCCGAGCGTCACGCCTTCCCTGAGATTGCTGGCCCGGCCGGCCACGATCAGCGCCGCCGCGGCGTTCAGTAGTGCAACATCCCGAAAAGGGCTCGGCATCCCATCGAGCACGCTTTGCAGCGCGATCGCGTTGGCGTCGGCATCGCCGCCCTTCAGCGTATCGCCGCCGACGCGCGTCAGGCCGGCTTCCTCAGGCGTCACCTCAAAGGAGCGGATATTGCCGTTCTCGAGCGCCGCGACGAAGGTCGGGCCGGTGAGAGTAATCTCGTCGAGGCCGTCGGAGCCGTGCACCACCCAGACGGATTCGGCGCCGAGATTCTTCAGCACCTGCGCCAGCGGCTGCACCCATTGCCGGGAAAACACGCCGACCATTTGTCGCTTGACGCCGGCCGGATTGGAAAGCGGCCCCAGCAGATTGAAGATCGTGCGCGTCGCCAGTTCGACCCGGGTCGGACCGACGTTCTTCATCGCGGGATGGTGCGACGGCGCGAACATGAAGCCGATTCCGGCCTCACTGACGCACCGGCCGACATGCTCGGGCTTGATGTCGATCCTGACCCCGAGCGAAGACAGCACGTCCGCCGCGCCCGAGCGCGACGACAACGCGCGGTTGCCATGCTTGGCGACGGGGACACCTGCGCCCGCGACGATGAAGGAGGCACAGGTCGACACATTGACCGAGCCGGAGCCGTCGCCGCCGGTGCCGACCACGTCGATGGCATCAGGGGGAGCTTTGACCCGCAGCATCTTGGCGCGCATGGCGGATACCGCGCCGGTGATTTCATCGACGGTTTCGCCGCGTACCCGTAAAGCCATCAGCAATCCGCCCATCTGCGAGGGGGTGGCCTCACCAGACATCATGCTGTCGAAGGCGGATGCTGCCTCGTCGCGCGACAGGGTCGCGCCGGTGGCGACCTTTCCGATGATAGATTTGAGGTCGTCCATCACAGTACTTTCAAAATCGAGACCTCAGGAGACGCTCTTGCGCCGTCCCGAACCACGAGGTCGCTCCTCCGGATGAGGGGAATTCCATAGCGGACGGCCGACCGTCATTTCGGATCATACTCAGTTATTGGCGCCCGTCGCCTGCGCGAAAGCGTTCTGATTGATCGTCGTGCCGATCTCCGTTTCAAGCTTCGTGACATACTGCGCGAGCTGCTCATCGGTCAGCCCGCGCCGAAGGGTTTCCTTCAGTTTCTTGATGTCCTCCGACGCAAGATCGACCGGCGGCACGCTGACGTCGGTCACGCGGAACACAATCCACTCATTGGCGCCGCCCGCGGTTTGTCCGACGCCACCCTTGGGGGTTCGAAACGCGGTTTCCACCACGCTGGCGGGCAGGCCGGGCAGCGAAGCATCGCGCCTGAAACCGTTCGCGGTTTCGACTTTCAATCCCGAAGCCGCCGCCTCGTCCGCGAAGTTGCCGCCCTGATCGAGCTTTTGAACCATCTCGGTCGCCTTGGCACGCAGCCGGCTGGCGATCTGGTCGTCGCGCCATTTCGCCTCGACCTGGTCCTTGACCTCATCGAGGCTGCGTTCGCGTGACGGAGTGATGCCGAGAACGTCGTACCAGACATAGCCGCCGTTGAACTGGATCGGATCGTTGTCGACGCCGACATCACTGCCAAACGCTTGCGAGACGACGTCAAGGCCGGGGGGAATGTTCGCGGCCAACTGGCCGTTGGGGAGGCGGCCGGAGCGATCGACGGCGTCGATAGTGACGGCGGCCAGCCCCAGTTTCTGCGCGGCCTCGATCACACTGGCGCCACCGCCGCGCTCATCCTCCATCTTGTCGTGCAGGGTGGCGACCGATGCGCGCGCGCGTCCGGTCGCGATTTCTTTCTTCAGGCTGGAGGCAACGCTTTCATATGATGGCTCTGCCCCCGGCTCGATCTTGCCGATCTTGACCAACGCGGCGCCAAACTTGCCTTGCGCCGGCTGGCTTACCTCGCCGGACGGCAGCGTAAAGGCCGCATCGGCGATCGCGGGATCGATGATCGCGGACTTCGCGACCATGCCGAGGTCAACGTCGGTTGGATTGAGGCCGCGCTCCTTGGCCAGATCGTCGAACGACAATCCGGACGCTATGCGATTGCGCGCCGCCAGGGCTTCCTCGACGTTCGGAAACACGATTTGCGATACCTGGCGCCGTTCCGGCGTCCCGAGTTTGTCGCGGCGCTGCTCGAATATCTTTCTGGCCTCCTCGTCGGAAACCTCGGACCATTTGCCGATGTCTTCCGGTGTAATCACGACAAAGGAAATCTTGCGGTATTCGGGGGCACGGAACTGGGTCTTGTGATCGTCGAAATAGCCGGCCAGCGTCTCCGGCGACGGCGGATCGATGGTTCCGGCCTGTACGGCGTCGAGTTTGACGTACTCGATCGACCGCTGCTCGTTCTGGAAACGGCTAAGCGCTTCGATCAGCACGTTCGGTGGTTCCAGACCGGCCGAGACGGTACCCGCGATCTGACGCCGCAGTGACACCCGTCGCTGGTCCGCGACATAACGCTGCTCGGTAAAGCCGAATTGCCGGATCACCGCCTGGAAGCGTGCCGGATCGAATGCACCGCCGACCCCCTTAAAATTGGGATCGTTGAAGATCATGCGCATGGTCTCGTCGTTCGACTGTCCAAGTCCCAATTTCCGCGCTTCTTCGTCAAGCGCGGCCTCGGCGATGGCTTGCTGGAGCACCTGGCGGTCGAAGCCGAATGCGCGGGCCTGATCCATCGTCAACGGGCGGCCGAACTGGCGGCCGATCTGCTGCAGCTTCTCGGTGTAGAGCTGGCGGAATTCATTGGCCGAAATCTCGGTATGGCCGACCTTGGCAAGCGTCGACTGTCCGAAACCCCTGAAGATGTCGGCGATGCCCCAGATGCCGAAGCTGATGATCAAAAATCCCATCACCGTGGCCATTATGATCTTGCCGAGCCAGTTTGATGAGGCTTTCCGCATTCCTCGAAGCATTGGGTCCAACTTGTTTGCAGGAGGGAACTGGTCGCGCCCATGGGAAATTCGGTATCGAATTCCGCAAAAGAGCGTCACCGAGTTGACATAGCATCATAAAGTGGCAGCCGCCTCGTCGCAACCTTGGCGGCGAGTGCCAAGTGGGTTCACAAGTAGGGCCAAAATGAAGCAATTGACGGCCGGGGATCGCAGGTGCGGTCTCTGGAACTGGCCGCCGCGCTCTGCTAGCGCATGATTGGCCTTACATTTGCGAGAATCCCGACATGACCGACGCCTTTCGGCCGCTGATTGCCGGCAACTGGAAAATGAACGGCCTCAGGGCTTCCTTGGCCGAATTCGAGGCCATCCTCGCAGGTGCATCCGGCGTAGCGGGCAAAGCCGACCTGCTGGTTTGCCCGCCCGCGACACTGATTGCCGCCTTCGCTGATGCGGCGCGCGGCTCCGGGATCGTCGCGGTTGGCGCGCAGGACTGTCACCCCAAAGCGTCGGGTGCCAACACCGGCGATCTTTCGGCCGAAATGCTGGCAGATGCTGGCGCCAGCGCCATCATTGTCGGCCACTCAGAACGGCGCGCCGATCACTGCGAAACTGACGTGCTGGTCCGACAGAAGGCGGAAGCAGCCTGGCGCGCCGGCCTAACCGCCATTGTCTGCGTCGGCGAGACCCAGCACCAGCGCGATTCCGGACAAACCCTGGATATCTGCCGCGGACAGCTCAACGTCTCGTTGCCGGATGCAGCAACCGCCGAAAATCTGGTGGTGGCCTATGAGCCGGTCTGGGCGATTGGCACCGGCCTGACCCCGACGGTTGGAGATGTCGAGCAAATTCATCACTTTATCCGGGATCTTCTCAGCGCGCGATTTAAGGGCGAGGGGGCTAGAATCCGAATACTTTATGGCGGTTCGGTGAAACCCTCGAATGCCAGGGAATTGATGGCGGTTGTGAACGTCAACGGCGCGCTGGTAGGGGGCGCCAGCCTGAAAGCGGCCGATTTTCTTGCGATTGCGGCCGGTTGTTCTTAGCTAAATGTGACGCCGGTCGGGGGTGACAATCCCCCATCCGATCGTGTAACACCGCGCGACTTCAAACCCCGCAAACCCCAATGTTCGGCCGGACGCCGGCGTTCCCGGTTTGCGACGGAAGGTAGAGATGCAGACTGTCGTTATTGTAGTCCACCTGATGATCGTTGCGACGTTGATCGCGACCGTGTTGCTGCAAAAGTCCGAGGGCGGCGGCCTGGGCGTCGGCGGGGGTGCCGGCTTCATGTCGAGTCGCGGCACCGCCAATTTGCTGACACGCACGACCGCGGTGCTGGCCGTGGGCTTCTTCCTGACCAGCCTGCTCCTGTCTTGGCTTGCAAGCTACGACCGCAAGCCGAGTTCGATCATCGGCGGCAGCACACCAGCCTCTCAGACACAGCCGGCGGGCGGCGCGACGCCGATCGCACCACCGACCAGCGGCGGCATTCTCGATTCCCTGAAGAAAGTAGACGAGCAGCAGCAGAATCAGCCGGCGCCATCGGGTCCGCAGGCGCCGCGTTCGCAATAAAGCAGGGTTGCCATGCAGGGCCGCCTCTGGCGTCCTGCATCAGAAATTCTAACTAACATATTGATAATATTTGAATTTTCACGTCACCCACAGCCCGACAAGATGTTCGCTGCGGTCCAGCGATTCGTTTTGGCGAATCGCGCCGGTGGCCTTAAAGGTTAAGCCCCATGGCGCGGTATATCTTCATCACCGGCGGCGTGGTTTCTTCGCTCGGAAAAGGTCTGGCTTCAGCGGCGCTCGGCGCCCTGTTGCAGGCGCGAGGCTACAAGGTCCGGCTTCGCAAGCTCGATCCTTATCTCAATCTCGATCCCGGAACGATGTCGCCGTATCAGCACGGCGAAGTGTTCGTGACCGACGATGGCGCGGAGACCGACCTCGATCTCGGCCATTATGAGCGTTTCACCGGACGTCCGGCCACCAAGGCCGACAACATCACGACCGGGCGCATCTATCAGGATATTCTGACCAAGGAGCGGCGCGGCGACTATCTCGGCGCCACCATCCAGGTGATCCCGCACGTCACCAACGCCATCAAGGATTTTATCCTCGACAGCAATGACGATTTTGACTTCGTACTGTGCGAGATCGGCGGCACCGTCGGCGATATCGAAGGCCTGCCGTTCTTCGAAGCGATCCGCCAGATCAAGAACGATCTTCCGCGCGAGCACGCCATCTACATTCATCTGACGCTGTTGCCGTTCATCCCGAGCGCGGGCGAATTGAAGACCAAGCCGACGCAGCATTCGGTCAAGGAATTGCGCTCGATCGGCATTCAACCGGATATTTTGCTGTGTCGCACCGACCGGCCGATTCCCAAGGAAGAACGGCGCAAGCTCGGGCTTTTCTGCAACGTGCGCGAAAGTGCAGTGATCGAGGCGCGCGACGTCGACAACATCTATGCCGTGCCGGAGGCGTACCACGCTGCCGGCCTCGACGACGAAGTGCTGGCGGCGTTCGGTATCGTGCCGAAAACTCCGCCGGCGCTGCAAAGCTGGCACGTGATCAACGAGCGGGTGCGCAATCCCGAAGGCGACGTCACGATCGCCATCGTCGGCAAGTACACCGGCATGAAGGACGCCTACAAATCGCTGATCGAGGCGTTGTCGCACGGCGGCATCGCCAACAAGGTGAAGGTCAATCTCGATTGGATCGAGAGCGAAGTGTTCGAGAATGAGGACCCCGCGCCGTTTCTCGAGCACGTCAACGGCATTCTGGTGCCCGGCGGCTTCGGCCAGCGCGGCGCCGAAGGTAAGATCCGCGCAGCGCAGTTCGCTAGGGAGCGCGACGTGCCTTATTTCGGCATCTGCTTTGGGATGCAGATGGCGGTGATTGAAGCCGCGCGCAGTCTCGTCGGCATCGAGGAGGCAAATTCCACCGAATTCGGTCCGACCCCCGAACCATTGGTCGGCCTCATGACGGAATGGCTGCGCGGCAATGAACTGGAGCAACGATCGAAGGCCGGCGATCTCGGGGGCACCATGCGTCTTGGGGCGTATCCAGCGGTCCTCAAGCGCGGCAGCCGGGTATCGGAAGTCTATGGCGGCGCCACCGAAATTTCGGAACGCCACCGCCACCGCTACGAGGTCAATACGGATTACAAGGACCGCCTGGAGCAGCACGGACTGAAATTTTCAGGTCTTTCGCCGGATGGTGTGCTGCCGGAGATCGTCGAATACGAGGATCATCCGTGGTTCATCGGAGTGCAATTCCATCCCGAATTGAAATCACGGCCGTTCGAACCGCATCCCCTGTTCGCGTCCTTCATCCAGGCGGCAGTGGTGCAGTCGAGGCTGGTGTGACGATTTGCGTCCGTCGCCTTTGACGAACGCTTCGATTGTTGCGACAAAACAATCCCCAATACCGCAAGAACAATTGATCAGGGAGTGAAGTCGATGATTTACGAAACGCGCGTCTATCGCTGTATACCGGGTCGCCTGCCGGCGCTTTTGAAGCGCTTCGAAACCACCACGCTGAAACTGTGGGAGAAGCACGGCATCAAGCAGGCCGGCTTCTTCACCACGCTGGTCGGCGAGTCCAACCAGGAACTGACCTACATTCTGGCATGGGAGTCGCTCGCCGACCGCGAGAAGAAGTGGAGCGCGTTCGCGACCGATCCGGAATGGCTGGCGGCCCGCGCAAAAACCGAGGAGGACGGCCAGATCGTCGGCAATATCGTCAATCAGTTGCTGGTGCCGACCGCCTTCTCGGCGATGAAGTAGCAGCAAGCGTTCGCGCGAAATTTTGGTCTCGCCGATGCCTCACGGTCTCGACCATATCGTGCACGCCGTCCGCGATCTCGACGCGGCGGCGGAATTCTATCGCCGCGCCGGCTTTACCGTCGGCGCGCGCAACCGCCATGCGTGGGGCACCCACAACCGTATTGTGCAATTGAAGTATTGCTACATCGAAATCCTTGAAGTCGCAGAGCCGGAGAATATCATGCCGCACGGCGCCCGCTCGTTTTCATTCGGCGCGTACAACCGCGACTTTCTCGCCCGACGTGAAGGTTTCTCGATGCTGATCCTCAACAGCAGTAACGCGGTCGACGATGCCCGTTCGTTCGAATCAACCGGAATAGGAAGTTCGGGGGTATTCAATTTTGCTCGACAGGGGACAAAGCCCGATGGAACGCCGGTAAAGCTCGCGTTCTCGCTGGCATTCGCTCATGATCCGGCATCGCCGAATGTGCGGTTTGCAGTATGCCAGCATCATTTCCCGGAAAACTTCTGGGACCCGGCGTTTCAAGCCCACGCCAACGGCGCAAAGGCTGTGTCCGGCGCGGTAATGATTGCCGAGAATCCGACCGACCATCACATCTTCCTGAAGGCGTTTACCGGGGTGAACGACCTGCATTCGAGTTCTATCGGCGTCAAGGTTCGCACCGAGAATGGCGATATCGAAATCATGGAACCGGTGTCGTTTCGTGATCAGTTCGGCGTTTCGCCAGCGGTGGAAGGTGAGGGCATGACGCTCAACGCGCTGCGCTTCGAAGTCGCAGACATTGCGCAGGCCGAGGCATTGCATCGGCAAAGCCGGATAGCCTCGCAGCGCCATGTTGGACGTCTCGTCATCCCGCCGGACGTAGCCCGTGGCGCAACTCTGATATTCGAGACCGCGAATTTCGGTTGATCACCCCGCCGCTGCCCTGCATGGTCTCGCCGGGAAAAAGGATAGTGCCTTGAACGCCAACACTTCTGCGGCGCCGGTCGTTGCCGCCGGATCGGTCAAATTCGGCAATGATTTGCCGATCTCGGTCATCGCAGGCCCTTGCCAGCTTGAGAGCCGCGCGCACGCGCTTGAAGTGGCTT
Organism: uncultured Alphaproteobacteria bacterium; assembly: GCA_963732455.1. Lineage (GTDB taxonomy): Bacteria > Pseudomonadota > Alphaproteobacteria > Rhizobiales > Xanthobacteraceae > Bradyrhizobium. The sequence goes on along the minus strand of CAVSZM010000015.1, from coordinate 449,960 downwards.
CCGCGCTGAAGGAGATCGCGACGCGGCTGAAGATAGGGCTCGTGTACAAGACCTCCTTCGACAAGGCCAACCGCACCAGCGTGTCGGCTGCGCGCGGCATCGGACTGAAGCAGGCGCTGCCGATCTTTGCCGAGATACGCTCCTCGCTGGGAATGCCTGTGCTCACCGACGTGCACGAGATTTTGCAATGCGCCGAGGTAGCGCAGGCCGTCGATGTGCTGCAGATTCCGGCGTTCCTCTGCCGGCAGACCGACCTGCTTTTGGCGGCGGCCGCGACCGGCAAGGTCGTCAACGTCAAGAAGGGTCAGTTTCTGGCGCCATGGGACATGGCGAATGTCGTCGCCAAGATCACCGGCGCCGGCAATCGCAATGTGCTGGTCACCGAGCGCGGCGCATCGTTCGGTTACAACACGCTGGTGTCGGACATGCGCGCGCTGCCGATCCTTGCACGCACCACCGGCGCGCCGGTGATATTTGACGCTACGCATTCGGTACAGCAGCCAGGCGGTAAAGGCACATCTTCCGGCGGCGAACGCGAATTTGTTCCGGTGCTGGCGCGTGCCGCGGTCGCGGTTGGCGTCGCCGGCGTGTTTATCGAAACTCATCCAGACCCGGACAATGCGCCGTCGGACGGTCCAAACATGGTGCCATTGCGCGAGTTCGAAGATTTGTTGCGGATGCTTATGGCGTTCGACGTAATTGCCAAGAATGTAGCAGGTTAGTGCCGCAAGGCTGCGGCCGTATGAGCAGCGTATGCCGCCGGTCCTGAACATCATTGCGCTCGCGACCTTTGCGGCGAGCCTGTCGGCGCGGGCGCTTGACCCGGTATTGCCCCATGTCGCCGACGAATTCGGCGTGAGCATCGCAACGGCTGCGAGTTTTTCGTCGGTGTTCGCCTTCACCTTCGCGATCGTGCAGCCGGTGCTGGGCGCGGCGGCGGATTTGTTCGGCAAGGCGCGGCTGATGGTTGTGTGTCTGGTGCTTCTCGGTTTCGCGAGCATCGTTGGCGCGATGTCGACGTCGTTCTCGCTGCTTTTCGCGTCGCGCATTCTAGCCGGCATCGGTTCCGGCGGCGTATTTCCGATCGCGCTCGGGTTGACCAGCGATCTGGTCGGTCCGGAAAAACGACAGGTCGCGATCGGGCGAACCCTGGCGGGCGCCATGACCGGCAATCTACTCGGAGCATCTGCTTCGGGGCTGATAGGAGATTTCCTGGGCTGGCGCGGCGTGCTCGCGGTACTCGGCGTCCTGGTCATCGTGGCGTCGGTTGCCGTGGCGGTTGGCTTTCGAGGCGCCGCGTTAACGCGCGCTCCCAGAACAAACCTGTCTGCGCTCAGACATGGCTACCGCACGATTTTCGCGAATCCGAACGCTCGCGTTTGCTATTCCGCGGTCTTTGTCGAAGGCTGTTGCGTGCTCGGATTGTTTCCGTTTCTCGCGGCGTTTCTGGTTGAATTGGGTGAAACCAGCCTGTCGATCGCCGGTATCGTCATCGCGGGCTTTGCGGTGGGCGGCCTGTTCTACACCATGAGCGTGTCGCGGTTCCTGCCGCGGCTCGGCGTCAACGGCATGATGATCGCGGGCGGGACGCTGGTCGGCCTGCAACTTGCGATTATTGGATTTGGTCCGGGCTGGAAAATCCAGGCGGTCAGCCTTCTGTTCATGGGCTGGGGCTTCTACATGCTGCACGGATCGCTGCAGGTATTTGCCAGCGAACTTTCAGTGGAGGCCCGGGCCACCGCGCTGTCGTTACACTCGTTCTTCTTTTTCATGGGCCAGACCGTAGGACCCATCGCATACGGCTTCGGTATTCAGAATGCCGGCAAGATGTCGACCTTGCTGACGAGCGCAGTCGTCATGGTCGCGCTTGGTGTTGTCTGCGCGCGGCTGTTGCGGCAGACCAGGCCTGCGGATGCAGGCGGCGGCTAGAGTTCTGCATCATCCCCGCCCGCGATAGGCCGCAACGCCCTGATCCGGAATCCACATACCCTTCGGTAATTTGCCGGTCTGCCAGAACACGTCGATCGGAATGCCGCCGCGTGGATACCAGTAGCCGCCGATCCGCAGCCATATCGGCTTGATCTCAGCCGAAATCCGCCTGCCGATCGCCACCGTGCAGTCCTCGTGAAATGCGCCGTGATTGCGAAAGCTCGCGACATAGAGCTTCAGCGATTTCGATTCCAGCAGCCACTGGCCCGGAACATAGTCGATGACGAGGTGCGCGAAGTCGGGCTGACCGGTGACCGGGCAAAGCGAAGTAAATTCCGGCGCGGTGAACCGCACCACGTAATTCGTATCTCTTTGCGGATTAGGCACGCGGTCGAGTTGGGCTTCGTCGGGCGTGTGAGGCCATTCCACGGCGCGGCCAAGCTGCAGGCCTTTCGATTTCGACGATTTGCTGGGCGTTTTCGACATGATGTATCTCCGCTGCCGCGTTTTTAGACAATTCGCCGGGCGACGTCACTGTCATCGCGGCCTTTTCCGCACCCAAGCGTTGCTGTAGAAGCAGCGCCAACCGTTCAATCCCCGGCATTTTCCAAGAGGCATCCATGACCGCCATCGTCGACATCATCGGCCGCGAAATACTCGACAGCCGCGGCAACCCCACGGTCGAAGTCGATGTGGTGCTGGAAGACGGCTCGATAGGACGTGCGGCGGTGCCGTCGGGCGCCTCAACCGGTGCGCATGAGGCGGTCGAACTCCGCGACGGCGACAAGGCGCGCTACCTCGGCAAAGGCGTGACCAAAGCGGTCGCTGCCGTGAATGGCGAGATATTCGATACGGTTGGCGGCATGGACGCCGAGCAGCAGGTCCAGATCGACCAAACCATGATCGGCCTCGATGGCACTCCAAACAAGAAGCGTCTCGGCGCCAATGCCATTCTGGGCGTGTCGCTCGCGGTCGCGAAGGCCGCCGCCGAATCGAGCGACCTGCCGCTGTATCGCTATGTCGGAGGCACCTCGGCGCGGACGTTGCCGGTGCCGATGATGAACATCATCAACGGCGGCGTGCACGCCGACAATCCGATCGATTTCCAGGAATTCATGATCATGCCGGTCGGCGCCAAGACTTTCGCAGAGGCGCTGCGCTGTGGCTCGGAAATTTTCCACACCCTGAGGTCGGAATTGAAAAAGGCGGGTCATAACACCAATGTCGGCGACGAGGGCGGGTTCGCGCCGAACCTGCCATCGGCCGATGCTGCGCTCGAATTCGTCATGGCTGCGATCGGCAAGGCCGGCTACAAGGCCGGCGGCGATGTCATGCTGGCGCTGGATTGCGCGGCTACTGAATTTTTCAAGGACGGCAAATACGTCTATGGCGGTGAGAACAAGACCCGTTCGCGCTCCGAACAAGCCAAATACCTCGCCGATCTTGCGTCGCGCTATCCCATCGTCTCCATCGAAGACGGCATGTCGGAGGACGACATGGATGGATGGAAGGAACTGACCGATCTAATCGGAAATAAATGCCAGCTCGTCGGCGACGATCTGTTCGTCACCAACGTGACGCGGCTCGCCGACGGCATCAAGAACGGCCGCGCCAATTCCATCCTGGTCAAGGTCAACCAGATCGGTACCCTCACGGAGACACTCAGCGCGGTCGAGATGGCCTACAAGGCCGGCTATACCGCCGTGATGTCGCACCGCTCCGGCGAGACCGAAGATTCCACCATCGCCGACCTCGCGGTCGCCACCAATTGCGGTCAGATCAAGACCGGTTCGCTGGCGCGCTCCGACCGGACCGCGAAATACAATCAGTTGCTGCGGATCGAGCACGAGCTGGGCACGCAGGCCAAATATGCCGGCAGGGCGGCGCTGAAGGCGCTCAGATAGGACTGCCCATCACCGGAAAATAGAGGTGGCGGCGAATGAATTCGCCGGCATTCCCGAGCGCTCGTCGGCCCGGCTCCAGATGAGCGTTCCACATCGGCCATGCGTGGATCATGTCCGGCCATACCTCGAGCGTGACGGCGACGTTGGCCGCACCGGCCGCTGCTGCAAATCGCGTGGAGTCCTCGAGCAAGGTTTCGCACGCGCCGACCTGGATCAGCGTCGGCGGAAATCCTCTTAGGTCGGCATGGATCGGGGAAACACGCGGGTCTTTCTTGTCGACATCCGCTGGAAGATAGGCCTCAACCAGTTCCGCCAGATACCCCTTGTGAATGATGGGATCGACAGCATCCTTGGTGGTGAGAGTTGAGCCGGACAGCGTCAGGTCGGTCCAGGGAGAAATAAGCCATGCGCAGCCCGGGGTGCGCTCGCCAGCGTCTCGCAGCCGGTTGATCAGAGCCACGGTCAGGCCTCCGCCCGCGCTATCGCCGCCGACCACGATATGATCGGCGGCGATGCCGTGCTTCCGCAAAAAATTCCATGCCGAGAGTGCGTCATTCTGCGCGGCAGGGAACGGGTGCTCAGGCGCGAGCCGATAGTTGATGGCGAGCGTTCGCGCTCTGGCGGCCCGGCCGGCTTCGGTGACCAGCCGGCGATGGCTGAGAATTGAGCCCGAACAGTAACCGCCCCCATGAAAAAACAGCAATACCCGTGAGGCGTCGCTGCCGGGCGCAACGGACCACTCGCCCGGGAGTCCATCGATATCCACTTCCTCGAGTTTGATGTCTTGCGCCGCGGGCCACGCCGACCCGACTTCCTCGATGCGCCGCCGACGCTCCTCCCAACCTACCGGGCGCGGTTTTGCACTTAACAGGGCGCGAACGGCGTCGATCTCGCTTTGGCTCATTGCAAATTCCTTTAGCGATGCGCGCAACATAACCCGGGCAAGCGGACTTTCGCAAAGATCGGGCAAACGGCCCGAAATCATATGCGATTTTTGCAAAGCCGGGAGGCTTGCGTTTCCCCGCCAACGTGAGAACACTCCCGGCCGAATTCGGCTGAGCCGAGAATAGGGAGATGAATGATGAGCGCCGATACCAAAACAGGGCTTCAACTTCGCTCGCAGGTCAAGAAGAGCGGTGAACTCGAACTGTCACTGGCGAGTGTTCCGACACCTGAACCATCAGCAGATGAAGTCGTCGTGCGCGTCGAGGCTTCGCCGATCAATCCGTCGGACCTCGGTCTCCTGGTCGGAGCCGCCGATATGACGACCGCCAAAGCGTCGGGTACCAAAGATGCGCCGGTCATCACCGCGAAGGTTCCGGAAGCCGGGATGAAGGCCATGGCGGGGCGGCTGGATGAATCCATGCCGGTCGGCAACGAAGGCGCCGGCGTTGTCATCAGGACCGGATCGTCGGATGCGGCAAAGGCGCTGATGGGCAAGACGGTCGCAATGATCGGCGGCGCCATGTACGCGCAGTACCGCTGCCTGAAGGTAGCCGAGTGCCTGCCGCTGCCCGCGGGCATCACGCCTGCCGAAGGCGCTTCCTGCTTTGTCAATCCGCTGACCGCGCTCGGTATGACCGAGACCATGCGCCGCGAAGGCCACAAAGCCCTCGTGCATACCGCGGCCGCATCAAATCTTGGTCAGATGCTCAACAAGATCTGTCTCAAGGACGGTATCGGCCTCGTCAATATCGTCCGCAGCGCGGAGCAGGCAGACATCCTGCGCAAGATCGGCGCGAAGCATATTTGCGATTCCGCCGCGCCGACATTCATGGATGATCTGACCAACGCGCTTGTGGAAACCGGCGCCACGCTGGCGTTCGATGCCATCGGCGGCGGCAAGCTTGCCGGCCAGATTCTCACCTGCATGGAAATCGCCGTCAACAAGACCGCCAAGGTCTACAGCCGCTATGGCTCGAGCGTGCACAAGCAGGTCTATGTCTATGGCGCGCTCGATCCGCGTCCTATCGAACTGAGCAGGGCGTTCGGGATGGCCTGGGGAGTTGGCGGCTGGCTACTTTTTCCGTTCCTGCAAAAAATCGGTCCTGCTGAAGGCGCCAAACTGCGCCAGCGCGTTGTCGCGGAGCTCAAGACGACCTTTGCCAGCCATTACACGCAGGTGGTTTCGCTGCAGGAGGCGTTGCAACTCTCGAACATTGCCGTCTACGGCAAACGCGCAACCGGCGAAAAGTTTCTGATCAATCCGAACAAGGGCGGCTGACGCACGGGAGGCGGTCAGCATGCGAGGACGCTGATCTTCACGCTCGGCTATTCATGCACTTGCATCTTCTAGGGAGATAGCTAGGTTGTCGAGCAAGCCAATCCGGCGCTCCGTCACAAGGAATTCTCATGGCCACCCCACACAACGTTGTCGTTATTGTCGGCAGCCTTCGCAAAGAGAGCTTCAGCCTCAAGATCGCCAACGCGCTGGTTAAACTCGCACCCGCTCCGCTGAAGCTCAACCTCGTCACGTTGCACGATATTTCGTTTTTCAATCAGGATCTCGAAGCAACACCGCCGGCCGATTGGGTGAATTTCCGGGAGACGCTGCAAAAATCAAGCGGCGTCCTGTTCGTCACGCCTGAATATAATCGCTCGATTCCCGGTGTGTTGAAGAACGCGATCGACGTGGGATCGCGGCCTTACGGCAAAAGTTCGTTCATCGGCAAGCCGATCGGAATTGTCGGCAATTCGCCGGGTCCGCTGGGCGGCGTCAGCGCGGCCAAACATTTGCAGAATATCTTGCCGGGCATCTCCGGCCCGATCATGGGGCAGCCGGAAATTTATCTGAATGCCGTTGGCGATGCATTCGACGAAAAGGGCCATCTCACCAAGGAAGCCCTGCAGAAAGTGCTGCAGCAATATATCGACGCCTTTGCTGCCTTTATCGAGAAGCAGAACAAGTAGGCGGGACGAGCCCGGCGCCGCCCGGTCTTAGGATTCCCTTAACCGGGCGGTCGCATCTTCAGGACCATGGTATCTCGCTCGCGACTCAAATCCCTGCTCACCGGGTTTGCCCTCTATACGATGGCTGCGGCGATGGTCGGCTATTTCGGGGTCAACGCCTATACCGGCAAGTATGGGTTGAATGCCCGGCAGGAACTCGATCAGGAGATTATCGCGCTGACATCCGAATTGGCGCGGTTGAAGCGGGAACGCGCAGAAGGCGAACAGCGTGTCTCCTTGTTGCGATCCGACCGTGTCGACCCCGATATGCTCGACGAGCGCGCGCGCTACCAGCTCGACTATGCCAATCCCCGCGATCTGGTTCGGACCGTCAATCCGAACTGATCGTCAAATTTCAAAAACCTCCGAAATCGATTTCGAAAATGTCGCCCCGCATTGCACTGCGGCATAGTGAAATTTCCGCTGCGTCACGCAATCCTTTCATGGCGGTTTGAGTTGGGATAGAGAGGGCTATTCGTTCTCTCATCCGGAATTGCCATGGCCGCACCGAAGAAAAGCGTCGCGAAAGCAACAGGCAACGGCTCCCGCGACCCCCTTGAATTCACCAGAGATCAGGAACTGAGCGCGCTGCGCGACATGCTGTTGATCCGGCGCTTTGAGGAAAAGGCCGGTCAGCTCTATGGAATGGGCGCAATTGGCGGCTTTTGCCATCTCTATATCGGCCAGGAAGCCATCGTCGTGGGTATGCAGATGGCCCTCAAAAAGGGCGACCAGGTCATAACCGGATACCGCGACCACGGGCACATGCTGGCCTGCGGAATGGAAGCCAAGGGCGTCATGGCCGAGCTTACCGGACGCCATGGCGGGTATTCCAAGGGCAAGGGCGGCTCCATGCATATGTTCAGCAAGGAGAAGAATTTTTTCGGCGGCCACGGCATCGTCGGTGCCCAGGTTTCGCTCGGCACGGGGCTGGCTTTCGCCAATCGCTACCGCGGCAACGATTTTGTCAGTCTGGCCTATTTCGGCGATGGCGCGTCGAACCAGGGCCAGGTGTACGAAAGCTTCAATATGGCGGAGCTGTGGAAGCTCCCGGTGATCTACGTTATCGAGAACAATCGTTACGCGATGGGCACGTCGGTGACGCGTTCGTCCGCGCAAACCGATTTTTCCAAGCGCGGCATCTCCTTCAACATTCCCGGTGAACAGGTCGACGGAATGGACGTCCGCGCGGTGAAGGCCGCGGGCGACAAGGCGGTGGCATGGTGCCGTGCCGGCAAGGGACCGTTTATTCTGGAAATGCAGACCTACCGCTATCGCGGCCACTCGATGTCGGACCCGGCGAAATATCGGACCCGCGAGGAGGTCGACAAGGTCAGGCACGATCAGGACCCGATCGAGCAGGTTCGCAATCGCTTGATGGCGGCAAAGATGAGCGAACAGGATCTGAAGGCGATCGATGCCGAGGTGCGTGAGATCGTCAATGCATCGGCGGACTTCGCACAGCACGATCCCGAACCAGATGCCGCCGAACTATGGACCGATGTCTATCGCTGAGCGCCGGGCGCGCATTCCGCAAAGCGGATTCCGTTTTGCGAGGATGCGCGCAGCCTGAAAAGTGAATTTCTGGAGCTGCCATGCCAATTCAAGTGCTGATGCCCGCCCTGTCGCCGACCATGGAGAAGGGCAACCTTTCGAAATGGCTGAAGAAGGAAGGTGAGGCGATCAAGTCAGGCGATGTCATTGCCGAGATCGAAACCGATAAAGCGACGATGGAGGTCGAGGCTACCGATGAGGGCACCCTCGGCAAGATCCTGATCCCCGAAGGCACTGCTGACGTCGCGGTCAACACGCCGATTGCGACCATTCTTGCAGATGGCGAAAGCGCGGCAGATCTCGGCAAGGCGCCGGCTCCGAAAGCTGCTCCAGTCGCGCCGGATGTTGCACAGGAGGTGGCGGAGTTGCGTTCACCGGTCGGCGAAGGCCAGCCGATGATACATGCGCCGAAGGCGCCGGCCGCGCCGAAAGCCGCCGCCGAGCCGGATCCGGAGGTACCTGAGGGCACCGAGATGGTCACGATGACCATCCGGGAAGCGTTGCGCGACGCCATGGCCGAGGAAATGCGGCGCGACCCCGATGTCTTTATCATGGGTGAGGAGGTCGCGGAATATCAGGGCGCCTACAAGGTCACGCAGGGATTGCTGCAGGAATTTGGCGCCAAGCGGGTGATCGATACGCCGATCACCGAGCATGGCTTCGCCGGTATCGGCGTCGGCGCGGCGATGGCAGGCTTAAAGCCGATTGTCGAATTCATGACCTTCAATTTCGCCATGCAGGCGATTGACCAGATCATCAACTCCGCGGCGAAGACGCTGTACATGTCCGGCGGGCAGATGGGTTGTTCGATCGTGTTCCGCGGACCGAACGGCGCCGCCTCCCGCGTTGCCGCCCAGCACAGCCAGGATTATTCGGCCTGGTACTCGCAAGTTCCCGGCCTCAAGGTGATCGCGCCGTATTCGGCCGCCGACTACAAGGGCCTGCTGAAGGCTGCGATCCGCGATCCGAATCCGGTGATCTTCCTGGAAAACGAGATGCTTTACGGACATTCCGGCGAGGTCCCAAAACTCGACGATTATGTGATCCCGATCGGCAAGGCCCGGATCGTGCGCTCAGGCGGCCACGTCACCATCATTTCCTGGTCGAACGGCATGTCGTATGCGCTGAAGGCTGCCGACGAGTTGGCGAAGGAAGGCATCGAAGCCGAAGTGATCGATCTGCGCACGCTGCGCCCGATGGATACCGACACGATCCTCGCCTCGGTGAAGAAGACCGGCCGTGCCGTCACCGTAGAGGAAGGCTGGCAGCAAAGCGGCGTCGGCGCTGAAGTCGCCGCGCGCATCATGGAGCACATGTTTGATTACCTGGATGCGCCTGTCATGCGGGTGTCGGGCAAGGACGTGCCGATGCCTTACGCCGCGAACCTGGAAAAGCTCGCATTGCCCTCTGCGGCCGAGGTGGTCGCAGCCGCCAAAGCCGTATGTTATCGCTGACAGAGCAGGGCTTAGAACATGCCGATCAACATTCTGATGCCCGCGCTGTCGCCGACGATGGAAAAGGGCAACCTTGCCAAGTGGCTCAAGAAAGAAGGCGACAAGGTCAAGTCCGGCGACGTCATCGCGGAAATCGAGACCGACAAGGCGACCATGGAGGTCGAGGCTGTCGACGAGGGCACGATCGCGAAGATCCTTGTGCCAGAGGGCACGCAGGATGTCGCGGTCAACGACGTGATCGCGGTGCTCGCCGGCGATGGTGAGGACGTGAAGGCAGCGGGGGCAGGGGCTGCAAGCGCGCCGCCCAAAGCTGCCCCGGCTCCGCAAGCCCCCGCCGCCGCAAAGCCCTTGCCCGCGCCCACCCCGGCGAAGACCCCGACGCCCCCCGCTGCGGCTCCCGCGCCGCAGGCGACGCCAGCGTCTCAATCCAACGGACACGCCCGCATCTTCTCATCGCCGCTTGCAAGACGTCTCGCCAGGGAAGCCGGCATCGAGCTCGCGCGGATCAATGGCAGCGGCCCGCATGGCCGCGTCATTGCGCGCGACGTCGAGGAAGCAAAATCCGGCAAGGGGCTGAAGGCGCCTGCTGTTGCGCCCGCCGGCGCGCCTGCCATTGCGCCGTCAATGTCGGACAAGCAGATCCGCGCGCTGTTCGAAGACGGCAGTTACGAGGTGATCCCGCACGACGGCATGCGCCGCACGATCGCACAGCGCCTGACGGCGTCGGTGCAGACCGTACCGCATTTCTATCTCACGATGGATTGCGACATCGGCAAGCTGCTTGCGGCGCGCGAAGAGATCAACGCCGCGGCGCCGAAGGACAAGGAGAAGAAGCCGGCCTACAAGCTCTCGGTCAACGATTTCGTCATCAAGGCGATGGCGATCGCGCTGCAGCGGATCCCAAACACCAATGTGAGCTGGACCGAAGGCGGTATGCTCAAGCACAAGCATTCCGATATCGGCGTGGCCGTGGCGATGCCCGGTGGCCTGATCACGCCGATCATTCGCAAGGCTGAAACCAAATCGCTGTCGACGATCTCCGGCGAGATGAAGGATTTTGCCGCGCGAGCCCGCGCGCGCAAACTCAAGCCCGAGGAATACCAGGGGGGGACCACGGCCGTCTCCAATCTCGGCATGTACGGCATCAAGGACTTCACCGCCGTGATCAATCCGCCCCACGCCACCATTCTTGCGGTCGGGACCAGCGAAGAGCGCGCCGTGGTGCGGAATGGCAAGATCGAGGCAGCTCACATCATGAGTGTGACCCTGTCGTGCGACCACCGCGCGGTCGACGGCGCGCTTGGCGCCGAACTGATCGGCGCGTTCAAGATGCTGATCGAAAATCCCGTTATGATGATGGTGTGAGGCGAAGCCGCCGAACTCTTTTTTTGCTCTCTTCCACAACGGGAGAGGGGAAGGAAACGAAGAGCGAGTAAGACATGGCCGACACATCCTTCGATATCGTCATCATCGGCTCCGGCCCCGGCGGCTACGTCACCGCGATCCGCGCGGCCCAGCTCGGCTTCAAGACCGCGATCATCGAAAAATCATACCTCGGCGGCATCTGCCTTAACTGGGGCTGCATCCCGACCAAGGCGCTGCTGCGTTCGGCGGAAATTTTTCACTACATGCAGCACGCCAAAGACTACGGGCTTTCGGCCGAGAACGTTTCGTACGATCCCAAGGCCGTGGTGCAACGCTCGCGCGGCGTCTCAAAACGCCTCAACGACGGCGTCGGGTTCCTGATGAAGAAGAACAAGGTCACGGTGATCTGGGGCGAAGCCGGCATCGACGCGCCCGGCAAGATCACAGTGAAGAAATCCTCGGTCGAGGCGCCGAAGGGGGCGCTCGGCGAGGGCGCCTACCAGGCCAAACATATTATCCTCGCAACCGGCGCGCGGCCGCGGGTGCTGCCGGGGCTTGAGCCCGACAAGAAACTGATCTGGACCTATTTCGAGGCGATGGTGCCGGAGAGGATGCCGAAGTCGCTGCTGGTGGTGGGGTCAGGCGCGATCGGTATTGAATTCGCGTCGTTCTTTCACACCATGGGCGCAGACGTGACCGTGGTCGAAGTGCTGCCGCAGATCCTTCCCGTGGAAGATGCCGAGATCGCGGGCCTGGCGCGCAAACGTTTCGAAAAGCAGGGCATCAAGATTCTCACCGATACCAAGGTTACAAAACTCGAGAAAAAGAGCGACAGCGTGGTTGCAACCATCGACGACGGCAAGAAGCCGCAGACGGTCGAGTTCGAGCGGGTGATTTCGGCCGTCGGCGTAGTCGGCAATATCGAATATCTCGGACTGGAGAAGCTCGGCGTCAAGACCGAGCGCGGCTGCGTGGTGATCGACGGCTACGGCAAGACCAGCGTGCCCGGCATCTATGCCATTGGCGATGTCGCGGGGCCGCCGATGCTTGCGCACAAGGCCGAGCATGAGGGGGTCGTGTGCATTGAGGCCATCAAGGGCCTGCATCCGCATGCGACGGACAAGAATCTCATTCCCGGCTGCACCTATTGCAATCCGCAAGTAGCGTCGGTCGGCCTCACCGAGGCGAGAGCGAAAGAAGGCGGCCGCGAGATTCGCGTCGGCCGCTTTCCGTTCGTCGGCAACGGCAAGGCGATTGCGCTCGGCGAGGATCAGGGACTGGTCAAGGTTATCTTCGACAAGAAAACCGGCCAGTTGCTCGGCGCGCACATGATCGGCGCCGAGGTTACCGAACTGATTCAGGGTTACGTGGTTGCCATGAACCTCGAAACCACGGAAGAAGAGCTGATGCACACCATTTTCCCGCACCCCACGCTGTCCGAGATGATGAAGGAAGCTGTGCTGGACGCCTATGGCCGCGTGCTGAACATATAAAAAGCGAGACTGCAATCCGTGAAAGACAACGACAATCTGACGATCGAACGTCCCACGTTCGTGACCCATCTGGAATGCGCCATGGAAGGCGATCATTATCCGGCCGACCAGATCCATAACCTTTCGAAAGCGAACAAGCCGCTCCTGGTGCGCTACGATATGGCCGGCGTGAAGAATGCGCTGACCAAGGACGCGCTGGCGCAGCGGCCGGCCGATCTCTGGCGTTATCGGGAGATGTTACCGGTGCGCAAGGTGACCGACATCGTCAGCCTCGGCGAAGTGACGACGCCGCTGATCCGGGTGCCGAAGCTGTCGAAAAAGATCGGCGGCGGCGAGATCATCGTCAAGGACGAGGGCCGGTTGCCGACCGGCTCGTTCAAGGCGCGTGGCCTGGTCATGGCGGTGTCGATGGGCAAGGCGCTCGGCATCAAGCACATGGCGATGCCGACCAATGGCAATGCCGGCGCGGCGCTCGCAGCTTACGCGACCAGTTGCGGCATCAAGACCACGATTTTTTGTCCCGCGGATACACCCGAGGTGAATATCAGCGAGATCGAACTGCAGGGCGCGACCGTCTATCGCGTCAACGGCCTGATCGACGATTGCGGCAAGATCGTCGGCGAGGGCAAGGCCAAGGCCGGCTGGTTCGATACCTCCACGCTGAAGGAGCCCTATCGTATCGAGGGCAAGAAGACGATGGGACTTGAGCTAGCCGAGCAACTTGGTTGGGACGTGCCCGATGTCATCTTCTACCCCACCGGGGGCGGCACCGGCCTGATCGGCATGTGGAAGGCGTTCGCCGAACTCGAGGCAATCGGGTTCATCGGCAGCAAGCGGCCGCGGATGGTGGCCGTGCAGGCAGCCGGTTGCGCGCCAATGGTACGCGCCTTCGAGAACGGTACCGAGCATGCGCCGCGCTGGGAAGACGCCCGCACCATTGCTTCCGGAATCCGTGTGCCGCAGGCGGTCGGGGATTTTCTTATCCTGCGCGCGGTGCGAGAGAGCAAAGGTTTTGCCATCGCGGTAACGGATGAGAAAATTTCTGCTGCGCTGAACGAAGTAGCGCGTGAAGAAGGCCTGCTGTTGTGTCCGGAGGGCGCGGCAACCTATGCCGCCTACAAACAGAGTCTCGCCGACGGCCGCGTGACGAAAAATGATCGCGTGATGCTGTTCAATTGCGCGACCGGGCTTAAATACCCGCTGCCGCCGGTCACGCGCACGCTCGATCGTCATGCGCCGATCGACTATGCGAAACTCTAGTTACGGGTGGAATGCGAGGGTGTGATGCGAAGAGCAGGTCTGGCCGCATTGATTGCGCTGCTGACATTCGGCAACGCGCGTGCGGAAAATTTCCCGTCGCATCCCATCACCATCGTGGTGCCGTTTTCCGCAGGCGGTCCCTCCGATGCCATGGCTCGGATTCTGGCCGAGCGCATGAAGATGACGCTTGGCGAAGCCGTGCTGATCGAGAATGTGACGGGTGCGGGCGGCTCGATCGGGGTCGGGCGCGCAGTGCGCGCGGCCCCTGACGGTTATACCGTCAGCTTCGGTCATCTCGGCACGCATGTCGCAAACGGGGCCATCTACAAGCTCGGCTACGACCTCGTGGCCGATCTGGAGCCGGTCGCGTTATTGCCGAGCAACCCCATGATTATCGTCAGCAAGAATGCGGTTCCGGCCAAATCCCTGCAGGAATTGATTTCCTGGCTCAAGGCGCGTCCCGCCCCCGCAACGGCCGGCACCGCCGGCGCCGGTTCGGGAAGTCACATCGCCGGACTTTATTTTGAGAACATCACCGGCATCAAGCTGCAATACGTGCCGTATCGCGGCACGGCACCCGCGATGAATGATCTCGTCGCCGGCCAGATCGATCTCATCGTCGATCAGATCTCCAATTCCATCGGTCAGGTGCGCGCCGGCAACATCCGCGCCTATGCGGTCACTGCCGACAAACGCGTGGAGTCCGCGCAGGACGTGCCAACCACGGACGAAGCGGGCTTGCCCGGATTTCACATGACGCTGTGGTCCGGCCTGTGGGTGCCCAAGGGCACGCCAAAAGACGTCGTCGCCAAGCTCAATGCCGCGGCGGTGGACGCCTTGAACGATGCGGTTGTGCGCAAGCAGCTGGAAAATCTGGGGCTGCAGATGCCGCCAGCGAATCAGCTCTCGCCGGAGGCGCTCGGTGCCTGGCAGAAAGCCGAGATTGCGAAATGGTGGCCAATGATCAAGGCCGCCAACGTCAAGGTCGATTAGATTCTACCGCTTTTGTGCCTGGCGGGAAGGAATTGACCTCCGTAATGGTTGCCGGAGGGCCACGATTGTTGCTAGGCCGCAACACTCAGTGAAGATTTAACCGTCATGCCAGCTAGCTCTTGCGCGCGCCGCTTTTTAGCCACACCCCTCGATGAAATCTGTTCTGCGTAGGCTAATGGCCACGGCGCTCGCGAAGGCGAAGGGAAATCCCTGATTTTCCGGGTCTCAAGGGTTGGCTGGGGAAACAGGTTCGCGATGGACGCCAAGACCGGCATCAAGAAGAGACTCCCGAGCCGTCACGTGACGGAGGGCCCGGAGCGGGCACCCCATCGGTCGTATCTTTACGCGATGGGGCTGACCACTACCCAGATCCATCAGCCGCTCGTCGGCGTGGCGTCGTGCTGGAACGAGGCCGCGCCCTGCAATATCTCGCTGATGCGGCAGGCCCAGGCAGTCAAGAAGGGCGTCGCCTCTGCCGGCGGTACCCCGCGCGAATTCTGCACCATCACGGTGACAGACGGGATCGCCATGGGCCATGACGGCATGCGCTCGTCGCTGCCGTCGCGCGAATGCATTGCCGATTCCGTTGAATTGACCATGCGTGGCCATGCCTACGATGCGCTGGTCGGTCTCGCCGGCTGCGACAAGTCGCTGCCGGGAATGATGATGGCGATGGTCCGGCTCAACGTACCCTCGATCTTCATCTATGGCGGCTCGATCCTTCCCGGCAATTTCCGCGGCCAGCAGGTCACGGTGCAGGACATGTTCGAGGCGGTCGGCAAGCATTCGGTCGGCGATATGTCCGATGCCGATCTCGATGAAATCGAACGGGTGGCTTGCCCGTCAGCCGGCGCGTGCGGTGCACAATTTACAGCCAATACCATGGCGACGGTATCCGAGGCGATCGGGCTTGCGTTGCCGTACTCGGCCGGGGCGCCGGCGCCTTACGAAATCCGCGATGCTTTCTGCATGACCGCCGGCGAGAAGGTAATGGAACTGATCGCCCAGAATATCCGGCCGCGCGACATCGTAACGCGCCGGTCGCTGGAAAACGCCGCGGCTGTCGTGGCTGCATCGGGCGGATCGACCAATGCTGCGCTGCACCTGCCGGCGATCGCCCACGAATGCGGTATCAAGTTCGATCTGTTCGACGTAGCAGAAATCTTCAAAAAGACACCGTATGTCGCGGATTTGAAGCCGGCCGGTCGTTATGTCGCCAAAGATATGTATGAGGCTGGTGGCATACCGCTTCTGATGAAGACGTTGCTCGATAACGGCCACTTGCACGGCGACTGTTTGACGGTCACCGGCCGGACGATCGCCGAAAACCTCAAAAGCGTAAAATGGAATCCGCACCAAGATGTGGTGCGGTCCGCCGACAAGCCGATCACCGTCACCGGCGGTGTGGTCGGCCTGAAGGGGAACCTCGCGCCTGATGGCGCGATCGTGAAGGTCGCGGGTATGTCGAACTTGAAATTTGCCGGTCCTGCCCGCTGTTTCGACTGCGAAGAGGATGCCTTCGAACTCGGTTCGGAAGAAGGCCTACAAAGAAGGCGAGGTCATTGTGATCCGCTACGAAGGGCCGCGCGGCGGTCCCGGCATGCGCGAAATGCTCTCGACCACGGCGGCGCTGACCGGACAAGGCATGGGCGGCAAGATCGCCCTTATCACCGATGGCCGGTTTTCCGGCGCGACCCGCGGATTCTGCATCGGCCATGTTGGGCCGGAAGCGGCCCTGGGTGGGCCGATCGCGTTGCTGCGTGACGGCGATATCATTGAAATCGACGCTGACGTCGGGACACTTAACGTAAAGTTGACCGACTCAGAGCTGGCCGATCGCAGAACCAAATGGAAGCCACGCGCGACCAATCATACGTCAGGTGCGCTGTGGAAATATGCCCAGCAAGTTGGGCCGGCGGTGGATGGCGCCGTGACCCATCCGGGCGGCGCGCACGAGAAACAGTGCTATGCGGATATCTGAGCGTATCATATTTGCGTTGATTTTAGGGGCCACGCCGATGGCGGTACCGGCGTTTGCGTTCGACGGAGCGCCGGCTTCCCAGGATACCGCAATTCCGGTCGTTTCAGCCCAGCCCGGGGCCGCGACTGCCTTGAAGAAGGCGATCCCGCCGTCCACGCCGGACCCCTCGCTGACTTCGTTGCAATACGCCGCGGAAGGTGGTCATCCCGTCGCCCAATGGAAATTGGGACGTATGTACGCCGATGGCGATGGCGTCACCCAGGACGATCTTCGCGCCTTCGAGTATTTCAGCCGCATTGCCAATGCGCATGCCGAAGACAGCCCGTCGGCGCCGCAGGCGGCGATCGTCGCCAACGCCTTTGTCGCGCTCGGGCGGTACTATCTCAACGGCATTCCCAATTCGAAGATCAAATCCGATCCGGAGCGGGCGAGGGAGATGTTCTCCTACGCCGCGTCCTATTTCGGCAATGCCGACGCGCAATACGACCTGGCCCGGCTCTATCTCAAGGGCGTCGGCACGTCGCGGGACGATTTCCGCTATGGCGCGCGGTGGCTCGGCCTTGCCGCCCAGAAGGGCCAGCATCAGGCGCAGGCCTTGCTCGGGCAAATGCTGTTCAACGGCGACCAACTGCCCCGTCAGGCCGCCCGCGGGCTGATGTGGCTCACACTGGCACGGGACAGCGCCGCGCCGGACGAGGTCTGGATCAAGGAAAGCTACAACAGAGCTATCGCCAAGGCGTCCGAGGACGACCGTGCGATGGCGCTCCAGATGCTCGAGCACTGGGTGCAGGGCCGCAAGGACTGATCTTCGCCGTAAGCCGCAGAGGGGCAGACCTTACGCTGTCTCGAGATCGAGATCCGCCCAGACCGGGACATGATCCGACGGTTTTTCCCAGGTACGCACATAGCTATCGATTCCGACATCAATCAGCCGGTCGCTGGCTTGAGGCGACAGCAGCAGATGATCGATGCGTAATCCGTGGTTCTTCTGCCAGGCGCCTGCCTGATAGTCCCAGAATGTATATTGGCCTGGAGCGTCGGTCACGGCGCGCAGTGCGTCGGTTAGTCCGAGGCCGAGCAAGGATTGGAAGCTTTCGCGGGTGGCGGTGCGGAACAGGGCGTCGTTGACCCAGGCGGCGAGATTATGGACATCCTCGGCGGCCGGAATGACGTTAAAGTCGCCGGCAAGAACCAGCGGTTCTTCTGTCTTAAGTCGCTGCCTTGAATACTCGCGAAGTCTCGACATCCATTTGAGTTTATATGGATATTTCTCCGTTTCCGGGGGATTTCCGTTGGGCAGATAAAGGCAGGCAACTCTCAGCACGCCATGCTTGAGCGTGACCACGCCTTCGAGGAACCGGGCATGGATGTCTTCATCGTCGCCCGCAAGACGCGGCCTGGTTTCGTCGAACGGCAGCTTCGACAGCAGCGCAACGCCGTTGAAGGTCTTCTGGCCATGGGTGACCACGTTGTAGCCGAGCGCCTCGATAGGCTCCCGGGGAAACGCCTCATCGACGCATTTGATTTCCTGCAGACAAACGATATCGGGCGAACAATCCTTCAGCCAGGCCAGTAAGTGGTCCAGCCGCTGTCTGATCGAGTTAACGTTCCACGTGGCAATGCGCATGATTAAGGGGGTCCCCGGCCAGCGCATGATCTGCCAAAGCGTACGCGGTTGGCCAGCAGATCATGCGCCATTTCAATGTTTTAGAGCGTGATCGGCCGCAAAAGCGGATTCCCCTTTTGCAGCTCGAGCTTTGCTAACCACATATTTTCGATTCTGTGGCATACCATGCGGGGCGAGGCTGTGATAACCGTTTTGATAACCGTTTTAAAACAAGGCGCAGAAAGTCGCCGTCAAGGGGCAGAAAACCGGACCGTCCCGGTCCTCGCGGACCGGCCGACGTGAAATGTTATGAAAAAGCGTAACCTGATTTTTTTCGCTGGCCTGCTGGGCGTTGCTGCGCTCGCGGCCTTTGTGACTCGCTCGTCTTGGATGGGCGGCGGCGCCAGTGCCCAGGGACCACAGCGCGCGCGCGTGATTTCGGTCGCGCTGGCCAAGGCGGAGCGCAAGTCCGTGCCGGTCGATGTCGATTCAATCGGAACGGTGACGCCGATTTCCAGCGTGGCGCTGAAATCTCGCGTCGAAACCACGATCGTCTCGGTACACTTCGCCGACGGCGCCAAGGTCAACGAAGGCGATCTGTTGTTCACGCTGGATGCGCGCCAGATCGACGCCCAGATTGAGCAGGCCGAGGGAATGCTCGCCAAGGATCAGGCGCAGCTGGAAGGCGCGCAGCGCGATGTCAGGCGCTTCAGCGACCTGATCGGCAAGGGCGCGACCACGCAAGTCAACCTCGATAACGCCAAAACCCAGGCCGACATTCTGATCGGATCGATCAAGGCCGATCAAGCCGCGCTGGACAACCTGAAGGTCCAGAAAAGCTACACGACTATCCGGGCGCCGTTTTCAGGACGGATTAGCGCGGCCAACGTGAAGGTCGGCAATTTCGTGCGGCCGGCCGATCTGGCGCCGCTGGCCGTCATCAACCAGATGGCGCCGGTTTACGTGACCTTCGCCATTCCGCAGCGCGTCCTGGTCGATCTGCGCGACGCCATGGCGACCGGGAGATCCAAGGTCATTGCGACGATCCCCGGCCATCAGCGTTCCGAGGACGGCAAGGTGGCGATGGTCGAAAACTCCGTGGATTCGACCACCGGCATGGTCACCGTGCGCGGCATCATGAACAACGAAAACGAGTCCCTGTGGCCGGGCATTTTGGTGAACACCAAGCTCGTCATCCGGACCGAGGATGCCGTGACGGTGCCGACGGCCGCCGTACAACGCAGTCAGAACGGCAATTACGTTTTTGTCGTGAAAGACGGCAAGGCTCACGTTCAGCCCGTGGATGTCAGCCGCACGTTCCAGGGAATTTCCGTGGTCGCCACCGGACTGTCCGGAGGTGAGGATGTCATCGTCGACGGGCAATTGCTGTTGTCGGAAGGAACTCCGGTTGCGCCGCGCGCGCCCAAGGCAGGGGCCTGATCGATGACCCTTTCGGAGCTTTGCATCCGTCGCCCGGTCATGACGACGCTTATGACGGCTTCGATCATCGCGTTCGGTGTGTTCGGTTTCCGGCTGCTGCCGGTTTCGGCGCTTCCCAAGGTCGATTTTCCCACCATCGCTGTGACTGCGACCCTGCCGGGCGCAAGCGCCGACACCATGGCGGCGTCCGTCGCCGGTCCGATCGAACGCCAGCTCTCGACGATTGCGGGCATCTCGTCGATGTCCTCGACCTCATCGCAAGGCACTACCGCGATCGTCATCCAGTTCGATCTCAATCGCAATATCGATGCTGCGGCACTCGACGTTCAGACCGCGCTGACCATCGCGCAGCGGCGGTTGCCGATCGAGATGACGATCCCGCCGAGTTTCCGGAAGGTCAATCCGTCGGATTTCGCAGTCCTGTTCATCTCGCTGGGTTCTGAGACGCTTCCGCTGTCCGCCGTCAACGAGTATGGCGACATCACCATCGCGCAAGCGCTCTCCCAGATTCAGGGCGTCGCCCAGGTGGTGATTTTCGGAAGTCAGAAATTTGCGATCCGGGTGCAAGCCGATCCGGAAGCCGCGGCTGCACGCGGAATATCGCTCGAAGACATCCGCGCCGCGGTTTCGCGCGCGAATTCGTCGACGCCGGTCGGCACCCTGAACGGACCGAAGCAGGACGTCGCTCTCCAGGCGTCCGGCCAGATGGACAAGGCGGCCGATTACAGGCACGTGATCGTTGCCTGGCGTAACGGTTCGCCGGTCCGCCTCGATGAGATCGCGCACGTCTATGACAGCGTCGAAAACGACAAGATCGCGACCTGGTTCAACGGCACGCGCTCGGTCGTATTGGCGATCTACCGGCAGCCCGACGCCAATACGGTGGCGGTCGTCGACGGGGTGTTGGCGAAATTGCCGTCATTGCGCGCACAGATTCCGCCGTCCGTGCAAATCCAGGTCGCGATGGACCGCTCGCAGTCGATCCGCCAGTCCGTGAGCGACGTCGAAGAGACCCTGCTGATCGCCATCGGTCTCGTCATTCTGGTGATCTTCCTGTTCCTGCGGTCGGCGTCCGCGACCCTCATTCCGGCACTAGCGGTGCCGATTTCGCTCTGCGGCACCTTCGCCGTCATGTACGTGCTGGACTTCTCCATCAACAACATGACACTGCTGGCGCTGACCTTGTCGGTCGGGTTCGTCGTCGACGACGCCATCGTCATGCTGGAAAACATCGTCCGACATATCGAGCACGGCATGCGCCCGTACGAGGCGGCCCTCAAGGGCGCCCGCGAGATCGGCTTTACGATCATTTCGATCACCTTCTCGCTGATCGCCGTGTTTATCCCGGTGCTGCTGATGGCGGGCATCGTCGGGCGCGTGTTCCGTGAATTCGCCGTCACCATCGCGGTTGCGATCGTGGTCTCCGGCTTCGTTTCGCTGACGCTGACGCCGATGCTGTGCGCGCGCGTTTTGAAGGCGCATGACGAAACCAGGAAGCCGAATATCGTGCTTCGCGTCTTTGAGCGCATGTTCGATTCATGGCTTCGCACATACGAATGGACGCTCGACTGGGTGCTCGCTCGCAAGGCGATGATGCTGGTGGTGACGCTGGCCACGCTCGCCGGCACCATCGCGCTCTACATCGCCGTGCCCAAGGGGTTCTTCCCACAGGAGGATACCGGCTTTCTGTCGGGTGTGACGGAAGCTGCGACCGACACCTCGTTCGAGGCGATGTCGGTTCGCCAAAAGGATCTGACGGATATTTTGAGCCGCGACCCGGCGGTGGAGTACATCAACAGCACCGTGGGCGCGGGTGGTCCCAACGTGACAGCCAACTACGGCAGGCTTTTCATCGCATTGAAACCGAGGAAAGAGCGGGAGTCTGCTGCTGTGGTGATAGCGCGACTGCGCCAGAAGGCCACGCAGGTTCCGGGCATGCAGGCATTTTTCCAAAGCATCCAGAACCTGAGCATTGGCGGCCGGCCGTCGAAGAGTCAGTACCAATATACTTTGCAGAGCGGCGATACCGAAGCGCTTTACCGCCTGGCGCCGGAGATGAGCAACAACATCGCCAAGGTGCCGGGATTGCTCGATGTCACCACCGATCTCTACATCAAGAATCCGCAAATGACCGTCGACATCGACCGCGAGAAAGCCGCGGTCTACGGCGTTACCGTCGATCAGGTGCGTAACCAGCTTTACAATGCCTACGGCGCACGTCAGGTCGGCACCATCTATATGCCGTCAAACGATTACCAGATCATCCTGGAAGCGCAGCCGCAGTTCCGGGTCGATCCCTCCGACCTCTCCAAGCTGTATGTGAAGACGGCCAACAACCAGACCATACCGCTGGATGCGGTGGCCAGGCTGGTTCCGTCGGTAGGCCCGCTGCAGATCAACCATCAGGGTCAGCAGCCGGCGGTGACGATCTCGTTCAACCTGGCTCCGAACTATTCGCTGGGCTACGCGGTGGACCAGATTACCGCGATCGAGCAAAGCTCAAATCTGCCCGCGACGATCGCCACCGGTTTCTCCGGCACGGCGCAGGTGTTCCAGGATTCCTTGCGCGGGCAGGGCGTGCTGATCCTGGCGGCGGTTTTCGCGGCATTCGTGATCCTCGGCATTCTCTACGAAAGCTTCATTCATCCGATCACCATCATCTCCGGCCTGCCCTCGGCGGGCATAGGCGCGATCCTGACGCTGATGCTGTTCAATATGGAGCTTTCCGTGATCGCGATGATCGGCATCGTCATGCTGGTCGGCATCGTCAAGAAGAACGCGATCATGATGGTGGATTTCGCGCTGGAACGACGCCGTGTGGGCTTAAGCGCCGAGCACGCCATTCGCGAAGCCGCATTGCTGCGGTTCCGGCCTATCATGATGACGACATTCGCCGCGATTTTCGGCACGCTGCCGATTGCGATCGGCGCCGGCGCGGGCGCCGAACTGCGTCAGCCGCTCGGCATCGCGGTGGTCGGCGGTCTCTGCGTGTCGCAGCTATTGACGCTGTTCATCACCCCGGTGATCTATATTTATCTCGACCGGATCGACCGTCGTCTGAAACGCCGCCTCGAACCGCAGCTCGACGAGGCTGAGAACGTCGAGCGCCCGCACGTCGTCGCGGCGGAGTGAGAGTAACGTTCGTTAGATCGAAAAACTGGTGCCGCAGCCACAGGAAGCTGTGGCGTTTGGATTGACCACGCGGAACGATGCGCCGATCAGGTCGTCAACGAAGTCGACCTCCGATCCGGCCAGAAACGGCACCGAAGCGGGGTCGACCAGCACCACGGCACTGTCGCGGGCGATCACCAGGTCGTCTTCGGCTTGCGC
Organism: uncultured Alphaproteobacteria bacterium; assembly: GCA_963732455.1. GTDB lineage: Bacteria > Pseudomonadota > Alphaproteobacteria > Rhizobiales > Xanthobacteraceae > Bradyrhizobium. The sequence goes on along the minus strand of CAVSZM010000015.1, from coordinate 426,702 downwards.
ATGCTCGATGTCGAACTTGTATTGAAAACCGGAGCAGCCGCCACCCTCGACACTGATGCGCAGCATCGCACCGTCACCTTCGGTCTTCAGGATTTCCCCGATGCGGCGGGCCGCCCGTTCGCTGATGACGACACTGGCTGCTGTCATGACTTAGCTCCGTAAAACCCTGCACGGGTTTTTCAAGTCGTTTGAATTGCCCGCAAGGCATAGTTAAGTGCGCCGGTGGCCGGAATCAAACCTTTAGGGGATTAATATACCGTGTCGGTCGGAATGGCTGCTCCTCGTTCAGTCTATGCCTGCGACCCCGAGCGCAGCCGCGGCAGGCTGCTCGCCGAACCGCCGAGCAAGACCCGCAGCCCGTTCCGGCGCGATTGCGACCGGGTCATTCATTCCACCGCCTTTCGCCGCCTGAAGTACAAAACCCAGGTATTCGTCTTCCACGAAGGCGATCATTACCGTACCCGGCTGACCCACACGCTCGAAGTGGCGCAGATTGCCCGCGCGCTGGCCCGGCAGCTCGGCCTGGACGAGGATCTCACGGAGACGCTGGCGCTGGCGCATGACCTGGGCCATCCGCCGTTCGGCCACGCCGGCGAGCGCGCCCTCGATAGCTGCCTGCAAGCCCATGGCGGATTCGATCACAACGCGCAGACCTTGCGCGTCGTGACATTGCTTGAGCATCGTTATCCCGGTTTCGACGGGCTCAACCTGACCTGGGAATCGCTCGAGGGCATCGTCAAGCACAATGGCCCCTTGACCGAACGAAATGGTGCTGCGGCCGGACGTTATCGCGGCCACGGCATACCCGCAGGAATTTCCGAATATGTCGGGACACACGATCTTGAACTATGGAGCTTTGCGTCGCTGGAAGCGCAGGTCGCGGCAATTGCCGACGACATCGCCTATGACGCCCACGACATTGACGATGGCCTGCGGGCGGGTTTGTTCAGGGTTGACGACCTCAAGGTCATGCCGCTCACCGCGGAGATGATTGGTGAAATCGCAAGGCATTATCCTGAGCTCGATGACGACAGGCGCGGCGCGGAACTGGTGCGCGAGCTGATTTCATATTTGATCGGGGCGGTCGTTTCAGAGACCCGCAGGCGCCTGGACCTGGCTCGGCCGGAATCGGTGGACGATGTGCGCAATCATCGTGAGGTGCTGATCGCGTTTTCCGCGGATGTCGCGCAAGCGGAGGCTGATATCAAGTCGTTCCTGAAGCTGAGGATGTACCGCCATCCGCGGGTGATGCGCGTTATGGGTGAGGCCGAACAGATCCTGTTCGATCTGTTCGCGCGCTATCAGAGAAGGCCGGGCGATCTGCCGGCCGAATGGCTGCCACCGGACGGCCCGGACAGCGAGACCGAAACCGATCGCGCACGGCGGATCGGCAACTTTATTGCCGGGATGACCGACCGCTTCGCGTTGACCGAACATCAGAGGCTTTTTGACTCGACCCCGGATTTGCGTTAGGCGGCGGCCTAAACAGCAGTCGATATCAGGCGCAAACACCGGTCCCGGTCACCTTTATGGTCGATAAAGCTTCATCGCAGCATCTTTTCGCCAATGTGCTTGCGCGCGTGCATGCGGTTTGCGGTGCGCTCGCGGCGGAAGGCGGATGGGGCATCGACCCGTCGCGCATCGTGGTCGAGCCGACGCGCGACGCCGCACACGGCGATATGGCGACCAATGCTGCGATGGTGCTGGCAAAGGAGGCCAGGTCCAAGCCGCGCGATCTCGCCGGACAGATCGCAGCCAGGCTGCGTACGGACGACTTGTTCGCCTCCGTCGATGTAGCCGGACCCGGTTTCATCAATCTCACCTTGAAGGCATCGGCCTGGTCGGACGCGCTCCGTACCGTGCTGCGTGAGGGCGATTCATACGGGCGCAGCGCAGTGGGCGCCGCCGAGAAGGTCAACGTCGAATACGTCTCCGCCAACCCAACCGGGCCGATGCATGTCGGGCATTGCCGCGGCGCGGTGTTCGGCGACGCGCTGGTGAGCCTGTTGGCGTTCGCCGGGTATGATGTCACCCGCGAATATTACATCAACGACGCAGGCGCGCAGGTCGACGTGCTCGCGCGCTCGGCTTTTCTGAGATATCGCGAGGCGCTTGGCGAGAACATCGGCGAGATTCCGGAAGGGCTTTATCCCGGCGACTATCTGAAGCCGGTGGGGCAGGCGCTGGCCGCCGAGTACGGTGACAAGCTGTTGACGATGGCTGAAGGCGGGTGGTTGCCGGTGGTGCGTGGCAAGGCCATTGCCATGATGATGGACGAGATCAGGGGCGATCTCGCCGCGCTGAACATCAAGCACGATGTCTTTTTCTCCGAGCGGTCGCTGATCGAAACCGGAAACAACCGGGTTGCCGAGACCATCGACTATCTCCGCTCCAAAGGCGACGTTTATGAAGGCCGTTTGCCGCCGCCAAAGGGCGGACCGATCGACGATTATGAAGATCGCGAGCAGACGCTGTTTCGCGCGACAGCTTTCGGCGACGATGTCGATCGGCCGCTGCTGAAGTCGGATGGCTCCTATACCTATTTTGCCTCCGACATCGCCTATCACAAGAGCAAGTTCGATCGCGGTTTTCGCAACCTCGTCGATGTCTGGGGCGCCGACCACGGCGGCTATGTCAAGCGCATGGAAGCCGCGCTCAAGGCCGTCACGGCAGGCAAGGCTGCGCTGGATGTGAAGATCGTGCAGCTGGTGCGCCTGCTGCGCAATGGCGAACCGGTGAAGATGTCGAAGCGCTCCGGCGACTTCGTTACCTTGCGCGAAGTGGTCGACGAGGTCGGCAAGGATGCCGTCCGCTTTATGATGCTCAATCGCAAGAACGACGCGGTGCTGGATTTCGACCTCGCCAAGGTGATCGAGCAATCGCGCGAAAACCCGGTTTTCTACGTGCAGTATGGCCACGCCCGCGGTCACTCGGTGTTCCGGAACGCGCGGGAGGTAATCCCTGACTTACCCGAGGAGGCGGGCGCAAGGGCGGCTTTCCTGGAGGGCGCGGCGGTAGGGCGGCTGACCGACCCGGCGGAACTGGACCTGCTGCGGCGGCTGGCGCTCTATCCCCGGATGATCGAAGCTGCGGCGGTAGCACATGAACCGCACCGAATCGCTTTTTACCTCTATGATCTTGCCAGCGAATTTCACGCGCTTTGGACGAGGGGTCGCGATTTGCCCTATTTACGCTTCATTATCAATAATGATGCAGAGATCACCATGGCGCGGCTGGCTATGGTTCAGGGCGTCGTCTCGGTTCTGGCATCTGGGCTCGCCATTCTTGGCGTGCATGCTCCGGACGAGATGCGGTAATTTGGGGCAAAGGCCGCTCATACGCGGACCTGTGGGGGTATCTGGCAGGGGCCAGTTCGTTTATAGGGGCGAGTTGGCGGCATTCCCGAAGGGGACGCATCATCACGATGGCTGATCGATATCAGGGCAGACCTCTTCCCGCTGACGACTATGATCGCGGCGATGACCAACATGCGTCTGCAAGGGACGAAAGCGATCCGCTGGCCGAACTGGCGCGGCTGATCGGTCAGACCGATCCGTTCGGCAGCATGGGCCGCGCCAATCAAAAGGTGCAGCCGCGCGCGAGCGAAGAATACGATCAATACGAAGAGCCGCCGGCAAGTGACGGACCAGCGGCAGGCCCGCCGCCGTGGCTACAGCGCGCAAACAGGCAGGACCCGCAGCCCGATCGTCCGACTGCAGTCCATCCGACGCAGCGTTACGCAACGCCGTATGCCCCGCCCGAGCCGGACTACCGCCAGGCGCCGGCCTTCGCTGACGCCGACGACGTACCCGATCCATCGCGCTATGATGATGCGCTGTATGGTCAGCTCGATGCCGGTGGGCAGGTATCCCAGCACGAACCGGCCGATGCGGATGATCCCTACAGCTATCAGGACGATTACGGCGACGGCGCCGAAGATCAGATTCCGAAACGCCGCGGCGGCATGGTCACCGTTGTCGCGGTGCTTGCGCTTGCGGTGGTGGGGACGGGCGCAGCGTTTGCCTACCGCACGTATGTCGGATCGCCCCGCAGCGGCGAGCCGCCGATTATCAGGGCGGACACAGGTCCGACCAAGATCGTTCCGGCGCCATCAGACGGGTCAATGAAGCTTCCGGACCGCATGGCGAGTGGCGATGGCGCTGAAAAAATCGTTCCGCGCGAAGAAGCGCCGGTTGATGTCAACTCCAAGTCCGGCCCGCGCGTGGTGTTTCCGCCGTTGAACCAGAATGCGAATCCGACGTCCACGGCGAGCGTGGGCGCTCCGACGACAGCAAACGCAGGGAATGGCACGCTGCCCAACAATGAGCCGAAAAAGATCAAGACGCTTGCGGTGCGGGGCGACCAGCCTGACGGAGCCGCGATGCCGATAACGCCGGGCCCGCCCCCCTCGGCGAAACCGGCGGCGACGACCGCCCGAACGCCAGCGGCGCCGCCACAGGCCGCCGCGCGAAGCCCGGCCAATGCCAACGCATCAGGTTCCAGTGGCCCGCTGTCGCTGGTGCCACAGGACGGTCAACCGGCTCCAGGCGCGGACCCACGAGCCCGGGTTGCCACAACTAACCCGGTACAAACCGCGCCGGCGCCTGCCCCCCCGGTCAGCGCAGGCAGCGGCGGATATCTGGTCCAGGTCTCCTCGCAACGGAACGAGGCCGACGCTCAAGCTTCCTATCGGGCCCTGCAGACCAAGTTCCCGGCTGTTCTGGGATCCCGGTCCCCCGTCATTAAGCGGGCAGACCTCGGTGAAAAGGGCGTCTATTACCGCGCCATGGTTGGTCCATTCGGCTCGCCCGATGAGGCGTCGCAGTTCTGCGGCAGCCTGAAGACTGCCGGCGGGCAGTGCGTCGTCCAAAGGAATTAGCGGGCGTTTCCTTGACCCCCAGGCCACCTGCGGGCTAATCGGCCGCATGAACACGCGGGCATTCATCACAGGCCTATCCGGACCGGACCTAAGCGCCGTTGAGCGTGAATTCATCCGTTCGGAACGGCCGTGGGGATTTATTCTGTTTAAGCGGAATATCGAGACACCGGCACAAGTAATTCTTCTTATCAAAGAATTGCGCAAGGAAATTGGTGAACCCGATGCGCCGGTTCTGGTCGATCAGGAAGGAGGCCGGGTGCAGCGCTTCGGTCCCCCACACTGGCCGGTCTACCCGCCGGGAGCTATATTCGGTGTGCTCTACGACATCGATCCAGCGCTCGGCTTGTCCGCTGCGCGGCTAAGCGCGCGACTTATTGCGGCCGACCTCATTGAAACAGGAATTACCGTTGACTGCCTTCCGCTGGCGGACGTGCCGGTAGCGGGTGCCGACGCAGTGATTGGCAATCGGGCCTACGGAACCGAGCCCGGCAAGGTCGCGGCCATCGCTCGTGCCGTGACGGAGGGACTGGAGCAGGGCGGCATTTTGCCGGTGCTCAAGCACATTCCGGGGCATGGACGGGCGACCGCGGATACCCATTTTAGGCTTCCGGAGGTCGATACGACCAGAACCGAACTGGAACGAACCGATTTCGCGGCCTTTCGGCCGCTGGCGGACCTGCCAATGGCGATGACCGCACATGTTGTGTTTAGCGCGTTGGACCCCGCCCATCCGGCGACGACTTCTGCGACAATCATCGAACAAGTGATTCGTGGCGTGGTCGGGTTCCAGGGTTTGTTGATGAGTGACGATGTGTCCATGAACGCGCTGGCGGGATCGATAGCCGAACGGACCCGAGCCATCTTTGCCGCCGGTTGCGACATGGTTTTGCATTGTAACGGCAACCTTGACGAAATGCGCGAAGTCGCGCGTGAGACGCCCGAATTGTCAGGCAAGGCGCTGGAGCGCGCGAGGAGGGCGCTGGCGTCGCGCAAGGCTCCGCAAGCCTTCGACCGGCTGGCGGCGCGGGCTGAACTGGATGCGTTGATTGAACGGGCAGGAATGGCAGGCGCATGACTGCGGAGATTTTATCATTCGAAACCGGGCGGCCCGCCGAGATCGCGGACGACGAGCCGTCGCTGGTCGTCGACGTCGAGGGCTATGAGGGCCCGCTCGATCTGCTGCTTGCACTGGCGCGACAGCAAAAGGTCGATCTCGCCAAGATTTCCATTCTGGCGCTGGCCGACCAGTACCTGGTGTTTATCGAGGCGGCGAGGAAGATAAGGCTCGAGCTTGCCGCCGACTATCTCGTGATGGCCGCATGGCTGGCGTTTCTCAAATCACGGCTGCTGCTGCCCGAACCCGTCACAGCGGACGGACCGAGCGCCGAGGAAATGGCGACAGCGCTCGCCAATCGGCTGCGCCGGCTTGAAGCCATTCGAGAAGCATCGAACCGGCTGATGAATCGTCCGCAATTGCAGCGCGACATATTTCCGCGTGGAAACCCCGAAATCATCGCCGAAATTCGGCATCCCAAATTCACGGCGACCCTGTTCGATCTGCTCACCGCCTATACCGCGCAGCGCCAGCAGCGGGTACTTGCATCTGTGCATCTGGCGAAACGCACGGTGTGGTCGCTGACCGAGGCGAGGGCGTCGCTGGAACGCCTTGTCGGAATGGCCGAGGATTGGAGCTGCCTCGACGAATTCCTCATGACATACGTCGTCGATCCCTCGCAAAAGGCGACCGTTTTTGCGTCCAGCTTTGCCGCGGCGCTGGAATTGGTCAGGGAGGGCGCAGTCGAATTGCATCAGAAAGAGGCGTTCGCGCCGCTCTATTTTCGAAAGCGTCCGCCGCAACCCGCGCCGGATCTGCCGGCCGAGTAAGTGGAAGAAGAAGGAGACCGTGCCATGGCAAGCCTGGCGGAAAAACGCAAAGCCGATGCCGAGGAACATTCTGTAGATCCGCAGGCGCGGCCCGAGGAGTTGCGGCTCCTGGAAGCACTGCTGTTCGCCTCCACCGAGCCGCTCGATCAGGCCACACTTGCGAAGCGGATGCCTGATGGTGTCGACATCAAGGTCGCGCTCACGCAATTGCAGGCGGATTACGCCTCGCGCGGCGTCAATCTGGTTCGCATCGCCAATAAATGGACCTTCCGCACCGCGGGCGATCTGTCCTGGCTGATGACGCGGGAGAGCACCGAGACGCGACGGCTGTCGCGCGCTGCGATCGAGATGCTGGCGATCATCGCCTATCATCAGCCGGTGACGCGCGCGGAGATCGAGGAAATCCGCGGTGTGATTACTTCCAAGGGGACACTGGATGTCTTGCTGGAGACGGGGTGGATTCGCCCACGCGGTCGTCGCAAGACACCGGGCCGCCCGTTGACCTTCGGAACCACGGAAGCCTTCCTGTCGCAGTTCAGCCTGGAGGCGCTTGGCGATTTGCCGGGCCTTGAGGAACTGAGAGGCACGGGCCTGTTGGATTCGAGGCTTCCCTCGGGCTTTAGCGTTCCGACGCCCTCGGATGACCCGGCCTTGCGTGATGACGAGGATCCGCTGGAGATCGGCGATCTGGAACTTGCGCTGGCACCCGCAGCGGAGCCGGAAGCAGAGGGCGGAAGCTGATCCCGCGTCGACCGCGAAAGCCCGCCAAAGACGATTAACGGTAGCGTCAATGCGCCGCGTTAACACAGATTTGACGCGGCTTAAGTCCTTGTTTTTGACACCTCCTGAGCCTAGTTTCGCATAAAGATTGGGCTGGGTCGCTGGCCCTGTATGTTTGGAGGGTTGCAGGATGGGTTCGCTTAGCATTTGGCACTGGATCGTCGTGATCGCAGTCGTCCTGCTGTTGTTCGGTCGCGGCAAGATCTCGGATCTGATGGGCGACGTCGCGCAAGGCATCAAGGCCTTCAAGAAGGGCATGCAGGACGACGACAAGACTGCGGAAAAGCCCGAGCCTGTGAAGACGATCGATCACAACACCACGTCGCCCACGGCAACGCGGTCGGATGTCGGCAGCAAGGCTGTCTGAAAATCGAGATCTTGCTGCAAGCTGCGGCAAGACCGGTTGAGGGAGACGCGGGCGGCCCAAATCTTGTTTACAGGTCTTGGGAAAATCGCCTCGCGTGAGCGGAATTTTTCATGTTCGACATCGGGTGGAGTGAACTGGTCGTCATCGCGGTTGTCGCGCTGATCGCCATCGGCCCGAAAGAGCTGCCGGGCGTGCTGCGCATGGTCGGGCAATGGATGGGCAAGGCCCGCAAGATGGCTGCCGAATTCCAGGGTCAGTTCCAGGAGGCGATGCGCGAGGCCGAAATGGCCGACCTCAAAAAGAGTTTTGACGAGGTCAAGGAAGCCGCGACCGGTTTCACCAGCAATAACCTCATGACCTCGCTGGAGAAGGACGTCAGCAACGCGCTGCGGATTGATGACATCGACAAGCCCGCGACAGCGGCGACCGATACGCCGGTGATTCCGACGACTCCCGAGGTGCCGATTCCGGAGACATTTACCGACGCCGATGCCCACGCGCTGGCGTCGCAGCCTTTGGCGATCACACAGGAAACTCAAACTCAGCCTGCGCCGCAGGACACGGCGCCCGAAACGCCTGACCTCCTCAGGGACGCCAAAGCGTCATGAGCGCCGAGGATATCGAGGCCAGCAAAGCGCCGCTGATGGATCATTTGATCGAGCTGCGTTCGCGGCTGATCAAGGCACTGCTCGCATTCGGCGTCGCCTTCATCTTCTGCTTCTTCTTCGCCAAGCAAATCTACAACGTACTGGTGTGGCCGTTTGTCTGGGTCGCGGGTCCGGAAAACTCCAAGTTCATCTACACCGCGCTGCTGGAATATTTCCTGACACAATTGAAGCTGGCGCTGTTTGGCGCCGGGTTCATCTCATTCCCGATCGTTGCCACCCAAATCTACAAATTCGTGGCCCCCGGCCTCTACAAGCACGAGCGCGGCGCGTTTCTGCCCTACCTGATCGCCACCCCGATCTTCTTCGTGCTGGGTTCGATGCTGGTGTATTTCGTGGTGCTGCCGATGCTCGTGCGGTTTTCACTGGGCATGCAGCAGGCCGGCGGCGCCGAGACCGCGCAAATCCAGTTGCTGCCGAAAGTCGGAGAATATCTATCCCTGATGATGTCGCTGATTTTCGCGTTCGGGGTAGCGTTCCAGTTGCCGGTCATCCTGACGCTGTTGGGGCGGATCGGCATCATCACCTCCAAGCAGCTACGCGAGAAGCGCCGCTATTTCATCGTGGTCGCCTTCATCATCGCAGCCGTCCTGACGCCGCCCGACGTCCTCAGCCAGGCCTCGCTGGCGCTGCCGCTGCTGCTGCTCTACGAGGGCTCAATCATCGCCGTCGCCATGGTGGAGAAGAAGTCGGCTACCCCAAAAGCCGCTGCGGCACCTCCGTCCGCGACCCCGCCACCGCCGGCTGCCAATCCGGCGGAGTAGTCCGGACCGCCTGCGTTTCACCTATCATCGCTGTACACGGCCTATGAATCGTCATGCCCGGGCTTGACCCGGGCATCCACGACTTGTTCTAAGGCAGCAAAGACGTGAATGGCCGGGACAAGCCCGGGCATGACGGGGAAATTCGATATGCACGACATCAAATGGATCCGCGATAATGCTCACGCCTTCGATGCCGCGCTGAAGCGGCGTGGGCTGGAGCCGCTGTCGGCGTCACTTCTCGCGATCGACGAAAGTCGCCGCGCTGCGATCATGGCATCGGAGCAGGCGCAGGCGCGACGCAATTCCGCATCAAAGGAAATCGGGGAAGCCAAGAAGGCGAAGGACGATGCGCGCGCCGCGGCGTTGATGGCCGAGGTGACCGGGCTCAAAACCACCATGCCGGAACTTGAACTCGCGGCGAAGACGGCGGACGACGAACTCGCCACCGCGCTCGCGGCGATACCGAACCTGCCGCTCGACGAGGTTCCCGATGGCGTCGACGAGCACGGCAATGTGGTGAGGCATCATTTCGGGGCGGTGCGCAATTACGCGTTCACCCCGAAACCGCATGACGATCTCGGTGTCGCGCTCGGCTACATGGATTTCGAAACCGCGGCGAAACTGAGCGGTGCGCGCTTTGTGGTGCTGAAGAAGGGTTTGGCGCGGCTGGAGCGCGCGATCGGTCAGTTCATGCTCGACCTGCACACTAACGAGCACGGCTATACCGAGGTGAATCCGCCGCTGCTGGTGCGGAACGCGGTGATGTTCGGCACCGGGCAGCTGCCGAAGTTTGAAGACGATCAATTCTGGGCCGTGAAGGGTGAACTGCTGGCCGCCGTCGATCATAATGCTGTTGATGGTATTGACGCGCCACTGGCGTATGCGGGACTCCTTGACAAACTAAGGAGCGAACGCCTTGGGCTCATCCCCACCGCCGAAGTGTCGCTGACAAACCTCGTTCGTGAATCCATCCTTGACGAAAAGGAATTGCCGATGCGGTTGACGGCACTGACGCCGTGCTTCCGGGCGGAAGCAGGCGCGGCCGGACGCGACACCCGCGGCATGATCCGTCAGCATCAATTCACAAAAGTGGAGCTGGTCTCGATTGCCACGCCTGAGACCGGCAAGGACGAGCACGAGCGCATGCTGGCCTGCGCCGAGGAAGTGCTGCGCCAGCTCGACCTGCATTACCGCGTGATGACGCTGTGCGCCGGCGATATGGGCTTTTCGGCGCAGAAGACTTACGACATCGAGGTCTGGATGCCCGGGCAGGGCGACGGCGGCGCGTACAGGGAGATCTCAAGCTGCTCGGTGTGCGGCGATTTCCAGGCGCGGCGCATGGACGCGCGCTATCGTGGGCCCGACGGCAAGCCGCGTTTCGTGCATACGCTGAACGGCTCCGGCACGGCCGTGGGTCGCGCGCTGATTGCCGTCATGGAGACTTACCAGCAGGAAGACGGCTCGATCGCGGTGCCCGATGTGCTGCAACCCTATATGGGCGGGCTGAAAGTGGTCGAGAGAGGCCGATAGCAACCGTAATTAATTCGCCAGAGCCCGCGTTCCCTGTTGCGAAGGCGGTGCGCCCCGGTATCCTCGTTTGTTGGCTGCGGCGGTTGCCCTCCGGAAACCAACATGCAAATGGCCCTACATCGCGACATCTATTGGGTGGGCAGACAGTGGGCCGTCACCGGCTACGGCCTCCAGGCGTGCGATCAGAAGCAGAAGGGTAAATTCGATATCGAGGCCGCACGGTTATGGGAAGACGACGTGCTGGAGCGAATGCGTGCTCTGAGTTGGCTCAATATCGAGGACTTTGAGAAGGCGCTTTCTGTCGCTCGCAAGCATTATCCGGATCCGCCCAGAAAAACCGCGCCGCCTGAAGAGAGTGTTTCGGGTCCGATAGAATTGGGCTTGAAAGAAATTCCGGCCGAAGAACCGAAACCGGCGGCTCAAAAATTCGAAATGCGAATGAAAGGCTTTGCAAAACTCGTTCCCCAATGGCGCATCCGAATCCGGCGGTAATGAAATTGGCGGCCGTCGCGAAAGACACATAATATGCAATTGAATCTCAGTATCGCGGATCTCCGTCGGGCCCATTCACCTCATCGACGAAGTTTTTCAAAATGAGCAATTTTGACCACGGATTGCGATGCCCGAAAGGTCATTCTTCGTCCGACCATCGGCCCTTGGCAACTCGGTCATGAGTCCGGTAACGCTCACATATCAACGCGAGTCGTCATGCCCGAATATCAGCCGGTATCCTCAGCCCGCATTTCAGCCATCGAGCGGCCAGGTTGCCCAAATTGCCGGAATCGCATGCTGCTTTCCAGGCTGGAGACGGGACCGCCCGGCTTCGACTACCGTACATTCGAGTGCCTGAGGTGCGGTCGAGTTCACACCACGGTGATATCCGGCGACCCCATGACGCCGGAAATGCGCGGATGGCTTTCCGGTGAACTAAAACCGCCCACGTAACGTGCCGCAAAACAAGCAAAACGCGGGAACGCCGGGCGAGATGGGCTGGCCACGCCGGATGCGATTTGTGTCGCCTACCGGACATAACCGGACTATAATGAGGCATGAGCATGTGGCCCGCCGGCTCATGCCGTGACTGAGAGTGTTGTGCTCCTGGCCTTGATGACGGACCAACACCATGCCCAACACGAGCCGAATTCAGGATTCAAATGAGGTCTTCGATCCTCGGGCTTTTCTTGGCCGGGCAGGAACTGGAAAGACGATCGAGCGATACGGCAGAACCCAGAAGATTTTCAGCCAGGGCGACATCGCCGACACCGTGTTTTTCATCCAGAAAGGCAAGGTCAAGATCACGGTACTATCCGAGCAGGGCAAGGAAGCCGTGGTCGGGATCTTCGCGGAAGGGCAGTTCTTCGGCGAGGCATGTCTGGATGGGGCAGAATTGCGCACCTCGACGAGCCGGGCCATGGAAGAGTGCCTGATTACGTCGATAACCAAACCTGCGATGCTTGCTGCCCTCGACGCACAACCAAGATTTTCCGCTTTTTTTATAAACTATCTGCTGTCTCGAAACAGTCGGATCGAAGACGACCTGATCGACCAGCTTTTCAACTCCAGCGAAAGACGGCTTGCACGACTGCTGCTGCTGCTCGCGAATTTCGGGAAGGAAGGCGGCGTACAGCCTGCCGCGATCACCCTCAGCCAGGAAACCCTCGCGGAAATGATCGGCACCACGCGATCCCGAGTGAGTTTTTTCATGAATAAATTCAGAAAAAAGGGATTCATCGACTACAACGGAAAAATCGAGGTTCACGCTTCACTGCTGGACGCGGTGCTGCGGGAAAAGCCGCAAATATTGGAAGACGAATAGCGGCGTCGGCGCCTCGAATTCAGATCCGGAACTCGGCCGGCGGCTCGTCGCTGGTCGCCGCGCAACAGCGCCGGCGGAGTGGCTATTTTGCCCGATATGATGGAGTTTGCCTCAACCACGATAGCCGGATAAAGACGGCGCGTTGACCCTCCTGGAATCGAGCAAAAAGGGCATTTGAGCGGATGCGAATTCTCTGCACCAACGACGACGGCATCCATGCCCCCGGCCTGAAGGTTGTCGAGCAGATCGCGCGCGCATTGTCCGACGATGTCTGGGTAGTTGCGCCGGAACTCGACCAGTCCGGCGTCTCGCATTCGCTGTCGCTGAATGATCCGTTGCGGTTGCGCGAGGTCGGTCCGCGTCATTTCGCGGTCCGGGGCACGCCGACCGATTGCGTGATCATGGGCGCGCGCCACATCCTCGGCGAGACGATGCCGGACCTGGTTCTCTCCGGCGTCAACAAGGGCCGTAACGTTGCGGAGGATGTCGTCTATTCCGGCACCATCGCCGGTGCGCTCGAAGGCACCATTCTGGGAATTCCGTCGTTCGCGCTGTCGCAGGAATTCAGCATGGAAACCCGCCACGCGCCGCTTTGGGAGACGGCGCTGAATTTCGGGCCGCAAATCCTGCGCAAGGTGATCGACGCCGGCGTACCCAAGAACACCGTGATCAATGTCAATTTTCCCGCTTGCGCGCCTGGAGATGTTGCCGGCGTGCGCGTGACGCGGCAGGGCAAGCGCAATCTCGGCTTTTTGAAAGTCGACCAGCGCCGCGACGGCCGCGGCAATCCGTACTTCTGGATCGGATTCGAGCGGCTGGCGCAAATCGACGTGCCGGCCGAGGGCACCGATCTTGCGGCGCTGGCGGCGCGCTACGTTTCAGTAACCCCGCTGCGACTCGATCGCACGGATGATGAATTTTCGCAGGCGCTGACGGCAACGCTGAAGTAGGGGACGACCCCTCCGTTGCCTCGCGATCGGCCTTCATGCCCGCGAAGGCGGTATCCAGCACCCCGAGCGGCTTTTTGGCCGTCCTAAACCGTTGGGCTTCTCAGCGCGGTGTCGATCGTCCGCGCCAGTGTTTCGATCTGGAAGGGCTTCTGCAGCGCGGGACGGTCGCGGTATTCTTCCGGAAGTCCCGACGAACCATAGCCTGTCGCGAAGATAAACGGGCGGTTGCGCAGCTTGATCAACTCGGCGACCGGTGAAATCACCTTGCCGTTGACGTTGACGTCGAGAATGGCGAGGTCGAAATCGGTGCACTGCGCGAGCCTCATCGCCTCGTTAATCTCGCCGGCCTCGGCCGCGACGCTGTAGCCGAGCTCCTCAAGCATGTCGGCGACCATCATCCTGATCATGACCTCGTCCTCGACAAGGAATACCGAACAGCCCGACGGCCGCGTCGCAGTCATGATGATGTCCTTGCCCGTCCCAAGAATCTTGCCCGTCCCAAGAATAAAGGATCGCAAATAACGCAGACCGGCGCAATGTCGACGTGATCGAACACGCGCCGCACCATTGTGGCTACCTCGCCATTGTGGGCTATTGAGCAGGGTTGATCGCCCGCCGTTTCAACGCCAAGCTATCAGCCGGGTTCCCTTGCGGGAACATCGATCGATGAGAAATCTTTCCCAACCCGGCAGCTCATATTTGCCTCAAACTATCCGGCCGGGCGCACTAGACTACTCCAACAAGCGTCCCTGCGAGATCGATATGCCCGCGACCGCAAAGCCACCTGAAAAGATGATGTTCCAGCTCAGCCTGCGGCGACGCGGGATTAGCGATCAGGCGGTACTGCGCGCCATGGAGGAGATTCCACGCGATATTTTCGTGGAACCAGCCGATCGCGCGGATGCCTACCGCGACAGCGCCCTTGGCATCGCCTGCGGTCAGACGATCAGTCAGCCATTCGTGGTGGCCTACATGACCGAACAGTTGCAACTGCAGAAGCATCACCGCGTGCTTGAGATCGGCACCGGCTCTGGTTACCAGGCGGCAATCCTGTCGCGGCTTTGCAGTCACCTGCTAACGATCGAGCGCTTCAGGACCCTGGCCGACAGCGCCCGGGCGCGGCTCAAGAAGCTCGGTTGCGACAATGTCGAGGTGATGTTGGGGGATGGCTTCGACATCCCCGCCAGCGCCGGCAACTTCGACCGCATCATCGTCACCGCCGCGATGGAGAAAATTCCCGATGCGCTGACGCAGCGGCTCGAGCCCGGGGGTATCCTGATTGCGCCGGTCGGGCCGCATCAAAGCGTCCAGACCTTGATCCGGGTGATCAGGACCGACGCCGGTCTCGACCGCAAGGGACTGGTGGACGTGCGCTTCGTGCCGGCGCTTCCGGGCATCGCCCGCGAACTATAGGTCAACGCGAAACAGCGGAATGCCTCATTCCTGCGAGACGCGCCGGAAGAACGCGCTTTCTCGCCATGGGGGCTTCCGGCCGGATTGGCTGTCCCGTCAACGTCTTATTCGCAGGGTTAAGCGGTTGTTTACTGGGTAGGTGTTTACTCAAAACAGTAATTTGTTGCGTACGAGTGAGTAACCATGTCCCGTGTCGTCGAGTTGCTTTGCTCGCGCCGCATGCCGCACGTCGCGGTACTGGCGCTGATATCCATCGGTTTTGCCGGCTGCAGCGCCGACATGTCGACCCGCCTCTCGCAAAACCCATTCTCCAATCTCTTTGCATCGCAGCAGGAAGCCACGGGCTCGGTGCCGACACCCGCTGTCGAACGCCACGAACTCCCGCAATATTCCCGTCCGCAATCGCAGTCCTCGGCCCTACCACCGCAGATCGCCGCACCGGGGTCTTATCCGACGGCCAACCGCGGCGCGTCCGGAGGAGGGCGCGGGCTGACCTCTTATTCGCCGCCGCCGCGTCCCGCGCTTGAAACCACCGGCACTGTCGCTCCGCGTTCGATCGCCGCGACCCGCGGCACGGCGCAGGGCGGGACCACGATCATCGTCGGGACCAGCGATACGCTCGAGACCTTGGCGCGCCGCTATAATGTTTCGCCCGCCGCGATCCTGCAGGCCAATGGTTACAGGGGGCCGCGCAACTTGTCGCCGGGCCAGCAACTGATCATTCCGCATCCGACCGCCGCCGTTGCGGCACCTGCAGTGGCCGCTCCGGCCAGCAAGGCCGTTGCCTCCAGCGCAGCGCCATCGGTTCACGTCGTCAACAACGGCGATACATTGCTCAGCATTGCCCATCGCAATCATGTACCGGTGGCCGAACTTGCAAAGGCCAACCGCCTCGATCCAGCGGCAAAACTCAAGGTCGGGACCAGGCTGACCGTGCCAGGCGCCAAGACAGCGTTAGCGGCCCCGGCTGTGCAGCCGGCGGCTGTCGCTGCCGTTCAGCCAGCCGCCGCATTGACGCCGCCCGCCACCAAAATGGTCGCAGCGACACCACAACAAAGCGCGCGGCTGGCCCAGGCCGCAACGACGCCTGCGGACATGTCAGTGGAATCGCCCGTCAAGGCCGCCGAAGCAACCGGGGCGCTGCCGACGTTTCGCTGGCCGGTGCGCGGCAAGGTAATTACCAGCTACGGCGCCAAGACCAACGGCAAGGCTAATGATGGCATCAATCTGGCGGTGCCTGAAGGGACGCCGGTGAAAGCGGCGGAGGACGGCGTGGTGGCCTATTCCGGAAATGAGCTCAAGGGCTATGGCAATCTGGTTCTGGTTCGCCACTCCAACGGTTATGTCACCGCATATGCCCATGCGAGCGAACTATTGGTGAAGCGTGGCGACACGATCAAGCGCGGGCAGGTCATTGCCAAATCGGGCCAGTCCGGCGAAGTCGGCTCGCCTCAGCTCCACTTCGAGATCCGCAAGGGATCTGCGCCGGTTGACCCCCTACAATTCCTGAACGGGGCGTGAGCGTTACTGGTCCTCGCGCCTGCGGGGACGACGGTTACTTCCCCCTCAGCCTTACCCCCAGCCGCCCCGCCAATTCCTGCGTGAATTGCCAGGCGACCCGCCCGGAGCGCGAGCCCCGGGTGGTCGACCATTCCAGCGCGTCATGCTCAAGCTCGGCTTCGGCAAGCTTGATGCCGAAGTGGGCGCAATAGCCCTTCACCATCTCGAGATATTCGTCCTGACTGCAGCGGTGAAAGCCGAGCCACAGTCCGAACCGGTCCGAGAGCGACACTTTCTCCTCAACCGCCTCGCCGGGATTGATCGCCGTCGAGCGTTCGTTCTCCATCATGTCGCGCGGCAACAGATGCCTTCGATTCGAGGTGGCGTACAGGATCACATTGTCGGGCCGACCTTCGATGCCGCCCTCCAGCACCGCCTTGAGCGACTTGTAGGAGGCGTCGTTGCCGTCGAACGACAGGTCGTCGCAGAACACGATGAAATGAAAATCCGAAGTCCGCAGCAGCGCCATCAGTGCCGGCAGGCTTTCGATATCCTCGCGGTGAATCTCGATCAGTTTCAAACGGTCGGCTGGCTTGCGGTTCAAATTGATGCTGGCATGCGTCGCCTTGACCAGCGACGATTTACCCATGCCCCGCGCGCCCCATAGCAACGCGTTGTTGGCGGGAAATCCGTTGGCGAAACGTTCGGTATTCTCAATCAGGATGTCGCGCATCCGCTCGATTCCCTTGAGGAGACCGAGATCGACGCGGCTGACGTTCGCCACCGGCGCAAGCCGGCCGCTCGGGTGCCAGACGAATGCGTCGGCGCTTGCGAAGGAGTCAGCGACGCCGGACGCTGGCGACGCGGCGGACAGGTGCGAGCCGATGGCTTCGAGGGCGCGCGCAATCCTTTCCGCGCTGTCATCTCCACGGGAAGCTGCCGGACGTTTCGCCGCGGTTATCGCCGATTTTCGCGAGACACGAGGTCCTGTCTTTCGGGGTTTTTTCGACATCTCTGGGGTTCCTGACCATGCAGCCATATCGGGCCTTTTGGTAGCCCGCAAGCCACTCAAATGAAGAGCAAATGAGGGGTCTGGCAGCGTTGCAATTGGGACCGCGGCCGCTATAGTCCGCGCGAATTTGCCCGAACCGGCTGACGCCGAAGCGTTGCCGGTTCATTCCTGTTTCACGAGGATTGTCCGAATGCTGATTACACCTGCGTTTGCCCAGGCTGCGGCCGGCGGCGATACCAACAGCATGTTGATGTCGCTGCTGCCGTTCGCGCTGATCTTTGTGATCATGTATTTCCTGATTCTGAGGCCGCAGCAGAAGAAGGTGAAAGACCACGCCGAACTCGTGAAGAACATCCGCCGCGGCGACACGGTCGTGACGTCGGGCGGCCTTGTCGGCAAAGTCACCAAAGTGGTCGATGACGATCAGATCGAATTCGAAATCTCGGACGGGGTCCGGGTGCGGCAAATGCGGCAGATGATCTCAGGCGTGCGCGCCAAGGGCGAGCCTGCGAAGGAAAAAGCTGAACCTGCCAAGGACGAGACGTCCGCGAGCTAGCGTTTTCCACGCCGCATTCTTCTGAATCTGACGGGTTAACTCGATGTTGTATTTCACGCGGTGGAAGGCGCTGGCGATCATCCTCACGGCGCTGGTGGTGTGCCTCTGCGCCGTTCCGAATTTTTTCCCCGAATCCACCGTCAAAGGCTGGCCGAAATGGGCGCAGCGCCGTCTCGTGCTCGGCCTCGATCTGCAGGGCGGCTCGCATATCCTGCTCGAGGTGGACGCGAACGCGGTCAAGAAAGACAAGCTCGATCAGGTCCGCGACGATGTTCGCCGCGCACTGCGCGATGCCAAGATCGGCTATAGCGGGTTGGCTGTACGCAATGACACTGTCGAGGTCCGCATTACAAGGGACACCGATGTTCAGAATGCACTGACAAAGCTGCGCGAACTGTCACAGCCGCTCGGCGGTCTGCTCGGTTCCAGCGGCCAGCGCAGCCTTGAAGTAACTGACGCTGGCGGCGGCTTGATCCGGCTCACCGTTCCGCAAGCGGCCGTCACGGAGCGCGTTCGACAGGCTGTTGAGCAGTCGATCCAGATCGTGGAACGCCGCGTCAACGAACTCGGCACCGTTGAGCCGCTGATCCAGCGCCAGGGCACCGATCGCATTCTGGTGCAGGTGCCGGGCCTGCAGGACCCGACCCGGCTGAAGGAATTGCTGGGCAAGACCGCGAAGCTTGATTTCCGCATGGTTGATCAGACCGTACCGGCGGATCAGGCGGTTCAGGGAAGGGTCCCGCCGGACTCCGAAGTGCTGATGAGTTCGACGGCGCCGAAGACGCCGTATGTCATCAAGAAACAGGTTCTGGTCTCCGGCGGCGATTTGACCGATGCGCAGCCGGGCTTTGACCAGCGCTCCGGCGAACCGATCGTCAGTTTCCGATTCAACACCTCCGGCTCTCGGAAATTCGCACAGGCAACTTCCGAAAACGTTGGACAACCCTTTGCGATCGTTCTCGACAACGAGGTGATTTCCGCGCCCGTGATCCGCGAACCGATCACCGGCGGCTCCGGCCAGATTTCCGGCAGCTTCACGGTGCAGGCGGCAAACGATCTTGCGATCCTGTTGCGGGCCGGCGCGCTGCCTGCACCTCTGACGATCATCGAGGAACGAACGGTCGGACCGGGGCTCGGCCAGGATTCGATCGAGAAAGGCGAACTCGCCGCTTACGTCGGCTCGATCATGGTCATCGTGTTTATGCTCCTGACCTACCGTCTGTTCGGCGTATTCGCGAATATCGCGGTCGCCATTAACGTTGCGATGATTTTTGGGGTGCTGTCGCTATTGAACGCCACGCTCACTCTGCCTGGCATTGCCGGCATCGTGCTGACGGTCGGCATCGCGGTCAACTCCAACGTGCTGATCTACGAGCGCATCCGCGAGGAATTGCGCGGCGGCCGCAACGCGATTTCGGCCATCGACGCCGGTTTCAAACGTGCGCTGTCGACGATTCTGGATTCCAACATCACCACCTTCATCGCCGCCGCCGTACTGTTTTATATCGGCACCGGACCGGTGCGCGGCTTCGCCGTGACGCTCGGCATTGGCATCATCACCACGGTTTTCACCGCGTTTACGCTTACCCGCCTGATTGTCGCAGGCTGGGTCAGATGGAAGCGGCCGCAAACCGTGCCGATTTGAGAATGCGGAGCCGGCATTGACACATTTGGTTCTCATAGGGCTGAGCGTTCTCATAGTCGTGCTGACCGTGGTCAGCTGCTTCAGCGTGCTGCCGTCGCTTCGGATCGTACCCGACGACACCAAGTTCGATTTCACCCGCTTTCGCCGCATCAGTTTTCCGATCTCGGCGCTGCTCTCGATTTTCGCGATCACGCTGTTCTTTACCCACGGGCTGAATTTCGGCATCGATTTCAAGGGCGGAACATTGCTGGAAGTACAAGCGAAATCCGGCACCGCCGATATTCCAGGCATGCGTGCGACGTTGAGCAATCTGGGACTCGGCGATATCCAGTTGCAGCAGTTCGGCGGTCCCGCCGACGTGCTGATCAGAGTTGCCGAACAGCCCGGCGGCGACGCCGCGCAACAGGCGGCGGTGCAAAAGGTCCGCGGCGCGCTCGGCGACGCGGTCGACTATCGCCGCGTCGAAGTGGTGGGGCCGCGCGTCTCCAGCGAACTCCTGGCCTACGGCATGCTGGGCCTGATGCTCGCGATCTTTTCGATCCTGATCTACCTCTGGTTCCGTTTCGAATGGCAGTTCGCGCTCGGCGCCATGATCGCCAACGTCCACGATATCGTGCTGACCATCGGTTTCATGTCGATCTCGCAGGTCGATTTCGATCTCACCAGCATCGCGGCGCTGTTGACGATTCTCGGCTATTCGCTGAACGACACCGTCGTGATCTATGACCGGATTCGAGAAATGCTGCGGCGCTACAAGAAAATGCCGATGCCGGAACTGCTCAACGAGTCCATCAATTCAACGCTGTCGCGATCGATCATCACCCATGTCACGGTAACGCTGGCGTTGCTGGCGCTGCTGCTGTTCGGCGGCCATGCCATTCATAGCTTTACCGCCGTCATGATGTTCGGCGTGGTGCTGGTCGGCACCTACACCTCGATCTTCATCGCGGCGCCGATACTGATCTATCTAGGCGTCGGCACCAACCGGGCCGACGTGCCGGACAAGCCTTCAAAAAAGTGACGATGGCGAGCCGTTCGGACGCTCCGCATCTTCCGAGGTCGGCGCCGATCGATGCTTACGGCAACGGCGGATTCGCCTTCGCCGAAATGTCACATCGCGGCTCCTTGCTGTGCCTGCCGGATGCGATCTGGGCGTGGCCGGTCGCCAGGCCTGAGGATATAGACAGGGTCTCGCTGGCCCGCGTATTCGCCGCGGCCAATGGCATCGATACGCTGATCATCGGAACCGGCGCCGATGTCTGGCTGCCTCCGTCCGAACTTCGTGAGGCGTTGCGCGCGGTCAGCGTGGTATTGGACGCGATGCTGACCGGTCCCGCGATCCGCACCTACAACATCATGATCGGCGAGCGGCGTCGCGTCGCGGCGGCACTGATCGCGGTGCCATGAGCGGCGCGGACGAAGGCAGGGATGCCGCAGGCTTCTGCGCCGAGTTGGTGCGGAACCAGGATTTTGCCCGCTATGCATCCACGTTGTTCGTGCCGGCTGCGCAGCGGCGCGCATTGTTGGCGATGTACGCCTTCAATGTCGAAATATCGCGCGTACGGGAGCATGTGACCCAGCCGCTGCCCGGCGAAATGCGCCTGCAATGGTGGACCGACACGCTCGCGGGCGCGGGTCATGGCGGCATTGAGGGCAATCCGGTTGCGGCCGAACTGCTGCTGGCGATCCGCAGCGGACTCTTGCCGGTCGAGCGGCTGTCGCGGCTGATCGACGAGCACCAGTTCGATCTCTACAACGACCCGATGCCGACCATGGCGGCGCTGGAAGGCTACATCCATGACACTTCATCGGCGCTGTTCTCGCTCGGCGCAGGAATCTCCGGGTGGCAGTCAGATGAGATCGAGCACCTCGCGCGCCACGCCGGATTGGCGCAAGGCATCGCGCAGGTGATGGCGGAATTGCCGCGCAATGCCTCGCGGCGTCAATTGTTCGTGCCGCTGCAACTGCTTCAACGACACGGCTGCGGGATGGAAGAGGTGTTCGCGGGTACCGAGACGCCGAAACTTCGTGCGGCGCTGAATCAGTTGATTGGCGAAGCGCGGGAACATCTGATGACGGCCTTCGCATTGCTGCCGAGCGTGCCGCCGGACGTAAGACCGGTTTTTCTGCCGCTGGCGCTGGTCAACCGCGATCTGGAACGGATGTCGCGTGCGGACAGCAATCCGTTCACGCCCCTTGTTACATCGCGGCTTCGAACCTTGTGGACGTTGTGGCGGGCGTCGCGGTCGCGCGTATTTAGCGGCGGCAGCTGACGCGAACCTTCCCGATTGTATCACCAATACACGGGAATAGGGGATCACCCGCCTTCGCGGGTGACGACGTCCGTTGGTGACGGCGCCAGATCGGCAGCCTCGAAATTAAACCGGTCCCGCAAATTCTTGCGCGATTCCAGAATGTTTTTCAGGAATGCGCGGTCCGCCTCACTCGTCATCATGGGTTCGATCAGATCGAGCTGGTTCATTGCAACGAGTTGCAGGATTTCCGTGCGAAGGTTTCCTGCTTCGTCGCGCGGCAATGCCTGCACCACCTGGATATGCTCGGGTGGTTTTACACCCTTCGCCGCCCCGAGTTCCCTCTGCAATTGCGCTTCGAGCGCGGTCTGGTCGGCCTCAACGAAGGCGTAAAGCCCGACACCGGTGCGCCGGTCGGCGAATGCGACGATGGCCGTATCGCGGACGGCGGGGTTTTTCCTGATCAGATCGACCAGCCGCGGGGCGTCATTGACAAGTCGTCGCCCGCCGCCTTCGCGATCGGTAAAGTTGAAGAGTCCGCGGGTGATGGCGCGATAAACTTTCTTGCCGGTCGCGAGCCAGACGTTGGCGACCAGCGATTTGCGCGCCAGAATCTTTCGTTCCTTCGGCGTCAGCGCGTCCGGCGCGTAGCTGCGCTTGTGCTTCAGCAGATGCCTGAGATCCTCGTAAGCCGCGATTCGGAACAGCCGCCCGCGCGTCCTGAAACAGGCCGCAAGTTGAAAATCGGTGAGATAGGCGCGGCCATCGGCGCCGCGCAACCAGTTCTGTTCCTTGGCTAGGTCGTTGTGACAGATGCCGGCGCGATGCAGCTTGCGCAGCGCTTCCTTGGCGGATCGGAAATAGGCGGCGTCGCCGAACGGTTTTGCCAGGTGCAGCGCGACCCCATTGATGAAGCCACGCACCAGCACCTGGCGTCCGGCCCACAGCAGTTCCGGCCCGACGTGCAGGCCATTCGCCAGCTCCAGCGCGCGCCGCTCGCGCGCGAAAAGATGGCGCGCGGGGATATACGACCACCACGGCACCTGATCGAGCCGGCGCAGCACCGCATCTACCTCGCCGCTATCGCCGCGAAAGCGGCCCCGCTCGACCGTGGAAAACACGTCGCGCTTCAGCAATACACCTTCGGTCCAGCGCGCCGACAGCGTTGCGGCGTCATCCCGGGGCAATCTCATGAAATGCTCACGCCGCCGCTGCAATCTGCAGATGATCGGCAATCCAGCGATCGAGATCGGACAGCGCTCGGGCGCTGATCGCCTGTTTCCTCGCGATGGTCTTGTCGTTGCCGCGCAGCCGCGTTCCGTCCGGATTTCGGGTGGGCGGACTGGCAAGCGGCGGGAACAATCCGAAATTGATGTTCATCGGCTGGAACGAGCGCGGGCCGGCGTCGATGGTTTCGATATGGCCGCCGGTGATGTGACCGAGCAGCGATCCGAGCGCGGTCGTTGCGGGGGGCGGCGCCAGCGACGTCGAGCGTGCATCGGCCGCGGCATAGAGACCTGAAATCAGCCCGATGCCTGCTGATTCCACATATCCTTCGCACCCCGTCATTTGTCCGGCGAAACGCAGCCTCGGCTGCGCGCGCAACCGCAATTGGCTGTCGAGCAGCTTCGGTGAATTCAGGAAAGTATTGCGATGCAGTCCGCCGAGCCGGGCGAATTCGGCCTTCTCGAGTCCGGGGATGGTGCGGAAGATGCGTTGCTGCGCACCGTGCTTCAGCTTGGTCTGAAAGCCGACCATGTTGTAGAGGGTGCCGAGCTTATTGTCCTGGCGCAGCTGCACGATCGCGTAGGCCTTCACGGCCGGATCGTGCGGGTTGGTGAGCCCGACCGGTTTCATCGGTCCATGACGCAGCGTCTCGCGGCCGCGCTCGGCCATGACCTCGATCGGCAGACAGCCGTCGAAATAGGGCGTGCTGGTTTCCCACTCCTTGAAGTCGGTCTTCTCGCCCGCAATCAGCGCATCAACGAAGGCGTCGTACTGCTCCCTGGTCATCGGGCAATTGATATAATCGGCGCCGGTACCGCCGGGGCCCACTTTGTCGTAGCGCGACTGAAACCACGCTGCCGACATGTCGATGGAATCCTTGTGCACGATCGGAGCAATCGCATCGAAAAACGCCAGCGCGGTTTCGTCGGTGAGTTCGCGGATTGCGTCCGCCAATGGCGCTGATGTCAAAGGTCCGGTTGCGACGATGACGTTGCGCCAATCCGCCGGCGGAAGACCGTCGATTTCGGCGCGCTGGATTTCGATCAGGGGATGGTCGTGCAGCGCCTTGGTGACGGCGGCCGAGAATCCGTCGCGGTCCACTGCCAATGCGCCGCCGGCGGGAACCTGATTGGCGTCCGCGGCGCGCATAATCAGCGAACCCAGCCGGCGCATTTCGGCGTGCAATAACCCGACCGCATTGTTGGCGGCATCGTCGGAGCGAAACGAATTGGAGCACACGAGTTCGGCGAGGCCGTCAGTGCGGTGCGCCTCGGTCATCCGGTGGGGGCGCATCTCGTGCAAAACAACGCGGATGCCCGACCTGGCGACCTGCCAGGCCGCTTCCGAACCGGCGAGGCCGGCGCCGACGATATGTACCGACGTGGAGGGGGAATTGGTGCCTGTCATAGCCACAGACGTAGCGCGTTTCCGGTCGTCGTGGAATGCGGCGGGCGCGGGTTCTGGCGGGTTGCAGATACGACAACGCCCGCGGCGAGGCGGGCGTTATCCGTTCTTAGCAGGCTGAAATCAATCAGCCGTTATGGGTGCCGGCTGCAACGCGCGGAATGTCCGAGCGATCAAGGCCGATATCGGCCAGTTCGCGATCGCTAAGCTGGGACAGTTCGCTGACATTGCGCTGATAGTCCCGGAACGCCTGGATCATGCGGATGAGCGAGAGCAACATGGGTAGTCTCCTTGTAGTTACGATTTAGCCCTTGGAGGAAGCTTCCTCGTTGAAATGAATATAGAGCGAGATTCCTCGCATCAGAAGTTCCTATGGTGCGGTGCAGCTAATCTAAATATGCATGGCTTTGGTAAGAATCGATTAACTCTTCAGCATAGCAGCTTGCGGAGGCCACGGATTAGTGCCGATCGTCGGCCAGACTTGGCCAATGTATCTAAATGATTGCTATATTATCGAAACGATAAGACGCGGGTCTCCACACCGAAAAATGGCTTTAGCGGAGCTCAAATCAAGAATCCGGGACCTGGGGTCGGCTGATCTTAATCAGCTTTCGGCAAAAAGGCTGCTTCCTTATGCACGATTCGCATGCGTTTCTCACCAAATGAATGTGTATTCATTATTATTCAAACCTGGAACCGGCGGCGAACCGTCGGTTCTCAACACGAGCGCCTCTGCCGCACTTTTAAAGCCGATCCTGCACCGGGCCTTGCCAGAGCCCGCTCAGCCCCTGACCCGACGCGCGGGCCGCAAGCCAGCTATCTGAAGCCCCTGGCGGCGATCGGTTTGTCGGGTGGTCCTCAGTACGGGCGGTGGGAAAAGAGCTCTCAGGTTCAGGCCGGGCCGGTCCTCTCAGGTCAGTGCCTAGAAATTCGTTACCGGCCCTTAATGAACAAGCGTCATTGCGCATGAGGCATTGCGTCTGGTGCTCATCACATTTGTGTCGCGCGAAATTCATTCCGCAATGTCCATCAAACGGCGAACAATTGCATCGCAGTCCGGCAATGACGCCCGATCTGCCTAAACAGAAATGGAAAGTAACATGATCAAAAAGTTACTTGGAGCAGCCGCAATGGTTGCCGTTACATGCTCAGCCATTCCAGCATCTGCCGCGAATATGGGCGGTTGCAGCGGCGAAAACCTGGCGAAAGCCGAATCCTCGATCGAAGCCATGCCCGACGGAGAGGGCAAGACGATGGCGCAGAAAGAAATCGCTCAGGCGCAGGACGCGATGCTCGGCGGCAAGATGAGCGCATGTGCCATGCATCTAAACAAGGCGATGCACGCGGGCATGACGAAATAATCCTGGCGACGGGCCGATCGCGCCGGGCGATCGGCCCGTTAGTTAGGTGGCTTCAATTCAAGGCGCGTGCGAGAGCTGGCTGGCGAAAAACGCGATCGTTCTGGCATAGACCTCGCTCTTGTTCCATTGCTGGATCACCGCGAAATTCGCACTGCCGGGCTCCCATTCCTTGCCCCGCTGCCAGCCGTAACTGGCCAGGTAGTTCGCCGTCGATGCCAGCACGTCAGGCGCGCTGCGCAAGAGGTCACGGCGGCCGTTGCCGTCGAAGTCGACGGCGAATTTCAAATAGGACGACGGCATGAACTGGGTCTGGCCGATCTCGCCGGCCCATGCGCCGCGCATTTCCGAGGGCGCGAGATCGCCGCGCTCGACGATGCGCAACGCGTCCAACAGTTCGGCCCGGAACATCTCCGAGCGCCGGCAATCATAGGCGAGCGTCGCCAGCGAACGTATCGTCGGAAATTTTCCGATGTTGACGCCGTAGTCCGTCTCCAGCCCCCAGATCGCCACCAGCACTTCGCCGGGCACGCCATAGCTTTGTTCGATGCGGGCGAGCGCCGAACCATATTGCTTCATCAGGTTGGCGCCGCGGGCGAGGCGGGGAGGAACCATGCGGCCGGAGAATTCCTCGAAACTTTGATTGAAGACCCGTTGCGAACGGTCGCGGGACAGCACGCCCTGATCCAGCGTCACCCCGCTCAAGCCGGATGCGATGGCGACCTGCGAAATTCCCTTGGCGGCGGCTTCATTTTTGAATTCGTCGAGCCACGTCTGAAAGCTGCCGGTACCGCATGATGCCGCAAGCGTCGGCGCTCCCGGCATAACCAGAACAGCGCTCACCGCGAATGCTCTGAAAAGGAAACGGAGGGTCATTCGAGTCAGCAGCACCAGATTCAATTCGCCATGATGACCGGACAACGTGAAACTTCAGCGGCAACCGCGGCCAAAACAAGGCTTCCCTCGCGGAGCCTGTCATCGCGCGACGCTTTGCGTCGATTAGTTGGCTTGCAGCGGCGATTTGTTGTGCAACTTACTTCCCCAAAGCCGCCGCAAATGCATTCCAGTCCTTAACGCCTAGTTCGTAAGCAGCCCTGATGCCGTCGGGTGCCGAGGCGCGATCGTCTCGTAGAACCCACCCCGCCAGTAGCAGCGATTACCGCCGCCTGCGAAGACCAGCATCGAACATTCAGCGCTGTTTTGATTTCCAGATCGGACGAAGAGCGCCTGCATGCCAAACCGCCGGTCAACAATCAACCGGCGGTCCGATCACACATGCTTGTCTAGCGGCTTATGCGCCGTCCTTGCGCCGCCACGGAAACAATGCGGCCGGGAAATCCGCCGCGGAACGCCGCTCCCGCTGAGGGCGGGGCGTAATCGGTCGCGGGTTGGGATCCGGTGCAATCACCTTGCGATAGAGATGCCAGGTGGCATGGCCGAGTAGCGGAATGACGACGGCGAGGCCCAGGAAAAACGGCAGAGATCCCGCCACCAGGAGCACAGCGACGATCAATCCCCAAACCGCCATCGGAACAGGGTTTCGCGCAACGGCCCGGAGCGATGTTACCATGGCGTCACCGACGCCGGCGTGACGGTCGAGCATCAACGGGAACGAAACCACACTGATGCAGAGCGCTAGCACGGCGAACAGGAAACCGACACCACAACCGACCACAATCAGCCACCATCCCTGCGAGGTTGTCAGCACACGTCTTGCGAAATCCGGAATTTCCGCCGCGGCTTCGTAGCCGAACGCCGCCACGTAAATTGCCTGCGCGGTGGCCACCCAGGTCACGAACAGGGCCAGCAACAGCGTGCCGAGCCCGAGCATGGCGCCGAATGACGGCGATCGCAGCACATCGACCGCATCCCACGCCGATGCTTTTTCGCCGCTCTCACGGCGCCGGCTGAGCTCGTAGAGACCCAGCGCCGCAAAGGGCCCGAGCAGGGCAAAGCCCGCGGCCAGCGGGAACAGTAGCGGCAGAACCGAATAGCCGAGCACCGTGCGCGCCAGCACCAGTCCGAGCACCGGATAGATCACGCAGAGGATAATTGCGTGGCTTGGCACCGCCTTGAAATCCTCCCAGCCGAGTCGCAGCGCTTCATGCAGGTCGGACAGGCCGATGGTTCGGATGACAGGCGCAGCCGAAGAATCTGGTGCAGGCTGAGCCAGTGGCGTGACATTGCCTGGGTATGGTGTAGCCATGGTCGTTATCTCCCTTGCCGCAGCGGCCGGATTTCGCGCCGATGCGAGGAGCGCGAGCAGCCGTTCGTAGAAACCATCACGATCAGGCCAGACGCGAAAACAGGAAACCGACGCAGGCGATGTCGCGAACTGAATGTTCAGCCTACTCCCAATCATCGGCGCTGTCGCTCACGCTTCGGTGAATATTTCGTCGTCGCGGTGCAAAAGCATAGACGTCATTCCGCCGTCATTTTGCCGCAGCCAAGGTCTTTCCGGTACCGTCGGCCGCATTGGCAACTGCAGCTGAGGGGACTAAGCTTCGGCAACGATCCGGCTTGGGTGCTGCCGGCAGCGAAGCAAAGTGCCGTGCAAAGTCCTCCACACCATCTCTGAATTTATTGGGAGAAAACGATGAGTATTTTCGGCAAAATCATGAGCGCGATCTTTGGTACCAAAGCAGACGCTGCGCCTGCGAGCGGCGGCGCGGCCGCTGGTACGGCACCTTCCGGTGCGTCGGCCGGGGGATCATCTTCCGCGACGGTTGCACCAGCGAAGACCGTCGACGTGGCGCCCATCCTGGACAAGGCAGTTGCCGCCAAAAAGGAAAAGCTGGAGTGGCGCACCTCGATCGTCGATCTGATGAAGGCGCTCGACATCGACTCCAGCTTCGCCGCACGCAAGGAGCTTGCGAAGGAACTCGGCTACACCGGCGACAGCAACGATTCCGCGAGCATGAATATCTGGCTGCATAAGCAGGTGATGGCGAAGCTCGCCGCGAACGGCGGCAAACTGCCGCCTGAGATCAAGCACTGACCGCTCGATTTCACACGCGAAACCGAGGCCCGCGTTCGCGCGGGCCTTTTTTCGTGCAGGTGGGCCTAGATACGCTGTCGAACAGAAAGCGCGACATCACTCAATGCCCGTATTCGCCGCGACGACATTGTAGTTCACCCCACGAGATCCGCAAACTCCGGATGCTTGTGCAGATAGTCCACCACGAAGCCGCAGCCTGCGACTACCTTCAATCCATCGGTGCGGATGAGTTGCAGCGCACCCTGCACCAGTTCCGAGGCGATGCCGCGACCGCGCATCGCAGGCGGGGTTTCGGTGTGAGTGATAATAACGGTCGATGGGGTGAGGCGATAATTCGCAAACGCCACCGCGCCCTCGACGTCGAGTTCGAAACGGCTTTTGGCCTTGTTGTCGCGGACGCTGCCGGTTGCCATGGCTTCAATTTCCTGAAAAAGATTCCAGCCAGACATTTACGTCCGGTAACCCGGCGATGCAAACCGGCGGCCAACAAGGCGCTGCAATACGACAGGGTTTTTCGCGACCTGCTGCGCTTGCTGCTCTGTGCACGATAGCGATAAAACAGATGCCGGGGAAGCCGGCTCGATTTCGATGGCTGCGCATCCCTGCATCTTCAATAGCGGCGCGGCGATTGCTGATCATGTCTCGATTCTGGAGCGCTTAAAATGACCGGGCCTGTCACCACGGCCGCGCCATCAGGCGGTGTCACGCGAATGTCCCGCCGGGTCATGAATCTCGCGCATCTGCTCACCCAGAATGCCCGCCGGCACGGCGATCGCGTCGGTTTCGTCTGGGGCGATCGATCCTGGACCTGGCGCGAGATCGACGGGCTCGTTTCGGCGCTCGCGGCAGCGCTTGCCGCGCGCGGTATCGTCAAGGGCGATCGGATCCTTGTCCATTCCAGGAATTGCGACGAGATGTTCTGGTCGATGTTTGCAGCATTCCGGCTCGGCGCCGTCTGGGTGCCGACCAATTTCAGGCTGATGCCGGATGAAGTGACCTATCTTGCGACGTCCTCCGGCGCCAAGGGCTTTCTCTGTCATGGCGATTTTCCTGATCACGCGGCGGCGGTGAAAGCGGCGAGTCCGGCGCTCGCCTTCACCTGGCGGATAGGCGAGGGCGCGTTCGGCGAGAGATCCCTGAGCGAGGCAATCGCGGCGCACGCGCGCGCGGGGATCGAGAATGCAGGGGTCGAGTATGACGATCCCTGCTGGTTCTTCTTCACATCGGGCACCACAGGGCGCTCCAAGGCGGCGGTCCTGACCCACGGCCAGATGGCCTTCGTGGTGACCAACCATCTCGCTGATCTCATGCCCGGCACAATGGAGAATGATGCCTCGCTGGTTGTCGCGCCGCTGTCGCATGGCGCCGGCGTGCACCAGCTCGTGCAAACGGCGCGCGGCGTGCCGACCATCCTGCTCTCATCGGAGCGTTTCGACATCGACGAGGCGTTCCGGCTGATCGAGACCCACCGCGTCAGCAACATCTTCACGGTGCCGACCATCCTGAAGATGATGGTCGAGCATCCCTCGATCGATCGCTACGATCGTTCATCGCTGCGCTACATCATCTATGCCGGCGCGCCGATGTACCGCGAGGACCAGAAGGCGGCGCTGAAGAAGCTCGGCAAGGTGCTGGTGCAATATTTCGGCCTCGGCGAGGTCACCGGCAATATCACCGTCCTGCCGCCGGCCCTGCACGATTTCGAGGACGGGCCGCATGCGCGCATCGGCACCTGTGGATTCGAGCGCACGGGCATGCAGGTTTCGATCCAGGGCGATGACGGCCGCGAACTCAAGCCTTTCGAGACCGGCGAGATCTGCGTCATCGGCCCCGCCGTCTTCGCCGGCTACTACGACAACCCCGAGGCCAACGCGAAAGCCTTCCGCGAGGGCTGGTTCCGCACCGGCGATCTCGGCCATGTGGATGAAGAAGGTTTTATCTATATCACCGGCCGCGCCTCCGACATGTACATATCCGGCGGCTCCAACATCTATCCGCGCGAGGTGGAGGAGAAAATCCTCACTCACCCCGCCATTGGAGAGGTCGCTGTGCTCGGCGTGCCCGACCCGTTTTGGGGCGAGGTGGGCATCGCAGTCTGCGTCGCGCGTGAGGGCGCGAGCCCGGTAACCGAGGCGGACATGGCCGGCTTCCTTGCTGCGAAAGTGCCGCGCTACAAGATGCCGAAGCGCTTCTTCTTCTGGGATGCGTTGCCGAAGTCCGGCTACGGCAAGGTGCCGAAGCGGCTGGTGCGCGACGAACTCGAAGCGCGGGGTCTGCTTGATCCCGCCAAAGCGTTTTCGAACGAAATGGAGACCGGTTCGCGTGAAGGAAACGCTTCAAAATAAACAGAGCGAAGCAAACAGGTTGACGATGCGAAGCATCGCGCAGCCCGGCCCGGCCGCGCCCGAACGCATCCAGTGGGTGGAGACGCGCGGCCGCGCTTTCTCCTTTACGCTTCAAGCAGGTTTGCCGCTGCTGGAGGCCGCGCGCCGCGGCTTTGCCAGCGCCGGATTCGCCAGCGGCACCTTGAATATCAAGGGCGGGGCGCTCGGCCCCTTCGCCTATGTCATGCCGGCGTTGTCGAAGACCGGCGAGAACGCGGCCTTCTATAGCGACACCTTCCGCCCCGCCGGGCTTACACGGCTCAAGATGGGGGCCATGACGTTCGGCCGGCGCGACCACGCTCCCTTCTTCCATTGCCACGGATTGTGGACGGAAGCCGACGGGCGCGCGGGCGGCGGCCATGTCCTGCCCGAAGAAACCATGGTCGCCGAGCCCATGGAAGTGGATGCCTTCGGTCTCGATGGTGCGTACTTCATGGCGGAGCCTGATCCCGAAACCAATTTCAAGCTGTTTGGCCCCGTTACGCATCGGCCCGTAGGCATCGAAAGAACGAACCGCGCCTTTGCGCTGCGGCTGCGGCCGAACCAGGATTTCGCGGGCGCGCTGGAGGCTTTCTGCGGTGAGCGGAGGATTGCGGGCGCGAGGCTCCATGGTGGCGTCGGCAGCATCATCGGCGCGCACTTTGCGGACGGCCGCATTGTCGAGCCCTTCGCTACCGAAATGGCTGTCCGCTCAGGTCTGATTGCGCCCGGCGCGAACGGCGCGTTAGAGGCCGAACTCGACGTCGCGCTGGTCGACCATCTCGGCGGCATCGCCGAGGGCCGGCTTGAGCGCGGCGACAACCCGGTGCTGATGACGATGGAGCTTGTGCTGGAGGTACTGGGCGCGGGCACAGGGCCGTAGGGCGAAACCACCACGCGGCTCAACTTTCGGATTTATGTCAAACAGCGGCACAAATTCAGATGAGCTTGCAACGGCCTCATGGTTCGAGACGCGCGGCGTTGCCGCGTTCCTCACCATGGGGGCTACCTGACCTCCATGAGGGACTACCCGACCTCATCCTGAAGGAGGCGCGAAGCGCCGTTTCGAAGGATGAAGCGACCGCTGGTGGGAACACAGTTTTGGCTCGATTTGCAGGGCCAGTATGACATCGGCGTCGTTGAGCGGGAGAATGGCGCCGGGATCGCAAGCGGGTGAGGCCGGCAGACGCAGCGTAAGGAGGTATCGCCGTCCGCCTTACTCCGCCGCCTCGCTCGCCCCGCGCTTTCTCGACTTGCCGGCCCTCGCCAGCACCGGTGCCAGGAACCTGCCGGTGTAGCTGCGCGGCGCCTTGACGATGTCTTCCGGCGGACCCCAGGCAACGATTTCGCCGCCGCCGTCGCCGCCTTCGGGGCCGAGATCGATCACCCAGTCGGCGGTCTTGATCACCTCGAGATTGTGCTCGATCACGACCACGGTATTTCCCTGCGACACCAGTTCGTGCAGCACTTCCAGCAGCTTCTTCACGTCGTGGAAATGCAGGCCGGTGGTCGGCTCGTCCAGGATGTAGAGCGTGCGCCCCGTCGCGCGCTTCGACAGCTCCTTTGCCAGTTTGACCCGCTGGGCCTCGCCGCCCGACAGCGTGGTGGCCTGCTGGCCGACGTGGATGTAATCGAGCCCGACGCGGTGCAGCGTCTTGAAGGTCTCGCGCACCCGCGGCACCGCCTTGAAGAACTCGGCGGCTTCCTCGACCGTCATATCCAGGACGTCGGCGATCGACTTGCCCTTGAACAGCACCTCCAGCGTTTCGCGGTTGTAGCGCTTGCCCTTGCAGACGTCGCAGGTGACGTAGACGTCGGGGAGAAAGTGCATCTCGATCTTGATGACGCCGTCGCCCTGGCAGGCCTCGCAGCGCCCGCCCTTGACGTTGAACGAGAACCGGCCGGGCTCGTAGCCGCGCGCCTTGGCCTCGGGAAGGCCCGCGAACCATTCGCGGATCGGCGTGAAGGCGCCGGTATAGGTCGCCGGGTTGGAGCGCGGGGTGCGGCCGATCGGCGACTGGTCGATGTCGATGATCTTGTCGATATGCTCGAGGCCTTCGATGCGGTCGTGAGGTGCGGCGCCTTCGCTGGCGTTGTTGAGCTTGCGCGCAACCGCCTTGTAGAGCGTGTCGATCAGGAGCGTCGACTTGCCGCCGCCGGAGACCCCGGTGACGCAGGTGAACAATCCCAGCGGGATTTCCGCCGAGATGTTTTTCAGATTGTTGCCGCGGGCGTTGATGACCTTGACGGTGCGGCGATGGTTCGGCGGTTTCCGCTCGGGAATCTCGACCGACAATTCGCCGGTGAGATATTTCCCGGTCAGCGAGTTTGAATTGTGCATGATGTCGGCGGGCGTGCCCTGGGCCACGATATGGCCGCCATGCATGCCGGCGCCGGGACCGATGTCGAGAACATGATCGGCGAGGCGAATGGCATCCTCGTCGTGCTCGACCACGATCACGGTGTTGCCGAGGTCACGAAGCCGCTTCAAGGTTTCCAGGAGCCGCGCATTATCGCGCTGGTGCAGGCCGATCGACGGCTCGTCCAGCACATAGAGCACGCCTGTCAGCCCCGAACCGATCTGCGAGGCCAGGCGGATGCGCTGGCTTTCGCCGCCGGACAGCGTGCCGGAGGCGCGCGCCAGCGTCAGGTAGTTCAGGCCGACATCGAGCAGGAACGACAGCCGTTCGCGGATTTCCTTCAATACGCGCGCCGCGATCTCGTTCTGCTGCGCGTTGAGCGCCTTCGGCACCGTCTCGAACCATTCGCCGGCGCGTCGCACCGACAATTCGGAGATTTCGCCGATGTGCTTGCCGCCGATCTTGACGCACAACGCTTCCGGCTTGAGGCGATAGCCGTGACAGGCCTCGCAGGGAATATCGGAGAAATACTTGCCGAGTTCCTCGCGCGCCCACTCGCTCTCGGTCTCGCGGTAACGGCGGTCGATATTGGTGATGACGCCTTCGAACGGCTTCTTGGTGTCGTAGGAGCGCACGCCGTCTTCATAGGAGAACTTGATCTCGTCCTCGCCGGAGCCGTGCAGGATCGCGTTTTGCGTTTTCTTCGGCAGATCCTTCCATTTGGTGTCGAGCGTGAATTTGTAGAACTTGCCGAGCGCCGTCAGGGTCTGGATGTAATAGGGCGAGGACGATTTCGCCCACGGCGCGATCGCACCCTTGCGCAATGTCAATTCCTTGTCGGGAATGACCAGATCTTCGTCGATGTGCTGCTCGACACCGAGACCGCCGCAGGCCGGGCAGGCGCCGTAGGGATTGTTGAAGGAGAACAGCCGCGGCTCAATTTCCGGAATGGTGAAGCCGGAAACCGGGCAGGCGAATTTCTCCGAGAACAGAATCCGCTCCGGTCCGCTTTTGTCGTGGATTTTGGCGACTTTCTTCGCCGCAGGTTCACCCTGCTCCTTCCCCCCTTGTGGGGGAGGGTTCGGGAGGGGGGAGGCGGGCGGCGCATCCGCATATTCGATCACCGCCAAACCCTCGGCGAGCTTCAGCGCGGTCTCAAAGCTTTCCGCCAGGCGTTGACCGATGTCTGATCGAACCACGATGCGGTCCACCACGACGTCGATGTCATGCGGGAATTTCTTGTCGAGAACCGGCGCTTCCGCCAATTCGTGGAACGTGCCGTCGATCTTGACGCGCTGAAAACCCTTCTTGAGATATTCGGCGATCTCCTTGCGATACTCGCCCTTGCGGCCGCGCACCACAGGCGCCAGCAGATAGAGCCGGGTGCCTTCCGGCAGCGCCAGCACCCGGTCGACCATCTGCGAGACGATCTGGCTCTCGATCGGCAAGCCTGTTGCGGGCGAGTAGGGCACGCCGACCCGTGCCCACAGCAGCCGCATGTAGTCGTAGATTTCGGTAACGGTGCCCACCGTCGAACGCGGATTCTTCGAGGTGGTCTTTTGCTCGATGGAAATTGCCGGCGACAGGCCGTCGATCTGGTCGACGTCGGGCTTCTGCATCATCTCTAGGAACTGGCGCGCATAGGCCGACAGCGATTCGACGTAACGGCGCTGTCCCTCGGCGTAGATGGTGTCGAAGGCGAGCGATGATTTGCCCGAGCCGGACAGGCCCGTAAAAACGACGAGCTTATCGCGCGGAATTTCCAGATCGATGTTCTTGAGATTGTGCTCGCGTGCACCGCGTATCGTTATCGCGCGCATACCCGACGCGGCGGTCTGTTGGCGCTTCGCCCTGATCACTTCATCCATATCGGCATTTCCAGGCACGTTGACCGCGCCGCGTTCAGGCGCGCACCGCCGGAAACCGGTGATCGGACGCCAATGGGTGAGCTCGGAACATAGGAAGAACGCGCGCCGATTTCCAGTGCTCCTTGCGAGCCATCAACGGTTTGTTGGAGGCGAGATTTCCTGCACATTTTCTAAGGAACAAAACTGGAACATTGGCGCGGGGAATGCTATGTGTGGATAACCGGGGGATCATCAAGCTTGCAGGACCGGGGAGCGTATAGGGTCGGTCCGAGGTGGTCCCAAGGCAATACCGGAGCTCAAGGCGGAAGCCGAGCGTCCGGCCAGTCCAGTATTTCGAGAGTGGAGAGTGGAGAGCGGCGATGGCGGGAAGCGTAAACAAGGTAATCCTTATCGGCAATCTGGGGGCCGATCCCGAGATCAAGCGGACTCAGGATGGGCGCCCAATCGCAAACCTGCGGATCGCTACGTCCGATACCTGGCGCGACAAGAACACCGGCGAGCGCAAGGAAAAGACCGAATGGCATCGCGTGGTGATTTTCAACGAAGGCCTGTGCAAGATCGCCGAGCAGTATCTGAAGAAGGGCGCCAAGGTTTACATCGAAGGAGCCTTGCAGACGCGCAAGTGGACCGACCAGAGCGGCGTCGAAAAATACTCCACAGAAGTGGTTCTGCAGAATTTCAACTCGACACTGACCATGCTCGATGGCCGCAGCGGCGGCGGGGGCGGCAGTTTCGGGTCCGATGATTCAGGTGGAGATTTCGGATCAGGCGGTCCGTCAGCCGCCGCGCCGCGCCGCGCCGTCGCGGCTGGGGCCCGCAACAGCGACATGGACGACGACATACCATTTTGAGAGGGAAGCAGCCGGCTCGGGCCGGGCCTAGCATCATGTTAATGACATTAACACGATGCTAGTTCTGTAAATATCCGAAAATGAAACATCGGGGCGCCGTCCGAACCGTGGGCTAAAATCCGGGGACAGTCGTCATGAGCCTTGCGCCGCTGCTGAACGCAGCTCCCGCGATCCCCCTTCATGCCTTTGCGGCAATGGCCGCCTTCGCGCTCGGCGTGGTCCAATTTGCCGCGCCGAAGGGAACCTTGCCGCATCGCACGATCGGCTGGATCTGGGTTTGTCTGATGGCATCAGTCGCCATCAGTTCGTTCTGGATTCACCAGATCCGGCTGTTAGGTCACTGGAGCCCGATCCATCTGCTGACGATCTTCACCCTGCTCATGCTTCCGCTCGGCGTGTGGCGAGCGCGAAATCATCGGGTCGCAAATCATCGCCGCATCATGATCCTTATTTTCTCCGGCGCTCTGGTTGTGGCCGGGCTGTTCACGCTGCTCCCGGGGCGGATCATACACACCGTCGTGTTTGGTCCTTAGCGGCGCTGGAAATGCCGTGCTTGGCGACGCGAACCCCGCTTAAGGAAGGGGCTCCGACAGGCCTCTCCAAGGCCGGGTTTCTCGGCCTCGGCGATGCCCTCCGATCACCGCGTAAGTCTCTGGAAAAACGAAGGGAAAAACCGCGGTGCGCGGACCAGTTAGGAGTGGTTTGGACGCCCCCGATACGCTATATGATTCCCAGCGAAAACTGACCGGATTCTCCCTTTGTCTGACACTGAAGATACGAAACCCGGAGAGCCGCCGGCGCCCTCGGATATTCGTCCCGTATCCATCCTCGATGAGATGAAGCGCTCCTACCTCGATTACGCGATGAGCGTGATCGTGGCGCGGGCGCTGCCCGATGCCCGTGACGGCCTCAAGCCGGTTCATCGCCGCATCCTCTATGCGATGTACGAGAACGGTTTCGAGTGGAACAAGCCGTATCGCAAGTCGGCGCGCACCGTCGGTGACGTGATCGGTAAATATCATCCGCACGGCGACCAGTCGGTCTACGACGCGCTGGTCCGCATGGCGCAGGAATTTTCCATGCGCGTGCCCTTGATCGACGGGCAGGGCAATTTTGGCTCGGTGGACGGCGATATGGCCGCCGCGATGCGGTACACCGAATCCCGCCTGACCAAGATCGCGCAGTCGCTGATTGACGATATCGACAAGGACACCGTCGATTTCCAGGCCAACTACGACAGTTCCGAACGCGAACCGACGGTTCTGCCGGCGAAGTTTCCAAACCTGCTGGTCAATGGCGCCGGCGGCATCGCCGTCGGCATGGCGACCAATATTCCACCGCACAACCTGGGCGAGGTGATCGACGCCTGCGTGGCGCTGATCGACAATCCCGCGCTCAGTATAGATGAGCTCATCAACATCATTCCGGGACCGGATTTTCCGACCGGCGGCATCATCCTCGGACGCCAGGGCATCCGCGCGGCCTATCATCTCGGCCGCGGCTCGATCGTGATGCGGGGCAAGGTGTCGATCGACACCATCCGCAAGGACCGCGAAGCGATCGTCATCTCGGAAATTCCATATCAGGTGAACAAGGCCACCATGGTCGAGCGCATCGCCGAACTGGTGCGCGAGAAGAAGATCGAGGGCATTTCCGATCTGCGCGATGAATCCGACCGCGACGGTTTCCGCGTCGTGGTCGAACTCAAGCGCGATGCCGTGCCGGATGTCGTGTTGAACCAGCTCTACCGGTTCACGCCGCTGCAGACGAATTTCGGCGCCAACGTGGTCGCGCTCGATGGCGGCCGGCCGCAGGTGATGAACCTGAAGGACCTGCTGACGCTGTTCATCTCCTTCCGCGAACAGGTGGTGACGCGCCGCACCAAATTCCTGCTCAACAAGGCCCGCGACCGTGCCCATATCCTGGTCGGTCTGGCGATTGCGGTGGCGAATATCGACGAGATCATTCGGGTGATCCGGACCTCGCCCGATCCGAACACCGCGCGCGAAACCCTGATGTCGCGCGACTGGCCGGCGAAGGACGTGGCGGCGATGATCACGCTGATCGACGACCCGCGCCATCGGCTCGCCGAAGACGGCACCGCGCGGCTTTCGATGGAGCAGGCCAAGGCCATTCTGGATCTTCGCCTGCAGCGGCTGACCGCGCTCGGACGCGAGGAGATTTCCGAAGAACTCGACAAACTGGCGGTGGAAATCGCCGATTACCTCGACATCCTGCGTTCGCGGGCCCGCGTACAGTCGATCATCAAGAACGAACTCGCGTCGGTGAAGTCGGAATTCGCGACGCCGCGCAAGACCGTCATCATCGAGCATGAAGGCGAAGTCGAGGACGAGGACCTGATCCAGCGCGAGGACATGGTGGTAACGGTTTCGCATGCCGGCTACGTCAAGCGGGTGCCGCTGTCGACCTATCGCGCGCAACGACGGGGCGGCAAGGGCCGCGCGGGGATGCAGACCCGCGACGAGGATTTTGTCAGCCGTCTGTTCGTGGCCTCGACCCATACGCCGGTGCTGTTCTTCTCGTCGCGGGGGCAGGTCTACAAGGAGAAGGTCTGGCGCCTGCCGGTGGCGGCGCCGAACGCTCGCGGCAAGGCGCTGATCAATATCCTGCCGCTGGAGCAGGGCGAGCGCATTACCACCATCATGCCACTGCCGGAGGATGAATCCTCCTGGGCCAATCTCGACGTGATGTTCGCGACCACCGGCGGCAACGTTCGCCGCAACAAGCTGTCGGACTTCGTCGACGTCAGGCGTTCCGGCATCATCGCCATGAAGCTCGATGACGACGAGGCCATCGTCGACGTCCAGATCTGCACCGAGCACGACGACGTGCTGCTGACGGCGGCCGGCGGCCAGTGCATCCGCTTTCCCGTCACCGATGTACGGGTGTTCACGGGTCGCACCTCGATGGGTGTACGCGGCATCGCGTTGTCCGGAGGGGACAAGCTGATCTCGCTCACCATCCTGCGCCACATGGATGCCGATGCCGAGGAGCGCGCGGCCTATCTGCGGCGCGCCAATGCGGTGCGGCGCGGCGGCGCCGAAGAGGAGACAGGGACCGACAGCGAAGACGCCTCGGGCGCCATCGAACTTGGCGAACAGCGCTATGTCGAGATGTCCGCAAGCGAGCAATTCGTGCTGACCATCAGCGAAAACGGCTACGGCAAGCGCTCGTCGTCGTTCGAATACCGGACCACGGGCCGCGGCGGCAAAGGCATCGTTGCGATGTCGGTGAACGACCGCAACGGCAAGCTGGTGGCGTCATTCCCGGTCGAGGATAGCGATCAGATCATGCTGGTGACCGACAGGGGACAGTTGATTCGCTGTCCGGTCGAAGGCATCCGGATCGCCGGCCGCTCGACCCAGGGGGTCATCGTATTCGACACCGCCGAAGACGAGCATGTGGTGTCCGTCGAGCATATCGGCGAGGACGCCGAAAACGGCAATGGAAGCTAGGGCGGCGGCCTGGCTTCCATTGCAATCAACTTAAAATTCTATCCGATTTCGGCGGCGCGCCTTATGGCGTGCGGTCGGCGGTGACCAGCCGGGCTTCCCGGATCGTGGACTTGGAACCGGCAACGCGCAGGCAGGAAGCTTCGAAATTCGGCCAGGCCTGCTGCGAGCAATCACGGCCTGCCTGGCGGACATCAAGCCGGTCGCCCTTGGCGAGCACGCGCGGAACGCTGGCTTCGACCTGTGGGGCAAATCCGGGAAGAACGGCGAGGGCGGCGGCGAGAAACGCAGCAATAGCGATGGCTGAAAGAGCCTTGATCATCAGTGACGGTCCCCTGTCATTGGGCCTTTGCGGCCCGTCGTTTCGTTGGTTGATAGGTACCCAGCGCCCGTTTCCGGATGTCTTCGCCGAGGCCGAAAATGGTTTCATCCCGCCGCAGATTTGTTTCGTCGCCACCCGCGGCACGAAACATTGTCGGCTTGCAGAGGAGACGCGGCAGGCCGTGCTTGGTTCAGCTCAAGGCTCGAAATAAATAGACGTAATCGCTCGACCGGCCGGGAACCGCCCCGGCTTGCAGGGCCGCCCCGGGCGGGGTAGACGGGTTTATGCCTCGCATCGCCCTCTATCCCGGCTCATTCGACCCCGTCACCAATGGCCATCTGGATGTGGTCAGTCATGCCGTCAGCCTGTGCGACCGGCTGATTGTCGCAATCGGCGTGCACTCCAGCAAAAAGCCCCTGTTCTCGACCGGGGAGCGTCTGGACATGGTCCGGGCGGTTTTTGGGCCGGTAGCGGCAAAGGCCGGCTGCGCCTTCGATTGCACGACCTATGACAATCTGACCGTTACCGCAGCGCAAAAACACGGTGCAACCATCATGATTCGCGGCCTGCGCGACGGCACCGACCTCGATTTCGAGATGCAGATCGCCGGGATGAACGAAACCATGGCGCCCGACGTGCATACGGTGTTCGTTCCGGCCTCGGTGGCCGTCCGCCCGATCACCGCCACACTGGTGCGCCAAATCGCAGCCATGGGTGGTGACGCTTCGGCTTTCGTGCCGCCGCTGGTCGCCGCCAGCCTCAAGAAGAAATTCGCCCGCTAGCCAAGACGCGATCGCCTGTTCCGCAAGAGTGAGAACGGGTCTGCGATGAGAATACCCGCCAACAAAAGTCTCTGTCCTCGACCCGATCTGGAGTTTTCATGATCCGTGCTCTCGCATTCATCGTCGCGCTGATTTGTGCCGCCCCCGCGATCGCGCAACCGCTTCCTGCCAACCTCGACAAGCAGAATGCGATCGTCATCGATACCACCAAGGGCCGCATCGTCTTCAAACTGCGAACCGACCTTGCGCCAAAGCATGCCGAGCGGATCAAGCAACTGGTGCGCGAAGGCTATTACAACAACGTGCCGTTCCACCGCGTCATGGATGGCTTCATGGCGCAGACCGGCGACGGCCAGAACTTCAACGGTACCGGCGGTTCGAAATATCCGAACCTGAAGGCGGAGTTCTCCAATGTGCCGTTCACGCGCGGTGTCGTCGGCATGGCGCGGCGCGGCGACAGCGTCGATACCGCGAACTCGCAATTCTTCTTCATGTTCGGCGATGCGCCCAGTCTGAATGGCCAGTACACCGTGATCGGCGAGGTGGTGTCAGGAATGGACGTGGTCGACAAACTCAAGAAAGCCCCGCCGGGATCGCGCGGCGGCGAGGTGACCGATCCCGACAAGATGGTGAAGGTGCAGGTCGCATCCGACATTAAGTGAGGCGCCGTGACGTGGCGTCGCACCCTGCTCATCTCGTTTGCCGCGACGATGCTGATTGGGCTGTTCAGTGCTGCCGGGCAGGCCGAACAGCAGCAGGTCAATACCATCCAGGACGTATTTGCGAGGTTGAGCACATGCTGGAAACCGCCGCCGGCGTCCCGTGCTAATCCCGGTATCGACATTACCGTGATCGTAAGCTTTAACCGGGCCGGAGAGATCCTTGGCCATCCGAAGATTACCTACGAATCGGAACAGGCTACCGACAACGACCGGTTGATGTACCGCATCGCCGTGATGGAGGCGCTGCAACGCTGCTCGCCGATGCCATTTACCGAAGCAATGGCCGGAGCCGTTGCCGGCCGGCCGTTCGCCGTCCAATTTCGAAATCGGAAACGTTCACCCCAACCCGTAGAGAAGAGAGCATGGCTGACACCGAAAATACTTTGATCCTCGAAACCACGCAGGGACCGGTCATTATCGAAATGCGGCCCGATCTCGCACCCGGCCACGTCGCGCGGATCAAGGAACTGGTGCGCGAAGGATTTTACGACGGCATCGTGTTCCATCGCGTGATCGAAGGATTCATGGCGCAAACCGGCTGTCCGCAGGGCACCGGCACCGGCGGTTCGGGCAAAAAGCTAAAGGCTGAGTTCAACAAGGAGCCGCATGTGCGCGGCACGACCTCGATGGCGCGCGCCGCCAGCCCGGATTCCGGCGATAGCCAGTTCTTCATCTGCTTCGACGACGCATCGTTCCTCAACAATCAGTACACGGTGTGGGGCAAGGTGACGTCAGGCATGGAGAACGTCGACAAGATCAAGCGCGGCGAGCCCGTGCAGAACCCGGACAAGATCGTCAAGGCCCGCATGGCCCTGGACGCGGCCTGATCCGCAAACCGCTATTCCCGGACATGCGAAGCATGAACCCGGAATCTCGGCGTTAACATCTGCAGATTCCGGATTGCCGCGCGCCGGGCGGCCTCCGGAATGACGTCACCCCGTCGATGCCGGAGCCAGCTCCGCTGCGACGCGCCTATGCGTATCGCAAAGATGAGCAAATCTCGGACAAGCATGCGCACCGATCTCTTCGACTTCGAACTTCCTGCCGGTAACA
The DNA here is from genome assembly GCA_963732455.1 of uncultured Alphaproteobacteria bacterium. Taxonomy (GTDB): domain Bacteria; phylum Pseudomonadota; class Alphaproteobacteria; order Rhizobiales; family Xanthobacteraceae; genus Bradyrhizobium. The sequence continues at coordinate 383,908 of CAVSZM010000015.1, read as the reverse complement.
TAGCGCTGCGCCCGGCAAGCCCTCGCGATTCCGCGCGGCTGCTGATCGTGCGGCCCGACGGCACTCGGGGCGACGACATGGTTGCCAATCTCGCGCAATGGCTTGAGCCCGGCGACCAGCTGGTGGTGAACGATACCAGAGTGATATCGGCCCAGCTCAAGGGCCGTCGCATCGGCCGCGACACCGAACCAAAGATCGAGGCGACGCTGATCAGGCGCCTGGATGGCTCGCGCTGGCAAGCGCTGGTCAAACCGGCAAGGAAGCTGTCGCGGGGCGACGTGGTGCGCTTCGGCAATGAGGGCAGGGTGTGTCTTCTCGGCCATCTCGACGCGCAGGTCGAGCACAAGGGCGGCGACGGTGAGATCACGCTTTCGTTTTCATTTCATGGGCCCGCGCTGGATCAGGCCATCGCCGATCTGGGAGCGCCGCCGTTACCGCCATACATCGCCTCGAAGCGCGCCGCCGATGAGCGCGACGTCGCCGACTACCAGACCATGTTTGCGGTCAACGAAGGCGCCGTCGCGGCTCCGACGGCGGGATTGCATTTTACGCCCATGCTGGAAACGGCGTTGCGCGAACGCGGTATCGGGATTCACCGCATTACACTGCATGTCGGAGCCGGGACCTTTCTGCCGGTCAAGGCGGAAGACACGGCCGGGCACAAGATGCATTCCGAATGGGGCAGCATTTCCCGCGACACCGCGCTAGCGCTGAATGCGGCACGGGCCAGGGGGGGCCGCATCGCCGCTGTCGGCACGACGTCGCTGCGGCTTCTGGAAAGTGCCGCCGCGGAAGACGGCACGATCGAGCCGTTCACGGGGGAGACCGCGATTTTCATCGCGCCGGGTTATCGTTTTCGTGCGGTCGATATTCTCCTGACCAATTTTCACTTGCCGCGTTCGACGCTGTTCATGCTGGTATCGGCTTTTAGCGGCCTCGATAATATGAAACGGGCCTATGCCCATGCGATCGATAGCGGCTACAGGTTCTATTCCTATGGCGACGCCTGCCTGTTGTTTCGTGATAAGTCCACCTGATGACATCTGCCAATCATTTCGAATTGCTGGCCCGTGACGGGCAGGCGCGTACCGGAGCACTGACGACGCCGCATGGTCCGGTGCGAACACCTGCCTTCATGCCGGTCGGCACCGCAGGCGCGATGAAGGGCATGCATTGGCGCGAGGTGCGCGATGCCGGCGCCGATATCGTGCTGGGCAATACCTATCATCTCATGCTGCGGCCGGGCGCCGAACGCATTGCCGCCCTTGGCGGTCTGCAGACGTTTACCGGTTGGAATGGCCCCATGCTCACCGACTCCGGCGGCTTTCAGGTGATGTCGTTGGCGCAATTGCGCAAGGTCGGGGAACGCGCGGTGACTTTTCGCTCACACATCGACGGCGCGAGCCTTGAATTGTCGCCCGAACGCGCGATTGAGGTGCAGCGGCTGCTCGGCTCCGACATCGCCATGCAGCTCGACGAATGCGTAAGGCTGCCGGCAGACCGCGGCGATATCGAACGTGCGATGCAACTTTCGTTGCGGTGGGCGGAGCGCAGCAAGCGCGCGTTCGAGGTTGCGCCGCCGGGATATATGCTATTCGGCATCGCCCAGGGCGGTGATGTGCCTGAACTCCGCCACGCCAGCGCGCGAGGCTTGGTTGAGATAGGTTTTCACGGCTATGCCATCGGAGGCCTCGCAGTCGGCGAACCGCAATCGGTGATGCTCGCCATGATCGAAGAGGTCGCGCCGATCCTGCCGCCGGATCGTCCGCGGTATTTAATGGGCGTCGGAACACCCGAAGATATGCTGGAGGCGGTTGCGCGCGGCGTCGATATGTTCGATTGCGTGATGCCGACCCGAAACGGACGCCACGGGGTCGCGTTCACGCGGTTCGGACAGATTAATCTGCGCAACGCCCGCCACGCCGACGACCCGCGGCCGCTCGACGAGGAGAGCCCATGGCCGTCTACCCGCGCTTGCGCGCGCGCTTATCTGCATCACCTCGTAAAGTCGGGCGAGACGCTAGGGGCAATGCTCCTGTCCGAAATCAATATCGCGTATTACCAGCGCCTTATGCACGACATCAGGGAAGCGATTTCACTCGGAACATTCGAGAGTTTTCGCGAACGCACGCGCGCAGAATGGGCGACGGGCGACATCACGCCTCGCTAACGCGCCATCAAGATTTAGTTACAGGCAAATCGTCTTAGCGAATGTTTGGTCACAAAACCGTAACCGCAGGTATCGCAGGTCCAGAGATAGCTGATGATGTTGTCTGAAACATAAGCTGACGCTTCCGCAGCCACCATCGAATCCGCGCAAACCGGGCAGGTCGGCAGATCGCATCCGCGCGGGTCGGGGTTGGGCGCGACGGTCGACAGCACTGCAGCAACTGCTGGCATCGTGGACCTCCTTGCGATCTAAGACTGAAGTCTAACATACTCCTATTTACTTGACGATGTCGCAACACAAATGCGTAGGTTTTACGTTATTTGATCTTTCAAAAATTTTGCAATGCAGCGAATATTTGGTCGGCCGGGTTCCGGCTTGCGCACCGCCACAAGCTGCCCCTAATGGCAGAACAGCTTCTAACTTCACGCACATTGCCACCGCAGGAGTTTGTCATGGACGCGTCGTCAGCTACGAGTGCAGTGCACTGTCCCGGCCGAGGACGAGTTTTTGACAGCATCGTCGATGCGATAGGTGACACGCCGATCGTCCGTTTGCGCAAAATACCGCACCAGCACGGGGCGCACGCGACAATTCTGGCCAAGCTGGAATATTTCAATCCCGCGGCAAGCGTGAAGGACCGTATTGGCGCAGCGATGATCATCGCGATGGAGAAGGCGGGCGTGATCCATGCCGACACCGTGCTGATCGAGCCGACATCGGGAAATACCGGGATCGCGCTGGCCTTCGTCGCCGCCTCTCGCGGCTATCGGCTGAAACTGGTGATGCCGGAGTCGATGTCGATCGAACGCCGCAAGATGCTGGCGTTCCTCGGCGCCGAAATCGTTCTGACGCCGGCCGCCCAGGGAATGAAGGGATCGATAGCCGCGGCCGAAGAACTGGTGAGGACGACGGCCAACGCGGTGATGCCACAGCAGTTCAAGAACCTCGCCAATCCCGAAATTCACCGCCGCACCACGGCGGAAGAAATCTGGAACGACACCGGCGGCAATATCGATTTCTTCGTCGCCGGCGTCGGTACCGGCGGCACTATCACCGGAGTGGGGCAGGTGCTGAAGCCGCGAAAGCCTTCATTGCGGATCGTCGCGGTGGAACCCGAGGAAAGTCCGGTACTCTCCGGCGGGCAGCATTCGCCGCACAAGATTCAGGGCATCGGCGCAGGATTCATTCCCGACATCCTCGACCGTTCGGTGATCGACGAGATCGTCAAGATCAACAGCGCCACCGCGATCGAAACCTCTCGCGCATTGGCGCGTAACGAGGGTATTCCCGGCGGAATTTCCTCGGGCGCCGCGATCGCCGCTGCGCTTCAGATCGCCAAGCGGCCCGAAAGCGTTGGCAAGATTATCCTTGCAATCGTTCCTTCGTTCTCGGAGCGCTATCTGTCGACGGCGCTGTTTGAGGGGATTTGATTTACTCACGACAGGAAGCACAGTGATGTCTCAACCACCACGGCGGCCGCGGACGCTGAACGATGCGCGTACCGAAGCCGAGGCAGCGTTCAAGAAAACAACGACGAAGGTTCCGGAACTGCCGCCAAAACAGGTCGCGCTTCCGAGTGTGAAGGAACTGGTTTCGCTGCGGATCGATCAGGACGTTCTCGAACACTTCCAGGCGGGTGGTCCGGGTTGGCAGGACCGCATCAATGACGCGCTGAGAAAAGCGGCGGGCAAATAGCAGGCTCGGCAGATCGATGCATTTGCGCCCGGTCGATTTCCAGCTCGTTCTTGTCATCGTCCCTGGTTTGTTATTGATCGACCTTGTGCCGACCCCGGCGTCGGCGGAATCGGTGCCGTTCAGTTGCATGATCTTGCCCGGGGAGGACGCAGCCAGCATCCTGATGACGAATTCGCTGGCCAGAGACGCCTCCTGTATCGTCACCTGCAAATTCTCAACGACCAAATACGATAACAATCCGCAAATCACTTGCGTCCAAGCCGGTCCCGGCCGGCAAGGAAGTGGAAATGTGCCGGCTGACCTCGGGCGGGGACAGAATGGTGAAACTGACGGAGGGGCACGCAGAGTGCACAAAATGAATAGGCCTGAATGAAAAAGCCCGGGGTGAACCGGGCTTTTTGCGGGTTGGAATTGTCGAACTCGGCGGATCGCAATTATCAGCGTCCAAATATGCCGCCCACGACCCCGCCGATAAAGCGGCCGGGTCCAGCGAGATCGGGGCCACCGCCGCCACGATTGCCGCCTCCGCCTGCACCGCCTCCGCCGCCGCCACCACCACTGCTTCGGCGGCGGACTGGCTTATCGCCAGAGTTGTCGCTGGAGCTTGTTTGCGTCGTTGCGACGATTTCAGCCAGGAGCGCCTTGTGCTGCAGCTTGTTGAGGAAGCCGCTCTTGGGATAGCCTCGCGCGGCCTGCCAGCGCGTGATGACGGCGCGCGTCGTTTCATCGAACTTTCCGGTCACCTTGGTATCGAAACCAAGACCGTTCAGCCGGCGCTGCACGTCGCGGCGCAGTCCCTTGTCGAGGCCGATCTGGTCTTCCGTGGTTTGGTTAGCGTCCTCGGTGAAGGTAGCGGGATCGATACCCGCGGTCAGGTTGCGGGTCGTAGTCGACGGACCGTTTTCCAGCGAGGCGATCCGGGCCAGCGCCAGCGACCTGAACTGACCATTGGGATAATTGGTCAGATAAGCGTTGAGCTCCTCCGGTTTGTTCGATTCCTTAACCGAACGCCAGAACTCGAGTTCGACGTCTGTAGAGCCGGAAACTGAAGCAACAGCCGAGCCGGAAGAGGACGGAGCAGCGGAGGTAGCCGGCGCGGCCGCGGTCGGGTTCAGGTAGACCGCACCGATGAGATTGGTGTGTCCCCACGGCAGCTGGCCCTTATTCGTCTCTTCGTTGACCTGGGCACGGACCTCCGTCATCGCCTGCTGGATCTCGACGCCTGGCGTCGTGATATGGGCTATCAAAGCGCGTGTGAACGGGCTGTTGGTGCCTTCCTGGCCATCCAGCGCGGTCTGTCCGGGGCCCGTCGCGAAGGCGATCAGCGTGCCTTCGCCGGATTTCATTTCCGCAAGGCCGGTTTGCACCGACACGCTGCGGGTAGCGGAATTCGACTTGATCTTCGCGGCGAAGGGGTTGTCACGGCAGGCATCGAGGAACACGAGCTTGACCTTGGCGTCGCTCATGGTCTGGTCGAGCGTGAGATCGATATTGATCGCAGCGCCGAGCTTGACGTCCATTTCCGACTTGATGTCAGCATCGACCGGCAACAAATAGTTGGTGCCGCTGATGGCGATACCGTGGCCTGCGTAGAAAAATACGGCGACGTCGGCGCCCTGGGCCTTCTTGCCGAATTCGAGCAGCCGCTCGGTCATTTTATCGCGGGTAAGATTGGTGCCTTCGACGACCTCGAAGCCCACATTGCGAAGCACGCTCGCCATCGCCTTGGCGTCAACCGGCGGGTTGGGAAGCTGCGCGACATTTTTGTAGGCGCCGTTTCCGACGACAAAGGCGACGCGGCGGTCGGCCTTGGCCGCATGCGCGGTGAACAGTATACAAATCAGGGAAAGAACCACAGTAAGGTAGCGCATCTGAAATCCCCTGGTGGAATCAAGCGTCATCGGCTGTAACATTGGGGACAAGGTTACACGAAAAAACCGCATATCACGCCAAAAATATGCCATTGCCCGAATTTCGGCCACAGCTGGCGGCTGCACTTGACAGTATTCAATCGATGCGAAATCCCGCGTGATTTGGATCACAGCCGGCCGCAATCATCGTCCACAAACGAATCCCGCCGCAAGCCGCCCCGGCGTTCCGGTCAGGCTCCGGCGCGCACAGAAACCGGATCGGCTGCCCTGAGGTTCAAAAGATTGCCGGTAAGGATCAGCGCCGCACCAAGCAGCGTGAACATGTCCAGCCGTTCCGAGTAAATCAGCCAACCGGCCGCGGCGGCTAACGGAACCCGCAGGAAATCCATCGGCAGCACCACGGTGGCATCTGCGTACAGCATCGCGCGCGCCATGCAGTAGTGGGAAAATGTCCCGCAGAACGCGATCACGACCAGCCAGCCCCAGGCATACGCGGAAGGCCATCTCCAGACGTACAGAGAGGGAAAAAATCCGGCCGCGGACTGGATTACAAGCATCCAGAAAATGATCGCCAGCGTCATTTCGGTGCGGGTCAGGGATTTCATCATGGCGACGGAAATGCCGAATCCCACGGCTGCGCCGAGCGCGATGAGTTGGCCCGGATTGATTTCACCGGCCGCAGGTCGAACAATGACGACGACGCCCACGACGCCGAGCACAATGGCCGAAATCTTCCAGATCGTCATCCGCTCACCGAGAAAACTAGCGGCAAGGATGGCCGTCCAGATCGGCATGGTGAATTCGATCGCGACCACCTGACCCAAAGGAATGAGCGTTAGCGCGAAGAACCAGCCGAGTTGCGCGGCGTAATGAATGAGATTGCGCGCGACATGCTGCAGCGGCCGCGACGTCTTCATCGCTTCGAATCCTCCGCTCAAGCGGATCAGGGGATACAGCATGAAGAAGCCCAGGACAGAGCGCGCCTCCATAATCTGAAACACGTTCAGCTCGCGCGTCGTCTCACGGCCAGCGATCGCCACGATCAGCATCAGAGCGAGCCAGCCCGTCATCCACAGCGCGGCCCTCGGTTTGGAAGGTGTTCGGTCCATCAACGGGGAGTGTCAGACATGCTGCAAGCGCGAAAGGACTGGGAAGGCCTGCCGGTATCGGCGACCTCGCCCGGATTTGCAACGTGCAAATATGCGGATGCAGCGATGCGCGGATCAATTCGATATGGGAGTGTCCGCGCGATCGGTGCTAAGGATCGGCCGATCTTGTCCGTTATTCCGGGGCGTCAGAGAAGCGAGCGAACCGGAACGACGACCTTGGTAACCTGGAGAACCCTGCTCATGCGTACCTTGCAACCTGCCGAATGGGCAAAGCCACGTGGCTTCTCGCACGGCGTCGCGGTCGATGGTCCCGGCCGATGGATTGTCCTCGCTGGCCAGACCGGTGGCGACGAGAAGGGCGAATATCAATCCGATATGGCCGGGCAGGTCGGGATGGCCCTGCGAAGAATCATAAAGCTGCTCGGAGAGGCCGGAGGCGGCCCGGAGCACATCGTTCGCCTTACCTGGTATTTGACCAGCCGCAGCGAATACGAGGCCGCTGGTGCCGGTATCGGTGCGGCCTGGCGCGAGACGCTCGGGCGAAATTTCCCGCCCTCAACGCTGCTCTACATTTCGGGGCTTGTCGATGTCCGCGCGAAAGTCGAGATTGAAGTCACCGCGTTCGTGCCGGGCGTCTAGGCTGCGTTCGCAATTAATGGAGTGGGCTGCGGATGTCTTACGCACTCATCGACCGTTGCGAACAGCAACAACCCTAAATTTTCAGAAGGACCTCTCCTGATGGCAACGCGATCCACATCCGCAGATTTTGTAACAGCCTTCGCCACCGGTTGGCCCGAGAACCAGCCCGAAATCATGGTGCTCTCGTTGACGACCCACCGAGGCGTTCAGGATTTCGCGCTAAACAAGGAAGAGGCGCTGTTGATCGCAAAAACAATCAAGGAGACCGCCGCTCGGCTGGCCAAGCCAAAAGCAAGCTAGCCGGAGCCGGACGGATCAAACGAGCTACGAGCGAGACAACGTAATAGAGGCGCCGCGGAATTGGCTCTCGGCTCTGATCATGACGGACTGCCGGTTGCCGCGTGTCGTCAATGAGATGCTGGCGGTAAATCCGGGCGCACTCGCGACCACCTGAAAATTGCCGTTGCTGCCTCGGCCCTCGAGGTTTCCGTTGACGCCTCGGCTGCTTTCGCTCCAGGTCCCCGAAAGCAATCCGCGCTCCGCGATGACATTGCTTCTCAGATCGAATTTGTAACTGTCGCTGGCGCAGACCAGGGTCTGATTGAGGCCCGATCCATTGGCGCCGACGGCGTAACTGGCACGGCATCGAATTCGCTCGGTCGAACCGTCGTCGAGGGTGACGGTTCCACCACCGGACCAGTTGCCGGCCATGCCTGCGAACGGCCCCGATTGCGCGTGGCTTGCGGAGCTGGGTACGAATGCCACGAATAACGTGGCAACCGCCAATATCAGCCGTCTGACGGCAAAGAGGGCGCCAACTGTTCGGTCAGTATTATTGACGCGACGCTTCCCATCGACCGCTGCACGCCACGCCTGCAGATGCCCCATTCCATTTCCCCGACCCGGCGTTGCCACTGAGTTGGCCGTTTGCATATGCACCACCGATTGAGACCCGTACGAGTCCTTCGCGCCCAATGCTGCCGGAAACGTCGGCGCCAGCGGCAGAGACTTTACCGTCCGTTACGGTCAGCGTCGAGTGCGTCGAAGGTTCGCAGGAACCAGCCTTGGTCACGATCGTCACATGCCAAAGCCCGTCATAGGGCGTCTGGGCGGCTGCAGGAGCGGCGGCAAGTGCGGTGAGGGCGGCGGAAGCAAGAAACATAGTACAAATGCGGTTGTAGCGCATGAATCAAAATCCCTGTGTGTGTGATGATGCGGCTTATTTAGTCACATTGTGTTCAAAGTTTGCTGCGCCGCGGCAACATAAAAAGATCCCTTTAGATCAAACATTTGACGTCGGGGTTAGTTCCGGGGCGGGAACATTTGTCTGTTCATTTTGCCCCCTATACTGCGCGCGTGGGACCCCAGTGGTATATTCTTACTCCGACAGGCTCGGCGCATTGGTGGCAAATTGCTCGTCTTGTGGTTTGGCCGGCAGGGCGTTGTGGGTGGTCGCGTAGTCGATGACTTCACCGAGGAGCTTCTGACCGAGCGGCGCCAGAGCGCGCTCCCACAGCTCCCGAGCGGTTTCACCCTTTTTGACGAAGCACCACTCCTGGGCGGCGATTGCGCCGGCATCCATGCGGTCGGCGAGATGGTACACGGTCCCTCCGGCGATTGGGTCTCCTTCCCGGATCGTCCATTCCACGGCCGCCATGCCGCGATGTCTCGGCAGCAGCGAGGGGTGATAGCCGATACCCCCGAATTTTGCTGAGGCGAGGGCTTCCCTGCTGATACGCGCGTGGCTGTGCGCCGTCACGATCAGATCGGTGCCGCCGGCGATTTCCTTGGCGATGACGACCTTGGGATCGGCCTGAACGGTGACCTCGATGCCAGCGGCGCGGGCGGCCGCGGCGAGCCGGTCTTCGGGATCGGCGACGACGACCCTGGCGATATCGACGCCATGTTGCCGTAGCATGTTCAGTGTCGTCACGCCGAAATGGCGGGAGCCGACGAGAGTGATCCGCATGGTGGTCCTATCCGTCATGAGCGAGACATCTCTGCCGTCGATAACACGTCGCCGGTATCTGTCACGCCGCACGCATACGAGGCAGCGGGTTATCAACAGGACGCGGAGCAGATTTCAGTGCAGCGAGGGTTAGCTGGCGGCCGTCCAAAGCAAGCAGCTTGGCGTCGGCGGTCACACGTTAGATGCGAGGTCAGCCGAGACGCCGGCGAATTTCGTCGCGCATGTTTTCCCGGAACGCCTGCCTGCGCGCCGGCCTTTCTTTTTCGTCAATATTGAACCGGTCGAAGACGTTGAAATTTTCGAGGATCGGGTGACGATCGCTTGCCATCGCCAGGATGCGCAGCAATTCGGCGGCCGGCCCACTGGGGCCGGTGACCTCCCATTTGCGTATTGTGTCGGCGCCGTTACCCGGCGCGAGGCCACACAGCTTCGCCATTTCAGCAGCGGTCAGGTTTCTGCCGATCGCGTCACCGATATCCTGGCGAAGCTTTTTCAGTTCGTGGCCGGTCACAGATACTGATCCATCGTGATGAAGCGAAAACCGCGATACTATTGCGGGGAATTGCTTGCCGCTGGTCTGGTCCGCCTTGTGCAGCGTCAAATAGTTCACTGCCAACAGGTCATCCGTCAAGCAGTTGTGTTCGCGATACAGCCGGGGCTAGCGTCTACCGCGCCGCCTGGATTCGGGCGGGGAATGCGCGGGCGGAATGCGAACCAGTTCACAAGGCGCAAGCAATATCGATCGCGCATCATTCATCGGCGGCCGGCAGACACAAAAACAAAGCCGCCTGGCGGAATATGATCGCCTGACGGCTTTGCCACTGTGGGCCCGGACGTGGGGAAATTGTCCGGTAATTTTATTGATAGCGCGTGCAGATGGCGTCGCAACGAAACTCGGTTGTTAAGCTTGATGCGGGCATTGCGGGTTAACCGGAAGCGCTCGGCCGATCCGGGGGATCGCGATGCTAGCCGAATGACCTTACGATCTGAGAAATAATGACCGCTGCCGCCCGCGTGTAGCGGGCGTTGTTGAAATGCTCATCCGCAAAATTGAGTATGAGGAGAGCAACCACCATGGCCATTGCGACTCTCATAACAAGAGCATGAAATACAGAACTTAAGCAAATCTTAATGGATTCTTCTTTTCCGCTTCGTCTTGGCAGTTTTACCAGCTGCTGGATTCGTTCAGCAGCGGCCACCGAGGATCGATCTGCGGCACTAATTCACAAAGGGAAGGGAGCGTGAGCGCTCGCTTTTACCAAACTCGGCTCTACTGATCAGAAATAACCGAACCGTCACTTTCCAAGCAACGCGTAATATGGGCGGTTCGATCTCTGGGTAGCACCTTGGCCGCATCGGCCTTGTGGGCGCATTCGAATTGCCTGATTTGCTCGGCACGCCGCTTTGCCGCAGCTTCGCGATACTCGGGCGCAACAGCATTCGGGTCGACCAGCTTTTGCGCGAAACTCGCCTGGAAGCAAAGTGAGAAGACCGCAATTACCGACAATCGTCCGATCAGCCTCATGGCAAGTCCTCGCGCGTTGAATGCAGCAACCTAGCTCAAGTGTCGACCGGCAATTGTGAACTATCCCACACAATGCCGAAATGGAAACCGTTTATCCTCGCCAGGCTGCTCACGTCGATGAAATCGCGAGCTTTGGCCTGGTTCGGCTCGACCAATCATTCTTTTATTCGTCAGGGAGGTGTCTCCGTGAGCGGACAAGCCGGTCCACTACGTGTTCCCGAAGCTGCCAGAGCGCGCGTACACGCTTGACGATCGCGGCAACAAGCGCGATTTTGGTTGGACGTCCTGAGCGCCAACCACCGGAAGCTCAACGCCATGCGTCGCGACATTCGTTTTTGTCTGATGGCAGCTTTCCTCGGCGCCTCGCTCGTTGTCGCGACCAGCGCCGTTCGGACATTCGCACAGTCCGGCTCTACCGGCGGAAGCATCGGTGACACCGAAAGGTCGCTGTCCGGTCCGAGGAACGACACGGAACGACCCGCAGAACCAGCGCCTCGATCGTCGCCGCGGCAAGACGGCGATAATTTTGACGGAGCATGGACATTCACCAGCGCCGGTTGTTCGCACACCGGCACGTTGCCCGCGATCATCACCGGCGGAAGGATCATTATTCAGGGCGGAAGCGGCCAGGTCGGCCCGGACGGCACGTTGCATTCGGTCGGCGCCGGCAACGGCATGACCCTTTCCGCGGTGGGACGCCTGTCAGGGAATACGGGCGCCGGAACATTCAATCGATCCGACGGCTGCATCGGCAGCTGGATCGCGATAAAACAGTAGGGCGCTCCCGAAGAGACCGGAGGATGGTCTGGATGCCAAAAAAGGGAATCACGGGCCGCGACGGATGGGTCATTACGGAAGCCCTGGCAACGGCGCTCGTTGCGTTGGAGCAGCTTCCACCGAAACACCAACCGAGCACACATATGGACGATATCAGGAAGCTTTTGGCCGCCGGATGCGAGCCGGGCACGGTCACACTGCATTTAGCGCAGGCAAAGTGCAGGTTGTTTCCCCACCTCGACCCACTGACCATTTATCGGGAATACGGCCTTGGGGACGGACAGGGCTAAAAGGATTCCGCCGCTTGGGCCTAACGCCGCCCAAGAAATCTCATGCAGCCCCTATGACGATGCAAATCGTCTGCCGCGCGGTTCGGGGCGAGATCAGTAACGTTCCCGTTCCCTTCGTTGACAATCTTCAGTTAGCGGGCTGCTCATCATTGCCGAGACTTTCTTTTTCGCAAACCCTGGATCGGACGGAGTGCGATGAAACGTTTTGACGTTTAGCGGCCGGCCTTGATGCGGGTTTCAAAGGCATCAAGTCGCACGGCGAATATTGCCAACGCTAACCTGAGATTAGTCAAATCCACAGCTCGCGGATCTCTGTTCATGCAGAGCCATCGTGCCCAAGGCGATGAATTGAAGACCGGGTGATTTCTAGAGGTGGCGCAAAGTGCGGGCCGGATAGCCGGACGTCGCCCTTAACGCCACCCCAGCGTGTAAGCGCTGGGCTATTCGGATGGATGAGCGCTCCGCTAGCTGAACTGCTTCCCTCAGGCGCAGCAATTGTCGGTAACGTCGGACAATGTTTCGTGCCGACGGCGTTGAAACTGACTTTTGTCTGCTCATGGCCGGCCCCTCCGGACCGGCAAGGCTACTGCCGACGTAATTGTTGTGTCTGTACGGTCGCCGACTCCGCAAACAAAAAGATCGCCAAAAGGCCGCGAGTTGACCGACAGTTAGATCGGCCACCAATGCTCGCTTTGACCTCCGGCTACAAGCCGTGAGGCCAGTGCCAGCGAATTCCGTCATTGCCCGAACGCCAGGATAAATCACTTTAACTCATTTTAACTCATGATGCGTCGGTTAGCGTTTGCGGCTTGGAGCCGACTGACGGCGGCAACGACGTCGTTTCGTTCGAGCACCTCAAACAATCTGTCGAGGATGAGCTCGTCATTGTGGGGTCGCGGCTCCAGGTATTCTTCGAGGATACGCTGGGCTTCGCTTACAGCCTGCAGCGCTATTTGCTGATCGGTCATTAAGGTCGTCTCGGCTGGTATAATGAAACCTAATGCAAATGGCTGCGATTGGTTCCGCTGCCCTCCGGGTCCCGCTGGTCTGGATCTGCCCGGCTAATCCGAAGTCCTGCCACGAAGTTTGGCTAGGCTCGATTCGGCCACACCGTGGGCGTTCATTTCACGGTTTGGTTGGGTCCGACGTGTGTCGTCCGGAAGCTTCGCGCGTCGGACCCTTCCGCCCGCCATGGGTGCCAAGCCGCCGGCCAAACAGCCTTAAAATTTGGCGCTGCCAACGAGGGCTCAAGGCCGGATAACGAACGCGGACACCGCCGAGGCTCGGGGGATGTGCCGGCGCTGCTGCGACACGGTGAAGCCCGGAAGCACGGCCCCGCCTTTGGGCCTAGGGGCAAGGGTGAGACGGGTGCCGTGCCTGGACCACGGACCAGCGCGGACTACGTGATCCAGCCGGGATAACCGCACGCCCGAAAAGTAGTTCCCGTGTCGTGCCGATGTTTCAAACCACTCGGGAGCCAGCGCTACCGCAGGGTCCAAATAATCATCTTCTACTCGCCGCGACTGGGGTCGTGGAGTATTCGACCCGCTGAGCGAAATCGCTGTCGGCGAGGCATGACTGAAAGCGGGGGTGGCAGCCGTTTGGGAATTCCGCTGACTAATTTTACGGGCCCAACGGACGACGGCTCAACAAAAAGGCCGGCATTTCTGCCGGCCTAATTTACTGGAGAAACGTAGTCTAGAGTATATCAGTAATGAGGCACAGCCGGTCCGCCGAAGCGATAGTTGATACGCGCCGTGATCATATTAACATCTGACCTGGTGTTGACGGAAACGGCGGTGACGGGCGTGAGCGTCGGCGTCAAGAACGTGTTGGAATTATTGGTCCGGAAGAGATAGTCGTATTCGATGCCGGCGGTCCAATTCGGCGAGAAGCCGTATTCCCAACCAACACCGACCGTGCCACCCCAACCTGTCCGTTCTGCCGACGCAATTCCAACGCCACCAACCGTCGTGAAAAGATCATTCCGCGCGTTGGCGACCGCAGCGCCGCCCTTGAAATAAAGCAGACTTGCATTCCAGGCGTAGCCAATCTGACCCGTGAAGAGACCCAATCCATTGATGTTGCTCTTCCAGGTTTCCCCCGGGAATCGGAGGCTGTCGCGCGAGTTCCGGAGATTGGCCCAGTCGCCTTGGGCTTCCAGACCGAACACCCACTGACCGGCCTGCCAACGGTAGCCGATCTGGCCACCAAACACTCCACCCCCGGCGCTCCTGCAACCTTCAGCGAAGGCGGCGTTACCGATCCCGTTAACCGCAGTGATGTCGATGCACCGATTGCTCCAGCCATATCCGCCGTTCGCGCCGATATAGAAGCCGGTCCAGTCGTAGATGAGGGGTGCCACCATCGGAGGTGCCTTGTAGGTCCGCGCCGGCAGGTCAGCGGCGACCGCGGGAGCTGCCATTGCAACGAGACCAAGTGTACCCAGCAAAAACTTCTTCATTGTATTTCTCCAGCTTTTGTTCGCTTCACTTAGTCCCGAAGCGTTAATCCCAAGCGCGAGCGCCACGTCCATCAACTCATGACGAGAAAGTACTACGATTCATTGTGAAATAGCGTCACCCAAATACAACACTCGTTGGAAAAAGCAAGTATATGATATTGCTATAGTTTCTACCGATACGGCGATCCCGTGAAAGGCCCTGCCGGTAGGTGAAAACCACACGCCTGCTGCGGGGTCACTTCGCGATCATCTCATTGACTGACTTTCCCCCCGCGATAGCGTACGACCAGCCGGCCTGTGACCAGCCTCGTTCGCTCACCGCAGACGGCGCTTTTCATTTGGAACAACGTGTGGCGGCTAAGTCGGTTCGCTCGGTGGTTGTCCCTTGGAACCGGGTGATAGGTTCCACCTTGGCGCCTGATATCCATTCGCCTTCAGCCCCAGCTCGACCAGCCTGCGGATAGCTTCCGAACGGTTCGGCAGATCTTCCTGCGATCGTCGCCATTCATCGATGGTGGCCACGTCTGTTGCGGCCATCATTACGGGAATACGATGGTCTTTCAGTTCACCTGCCATAAAGCCCGTCCTGACGAGTTGGTTGATAGGTGCCGTATTCTGGCACAAGTTGTGCTAGTTGTCCCCCGGCCGAGGTCCTTTCCTTTTTTAAATCTGCGTTATGCTGTCCCTATTTAAGCCCCAATGTCCTAAGTTAAATTACGTACGGCCCTAATACGTCTGGTATGGCGTTGAGAACTTTAGCGTTATTCTCTTCGTCCAATGGAGTGGAGTTTGATTCAGCTCGATTGCGAGTGCTGATTTTTTAACCAATGGAGTATGAGTAATGGTTCAGTCAACGGAACGAGGCTTGAGCGTAATTAGTCTGGAACGCGAGATCGAGGCAGAGGTTCGAAAGAGACCGCTCATCCACGAGTCGCGTCCTGTCAATTTCGCGCCGCCTGAGATGCGCAGTCCGGAGTTGCCGATACCGGACTATGTCGAGCACCGCGATGGGGCGACGGAGATCGGCAAGCTGTCGGCGGAAGCCGTCGTCCGCGAATACGAAGCTGCAGCGAAAGACATTGAAGCGATGGGCGCGGAGCTGATCGAACGCGTCAAGCAATGCGAGGCGATGACCCGCGATGCGCTGGCCGCAACCCAGGTGATGAAGGAAACTGCAAAGCGTTACCGCGAAGAAGCAAAGCGCATCTTCATTCAGATCGAGGACTGTTCGCTGATGACGGCGGAGGTCCGCAAGACCTGCACCGAACTGAAGGAAAGGATCGCTGCTCCAACCACAGCGCCAGCGTAATCTACTAAGCCTCAGCGCCGAGGCGCTCTCTCCCCTCGCTGGAAAGAGCACTGAGCTAGGCGACGGCATTACCTGACGCTCGCAGCAAATGAATCAGGGGACCGAGGCCAAGTGCCCCGGTACCTTTTTCTTGGCTTGAGCTAGTGACGCCCCCGCTCGGTGAGAACTGAGGCCGTCTGCCGAGAATGTCGTTCAAGGGGAGAGCGACCATTCAAAGCTTCTAAAATGCCTGCATTTGCTGAATCAGGTTCTCATGTGAGCCTAACGTCTGCCGTCCTACCAGACTTGACCCCAACCAATTGACAGATGATGCGGGGCGAGAACGTCCCGGAGCCGTCAAGAGATTTGGTTTCCAGCTCGACTGTCCGAAATCGGGAATTGCTTGATGCGCGGCAGACCACGGACCCGATCCAGACCCGCACCCAAGGCCGCCTTGGAGGCCAATGGCGCCGACGCCCTATTATTGTTGTTTGCCGCGCATACAGTCCTGAACGAATTCTCTCATGCCGCCCGCGCCTGTACCCGTTCGCGGAGTATCGCCGCGCTCTCTCGCAAGCTGACGACATCGTTCCTGCTTAGCTTCGAACATATCGGGGTGCTCGCGCATGACGCAGGCTTTTTTCTCCGGTCCAAATGGGAGAGCCTTACAGTTTTCCGCGAATGCAGCCGATGACGATGCTGCGGAAAAGGCGATCAGTGCAAAAGCTTGAAGCTTGAGTGTTGTCCTTTGCATTTTGCAGGCCCGTCCTATTCCAGTTCACGATCTGTTGCTCTTCTCCGTACTATTTCTATCTTGAGTTTCCTTCGAACGCTTCGAGAGCGGAAAGGCATTTCCAAAACCGGGAAAGTTCATTCCAACGAGAAAATAGCAGCAAAACCGCCTTGCGGTGGAGACAGGGCCGCCGCCTCTTGCGAAGCGGCGACCCCTAGTCGCACGCGGATGGCCAGGCGGGGGGTTAGTCCAGCGGACCAAACCGTACGACTGCGAGGACCATAGAATTTCAAATTGTCCTCGCAACCTACCAAAAATAGTGGATTGACTTTGAAGAAGGTGGCGGACCGACCGGTTGGCCGTCGTCAATGACGGCATTGTCCGACCGATTGAACGTAGGGCAGGGTTTGTCACTGTGCCTTTCCGACCTCCTTCTGGACTGGAGTCAGCCCGCCTGCCTTCACGATCGGGTCGTTCGCATCTTTGAACACAATTTTTTCAAGGACATAGTACGTTCCCTCAACCGTGAGGGCAGTCGCCGCGATCATGACGATTATAAAAATGATGATTGATCGCTTACTGAAGTCGTGGGTCATTTCGTCTTGATCGATCCGGCCAAGCTTGGACTTCCCACGATAGGCCATCAAGCCAATGCTGGGAAACCCAGGAACACCAATGCCCAATGCCTCTGCCTTCAGCACGGCGTTGATCCCGAAACGATCATGCACCCTGTCAATGGTCCGATCGCGGTCGCGCTGAAGCACTTCAGCAAGGCGGGGTGCTGTGATGAGCAACCGGCTTCCGGGTTTGGCCGCAGAGATCAACAAGGACTGAACGTCCCCGCGAAGACGGCAATTAGTCAGGCGATCATAATCGACGACCTTATACCGATCCATTCACCTAGGATTGAAAGCGACCTCATATCCGCTGCCTCGATTTATTCATGTGATATCGCCAACCGCCGGGGGCCTAACCATTTTTCAGAATGTCGAGGATCGCAATTGCGACGGCGACGCCCGCTCCGAACAACGTAGAACTCCAGTATAAAAGTGGGCTCTTTGCTTTAGAAACATCTCGTCCCGCGACACTGATTTTTCCGTTTCGCCATCCTTGAAGGACGGGAATTGCAACAAGTGCTGCTACGATCAAATATAATGCCAAGCGCATGACGGTATCTCAAGGCAAATTGCGATCTGAGTTCCAGTGTTACGTCCTGCACAGACGGCACGGAGTAAATGCAATCTATTAGGTGCATTCGCTAACGAGCCTGGCAGGAAGGGTGGGTCTTTTCGTCACTTCAGCGTCGATCTGACACAGGCTTCAAGACACGCAGCGCTGCTACGATCTAATCGGTGGCGCCTCTGAACCTGCGCTGCCAGAACTTTGCCCCGCTTGTGCGGCCTCCCTGCGCGGGCGGGGTTTTCTTTCATTCGATAAATGCGAGACGATGCCTCGTTTCTCGGAGTGCCCAAAACGCACAACAATGCTCACTGCTTTTTGTCCCAGTCGAATTTGTCCAACATTTGGTCCGGCGGCAACAGATGCAGTGGGCACTAGTCATAAAAACTAGCCCAATAAAAAAACATAGCGATAGCAATCCCCCAAGTTCCTAGAATGATGAGAAGGGTCACCGATATCTTGTAGGGTTTAGAGTGCGTGGGCAGTGTCGTCGCTTTGTTCGGTTCACTAGGTTGGTTAGGCATGAGATTATCTCCCAGTTAGAAACGCCGCGCGGCCGCCGCCCTCCGGGCTTGCCGTGGAAGTTGCAGGTCGGTGGTGCTGAGATCGAAACGCTCAACGTAATCGCATTTCCATGACCCTGACAGCAAGAATATCAATATATCTACGCTCCAACGTATCAATGTAATCCTCTGTAAAAGTGGCGCTTTCAACCTGTTTGACAGCTTCCAAAGCTGCTTTTCTTTCGGTTACGCAAGACAAGATTGCTAACCGTGCAACCACCGGGGCACTTTCTGTGCTTTTTGCGTACCGTACCGCCGCCGCATCGGCACAGGCTCGCCATTTCTCAAGGACCGGCTTCCATTCTTGCGCGGACGCGACGGTGGAGAATATGCAACCAACCATAATCAGGGACAGTCTGAACATTTCGCTACTCCGATAAGTTTCATCCGGTGACGTCTTGGTTCGACATGGCGCGGAAGATAGCACCGGCTCATCAGCGCGCAAACCGCCGCCACATGACGGCAGGCCCGCGACGACGGCGATGATGTTTCCGGCGGAGAACGGCGGGTCGCGCGGCGAGGGCACGCAGCACGGCCTGCACGGTCCCCGCCGTCGGACGAACCGCCCGACTGTCAGAACGAATCCCTAACCCTGCTCATCGCAGGATTGTTGCGGTTTCTTCTCCTTGATCCAATTCGGCGACCGGCCAGCGCGATAGGGCCGATCCCGGCGCTTCGATACCAGTCCGGGTTACATGCACAGTGCCGGTGTCCAGCCGACACACTTCGTTGGATCGTCACAACCCGGTGATACGATGCGGATTGGCAGCCTAGTTGCTGCCGCTTTCTGATTTCGCGTGACAGTCATTGCAAGGAGGGCCGCGCAAAAGCGATGAGCAATTCAATCGAGACGCTCGCGTTTTGTTCGATGTTATTTGTCTCCGGTTTCGTCCTGGGATATGCGTTACGTGCGCTTTTTTCAGCCTCGCGCCGAGCTACGCATCCGATACACGTCGAACGCGCGTCCATTTGGAGCAGCGTTCCTGGAAGCGCACAACGCCACCTAGCGGAATATGATCGCTAAGCGGCGTTGTGTATCAATCTGGGCCCTGAAATCCCCAGCACCGATTAGCTTGCAAGGGACATGCCAAGGTTCGATGACAGTACGTGAGCGGCCTGAGGCGGCCTTACCTCATCGATTCCGCAAGGAGGCTCAGCCGGAAGATCGGCTTGCCGGATTCGTCGGTGACTTCTATTTGCCACTCAGGGTTATTTTCCAAATCGCCAGCAAAATCCCGCCCATGTCGGCAGACATGCCCCGGCCTCTCTCCGCGCCGCATCATCATCCGGGAATCCCGTAGGGGCGCTCGGCTGAGATAGCCCACCTTTTCTGATTCTAGATGAATATCGCGGCATGGCATCAGGACAAGAGCTTTTCAGGGTTGTTGTTCCACCGCGCACCTTGCTTTGGCGATCACATCATCTCTTTCTTCGGGAGGTGCCAGAAGGGCGTAGCCGGCGGCGTCGCCCGCCATGGCATCAGCTATTGATCGGAGGGATGGTTTTTGTTTTGGCATCAGCGGTTCATTTCCCCTTCGCCTTCTGCCCCAGCTTGTGTAAGCGCGCGCGAGGATCATGATCGAAACAGTGCGTAGTAAATCACATACAGCCAGCCCAAAATGCCGTGGATGATTGCCCAGAGTATTGAATGGTTGGCAGTGTAGGATATCGCGATAGCAAGGGCGGAGCCAAAGCCCACGCCGTATTTTGCTCCCTCAACTCGAACCCCGTAGTAACGATTGTCTGCCATGTTACCCACCTCAGTTGCCGGAATGTACACTTCACTACGCAAACCTATCCGCCCTTTTGGGTCAATTTCACGTAGGCACCTGACGGATGCGCTTCCAGCCAGCCGAGAGCAACTGCCTCAATGCATGGTTGATCGCGCCGACTGATATCCGGCCGGCATGATCGGCCTCGATGCCATTTACAATTTCGAGTAGCCATCGCGATTTCAGGATGGGCCAACGGACGTTCCTCTTTGAATTTCATCTTCTCGCGTCCCGTCGCGCATACTTGGCAACATGAAAAGCCGAATCCAAGTAATCTCGCCATGCCGCCTCGAACGCAGCTCGGGCATCATTGAATGTCTTGGCGGTGCCGTACCGTTGTTCACCGGGACTGCTGCCGGGATAGAAGCCGCAATGCCACTCCCACTGATTAGATGACGGCGGCGCTCCGGATCGTTGCTGGATCAGGCCGACGCGGACACCGGCATAGTGGATGTGCCAGCGTTCCGGACATGATGCGGACACGGAAAGGCGGATTATTTTTAAGTGTCGAATGTACCATTTAAGTTATTGGATATGTTATGATTTTGGTGAGCGCGGAGGGACTCGAACCCTCGACCCCATGATTTTTAGTCAGGTGGTTTAGCTAAGAATCCTCGCGGAACTCCCAAAGAACGCGTGGGCGGCAGTCCGTCATCGCTGTTCGGTAAGAACCTCCCGGGATGCAGTCCGGCAACGCATATCATCGGCGCGCCGCGACAGAAATGAAGAAGAAGCTCTCCAAGCACGAGGCCGGCAAGCGCCTCAACGAAGAGGGCCGATTGTCGCCGCTCGAGGTGTTCCAGCGTCGCATGGAGCACTATGACAGGCTGGCTCGCGATGAAATAGCGCTGGGCGATCGAAGAGAGCGTGGCGCGCTACATGAGCCAACTCGACACCGCCGACCGCCAGACTGCCGCAGGAGAAGAGCCGTCGGCAACGGTGCTGCTCACCAAGACGCGGCTTAAGGAAAAGCTTTCGAAGCTTGAAGAAGAAGTGAAGCGGCTGGCCGCGATTGAAAAGGCATTGCTCGCCTCGCCCGACAAGCAGATATCGCTGACCGATCCCGATTGCCGCTCGATGGCAACGAGCGGGCGCGGCTCAGGCCTGGTCGCTTACAATGTGCAAAGTGCGGTCGACACCACGAACCATCTGATTGTCGCGCACGACGTCCCCAACATCGGCACCGATAGATCGCAACTGGCGACGATGGCGCAGGCGGCGAAAGCCGCACTGCGCAGCGATAACTTGGACGTCGTTACGGATCGGGGTTACTTCAAAGGTGGGGAAATCCTGGCCTGCGAACAGGCCGGTGTTGCGGTCACGCTGCCCAAGCCGCAAACCTCGGGCGCCAAGTCGGCAGGTCGTTTTGGGAAACCTGATTTTGTTTATTTGGCCAAGGACGATGTCTATCGCTGCCCGGCCGGCGAGAAGCTGGCGCACCACTTCACCGCTGATGAAGGCGGCCAGAAAATGCGGATTTACTTGACGAAGGCGTGCTGCACATGCGCGCTCAAGGATAGGTGCACAACGGCCAACGAGCGCCGCATCAAACGATGGGAGCACGAACACGTCGTCGAAGCCGCGCAGACGCGGCTCGACCAGAACCCGCAAGCCATGCGTGTGCGCCGCGAAACCGTCGAGCATCCGTTCGCCACACTGAAGATGCGGATGGGTGCGACGCACTTTCTGATGAAGACGCTGATTTGCGGGATGAAAGGCGTTTCCACACGGCCTGGAACCGAAGCGGACATTCTAGGATATTGCTGCTCAGGAAGACGCCACTCGCCATTGGCTAGGCGAGCGACCGACAAATTTTTTGAATGCTCGGCTGAACGCAGCCTCGGATTCGTAGCCGATTTCATGAGCGATGGCGGCAATCTTGACGCCGGGATCTGCCAGGCGCTTGGCGGCAATCTGCATCCGCCATTGGGTCAAATACTGAATCGGCGGATAGCCCACCAAATTGGAAAATCGTTCGGCTAGGGTCGAGCGCGAGGCGGCGGCTTGTGCCGCAAGCTCCTCCAGAGTCCAGGCATGTGCAGGGTGCGCGTGCAATAGCGTCAGTGCGCGACCGACCAGGGGATCACGCAATCCCGCGAGCCAACCGGTGCTATTGTTCGCAAGCTGATCCATATGCAGCCGGATCACCTCGACAAACATCAGTTCTGATAGCCGATTGAGCACGCTTTGGCTCCCGGGGCGTTTGTTGCCCGCCTCGGCGGTGGCGAAACGGATGAATTGGTCAAGCAGGCCTTGTGACGCTTGTGAGGCGTCAGGCCGCAGCCGCATGAATCGCGGCAGCGAGTCGAGTAGCGGATTGAAAGGGCGCGCGTCGCAGCTGAAGAACCCGCAAATCAGATGGGTATCACTCGCACCCTCGCCATCGGTTCGAAGTGCGAAAGGCAACGCGTTGCTGTCCTCGGGCCGGCGATGCATGTCCAAGTTCGGTTTAGCGCGCATGCCCGGTGCACTTGATATCACATGCGCATCGCCATGCGGTATGACAGCTATGTCTCCTTGCTCCAGTTTGACCGGCTCGAACCCAGCATCGCCGATGAGCGAAATCCAGCATGAACCGCAAGTGACGACATGATACTCGATTGCGTGCTGGGCGCCGGGCGTTACCTCGTTGGCAATCTGTGCTCCAGGCGGCGCTTCCGCAACCCATGGCGATTTGGCGGTGACGTCGAAAAAGACCGATCCGGATAAGCGCACGGCGGAAAGGACATCGGACAATGCGTCCGTGCTCATGGAGATGACCTCCGACATTTCGGCCGCCCGCGAATAGGCCTTCGGCGCTAAAGCCGCGATCAGACAGGATGATAGCAACTCTGGATGCACGAGCAAGAAGTCCGGTAGCGCAATCATTCAGCGCTGGCGGCGAATGACTTAAGTATCACGCGAAGGTGGCACGCACTGTGCGCCTAGGTCGCCCTTCGGCGATGTGTTGCAACTCGGAAAGATTGAGGAGATCCATCATGACTACAGTTTTTGAATGTCATCCGCCTGTGGCGGCAAAGCCTGCGGCGGACTCAAAGGTACCCAAAAGCACAACCGTGAACGGCATTGATACCGGAAAATTGTCCGCGACCATCGAAGCCATCAAAGCCGATGCTTCTCTCGCCAACTTCCAGTTCAGGCTTTCCAACCAGTGGGTTGGCGGTGGAGAAAACCGCTCACGCATCGACGACTTCTACGGCGTCGGTCAGGAAATGCGGCACAAGCAACTGTTTTCCCTCGTCAGCGACGAGCCGGAAGTGCTGTTGTCCCAGGACCGCGGGCCGAATGCGGGCGAGTACGTGCTGCACGCGCTCGCCAGTTGCTTGACCGGTGCACTGGTTTATCACGCGGCGGCGCGGGGCATTGCGGTGAAGGGCATCGCCACGCGGCTGGAAGGCGACATCGACTTGCAGGGCTTTCTCGGGCTTTCCAAGGATGTCCGCCGCGGCTTTAAGGACATCCGCGTCATGTTCGACATCGACGCCGATTGCGACAACTCCGGGAAGCAGGAGCTGATCGAAATGGCGCAGGCCTATTCGCCGGTCTTCGACATGTTGTCGAACGGCTTGCCGGTGAGTTGCAGGCTCGATGATGGAGTAAAAAAAGCTAAGACCGCGTGAGTACACGCCGGGATTCGCGATGCGAATTCCGGCGCTTTTCTTCCTCGTAGATGGTCGATCACCGGTCAATCGCGAACCAATAAGCGATATCGGAATCGCGCCTAGGAATCCGAGCGGCGACAGTTCAAATGCTAGAAACTTATCGCGGAACAACTAATGCTGGCCGGTGAGAAGCAGATGACACCCGAACAGGTCGCGCTCGTGCAGGAGAGCTTCGCCAAGGTCGCGCCGGCGCGAGCCGACATGGCGGCAAACGAGGCGTCAACTTCCGAGGTGAACCGCACGCCGCTTCCGGCGGCGACCATCACGCCGAAGCCGGTGCCCGCGCGCGACAAGCGCGTAGATGCGGATTGATGCTGCAATCACTGCCCGATGATCACATCTTGCAGAGCCTCTTCCGTTGTTGGCACGAAACGGACATGGCCTGATGTCCGAAGTCCGTTAAGCGGCCAAGAGCGGACATTGACTAACCGCCGTGCCCCGCACGCTTACGTGTGGGTAGACGTGAAGAGCTTGTGATGACCACCAACGGCCCGACGATAGCGGTGCTTTTAATCGCGGTCGCTGTGATTGCCATTACGTTGACCGTGGAGGATTAGCTACCGAATGATCCGGTGGTCCCTAGCGCGTTTTCGGCGCTGTGCCGCTTCGCTCTGGCTTAGTGGATGATTTCGTCACAGTGGGCTGGTGAGCTGATTTGTGGGGGTCGTGGAACGGTCCTGCGGCGGTGGTCCGATCGTGACCCAGACCGCCACAGCGATTACTAAGGCGGCCAACATGAAAGCGGCCGGAATTGGTTTCTCATTTTCCATGATGAATTGCGATCAGTGTGACTGCACACTTCCGCATCTCTTGTAAACGTGCCAAGCAAAACTCGCGATAGAGGATGTCGATGAGTGCCCACATGATCGAACCCCGTTGTTAGATCACGCGCGGAGGTTATACCCCGCCTGTTTCCGGCCATCTTCGCCAGTCGGGGAGAATGGTTTCGTCCTGTCGGGCTATTGTTTCGTCGCCGCCAGTCCGACGAAGTACCTTCACGGGATTGCGACTACGAGGCCAAGGCGACCCGGTCCGCGCGATAGATCCCAACTGCTTAAGGTCTGAAAAAAGCCGCGGCCGGGGAGACGGGGTCTTAAGCCGCTAGATCAGTCTTTGGGCTCGCCAACAATCTGGCTTCCTCGACAAAGTCCAGCGCACCTTCGTGCTCGACTGCGTAACATAGATTGCCCGTCATCGTCGTGAAGATCGCCCGAACTACCCCGCTGCCTCCCTTGTCCTTTTTGACAACGTCTCCGATCGCAAATTTCGCCATGTAAAGTCCTGCTCGCTGATTGTGGAACGCCACTTAACAATGCGAAAAGTTTGGGAAGAATTTGTGAATGAGTCGCTAACAATCGGGTTCCATCGCGTAGATGTGAACCCGATAAATTGTTCCATCAAGGGAAGAGCCAGTGCTAGGACAGAATAATGCTCTTCAATTACAGCTTTGATCTAGGTCTATCGTTGATGGCCTAAACCGATCCCAAGCTTCAACGCCTTCTGACGCAACGAACCTTCCGTCCTTTTGGTCAGCTTCATCATTATGGCTATCGGCGTTCTTTCTTTTGAATGAGCTCGTAATTCCTTTACGTCCGCCTTGGTATATTCCCGCCGAGCGATTTTTCTCTTTGCTTTCTTGGCCACTTCAAACTCCCATTTTTGCAAAGGGCCTTTCTATCATGCTTTTCCGACGAGCAACGTTATTACCTTGGTCGATTCGAAGTGAGGTGCCATCACATTGCTGGTCCCGTAACCGTAATAAAATCGATTGGGCCACCAGCCTTCTCGGCATCGAACACACCGATCACTAAGCGACCGGTCCGCCATGCACGTGTATCGAGATTCGTTCGTCCCTCGTACAACCTTGGTCCATCTGGGAATGAGTCGTGACCATGCACAACGTGATAGCTACCGAATCCAAACAGGAAGCCATCCGCGTATCGGTTCCATAACAACGTCTTTTCTGTTCGCTGATCGAAGGGCACGTTTGGATCAACACCTGCATGCACATAAAGTCGGTGAATGTCGGCGTGCATCAGCGGATGCGCGACGCATATGGTGACAACGGGCTCACGGTGGACTACATCGGCAGCGCACAGGTCGGACAATGGCTTGCCGTCGAGCCGGACGTGATCAAGACCGGCAGCACGATCTGCTTCGCGCAATGTTTTGTTAAAGTCGACGACGTCGTCATCGCGCGCGCCAATGCGACATTCCGCGTGGTGCGTCAAATTGCCCAAACGCCCGCCTCGGACGGGCGGCCTTAGAGGCTACCTGAACCGGACTAGTGGCTGCCGATGACCGCGTGTGGCACCTAACGGCCGTCACCAACCACGCTGACGAGGTCCATTCGTGCGCGCAATTCGGACATTGCGGCTGTGTCCGGGGAAAGCAGCTCGATCAGATCGTTCTCGCGGCAGCTGCTTCGGCGATGTTCTATCACTTGGTCGGTATTCTTTGGCGCGGCATTTCTCACCCAATCGTCGACGACCTAGCGCGACAAAATAGGGCCCCCGAGATCTGCATGGGTTCGGCTGATCAGTCTTAGATCTCCGCGGCGAAACGACACTACCCCTGAAGAGTAACGGCCTCGCGTCTGGCTGAGATGTAAATTCCGGCTGTCAATAAAATCGTTGGACAGAGGTGCGCCCATGAAAGTCCCGGAATTCAATCAAAAATTCGGAACCGACGCCGGTGAGGATCTCATCGGCAGCACCATCAGGCGTGATCAGCTCTATGGCTTTGGCGGCAACGATCGGCTCTACGCCATGGGCGGCGATGACCAGCTTTATGGCGGGGCCGGAAACGACCTGTTAGACGGTGGAACGGGCGCCGACGTCATGTATGGGGGGACTGGCGACGATCTCTATCGGGTCGACAATCTTGCCGACCTCGTGAGCGAGACGACCGTCCCTGGCGTCGACGACGGTGGCATCGATACGGTGGAGAGCTTGATCACCTACTCCTTGGGCGCGTTCGTCGAGAAGCTGAATCTGAAGGGGACGGCGGCGATCAACGGGACAGGCAATGACCTCGCCAACAGGCTTGCCGGGAACGATGCCGCCAACGTGTTGAGCGGAGGGGTTGGTGACGACCTCATCTACGGCAATGGGGGCGACGACATTCTGATCGGCGGGGTGGGTAAGGACGAGTTGTGGGGCGGCTCGGGCTCGGACACTTTCGTATTCGGCCGCCCCGACGCGACGAGTGCCGACAGAGTCAAGGACTTCTCGTCCGGGGACCATGTCGGAATCTACGCCAGCGACTATGGGCTGAGCCTGGGCCACGGTCTGGTCGATGACGGCACCGGCAAGCTGCTGCTCGACCCCGCCTACTTTGTGGCGGTGGCCGGCTCGGCGAGCTTGGTGCAGGGCACGTCGTTCGGTCACGGGCAGTTTGTGTTTTCATCCACGGCCTCGACCCTGACGCTGATGTGGGATCCGGACGGCGCGGGCGCCTCGCACGGCATCGCGCTCGCTACCTTCAATCAAGGCGTCACGTTGAGCGCCGCCGACTTCGTCGTCTCCAACGCGCGCCCGACCGTGACGGTGAACGGCTCGCCGGACCCGGTGCCCGAGCGTGCGGGGGCTCACGTCGCCTTCACGATTGATCTGTCCGCCCCGACCAACCAGGACGTGCTTCTGACCTATTCGACGACGGATGGCACGGCCGTGGCCGGCAGCGATTTCGTCGGCGTCACCAATGGCCGAGTGACGATCCCTGCCGGCAGCACCAGCGCCAGCGTCTTGATCGATCTGCTCGCGGATGATCTGCCGGAATCAGTCCAGTCCTTCAAGCTCCACCTCAACTCGGCAGTGGCCGTGACCAGCGGCACGGGGCTGTTCATTGGCATCGACACTGCCGACGGCTCCATCGGGCCGCTCGCCCCCACCGTCGTAGGGAGCACCGACATGGCGGCGCTCGGCATTACCGATCCGGCCGGGATAGCCTATGTGCCCGGACAGGGGCTCTTTGTCAGCAACTCCGAAGTTGAGGAGACCCCGTTCTTCCGCACCACGAACCTGTGGAAGCTGCAACCTGACGGCAGCCTCATCGAGTCGTCCAGCCTCTTGAATTTCACCAGTGAGCCAACGGGCCTGGCCTTCAACTCCAGCACGGGGCGCCTGTACGTGTCCGACGATGACAAATTCAAAATCTTCTGGGTCGATCCGGCCAATCCGACGGTGAAGCTCGGGGAGTCGGCCGACACTCGCCTTGTCAACATCATTGATCCTGAGGATGTAGCCGTGAATCCGAACAACGGCCATTTGTTCATCGCCAACGGGACCGGCAATTCCCTGCACGGTGGCCCCTATGGTGCCGCGATTGTCGAGACGAATGCTGCGGTCACCAGCGTTTATGACGTTATTCGATTGCCGACGGAAATCCAGGATCCCGAGGCGCTGGCCTATGATGCCAGTCACGACGTCTTCTATGTCGGCGGCGGCTTCAGCTCGAGCATCTGGGTCGTCGACCGCGGCGGCACCGTCCTACAAAAGCTCGACGTCCTCGCTGGATACCGCCATGAGGTCAACAACACGGGAGCCGGTGTCAAGGACCTGGAGCTCGCGCCAAGCAGCGACCCTAACGACGCTCCCGGCAACCTGAACCTCTTTGTAGCCGATTTCGGGTGGCCGCAAGTCAGCGACGGCCGCATGCTCGAGATCGACCTCCATGGCGGGCTGCTGTTGGCGTAGCGCGGCTGAAATCGTTCCCACCGGCAGTCTGGTCAACACCCTGTGGCTGGTGCCGGTGACAAAGTGAAGATGGAGTTGAGGGCACTGGGGAAGGTGCACGTAACGTTTCTCTGAGCTGAGACGCGTTATGGCGCGCCCAAGGCTCTTTCACATCTCAAAGAAAGCCGGAGCCGCAGGCGGGGTGCCTAGATGTTTAGTCCCGGCATTTGCTGGAGCGGATTGAGGGTGAATTGTTCGGGCTCTTTTGTCCAGGCCCTGCGGATGTATTCGTAGGGCGTGAGACCTTTAAGGGTCTTGAGCCGCTTGGCGAAGTTGTAGGCGCTGACGAAGTCGGCGAGGTGGCTGCGCAACTCGTTGTGGGTGTCGTAGTGGAAGCGCTTGACCGTAGCATCTTTGATAGTGCGATTCGTCCGCTCGACCGGCCCGTGGTCCAGGGATGCTTGGGCTTGGTCAGGCGTTGATCGGCTTCGCAGGCATCGGCTTCATGACCTATCGCCGGAGGTCAAAGCCAGCATTGATGGCTGCGTGATTCGAAATATTGAAAAAATTGAAGACACAAAGACGGCTTTCGCGGCGTTCGTTGAATATTTTGTCGCAAGCTATTTAGTCACTTATTTGAGTACAATGTGGGGGATCAAGCTTAATGCGCGAGTTCGCTTGCGACGACAATTTGAAATTCTATCGTCGTCGCATTCGTACGGTTTGGACCGCCGGACCAATCCCCGCGTGGCCATGCGTACCTTCCGAAGTACGGCGTTACAGCTATCACTCAGCAACCCCGCATCCATTGAATAGGCGGCTGGGGCTCTCGATACCTAAAACGAGTGTTGATCATTTTTGAAAAGGACGAGGAGACATGAGCAACCGCCTGCCTCCAACACGAGAACAGCTGCTGGCGATGATGGCTCGCTCAAGCTGGGAGCAGAAGGTAGCGCTTTGTGTGATCATCCTGCTGAACCGTGATTCGGCGCAGAATCAGGATTATCGTGAGGTTGCCATTGACGTTCTGCAACAGACGGGTCGCGTGCTAGACGAACTGCAGGTGCCCAAGCCCAACGCCCCGTAAGCTCGTAGCTGCTCATACTCGCTTCCGGCCAAAGCCGCTCGCTGACGATATGTTTTCTTAAAGTACTTTTTATTTCCGATTTGTTTCACGTCAGAGATGATTGGTGGACGTAGTCACACAAAGATCGACCTCTCGCGGCTGCGGCTTCCAATGTATCTTCTTGCTGGCAGCGCCGACGAGTTGCTCCGGAACAATTGCTTGCAGTGGAGCGGCTGGTAGGAACGCAGCCGGAATATGTCCGCCACGCGGTCGCGCCGTGTAATCATCTGGGTCTGTTCATGGGAAAGCGGACGCTTGAAGAGTACTGGCCGAGGATTGTGGATTTGGATGAAGGAAGTCGATTGAATCACCCCGGTCGCTTCCGCTAATGGCACAAACTTCACTTCCGTCCCGTCCAACGCATGCCCGCTGATGAGGGCTAAACGGACTCGGCACGGACGTCGCTTCTGGTCAGTTCATGACCCGCCTAAGAAATCGGTGAGCCGCAACTTTGTTCTCTACGCTGCCGATCTCACCCGCACGTAAGAGCCCGGCGCGTCTTCGATAATCGTGAGCTTGTCACCGCCAGGTTCGCGCGCAGGAACGCGGCCCGAATCAAGTTGCGTTACCCATTCGTCCCAGACCGGCCACCACGACCCTAGATGAGGCGTAGCGCCAGCGAACCATTCGTCAGGGCTCGGGGGTAAATTGTCGTTCGCCCAGTGGCCACACTTGTTGCTGCCTGGCGCGCTGATCACGCCAGCCATATGGCCCGAAGTCGACAAGACGAATTTGACCGGCCCGGAATACAAGCGGGTCGCCGCATAGGTCGATTTCCATGGCGCGATGTGGTCTTCGTGCGTAGACAGGATGAAGGTCGGAGCCTTAATTTTCGACAGATCAATCGGTGTACCGGCGAGGCTGATCCCACAGGGTTTTGCCAAAAGATTCTGCTGATACATCTTACGCAGATAAAACGAATGCATTGCCGCTGGCATTCGAGTCGAATCGGAATTCCAAAACAAAAGATCAAAGGGCGTCTGCTCCTTACCGAGCAGGTAATTGTCGACGACGAAGGACCAAATCAGGTCATTCGCGCGCAACATATTGAACGCCGTCGCCATGTCTTGCGATTCCAGATACCCGCGCTCCTGCATCCGTCTTTCGAGAGAAACTAATTGCTCTTCGTCGATGAAGACGGCCATGTCACCCACGTCGGTGAAATCGACGAGCGTCGCGAAATAGGTAGCACTTGCAATACCGTCGTCGCCCTTCGCGGCCAAATATGCGGCCATTGAGGCGAGTAGAGTCCCGCCGAGGCAATAGCCAATCGTGTTGACGTTGCGCTCTCCCGTCGCTGACTCGATCGCAGCTAGCGCCGCTAAAGGTCCCTCGAGCATATAATTTTCAAAGCTTTTTTCAGCGAGCTTCTGATCGGGATTCACCCAGGAGATAACGAAGAGCGTGTGGCCTTGATCGACCGCCCATTTAATGAAGGAATTTTTCGGCTGTAGATCGAGAACATAAAACTTGTTTATCCACGGCGGCACTATGAGCAGTGGCCGCCTTCGGACTTCTTGCGTCGTTGGCCTGTATTGGATCAATTGCATTAGCTCGTTCTGATAGACGATTTTTCCTGGAGTCGTTGCGATGTTTTCGCTGAGGCGGAAAGCCTTCATGTCAGTCATCGTAATCGAAAGTCGACCATTGCCGCGTTCCATATCGACGAGAAGATTCTCCAAACCACGTAGCAGGTTCTGCCCGCCAGACTCTAGGGTTGCGGTGAGGACCTCCGGATTTGTTGCGACGAAATTGGAAGGCGACAAAGCATCGACGAATTGGCGCGTGTAGAAGCCCACCTTGCGAGCGGTGGCGTCGTCCATGCCTTTGACTTCGCGGACTACCGAAAGAATCGACTTCGCAGCAACGAGATAGCTCTCTTTCACAAAGCTGAAGATGGCATTCTCGCTCCATTCCGGATGCTTGAAGCGTTTATCTTTCGGAGCATCGGATTCGTGTGCGCGCAGCATGAGCATGCGTTCGGCGGTTTTTTGCCAAACACTCAAAGTGTCGTTAAATAGATCGATCTGAGCGCTCGCGACCGCCGCCGGGTCAAACATCATGTTCGTCATGAGCTCGAAAAAATCGAACCCGAGGCTCGACGTGTCACCAATGCCAAGCTTGATCGCGCCCCGCTGATTAGACATGAAACGTTGCATCAGTGTCTGGCTTTGTTGAGCGATTTTCTGTAGTTGCGCTGCGAGGACGAGCGGGTCCCATGTGGGCTGCATCAATTTGTCGGCCATATTTTTCCCCTATTGGTTGTCAGGCCTGCGCGCGATGGCAAACAGATTTGCGCGGCCGCTCTTTCGAAATCTAACGCGCAGCGGGCCGGCTTGTCCGTCTCCTGAAACGAGACCGCAACCTAAAATCCCATCAGACTTTTTTCTCTGTCCCGGTGAAGTGCCGGGACAATCGCGATGCGCGCGAACCAAATAGACCCGACCTGATCCGCCGCTTGACGCATTCGTTTGCGAGCGTTCTTCCACTCTCGCGAGTTCTGCTCGGCCTCGGGAAGCTTGCCGATATATGCAGTGACTTGGCGAAGGGTGGTGGCAACTATGTTGTTCGGCAGATCGATTGGCTCTGCGAACTCAGAATTCCATGACATGATGTAATTCCCATTACATATGCCCCCCATTTATGGAAAAATGTTAATGATGAGTTTGGATTATCGCTATTGCGCATTGCTGACTCAAGTCAGACATCGCGCCATGTTCGCGCGCTGCGAGTCACCGATGTGGATCATTGCCAGCGGCGATCCTGGAGTCACCAACGGAGACGGTGATCTGGCGAGAGCTTCCGATCGGCAGGATCATGCTAGCGCCCGGCCTGCCGCCGCACGTTTTGCTGGGGCTGTAACTTCTATTTGCTCAAGATCAATTTGTTGCGCGTTCCAACGTTATAATTTGCCCGAGGCATTTACCGGGCGGTCCTGAGCCGGACGCGGTTCGGTCTGTGTCCGGGACCCGGATGGCCGCACCGTTCGGGGCCCGCTTTTTGCCAGTTCAGCGACGATGAAAGCTGCGGGGGATGTTTGCCGCAGTGATGGATTTTGTGCCAGGCTTTGCCTGCTTTGATGGATCCATCCCTCGAATGCATTCTCTCATTGATTTGGTGACTACCCTAAACTCCCCCGCGATCACTGCCGGTCACGGGGGTATTTGTTCCTCACGGGGGACTGACGACTTCATCGTGATCTTGCGCGGGCCGGATTACGCAACGGCAGAGCACGGCCCCGCCGTAGGGCTTGAGGGGCTGTTAGACGGGAGCCGTGCCGGGCCGCGGTCTTTCCCATGCAGATGCACGGCATGGGGCCGTCGTTACCGAACGCCACCATCGCCGATGATAGAGTAAGGTGCCCAGAACAGGGGATGGGCGTAAGCGAACTCGGTTTTGCCATCCGCGCCGACGTAGCCGGGGCCGTCCGCGAGCGCCATCATGGCCTGGCGCAGGGCTTCGCCGCGCGTCAGTTTTGAGTTGTTGGCCTGACGCTTGAAAAGGTCGGTGACCAACTCACGCGCCGACTGCGAATGGACTGACCAGTTGGTGACGAGGAGCGCGCGCGTGCCTGCGTAGAAGAACGCGCGGCCAAGTCCGGATGCGGCTTCAGCACCGGCGCCGGCCCCCGCGCCGGTATTGCACGCCGAGAGGATAACCCAGTCAGCGTCGAGCTTGAGTGCGAGGATTTCCTCCATCGTAAGCAGGCCGTCACCGCCGCCACCCGTCACGGATGGCGCGGAAAGCGCCAATGCTGGCTGCGTCAGGCCGTTCAGATCGCCCGGCACGAGGCCGTGGGTGGCAAATGCAACAATCTTGAACCCTGAAAGATTCATTGCCTTGACCGCTTGTTCGCTGGCCTGCTTGCCGAGGTTGAGGACTTTCGACGGATCGGCCTGCAACGCGAGCGCGATCGATTTCAGCTCATCGGCGGTATCGGGAAGCCGCGGCAGCATCGCCAGGTCCGCGCTGTCCACGCTCTGAAGTTTAAGCGCGTTGCGCCGTTTCAACGGCACACCTCGCGTTACATTGTCCCCGGCATCCGCGAGTTTGACTTTTTCGCCGGCGGCAGCTTCGGCTTCCTGCGCCCTGCTGAAATACGGATCGCCAAATGCGATCAGTTCGCTGCGGTTTGGTTTTCCGGCGGGCAGTTGCCTGAGGGTACGCAAGGCAGCCGCGGAAGGTACCGTGGTGACGGCGTGCGTTCTCGCCAGCCAGGGCACGCTTCGGTAGTTCGAAAACAGCGGATCGTCGTCGCCGCGGATTTCCGCCAGCGCGGTCGGCAACAGCGACAGAGGCAACAGACCCAACGCACCGTTGGTCACGACAATCAGACTGCTTGCCGGCTTCCAGCCGCTCTCCACCGGCTCCAGCAGCAATGCATAGAGCTCATTGCCCAGTTTGAGATCGAAGGCCGGGATGTCGGAAATCATCGCGGCCTGCGGTTCCAAAGCTTCGCGCAACTTGCGCACCTTGGTTTCGATTTCTCCGCTGGTTGCCTTTATGGCGGCAAACGCGACCCGGCCGTTTTTCGGAACGGCCCAGACAAAGCTGCCGCCTTGCCCAAAATAGAACGACAACATCGCCTCGCCATCGGCCAGCGCCGCCCTTATTTGCTCCACCGACGGCGGCTTGGGCGAGACCAGATCTGCGTAGGCCGGAAATCGCTGGCTGATCTCCTGGCGCGCCTTGTTGCGTTCGGCCCGCAACGTGTTGATCGAAGCGCTGACGGCCACGACACCATTTTCGTCGCGCTCCGCCGATGACAGCGACAGGACATTGTTCAATAATCCGAGCTGAGCGTTCACCTGTTTGGCGAGATCCTGTTCCTTTCGCACCAGAGCCGCGAGCGCCGCATCGGCAGCTGCCGCGCGTGCGCTGGATGCCGCCAGTGCCTGCTGGACCGAGCGCCCGCGAATTGAATCGGCCAGACTGAAGGTTTCGACACCAACATCTCCAGCCGGATCCTTTTCGCGCGCCAGCATCGTGAAGTAAGCCTCGACGATGCCTTGAAGGCGCTGGCTGCGCGCGGCGATCACCGTGGTGTTTTCGTCGTCGGCGTTCTCGCGTACCGACGACGTCAGGATCGGGATCGCTGCCTTGAACTCGCGAATTGCATCCGCATCGCGTCCGGCCAGCATCAGTCCGGTCGCGAGCGTGCCGCGCGCTGAAGCGGTTTCGAGATGGTTCTCGCCGACCCGCCCGACTTGTTTCTTCACCAGCTGTTCCGCCGCAGCGACGCCGGCGTCAATCTGACCCGACGAATAAAGCGAGCTGATGCGCGCATCGTTGAGTTCGAACGCCTGCCGCCGCGCCGGCTCCCATCCGGCGGTTGCCTTGTCGATTTGCGCAAAGACTGATGTCGCCTCCGCCCCCTTGCGTTGCAAATCCAGGATGCCGCCGAGTTGCGACAACAGCTGTACCGTTGACAGCGATTCGTCGGCTACACCCACGGTCCGATTGATCTCGAGGCACACGCGCGCGAGTTGTTCAGCTTCCGCGTAGCGGCCCTGTTCCACGAGAATATCGGCCAGCCCCATGATGAAGCGCGGGGTGGTCGGATTGTATTTGCCCTGAGCTTTAAGACGCGCCAGCAGCGCACGCCGCGCATTGGCTTCGGCCTCCGCAAAGCGGCCCTGCTTTGCCATCATCCGGGCCTCGCTGAGGATGGTTGTATCGACAACCTGCAACAGCACGTCCTCGCCCGGCGGATTCGCGGAGCTCATGACCCCCCGAATACTTGCTCGCCTGCGTTGTTCGGCTAGCCGATAGGAGGATTCGGCCTCTCTGAATTGACCGCGGGCTTCGAAAACCATGGCGCGGCCGAGTTCAATTTCCGCCTCCCAACTCTGGCCAAAGGTATTGTAGGCGGCACGCCATTTCGGGTGCCCGCTGGTCCGGGCCTCCTGAATCGCCGGTTGACCGCGACGCAGGTAAGCCTCCGCCTGCGCGATATTGCCCATCTGGATGAAAATGCCCGCAATGACTCGATAGACGTTGAATTGATATCCCCAGCCGTTACCCTGGCCTACGACCTCTCGAAGCTGGCGCTGTGACACCTCGAACGCTTTCTTCGGGTCGCCAGCGGCCGAATACTGTATCGTGGCAAACTGCAGCAGCCGTCCCATCATGCCTGGGTCGACCGCGCCGCGAGCGATTTCTATCGCCTTGTTGGCATCGGCGATGCTGTCGGCCAACCGGCCAAGCTGGGCCCGGGCGTTGCCGCGATCGAAATAAAACTGGGCAAGATCCTCGCGCGATTCCTTGCCGACGGGCTTTGCATCCGCATCCGCCCTCAATTGCGCGATGGTCCTAACGTCAGGCCTCTCGCTGTCGAGAATAGCCGTGACATCGGCAATCGTGCGCGGCGGAGCCACAAAGCCCGCAGGCGCTGTGCCAGCCGCGGCCGCTTTTGCCGCAACTTCGGTCGGAACCCCGAGAGCGACGTTGGCCCGGCCGTTGGCGGCGTTCAGCGCGGCCATCACGCAGGCACGCACCTGCGGCGTAGCCTTGGCGCGGCACGCTGCCCGATTTGCCTCGGCATCCGGAGCCTTTCCCCCGCCCAAGGACTGCATGCAGGCACGTACCATCGGCTGGCCGACCGTTCCCCGGCACTTTTCGACCGCCGCTTCCTGGGTAAGCGCCAGCGCCGACGGGGCAGACGACGCCAGCAGGATCGCCGCAAATGCGCATCTCAAGATAGATTCGAAAGGTGCCGGAAAGGACACGGGCGCAAACGCGTAATAAAAAGGCCCTGAAGGCAATAAATGTACTCACAATCCCGATGCTGCGCGGCAAGGCAGCATAACAACTTTCCGATAGGCCGCCATGCAATCCTTTGGGCGGCGAGCCGGAGCTTTTCCGCTTCTCGCGCTATCCCGTCACTCAAGCCGACTTCCGCTGCAGGTCAAACAGATAGCGGCTGAACTGCGGACATCGCCGGAGGCCCGTTCCGTGCCGATGATGTCTTCCATGAAATCCCCCACCAAGCCCTTCGTTACGGGAACACGAGCATGAAGTCCTGTTATTGTCCGCCAAATGATTTTTGCGTTTTCGAGCCGAAAACCTCAGGCAGACTGAAGATCATATTGAACCACCGTAGCTAGCGGCCGAGCCCATGACGACGCCGAGGAACAGTTGGCTATGGGCCTGATGAGACTTCGTGGAACGGCTGGGCCGCCGGACATCGCGCCGCGCCTGAACCGGACCGCGGCGATTGAGTTTGTGCCCCTGTGGTCAAGAGCGATCCTTGAATTTTCTTGCTGGCCCGGAGCCTGTGCTCCAAAGACAGGCATGTTAGATTGGTGCAAGATCGTACTCCGGCCTCGCGCCTGCAATGCAGCCTGACTGACTGTCATCAGTTCGATCTCCTGCAACGGCTCTGGTTGATAGGGGGACCGAGTGCGATTCGATCAACGAAAGCGCCGCCGCGAGTTCGTCATGCTGCTCGGCGGCATGGCGGTGTCCTCAATCGCCTGGCCGTTCGCCGTGCGCGCGCAGCAGGTCGAGGGGATGCGGCATGTGATCGAAATCAAGATCGATCGATTAGTCTCTGCGGAGATGTCGCGGCAAAAAATTCCCGGCATGGCTGTCGCTGTTGTCAAAAACGGCGAGGTCGTGCTGGCAAAGGGATACGGCTTCGCAAACCTCGAGCACCAGGTGCCCGTGACCACGCATAGCATCTTTAATTCCGGATCTGTCGGCAAGCAATTCACCGCTGCTGCAATCATGCACATCGAAGAGCATGGGAAGCTCCGCCTCGACGATCACATAGCTCGCTACCTGCCGCGCACGAAGGCGCGGTGGGGATCGATCACGGTGCGTCATCTGCTGACGCACACGTCGGGAATACCGGAGTATGAAGATGAGATCGACATGCGTCGCGATTATTCCGAGCGGCAGCTCACGGAACTCGTGGGACTGCTGCGGCGCAGATCAGCACCCGGTCACAAATTCGAATACAACAATAGCGGTTACGTGCTGCTTGGCGTCATTATTCGCGCGATGACAGGAGAGTTCCATGCAGATTACATTCGTGAGAATATTTTTAAACCCCTTGGCATGAAGACGGCTCGTGTTGCGAGCGACGCGGACATCGTCCAAAATCGCGTTGATGGCTATCGCATGAGCAAGGGTCGGATTTTGAAACAAGAATGGGTGTCGTCCAC
Organism: uncultured Alphaproteobacteria bacterium; assembly: GCA_963732455.1. Lineage (GTDB taxonomy): Bacteria > Pseudomonadota > Alphaproteobacteria > Rhizobiales > Xanthobacteraceae > Bradyrhizobium. The sequence continues at coordinate 346,232 of CAVSZM010000015.1, read as the reverse complement.
ATTCAATAAAACGGCGGACGGATGTTTCCACCTCTCACTCGACGATCTTCTAGCCTGGGAGAGAGGCGTACGAACGCGCGCACTCCTGAAACCCGAAAGCTGGTCGCAAATCTTTACACCCGTTATCCTCAAGAGCGGCAAGACGCATCCCTACGGATTCGCATGGGAGATCGGACAGAAAAGCGGCCAAACGGTACACAGCCACGACGGTTCGTTTCAGGGTTTCGAAGCGATCCTGACGCGGTACATCGAAGAAGAATTGACAATCATCGCTCTCGCTAATCTCGCCGAAGTTGATTTAGAGCAAGTGACCGAGCAGATCGTGGAGTTCATACATCAAGAACAGTGACGCTTGGACATGTGCGCTAGGCAGGTAGGGACAGCAAACGCGAGAAGAATGTGAAAGACGACTTGCGGACGAGCGCTTTCACGATCGAGCCCTATCGCCATTTACGCGGCCACAGACTGGGTTCAATGAACCGGAGCGAGGGATTAAGGGCATGATGCGGACAATGGCAGCTATAACCTTGGCCGCCGCTTGCGCTTACACAACCAACGATGGCGGGCTCAGAAACGCTGCGCTGGAAATGCGACCATCCCTCCCATTGCCAGTCCAGAAGGTCTGACGGCCGAAAAGTTTTCGCTGAAGTTCGCGCTGGATACCATCACCTGGAAAGCGGTCATCATCGGAAACAACGGAATGGCCGATGTTGCCGTGGTTAGCGGCTATGAGGGCATCACGTTTCAAGAAGCGCTAGGGACTGGTGTAGTTCAAACCACGACGATAGCGAAAGACGGTAAGTCAGTTCACAGCCGCCATACGACGGCCATTAAAAAGCTGACACCAACGCAGTGCTACGGGACGTGCAAATGAAAACGCGCGTGTTTCTCCGTTTTTATGTTTGGCTTTTGTTGCTCGCATCCGGTGCCCCGTCGTCACGGGCGATCACAATCTCGCCGTCGATCAGGAACGTTTGCGCGCGAGCGGCAGCATCAACGATAGCCGGGAAGCGGTCGGCCCAATCATGGCCGTTGCGTGTGAAGCAGCGGATGCGCGAGCCATGCCGGTGCAACGTCAGCCGATAGCGTCATGAATGGTATCGCCTGAAGAGCGGACCGCGCGCCGAGCAACCGCTCGTCGGCCGTCGCTAGGAGTCGCGCAACTGCCAAACTGGGTGAATTTTGATATGGCAGACTTACTCACTGGAAAATGGGAGATTCGGGGCGCACATTCCGGGGATGGCGACAATTGTTCATTGCAATTGCGGTGCCGAGTACAGACGCACTGAAGAAAAATTCTTGGTCCCGCATACGGGTGACGCGGTCTGCACGATCTGCGGGACTGCGCTAGAGTCTTGGTCGGAAAACACCCACGTTCCATCATACGAGCTTATCGAACGTCCAGCCAGAAAGCCGGAATGAATATCCCGGCGGTGAAGAATCAAGCTCCGCGACCGCAGATTTCTTGGTTCCGGACGGCTTACCGTTGATCTGCTGTTTCAGGATCGCCGACGGCCTAAACACGATCACGCGACGCGGTGAAATCGGCACTTCTGTGCCGGTCTTCGGGTTGCGGCCGACGCGCTGCTTCTTCTTGCGTACCAGGAACGATCCGAACGACGAGAGCTTAACGGTCTCGCCCCTCTCCAAGCTGGTGGCGATCTCCTTCAAGACGAGTTCAACCATGGCCAGGGACTGGAAGCGCGACAGTCCCACCTTTTGGTGAACGGCATCGTAGAGATCGACGCGCGTGACGTTGCTTGTCAAACGGCTACCCCCAAGCTCGCGCGTCCGGGTATTCCGGTCAACCGCATTCTCCACTGAATCAATGCATTCAACTTATGATCTTGGTAGCCTTAGCCCTTGGTGACCAACGGCGCGGGTGCTTTACCGATGGGTGTCTTCCCAACTGGATATTTCCCGATCGGGGCCTTGCCGACTGGGGCTTCCTGGTACACGGGCTGTGCACGTGGCAGGTCAGCGGCCGCAGCAGCGCCCACGAGACCAAACGCGCATCCTGCAATGATGAGAAACTTCAGCATTAATATCTCCTAAGTTTGTCCCGCATATCCGAATTAGAACCCCGACTACCACATTAATCGGCATTAAGGCCTCTCAAACCTAGTCATTGCAAATCGTTTTTTGGCGATTGTTGCGGAACTGACACGCCTTTCTGCATCGAGCGGCGAGCGCAATCTACCCCGCGGTTTCACGCAACTGTCCTTGCTTCATCGGTGAGTGCCAGAGGGGCTTACGCAATTTCCTCGCGGGCTAACCCTGAGGTCGGATAGAAGTTATTTGCGCGCCGTTGTAGAAGCGTCTGCCGCGCCCGAATGCAAGGCTGTTGCGGAAGACCGTATCCAAGCCAATCGCCTTTCTACCGGAGGCGCCAAGGTGGTCCAGGCGCGCCGCCATATCGGGCAGCGCCGTCGCATCAGAGGAGTGGCCAACCAGAATGACGGTCTTCGTCCGGCCGCTCCTATATTCCGCCGAGGCTTCGTCCGCGAGCGATGCGGGCGGAGCAGGGCAAGTCGATTCGATTTTATTTGTCGGTCCCTCGAAGGAGCCGCGGGCGCGGTGGGGCGTTAGCCCGCCGGAGCGCTCCGGTGCAAAGAAGAAGCCAAGGGCAGCTGCCATTTTACTCCGACGCCTTCTTTGTCAGGGAGATATCGTATCCTAAGACTTCAGCCCATCGCGCCAGCATCTTGAAGGAAGGCTGGCTCTGCCCGCTCTCGACATGAGCCAGTAGCGTGTATGAGCATCCAATCCGTCTGGCTATCTCCTCTAGAGAAAAGCCCCATGCTATGCGTGATTTGCTCAACTCATCCACTATCGGATGAACATTTACCTTGATTGGGCAAGAATGCCTCACGGCCAGTTCTTACTCCCAGCACGGGCTACCGGTCCGACTTCCTAGCACGTGAGCTTGCTTCCGCTTTTTCAATCCTGAAGACCGATTTACAGCCTTCACTTAGCAACGCTCGCTGTCTCTGCATGCACGCCGTAATCCGGTCGACGTCTGGAACGTCCGCACTGCACAGCCGCATGGCCTCGTCGGAGCAAAGACGTTGCTGTTCCGCAGTATAGGCATGAACTGATGCGGGTACTGTCACGGTACCGATTGAGGCCACAACGATCATCAATTGAAGCCGCTGGAAGTTCATGACGTTCCCTCTCAGATTGCATTTTGTCATTGATTCGCAAATCCAAGAGTACCAGAGTCCGCGTCCCACGAAGGACGCTCCTCGGGTTTTCACAGATAAATTCAGAAGGTTTTCGAAACGAGGCGGATTCGCTCTACCGCAGGAAGCATGCCGCATGGCCTCACACTCGTTTCGTCACCATCAGCAGCGCTGTGGCCATCACGCCCCCATTGAAGCCACCCAGCCTATGTACGTGTGCTCCGGACCGCGATATTGAGTGAAACGCGTGTTCAACCGGGTGCCAATCCCAGCAAGCGGTTGTCCTTGCCCGGTAGTCATTTGGGCCATCATACTCGATCGTGCGATCATCTCTCGACCAGCCGTGAGTATACTATCGGGGATACGCGCTGTCAGTGCCTCGTGTGCTGGACGGGTGAACGACCAACTTTTCTTCGGTGAAAAACTGGAGCGCGCCGTACCCTTCCATGTCAACCGCGTATCTAAAGTTGCCGTCATTTGTTGGGAACACGGCGACCACAGTGCCGGCCTCATGGTCGTCTGCCGCTTTGTCGACCTTCTGGCCAACCGCAAACTTCGCCATCGAGAACTCCTTCTGGAATCATCGGTGCGATTATATCTCCATAAACTGGCTGATCGCTTCTTAACTATTTCGTACCCGGAATTTCGGACGCGGTTGTTGTTATAATGTCTCAATCGTCTCCGTCCCGCAGTACTGTTCCACCATTGGAACAACGGGTGGTTGGGACAATATGCCCATGCAGCCGCTCGTCTTGGCGGTGATCGCAGGCCGCTCAGACAGTCTCCGTTGCTCTCTCGCCGACGTCCGCTTCGGAACGGAGCGCAAACACGTAGCCAACCATCAACATCCGGATCATCAACACCGGGTCAATCGAGGGCCGACCCGTGTGCGAGTAATAAGGCGCCAACTCCTTGTGCACCCAACTCAGATCGAGCAAACCGTCGATCTGCCGCTCCAGATGATCGGGCGGAACCACCTTGTCGAGATCAAACGAATAGAAAAACTGTCCTTGTCCTTCTTCCCGCCGCCCCATCATGCGCCGCTCCCGCCGATGCCGTCTCCACCAACGGAATCATGGTTCGCGATTCGCATCAAAGGGAGTTTTGCAACACAATCTGGAGTAGAGCGGACATGCCGGAAAGCTGCAGGAATGTCGGCCGACTTCGTCTTGTGATTTGAAGCCAATTTCTTGGGAATACGTGCCAAAGGCTGTGGTTTCAAAGCCGCTCTGATGGCCAATAGCTGCGCCGAATTTGCGGCAGATCAATCATAATGGGGTCGTGTGGTGCTAGCGTTGCCGTAAGAACATAGGAGCAAGCCATGAGAGACCGCCTAACGACTAAAGACGCCCTCGTCTTTATCGCGCTTTCCCAGCAAGACCTCGCGGGCATCTATTGGATGATCTGGGAGCCTATGATGATGAGCGGCGTGATGGCTTTCCAGTATTTGCGCGACTGGATTGAGCCTCGAACCGGACAGGCGGCTCTCCCGCATCCGGCTCTCGGACAAGACCTCACGCCTTTCATGGATCGTGGCAGTGAGCCGAGGTCTATGCCTGCCTCGGATGCAGCGCCCAGTGCGGCCGCTGCGCTCACACTATCAAGCGGATCATGGATGAAAGCCGCCTAAGCTTTCATCACAAAAAAATTTTAGTATCGCGAAGTTAGCCCGGCGCAAATGCCGGGGGCTAACTTTTTGTTAGGCCGCGTACTCATAAAACGAGAGATGTCTGCTTCTCTAATCGGCCATTTTTGGTCAAGCACTTTCAGACTATCCATCAATGCGGTGTAGATGTCGCTCGCGGGCTCGTGCTTCTCTTCGGAATCGGCGCCAGGGCCCTTCCATCATGGGATTCGAGGACGAGGCGGAACAATCTTATGGGCGGCCTTGCCGTCAGAAGAACGGCAGGTCCAAGCAGACATGCGAACTCACCTCATCCATCGTCCCGCGAGGGACATCTTTCTACCGCTCGGTGGATCTCGAGTTTTCTCCTATCGGGTTTGATCCTGAACGGTTTTCATGCGGCTGCCACGGCTTGCTCCCGGGTCCAGCGGAACTCAGTGCCGTCAACCCAGATGCGGTGCATAATCACGGCCAGCCGGCGTGCCAGGGCCACAATCGCCTTTTTCATTCCACGGCGCCTGGCGATCTGCATGGCCCAGGCCTTGAGCCAGGACCATTTCTTCGAACGCAGCATGCTCTGAGCTGCTTCGTAGAGCATCACCCGCATCATCTCGTCTCCGCAGCGTGATATTCTGCCGCTCCAATCGATCTCGCCCGATTGATATCTGGAGCACGTCAGCCCAAACACCGCCCCGACCGACTTGGATTTACGGAACCGGGCAGGCACATCGACGGTGGCGCGATAGGTCAGCGCCACCACGGGGCCGACACCGGGGGTCGTCATCAGGCGCCGGCACACCTCATCGTCCCGCACGATCGCCAGCAAGCGGCGGTGCAGGATGACGATCTGTTCGCGTAGCGCCCGCCGGACGATGAGCAGCGGTTCCACCAGTGCCGCCAAGTCGGGAAAGTTCTCGACAAGCTGCTGGATGCGGGCCTCAAACCTCACCGTTCCGACCATTCCGACCTTGAGGCCGAAGTTGCGCAAAGTACCGCGCAGATCGTTCTCGATGGCAATCGCCTTCGACTGCAGAAGCTTGCGATGGGTCAGCAGCATCCGCAGTTTCTGACTGCGTAGCGTCTTCACATGCACCGGACGATAAAGCCCGGCCCGCATCATCTGGGCGATGCCGCGCGCATCGTTGCGGTCCGTCTTGTTGATCTGCGCCTTCAGCACCGCCTGCATATGCCGCGTCTCGACACAGACCACGGGCAAGCCTGCTTCCGCAAGCCCACTGAAAAGCCATTGCGATAGCGGCCCAGCTTCCAGTCCGATCCGCTTGAAGCGGTAGGCCGGGTTCCCCAGAACCTTCAGCAGCGCTTCAGGCTCGCTCGCCACTTTCACTTCCTTCATGACTCTGCCCGTGTCATCCACAATGCAGATGCTGGTCTGCTTGACCGATACGTCCAATCCAGCAAAATGGTCCATGCTGCGCTTCTCCTTCTGATGCTTGAGGCCGTCATAACAACGGACCTCGTTTCACCATCAGCCTGAAGCGCAGCACCCAAAATCTTCAGCTATCCACAAGCTGGGCCGGCCGATTACCCCATCTTGTGGGGTAAGGCAGACGTGCGCTGGTCACCCCGGAACTTCGCCTTTTGACCCGATTTGGACATTCGGTCGCAGTGTCTGCAGCCGATTGTTTGCCGCCTCTCACTCGCCGCCCCGCCGCAAAGTGCTAGGCTTTAGACATCGATGAGATCCTCCCGGGACTAAATGAGACGACGCGAGTTCATCGCAGGAATCGGCGTTACGACGGCATGGCCGCTCGCAGCGCGTGAGCAGCAGACGACGAAACTGCCGACCGTCGGGTTCTTGGGCGCGGGCTCGCCATCAGGCCGGAGCCACTGGACCGCCGCCTCTTTGCAACGCCTGCACGAACTCGGCTGGGTCGAGGGTTCAACGATCGCGATCGAGTATCGTTGGGCGGAAGAACGCAGCGAGAGCTACGCCGAAATCGCGGCCGAATTCGTTCGACTCAGGATTATGCAATGCAAACCCGTCGAGAAATAAATTCACCGAGAGTTTTGCTCTACCAATGGAGGCATCGGGGCTTCGACAAGGACACAATGAAGTTTTTAAGGGGTATTCTGCTGGCCGCCGCCGCATTCGCTGGGGTATCGGGCACTCCTACCCGCGCCACCGAAATCATCCGGATTGCAGTGCAGAGGACCGGAACATTGGCCTGGGAACTCGCCGTGATCCGCTCCCATGGCCTCGACAGGCGGGCGAACCTCACGATTAAAGTCATCGAACTTGCGAGCCCGGAGGCAGGAAAGATCGCACTGCGTGGCGGCAGCGCCGATGTCATCGTCTCAGACTGGCTGTGGGTGTCGCGAGAACGCGGCCTTGGCGCCAAACTGACGTTCTATCCATATTCCAGCGCGCTTGGCGCTGTAATGGTACCGAATCTATCCCCGATCCGCACATTGGAGGATATCAGGGGACGCAAGCTTGGTATCGCCGGCGGCCCCCTCGACAAAAGCTGGCTGCTGCTACGGGCGTCAATGAAGCAGGACGGCATCGACCTGAGGTCGGAGTCGACGATCATCTACGGCGCGCCACCGCTGCTGGCGGCGAAGATGTTTAGCGGCGAAATGGACGCTACCGTAAATTTTTGGAACTTCTGCGCCGCACTGGAAGCGAAGGGCTACCGTCGTCTCGCAGGTATCGAAGACCTTCTGCCAAAGCTTGGGGCCAAGGGCCGCACGGCAATGATCGGTTACGTCTTCGATGAGGAATGGGGTAGAGCAAACCGTGACGCCATCGCCCGCTTCATCGCAATGACCCGCGGGGCGAAAGAGATTTTGGCGACATCAGATGAGGAATGGGAAAAAATTGCGCCGCTGACGGGTGCCTCCGACATTGCAACCTTGCACGCCTATCGCGATCGCTATCGGGAAGGAATTCCCCGCCGCCCGATCGCCGACGAGGAGGCCGACGCGCGTATTCTTTACCGGGTCCTGGCGGCGATCGGAGGTCGCGACATTGTCGGGCCAGCGCAAGAACTTGACCCCGGTACATTCTATCGCCCGGCTCGCGGAGACTGAGATGCTCCGTCTGCTATCATTCACCGTGTTTCTTGCCACTTGGTGGGGCGCCGCGCTGCTGGTTGGTGAAGAAAAGCTGCCGCCACCACCCATCGTGCTGGCGACAATTGTTACGGAGGCTAGCTCGGGCGCGCTGTTCTCCAATCTTGGCGTGACATTGGCGCGCGTTGCCCTCGCCTTTACCTTGGCGATGTCGCTGGGCGCCGCCATCGGGTACCTTATGGGCCGGGTGCGACTGGCCGATCGACTTGGCGATCCCTGGCTGATCCTGCTGCTCAACCTGCCGGCACTCGTCGTTATCGTGCTTGCATATATCTGGGCCGGATTAACGGAGGTCGCCGCCATTACAGCGATCGCCATTAACAAGCTACCGATCGCCGTCGTCACGGTGCGCGAGGGAACCCGTGCGCTCGACGCAGCGCTCGATGAAATGGCAACGGTATTTGCAATACCGCCCTGGAGGGCGTTCCGGCATGTCATATTGCCGCAACTGGCGCCCTACATTGCGGCCGCGACGCGATCCGGCCTTTCTCTGGTCTGGAAGATCGTCTTGGTTGCCGAATTGCTCGGACGCCCGAGTGGCGTCGGTTTCGAGATCGGCGTCGCGTTCCAGCTGTTCGACATCCCTCGTCTCCTCGCCTATTCGCTGAGTTTCGCCGCGGTCGTACTCGCCATCGAAACCGTTCTGGTGCAACCGTTTGAGGCACGATTATCAAGGTGGCGGCCCCGTGCGGCTTGAAGTCGCGATCGCACGCAAGGCGTTCACAAACGCGGCCGGCGAGCGGCAGGACGTGCTCGCTGATTTTAACTTTGCGCTCGGGGCCGGAGAGGTTGGCGTGTTCGTCGGCCCATCCGGTTGCGGCAAGAGCACCATGCTCAAGATCGTCGCAGGACTCGACTATGACTATCAGGGTCATGTCGCCGGTCCGGCAGGCGCTCGCATCGGCATGGTGTTTCAGGAGCCGCGGCTGCTGCCCTGGCGCTCGGTGGATGACAACATCCGGCTTGCCGCGCCGAAGGTCGACGACGAAAAACTCTCCGAGCTATTCGCGGTTTTGGAGCTAACCGCCCACCGTAACCATTTCCCCGCCGAACTGTCTCTCGGCCTTGCCCGGCGTGTCGCGCTCGCTCGAGCATTTGCTATACAGCCGGATTTGCTCATCCTCGATGAACCACTTGCGTCTCTTGATGCTAGCCTTGCCGCCCGCCTGCGCGATCAGATAACGACATTGGTGGACGGCCGATCCGTGACGACGTTGCTGGTCACACACGATGTTGACGATGCGGCTCGCCTCGGAAACCGATTGTTCCTGCTGTCGCCTCGACCGTCACGGGTCCTCGCCGAGCTACCAATCCGTACACCACGCAGCGCGCGCGGCGAGGCCGAGATCGCTGCGATCAAGGCAGACATCGCACGGCGGATCAATGGCGATCGCACCGACCGGGACGCCTCATAGTCAGCGATATGGTCGCGTGCTAAAATGCGTCGTTGACGGAGTTGACGTGAAACGCACCTTCGGGACCGCAGCGCTTGGCCTCGGTCTTCTTGCTGTGACGGCGGCGGCGCAGGACATGATGCGCGATGTCGACCTCGGCCAAAATGACCCGCGGTGGCCGCGATATGACGGCGTTGGCGAAAAGCGATGGCGGAACGGGTCAGCCCGGTCCTGCGCCTTGCGTGGCGGTATACACGGCGTAGAGCGACTGGCTCGCGGCCATGAACAGGCGGTTACGCTTGGGGCCGCCGAAGCAGATGTTGCCGCACACCTCGGGCAGGCGGATCCGACCGATGAGCTTGCCGTCCGGCGTCCATACCGTCACACCGCTATAGCCAACGTGGCGGCCGGCATTGCTTGAGGCCCAGACATTGCCGTTGACATCGCAGCGTACGCCGTCCGGTCCGCACTCCACGCCGTCAATCACGAAGTCGCTGAACCGCTTCTGATTTGAGAGCTTGTTGTCGGCGCCGACATCGAACACAAACATATCGCCCTTGCCGCCCGGACCGGTATCGCCAGGCCCTTTGCCTGTCGAGACGACGTACAGCTTCTTATAATCGGGCGAGAACGCCAGCCCATTGGGATCCGGCACTTGGTCCTCGGTCACCACAAGGTCAAGGCGGCCGCTGGGATCGACGCGATAGCAGTTGGTCGGCAGCTCGCGTTTACCCGGCACGAAGCCAGCCGGCTGGCCGATCCGTGGATTGAGCCTGCCTGCAGGATTGCTGGCGCCGCCCGGAGCGTCGGGCTCGCCTTCGTAGAGCTGACCGCCGTAGGGTGGGTCGGTGAACCAGTAGCTGCCATCCGGGTGAGCGACGACGTCGTTGGGCGAGTTTAGTTTCTTGCCATTAAAGTTATCGGCGAGCACGGACACGGTGCCATCATGCTCGAAGCGCACAACCCTACGGGTGAGATGCTCGCAGGAGAGCTGTCGGCCCTGGAAGTCGAACGAGTTGCCGTTAGAGTTGTTGGACGGCGAGCGGAACACGGTGACGCGGCCGTCCTCCTCCAACCATCTCATCTGCCGATTATTGGGGATGTCGCTCCATAACAGGTAGCGGCCCTGCGCGCTCCAGGCCGGGCCTTCGGCCCACAGCACTCCGGTATAGAGGCGCTTGATCGCCGTGTTAGGCTGGGCGAGGTCATTGAACGACGGATCGACAGCGATGATGTCGGGGTCCCAAAAATAGGTGGTCGGGGCGCCGCCAGGGCCGAAATCACGCGGCGGGCTGGTGATCGTCGTCGGCGGCCCCAGCTCGCCGCTCTGCTGGGCCAGCGCGCCGCTGGCCCCGACCATGGTGGCACCGGCGGCGATCGCCAGGCCATGGACAAGCGTTCGTCGTGAAATCATTGATTCCGGATCGCGCCGCACCTCGCGTGTCATCACATCCTCCCAACGTATGCGCTGGCCGGTTGATCCGGCCACGCGACCTAAAGACTAATCCGGTCCGGGACTGGTTGCGAGAGCCGCTTTCGATTCGCTTCGCGGCTGAAGCGTGCAATGCAAGATGGCATTGCTGCATCTGACCTACCGTGATTTACGAGTGCGCGCCCTGGTCTCCTATCCATGAAATCGCCAACGGCTTGTCACTGGGCTTAACCCTTCCACTGGCAATCGCTTCCTGAAACGCTTCGTTGACCTCAGCGTCAGTCATTGACCGCCCGTCGATAATTTGCCCAGATCACAAAGGGCCTGCCTACAGGGGCGAGCTTAGCCTCAAGGCCGTCAAGTCGCTTGTTCAGGTTCCGCATGTTGCTTCCTTTGGTGTCACGCTTACAAAACACGAAGCGGTCAGTTTCCAGGGCCGTTCTTGGGTGAACAGCGGACGACATTTGCTCGCTGCGAGCTTTTCCGGTTTTGACCCGACTCGGACGCCGGTCGACATTTCCATGTTGCAATGGCGAAGCCTCTTTCAGCCCTATCAATGTTCTCGTTTGAGCCTACGATGTCGACTCCTGAGCCTTGGGGGCAGACATGAAGCGGCGCGAGTTCATGACGCTACTCAGCGGCGCTGCGGTGGCATGGCCGCTTGCCGTGGAGGCACAACAACCGCAGCAGAGGCCGGTGCGAGTAGGTGTCCTGCCGCTCGGTTCAGCGTCAAATGAGTACAACCAGGCGCTCCTTGCGGCCTTCCGACGCGGTCTCCGTGAAGTTGGTCTCGTTGAGGATCGTCACGTCGTGCTCGACATTGTATGGGTCGAAAGCGAACTCGAGTTTCCCCAAGCGGTGAGTGCGTTAATGCAGCGTGGTCCGAAGTTGCTGGTCCCGTCCGGGACAATCGCATCGCTGGAAGTGAAACGGCAGGCGTCTACTGTCCCCGTACTATTCATCAACGTAGGCAACCCTGTCGGTATCGGTCTGGTCGAAAGCCTCTCGCATCCGGGAGGCAACGTCACCGGCTTTAGCGATATGCACGCGGACCTCAGTGGCAAATACGTGCAATTCGCTATCGAGGTGGGGAAGCCGCAAGCGGCGGTCAATTATCTTTGGTACCCCGGATGGGCGGATGGCAAGTACCGGCTTGAGGTCGCGGAGCGGACCGCCAAATCGCTCAACGTAAAGATACGCACACGCGCGATCAGCGACGTCTTCGAGGCGGACGATGTATTTGGTGCGATGAAAATGGATGGGGCCGATGTCGTCGTGGTGCAGTCGAGCCCGTTCACGTTCCGTTACCGCGACCAGCTAATCAATTCTGCCATGGGTCGCGGCTTGGCGACGATTTTTGCGTTTCCCGCGACGGCACGAACGGGCGCATTACTCGGCTATGGCCCGAACTACGAAGATCTGTATCGACGGGCGGCGTCCTATGTTGAGCGGCTTATCAAGGGGGCGAAACCGTCCGACCTTCCGGTCGAGCAACCCACCAAGTTCGACCTGATCATAAACATGAAGACCGCCAAAACGCTTGGCCTTATTGTGCCGTCTACGCTATTGGCCATCGCTACCGAGGTGATCGAATAAGGCTTGTCACTTCCGGTTTTGGCACTTCTCGGACATGGCGCGATGTCCGACTTGAGTCCGTTATGCGCGCAAAAGCGGACGTTGACTACGCGAACCTATCCGCGCCAGCTTGCGTCAGCTTCACGTAGGCACCTGACGGATGCGCCTCCAGCAAGCCATCGGCAACTGCGCGATGCGGCCGCACCGTATTCAGCACCGTTGCCACCCGCTCCTAGGAAGGCATGGTTGATTGCGCCGACCGATAACCGGCCTGCATGATCAGCCTCGAGCGCATTGGCAATTTCGAGCAGCTTCATCATTGCGGCTTCTGGATTGGCGAGCGGTCGCTCCTCTTTGAATTTCATCGTTGCCGCTTCCGGTCGTATCTGGCGAGCGCACCGCCGAGCGATCAGACGCGCCAGCGGGCAGGGGAGGCACGGGATGGGGTAGTCGGGCGTCCGTCGTTTCGCGGTCCTAGGTCTTTGTTATCGCCCTTTGGGCGGGTATCAGCAGCATCAGAACTTCTATTTCGCGACAAGTCTAATTCAGCCTCGTGGACTTGTTTGCGAAGCCGCTGCAATTCTCTGAATTGACCGGCGATATCGCTCCGCTTCTTTGGGCGAACCGACATTTATTTTTCTCTAAGCTGCCCCCAACGTAGAACGCTTAACCAACTAGATCTCGAAGTCATTGATGCGGATCAATCGGACGCTTGAATCAAAAAGCCGCCCGAAGGCGGCTCTCAATTTCAAGCCTAAGATGCTGGATCAGGAGATGGTGTGTTTATCGGGCAAAAAAGAAAGAGGCCGCCGATAGGGCGACCTCTGGGGTAAACCGGAGAAGCTGTTCTTAATTGAGGGGGGTCAGTCTCGCCGCTCCGGTGTGCAGCTAATCTAACACGAATTGCGCCGCGCCGCTTTTGATACAGATCAATCTGCAAACCCGATGATCTAGATCAAGCAGCCATCAATGCTGGCTTTGACTTGCGACGATTACGAAGCAACTGGTGAAATTCCCGCAGCCTTGCAATTTCGCGAAAACTCGTTTCGGACAAGACGGCACCAATCAAACCGCCCTGCGGAGCAGTGTGTATTTCGTAAAGGTGGTGCGTACTACTGGGTTTCGCTATAACCTTTTGGATGCAGTCGTCTAAGGTGCCATCAAGGATTGTGTAAGGGCCGTTTTTAGCCCGTTCATTTTTGATTGAAGGCCATTTTAGAAGCGTTCCGGGTGCTTCGAAATTGATTTGATGCTTGTCGTCCATGACGAGCCTTGAAAACACAGCGAGCCATCTATGCTCCGTTTTATTTCAGGACCGGCGATATGCTGGCTCTCCCTCTCCGGCCGCTGGTTTCGAGGTGCGACCGATTCCGCTGGCCGGGAAAATCGAGCGGCCCACCGCCGTTCGCACCGTCTTTGAACATCCAGGGGGATGATACTCATAACAACTCCAGGAACTTCGTTTGGCCCCTCAATCGCCAAACAGCTTCCCGGAGTTGTGCGAACGGCGGTGGGCACAACTGTGTTCCGAATAAGAATAGAGGTGATTTTCCGCCGGTGTTGGAATCTGATCACACCATCACGGTCGTGCAGCGGCTCTCCGCCCAATGTCGGGTGTGCCGCGTATCTCAGGCTGTGGACTTAAGTCGCCAGATCGTTCGCGGCCGCTAGGAACCGGGCGAAGCATCCCCCAAATCTTGCCGAGAAAAATAAATAGTCCCGGTGCTTACCAGATGCTTACCGGAGCGCTTTTAAGAAGAATCCTTGGATCCAAAAATCGTTATAAGCCATTGATTCTACTTGGTGAGCGCGGAGGGACTTCGAACCCTCGACCCCATGATTAAAAGTCACGTGCTCTACCACCTGAGCTACGCGCTCACTTGCCGCGCTGTGTAGGAGCCCGCATCCTACGGGTCAATAGCGCGAAAAATCGCAAATCCGAGATTGGGAGACCTACGATTTCCCAGGCGTTGCCGGCTGTTGGCCGAGAATCTTGAGGCCAGCCCGGCAGCTAAAACCTGCACCCGTCAACTGGCTTCTGGATGAATCTCCGACGTCACGGGCTGGGTGGTGCCGACTACGGTTGGCATCGCGACGGGACGCAAGCCGATAAGCTCCGCCGTCCGGACGCCGGTATTGCGCCAGAAGGAGAATGCGTTGATGCGGGAATTTTCCAGGATCGCTATCGCCACCGCTGAGAGAAACGGCAGGCTTTCCAGCACCAGCACTGCCGCGAACACGTAGATCTCACGAACTTCCTTCTGACTGTTGGTGACGACCAGCACGGCCGCGCCGACGAGAAGCAGCACACCGATGACGGCTTCCCAGAACGCCTGGAATTCGACCGACATCAGCGAAAACCCGCCCTTGGAGGTCCGCGCAAAGGCAAGATGCTCCGTGATCAATCCGTTAGCCACCGCGCGCGACACCGTCCATTGCACGGACATCGCGGTGAACATCGCGCCCAGCATCTGCCCCCACTTCACGGGCACGCGCAGACGGTACAGCGCCATGAAATGCACCAGCGAAACTACAAACGATGCGATGATCGGCAGCGTGAGTATCCGGTCGGGAATGGCGATGTCGGCAAACGCAACGATCGGCACCCATATCAGATTGAGGATGGCGACGAGCACGCCGAGACTTTCGGCGCCGAGCCAGTTCAGCCAGCCCAGTGCAAATTCGCGTCTCTGATCGGGCGACAGCCGGCTCGCGCCCGGAAGAAAACGCCGCCAGTGCTTCTTGACGATCTGGAATCCGCCATAGGCCCAACGATGGCGTTGCTTCTTGAAGGCCTCATACGTGTCGGGCAGCAGGCCGTGGCCGTAGCGGTGATTGGTGTAATGCGTCAGCCAGCCGTGCTCGATGATCGCAAGCCCGAGATCGGTATCCTCGCAAATCGTATCGCCGGCCCAGCCGCCGGCCATGTCCATCGCCGCGCGCCGGATCAGGCACATCGTGCCATGAACGATGATGGCGTTGGCCTCGTTGCGCTGGATCATGCCGATGTCGAAGAAGCCGGCATATTCGCCGTTCATGATGTAATGCATCAGCGAACGGTCGCCATCGCGATGGTCCTGCGGGGCCTGAACCAGTCCGACCCGGGGGTCGGCAAAAACCGGCACAAGATCCTTCAGCCAATCGGGCTGGACGACGTAGTCGGCGTCGATGATGCCAATGATCTCGGCATCGGCGGCAGTACGGGCCATAGCGATGCGCAAGGCGCCGGCCTTGAAGCCTTCGACTTTCTCGGCGTTGATAAACTTGAACCGTTCGCCGAGCGCGCGGCAGTGATCCTGTATCGGTTGCCAGAATGCCGGATCCGGGGTGTTGTTGATGATCACCACGCATTCGAAATTCGGATAATCCAGCCGGGAGACCGCATCGAGCGTTTGCTTGAGCATATCGGGCGGCTCGAAATACGCCGGCACATGGATGGAAACCTTGGGAAAGGCCCCGTCGGCGGAAACGGCCGACTCTGCGGATTGTAGTTTGGCGAGCAACCGGCGCGGGTTTCGGCCAAAAGCAATGGCGGCGATTTCCTCGATCCGGGCCATCGCGATCAGCACCAGCGGGACCAGGAGGATCAATCCCAGCGTCAAGGCAAAAGCCGAACCGAAGACAAAGTAGTGGCCGGCCCAGTAGGCGAACACGGTTGCAACCCATGCACCGACGCCGTTTGCCGCCGCCGACAGCATCAGCGCCTGCATCACCGTGGGTTGGGCGAGCCGCAGAATTGGCAGCGACATCAGGATGCCTACGAGAACCGCGATGGTCGCGAGTTTCCAGTAGTTCTCGTTTACAACCGGACCGGTCCAGGCAAATTTCGGTTCACGTTCGGCATTCAGAATGCCCCAATAGGGTCCAACGCCACCTTCAAAAAATTTCCAGGGCTGATCGATTGCTTCGACGATGTTGTATTCCATGCCGATCGCTTCGGCGCGCGTCACGAAGTTACGCAACACTACTGCTTGCTCGAACGGGCCGGGATCGGCACTTTTCAAATTGTAACCGGCGCTCGGCCAGCCGAACTCCGCAATCATGATTTGCTTGCCGGGAAATTTGTCCCGGAGCATCTGGTAGATGTACACCGCCTGATCCACGGCCTGCTTGTCGGTGAAATTTTCCCAATAAGGCAGGACGTGCGCGGCGATGAAGTCGACATACGACGCAAGCTCCGGATTGTCCCGCCAGATATTCCAGATTTCTCCTGTCGTAACAGGGACGTTAACGGACTTCTTGACCCGTTTGATAAGTTCGATCAGGTCCTCGACCTTTTGCTCGCCACGATAAACCGTCTCGTTGCCGACGACGACGCCAATGACATTGCTGTTGTGCCTGGCCAGATTGATTGCGGCATCGATTTCCCGTTCGTTCCGCTCGACGTTCTTGTCGATCCACGCGCCAACGGTGACCTTGAGACCGAATTCCGCTGCGATGGGCGGTACAAGTTCGACGCCGCCGGTCGAGGAGTAAAGCCGGATCGCCCGCGTCAGCGGAGCCAGTTTTTTCATGTCGGCGCGGATTTTTTCGACACTGGGAATGTTGTCGACGTCGGGGTGGCCGGTTCCTTCGAATGGCGCATACGACACGCTCGGCAGCACACCCGTGAAGTCGGGTGCCTGCTGCTTATCGCGCAACGCCCCCCACATGCCAGCGTGAACGGCAGTCACAAACAGCAGAACAGCGACGACGGCGCGCATCGCGACTAAACCATATGGGGCCAAATGGCAGGGAAGCGGACCTGTCCCCGAGATCCGACCAAGTCAGCGGCAAATCGAGCATATCTCTGCCACGCGATTTAACAACTCTTATGACGCCGTGGCGTTTTGAGGGCGCGGATAATCCAAACCGCCAAAAATTCGCATCGTTCCTGTGGCGGCGAGGATTATTTGGCTGGCGCGGGTGCCGGGGCAGGCGTCGCGGCAGGGGGCGCCGCGGGGGTGGCCGGCGCGGTGCTGCCGGCGGTCGTTGGCGCAGCTGGTTGGGCTGCGACGGCGGCCTGCGGCTGTGCGGCGGGATTGATCCAGCAGGCATGAACCCGGCTGTTAAGCGTCTCGGCCACCTTGGGATCGACCTGCCCGCCAAAACGGGTCAGGCAACGAAACGTCGCCTGGACGTGGCCGCCGGGACAGCCAAATCGATCGTAGAGGTCGAGGTGGCGAAAGGCGGTGTCGAGGTCGTCGAGCCACATCAAGCGCACGACACGACGGCCGAGCCAGACGCATTCCGGGTTTCCGGCAGGGCCGTTGATGGCCTGCGCCGCTTCAACGAATTCGTCGGTCTTTCGCTGATTGTCCCTGGTAGCGTCGGCCGGCGGGGCCGAATTCGAAGCCGCGGGTTTGCCGGATGGGTCCTGGGCGCGGGTATCGCCGCTCTGGGCCGAGGCACTTCCAAGACCGATCAGCAGTGCGAGCCCGGAGACGGCGAAGTGGCGCAAAACCGCATTTTGAAGCTGAAGCACCCGTCGACTCATAAATTCCCCGATTTGTTTCCTGCCCGCGGCCACCTCGGACGCGCTGGTTTGATGCCGTCCAAATAGGTCTCCAATGCGGCGGAGATGCCCGGCCGAATCCCATGACGGACATTTCGGATTTTGTCCAGCAAAGTCACAACTTTATCGCGCCGTGGTAAAGCCGCCCGGGCGACCGGGTCGGGATTGGTTATATCGGCGCTTGGCAGACGGCTGGCGACCGGCTAATCGACGGTCCCCGCCCGGAGGATCGAACCGATTTCTCGTCGTACGCCGCTGGCACTTCTCCTCATATCCTTGAGTGCGATTGCTGCCGTGTGGTGGTGGTTAGCCATGCCCATCAATCTGGCGCGTGCGCCGATCGATCCCGCGGCCAAACTCCAGTGCGTGTCTTACGCCCCGTTCCGAGATGCGCAGACGCCACTGCTATCGGCCACGCGCATCGCGCCGGAGCAGATCGCCCAGGATCTGGCGCAACTCGCCAAAATATCCGACTGCGTGCGCACCTATTCGATCGACAACGGACTCGATCAGGTTCCCGCGCTTGCGGGAAAAGCGGGGTTGAAGGTCATTCAGGGAATATGGCTCGGCAGCAACCGGCTCAAGAACCTCGCGCAGATTTCGACCGTGGTCGGGCTGACCAAGGAATATCCGGGCGTCATCATGTCGGTGGTCGTCGGCAACGAGGTGCTGCTGCGCGGCGAGATGACCACATCCGACCTCGCCGCCACTATCCGCTCGGTCAAATCCCAGATTTCCGCGCCCGTCACCTATGCCGATGTATGGGAATATTGGCTTCGCAATCGGGAGGTCTATGACGCGGTCGATTTCGTCACGATTCATATCCTGCCTTACTGGGAAGACTTCCCTATCCGCGCGAAATATGCCGCCGCCCATGTAGATGCCATCCGCAAGCGGATGGCCGTTGCGTTTCCCGGCAAGGAAATCCTGGTCGGCGAGACCGGTTGGCCGAGCACGGGAAGGATGCGGGACGCCGCGCTGCCGTCGCGGACTAATCAGGCCCGGGTCGTCTCGGAAATCCTCGGCCTGGCGAAGCAGGAAAACTTTCGGGTCAATCTGATCGAAGCCTACGACCAGCCGTGGAAGCGTCAGCTCGAAGGCACGGTCGGCGGATATTGGGGTCTGATGGATTCAGTGCAGCGAGCGCTGAAATACCCGCCCGGCGAACCCATCAGTAACTTTCCGTTCTGGAAACTGCAGATGGGCTGCGGAATGGCATTGAGCGTTTTCGTATTTCTGGCGGCCTGGCTGACGCTGCGCCGCCGGCCCTGGACGCCACGCCTCGCGTCCTGGATTGCGGTCGCACTATCCGCGACCACGGCTGGAATCCTGTTGGGAATTGCGGTCGACAAGATGCTCTATGAAAGCTACGGGGTCGGTGGCTGGCTTCGATGGGGCGCCTTGCTGACAGCCGCGATCGCATCGCCGCTGCTTTGCGCCAACGCATTGATGTCCGGGCGCGCGCTGCCGACATTTCAGGAGCTGTTAGGCCCCCGCGATTCGAGAACCCGATCGATCCAGACGATGATCCTGGGCGTTGCGCTGGTGGTGACTACCTTGATCGGCACTGAGACCGCGCTCGGCTTTGTGTTCGACCCGCGCTACCGCGATTTTCCGTTCGCCGCATTGACCATGGCCGTGGTGCCGTTCACGACCCTGATGCTTCTCAACCGCCCGCAAGCCGGCGTCCGCCCGATCGCCGAGGCCGTATTTGCCGGCTTGCTGGCGGGATCGGCGCTTTACGCGGTGTTCAATGAAGGCCCGGACAACTGGCAATCACTGTGGACCTGCGCGGTGTATTTCCTGCTCGCCGTTACGCTGTGGCAGGCGCGGGGCGCGCAAATCCCAAAATAAGCAGGCCGATGGCCAGTCCCGACAGGCCGATATTGTAGAGCACGATCCCAAATCCGGCGGCGATCAGTCCACCCGTCAGCAAAACGATCGACGGCCGGATGACGTGAAGCGTTGCGATGATCAGTGCCACGACGCCGAACACCGAATTGCGAAACAGGTAAGTCACCAGGCTGCGGGTCTTGCACAGCACGGTCTGCAAGCCGGCATCGCATGCCAGCGCCACCGTCGAATACTCGACCGCGAGATAACGCACATAGAGCGCATAGCCGACGATGGCGAAGCCGACGACCAACAGCCATTGCACCTGATAGGGCGTCAACCGAAACTGAACTTTTTTCATCGGGCGAATATGAGGGGGAAAGCAACGCGCGACAACCCGAAGCGGGCAGCGCCGGTATATTTCGCGCCATAGCGCGTGAGAAATCCGGTCCAAGACATTGGAATCACGAAATTTATTGTGCTTGCGCTAGTGCCTGAAGAGCGACGACATGGTCGAGGGTTCGGGCTTCTTGGGCGGCTCATCGTTCGTCACCCGTTTCGGATTGCTTCGCTTGCGGGCAACGGGCTTGTCGTTAGCGCCGGGTTCGTCAGCCTTCATTGAAAGGCGTTGACCGTCGAACACCGTCGTCTCGCATGTTTTCTCGCCTTCGATCAACGCGGCGCAGATGCGCGCCGCCGCGGCGGCGTCGTTGAGCGGTCCGGCGACCAGCCGCAGCTGCAAGCCGAGTCCGGCGTTACCTTCCTTCACCACGACGATCGGGCGCAACGCCGTCAATCCCGCATTCGACCTGGACTTGAGAAGCCCACGCCACAGCGCACGCAGGCCATTGAGGGAATTCGCGCCCCCCACGTCGATTCCGAATTCGGTTCGCTGCACCGCGACCTTGGGGGACGTTCCCTGAGGCGCATCAGTCTCCGCATTGTCTGCAGGTCGAGCCGAGGCGGGCACAGGCGCCGCGGTGACAGTCTTCGACAGCGCCTCAGGTTCGATCAGTTTTCCAGCCGCGACGTCGGGTGGGGCCAACATCGATTTCGACGCCATGAGCGGGGTTGCTGGCGTCGCCGCCGGCGTGTTGGCGGCGCCCTGTCCAACGGATGCAACCGCCGCCGGACCTTGTCCCGGGACTGGAGCGTCCGCAGGCGGCCTCTCGGTTGTTTTCGCCTGGGTAGAGGCGACGGGGACGACGACTGGAGCGGCGGCCGGATTTTGCGCCGCCGTCTGCGGCTCAGTCGTCGCGGAAGGGGCGGCTTGTGACGATGCCGCAGGTGAATTTTGCCGCACGATCGCACCGGTCACCGAATCCAGCCCCTGTTCCAGAACGGTGACACGGGAGTACAGCCGGTCACGATCGCCATTAAGCGTATCGATGGCAGATGCCAGCCGCCGTGTCTCGTTCTGGCTTTCCTTGGCGACCGACTGTATTTGCTGCGATTGCCGCGCCAGATCGGCCGCCGCAACCCGATCGCGACGCACTGTGATTGAGGACTGGTTGACGAGCAGAGCTGCGACAACGGTGCCGACCGCGGCAGCGCCCCATGATCCGAGCCGCCACAGCGAGTGCCGGTCGAACTGATCCTCTTCGGCCAAGAAACCGGACAGGAATCCGCCGGTATTTTCGGCGTCAAACTCGCCCAACAAACGGTCGAAATCCTTTGCCATACGACGCCTTCGGCCCTCCCGCGGCCCCCACCGAATCATGCGGCAAACATTAACAGGAAAAGAGCCGCCATCTTGAATCCGGCGCATTTGCCGACGGAAAATCGGATTT
Organism: uncultured Alphaproteobacteria bacterium; assembly: GCA_963732455.1. GTDB lineage: Bacteria > Pseudomonadota > Alphaproteobacteria > Rhizobiales > Xanthobacteraceae > Bradyrhizobium. Next base: position 324,815 of record CAVSZM010000015.1, on the reverse strand, counting down.
CCACTGGGCGCGAAAACGCTTTATGACGGCGGCGGCGCAATCTTCACCGCTACGACAGGGATTCGGATGCCCGGCAGAACCAGCCTGACCGTCGTGCTCGCGGCCGGTGAGGGCACGCGGATGCGCTCCTCAATGCCCAAGGTTCTGCATCCGGTGGCTGGCCAATCGCTGCTGGCGCACGTGCTTGGCGCCGCCCCAAAGGGGGCAGGCGCTGCGCTCGCCGTTGTCATTGGGCCAGGTCACGAGCCTGTCGCGGATGAGACCAAACGTCTGCGTCCGGACGCTGTCGCGTTTATTCAGCACGAGCGTCTCGGCACCGCGCATGCGGTGCTCGCGGCCCGCGACGCCATTGCCCGCGGCGCGGACGATCTGCTTGTTGCATTCGGCGATACGCCGCTGATTTCGGCCGCGACGTTCGAGCGCCTGCGCGCGCCACTGAAAGACGGCGCAGCGCTCGCGGTACTCGGCTTTCGCGCCGCAGATCCCACCGGTTATGGCCGCCTGCTGGTCGAGGGAGATCAATTGGTGGCGATACGCGAGCAGGCCGACGCCAGCGCCGAGGAACGTGCGATCAAGCTCAGCAATGCCGGAGTGATGGCGTTCGATGGCCGCACCGCGCTGGAAGTGATCGAAAAAATCGGTAATGCCAACAGCAAGGGCGAATATTATCTGAGCGACGCAGTTGCGATCGTTCGCCAACTTGGACTAAAGGCCGTCGTGATCGAAACCAGCGAGGATGAAGTGCGAGGCATCAACACCAAGGCCCAGCTCGCCGAGGCAGAGCAAGTCATGCAGACCCGGTTACGCAAGGCGGCCCTCGACGCCGGCGTGACGATGATCGCGCCTGAGACGGTCTATCTCGCCGCGGACACGACCTTCGGCAGCGACGTGACGATCGAACCGTTTGTGGTGATCGGTCCGGGCGTCAGTATCGCCGACGGTGCGGTGATCCATTCGTTTTCCCACGTCGTTCAGGCATCGATCGGCAAGAAGGCGTCGGTCGGTCCCTATGCGCGCTTGAGGCCGGGAACGTCGCTCGGTGCGGGCGCGCGGATCGGCAACTTCGTCGAGCTCAAGGCCGCGACGCTGGAGGCGGGCGTCAAGGTCAATCATCTCAGCTATGTCGGCGACGCCCACGTCGGCGCTAACGCTAATATCGGGGCGGGCACCATCACCTGCAACTACGATGGCTTCGACAAGCACCGCACCGATATCGGTTCCGGTGCGTTCGTCGGGTCGAATTCCTCGCTGGTGGCGCCGGTGAAAATCGGCAGTGGCGCCTATATCGGCTCGGGTTCGGTAATCACCCGCGACGTGCCCGACGATGCGCTGGCGGTGGAGCGCAGCGAGCAGGCCAACCGCGAGGGCGGGGCCAAGCGATATCGCGAGATGAAAACGCGCGACAGGAAGCCGAAAGGCGGCTAACAACAGGCATTGTTAAGCTTGCGGCTTAACGCTGTTTCAATCCGCAATAATTATTGAGTATGTGGACATCGGCAATTCTCGTTAAGAGATGCCAGATCGCGCGTTTTTCGAAGATTTGGAGATATTCATCCGCATGTGCGGCATCGTCGGCATTCTCGGGCGCGGTCCGGTCGCGGAGCAATTGGTGGATGCGCTCAAGCGCCTTGAGTATCGCGGTTACGATTCGGCAGGCGTCGCCACACTGGAAGGCGACCATCTCGAGCGGCGCCGCGCCGAAGGCAAGCTGAAAAATCTGGAATCGCGATTGAAGGCCGAACCGCTCGCGGGCCATGCCGGCATCGGGCATACGCGCTGGGCCACGCACGGCAAGCCGACCGAGAACAACGCGCATCCGCACGCGACCGACAATGTCGCCGTGGTCCATAACGGCATCATCGAGAATTTCCGCGAACTCCGGCAGATGCTCGAAAAGCAGGGTGCGAAATTTGCCAGCGAGACCGATACCGAAGTCGTGGCTCATCTGGTCAATTCCTACCTCCTCAAGGGCGCTTCTCCGCAGGATGCCGTGAAGGCATCGCTGCCGCAGTTGCGCGGCGCATTCGCGCTGGCGTTCCTGTTCAGGGGGCATGGGGATTTGATGATCGGCGCCCGCAAGGGCTCACCGCTCGCGATCGGCCATGGCGACGGCGAGATGTATCTGGGCTCGGATGCGATCGCGCTTGCGCCGTTCACGGACACCGTCAGTTACCTCGAGGACGGCGATTGGGTCGTGCTAACCCGCGAGGTCGGCGTGATCTACGACGCGCACGGCGCGGTGGCGAATCGCGAAGTGCTGAAATCCGGAGCGTCGTCGTTTCTGGTCGACAAGGCCAATTATCGCCACTTCATGGCCAAGGAAATTCACGAGCAGCCCGAGGTCGTCGGTCACACGCTGGCGCGCTACGTCGATCTGGCAAGCGAGCGCGTGGCGCTGCCCGTGAAGCTGCCGTTCGATTTCAAAGACATTCAGCGGATTTCGATCACGGCGTGCGGCACCGCGAGTTATGCCGGTTATATCGCCAAATACTGGTTCGAGCGGCTGGCGCGGGTACCGGTCGAACTCGATGTGGCTTCCGAATTCCGCTACCGCGAAGCGCCGGTCCGCAGCGGCGATCTCGCGATCTTCATTTCGCAATCCGGCGAGACTGCCGATACGCTGGCCGCCTTGCGTTATGCGAAGGCGCAGGGGTTGCATACGCTGTCTGTGGTCAACGTGCCGACTTCGACGATCGCGCGCGAGAGCGAGACGGTGCTGCAAACGCTGGCCGGCCCGGAAATCGGCGTCGCCTCGACCAAGGCTTTCACCTGCCAGCTGATGGTGCTGGCCGCGATCGCGGTGTCCGCCGGCAAGGCGCGCGGCGAATTGTCCGATGCCGATGAAGCCACGCTCGTCCATGGGCTCGTTGAAATTCCGCGTTTGATGGCGGCTGCGCTCATGACCGAGCCGCAGATCGAGAAATTGGCGCGCGACATCGCCAAATGCAGGGACGTGCTCTATCTCGGCCGCGGCACCAGCTATCCCCTGGCACTGGAAGGCGCGCTGAAGCTGAAGGAAATTTCCTACATCCACGCCGAAGGCTACGCCGCGGGCGAACTCAAGCACGGGCCGATCGCGCTGATCGATGAAAACATGCCGGTGGTGGTCATTGCGCCGCACGACCGCGTTTTCGAGAAAACCGTCTCCAACATGCAGGAGGTCGCAGCCCGCGGCGGCAACATCATCCTGATGACGGACGCCAGGGGTGCGGCGGAAGCCATGATCGAGTCGCTGGTAACGATCGTGCTGCCCGACATGGCCGCAACCTTTACGCCCATGGTTTACGCCGTCCCGGTGCAACTGCTGGCCTATCATACCGCCGTGGTCATGGGCACCGACGTCGACCAGCCGCGAAATCTCGCGAAATCGGTGACTGTCGAATAGGCAGTCCGGTCGCTTCAGGTCTTCAAAAATCTGCTAGAAGACCCTAGCTGACATCTACGATGGCCGCATCGACCGACCTGGAACCCCAATGAACCGCGACGATCTGCCCCCGACCGTGCCCCCGGCTGAACCTCATCCGGACGCCCCGCGCGGCTTCATGGCCCGATTCCGGAACTACTTCCTTACCGGCCTGATCGTCGCCGGACCAATCGCCATTACCTTCTATCTCACCTGGTGGTTCGTGAACTGGGTGGACGGGCTGGTGCGGCCGTTTGTGCCGACGGCTTATCGGCCCGAAACCTATCTGCCGTTCGGTCTGCCGGGCTCGGGGCTCATCGTTGCCGTGATCGCGCTGACATTGCTCGGCTTCCTTACCGCGAACCTGATCGGGCGGACGCTGGTCGATCTCGGCGAGAGGCTGCTAGGGCGCATGCCGGTGGTGCGCGCGATCTATCGCGGCCTGAAGCAGGTGTTCGAGACGCTGTTCTCGGGGCAGGGATCGAGCTTTCGCCGGGTCGGCCTGGTCGAATTTCCCTCGCCGGGCATGTGGTCGATCGTGCTGCTCTCGCAGGCGCCGAGTGTTGAGGTTGCCAATAGTCTTCCCGGCCAGGAGGAGCACATCTCGGTATTCCTGCCATGCGCGCCGAACCCGACCACCGGTTTCTTCTTCTATGTGCCAATGAGCAAGATCATCGAAATCGAGATGAGTGCCGAGGATGCTGCGACGCTGATCATGTCGGCCGGCGTGGTGCAGCCCGGCTCCGACCCGCAGAAGAAGCTTGCTGCGTTGGCCGGGGTGGCGAACGCCGCGCGAGTTGCGAACTCCTCCCCGCTGCAGCCGATCCCGGCGAAGGTTGATTGAGTCTACGGCCTGTTGTCCTCCTTGCCGCGTCTCGACGGATCACTCATGGTTCGAGACGCGCAAAATGCGCTCCCCCCCATGACGAATATATCTAACCCGCCCCGATCAGCGGCAACGCTTCGTCGCGCTCGAAGAGGTAGAGCAGGCAGCGTAGCGCCTCGCCGCGCGCGCCCTTAAGCTTCGGATTGTCCTTCATAATGCGCAGCGCTTCGTCACGGGCCTGGGTAATAAGCTGGGCGTGCACGTCGGAACGCGCGATACGGTAACCCGGCAGGCCGCTCTGGCGGGTCCCAAGCACATCGCCTTCGCCGCGCAGCTTCAGGTCCTCTTCCGCAATCCGGAATCCGTCGGTGGTTTCCCTGATAACCCTGAGCCGCGCCTTGGACATCTCGTTCAGCGGCTCCTTGTACAGCAGGAGACAGGTCGACGCTTCCGAGCCGCGGCCGATCCGGCCGCGCAACTGGTGCAGTTGCGCGAGGCCAAAGCGCTCGGCGTTCTCGATTACCATGATGGTGGCTGAGGGAACATCGACACCGACCTCGACCACGGTGGTCGCCACCAAGAGTCCGATTTCGCCCGTGGCGAACTGCGCCATCACGCGATCCTTATCGGCGCCGCGCATCTTGCCATGCACCAGTCCAACCTTGTCGCCAAAGCGTGCTTTCAAGCTGTCGAAACGCTGTTCGGCATCCGTGAGATTGACGGTCTCGGATTCCTCTACCAGCGGGCAGATCCAGTAAACAAGTTTACCGGCATGAAGCGCGCGGCCGACGGCGTCCATCACTTCGTTGAGACGGTTATCCGGTACAGCGCGGGTATCGATCGGTTGCCGTCCCGCCGGCTTTTCGCGCAATTCGGAAACATCCATGTCGCCGAAGTAAGTCAGCACCAGCGTGCGCGGGATCGGTGTCGCGCTCAGCACCAGCACATCGACGGCCTCGCCCTTGGCCGTCAGCGCCAGACGTTCGCGGACGCCGAAGCGATGCTGCTCGTCGACCACCGCCAGCGCGAGCGCCCTGAAAACCACGTCGTCCTGGATCAGCGCATGGGTCCCTACCAGGAAATCGATCTCGACAGCCTCAAGCCGCGCCAGAATATCGCGTCGCTCCTTGCCCTTTTCACGGCCGGTGAGGATCGCGACCCGCAGGCCGGCGCGATCGGCAAGCGGTGTGATTGTCTTGATGTGCTGGCGCGCGAGGATTTCCGTCGGTGCCATCAACGCGGCCTGTTTGCCGACCTCAGTGACGGCGGCTGCTGCGAGCAGCGCCACCACCGTCTTGCCCGATCCGACATCGCCTTGCAGCAGCCGCAGCATGCGCACCGGCTGGCGCAGATCGTCGGTAATCGCGGCGGCGGCTTGTCGCTGCGATGATGTCAGCGAGTACGGCAATGCGTCGATGATCTTCTTGCGCAGATGGCCGTCGCCGGCGTGGCGGTCGCCCGCTGGACGGCGCAACTGCGCCCGCACCAGCGCCAGCGCCAGTTGACCGGCCAGCAGTTCGTCAAAGGCAAGGCGCGACCAAAAGGGACCATCGGGCAAGATATCCGTCAGCTTGACCGGCATGTGAACGCGGTTCAGCGCTTCGGCGATCGGCGGAAATTTGCAGCGGCGGATGACCTCCGGACTGATCCATTCTGGAAGGTCCGGCAGTTTTTGCAGCGCCTGCGCCATCGCACGCCGCAACGAGCCCAGTGCGAGGCCCTCGGTGAGGGGATAAACGGGATCGATGCCCGACAGTTTTGCGAAACCCGCTTCATCCACCACGCGATCGGGATGCACGATTTGCAGGGTACCGTCGAACATCTGTGCGGTACCGGAAACATACCGTTTCGAGCCGACCGGCAGCAGTTTCTCGACATAGCCCGGCTGCGCACGGAAATAGGTCAGCACCACATCGCCGGTTTCGTCGCTGGCATAGACCAGATGCGGCGCGCGCGGATTGCGCCCCGGCGTCGGACGATGCCGGTCGACCGTCACCTCCAACGTCACCACGGTCCCCGGAACCGCTTCGCGGATTTTCGGCCGGGCGCGGCGATCGATCACGCTCGCCGGCAGATGCAGCAGGAGATCGACGATGCGCGGGGTTTCATCGCGGTCCAGCAGATAGCGGAACAGCCGATCCTGCTTCGGCCCGACGCCAGCAAGGCTTGTGATCGGTGCGAACAGCGGATTGAGCAGGGGAGGGCGCATCAAACGACTCGAGGAATTGATGGATGCTCGATCTGGAAAGGCTTGAATGCATTTTGGCGCGAATGCAATGCGAGAACAGGTACTGACATTCGCCGATACCAACGTTATATCAAGCCCGCCCGGCACGTCCGGGCTTTTGGCGTTTGGATTGGAATGGCACATGACGGGATCGACACGATCGAGCGGTGGCCTCGATGACCGCCGCAAGCGGCTCCTGTTTCGCTGCTGGCATCGCGGCACCCGCGAGATGGATCTCATCCTCGGCCGGTTTGCGGACGCCGAGATTGCCGGCCTCGCAGACGACGATTTGACTCAACTCGAACGCCTGATCGAGGTGCCCGACCCTGATCTCTATGCCGCGCTGACCGGCAATGCGCCGCTGGCGCCGGAATACGCAAGCCGCCTGTTCGAGCGCATCAAGTCGTTCCGGTCGGCGGATCACGACGCATGAAGTCGCCGACCCGATCGCCCGCCGAGTTGCTTGCGCCCGGCCGTGCGCTGACCTTCGCCAACGTCGCCGAGGGCGCGGAAGGTCTGGTTGTTTCAGACCTGGCGCGCGCGGTAGCGGCACGGCCGAAGCCGCCCGCGGTCAGCCTCGCCGTGGTCTGCCGCGACGGCCCGCGTATGCAGCAACTGGCGCGGGCGCTGGAATTTTTCGCGCCGGATTTGCCTGTCATGCTGTTTCCGGCCTGGGACTGCCAGCCTTACGACCGGGTGTCGCCGCACGGCGGAATTCTGGCGCAACGGCTGACCACGCTGGCGCGGCTGTCGCGGCTTCAGGGCAGCGAGAAACCGCTGATCGTGCTGACCACGGTCAATGCCATCGTGCAGCGCGTGCCCTGCCGCGACAACATTGCAGCACAGGCGCTGTCGGTTGCGCCCGGCCATGTCGTGCCGATGGACTCCATCGTGTCGTGGCTGGAGCACAACGGCTACAACCGCTCCTCTACCGTGCGCGAACCCGGAGAATATGCCGTGCGCGGCGGCATCCTCGACCTGTTTCCGGCCGGACTCGATCAACCCGTACGATTCGATTTTTTCGGCGACACGCTGGAATCGATCCGCAGTTTCGATGCGGAAACCCAGCGTACGCTCCTGGACATGCGCTCGCTCGATCTGGTTCCGATCTCGGAATTTCAGCTGGTCACCGAAACCATCCGCCGATTCCGGATGGGCTATGTCGCAGCGTTCGGCGCGCCCGAGCGTGACGATCCGTTGTACGAAGCGGTGAGCGAAGGGCGTCGTCATCCCGGCATGGAGCATTGGCTGCCGCTGTTTACCGAGCGGATGGACACGCTGTTCGACTATCTCGAGGGCGCGCCGGTTGCGATCGAGCCGCAGGGCGAAGACGCCGCGCGCGAACGCTTCAAGCAGATCGCCGATTATTACGAGGCTCGGCGCGAGGCAATGGAGCATCCGGGAGGTGGTGCGATCTACAAGCCTTTGCCGCCCGACCGGCTCTACCTGACCGAGGACGAGTGGGCGAAACGTCTGGATCAGGCGGCACTGGCTCGGTTGACGCCATTCGCGGTGCCGGACGACAGCGCCAACACGGTCGATGCCGGCGCGCGGCAGGGACGCAACTTCACGCCGGAGCGCGCCGACGCTTCAGTCAACGTGTTCGAAGCTGTCGTCGCTCACGTGCGGGCATTGCAGGCCCAGCGCAAGAAAGTGGTGATCGCGCTGTGGAGCGAAGGCTCGCGCGACCGCATGGGCAGCATGCTCCGCGATCACAAGCTCAACAACCTCACCGGCGTCAACACCTGGCGCACGGTGCAGGCCACGCCCCGCAATGAGGCCACGCTGGCGGTGGTCGGCATGGAATCCGGATTCGAGACCGACAATGTCGCCGTCATCAGCGAGCAGGACATCCTCGGCGACCGGCTGGTGCGTCCGCGCAAGGCCAGCCGCAAGCTCGACAATTTCATCTCCGAGGTCACCAGCCTTGCCGGCGGCGACCTTGTGGTTCACGTCGAGCACGGCATCGGCCGCTTTGTCGGGCTGCAAACGCTCGACGTGGCCGGCGCGCCGCACGACTGTCTTGAGTTGCATTATGCGGCGGAGACGAAGCTGTTTCTGCCTGTCGAGAATATCGAACTGCTGTCGCGTTACGGCTCCGATCATGCCCACGTTGAGCTGGACCGGCTCGGCGGCAGCGGCTGGCAGGCGCGCAAAGCCAAGCTCAAAAATCGCATACGTGAGATCGCCGGGGATCTGATCAAGATCGCCGCCGAGCGGCATCTGCATGAAGCGCCGAAAATGCCGGTGCAGCTGCATGTCTATGACGAGTTCTGCGCGCGCTTTCCGTACGAGGAGACCGAGGACCAGCTTGGCGCCATCAACGCCACCCTGAAGGACCTTGAAAGCGGCCGCCCGATGGACCGGCTGATCTGCGGTGACGTCGGGTTCGGCAAGACGGAGGTTGCGCTGCGCGCCGCATTCGCGGTCGCGCTAGACGGTAAACAGGTGGCCGTCGTGGTCCCGACCACGCTGCTCGCGCGACAGCACGCCAAAACGTTTACGGAGCGGTTTCGCGGCTTTCCGGTCAATGTCGCGCAGGCCTCCCGCCTGGTCGCGCCGAAGCAATTGTCACAGGTGAAGAAAAACCTCGCTGACGGCTCCGTCGATATCGTGGTAGGCACTCATGCGCTGCTCGGCAAATCGATCAAGTTCAGGGATCTCGGTCTGCTGATCGTCGATGAGGAGCAGCATTTCGGCGTCAGCCACAAGGAGCGATTGAAACAGCTCCGCGCGGAGGTCCACGTGCTGACGCTGAGCGCGACGCCTATCCCGCGCACGCTGCAACTGGCACTGACGGGGGTGCGCGATCTCTCCATCATCGCCTCGCCGCCGGTCGATCGCCTGGCAGTCCGCACCTTCGTGGCGCCGCACGATCCCCTGATGATCCGCGAGGCTTTGCTGCGCGAACGCTATCGCGGCGGACAGGCATTCTACGTGGCTCCGCGGATCGAGGATCTCGCCGGCGTGAAAGACTTTCTCGACAAGAACGTGCCGGAGATGAAAATCGCGGTCGCCCACGGGCAGATGCCCCCGACCATGATCGAGGACATTATGTCGGCTTTCTATGACGGCAAGTACGACATCCTGCTCTCGACAACCATCATCGAATCCGGTCTCGATATACCCACCGCCAATACGCTGATCGTGCACCGCGCCGACATGTTCGGGCTGGCGCAACTCTATCAATTGCGCGGCCGGGTAGGTCGCTCGAAGCTGCGCGCCTATTCGCTGTTCACGCTGCCGGCGCAGCAAAAGATCACGGCCCAGGCCGAGCGACGGCTGAAGGTGCTGCAGTCGTTGGAAACGCTCGGCGCCGGATTCCAGCTGGCGTCACACGATCTCGATATCCGCGGCGCCGGCAATTTGCTCGGCGAGGAACAATCCGGCCATATCAAGGAAGTCGGGTTCGAGCTTTACCAGTCGATGCTGGAGGAGGCGATCCTCAATCTCAAGGCGGGTGTGGTCGAACCGGCGGCCGATCGCTGGTCGCCGCAGATCACCGTCGGCATGCCTGTCTTGATTCCGGAAGATTACGTCGCCGACCTTGCGGTGCGGCTATCGCTCTACCGGCGGCTGGCCGATCTCGATACCGACGACGAGATCGACAATTTTGCAGCCGAGCTGCGGGACCGCTTCGGCGTTTTGCCGGACGAGGTGCGCTACCTCTTCAAGATCGCCGCGATCAAAGGCTATTGCCGCCGCGCCAATGTCGAGAAAGTCGATGCCGGACCAAAGGGTGTGGTGATCAGCTTCCGCGACAACAAATTCGCACAGCCGGACCGGCTGGTCTATTTCATCCGCCAGCATGGTCAGGCGGCGAGGGTGCGGCCGGACATGAAGGTAGTGTTCTTCCAGGAATGGGAAACGCCGGAGGAACGCCTGACCGGCACGACCGAGATCTTGCGCCAGCTCGCAAATCTCGCCGAGGATCGCAAGGCGGCGTAGCCTTTTAGTGCTGCGAGCGAAAACGGCCGCCGGCAACGCTGCCGACGGCCATTTCTATTCGGCTATTACTTCGGATACTTGAACTCCGGCGCCGCCTTCAACGCCTCCTTGGTGGTGTTCATCGATGCCAGCCATTTGTTGTTCTTGCTGTCGTAGCGAACGTTCACCGACGACGGCGATACCGCGACATAGTGCTCGCCCATGCCGAGGAATCCCCCGACCGACAGGATCAGCGCATCGATCTGATGGTTCTTGATCGCGAGGTCGCTGATCTCGCCGATCGACTCATCCTTCTGGTTATAGACGTTCAGGCCCTTCAGCTTCGAACTGAACATCTCGTCCTTTGAAACCGCCGAGAACTTGGCATCAGCCGGCGCGGTACCTGTAGTCTTGGCGTCTTCCGCGAACGCCGGGCTTGCCAGCAAGGCGAGTGAAGCGGTGACCAGTGCTATTTTTCGCATAATGTCCTCCATTGCAGAATTGCTGCTCTACAATGCGAGATTGGAACGATCGTTCCGCAAATTAATTGGGAACTTAATTGGGGAACGTTCAGGAAGCGGCGCGGCGGGCATCATCGTACAGCCTCGCCAGCAACGATTTTGCCGAATCTGTCGACAGCAGTGTCGCAAGCGTAACAGCCGGCTCAGTGCGGACGTCGCGTTTGCCGTGGGCGGTATGTCGCATGACGCTGGTAAGCCGCCGCGCGATCATATGGGCCGTGCGCAAATCGGTCTCGGCGAACACCGCGACAACGGATCCGTCTTCCTGAACCGCGCCGAAATCCATTTGCCGCATCAAACGGCTGAGAATCCGCGCGCCATCGAGCTGCGCGCGCTCCTGGGCCGGATCGAAGGCAAAGCGAGCCACCGACAAGCCGCCGCCGTGCGACAGCGTTTGATAGACCGCTGTTGCGAAATCGCGTTTGAATGCCGCGGGCGTGAGCAGACCGGTTCGCGGATCGAGCAGGCCACCGGCGTCGATCGACCGGAGCGTGCGGCTCAAATAGGCCTCGAAGGCATGCTGGCGGATCAGCGGCAACGTGTTGGCGGCAACGTGTTCGGGATCGCCTGTTATGATTTCGAGATTTGGCAGATCGTATGCCGGTGCCAGTCCATCGGACGTCACCACAACGGGCAGATTTCGGAAGCGCGCATTTTCGGCCAGCACGGTCAGGAAGGCATCCACCACCCGCGGGCTAAAGCCTTCGCCAAGCACGATGCCGTCAATGTCGCGCATGTTGAGGTGTTTCGCGGCGGCCTCGATGCTGAGCGCTCCGACGACTCCCATCCGCCCGCCAAGCGACACAGAAAGCGATGGGTAGGCGGCGCCACGGCCGATCAGCAGCACGGTGGCGTCGCGAGCGGGATCGGTATCCGCAATTATTGGTCGCGCCGCCGGATTGTCGGCAAGCCTACGCGCCACGGTGGCATGCAATGTCCTGACCCGCAGCGCTGCGCGAAGACGCGCAATCAGGCGATCGAAATTGCCGCCGCTTTGCGAGAACGGAATGGCGTTCTCGGGCAGCGCCCTTTTGGGATCGACAGCAATCAGCGGAAGATAGGGCTGCCTTGCAGCGATCAGTTCCGCAAGCGCTTCGAGGCCCGGTTCAGTGGCTCCGGAAAATGCCAGGAGAACCGCGGCCGGTTGCAGTTGCTCGATGGCGCTTGACGCGTCGGCCCAGGCCATGTCGATGACCGGAAACATTTTCGCATCGTCAAGCGCTGTCGCGAACGACGGCCGCTTGTCGTCCGATACGACAATGATCGGGCCTTGCTGGGACATCTTTGAAACTCGGATCGACGCACGCGACTGAACGACGAATCCTAGTTTCCCGGTCTTAATGCCACGTCAACAAGGCGATCTGAACGCGATCAGTTTTGGTAGGCTCGATCGCGAAATGCTTCCACCATCAGCGGGTTAAGCCCGAGTTCCGCAAGCGCCTCGCGGGCACGGGCATTGTCCTGGGCGCGTCCGGCAAGGCGATGGCCGCTCAACCGGTCGGGCAATGCCGTCAGCAGCGCGCCCTGTCCAAGCCGTCTGGCCCATTCCTGCAGGTCCTGCGACAAGAACCGGTAACCGCCGACCGCCATGATGCCCGAGGGCGGCGCGGTAATACAGATTGCACCGGTCGAACGGTCGAGCCGCGCGGCATAGTCGGTATCGACAAAATCGCGCGGCGACTGGGCCGAGAGAGCCTCGCTTGCGGGCGGCGCGGGTGCATAAGCCGCCGGAGCAACCATCGGTCCCCGCAAGGCCAGCGTCCCCCTTGGCGTCAGGAAGATTTCGCCTGCGATCGACGAGCCCGGAACTTCGCGAGGGGCGCCGTGCGGTCCCGGCTGGATGGGAGCCGGCGCGCCGTCGACCGCGCGGAGGGCACTGAACAGCCCGGCTTCGCCGAAAAGATAAACATCGGTCAGCGTGGCATGCTCTGTAGGCCAGACGGGACTCGACGCGACCTGTTCCGGCGCGCGCCACAGACCGATCACATTGCGCAGGGTCGGCAGACGCGACGGCAAGTCGAATTCGGCCAATCGTAATGCCAGTTGCGCCGGCGCAATCAGCGTTTCGCAGGAATGCTCATCGATCTGTTGCTCAAACACATCGCCGTCGAATGGATGATGTAGCGCCAGCGTCCCGCCCGACAGCAGCCAGACCACAAGCGATGACGCCAAGCCTGCGAACGATGCCGGCGCGAATGCCGACATTACAGTTGTGCCCTGCGGTATATCGCTTTCGAGCGACAATGCGAGGCCTCCGGCAATCAGATTCAGATGGCTACGGGGCACCGCACGGAAGCCATCGACCGTCACGTCGAACGAAATGATAGCGGCCCTCCGGCCGTCCTGGGTGACGGCGCGTGTGGCGGGCGATTGACCTTCGAGGACACGGTCGAGCGATGCCATCCCTTCCGGCAGATCATTGCCGAAGCCGCAGACATGGCGGATTGAAAACGCTTCGGCGGCGGCGTTCATGGCAAGGTCGGCATGATTGACGCCATCGATCTTGCCGGTGGTTACGATCGCGCGCGCGCCCGTGCGATTGAGCGCTACCGTCAATTCCGCCTGCCGCCAGAGCAGCGGAAGCAGGGCCACAACCAACCCGGCGCGATGCGCTGCAAGCACCGTCAGCATAAATTCGATGGTGTTCGGCAGTTGAACCGCGACAACGGAATTGTTCGGCAACCCCGCCTCGATGAAATGAGCCGATAGCGCAGAAATCGCCCGGTCGGCCTCTGCGAAGGTCAGGCGTTGAGGCGGTTGACCCGTGACGCGCAGCTTGTTGAGCGGATCGAGCAACGCCAACAGATCCGGCTTTCGCGCCAGGATACGTCGAAACAGTCCGTCGAGTGTTGGCGGTACGTTGGTTTGGATCACTGGGGTCACTTGGGTTGACGGTCCGGTCTCTGCCACCAGGTTTCCGGGAGATACCCGGTCAACGCGGTAGCCACCGGCCGTTCTATCCGATTCCAGCACGCGATCCATTGCTCCTGCACATTAAACAACGGGATAGCGTAGAAGCCGGACATCAGGGTCCGGTCGAGCGCCCGCACCGCCGAGACGAAAGCGGGATGCTCCCGCGCCTCCAGCATGGCCGCGATCAGAGCGTCGATCGCCGGGTTTTTGGCGCCCATGTAGTTCCGCGTGCCTTGGTTGTCCGCGGCTTCGCTTCCCCAATAGAACGACTGCTCGTTGCCTGGGGATAGCGATTGATCCCAGCGGTTCTGTATCATGTCGAAATCGAAGCCGAGCCGACGCTGATCGAACTGAACCGCGTCGACCGCGCGCACCGAGGCGTCGATGCCCGCGCGCTTCAGATCACGCGCATACGCCAGCGCGATCCGCTCCTGATCGCGTGTCGTCACCAGAATTTCGAAGGTGAGGGGCGCTTTCGTCGAACGCTGCCGCAACACCGTGCCGTCGAGATCATAACCGGCCTGAGATAGCAACGTCAGCGCGCTACGAAGCGTGACGCGATCGCGGCCGGAGCCGTCGCTGACCGGAAGGCGGTAGTTGCCGTCGAGAATATCGAGCGGTATACGCGATGCGAAAGGCTTTAGAAGTTCTCGCTCGCGGTCGTCAGCCGGGCGGCCATACGCCGATAATTCGGAGCCTGCGAAAAAGCTCGCCGAGCGCCCATAGAGCCCGAAGAAATAATTGCGGTTGATCCATTCGAAATCGAACAAAAGCGTCAAGGCCTGGCGCACGCGGATATCGGAAAACACGGGGCGTCTGGTGTTGAACACCAGGAATTCAGATGGCTGCGGCATTCCGGTCTTGATGGTATCGCGGATCACTTCGCCGTTGCGGGCGGCCGGAAAATCATATCCGTCGTGCCAACGCAGCGGTTCGGTCTCGACGCGAAAGTCATAAAGTCCGCGTTTGAAGGCCTCGAATTGCCCGTTGGACTCGCGGTAGAAATCGAGCCTGATCTCGTCGAAGTTCCAGAGGCCCCGATTGACCGGGAGGTCGCGGCCCCAATAGTCGGGATTGCGCGTCAGCGTCACGCTGGCGCCCGGTTTCACCGCGCTGACGCGGTATGGGCCGGAACCGATCGGCGGTGACATCGTGGTCTCCTCGAAAGTCGCGACATCGACCGCGTGCTTGGGCAATACCGGCATCAGGCCGAGAATCAGCGGAAGCTCACGGTCGTTGGCGCCGGCAAGATCGAACCGCACCGTGAGCGGGCCGATTGCCTCGGCCTTTGCGACTTTGGAATAATACTGGCGATGGTTGGGACGCCCCTTGTCACGCAGTAAAGCCCACGAAAACAACACGTCTTCGGCGAGGACCGGTTGCCCGTCGGAAAAACGCGCCATGGGATCGAGATGGAAGGTGACGTAGCTTCTCGAGTCATCGGTCTCCAGGCTCTTTGCAATTAGACCATAGAGGGTGAAAGCTTCGTCATTGCCCCGCGCCATCAGGCTTTCCACCACAAAGCCTCTGATTTGCTGAACGGCGAGGCCCCTGACGATCAGCGGATTGAGGCTGTCGAAGGTACCGAGAATGCCCTGCACCAATCGGCCGCCTTTCGGCGCATCGGGATTGGCGTAGGGCATGTGAGTGAAATCGGCCGGCAGGGCGGGCGCGCCGTGCATCGCGATGGCGTAACTTTCCGCTGCCGATACCCTGCCGGTGTCCGTCGCCAAGGGGAAGCCGACCGCGAGGACGCCGCAGACAAACGCTCGAACGAAACCGCGCCTCGAAACTCGCAACACAGCACGCTGATTTGATTCGGAATTGCTCACTTCGGCGTTTTACCATAGCGGCCGGCATCCGGCTCCGGCCTGCACCTAAGACGCTTGTCGGCATTGATCTTTTCGCCCGCCACTGTATGAAGGCGTGCAATTGACCAAGACGACAGGGCCTGTCACTTAACCGCCTCAATTGGCAAGGAGACAGCCGCCCAAAACGGCTAGGTGTTGGTGCCTGCGGCGGTTTCGGGCGCTCCCGTTCAGAAAGGGTTTTCCGCAATGAATTTCCGTATGTTGGCCGCGCCGGTCTGGCCGCGTGGGCGGGTTTTCGCCCTGTTGGCGGCAACGGCGTTGACCGCCACGCTGCTGGCACCCGTCGTTCAGGCCCAAACGCCAGCTCCGGCGCCCGGCGCACCAGCGGCCGCTCCAAAGGCCAAGAGCGCAGCGCCCAAGGCTGCGCCGAAAGCCGCTCCTGCGGCACCGGCACCGGCACCGGCAGCCCAGGCGGCGCCGCCGGCGGCAGGAGCCCCCGCTGCGGGTGCCCAGCCCGCTGACCAACAGGTTCAGCTCATCTATGCGCCGTGGACGAAGTTCTGCCTGAAGGGCCAGGACGCCAATGCCAAGCAGGTTTGCTTTACCGGCAAGGATGGGCGTATCGAGTCCGGCCAGCCCGTCATCGCAGCTGTGATCATAGAGCCCGAAGGCGAGCCGAAGAAGATCCTGCGGGTAACACTCCCGCTGGGCATGCAGCTGGTTCACGGCACCCGCGTAATCGTTGACAACAACACCCCGGCACAAAGCCCCTATGTGATTTGCTTCGCCAACGGCTGCATGTCGGACTACGAGGTGACCCCGGAATTGCTCGCGAACATGAAGAAGGGGCAGAACCTGGTGGTTCAGGCGATCAACTCCAACGGCGCGCCGCTCACTTTGCCTCTGCCGCTTGCCGAATTCGCCAAGGCCTATGACGGCCCGCCGACCGATCCGAAGGTGTTCGAGGAAACCCAGAAAAAGCTGCAGGAAGAGTTGCAGAAGCGCGCTGAGGAAGCGCGCAAGAAGCTCGAAGCCAACCAGCCCGCTAATGGCGCCGCCCCGGCCGCAAATCCGGCCGCGAAATAAAAGCCGACATCGCTTATCGACAAAAAAAGGGCGCTCGGGTCGAGCGCCCTCTTTCATTGGCTGAAGAGTGTCTCTAATTCAGCGACGGATTGCGCGGGCGATAGCTGCCCGATTTATCCTTCACGAAAATCTCGGCTACCTGCGAATGCCGGATCGGCTCACCCGAATCGTCAGGCAACAGGTTTTGCTCGGAGACGTAGGCCACATATTCCGAATCTGAATTCTCGGCGAGCAAATGATAGAACGGCTGATCCTTGTGCGGGCGGACGTCCTCAGGGATCGACAACCACCATTCCTCGGTATTGTTGAATTCCGGATCAATATCGAAGATTACGCCCCGGAACGAAAAGATCCGGTGGCGCACGATTTGCCCGATCTGAAATTTGGCGGTCCGCGCTTTTATCATATCTCGTCGAATAGACCATGATTGTGGCCGATGCTAGAGGCAAACCGGCGAATTAACCTTTGCTTTTGAGCGGCCGCTCAGGTTGGCAAGGGCGGGGGTCTCCCGGAGCCGGGTTTGGCGCGGATGAACCCGTTCGGTCGCGCTCAATTCCTGTCCGGGCGCGTGTCAAACGCGTCACACCCCGCGCGGTGAACACTTAGTTCCACTGCGTCATTCGTAATCAATAGGCGTGCCTCATCCCAAACGGCGTGACAATATCCCTTACCATTCTTCTCTCAACTCAAACGTTGGCGTAATTGATTGGCGTGCTGCGAAAGGCATCATCGTCATGCGTTCGGAGGACGAGCACCGACGAAGCTTCTTTCTGCCGTGT
The DNA here is from genome assembly GCA_963732455.1 of uncultured Alphaproteobacteria bacterium. Classification (GTDB taxonomy): domain Bacteria; phylum Pseudomonadota; class Alphaproteobacteria; order Rhizobiales; family Xanthobacteraceae; genus Bradyrhizobium. The sequence continues at coordinate 307,322 of CAVSZM010000015.1, read as the reverse complement.
AAACGCCGATTATCTATGGATCGTTTCGTGGGAGATCGACATGACGAGAACAATTCTTGCCGTACTCGCGTTCGTCTGGGTGTCGACAACGTCGCAAGCGCAAAATCTTCCTGCCGAGGATCTCGCCCGCCGCGCCATTGAGCGGCGCGCAGTCGAGGCGGTCATCTGGGGCATGCCGGCGGTCAACACGGAGCTGATGTTCCAGGCGATGATCGGCAGCGCCAAGGGTAAGCCCAATCAGATCGTCTATTGGTCGCGCCTGCCGGACTGGAAGAACCAGACGCTCACTCCGAATCCCGACGTGATTTATCTGATGCCGTTCTTCAATACCAAGGACGCCGGCCCGATGGTGCTGGAAATCCCGCCGGCCGACGACGGCGTGATCAACGGGACGGTGATGGACGTTTGGCAGGTGCCGCTGGAGGATGTCGGGCCGGCGGGCGCCGACAAGGGCAAAGGCGGCAAATATCTGATCCTGCCTCCCGACCATTCGGCTGCCATTCCGGACGGCTACATCGCTTTGCCCTCGATGAATTATCAGGGCTACGCGCTGCTGCGCTCGATTCTCAAGAGTGGCAGCGACGCCGACGTCGCCAAAGCCGTCGACTACGCCAAGCGTATCAAGCTCTATCCCCTCTCGCAGGCGGCGAATCCACCGGCGACGACATTCGTAGATGCGATCGACGTCGTTTACGACTCGACGATCCCGTACGACCTGCGTTTCTTCCAGTCTCTCGACCGCGTGGTGCAGATAGAGCCATGGATCGCGCGCGACAAGCTGATGATCGACTTCCTCAAGTCGATCGGCATCGAGAAAGGGAAGCCCTTCAATCCCGATGCAAAAACACAAGACATCCTGAAGTCAGCCGCGCTTGAAGCCCGCGCCCTCCTGGAAAGCAGATATGAGGGCATCTTCACGCCTTCCTATTTCGACATCAGCCGGTGGGCGCTTCCGGCATTGCCCGACTATCTTAAGGCATCGCAAGACGGCTTCACCGATCCGAACGCGTATCCTTTTGACAGCCGCGGTCTTGTCTTCACTTTTGCCTTCTTCACGCCCAAGCATCTCGGGGAGGGCCAGTTCTATCTGATGACCGTCAAGGACAAGGACGGGCAGAATTTCGACGGCGGCCAAGGCTATCGCCTCAACGTGCCCGCCAACGCGCCGGTGAACCAGTATTGGTCGGCGACGGCCTACGACCGCGCCACCCACGGCCTCATCCGCGGCATGCCCCGTTCAGGTCGCGGCTCGCAAAGTCAGGGCCTGCAAAAGAATTCAGACGGCTCGGTGGACGTCTATTTTGGGCCGACCGCTCCGGCAGGCAAGGAGACGAACTGGGTGCCGACGAACCCGAGCGGACAATTCGAAGTGCTCTTTCGTTTTTACGGTCCGGAAAAGCCTCTGTTCGACAAGACGTGGAAGCTGCCGGACATCGAACGGATCGCGGTTCAGTGATGAAGGTCCAGTCATGATAAATCTTCGCACTCACCTCTGCGCTGCGTTGCTGCTGGCGGCGGGGACCCACAACGCATTCGCTCAGGCGCAGCCCGCCCCGCCAACGCCGGCCGGCAATTCCGTGCCCGTCACAGCGGACAACATCGTCCGCGCCGAGTTCGGACGCGGTCTTTACCGGCCTCGTGGCGCAGGGAGGCTTTGGCAAAATCTACCACAACCGCGAAGTAACGCCGCCCGACAGCCGCATGGTCCAGCGCCCCAACCGCGACACACTTTATTCAACCGGTGTGTTTGACCTCGATGCCGGGCCGGTGACGATCACGCTACCGGACGCAGGCAAGCGCTTTCTAACGATGATTGTGATCGACGAGGATCATTACGTGTTCACGGTCGTCTACGGCGCTGGTAGCCACACGCTCTCCAAGGCGGAGATCGGCACGCGCTACGCCGTGGCGGCAATCCGCATCCTGGTCGATCCGAACGATCCCAAGGATGTTGCGCAAGTCATTGCCTTGCAGGATGCAGTCAAAGTCGAGCAGCCGGGCGGACCGGGCAAATTCGAGGTGCCGAACTGGGATGCGGCCAGCCAGAAGAAAGTGCGCGATGCGCTGGTGGTGCTGGGCGAAACCATCCCTGATTGGCGTCGCGCAGCGGGCGGCAGGAACGAGGTCGATCCGGTCAGGCACCTGATCGTCAGCACGACGGGCTGGGGACTCAATCCTGACAAGGATGCCATCTACCTCAACGTCACGCCAAGCAAGAACGATGGCACGACGATCTACAAGCTCGACGTCAAGGATGTGCCGGTCGATGGCTTCTGGTCGATCAGCCTCTACAACGCCCAGGGCTATTTCGAACCAAACAATCTCAACGCCTACACAATCAACAACATCACGGCGAAGAAGAGCGACAATGGCTCGGTCGCTGTCCAGTTCGGGGGCTGTGACGGCAAGATTCCGAACTGCCTGCCGATCATGGCAGGCTGGAACTACATGGTTCGGCTCTATCGTCCGCGCGGCCAGATACTCGATGGCGCTTGGAAATTCCCTGAGGCAGGTCCGGCGAATTGATATCACTCCCGTAATAAACGGATGCTGCGACATTTCATTGCGCTGCTAAAATTCGTCGCTGAGGGCGTGGCGGACATCGATCAAGGCGCGCCAATCAAGCTCGATCTATGAGTACGCGCCCTAGATAACCCGGCGCGCCTTTCGCCACGTAGGCGCCAGGCCCTCGCGCATGGCGATACGGCGAAGCGGTCCAATCGAGCCGATCAGGTGCAGACCAGCGGCGCGCAAGTACTGGACCGGCAGGAAATCGCTGAGCAACGAGCGATTCGCCATATCAATAACGAACGTCCGGCTGGCGACATCGGCGCGACGGACTGAATCGTAGCGCTGCAGCACCTGCGGCGAGCCGGGGTCATCGCCCGACGCCATTGCCTCCCGTACGATGTCGGCGATATCGGCGGCATCGCGAAGTCCCATGTTCAAGCCCTGCGCGCCGATCGGCGGCACAACGTGGGCGGCCTCGCCGACCAATGCGACACGATGGTGAGCGAATTGCCTGGGCTGTTCGATCGCAAGCGGAAACAGATGGCGTCCCGGCTCGACACGGATACGGCCGAGAATGGAATGCGATTGTCTTTCCGCCGCCTCGGACAGTTCGTCGTCAGTAAGCGCAATCAGCCGTTCGGCTTCCTTCGGTGCAGCAACCCACACAACGCTGGAGCGGTCTGCGGGCAGCGGGACAAATACACACGGACCTTGCGGCGTATGAAACTCCGTCGAGATATTTCGATGTGGCCGCGAATGGCTGACGTTAAAGGTCAGTGCCGCCTGATTGAGGTCGCGGCGCCTGACTTCGATGCCGGCAGCCTCGCGGCAAAGCGATTGTCGCCCGTCCGCGCCTACCACGAGGCGCGCGGAGAGTGATTTTCCGAGCCCGGTACGAACAGCAACATCAGCATCTTCCGGGCTGATCGCACCGGCTTCATCGTCGAACCGCGTCAACTCGGAAAGCTCGGCCGCGCGTTCCTCCAGCGCGACCATCAGCAAACGGTTCTCGATGTTGTAGCCAAACACGTCGAGTCCGATTTCGTCGCACGAGAACCTGACCTCGGGTGCACGGATCAGGCGGCCGGTATCGTCAACCAGACGCATCGCCTGCAGCGGCGCCGCTTTGTCCATACAGCGTGGCCAGACATCCAACTGCTGCAATAGATCGACGGAACCGCCCAGTAGCGCGGTAGTACGATTGTCGGCGTAAGGCGCGCGGCGGGCAATCAGGCCCGTATGCGCGCCGGTCTGCGTCAATGCAATCGCAGCAGCAAGGCCGGCAGGCCCGCCGCCGATCACGGCCACGTCGAATGGAGATGGTGCATCGTTCATATCGGGACAATTGATGTTCCCGGCGGCATTTTCAAGCCCGCATCCCGCCTCGATATTCCCGGCGAATTGCGCGGCTGAACGCCGCAACGGCGGATGTGCAAATTTGGGCGATTCCTGATAGCACTGGCGGCAAATGGACCAGGCAAACCAGCAGGATTCGTCGTCAGCATCGCCGGCAGCGCGAGCAGCTGCATTTTCCGTACATATTTTCACGGCGTTGGGGGCGGCCATCGCCTTGATCGCGCTGCTTGAGGCCGTGCGCGAGCACTGGGCTGCCATGTTCGGCTGGCTTGGCGCCGCATTGATAATCGACGCGCTTGATGGACCGATCGCGAGGCGGCTGGATGTCGCGCGCGTGCAGCCAAACTGGTCGGGCGACGTGCTCGACCTCGTGGTCGACTTCGTGACCTATGTCTTTGTACCTGCCTATGCCATCACCGCAAGCGGACTGCTGCTGCCGGTGGCGGCGCCGCTCCTGGGCGCGGGCATTGTCGTCACCGGCGCACTCTATTTCGCAGATCGCCGCATGAAGGCCGCGGATAATCACTTTCGCGGGTTTCCCGCGCTATGGAACGCGGCGGCGTTCTATCTGTTCCTGCTGCATTTGCCGCCCGCGCTTTCGAGCCTCGCGGTCGCTGTGCTGATTGCGCTGACGTTCGCTCCAATCCACGTCGTTCACCCCATTCGCGTGGTACGTCTGCGCGGCCTTACCTTGTCGTTGCTCGCCGCCTGGGCGGTGCTTGCGCTCATCGTGCTCGCAAACGACTTCGATGTCGGTGCGTTCGTAACCGTCGGACTCTGTGCGATCGCCGCCTATGTCGTGGCGAGCGATGCCGTGATCCGCCTCGTGAGGTCGTTCAATACATGATCGAGCTGTTGACAAGCGCGGAAGCGTGGGCGGCTCTGTTGACCCTGACGGCGCTCGAAATCGTGCTCGGGATCGACAATGTTATTTTTCTGTCGGTCATCGTGTCGCGCATCCCCGAGCGGCAGGCGAAGCGCGCGCGACAGATCGGGCTGGCGCTGGCGCTGGTGTTCCGTATCCTGCTGCTTAGCCTGCTGGTATGGCTGATCGGCCTGACGCAAGCCGTGCTCACCGTGAGAGGCATGGCCTTTTCGTGGCGCGACATCATTCTGATCGGAGGCGGGCTGTTTCTGATCGCAAAGGCGACTCACGAAATTCATACCGAGGTGGAGGCGCGGGATGACGAGAGCGACGACGCGCCAGGGCGTCGCGCGTTTATCTGGGTGATCGTCCAGATCATCGTCATCGATATGGTGTTCTCGCTGGATTCAATCATCACCGCGATCGGCATGGCGCAGGATCTCGAAATCATGATCGCAGCCGTCGTGATCGCCTGTATCGTTATGTACGCGTCCTCCGGCCCGGTTGCGAGATTTGTGGCGGAGCATCCGACCACCAAGATGCTGGCGCTCGCATTCCTGGTGCTGATCGGCGTTGCACTGGTCGCGGACGGATTCCAATTCCATATTCCGCGCGGCTACATCTATTTTGCCATCGTGTTTTCGGCGGCGGTCGAGTTCTTCAATGTGCTCGCCAAACGCAATCGCAGAAAGGCCGTCAATTAACCGATTGGAGTCATTCGGGGGCTCATTGAGTTGACAACGCGGCCTCGATGGCTTTCGCTTGATCGCAAGGAAATGCCAATGGAGCGCCTGATATGATCAAGGCCGTGCGCGTGCACAAGGTAGGGGGTCCCGATGCCCTGGTTTATGAAGCCGTTGATGTGCCCGCGCCGGGAGCCGGCGAGGTCCGCATCCGCCAGCATGCCGTCGGCCTGAACTTCATCGACGTGTACTATCGCACCGGCCTCTACAAGGCGCCGGCGCTGCCGTTCATCGCCGGCAACGAAGCCGCGGGCGAAGTCCTGTCGGTTGGGCCCGGTGTGACCAATTTCCACCCCGGTGACCGTGTCGCCTACTATTTCAACCTCGGCGGCTACGCCAGCGAACGGAATATGCTGGCGGAAAAGCTGGTCAAGCTGCCCGACCATATCACCTACGAGCAGGGCGCGGTCCTGATGCTGAAGGGACTGACGGTCTGGTATCTCCTGCACAAGACATTCAAGGTCGAGCCGCACCATCGGGTGCTGATTCATGCCGCCGCCGGCGGCATCGGCTTGCTCGCGTGCCAGTGGGCCAGGGCGCTCGGCGCCCATGTCATCGGCACCGTCGGCTCCAAGGCGAAGGCCGACCTCGCACTCGCCAATGGCTGCGATCACGTCATCCTTTACGACGACGAGGATTTCGTCGCGCGCGTAAAGCAGATCAGCCGCAACGAACTCTGCGACGTCGTGTATGATGGCGTCGGCAAAACAACGTTCCCGGGTTCGCTGTCATGCCTCAAGCCGCGCGGCCTGTTCGTGAGTTTCGGTAACGCGTCGGGTCCGGTACCGCCATTCTCGATCGCCGAACTCAACAATCACGGCTCGCTGTTTGCGACCCGGCCGAAACTCAACGACTACATCGGCAAGCGCTCGGAGCTACTGGAGGGCGCCGACACCCTGTTTGCCGCCGTTATCAACGGGAAACTGCACGTGCCGATCAATCACGCCTATGCGTTGAAAGATGCAGCAAGAGCCCACACCGATCTCGAAAGCCGGGCCACGACTGGCGCATCGATCTTGAAGCCGTAGATTCCGCGTGATCTCTACGAGTCGTCCCTGCCAACGCACGGACGACTCGCGGACGGTTATGCCGCCTGTGACAATTTAACCGTCACTCGACTTCCTCCGATTATCGACCTGAACCCGGCCCTACGCGACACGCCTTGCCGCGCCCATCCTGGTCAAGATCGCGTCGAGACAATCGATCATCCCGGAAATTTCGGCCCTGGTGACATTGAGCGCCGGCATGAAACGCAGCGCGTCCGGCTGCGGCGAGTTGAGCAGCACGCCATCTTGCAGCGCCTGCGCGACGACGGAAGCGCCGATCGGGAGCTTCAAGTCAAGCGCGAGCAATAGTCCCCGGCCGCGCACCTCGCCGAGACCGTGTCGCGCGGAAATTCGCTGCAACTCGCTTTCCAGATACGCGCCGGCATCGACGACCGATTTCAGGAAGTTCGGTTCGGAGACGCGCTTGAGAACGGCTAGCCCGGCCGCGCACATCAGCGGGTTGCCATTAAACGTTCCACCCTGGTCGCCATGCTCGAAACAGGAGGCAGCTTCCGTGGCCAGCAAGGCGGCGAGCGGAACGCCTCCGCCGATTCCCTTTCCGAGGGTCATGATATCGGGCTCGATACCCGCGTGTTCGTAGTGAAAAAGTTGCCCGGTACGGCCCATGCCGGTCTGAATTTCATCCACGATGAGTAGCAAGCCATGTGCCCGGGTCATCGACCGCAGGTCGCGCAGAAACTGATCTGTTGCAGGCCAGACGCCGGCTTCGCCCTGGATCGGCTCGATCATCACAGCGATGGTCTTGTCGCTGATGAGTCGTCGCACGGATGCGAGATCATTGAGCTGCGCCTTTGGAAATCCAGATACCTTAGGTTCGAACAGCGGCTCAAACGCCTTCTTGCCCGATGCGGACATCGTCGCCAAAGTGCGGCCGTGAAAGCCGCCTTCGAACGTGATAATCTCGTGAGCACCGCTCCGCTTCATGGCCCCGAATTTGCGTGCGAGCTTGATCGCGCCCTCATTGGCTTCCGCGCCCGAGTTGGCGAAGAACACCTGATCGAAGCAGCTGCGGTCGACCAGAGCCTTTGCCAACTCGAGGCTGGGTGCGTTGTAGAACGCAGGGCTTGGCGTCAGCAGCAGCTTAGCCTGCTCCGTGAGCGCTTCGACGACTTGAGACGGCGAATGACCAAGACAATTGACGGCCCAGCCCTGGACAAAGTCGAGATAGCGCTTGCCGGTGTCATCCCACAGCCAGGAGCCTTCGCCGCGCACGAATACGGTCGGCGGGCGCGTTGTGATGTCCATCAGCGCGTCGAACGGATGTGTGGCAGTGGTCATATCGAACTCTCCTGTGGCTATGAAAAAGGCAGGCCGAAACGCAAGAAGGCCGCACTTTTAAGGGTGCGGCCTTCTCGAAAACGTTGCTGATCCAGTTGTTCAGCGTTGTCGTCGGACACGGCGCGACCCTTCATCGTCGAAAGAGCGACGACGGAAGGTGGCGCGAATTTGGGTCCGGGTGAAAATCATGACGCGGCCATATATCCGAACGGCCGAGGTTGTCAAGCGAGTTAGAACCCCGCGACGCTGCCGTGCAGGTCGTATTCATCGGCGCGCTCGATTTTGGCGGTGACGATCTCGCCGACCCGCAACGGGCGGCGGCTCGAGACATATACCGCGCCATCGATCTGCGGCGCGTCCGCCTTGGAACGGCCTTTCGACACGGTCGGACCGACTTCGTCGATGATGACCTGCTGCCGCGTGCCGACCTTGCGCTTCAGCCGTCGCGCGGAAATCTTCTGCTGTCGCGCCATCAGCGCATTCCAGCGCTCCTGCTTGATATCCTCGGGTACGGCATTGCCGAGTGCGTTCGATGGCGCGCCGGCGACCGGCTCATATTTGAAGCATCCGACGCGATCGATCCCGGCTTCTTCGAGCCAGTCGAGCAAATAGGCGAAGTCGGAATCGGTTTCGCCGGGGAAACCCACGATGAAGGTGGAGCGCAGCGTCAGATCAGGACACTCCTCGCGCCATTTCTTGATCCGCGCCAGCGTCTTTTCCTGAGCCGCCGGACGCTTCATGGCTTTGAGGATTTCCGGGCTCGCGTGCTGAAAGGGAATATCGAGATAGGGCAGGACCTTGCCTTGCGTCATCAGGCCGATGACTTCATCGACATGCGGGTAGGGGTAGACATATTGCAGCCTCACCCAGACGCCGAACTCGCCGAGTTCCCTTGTCAAATCGAAGAACTTCGCGCGAACCTCCCGATCCTTCCACGGGCTCGCCGCATATTTCAGATCGACCCCATAGGCCGAGGTGTCCTGTGAAATCACCAGCAATTCCTTGACACCAGCGGTGACCAGTTTTTCCGCCTCGCGCAACACGTCGTTGGCAGGCCGTGACACCAGATCGCCGCGCAGTTTGGGAATGATACAGAAGCTGCAACGATTGTTGCAACCTTCGGAAATCTTCAAGTAAGCGTAATGCCTCGGGGTCAGCTTGATGCCCTGTGGCGGCACCAGGTCGAGGTGCGGATTATGGACCGGGGGCAGTGCGCGATGCACCGCATCGAGCACGCTTTCATATTGTTGCGGCCCCGTGATCGACAGCACGCCGGGATAGGCGGCCTCGATCTGCTCGGGCTCCGCGCCCATACAGCCGGTGACGATCACCTTGCCATTCTCGGCCATCGCTTCGCCAATGGCGTCGAGCGATTCCTGCTTGGCGCTGTCGAGAAAGCCGCAGGTATTAACAATGACAAGATCGGCGCCATCGTGCTTGCGCGCCAGTTCATAGCCCTCCGCGCGCAGGCGCGTGATAATGCGCTCGGAATCCACCAAAGCCTTGGGACATCCCAGCGAAACAAAGCTGACTTTGGGCGCGGCGGCCTGTTGCATGTTTGATCTGCCTGATTGATCGGCAGGAGCTAGTCCTAATTGCCCATAATTACAAGGCTTTGAGCAAGCTTCCGGCGTGCTATCAATGTTTGGCCGGAATGCGAGTGATCGATGGGCGCCGAGTCGTCTCCTAAAATCGTCATTGTCGACGAAAGCCCGATCCGCGCCGCGATCCTCGAAGAGGGGTTGCGGGAAGCGGGTTTTACCGGCGTCGTCCACATCAGCGAAATGCAGAGCTTGCTGGCGCGGATCTATGCGCTCGATCCCGACGTCATTCTGATCGATCTGGAAAATCCCAGCCGTGACGTTCTGGAACAGATGTTCCAGGTCAGCCGCGCCGTGCGCCGGCCGATCGCGATGTTCGTCGACCAGAGCGACGCGGCGTCGATTCAGGCTTCAGTCGATGCCGGCGTCTCGGCCTACATCGTCGACGGATTGAAGAAGGAGCGCATCAAGCCGATCCTCGACCTCTGCATTTCGCGCTTCAACGCCTTCTCGAAGCTGCAGGACGAGCTCGACCGCGCCAAATCCGCACTCGAGGACCGCAAGGTGATCGATCGCGCCAAAGGCATCCTCATGAAACTGAAGGGCCTGACCGAAGACGAGGCCTACGTGTTGCTGCGCTCCACCGCAATGCGCGAAAAAAAGAAGATCGGCGAGATAGCACAGTCGATCCTGACGGCGTCGGAGTTGCTGAAATGACAAAACCGCTTTGCATAGGCTTCATTCCGCTGGTCGATGCGGCAGCCCTGATCGTCGCAGTAGACAAGGGGTTTGCCGCGGCGGAAGGACTTGATGTCACGCTGGTTCGGGAAGTGTCGTGGTCGAATGTTCGCGACAAGCTCAACATCGGCCTGTTCGACGCCGCCCATCTGTTGGCGCCGGTCGCGATCGCGTCAAGCCTCGGGCTCGGGCACGTGAGGGTGCCGATCGTTGCGCCGTTCAATCTCGGCCTCAATGGCAATGCGATCACGGTATCGCCGGCGCTGCACGCGGCGATTATGGCGGAAATCGACGGTGATCGCTTCGATCCGATGGCGACCGCCCGTGCACTCGCACGCGTCGTTGCGAAACGGCGCAAAAACGGCGCGGATGCCCTGACGTTCGGCATGACCTTTCCATTTTCGACCCACAATTATCAGTTGCGGTTCTGGATGGCCGCAGGCGGCGTGGACCCCGACGAGGACGTACGTCTCGTGGTGCTGCCTCCGCCTTATATGGTGGACAGTCTGGCCAATGGTCACGTCGATGCGTTCTGCGTTGGTGCGCCCTGGAATTCCGTCGCCGTCGACCTCGGCGTCGGCCACATCCTGCATTTCGTCTCGGATATTCTGGTGTGCGCGGCCGAGAAAGTGCTCGCCGTCAGGCAGAACTGGTCGGAGAGAAATGCTGACATCCTTGCCGCGCTGATCCGGGCCGCGTCTCGCGCCAGTGAGTTCATCGAGCAGCCGCAAAACCGCACCGAGGCGGCGCGCATTCTGGCGCAACCGGAGCGGATCGGCGTCGATGCCGACGTCATCCAGCGAACGCTCGACGGCCGACTCAAGATTTCTCCCGATGGAACCATGCGCGAAAGCAGTCGCTATTTGCTGGTGGGGCGAGAGGGCGCAGCGCGACCCGATCCCGTGCAGGCCGCTTGGCTCTACGCGCAGATGGCCCGTTGGGGGCAGGCCTCGATCAGCCCGGAGGCGCTCAAGACTGCGAAGGCGGTATTCAGACCGGATCTGTACGACGCGGCGTTGGGTCGCGAAGGAAGGGTCGCCGACACATCTGATGCTGTGGGTGCTTTCGCGGGCCCTGCTTTCGATGCCAACGATATTGCCGGCCATCTGGCCGCGTTCGATATCTCACGCCGAAAATCCTGACGCGAACGCTGCTGTAGCAATTTTGGGCAGCGGCAATATCCGATTAATTTTTGGGCTGCCTGCTCGAAATCAGAGGGGGCGCCGGCGGCAGAGTTCTTAGCCCACCGGTATAACTCATTGACTCATAATAACAATTTATAGAAGGCCGCATGGCACGCAACTTGAATGGTGCAGTGCAGCCAACCGTCAGAGATGACCGTTGGCCAAGTCCAAGATGGATTTCCGCAGCAACGAGGCTGGTCGGACCGCTCCCTGGATTGAACCCGGCAAACCCGAGTCGTTTTCCACGCGGTCACATTCCCTATCCCGTTAACGACACCAGTCGTGGCCGCAGGAGCTTCGTCACCGACCATGAAAATCGAAACTCTCTCAGTCGACTTTACCGACGAGCAGAAGCGCTATCTCGAAGGCTTTACGACGGGCCTGCAGATCAGCCGGGCCGGGCGCGGCCTCGGCGGCGTTGCTGCAGGCAAGGCCAACGTAGAACCTGCAGGACCCGACGCGGCGCACATCAAGGCGCAGGACAAGGCTCTCGCGTCAGGCAAAAAACTCGCGGACCAGGAAAAATTCAAAAGAGAGGAGCATCCCTTTGATGCCTATCCGCGGCTGAAGGAGCAGGCTCGAACCAACGCACCGCCGTCGCCCGCGGATAATTTTCGCTGGCGCTACTACGGCCTCTTTTACGTTGCACCGGCACAGGATTCCTACATGTGCCGGTTGCGGATACCCAACGGTATCCTCAAGCATTGGCAGTTCGCAGGCATGGCCGATCTCGCCGAGCGCATGTGCGGGCCGTTTTGCCACATCACCACCCGCGCCAATTTGCAGGTCCGCGAAATTCCGCCGAAGAATACCGTTGCGTTGATCGAGGGCATCCAGGATCTCGGCCTGTGCTCGCGCGGCTCCGGCGCCGACAACATTCGCAACGTCACGGGCACGCCAACCGCCGGGATCGATCCGCAGGAACTGCTCGACACGCGCGAATACGCCCGGGAATGGCATTGCCACATCCTCAACGACCGCTCGCTGACGGGATTGCCGCGCAAGTTCAACGTCGCGTTCGACGGTGCCGGCAAGATCGCGGTGCTTGAAGATACCAACGACATCGCCCTCGCGGCGGTCGCGGTGAAGGACGGTTTCGGCGTCGAGCCCGGCGTGTGGTTTCGCCTGGGCATCGGCGGCATAACCGGCCACAAGGATTTTGCGAGAGAGACCGGCATTATCGTCATGCCGGCGGACGCGACCAAAGTGGCCAACGCCATTGTGCGCGTATTCATCGATCTGGGCGACCGTACCAACCGGCTCAAGGCCCGGCTGAAATATGTGATCGACGGGATGGGAATGGAGAAATTCCTGGTCGCCGTCGAAGAAAAACTCGGCCACGCCCTTACCCGCATCCCGCCGGAAGCCTTCGCACCGCGCCCGGAATTCGACCGCATGGCGCATATCGGCGTGCACAAGCAGAAGCAGGCCGGGTTGAACTGGATCGGTGTCGCCTTGCCGCTCGGCAAGATAACATGCGAGCAGATGCGGGGCCTTGCAAAAATCGCTGGCGATCTTGGTGACGGCGACATCCGGCTGACGGTCTGGCAGAATCTTCTGATACCGGGCGTAAGCGATCGGAATGTGGGCATTGCGGTTGCGGCAATCAAGGCAACAGGACTCGCGGTCAAGGCATCGCAAATACGCGCCGGGTTGATCGCCTGCACCGGCAATGCCGGCTGCAAGTTCGCGGCGTCTGACACCAAGCGCCACGCCGCCGAGATAGGCGACTGGTGCGAGCCGCGGCTCGATATAGACACCCCGCTCAACATCCATCTCACGGGTTGCCACCATTCCTGCGCGCAGCATTACATCAGCGATATCGGCCTGATTGCCGCGAAAGTGCCGGTCGGCGACGAAGACGACACTGTCGAGGGCTATCACCTGTTCGCGGGCGGAGGGTTCGGCCCCAACGCCGATGTCGGGCAGGAGGTCTACCGCGACCTCAAGGCGGAAGACGCGCCGAAGACGGTCGAGAAGCTGTTGAAGGCGTATCTGTCGCATCGAACGTCATCGGAAGAAACGTTTCTCGGATTTGCACGGCGTCACGATGGCGAGACGCTGCGCAAGCTCGCCGATGCCGAGGCTTCCACATGAACCAGATGACGCCTCCGCCCAAAATTGAAATCATTCCATCAAGCGCTCCGTTTTCCGAAGCGCAGCGCTCGTGGTTGAACGGTTTCTTTGCCGGGATTCTCTCGACGGATAGTCCGGCGCCGCTTTCGGCAGAGCCGGGCGTGGCCGTCTTGCAAGGTCCAGCCGGCGATGGCGACGACGGCGAAGCACCCTGGCACGACCAGACCATGCCGATTGCCGACCGCATGAAGCTCGCTGAAGGCCGCCCCCTGCGCCGGCGAATGATGGCGGCGATGGCGCAGCAGGATTGCGGCCAGTGCGGCTATAACTGCAACGATTATTCCGACGCTATCGCCAACAAGGCGGAAGCGCGTCTCAATCTGTGCGTGCCCGGCGGCAAGGAAACCGCCCGGATGCTGAAGGCGCTGAACGAGGAGTTGGAGAAAGCCCCCGCGCCGGGCATTGCAGCCGCGCCGGATGCCACGGTGCTGCCAACCATCACCGCAAAGCCGGGACGTTCGCGCGATAACCCGGTGCCGGCGACATTCCTGTCGCGCCGCTTGCTGAACAAGGCCGGGTCGGAAAAGGAAACCTGGCACATCGATTTCGACCTCAGCGGCTGCGGCCTCGACTATGTCGTCGGCAACTCCTTTGGCATTTTTGCCCGCAACGAACTCGGCCTCGTGGATCAGATTATCGCCATGCTCGGCGCCTCGCATACCGCCGAAGTGAACGGCAAGACGTTGCGTGACGTGCTGATCGGCGACGTTTCGCTGGCGCCCGCGCCGGATACGCTGTTCGAACTGATCTCATTCATTACCGGTGGTGCGCAGCGGGAGAAGGCCCGCGCGCTGGCGCAGGGAGAGGATCCCGATGGCGACGCCGCCACCCTCGATGTGATGGCGGCGCTGCAAAAATTTTCGGGCGTGCGTCCGCATCCCGAAGCGTTTGTCGAAGCGCTGGACCCGTTGCAACCCCGGCTCTATTCGATCTCGTCGTCGCACAATGCGACACCCGGCAAACTGTCGCTGACGGTTGATTGCGTGCGCTATGTAGTCAACAAACGTAAACGCCTGGGTTTGGCATCGACATTCCTGGCCGAACGCATCAAATCGGGCGATCAGGTGAAGGTCTATGTGCAGAAGGCTCACGGCTTCGCGCTGCCGCAGGATCCGAACACGCCGATCGTCATGATCGGGCCGGGCACCGGCATCGCGCCGTTCCGCGCGTTCCTGCTCGACCGCAAAGCAACCGGCGCGCCCGGCAAGAACTGGCTATTCTTCGGTCATCAGCGCAGCGATTGTGATTTTTTCTATTCCGACGAACTGAACGCCATGAAAACTTCAGGCCTGCTGACGCGAATGTCGCTGGCATGGTCGCGCGACGGCGACAAGAAATTCTATGTGCAAGACCGCATGCGCGAAGTCGGCCGCGAATTTTGGACGTGGCTGGCCGGGGGCGCGAACGTCTATGTCTGTGGCGACGCCAAACGGATGGCCAGGGATGTCGAGCGCGCGCTGGTCGATATCGTCGCGCAGTTCGGCGCACGAACCACCGACGAGGCAGTCAGCTTTGTCGGGGAACTCAAGAAAAAAGGTCGGTTCCAACAGGACGTGTACTAGCCCAAGATCCGGCGGATGATGCGCTCGCGGTTCCAATCCGTTCAAATGTGAACGAATAAAATTCTCATCCGAATCTGCCGCAGAGAATTTTCAGCTGCCTTTGGAGCTTCCAGAGTGTTCATATCGCTATTTTAGCAGTCGTCTTGCATCCAGCCGTGAACAGTATTCCACTGTTGTGGATGCTGCGTTGGAGATCGGCCATGCGTGAACTATCGGCGGAAGCCCGCCTGCACTTTCACGCGCGTTCCCTTTCGGGACGGGCCGGAAGAGGCATCCATGCTGCTGCGCTCTACGGCGCCTTCGCGGTCATCGCGGCCGTTGTATTTGGCACGCTTTCGGTTCACCCGTTTTAGGCTGCTCGCTTACTCGCTTTCTTGAACGGCGCTACTTCAATACCGGCGATTTTCAACGCCTGGCGGACGCCGCGTGCGATATCGACTGCGCCGGGCGTGTCGCCGTGGATGCACACGGTATCGGTGCGCATCTTGATGACTTTGCCGGTCACCGACACCACGGCGCCATCCTGCACCATTCGTACGACCCGCTCCGCGATCGCCTTTGCATCGTGCAACACCGCGCCGGGTTTGCGGCGCGACACCAGCGAGCCGTCGTCTTCATAGGCGCGGTCGGCGAACACCTCGTGCACCATCGGCAGATTGGCGGCTTCTCCCGCCTGCACCAGACGCGAATTGGCCAGCACCACGAAAATCAGGTTGGGATCGACCGCCTTGATGGCGGAAGCGATTGCTTTCGCGGTCACATCATCCTCGCAGGCGACATTCGACAGCGCGCCATGCGCCTTGACGTGGGTAACCGTGTGACCGGCCGCGGTCGCAATCGCCTGCAGCGCGCCGATCTGGTAGGCGACCAGGTTTTCAATCTCCGATGCTTTCATGCCGGGAAAGGGCCGGCGGCCGAACCCGTGCAGGTCACGGTAGCCCGGATGCGCCCCGATGCTGACGCCGCGCGCCTTCGCAAGCTCGACGGTCTTGCGCATGATGTCGGCGTCGCCGGCGTGAAAGCCGCAGGCAATGTTGACCGAGGTGGCGAGCTCGATCATGTCGGCGTCGTTGCCCATTTCCCATGCGCCAAATCCTTCGCCGAGATCGCAATTGAGATCGATTGTCGTCATGTTGTGTCCCCTTGCGCGAGTGGATCTCTGCTAGTCCTGCGCTAACGCGCCTGCAGATGGAATTTGCCATGTTCTGGCGTCGACGGCGCTGACCGCGGCGCCGGCGACGTTAGCATTTTGCAGTGCCTCGATGTTGAGATCAAAACTCTCGATCGGGCGAAGGCGGTCGGGCAGGCTGCGCAGCAGTTCCACTGATTTCCGCACCTCTGCTTGCGCCTCGGCCATGCTGACGGCCTTGAACCGAAAACCGGTCCCTGCGGGAATCTGCGCGAACCGCCCGAGATCGGCTGAGATGACGGTTGCTATTTTGGGATAGCCGCCACTTGTACCGCGGTCCGGCATCAGGACGATGGGCGCGCCGTTGCCTGGCACCTGGATGCTGCCGTTGACGGTGCCGTCGGAGACGATGTTGTGACCGTACAGATGCGTGATGACAGGACCGTCAAGCCGGTAACCCATGCGATCGCTGGTTGCCGATATTTTCCACTCGCTGTCCAGAAACAGACGTGTGGCATCGCCGAATTCGTCGTCCTGCGGGCCCATCACCACGCGGACCGGTCCCTTCACCGGGGCCGGAAGATCGATCCGGCGTTCGGGCGCACCGCTCGCCGCCGCCGTCTGCAATTCGTCGCCGGCCTGCAGTGGACGCGGATACGGGCTGCCGAGGCCAGCGCGTGCATTCACAGCCAGGCTGCCGAACATCGGCTCACCCTGGATCCCGCCTTCTATCGCGAGGTAACTGAAAGAACCGCCGCGCGCAAAGCCGAGCGTGAGCGTCTCGTCCTCCGCCAGCGTCACGGACATGTCGAATGCCACCGCGCGTCCGGCGATGTCGGCGTTGCGGGGTGCCCCTGCGAGCGCGACGCGAACCGCACCTTCGCGCGCCGTGAACGCGGCGCCGAACGGGCCGATTTCGATTCCTGCCGCGAACGCTTCGTTTCCAACCAAACAATTCGCAGCGGCGAGCGCGAGCCGATCCATCGCGCCGCTCGGCGTCAGACCGTAGCGCTGGGCGCCGTGGCGTCCGCCGTCCTGTACGGAACTGGCAGGTCCAATAGCGGAAACGACAAGTTTGCTCATGAGGTCATCAGCTCGGCGACAATCTCGCCGCGTTCGGCCGCGCCGTCCTGTTCCGCGAAAGTTTTGGCATCGACCGCCGAAAACGTGACGTGGTCACCGGGTTCCAGCAGGAAGATCGGGTCGCGGTGCAGTTGGTAGGTTCTGACCGCGGTTCGTCCCAACAGATGCCAGCCGCTGGGACCGGCGAGACATTGTATACCGGTCTGCACGCCGCCAATCGAGATCGTTCCGGCCGGTGTCAGCAGCCGCGGATTCTGTCGCCGCGGCATGTGCAGTGAATCCTCGAGGCCGCTGAGGTAGGACCATCCCGGCGTAAAGCCGATCATGGCGACGTTGTAGTCACCGGCGACGTGCCGCGCCACGATATCGTCCGGCGTGGTCTTGAGGGTTTTGGCGACATCCTCAAGATCGATGCCATGTTCGCCGCCATAGACCACGGGAATGCGCCAACGCCGCGTCTTCACGGCGGGCGGAACCGGCAGTTGTGCGAGGGCGACAAGCTTTTCGCCGAGTGTATCGAAATCGATCCGCATGGGATCGTAGTGCACAAGCAGGGATCGATAGGTCGGCACCGTCTCCGTCACGCCGGAGACTGGCTCGGCCGCAAGATTGCGATCGAGCGCCAGCACCCGCTGGTTCGCGGCGTCATCGATGTTGCGGCTGAATTCCACCGTGATGGCGCTGTCGCCACTTGGCAGAAGGCGGGGCGGGGAGAGTGTCGCGGCCATGCACCACCACACTAGCGTGTTTTCCGGCGAAGTGGAATTCGCTTCGCGCAAATGACCCTGCAAGTTCAATAAATTAATCGCATGACCGTGATAAGACGTCGTGATCACGCCATGCGATGCGGCCCCTTCCGCCGTAGCTAACCACCACTTGACGCCATGCCCGCGCCCCGCAAGATGCGCGCGCGCCATTTATCCCCACCGGAGTTGCTCTTTCGATGTCCCTGACCCCCGAAGCGATCAAGACCCTTTCCCGCGTGTCTACCGCCACCATCACCACGGTTCTTCTCAAGAAGGGCCTGCGGAATGTCTGGATGCGGGGCTCGCGTCCTCTGCGGCCGGGACAGCCGCGGCTGGTTGGGCCGGCCTTTACGCTGCGTTTCGTACCGGCGCGAGAGGATTTGGCCACCCCGGAATCATGGTCGTCGCCGATTTCGACCCGCACCGCGATTGAAGCCATGCCTGGAGGCTGCATCGCCGTGGTCGATGCGATGGGCATCACCGATGCCGGCATCTTCGGCGATATTCTGTGCGCGCGCATGGTCAAGCGCGGTGTCGCTGCGCTGGTTACTGACGGCGTCGTACGAGATCTCGAAGGCGTACTCGGCACCGGTTTGCCGGTGTGGTGCGACGGCTTCGCCGCTCCACCCTCGGTCGCGGGGTTGACATTTGTCGGCTGGGGCGAACCGATCGGTTGCGGCGGCGTCGCGATCTTCCCGGACGACATTATCGTCGCCGATCAGGACGGCGCCGTGGTGATTCCGAAAGCATTTCACGACCTCATTCTGGCCGAAGGCGCCGAGCAGGAGCGAATGGAAGCCTGGATCGTCGAACAGGTGAACAACGGCGCGGTACTGCCGGGTCTCTATCCAATGAACGCCGAGACCAAGGCGCGCTACGCGGCTACGAAAAAATAGCCTCATCCTGATGAGGAGCGGCGCCTACGCCGCCTCTCGAAGGATCAGGAATTTGGCTCGAACAAGGGAGGAACGCCATGGATATTCATCACGCCGGTTCGCGGCCGACACGCCGGGCACCCAACCAGTATTTCACGGGTACGGTCTGGCAGGATCCCATCGTCGCCGCCGCGGCTCCGGCGCGGATTGTCTCGACCCGCGTATCCTTCGAGCCGGGGGCGCGGACAAATTGGCATTCGCACCCTTTGGGTCAGACGCTGTACGTCATCGCGGGCGTAGGCCGGATTCAGACCCAGGGCGAACCTGTGCGCGAGATAAGGCCCGGCGATGTCGTATGGATCTCGCCGGGCGAAAAACATTGGCACGGCGGTTCTCCGACCAACGGCATGGTCCACATCGCGATGCAGGAATCACTGGACGGAAATTATGCGACCTGGATGGAGCAGGTAACCGACGCTGAATATTCCGCGAAAGTCGGATGATCGCCGCCTCGCGCCGTTTCGCCGGCTCCGGTTAGATCCGCTGCGCCGTCCAGGTGCCGGAGCACAGCGCGCCGCGCCAGGTGCCCGATCCCGATGTTGACGTGAGGTGACCGAAGCCTTTGGCGCGCTTCATCCCGCTTATCAGGGTTACGCTGATGTTGCCGGCGTCAGCGACACGACCCGATGCCGTCACAGACGCACTCGTCGACGCGACCTGGCCGTTGTTGATCCCGATCGAGACAGTTGCGCCACCTCCGCAGGCCGTATTTTGCGAGGCAATCTGGACGTTCCACTCGCCGTCAAATGTCGCAGCAGAGGCAGGCGCGGCGGCTGACGTTGCCAGAAGCAATAAGGATGTTGCGATAATCGTTTTGCGGAAGATTTCCATGACGTTCCCCTTTGCTCCGGCGCGATGAAGGCTCTCACATCGGTCCGCCGGGAACTGTGACAGGTGTCACACGAAGGCTTGAGGGGCGAATTTTGGCGTGAACCGCGCCGGTTCGCGGTTCGACGTGTCGTCGCCTGCAGTTCGACGAGAAAGCCCACAAGCGAAAGGCCCCGCCGGAAAGACGGGGCCCGTGGTTGGATCGTAGTCTCGCGGCGCTGTTAATTTATATATTAGTTCAACCGGCTCCAGGTCTGGCCGCCGCAGAACATGCCGCCGAACGCGCAACCCTGTACACGCAGGGTGTCCGAACCTTTCAACGCGACCGTCGAATCGTAGGTGCTGCCGGTGTTCGGGTCGTAAATTCGTCCGCTCCATTTTGAGTCCTTGCCGAGCTTCATGTTGATCAGAACCTGCTCGCGGTTCTGGTTCGACTTCGTGTCCACGGAATATCCGCAGAGATTGGCGCCGCATTGCTCGATCCGGACCTTGCCTTCCTTCTCTTCCGTCAGCCACACGCCGAGCGGCGAATTAGCCGACTGAACGATCGGGGCTGCGGGCATGGGCGCGGGTGCGGACGGAGGGGCCGTCGCGACAACCGGAGGCGGCGCAGGTTTGACGGCCGGGGCAGCGTCCTGCTGAACCTGCGGCGCGGGAGCGATGGCCGCCGCGGGCTGGGTTGACGTGGCGGTATCCGCAGGCGCGACATTCGCGGTGGCCGTCGCAGGTTCCGGTGAAGTACGTGCGGGCGCAGGCGCCTGTTCGGTCTGTGCCGGGGCGGCCGGAGCTACAACCGGCGCAGGCGCAGGCGGCTGAGGCTCAATCTTCGCTTGCTCGGGAGCCTGTTTGTGTTGAGGGGCGCTGTCCTGCGAACGTTTTGTCCGCCGCCCGCTGTTGTCGTAGACGCCTGGTATCGAAACCGTTCCGCGGTCCGGATCGATGCGAATGGTCCGTCCACCGTATTCGAACGTGTACTGAGCCTGCGCGGCGGTGCTCGCCAGCAGAAATGCGGCGACAGCAAAGAGCCTTTTCATAGTGACCTCCTGAGCAGGCGGAATAGCAGTCCCTACCCTAGGCTTCGGCGGATTTCCGTAGCGTGATCTACATCACTTTCATGCTATGAGTCGTTGGTTGACGGCTTTGGTTCAATGCCTCTCGCCAGCAGTCTAATTTGGGACCGAATATGCGGTCAATTTCCAGAGAGGCGCTCATTCGGCGCGGGTTTTATTCAAACCAGGCGGCTGAGATTCTCTTGAAGCTGCCGTCCTCGACAGCGATATGCAGCCACTGATCGACGAAAGCCTTGAAAGCGGCGTCGCGTTGCAGCCAATAGGCTTTCTCGGCAAAGTCGAACGGCTTTTCCGGATGCACCGCGCACAATACGCCGGGATGAAGCTTCTGCTGGTATCGCGTCTCCGACGAATCCGTCATCATCAGGTCCGCGTTGCCGTTGGCGATTTCGTCGAAGATCGTGACGTTGTCATTGTAGATTTCGATCTCGGCATTTTTGACATTGGCTCGGGCAAATCGCTCATTGGTGCCGCCGGGATTGACGATCACGCGCGTACCGGATTTGTCGATGTCGGCGATGGTTTCGTATTTGTCCTTATCGGCGCAGCGCGCGATCGGCGTTTTGCCCTCGCGCATGATGGGCGTGGAGAACATTCCCTTTTTCTGCCGGTCGAGCGTGATCGAGACGCCACCCATCGCGATGTCGAAATTGTCGGCTTCAAAATCCTTCATCAACTGGGGCCACGCGGTCTGGACATACTCGACCTTGACTCCGAGCGCCTTGCCCAGCATCTCCGCCATATCGACATCGAATCCCCTGAATTTCGATGTCGTTTTGTCGAAATAGGTAAAGGGCAGATAGTCGCCGGTCATGCCGACACGCAACGTGCCGCGTTTGATGATGTCGTCGAGGCGGGAGGCCTGCTGGGCATGCGCCGAAGCCGCCACAAGAAAAAATGCGGCGGCGAGGCAGGTAAGAGAGCGAATCATCCGGACTTTCTTTCGCGTACCATAAATTGCTGCGGATATAGATGGTGCTTGGTTCTTGCAAAAGAACTTATTGCGACAATCAGTAATTTCCGACCACGTTTATCCAGTGATCGTGCAGCGCGAATGTAAAAACCGGGATGCCTAGATTTCGCTGCTGTCTTTCCGGACCAGATTCGCAGCCGCGCTTCGTCCGGCCATCTCGTTTTTCAGCGCCTCAAATCGCTGCCATGCCTCGCGCTCGCGATCGTCGACCAATCTGATGGCGGCATCCTTCGCCAAAGGTCCGCTGACGACGGGTGTGGATCTTTCACCAATCGTCTCGTCTACATAATAGTCGCCATTGTCCGCGCGACGGACCGTCCATTTGAAACGAATCGCCGCCATGGGGCCCGGACCAATTTTCGAATAACCATCGGCCTCAGGCGCGATCGGCTTTTCCTCAAACGCGGTCTTTTCCGGCTCGCGATGGGTTTCCGGTTGATCGAAAATGCTCGCGATGGCGGCGAGCGTCTGGTCGGTGGGGTCGCTTTGGGTCAACGTGTCGTCCTCCGGACGTTAGGCAGTCAGCGCAAAACGAGGTTCGCTGCTGCTGCGGACAGCCGCGCCTCATTCTCGAACGCGGCTGAGCTTTGTCAACCTATGCGCAAATCGGCGGCAATTTGTTCTTCCAGGGACGCTCGTGCTCGAGTTGGGCTCCCAAACGGAATAACGTTGCCTCGTCGCCGGACCGTGCGGCAAACATCATGCCGAGCGGCAATCCGGCAGCATTCCATGCCAGAGGGACCGACATTGCCGGCTGGCCGGACATGTTGAACATGGAAGTGGCAGGTATATAGCGCCGCAGGATCGGGGCGATATGCGACAGATCATTCGACATCGTGTTGAGTTCACCGATCCGCAAAGGCGGCAGGCAAAGCGTTGGACACAGAAGCACGTCGCAGGATTCGAAAAACATCGCCAGCCCGCGCGAAATCTGGAAGGCGTTGAGTTGCGCGGCGACGTAGTCAGTCGCCGTCGCCTTTTGCGCGTTATTTGCGCTCGCCAGCGTCAATATCTCGAAATCCTTGTCCGTCATTGCGCGGCCGAAGCGCTGTTCGGCTTGACGCACACTCAGCGCGGTATTGGCGGCGACGATGGTCGACATCACCACGGCCGGATCGGCAGCCAGGACTGGCGCTCGCTCCTCGACATGATGACCGAGTCCGGCGAGCAGAGTTGCGACTTCCCGAACCGCTGCCGCAATTTCGGGATCGATGGCGTCGCCATAGGGCGACCTGTCGGTGAAGGCGATACGCAGCCGGCCGGGATCGCACTCGACTTCCTCCAGGAATGGCCGCTCGGGCGGCGGCGCGACATAGGGACTCGACGGTTCAGGTCCATGGATCGCGTCCAGCATCGCCGCACTGTCGCGCACGCTGATGCTCAGCACATGGCCGCAGGAAAAACCGCCCCAGCCTTCGCCGCGATCGGGACCGATCGGATTGCGGGCACGGGTCGGCTTCAGGCCGAACACGCCTGATGCGGATGCGGGGATGCGTATAGAACCGCCACCGTCGCTGGCGTGGGCAACGGGCAGGATGCGCGCGGCGACAGCCGCTGCGGCGCCGCCGGACGATCCTCCAGACGAGTGCTGGAGATTCCAGGGATTTCGGGTCGGACCGAACAGGCGCGACTCGGTGGTCGGCATCAATCCGAATTCCGGACTGGAGGTTTTCCCGAAGATCGCAACGCCGGCATTGAGGAAGCGCTGGGCGAGGGTGCTGGTGTGATCGGCAACATTATCCTTGTATATGCTCGCTCCGGAAGTCGTCCGCGTGCCCTCAAGAATATCCAGGTCCTTGAGCAGAAACGGCACCCCGGTGAAGGGGCCGGCCGGAAGCCCCTTGTCGATTTGCCGCAGGGCATAGTCGTAATGTTTCACCACCACCGCGTTGATCTGCGGATCGACCTTGGCGGTGCGGGCGATGGCCTCATCCAGCAATTCCCGGGCGCTGACCTGCCTTTTGCGGACGAGATCGGCGAGGCCCATCCCGTCATAACTACCGTATTCCTTAAAGGCCATGTTGATCCCCGCCGTAATGAGCTGTCGAACAGTCAGGTGCTGGCCGGAAGCGGCCTTGCCCAGATCAGCCAAGAACATCCTGATTGATGACGTTCTGCCGTATCGGTTCGCCATCGAGGGCGCTTAGAATATTGCGCGCGGTTTGCTCGCTCATCCGGTCGACCGCTTCTCGCGTCACTCCGGCCACATGCGGCGCCATAATGACATTGGGAAGCTCGAACAGCGAATGGCCGCGCGGCGGCGGCTCCTGTTCGAAGACGTCAAGACCCGCGCCTGCGAGCTTGCCCGACACCAGTGCATCGTACAGCGCAGGCTCGTCGACGATTCCACCGCGCGCGGTATTGATCAGATAGGCGGTCGCCTTCATGCGCTTCAAACGCGCCGCATTGAACATACCGACCGTCTCTGACGTCTTTGGACAGTGGATGCTGACAAAATCGGCGCGTGACAGCGCCGCATCGAGATCGGCGACCGGCTCGCAGCCTGCCGTCTTGATCTCCGCCGCGGACTTGTAGGGGTCGTAGATCAGAACGTTCATCTCCATGGCGAGGCAGCGCTTGGCGGTCCGCGTACCGATACGTCCGAAGCCGACGATGAGGACCGTCTTGCCGAACAAATCGTATGGCAGCTTGCCGAGACGGTGACCCCAGTTGCCGTCTTTGACGATGGAGTGCATTTCAACGGCGCGCTTGGCGAGCGTCAGCATCATGAACATCGCCTGCTCCGCAACCGATGGAGAATTGGCGGTACCCGCCACCATCAGCGGGATCCTGCGGCGGCTCAGGGCGGGGACATCAACCGCGTCATAGCCGACGCCGATCCTGGTCACGACCTTCATATCCTTGGAAGCGTCAAGTTCGGGTTCGCCGAATCGGGTGGCACCGAGCGCCACGCCATGAACCGGCGCCTGTTCCCTCAGCATGGCCTCGAAATCCCCGGCGGAAATCATATTGGGGAATTCGACGATTTCGACGTCGTCCCGCTCCCTCAACAGGGTCCGTCCTTGCTGCGACATCGATTCAGTGATGAAAATTTTCTTCTTGTTGGTCGCCATTCCCAATCCTTGCCCAGCCCCTTGGCCTTTTTGTGCGGCCGTCAAATGACAGCGCCGGTGCCCTCGTTTAGCAGGTGCATATTGTTGAGGTCTACTGCCAATCGAAGCTGCCCGCCGTCGCGAGCGCCGGCATTGGGATTAACCCGCCCGCAGATCTGCGCGCCTTCGAGCGTGAAATAAATCAGCGTCTCCATTCCCATCGGTTCGGTCACATCCAATACCGCGTCGAAGCTTTCGACCCCCGGTTCGGGGTGTGCGCTCGCTTCAGTGATATGTTCCGGCCGCAACCCGAGCAGTAGTTTCTCGTTTCGCGCGACGTCTTGATATCTCGCCGCCCGGCCGGCCGGCAGGGGAAAGGCAATGCGGTCGGTCAAGCGTATGTGCAGCTTGCCGCCGACATCCTCAAGCCGGCAGGGTACGAAATTCATCGCAGGCGAGCCGATGAACCCGGCAACAAAGCGCGTGGCGGGGTTGTGATAGAGATCGTTAGGCGTCCCGATCTGTTCGATGCGGCCATGGTTCATCACCACGACCCGGTCGGCAAGCGTCATCGCTTCAACCTGATCGTGGGTCACGTAGACCGTCGTGGTGCGAACTTTTTGATGCACTTTCTTGATTTCGATCCGCATCTGGACCCGAAGCTTGGCATCGAGGTTGGACAACGGCTCGTCGAACAGAAAAACCTTGGGATTGCGAACAATGGCGCGGCCCATCGCGACGCGCTGGCGCTGGCCGCCCGACAGCTGTTTCGGCTTCCGGTCGACAAGTTCGACAATGTCCAGCATGCGGGCGGCCTCGTCGATCCGCGTCTTGATTTCGGCTTTCGGGTAACGTTTCAGACGCAATCCGAAAGACATGTTTTCCGCAACCGTCATATGCGGGTAAAGCGCGTAATTCTGGAACACCATCGCGATGTCGCGGTCCTTCGGCGGCACGTCGTTGACAACGTCGCCCCCGATCATGATGTCGCCGTCCGTGATATCCTCGAGGCCCGCGATCATCCGCAGGGTGGTCGATTTTCCGCAACCCGATGGTCCCACAAGCACAACAAACTCATGGTCGGCGATGTCGAGATCGATGCCGCGCACCGCCTCGACGTCGTCGTAACGCTTGATAACCTTACGTAACGTAACGTCAGCCATGAGATCTCAACCCTTTGTGGCGCCGGCGGTCAGGCCGGCAATGTAGTAGTCCATCAGGAACGCGTAGATGATGAGCGGCGGAGCGGCGCCGAGCAGGGCGCCGGTCATGATCTGTCCCCAGTTGAACACGTCACCCTTGATCAAGGTCGTGATAATGCCGACCGGCAGCACCAGTTGATCTGTCGACGTCGTAAATACCAGAGGATAGAGAAATTGCGCCCATGAGACCGTGAAGGCGAAGATGGTGGCGGCGATCAGGCCGGGCAGGGCCACCGGAATGAAGATCCGCGTCAGCGTCTGAAACCATGACGCGCCGTCAATGATCGCGGCCTCGTCGAGTTCCTTCGGGATCGACGCAAAGTAGCCGATCATGATCCAGGTGCAGAACGGCACGGTCAGCGTCGGATAGATGATCAGCAGCACGTACCATCTGTTGATCAGCTGGATTCCGGTCCAGTCGCCGAACACCGCGAACATCTTGAACAGCGGCAAGAACAGCAGCGTGTCCGGGATCAGGTACGTCAGAAACACGCCGGTCGCCAGCGTCGCCGAGCCCCAGAACCGCATCCGCGACAGCGCGAAGGCGGCAGGCACGCTGATGAGCATGGTAATCGTCACCACGAAGATCGAGACGAACGCCGAGTTACGAAAGAAGGTCAGAAACTGGTTCGACGTCAGCAATTCGACGTAATTCGAGAGGGTCGGATGGAATACCCACCATGGATTGGTCGCCGCCGAAATCTCCGCGCTGGTCTTGAGCGAGGTTATCAGCATGTAAAGCGGCGGCACCAGCGAGAAGATCGCGAACAGCGTGAGGAAGAAGTACGACCATCGCAGCGCCCAGATGCGGTCGCGGCTCATGCTGCCATATTTAATGATCTTGCGGGTCGGCGCCGCCTTGTCGATCACAACGGTGCTGGTCATCAGGCTTCATTCCCGCGTTTGTTGATATCGCGCAGGATGAAGACCGCCGCGATCGCGAGGATCGGGAACATGAACAGCGAGACGCTGGCGCCGAGCGGGATATCGCCGCCCTCGATACCGACTCGAAACGCCCAGGTCGCGAAAATATGCGTGTGATCCAGCGGACCGCCGGCGGTCAAGATGCGCACGATATCGAAGTTCGCGAATGTGACGATAAGGGAAAACAACGTCGTGATCGCGATGATGTTGCGCATCATCGGGAGCGTCACGTACCAGATCCGCTGCCACCAATTGGCGCCGTCGATCGCCGCGGCTTCATAAAGCTGCTCGGGCACGGATTTCAGCGACGCCAGATACATGATCATGAAGAATGGCGCGCCAAACCAGACGTTGACCAGGATGACGGTAAAGCGGGCCCAGTTGGCCTCGCCGGTCCACGCTATCGGTCCAATGCCGAAAAACGACAGGGTGTAGTTGAAGGCACTGTAGGAGGGGTCGAACAGCCACAGCCAAGCCAGCGTGCTCATGGCCGGAGGAATGACCCACGGCACCAGCAGCATGCCGCGCCACTTGCGCTGACCCTTGGCGGGAATGTTGTGGACGAAATGCGCGACGATGAATCCGATCAGCGCCTTGAAGACCACGGCCGTGATCGCGAAGATGCACGATTGCTTCACGACCAGCCAGAACGTTTCGCGTTTGAACAGGAACTCAAAATTGCCGAAGCCAATAAAGCGCTGCATCGACTTGTTCAGGGTTGCCAGATGCAGGGAATAGAATGCCGGATAGACCACCATAATTGCGATCAGAAGGATCAGAGGCAGCGTCATCAGAAAGGCCGCGCTGGACTTCCGCTTCAGCGCCTTCCGCAAACTGGAGGGTTTTCGCGCAGATCGCGTTCCGGGAACGCTGTTCGGCTGAAATGTGACATCAACCATGACGTATCTTCCTCGCGCGTTTCATTTCAGAGGAACCGGATTTCCGGGTGCATCGACGAGCCGGCATTGCGCCGGCTCCCGATTGTGTTGGCACAAATGCGCCGGTGCGCGTGCTCGCGATGCCGATCACACAGTCTCTGTATGACCGCCACCACGATTTTACACGTCAGCTCCGCATAAAGCCTTCGAGTTCGCCTTCGGCCCAGGCGAGCGTCTTTTCCATGGGTTCGCCCTGGTAGAAACGCACGCACATCTTGGTCAGAGTTGCCTGCGTGTAGATCTGTTGCGCGACCTTCGGCGGCGCCGGCGATGCCGAGATCGACAGCTTCTGGTGATTGTACGGATTCGGGTAATGATAGAGCGTGCCCTTGGGTGGCCCTTCCTCTGCCCAGGTCTTCAGGGTGGTGAGTTTCTCGAATGCCGGCAGGTCATAGCCGCCGCTGGCTTTCACAAGTTTCTCGACCGAAGCCGGTTGCGACAGATGGGTCAGCAGGCTTTTGGCGGCCTCCTTGTTCTTGGAGAAATTCCAGACGCTCCAGAAATAGGGAAGGAAGGGAGCAAAGCGACCCTTCGGACCTGCCGGGAACCCGTGCGTCCAGCATTGCTCCGCGACTTGCGGCGCGTCGCGTCTGGCGACGGCCCATGCGCTCGGCGGATTCATGATCAGCGCGCCATTACCCGAGATCAGCCATCGGTTGTTGGAGCCATCGTCCCATGCCGGCGCATCCCTCGGCAGGAACGCCATCAGCTTTTTGTAATACTCGAGAACCTGCCGCACGTTGTCGTTCTTCACGACGACATTGCCTTTGGCATCGACGACGTCGGCGCCAAAGGCGAGGAAGAACGCACCGACGGTATCGACGGAGTCGCTGGTTTCGCCGAGACCTATACCGAAGGGAACGCCAGCCTTAGAACAGGCCTCTGCCGCCTTGAGAAAGGTATCCGTGTTCCAGCCGTCGGCTTGCGGTGGCGCACCGGCGGGATACATCGCCTGCACGTCGATGCCGGCGTGTTTCTTCAGCAGATCAATCCGGGAGCAAGGCCCCTTGATCTGGCTGCCGATACAAGCGGGAACACCCAGCCATTTATCTCCTGCCTTGCCGAGATATTGGACGGTACCATTAACGGCGCCGTTTTGCTTGATGAGCGGCTCGACTACGTCGTTCATCGGCTCAAGCAGATCAGCCTGCGCGTGCGGCCACCAGGTCGCCATCGCGAGGATGTCGTGCCCAGACTTCGCCTGGGCTTCCGCTGCGATCGTTATCTCGTTCTTTCTGCCGTTGCTTGTGATGTAGTCGATCGAAACTTCGACCTTCTCCTTGGCGGCCCACTCGTTAACCAGATCCGTACTCGCCTTGTTTGCGTCGGGAACCCAGTGATCCCAGAAGCCCATCGTGAGTTTGCCGGCTGCGTGAGCGCCTCGAATGTATGGCGCAGTGATCAGCGCCGCGGACGACAATGCGGTTGCAGCGACGAATTGCCGACGAGAAAGCTTCTTCCGTGACATGCGTTTCCTCCAGGGTAAAACCAGATAACGGTGAGACCGAAATCTCGTTGTTGTTTTTTTCTTCGCCGCCGGGCAGGCCAAAACGTCCTGCAAAGGTGCTGCCGAGATTTCGTTTTGACGATCAGAGCAGAATTGCCGGCATCTGTCGAGAAATCCGGCGTGCCGGCTTCTAGTACTAACGTTGCGTTCAAACAGACGGTCGCAAGGGTATCTCCGCTGCATACTGACATCGGGATCAGCGGCATATTGCGCTGCACACATCGAGTCCGCCGGTATCGATGGAAGGGTGTGCGATTGCGCCGCAGTCAAGTTCTGGTTTGTATAACCGGCTCGTCGCAAGCTTTTCCCGTTACCGATAATGCTGCGCGACGGTAGACTCGTTCGGTGCGAAAACGATAAAGTCCGCGCTCGGCAGGATGCTTTTCCGCCCCCAAAACTCTCAGCCCATATATCCGGACCGACCATGGAGATTAAATAATGATCAGCCCGACACCATCGGTGCGTGCGCGGTCGATTTCGCGCCTCGCGCTGGGGGCAGCTCTCGTCATGATTCTCACCGCGCCCTCGGCCTTAAATGCGCAAGGGCTGGTTCAAGGTGTCAAACAAGGAGCGCAAGCGGGCAGCAAGGCGGCCGGACCGGTCGGTGGCGTGTTGGGGGGTGCGATCGGCGGGGTGGTCGGCGTGTTTACCGGCGCGCTAGGCGTCGGGAAAACCGAACCCGCGCCCGCGGCGAACGCGACAAAACCAGCCGGTTCAGCAAAAACGGCCAAGGCAGCCAAGGGCGCGAAGGGAACCAAGCAAGCGGTGCTAACCCAGCAAGGGGAACCACAACTCAGCGCTGAACAGATCGTCGCGAACAGCGATGCGAATATCGAGAGGATCAAGACCGAGTTGAATCTTACGTCCGAGCAGGAGAAGCATTGGACCGGGTTCAACAGCGCAATGCATTATCTCGGCCATAACGGCGCCGACCGTCTCAACTTGCGAATTGCGCGCGCAAAGCGTGACCCGCCGGACGATATTATTGAGCAGATGCGCAACGAGGCCCAATTTCTCAACGATCGAGCGGTGGATCAGCGCAATGTGGCGGACGCGGCCGAGCCGTTATTCGCCAGCCTCGACGACAAGCAAAAAGCTGTCTTCATCGACGAGATGGTACGCCTCAGTCATGAGCGAGGACTCGATTAAGCTCAATTCGGTGTTGTTCCGACTTTTGATCGCGCTTGTCACCGCCTCGAGTGCGGGGGTACAGGCAGGGGAGTGCGGATCTGCGGGGACACGCATCCCCTGGGGTACGTCAAAGGCACGGCACCCGGCGCGACGCGACGTAGCATTCCGGGGTATGCGAGGCATGAATGCTTCGCTTCCCGGCCCGCCGGCTTGCAACCGCTGGCCGGGATATGTCGAGCAAGCGCGATCGAAGCGCTACGACTTGAGAAAATTCAGCTCCACGCCAACGCCATCGGGATCGTAGAGGAAGAATTGTGTGTCGCCGGTTCGCGGAACAATACTCTCGCGGAATTTGACGTTCTTGGACTGCAGGCGCTTGCGTACACCCTCGACGTCGGTCGCAGCAAAGGCGATATGGTCGAGTTGGCCGGTATCCTCGTATTTCTTTTCGGTGCCGCGCACAACGATGCCTTCGCGTGGCTTGCGGGTGCCCATTAGGTGCACGGTGGCGGTGCCACCCGAGTAGAGCCAATAGCCTGGGAAGTCGAGCGGCGGACGCTCGCCGTTTTCCAAGCCTAGCACGTCGCAGTAGAAATCCTTGGTGCGCTCCAAATCAGAGGGTTCGATGGTGTAGTGCTGCAGTCCGCCGAGTGGCATGGGTCTTCTCCTTAGACGAAGGTGAGGTCGGCATCGACGCCCATTAACCAGGCGCCGACGGTTTCAAAATGGCTAAGCCGGCCCTGAAGCTGCTGGGTCACGGTGTGGATGTCGCGGAAGCGGCGCTCCAGGGGATGGTTATCGAAGATCGCCGTGGTGCCCGCGGCATTGTAGGCGAAGTCGACCGCCTCCCGCGCCTTGTGGATAGCATGGGTCGCGGCCATGCGGACAGTGATCCGCTGTTTGACGGTGATGGTGGCGCCGGCGCAGAGGTCTTTCCAGACGTCGGCCATCGATTGCAGCACGAAGCCTCGCGCGGCGCGCAGATTGACTTCGGCCTGGGCCAGATTGGACTGGACCACGGCATTGTCGCGCAACGGACTCCTGTCGCCGCGCGGTACCTTGTTGCGCGCCACATCGATAAAGCAATCGAGTGCGCCGCGAGCAATGCCGCAGGCGACACCGGAAAAGCCCACCTGGTAGCAGGTACCGGAGCCCATCCGGTAAAGCGGGCCGGTCTCGCGGCATTCCTGATCGAATTCGCGGGTGATAGAATGGTCTGATCTTACGAAGAAGTCGTTCAGGGCGAACTGGTCGCTGGCCGTGCCACGCAAGCCTACCGTGTTCCATATGTCGGTCCACTGGACGTCCTCGGTCCGCACCAGCATGGTGCGTTCCTGCTGGACACCGGCAACATCGCGCTTGGGCGAACCGTCGGCCTTGAAGATCGGACAATGGGCGCCAAGCCAGGTTGCATGGCGGCCGCCCGAGGCGAAGGCCCACACGCCCGTGACCTTGTAGCCGCCCTCGCATTCGATCGCCTTGACCTTCGGGCCGGGGCCCCAGGCGAGCACCGCGCGCGGGTCGCTGCCGAAGATCGCATTCGCCACCGGCAGGTCGAGATAGGCCGCCGACATGGCACAACCGCCGGCCTGGCTCAGACACCAGGCAGTCGAAGCGTCGGCTCGTGCGATGGTCTCGATCACATGGAAGAAGGTGAGGGGATCGGTCTCGATCCCCTTCGACGAGCGCGGCAATAGCAGCCGGAACAGTCCCGCCTCATGGAGCTTGTCGAGCAGCGCCCGCGGCAACCGGCGCGCGCTCTCGATCTCGCTGGAGGCGGCCGCGACGGCCGGACGGAGGGCCTCGGCACGCGAGATCACGCTCTGGTCGCCCGCAAGGTCTTCAGAAGTCGCGATCAGCGTGTCCAAGACAATCCTCTTCGAGCCGATTAAGTCAGGCTGACGGCCAATTCCTTGTCGATCTGCTCGATCGACTTGCCGCGAGTCTCCAGCCCGAAGAAATAATACACCGCCCCGGCCATCAAAAACCAGCAGCCGAGATAAACGAAAGCTGTTGGAATCTGCGGCAAAGGCACGTCGGGCTTGAGGTAATTACCCGAACCCACGATCAGCGCGAGGCCTACCGGCCCGATGATCTTGCCGATGCCGCCGAAGCCGTAGGCCGAACCCATGCCGGAGGTTCTGAGGTGCGATGGCCAGACTTCGGCGGCGTAGGGCCCGACGATGGCAAAGCCGCCGTCGGCGAAGAAGAAGGTCACGGCCAGCAGCAGCCAGAACGCCGACACACCCATGAACATCGCGTCGTAATTGTAGCCCGCCACGATGGTCAGGACCCCTGCGCCGAAACCCAGCAGGCCGCCGGCATTTCGCCGTCCCATCAGTTCAGAGAAAAACGAGAACGACAGGCGTCCGACAAAGCCGAAGACGGAAAGCAGGATCATCATCTTGGCTGCTTCCTGCGGCGTCACCTTAAGCAGCAGCACGAACAGCGACGGCGCCCAGAGTGTGAGGCCGTACACACCGGTCTGCGCGCCGGCATTGCCGAGCCAGGAGACCAGCAGGCTGCGTGGATATTTGAAAAGGTCGAGCCAGTTGCTTTTGATGATCGGACCGGCGTCGGCGGCCGTCGGCAATGGCAGCATAGACGGTTCCGCCTGCAGCGCCCAGGCGAGCGACTTGCGCGCCTCTTCATAGCGGCCCTGGCGGCAGAGCCAGCGCGGTGATTCCGGCACCCAGAGACGGACCAACAGAACGAGCAGCGACGGCAGCACGCCAACCGCGAACAACAAACGCCACTCGCCGCTGCCCACGACGGCGCCCAAAACAGCGCCTAGGCCGACACCCAGCGGGATGACGCAGGTCACGATGCCGCCTACCCAGCCGCGCTTGGAGGAGGGCATGAACTCCTGCACCAAGGGCAGGTCCACGCAATAAAGCCCGCCCACGCCCACGCCCACGAAAAAGCGCATGATGGTGAGATAGACCCAGCCATTGTCCGGCGTGAAATACAAAAGGCCGGTCGCGATGGAGAAATTCAGCACGGTGCCGATAAAGACCTTGCGGCGGCCGATGCGGTCGGCGAACCAGCCCCAGGCATAAGCGCCGATGATGGCGCCGATGCCGGAACTCATCAGCACTATCGCCGACTGGCCGAAGGTAAGCTTCCACGGCCCGATCAGGAAGGCGAGTACGAAGCCGATCAGGAAGTAGTCGAAGAATTCCAGCGCGTCGCCGATAATGGCAGCGACAAGGATCTTGATCTGGTTGCCGGTCAGCCTCGTCTGCCGATCGAGTATCTCGAACATAGCGTTTTCCCCTTTGGCGCATGTTCGCTCTGAGCGGATGTCGCGCCTACACACCGCCGGTGCCAGGAATGCTACGCTGTCGAGGCGGCGAACGGAAGCCCGGGGAGACGCAGTGCTCCCGCGCAAGAATTCGGGTTCGATGCGGGCAACCGTATGGTTGTCGAGCGGTTTGCATCCGACCGGTTCCGGCAGTGCCTGCCCTTCCGGGTTTCATCCGGGGGGATGCAATAGAGCCTAATTTATTTAAGGTTTGCCGCTAGCCTTGCACCGCGATTGGCAGCAAAGGCCGAAATTGATGGAAGAAAAGCGAAAGCACCCACGGACCGAAATCAACGAACCCGCCTATGTGTCGTCGGGAGGCTCCGTCATGAGCTGCACGGTACGAAATATCTCGGTCGAGGGCGCCGCCATCGATGTTGAGAACCCGGCCTTCGTGCCGCAGCGCTTTCGTCTTGTGATGGCGAACGATTCCTCCGTCCGCGAGTGCAGAATTGCCTGGATCCAGAAAAACCGGATCGGCGTGACGTTCGCTGCAATGCCGCAAGAACGGCATCCTCCGCACGACGAGCGATGAGGGCTAGCGCCTCGAAAGCGATTCGATTTTCTCGTCGATTTCCTCGAACGACATCGCGCCCTTGAGCATTTCGCCATTAATGAAAAAGGTCGGCGTTGCAACGACTTTCAATGTCTCATAGGCGAATTTTCGATCGGCGGTGAGCTTGTCAAGCAGCGACTGATCCTTTTCGCAGGTCTCGACAGCGCCCTCGGTCATGCCGGCCTGTTTGCCGATCAGTTTCAGGGTATCCTTGGTTTCCGTTATCAACTGACCCTGCAGTTTAAACAGGGTGTTGACGGCGCCAAAGTATTTGCCGGCATCATTGCGGGCGATGCAGCGCGCCAGCATCGAGGCCGCCGCGGCCTTGATGTCGAGCGGGAATTCCCGAAACACAAATCGCACCTTGCCGGTGTCGATGTATTTCGACTTCAACACCGGAAAAACGTTTTCCTCGAATGCCGCGCAATGAGGGCAGGTCATCGAGGCGTATTCAACGACGGTCACCGGCGCCTTGCCGGACCCCAGCGCCATGTCGGGAAGCGACGGGGGTTTGGCCACCAGCCCGACAGCCGCTGTTTGCGCCATCGCGCCGCCAGTGAGGTACAGCGGGGCGAAGGGGGCGAGGGCGGCAAGCCACGCCGGCGACAGAGCGGCGGCAAGGGCTCGGCGGGTAACGATCAAGGGCTTGCTCCGAAATCGGCCTGGTGCGCGCTAAAATGCAGCCGTTCGCTAGCTTGAAACGACCATTCTGGCAATGGCGGGGCCGCGAGCGGTCAGGCAGAACAAAGCTGTGACCTCAGCGTCTTCGGGTGTTTCGGCGCATCAAATAAAAATAGGGTGTGTTCGGGCTGATCGGCGTTCGGCACATCGGGAGTTGCGCCGCCCATCCGGTCCGGCATATTCGGAGGCCGCCGACTTAGAGCCAGCCGCCGCTCACGTCTACTCCGAAAGTCATCAGGAAGAACGACGCAACCAACCCGAGACAGCAAAACAGCAAAATTGTCTTGGGCGTATGATCGTCGGCTTGCGCTTCGGAAGCTGAACGCATCGGAACGATCGAAATAGTCGTCATGGCAACCCCGCGGTTTGTTGGCCTGAAATGCTGCAAGCCGGGAGGTTGTAGGTGCTAAACGTTTATGGGCGATTGCCGCGCATCGTTAATTCAATCGCAATAAAGCGGGTTCTGCCGTGAAGCTACCCCTCCGGCGCTTTGCGACCGGTAGCCACTCGGTTCCTTGACGCGCGAGCACTCCGGCGATGGTTGTCGCCGTGATGGCAACGCTATAGGCCGCTCTAGCTGCATCATCGTGATTACCAACTCGTTAATAAATTTCAGCTATTTTATCAGCAGTTATTTCTGTGCGATGGGGCAACGCAATGGAAATTCTGACCGTTCTTGGCATGCTGCTGTTGCTGCTCGTGATCTCAGTAGGGTCCTTGCTAAGGTATTGGTTCATCCGAGGGCGTCTTCGCGGCATGCAGGAAGCCGCGGCCGAGACTATTCGGGGCATCCATTCACACTTCGAAGTCGAGGGCCAGTTACCCCCGGGCGTTTCGAAGACGCTGGAGAAATTGAAGACCGCAGCCGGAAGCTTATCGCACCACAAGCAACTGGAACTGCGTCATGCGCAGCTGTGGATGTTCGGCGATGCCATCGGGAGCGCCTGTTGGGGCAAGGGTTACCGCGCGGGCAAACTCGCAATGGCTCCGCGGGATGGTAGGCTTCTTGTCGAGTTGTCGCCAAACCAATTGCTTCAACTGAATAGGCTGGCTCATGTCGGCTTTCAACATATGATGCCTAATTACCGCGGCTTCGAAACCCACCGGTTCAGCGGGGAAGATGACGCTCGGAACGGCGCCAGAGCGGTCGAGCGGCTTGAAGTGTCTATTCCTGCGATGCATCGACCGGCCGACCCGACCGCGTTATCCAACGGTCGTCTGGCCCTGATCGAGAGTTGGTGGTCCCAGCGCAAATTGGCCGCGCGGTATTCGTCTGCCCCAATCGGACAAACGGCAGCGGAAATCGCGTGACCGAAGATCGCGAAGATTCGCGCCACTTGCTTGGCTGAACGTTTTCCCGTGAATTCCGTCGAGTTTGTTCGCCGTCTTGGTGAGCATCAAGATGCGGTCGGCATCGGCTTCCATTTCGATGGCAAAGGATGGAGCGGCGGAAAGCCGTTCGTTATTTAAAGAACGCCAGGAGATCCTCGATCATGAAGTAGCCGGTCAGGTACAGGACGGTTCAGACAATCATGAGCGTGAATGTGAGCCCCACCCATAAGGGCGTCGTTTCCCGAGGTTGCATCGTTGGTCCCCCCATCGCAACCACATCCAAGCGTGAACCAGCAGGAAGGGCAAGCGGGATTACAGGGACAGGAGCATGTTTTGCGGGCTTATTTCTTCGTCTCCGGCCTGAGCTAGACCAGCCGGCCTGTGACGCCGACTCCCATTCCGGCCCGCGATCTCTGCACGAGTTTCCGGCGATCCGTGTCGTGGTTGATCATCTCACCGCGACACTCAGAAGCGGGCGCAAGATATCTGGAGACGTTGGCGCGCGAACCGCGCGCCAAATAACCGGCCTGACGCCTTTATCAAGGTTTAGGATATCCTAACACAACCGCTCAATTCCAACCGCGTCCGAGATCGGAGCTTTTAAAATTTATGCGTATGAGAGGCTGTGTCGCTGGAAGGGCGGGGGCCTCAGATGGACGATCAAAATAATCAAGTCGCGCCGTTAAATATTGACCACTTTCCTCCGCGCGCGTCGCCTGGATTCAAGATCGTTTGCGACGAATGTGGCAATCTGTCGATTAAAGTTACGGATCCCGCGAACGCGCCGAGCTCCACCCCGGTCCAGTGCGCTCGTTGCAGCGCCGTTCGCGGCACCCTGGGGGATCTCCGTGCCCTCGCGCGTCAAAGTCGTGACGTCTACGAATTCTAGATTTCAGTGAAACAAATGTGCGGCGACATTTATCAGGCCGAGCACGATAAATATCACGGGCAGAAGCGGCCAAAGTGATCCGCGATAGCGCCGGTTCGTCTGCCTCGCCAATCCGAAATTTCGCGCCATCGAATTATCCTCAGAAATGCCCGTTAAACCTCACTCCCATTCGTAAATTTTTCAGACGCAAAATGGTGAAATTGCGTTCGGTCGCAATTATTGAATGCGCATAGATTCGGCAGCGGTTCGTTGATCTCGGTTCACTTGCGCGCGTGAACGACAACGCGCCCTGACGTCCGGGGGTCAGTGGCGACGTCGGCTTATCTGTCGCACGCCGGATCGAAACAAGACGTGGAGCAACGCCGCCAAGGCGGCGAACAGAAGCGTAGCTTTGGCGCGCCTGGACTTCATCGAGATTCGGCCAAGGCAACGACGACGCGCAAATGTGAACCGGCCCCTTATCGTTTTGCTGCTGCTTCGGCAACGGCACGACGCGCGGCCTCGGCGGCTTCCGGGTGTCGACGGTAATAGTCGCATTCTCCCGGCTTTGCGGCTCGCTCCAATCCTTCTCGCATCGCCTCCTGACGGAGGCTCTCGTCTTTGGTATCGATGATCGTTTGGTCGCCGACGAAAGTAAGATAGGACTCCGCGCTGGTTAAGGGCAGAATTCCGGCTTCGCTGGCCAGAACCTTGCAGCCCACAGCGAAGTATAAGTCCTTTACCCGGTGCATAAATCGCTCGCGCTTTTCAGCATATTTCGCTTTGATTTTGGCACGAAAAGTGTTGGCTTGCGGTTCGGCCTGTTGCGCCCGAGCAGGCGACGAAACGATCGCCACTGAGACCACGACGAACAGGACCGGGAGCAACCGGGTGACGCGCCTTCTTCGCATTTCAGCCTCCCACTGCAGGTGCGATCGAGTAGCGACAGAGCACTTAGTGTAGTGGCATATCGAGCCCGTGTAGGCCTCTTCGCCTTCAGCGCCAGCCTGGCAAAGGGAAACAGAGATAGTCAATGACCGTGAAGGCGAGCAATGGAATCAGGAACCATTGCCATTCGGTATAGCGTGGTTTCTTGAATTCTCGATTGAGGTCTGTCTGCCTTGAGGACCTCACTGGATTGTTCCGATACTGCGAAGCTTCCGGGCGATATCGGCGGCTTTGGTGCCAGGATGACAATATTGCACGCAACCGAACTTCAGCCTTTGCCCATCCCTGATCTGTAGGAAGATAACCGCTCATTTCCACTTCGCCTTCATCCGCAATTAAAGCCAATCCCCCGACGGGATCGAAAAGCAACCGGATCGAACTACGCATTGATGATCTCAGCTTTGGGCTTAACTTTCCGTTTTTGTCGAAATGCAAAACTGATAAATCCGGGCAACACCAAACCCAACCCGGCTGCCATCAACCGGATATTGCATCGCAGAGGGACTCCTTCACCGGCAAACCCGGCACTGCGAACGCACGACCTTGTCTAACTATGCTAGAATTTGAAGCTCTGGCCGCCCGAACCCATTGCCTTCGCCTTGCTCCAAAGGTTGTTCTCTCGCACGGCCGTGCTCAGTTCCTTTCAGCTCAAGATAACGCCGCAACTCAGCACTGTACTGCTTGATTTGGTTGCGGATTTCGCGGCGCTCGTCTGATGTAAGTTGCGAGTTTGCAAGACTGCTCCACGCAACTCTCAGCAGTTCCTTTAGTCCGTCCCCGGTGCGGTCTGGATCGTTTGACGATGTCATCCCCAGTTAGCTTTCGAAGTAAACGAGGCAACGTTTGTGGAAGATAACGCTGATTTTAT
This sequence comes from uncultured Alphaproteobacteria bacterium, assembly GCA_963732455.1. Classification (GTDB taxonomy): domain Bacteria; phylum Pseudomonadota; class Alphaproteobacteria; order Rhizobiales; family Xanthobacteraceae; genus Bradyrhizobium. Next base: position 268,265 of record CAVSZM010000015.1, on the reverse strand, counting down.
CAGTCGGCGAAACGCGGTGAGCATTTGCACATCAGGCTGTGCAGCAACGTCGGACAAAACATGGCCCACCGAGTTGGTGAAATGCGGAGCGGAGAAGGGCAGCCATGTCAAACCATCGCGCATGTCGCTGATGCATCCTTGCGTGCGGTGGATAAGACCGCCTATAGGCAAATAGCCGAGCGGTCGCACTCTGGGGAAGGTTAAAGGGCGGCGCCCGGCTATTCGGCCGCGCGGCGGTGCGGCCTTTTCATAATAGCATCAAGGGGTTAAGAAATCCCCTTCGCCTGATCTGGTAGCGGGCACAATCCCGGCGGCGGTACTGAAAATCGCGTCGGCGCTGAAATTGAGGTTCGCCACGGCGGATCAGGACCGTGTTTTTTGAGGGAACGCCGTGCCAGGCGGACTCCCGCGCCGGGATGATGACGGCCCATTGAAGCGGCCGCCGAAGCGCCTAAATGAGTGGGCAGGGCGACGATTGTACGGGAGCGCCTCATGGCCCCGCGTATCGTCCTTATCGCACTGTCGATTGCCTTTAGCATCGCTGTGGCAACTGCGACGTTCACCACCGTCCGGCAATTAAACCTGCGGACGAAGTGGCATTCCGCACAATCCACAGACGGGCAATCCCGCGCGAAAGCAAGGACAAGCTACTCGAGTAACTCATATGAAGCGTCATGAACTCAGATCGATGTCAGTGGACGAGCTTTGGTCCCTCCATCAGCTGGTCGCCTCCGTATTGGCTCGCAAAATTTCAGCCGAAAAGGCACGGATTGAGCGGCGTATGCGCGAGCTTGGCCGGAGTATAGGCGACCGCAGCCGCCGTCCTTATCCACAGGTGTTTCCGAAATATCGAAACCCCCTGCAGCCGTCCGAGACCTGGGCGGGCCGCGGGAAGCAGCCGCGCTGGCTCACTGCGCAGCTTAGTTCGGGGAAAAAACTCGACGATTTCCGGATTCAAATGCCGTCTACCTCAGCGCAGCCGAGGTAGGGATGTCCGGGATCAGCACCTGTGACACAGAATTAGCGGGTTGAAGAAGCGAGGATTTCTGGCTCATCGTAACCATCAAGGAGACGAGATGAGACAGAAATCCGAAAGTTAGAAGCCGTCGTCCGAGCGGATCGTAAGGACATTCGAACGGCTATCCGCTTTCGCCTGGGCATTCCGTACGAACCTGTACGCACGTGGGTGCTGATTCCGCCGGATTGGGGTGCGTGAAAATGCGCGCGTTGCCGGCAAGCGGGCTGCCCGCGATACGTCCGCATGAGCGCCGCGTGTTGACTTTCCGACGCATCCTTTAAATACTTGGCCAAACAAACAAAAAAAGACGGTCGCAAAAACGATGATGCAGTCTCGGGGAGGAACGCCATGCCGACGTCACGCAGGATGCTGCTGAAGAATGCCGCGGCCGCAGCCGCCGCAATCAACCTCGATTGGACGCGCGCGCGGGCGGAAGCTGAGACCGTTCGCCTCGGCGTGATCTATGATCTGACCGGTCCGTTTGCCGCGGGCGGCTCGGTTGCCTCCTCTGTCGGCACGCAGATTGCGATCGATCTCGTCAACGAGAAGGGCGGCGTCGGCGGCAAGTACAAGATCGTCCCGGTCGCCGCCGATTCTCAGAGCAAGCCCGACGTTGCGATCAACGAGGCCGAACGCCTGATCAGCCAGGAGAAGATCGACATCATCAACGGCATCTATGCGAGCTCGCACGCGGTCCCGCTCTCGTCCAAGGTTGAGCAGCAGAAGAAGATCCTCTGGATCACCACTGCGGTTGCGACCGCCGTGTTCAAGGACAAGAACCTGCATTACGTCTTCCGCGCGCAGATTCACTCCGATCAGTACGGCCAGGCCTTTGCGAGTTTCCTGACCGAGCACGCCAAGGAAAAGCTCGGCATCGAGCCCAAGGACGTCAAGATTGCGCTCATTCATGAGGACGGCCCCTATGGTGTCGGCGTTGCCGCCGCGGACGAAGCCTATTCGAAGCGGGCCGGACTGCAGATCGTGTTGAAAGAGGGCTATTCGGCCGCAGCCCCTGACCTCTCCGTGCTGGTGACCAAGATCAAGCGCTCCCGCGCAGAGGTGATCTCGCACGCTGGATACAATCCCGACATCACCCTGTTACTGCGCCAGGCGCGCGAGAACGGCCTGCATTTCCAGATGCTTTTTGGCAACGGCGCCGGCTACAGCCAGCTCGACAAATTGCGCACAAGCTTCGGTGCGGATATCGACAATTTCTGCAATATCGATCCGGTGCCGGCGCAATTGCTCGACCCCGCAAAGCTGGCTCCCGGCATCGGCGATCTCACCAAGACCATGGTCGAGCGCTACAAGGCGAAAACCGGCGCGACCGACGTTCCGCCGCACTGTTCGATGGGCTTCAATCAGACCTGGGTCCTGCTCAACAACGTCCTGCCCGTCGCCAAGGAGAAATACGGCGGTTTCGATCCCGAGGCGGTTCGCAAGGCGGCGCTCGACGTCGATATCCCGCCCGGCGGCACCATCCAGGGCTACGGCGTTAAATTCTTCCCGCCCGATACGCCGCTCTCGGGCCAGAATGAACGTTCGACGCCGGTGGTGATGCAAAACGCCGGCGAGCATATTTCGGTGGTTTGGCCAACCAATATCCGCACGCAGGAACCGGTCTTCCCGCTGCCGAAATCCTCCGTCTACGCCATGTAGATCGCGATACTGCCCGCCGTTGAGGGCCGTCACGCCGGTCGCAGCGAAAGACAGCGTCACAACGTAACGCGACGGCCCTCTTCGGCAGCCCAGTAGCCGGCGTAGTTGACCCTGGTCGTTCCGTAGGCCAGCGCGAGATCGGAGAGCGGCCGCCGGCCGGTCGCGACGCATTCCATGAAATCTTGGATTTCCTGCAAATAGCCGCGCGTCCATTCCTCCTCGAGGCAGACGTATTGCCATCCGGTCTTCCGATCGACTTTTTCGGTGATATAGACGCTCGCGAGCTTCTCCTCGTTCGTCTGATAGCTCATCATGTGTGTGTTCGGTGTAATATTGGCAAACAGCGAGCCGCCGCTCGTATAGGTCTCGATCAGGTTGCGCACGCCGCCCATGATCATGTCGCCGGAAAGCACGGTCGCTTTGGTGCCATCGGTGAAGGTTACGGTGAGCGTGCCCCAGTCCTCGACGTCAATCGGATTGGCCTTGATAAAGGCTCGCTCCTCAGGCCGCAGGCACGCCGAGACATTGCCGACGTCACAGATCACGCTCGCAACGCCGATCGCCTCGCCGCGGGCTTTCGCCTCTACCTGCTTGAGATAGAGCACCGCCGAAAGCGGATGGCATCCCATCCGGATCAGGGAGCCGCCGCCGGTCATCGCCCATTGCGCCGCGTGCACCGCGTGCGAGCCGCTGTGACTCTCTTCCCCCTTCATGAACAGGATCTTATCTTTGGTGGCCCGGAGAATCTCCGCGGTCTTGGTCACCGCTGGCGCGTAGATCCAGTCTTCCGCGTACATGAAGAGCTTGCCGGTCTTTCTGATCGCCGCGCACGTCTTTTCCATTTCTTGGAGCACGCGCTCGTACATCACCACTTTTGGGACGTGCTTGCCGATCGGGGCCTTGTCGTCATCTCGTCCGAAATAGCCCGCGAACGGCTTTTCGCAGATGACATGCTTGCCGCCCTTCATCGCGTCGACGATCATCGAGGAGTGCAAATTGGGCGGCGTGCAGATGTCGACAACATCCAACTCGCCGTCAGCCATCAAATCGCGAAAGCTACGGTAGACCCTCGGTATTTGGTGCCGACCGGCAAAATCGACAACATGGTCACCCCGCGCCGCGACGGCTTTGACTTCGACATCGACGCCGTAGACACGCCTGTAAGCGTACATGTGCAGCTCCGAAACGAAGCCGCACCCGACCAGACCGATCCTGATTTTCGCCATTGCGGATGCCTCCGGGTCGCCGTTGTTGATTTCTCTCGCGCTCGAAGAAAAAGGAGGGGACTACCACCGGATCGAGGTCAACCCCTTCGCTCCCGATGTCCCCGAAAGCTATCAGGCGCTCACCCCCCCTTCGAACGCGTGCCGACACTCGTTCCCGAGAACTTTCAGATATACGAGACCGGCATGATCACGCGCTACGTCGATGAGGCATTTCCTGATCCTAGGCTAAGACCGACGTTGGCCACATCGCCGCCGACGGTGACGGTGTTGTATTCTCTGTTCGCATCGCGCAAGGATGGTGGCCGTCCGGTTGGGTCCGCCATCCCATTCTCAGCGCCTGCAACGAATGCATGATAAAAAGGAGGGATTAGATGTGGATAATGACGAACAACAGCTACCTGTCGATCGTAAGCAAGGATTGTGGCCCGGCTGAACTGCTGGTCAGGGCTCGGCGTGCCGGGGATATCGAGAAGGTGTTTCCAGATGCCAAGGTGACCCGGAACACCAACAGTGATTATCTGTATCGGACAGTTCTGCCGCGCGACGTGGTGAAACAGGCATTGGCCGCAATGATCGACCATATCGATTACCCGAACTTCAAGGATAGTGTTGAAGACAGCTCGTTGCACGCTGCCTATGTCAGTGTCTGGTGTGCAATGGCAGGACTACAACATCCGCCGCCAGAAATAGAGCGGGCGACCCATGCAAGGTCGGCTCTGACCTCGAAAAATACACTGTAGCGCCTGGGGCGGGACCCAAACTCCTCGATGATGGCCGAGATCAAGCGGAACAAGGGGGCATGCTGCTCCCGCGTCAAATGACCCAGCGGCGACCTCGACACCATCCAGGCCATGACGGCTCGGTCTTATGTGTCGTAGATCAAGCAATCCCGTATGCTGGCTTTGCCGACGATAGTCCAACGAACCGCGTTGTCGCTGACGTGGAGAAAGCCAAATGAAAAGGCCGCAGAACGTTGCGCTCTACGGCCTCCGGGAAAAATTGACTGTTTATGAACTTACCAGCCCCGGTGTTGAAAAATAACCCGGACCTGGGGAAGGGCGCGACCTCAAAAAGAGGTTCCGGTGGAGGAACAAAAGAACTGTTGCAAAGAGAGCACGGTTCTTCAGTCGCTTGGGCGTTCCATTAAAGAAGTCACGGCAGCTTGATGCGTCCGAAAATCCTGTCGTCAACGCCGACTGGATTTGCCGGTATTCCTGACCGCTTCAGCCAGCATGGCGTAAAGCTGAGGTTTGGTGAATTCCTTAGGATGCCGCGTAATTGGCTTCCGCGAAGACATCACCTTTTCCACCGGACTGTGACATGCCGCTATGATCTTGGGGTTGGCGGTTGGCGGCTTGTGACCGCGCTTCAAGCCCATGCGCAGCAACTTGGCGCACACGGCGTTGCGGCTGCACCCGAGACGATGCGCGATCTGCGCGGCGCTCTGTCCTGCGGCCCAGAATTTTTTCAGCAGTGCTATCTCTTTCGCATTCCAACTCATGGGAGATATGTATACGCCGGTTACCGACTACAGGCTAGTCGGTCACGCTTGCGTTGCTCACGGCACTTCCGCTATCCGATAATCTCGTCGTCAATGCAAATGCACCCGTGAGGCAAGGTGCTTGTCGGTGGGCTTGGCACGGTCGGCTGGTCTCCGATCATCAGATTTTGAAGTTTAGATGCCGCCTTCGGGCGGCCCTTTGTCTTAATCAACGTCCGTTTAGGTGCGCATGGCGGACTCAACTCGGTCATCCCGCCACATCGGCTTTGTGCCACTTATCGGACATGGCGCGATGAACAGCCGACGATATTTGCTCGCTGCGGGCTTTACCGGTTTTGACCTGGGCTGTGTGAAAACGTGCAACAGTGCGTGCTCACGGCTTGACGAACTTGAGCACGAATTCGTCCTTCGGTTGCGGCGGGTCCGGCGTATTCTTATCTCTGGGATCGTTTGGGTTGCGCAGGAAATTGCCTTCGCCGATCAGCTTGAATCCCGCCGCTTCGACCTCCTGCCGAAGAAACGCCTCTTCGATGCGATGTAGGGTACCGGATTCGGAGATGCCGGTACCGGGCCGACCCGAATGATCAGCTATAACATAAAGGCCTCCCGACTTGAGCGCGCCAAAGACTGCTTTGTTCATCGCAGCACGATCCACGCCGAGGTGTCCGAGGTCGTGATAGTTGAACATCAAGGTCGCGAGATCGACGCCTTCTACCGCGAGCTCGGACGGAACGGGATCTTCGAACGGTCGCGAGAGCGCGACGATCGGGGCGGCCTGGACGCCATTGCTTCGGAGATTGTTTTCGCGTTCGGCGAGGGCAACCGGGGAGGGACGTGGCGCGCTTGCCGGCGCTGCTGGCGTCGCACTCGGCGTGGTGACCGGGTTGCTGTTGCCCTCGGGCGTTACCGGGGGTGTGGGTACCCGGTTGGGATCGCGCGGCCGGCTCTGACCATAAACCTTGCCCAAGGGTCCGATCGCACGGGCCAACAATTCCGTGGTGTAGCCACCGCTCGCGCTGAGATCGACCGCGACGATACCGGGGCGAATGCCGATGAAGCCCAGCATCTCCTCAGGCTTGCGGCGCTTATCATTGACGCGATCTGCCGCAGTGCGATCGGAGCTCCTCACGATCTGGGCAATTTGCTCGGATGAAAGTGGCGGCCAACTCTGCTGCGCTGTCGCTGCTTGGGCGTTGAGAAACAGGCCCGCGCTGACGCCGACTGCAGCCAAGAGGCCTTTTGTTCCGCTTTTCATGGCTATGCTCATTGCTCTCTGGCCATTCCCATTTACAGGACCGGCGACGCGACGACCTTAGATGGTTTGCCTTCTCCGGCCAATGATAAGGACACAATCTGGCACAATCCCGGAGTCAGAATTCGCTTCTTTGGCGAGAAGATCCATCGCACGGGCAGCGAATGGATGTCCGAGGAAGAGCGAACGTCGCGGTTCAAGGGCAGCAGGCCCGCTTATGGCCCGATTCGGACATTCGGTCGTGGCACTGACGTTGCAAGAGAAGCTCGAACGAATTCGGCTATTGGCACTTTTCGAACTTCGGCGGGTCACCTGACGAGGTCAGTTCACGGGGTAAAGCGGACCTTAATGTTGCGCGTCGAGATCCGAAAAATGACATGAAGCGATAACTTCAGCGCCCAATCGACTTCGCCAAACTTTCGAGATTCTGTGGACTGACGTGGATCAAACCGTGCCGCGGAGCATCGATATCGGCGATCAAAAGGAAGGCAATCGAGACGAGAAATGGCAACACGAGAGCAATCTTTCTCGCGGACATGCCGCTTCGCGACCGATAGCCAAACAGAACGTTGGAACACAGTGCGATGGCCACCATCAGCCACCACGCGGCCTGGGGAATCCTGTTCCAGAACGCCGCTTGTGTGTAGCCCTGCGAATTGATCACGTCGTTCATGCCGGCGAGCACCAATGCCGCAACAGGCGTCGGTTCTGCCATGGCCGGTGCGCGGACGGCAGCCCAGAGATCAGCCTGCAATTGGTTGGTCAACTTATCGATCTGCATTCGCTGAGTATCGTCTCGGTTGATGTAGAACAGGATCCGCTGGTCGAGGTAACCGCCAAGCAGTGCCTGGACCTTTGCGGCGTCCGCCGGTGGCAGAAGGTCGGCACGCATGATTTCGGTCCCGATCGCGTTGGCTTCGGCTTCTTCGAGACTTTTGCGCTGGTCGTAGCGACTGCTAGCCATTGAAACGCTGAAGCCGATGATCAGCGCGAGCAGCGTCAGGGTGGCCCCAAGGATGACGCCGAGATCCTCAGTCTGTTCGTCGGCGGGTTTCGGGCTTCGCCTGCGCATCCAGGAGCCCACCAGTGAAGCGAGCCACAGCGCCACGAACACCGCCGTAGACAGCAGCAAAGGATAATGCGTCAGATTTTCCATGGCTCCGTCCGGTAGACCAGATCGTCAAACCTATCGTATTTTTGATCAAGCCATCAGCTCAAGGCAACCGCGAGGAGCTCGGCCGTTCCTTAGCCAACGCCCAACTCACCGCATCTCGCTCTTTGCTGGCAATCCGCAAACTGGATCTACACAGTGTCGAGTAGATATGGTATAGTTTGCATCAGCTATCGGACATGGATTCAAGGCCTCGGCGGGTGCTTACCCCACATGCCGAGACACATTTGCGCTTTGCCGGTCCAATCGATTTCGCCGATCGGCCGCGGCAACATTTGTGCCGCATCCGGCCGGAATACAGCAATAATTCTTTCAGGGGAAATCCCGGTAGCTCGAAGCGCAACACTACGCGTCTCAAGCACAGGTCTCAACCACACAAGCAGGTGTCTCCAAGTCCGCGGCAGTTCATAGCACAGGCCTGAAGGCGCCGCTTGATCCAAGGAGGAACCCAATGAACCCGAACATATTCACGGCATTCACCGCAGCGGGGACGCTTGTCAAAACAGCGCTTTTCGCTGGGATACTGATGACCGTCGCCCCCACGGTTGTCTTAGGACAATCTTCTGAAAAGAAGGGGACCACGCCCTACGTGACGCATTTCGTTTTTCGCCCGCTGACGAGCATTGACATTGCCGAACTCGGTAAGGCGACCACGCTGGAGGCGGTCGGGACTACGCAAAACATGAAGGGAGAGAAGATGCTCGACAAGATGTCGGCACAGTGCGTAGCGCTGAACGTTGCGTCCGGCGACAAGAAATACATTGACGGTGCCTGCGTGTTGGCCGACAGCGATGGTGACAAGATTTTCTCGACCTTTGATACTCGCGACCTCGACAAATCGCAGCCGAAGATGGATTGTGGCACCCATATCATCACCGGCGGTACCGGGAAGTACAAGGGAATCACCGGCAGTGAGCCATTTACTTGCATAAACATGCCTGCACTGGCTGGTCCCGGCGGCTATTTTGCGATGGATATCCCGCATAACACGACGTGGGAAATCAAATGACAAGATCCTCGATGTTCTCCTAGAATCAGGTCACTGCGCCACAGTGAATGAGAGCCCGGCCCAACAGCCGGGCTTTTTTCTGCCGATCCTATGCCCAGGGATCGACGACGGCATGCGAGCACCAGGGTCCGTTCGTGGCACCGCAGCGGACATGGTGGCGAACCGAGTCGCTCGGCGCTAGGATGATGGCTTCTCGGCAGAAAATACGATCGCTTGAAGTGGGATGTTTGCCAGATCGCTGCCAAACTCGTTCCGATATTCCCGCGCAATCGCATCAATTATTTGTTCCGCTTCAACGCCGCCACGCTGCCGGACCTGATCGATTATCGGGCTGCCATAAACCAATCCGCCAGCGAGGAGTGCCAAGTCGGGGACCTCCTTTTGTAACTGCACTACGACCGCACTGATGTCGGTGAAGCCCGCATCGATCAGCGAGTCCTTGATCGGCTCGAATCGATAGGCGAACGGTACGCTCTGAAACTGAGGCGGATCAGCAGGAAAAAAGCTTCCTATGACTTCATGCGCTATTCGGCCAACCGGGTTATGGCGATGCGAGTCCCAGACGCTGAACAGGTAGTGGCCACCAGGAACAAGGACGCGAAGAGCCTCTCGGTAGGATTTGTCCTTGTCAGGAAAGAACATCACGCCGAATTGGCACGCGATCGCGTCGAAGCTTCCGTCGGCGAACGGCAGCACCGTAGCGTCGGCCTGCTGGAATTCGACCGACTCATTGGGCCGAAACTTAGCGCGTGCGATTTCGAGCATGGGCAGATTGAGATCGGTAGCCGTCAAGCGTACGCCGGCAGGCAGTAAATTGCGGAGCTGACGCGTAACGATCCCCGTGCCGGCCGCTATCTCCAACACGCGCCGGGGATTGCATGCGGCGACACGACGAGAGATGTCTGCGGCATAGTCCACGAAAAGCACCGGACCCAAGTTTCGATCATAGTGCTGGGGTATGTTGCCGATGTATTCTGCCGGATCGCCAGCCATGATGAGCCCCCGCCAATCTCTACGGAGGTATATCATAGGGCAGCGCACCAATACCAACTGTTGAGGCCGAAGCCTGCGCCAGCCTGCACCCTCTTGGGTGCGGCGAACATCCGCTATCGGGCACGAAACGGACATGGTGCGATGTCCGCTCTGAGTCCGCTTTCAGGGGCGACGCGGAAGTCCGACTCACGCGCCGCCACGTCAGCTTTTGACCCCATGTGCGACATCGCCCGATTGCCAGAGAATTTGTGCTCGAGGTTACGCCAGAGTCGCTTCAATGACTAACTTGAGCTAGAGTGGGCTTGGCTCAGGGCGTCGGGGCAAAATGAGACGGCGCGAGTTCATTATGTTTCTCGGCGGCGCCTCTGCCGCATGGTCGCTTGCGGCGCAGGCGCAGCGGACTATGCCGGTCGTCGGTTTTCTCAACAGCGGCTCGCCGCGCGCTTTCGCAAAATTCCTCAAGGCTTTCCAGACCGGCTTGAGCGAGGAGGGCTTTGTCGAAGGTCGCAATGTGGCAATTGTTTATCGGTGGGCTGAGGGCCATTTCGATGAGCTCGATGCAATGGCGACCGAGTTGGTTGCCGACGGTGTCGCGCTGATCGCTGCCACCGGAGGCACACGCTCGGCGAAGTCTGCGAAAAGCGCGACCACGACGATTCCTATCGTGTTTGTGCTCGGCTTTAACCCGGTCGACCTCGGGCTGGTGGCGAGCTTCAATAAGCCCGGCGGCAACATCACCGGTACGACCATAATCACCACCGAGATAGCAGCGAAACGTCTGAACTTGCTGTACGATCTCGATCCCGGAATGCATAATTTTGCAATTCTCGTGCAACCGGGATCGCCGGGCACAGCCGCGGAGATAGAAGAGGTCGAAGTCGCAGCAAGGAATACCGGGCGGCGGGTCTTCGTTCTCAAGGCGAGTTCCTTCGGCGAAATCGACGCGGCGTTTACTTCCGCCATCGAGAAAAAGGTGCACGCGCTTGTAATCAGTGCCGATCCGCTCTTCATGAACTGGCGCGCGCAACTCGTGGGGCTCGCGGCAAGCAACAAGATGCCGGTCATGTATCCATTCCGCGAGTTCGTCGACGACGGTGGCCTGATGAGCTATGGCCCGAGCCTGTCATCGGCCTATCGTCACGCCGGCGTCTACGCCGGCCGCATTCTCAAGGGCACCAAGCCCGGCGAGTTGCCGATCGAATTGCCGGCAACGTTCGAGCTTCTCATCAATCTGAAGAGCGCCAAGACACTCGGCTTGACGATTCCACCCGGGCTGCTCGCGCTCGCCAACGAGGTGATCGAATAAAGTCCGTCGACCTCCGTCATTCTTAACTCGGACATTGGGTCGCAGCGTCTGAAGGCGATTGTTTGCCCCCATCGTTACCTCGTACAATCCGGTTACGGTTGCGGCCATGAACCACGACCGTCCCGATCGTCACGACCGGCTCTATCGATCCGGTCCGGGAGATATCCCGTTTTACCAACCGACCAAATTCGAGCTGAGTATCAATCTCAAGACTGCGAGAGCACTCGGCCTCGAAATGCCAGCGATGCTGCTCGATTCGTTCGGATATGCTATTTAGATCGTTAAGATGCCAAGTCCTAGCCTTGAGGGCGGCAATGAGACGGCGCCAGTTCATAATGCTACTTGGCGGTACGGTGACGGCGAACTGGCCCCTGGCTGGACGTGCGCAGCAATCCGAGCGCGTGCGGCGGATCGCGGTTTTGCTGCCCTTCGACAATGCAGATGATCCGCAAGTGCGACAGCTCTGGCCGGCATTCAAACAACGGCTCCGTGAACTTGGCTGGGTCGAAGGCCGCAACATCCAGTTCGACGTGCATTTCACAACTCAAGACATCGACCGCATTCGCGTCAGCGCCGCCGAACTTGTCGCGAGTGCGCCCGAGCTGCTCGTCGTATGGTCCAATCCGGGCCTGGCAGCCCTGAAACTGGCGACACCGACCATTCCGATTGTCTTCGCGCTGGTGGGTGACCCTGTCGGAACCGGATTGGTGACGAATTTGGCGCGTCCGGGCGGCAACATCACCGGCTTTCAGAATTTTGAGCCCGCGATGGGTGGAAAATGGCTGGAGATACTGAAGGAAATCGCGCCCGGTCTGCGCCGCGTCGGCGTCGTCTACAATCAGAATATTGCTGCTAATGTCGACCTTCTGCGCAATGTGGAGGCTGCTTCGGCCTTAACGGGGATGACAGTAACAGCAACTGAACTGCACAACGCTAGCGACATTGAACGTACTCTTACGGAATTTGCGCAAGTACCGAGCAGCGGTCTCATCGTGATGCCGAACCCGCTCAATACCAGGTACAACGAAGTGATTGTTGGATTGGCCGCGCGGTTGCATCTGCCGGCGATCTATCCATTCCAATTGGATTCCGAAAAAGGAGGCTTAGTCTCATACGGGTTCGATACGATCGAACAGCAGCGCGGAGCTGCGACCTATGTCAGTCGCATTCTGAAAGGCGAGAAAGCCGGCGACCTGCCCGTGCAAGCGCCGACAAAATATCAGCTCGTGATCAACCTGAAGGCTGCGAAGGCATTGGGCCTCGATGTGTCCCCGCAACTCCAGCAGCGTGCCGACGAGGTGATCGAGTGAGGGGGTGACGTCTGTCCATGGCAGCAATAAGAGAAGTAGCGAGCGTTGCCTTATTCGAGCATGTTGGCGGTCGGCGGGATCGCGTCGGCTCTGTTCAAGACCAAAGCTCGGCGCGATAATGGTGCAGAGCTCTGCACATGATACCCAACCCGCGATCAATGTGGCCGTTTCTTCTGGGCAAATGGTTTGCCGACGGGGCTGACGAGCTTGGGGAATGCGATACCCAAATGACACAGGCGGCCCCGAATTCGGCACCGCCACCAATTCGACCTTTGCGAGAGCGACCGAATTGTTCGAGGCTTGGAATGGGCGTTCCGCCCATGGAGCGCTCTTCTCCCGAAACTTGCCCGCCCGGTCGGCGGGCTCTCTTTTCGATGACGACGAATTGTGAGCACAATTTTATCCGATCCTTGAAGACAGTAGGTTAGACCGGGATATTTAGTCTTTATGGCGGGCTGCGAGCCTGATTCCAGACATCCACATGATTTCAATTACAGCCTTCTGATTTCCAGATATACGCGGCATATGATGGTCCTCTGAAACATGGGCCGCTGGAGCCACGGGTCCCAGCGACCGTCGCTTTCAGGCCCGAGGAACGGCTTCTTTTTTCACCGAATTCTGCTCCTGTGGTGGGAAATACTGCACGTCACTGGTCAGCGTTCTAGTCCGGACCGGTCGGTTGACGGTGTCGTACATATGCCAACGCCAATCGTCCGGTCCCTGGTTTCCAAGCGAGGCTGCGATGCCGCCCTTGGCGGCGACGGTGTGAGATCGGGTGGGAAACACCTTCGTTAAGCAGGCAGTCCTCAAACCGGCCTCGACCGCTCCCAGTGTTGCCCGCAGTCCTGCCCCTCCGGCGCCGACAATCACCACTTCGTAGGTATGATCTATCATCCGGTAGGCTGAACCGACGAGCGGTGGTGCCAATCCATTGCCTGGCGCCGAATTGGGCATCACACTACTCCATCAGAATTCGAACAATAATGTGTTCGGTGCCGGGATACGAATTCGACTGTGTTAAAGCCGCAGTTTGATAACCGATGCGCCTACCGCCATTTCAGTTCATGTCACTTTGGCGAAGGGAAGATTGAGCTGACGTGGCTTTTTCATCGTGTCGCCTGACGATCTCTGTCATCAGGTAAAACCGATAGATCAGATGAAATCCAAGAAAAACCCAGAAGACCCCCCCTATCATTGACCAAAATGAGAACTTGCCGATGATGCCTTCATAGATTGTGTGCAGGCCAAGAACTCCCATGATGTATAGCGAATAAAAATATGGAAGAAATCCGAGCAGAACTAGGAGAGTTTTCCGGCTCTTTTTCCGTTCCACGGACACAAGAAAAAAATAAGTAAAAAGACCTACTGAGGCAGCGACGCCACCTAACACCGGAGCGTAAGTGTAAAAGTAGTAATCTTGAGACCACCCCAATCGGATGAATTCGACAATACCGTAAATCATTACAACAAGAATAGGCACTTCGATTCTGGCGGCAATGATGTCGCCCTTCGTACCCTTCAGCTCGGGAGCAACAGTAAAGGAATCCATCTTAGATCCCCTTCTTTCCTCTATTTGGATACTCAAGCGCTTTTCCAGGCTCGCATGGCGCGCGGCGCGCATGGGACTTTTGGGTCACCTCGTCCGCCCCCTCACTCCGAAGTCCGGAGCAAAAGCTATCGTGTTTTTTCAGGCCGAGACAATGGACTTCCTTGGAACGCGGCGCTGGATGTCCGCGTTGGGTTTCAAAAACCGGAAAAACTCACCGTGAGCAAATGTTTTTCCGCTGTTCATCCGCTTGTGTTGCAAAAATCTTTCACCATCGACCGACACAAATTGTCCGGGCCGTGCGCGCGGCGATCGAACAATCGTTTGAGCCAGGAACGGCTCGCGGCTTCGCAGTCAAGCTTTCGAAATTCCGGTTTCGACGCGACCGATCCCGGAAAATTCCGCAACGGCAACGTCGCCGGATGCAAGTGGGAACTGGCGTACAAACGACCCAGTCATGACGATGTCCTTTGGGCGGAGACAGCGATCGTACTGGCCGAGCTTCCGCGCAAGCCACAAGACCGAGTTAAGGGGATTGTCGAGTACGGCGCTCCCCAATCCGGTGGCCATCTCTTGCCCGTTGATGTCGATATGCGCTGACACTTGATCAAGCGCCAAATCCGGCGTTAGACGCACGGGCGCTCCTGCAACAACAGAACGTGCCTGCCCATTGTCCGCCAGCACCAGCATCATCTGACGTGGATCGCCGCGCGTCTCGATAATCTCGAACGACGGCTGGACCACGTCAATCGCCTCGCGCACCTGCGCCATGGAAACGGTGCCTTCGAGCCCATGTGCAAGGCGGACGCAGAGTTCTGTTTCGATGCCGGGATTGATCAATTCGGTGCTTCCGAATACGTGTCCGGATGGCTGTGTTTCCAGAACGCAGGCGAATATTGGTTCGTGAAACCCAAACTGGTTTTGAATGGCCTTGGAAGTGAGGCCGACTTTCCAACCTATTTGACGCTCTCCGGCCGCGACACGTCGGTCGATCAAGGCAAGTTGGATACGATAGGCATCATCCGATGTAAGCTGGTCGTAGTATGCGCGAGGAAAGAATTCGCCGTGTTTGCGCGCGATCCAAAAATCCTCAACTGCAGTGGCCACGTCGATTGCCATGAACATTCCTCTTAGCGTCACTCATTTGCGAGACCAGATTGGCCGACAACGGGATGGTCAAAATCAGACCAGTAGGATGCTTCCATGCAGCATCGATCCGTTCACGCCAATAGAACATACTTGGCGGACGACAGCTAGGGTTTGGGGGAGACCAACTCCATGAACGACCTCCGGTTTGGGTTGCAAAAGCGAACTCAAGTCGGACATCGTGCGATGTCCGTTAATGCCAAAACCTGAAGTCGCGATCGTCTGACTGACTATACGGCCGCCCCCGGATTGGGTAGCTTTGGCGCCATATTTTCGAGTTTTGCAGCTTTCCGTCGGAGAGCGTCCAATGGCGAAGCGTGGACAAGCGGTGCGTCGGCAGCCCACCAAACGCAAGGCGTCGACAAAACGCAATCGCGGGCCTCGGCGCGTCGATTTAAAGAATCAGAGTGGAAGTCTAAGCCGCGAACTGACTGAAGCGCGTCAGCAGCTGACCGCAACCAGGGAAGTTCTCGAGATCATTAACGCCTCGCCCGGCACCGTTGCGCCGGTATTCGAGGCTTTGCTGCAAAAGGCGATGCACCTTTGCGAGGCCGCGTTCGGCTTCTTGGCAACTTATGATGGGGAGCGCTTCAAGTTTGCGGCACAACACGGCGTGCCTACTGCACTCGCAAATTATTTAGAAACCGGATTGGATCAGGCTAGACCGGGAGATGCACACTGGCGTCTGCTGGCGGGCGAGGATCTCATACATAACCTGGATCAGATGGACGAGGACGCCTATCGGTCAGGAAACCCGTTGCGTCGCGCCGTTGTCGACCTCGGAGGCGCCCGTTCCGCACTGGTTGTCGCGCTCCGAAAGGATGGAATTTTGCACGGCGCAATGACCGTCTACCGCAAGGAAGTTCGACCGTTTTCCTCCACGCAGATCGGCCTTTTGCAGCACTTTGCCGCCCAGGCCGTGATCGCAATCGAGAACGCGCGGCTGTTCAACGAGCTGCGGCAACGCACCGATGATCTCAAGGAATCACTGGAACAGCAAACCTCCACCACCGAGGTGCTGAAGGTAATCGGCCGTTCCGCCTTCGACCTGCAGCCTGTGTTCGACACAATTGCCGAGAATGCCGTCAGGCTCTGCGAAGCCGAGCGGGCGTACATCTTCCGGTTCGATGGCAACGTCCTCCGGGCCGTCGCGTCCTATAATGTCGGCCCCGAGATGAAGGAGTGGGTGTTTATGAACCCGATCGCCCCCGGACGACACAGCGTCTCCGCACGATCGGCTCTCGAACGGCGGACGGTGCAGGTGCCTGACGTCCAGGCTGACCCCGAGTACGCGTATGCGTCGCGGGATGGGGACCCGATCCGGACGATCCTCGCGGTCCCGATGCTCAAAGGCCATGACCTTGTGGGAACGATCACCATCTACAGACTCGAGGTCAAACCTTTCACCGGCAAGCAAATCGAACTCGTACAGACTTTCGCCGATCAGGCGGTGATCGCCATCGAAAACGTGCGGCTGTTCGACGAGGTTCAAGGGCGGACCAACGATCTATCGGAATTGCTGCAGCAGCAGACGGCCACCGCCGACGTTCTCAAAGTCATCAGCCGTTCGGCGTTCGACCTTCACGCGGTATTCGAAACGTTGGTCGAAAGTTCGGTCAGGCTATGCGGGGCCGACCGGGCATTCATCTTCCGTTTCGATGGTGAGTTGCTGCGGATGGCAGCGGCCTTTAACTGTTCTCCAGAGTTCACGGCGTGGGTAGAGCAACATCCAATCCGCCCCGGCCCGCACAGCGGTGCCGCCCGCGCCGCCCTGGAGCGACGAACGATCCACATTCCTGATGTCTGGTCTGATCCGAACTATACCTATGGGGCGAGAGACGTCGAGGCGATCCGGACAGTTCTCGGGGTGCCGATACTCAAGAGCGATGACCTGCTAGGCGTTATTATGATTTTTCACCTGGAGGTCAGGCCCTTTACCGATAAACAGATCGCTCTCGTCGAGACGTTTGCCGACCAAGCTGCGATCGCGATCGAGAACGTGCGGCTGTTTGACGAGGTGCAGGCGCGTACCGAGGACCTAAGCGAATCCCTGCAGCAGCAGACCGCGACGGCGGACGTTCTCAAGGTCATTAGCCGCTCCACTCTCGGAGTGAAGCGTGATCTGGAAACTGTTCTCGAGACCCTGCTGGATAGCGCCATCCGGCTCTGTGGTGCGACTCGCGGTCACGTCTACAGGTATGATGGCGAGTTTTTGCGTTTTGCTGCCGCTCACGGTGCTTGGCCAGGATTTCGGGCCTGGTTAGAGGCGAATCCTTTGCGTCCAGGACGAGGATCGATAGCGGGAAGAGCTGCCCTTGATCTCAAGGTCTGCCATGTTCACGATGTTTTATTAGACACGGAATATGAGCAACGCGAACTTTTGACTCAGCAAAGCTTTCGTTCGGCGCTCTGCGTCCCAATGCTGGGAGAAGGAGTACTGATTGGCGTTATTGCAATCCTGAAACCGAATGTAGAACCTTTTACCGGCAAACAGATTGAGCTGGTATCAACCTTTGCCGACCAGGCGGTTATTGCGATCGAGAATGTACGGCTATTCGACGAGGTGCAGGCACGCACTGAGGACCTGCGCGAATCCCTCCGGCAACAAACCGCGACCGCTGACGTGCTGAAGGTCATCAGCCGCTCGACATTTGATTTGGAAACAGTACTAAGAACGCTTGTTGAATCGGCGGCCCGGCTTTGTGAGGCCGACAAGGCCACCATCACCCGACAGAGGGAAGGGGCTTTCTATCGCTCCGAAAGCTTTGGCTTCTCTCGCGAGTTTATGGACCTGGTCAGGGACATTCCCGTCTCTCCTGACCGGGGCTCGGCTACAGGGCGCGCTCTGCTTGAGGGTGTAGTAGTTCATATTCCGGACGTGCAGTCGGATCCCGACTATCATTTTGACGAGGCACTGAGACTGGGAAATTATCGCACTCTTCTCGGCGTTCCGATGATGCGCGAAGGCACGCCGATTGGCGTTGTAACGTTAACGCGGTCCGAAGTCAGGCCGTTCACCGACAAACAGATTGAACTCGTCACGACATTCGCCGATCAGGCAGCAATCGCTATTGAAAATGTGCGCCTATTCGAACAGGTACAGGCACGCACCAAAGAGCTCTCCAAATCCCTCGACGAGCTACGCACCGCGCAGGATCGCCTCATTCAGACCGAAAAGCTTGCGTCTCTCGGTCAACTCACCGCCGGCATCGCGCATGAGATCAAGAACCCGCTCAATTTCGTCAATAATTTCTCGGCACTGTCAGTGGAATTGGTCGACGAACTCGATGATGTGCTCAAGCCTGCGCCGCTCGATCCCAAGACGCGCGAAGAAACCGATGAACTAACGGAGATGCTGAAGGGCAACCTCGAAAAGGTCGTTCAGCATGGCAAGCGCGCCGATTCTATCGTCAAGAACATGCTGCTGCATTCGCGCGAAGGTTCCAGCGAGCGCCGACGGGTCAATCTCAATCGTCTTGTCGAAGAAAGCCTCAATCTTGCCTATCACGGTGCACGGGCCGAAAATCAGGATTTCAAAATCAATCTGGAGCAGTCTTTTGATCCCACCGTCGGCAAAGTCGATCTGTTCCCGCAGGAGATTACCCGCGTCCTTATCAACCTGATTTCGAACGGATTCTATGCGGCAACGAAGCGCAAGGCGGAAAAGAAACTTAATGGTTATGAGCCCACGCTCGCGGCCGCGACGAGAAACCTTGGTGATAGTGTCGAGATCAGGATTCGCGACAATGGTGGCGGCATCACACCGGAGGTCAAGGAAAAGATCTTCAATCCCTTCTTTACTACCAAGCCGCCCGGCCAAGGGACCGGTCTCGGTCTCTCATTGAGCTACGATATTGTCGTCAAGCAACACTCGGGATCGATCGAGGTCGATACCCAGCCCGGCGAGTTCACCGAATTCAAAGTCATTCTTCCACGCTAGGAAACCCGCGGTCATTTTCGGGTACTTGTCTGTCGAGTGCCCTCTTTACAAAATCGACGGAATCAATGGGTCGATCTGCACCGCAAATGGGGAACTTTCGGTTCCTCTCGGCGTCATCTCCTCATCTAAAGTGACGCAATGAGGCTTGGCGCGGGAGGGGGCCATGTCGAAGGCCCGCACTGGAATTGCCGTCGTCGTTCTGACAACCCTGCTGTCGAGTGCGGCCCTGGCCGCATCGCATCTTGGTATCGGTCCCCTTGGGGTCGCGAGATTCGCGTTTGCCCGCGTATTGTCGCTGGGGGGATTGCGTCACGTTCGTGCTTTCGCTCGTCACGGCCACATCCGAACGGCCTCCCTCAGATCGCAAGACGTCCGCAACGCGGTAGATTCCGGGCTTGGCAACCCGGTGGCGCGCAGGCAATTCATCGCGGCTGCAGCGCTGGCGGGCTGGCATGGCGGTCGCATCGCAGGTGGGTGGTGGCGACACGGCGACGGCGGATATGGATGGGTCGGGCCGCTGTTTTGGCCATTCGCCATCTACGATATCTACGACTACACCATCTGGGGTGACGGCATCAGCTTCTGGGCCTACGGTTATCCTGATATCTATGCCGCGATTTTTGCGCCTTACGGCCATGATGATCTCGCCGCCTATGCGGGACCGAGCCCGTTCGGTCGAAGACATCGCAGAGTCCCTCCGCTCCAGCAGCTCTGCGGCGATGACGGCCGCGAAATTGCCGGCCTCCCCATCGAACAGATTCAGCACGCGATACAGCTGGAAGAGGCGCAGCGCGCCGCCTTGGACGATCTTGCCAACGCATTGAATTCGGCCGCCCTGATGATTCGTGCGTCGTGTCCGACGCAGGCGGCGTTCACGGCGCCGCACCGATTGGCCATCATGCAGCAGCGCATCGGGGCGATGATTAAGGCAGAGTCGGCCGTTCAACAGCCGCTGGGAAAATTCTATGACCTGCTGAATGACGAGCAGGAAGCACGGCTCAATGCAATCGCCGAAGATCGGCGCAAGATGTCCGCCGCAAACGGAGCCACACAGGCGCCTTCTCAGGGTTGCGGCGCGTCCCTATCAGCCGCGTTGCAATGGCCAGCGGACGAGATCGAGGCCAGGCTGCACCCGAACGACGCTCAACGCGCCGCTCTTAAAGTGCTGCAGGACGCCAATGCTCGGGCTGTCGACATCCTGAATAATGCATGCCCGCCGGAAGGCGCGATCACACTACCCACTCGCCTTGACGCAGTGGACGGCCGGCTCGATGCCATGCAGCAAGCGGTCAGTCTGATGAGCGCCGCGCTCAAGGACTTTTATGATACACTGAGCGACGAGCAGAAGGCGCAGTTCGAGGCGATCGGACAAAAACGGACGGCGTAATTTCTTCTCCATTGCCATCGCTGCGCCACAGCTTGATCCGCAATACCGGTACGTCCACGGTCACATCGCGCGCGCTCAGTTTAAGATCGTCCCGGTGGGGGAACTGCTACTCACGACCGTCGGCACCAGAAACGCGCGGCGTCCTTGCCCTCTGGACATGAACCTGCTGCAATGTCCAAAGTCGCCTGGCAGAGAGGAGCCGCCCCAATGACCATTATCGACTCCCAGGTCCATGCCTATGAGGCGAACACTCCGAAGCGACCTTGGCACACTGTGCCGAACTGGCCCGATCACGTCACGGGTGACGAGATGGTGGCGGCGATGGACAAAGTCGGCGTCGACGGCGCGATCTTCATCTCCGCCTTTTCCATGTACCGCTACGACGCCAGCTATGCCGTGGAAGTGCAACGGGCCCATCCCGGCCGGATCGCCATCGTTAAGCCAGTCGACCCGGACGATCCGGCGGTAGCCGATGTCGTCGCCGACTGGAAGAATACGCCGGGCACGGTCGGAATCCGCATCATGCTGACGAAGGACGCCAAGCGCGAGCCGAGCGACCCGGGCCTCGACCGGATCCTGCGCGCGGCTGTCCGCCACGACTTTCCGGTCAACATCCTGTGCTGGGACAACTTGGACACGGGCACTGCGCTCATCGATCGCCATCCCGACACGCGATTCATCATCGACCATCTGGGCATCATGCAGCCGCGCCTGCCGCCCGCGCCGCCCCAACCCTGGACCGACCTCCCGAAGGTGCTGGAACTCGCCAATCGCCCGAACGTGGTGATCAAGGTCAGCGGCGCCTGCACGCTGTCCCGGGAGCCGTACCCGTTCCCGGATATTTGGGATCCGCTTGCCCGCGTGTTTGATACCTGGGGTTTTGATCGCTGCTTGTGGGGCACGGACTGGACACGCGCGTTCGCAGTCGTCAACTATGAGCAGGCCGTCGAGCCCTTCCTTAAGACTGACCGCCTGAGCGACACAGAGCGGGCAATGCTGATGGGCGGTGCCTGCGCCAACGCCTATGGCTGGTCACCGAGGAAAGGTTAGCACCAGCTAAACGCCTTCGTTTAGTAGGAACCAGAGCGGAATCTAGAACGCTAAGGCGCTGTAAATGTGCCGACAGCCCCTGAAACCCAACGAGCCCAAATTCAGGGCAGCAGATCGAGCCCCGGAGTCGCTCTGTCGCTTGGAACACTTTGGTCCTGGGAAATGCCGCCTTTGACGCCGGACTCATTCCCGGGCTCGTCGGGCCTGCCTGGAGGGTATTCGTATGGACGCTCGAAGGTGCTCTCTAGGCGCGATAGCGCATCCGGCTACGCTGTTTCGCGTGCAAGCGATGAAAGCCGGTCAAAGTCCGAAGGATCGAACTGGTGTCCAGCGGAGTCCGTAACATGCACCTGCCAGCCCGAACGTTCCATTACGCGAGCTTTGTCGACGGCAACGGCGGGTCTGATGCGAATCGTCACGACGCTTTGTCCGTCTTTCGATGCGTGAATGGCGAATGTCATGGCACCCTCACATAACAAAAAACCATACACGAATAAGTACGTGTTCGGTCATTAGGTCGGATCCCCCGCGACTGCAGAGTTCAATCGCAAACCTGGACTCGGCGGAATTGCCAGCCGTATCCGTCCCAGTAGCGCTCCCGAACCAATCGGCAGACAGGTTCTTCAACGTAGACCGGCGCCGGCGCGTAATAAACCGGAGGTGGAGGCGCTGGGCGCGCAGCGAGTGCGCCTCCGAGCAAGGCCCCGCCGATAAGGCCGCCCACTACGCCGGCGGCAATTTGACCGTTCTCCGTTCTTGCAGGCACCGGCAATAGGGACGCACCAGCGACCAATGTAACGGCGAGCGTAGCTGAAATGATTTTGCACATTACCAGTTCCCCAACGTTGCGGCAGGCGAATCGTTCACAGAGCACGACATCGTATTGTCTTGCATTTCGCGATTAATGTTTTCTTAAGTTTAACGCCGGGGTGAGGAGAGGGGCTCATGTCCCCTTCGTCTGCTTCCACGCAATGCGGCGCCTGGGGCAAACAGTATAAAGAAGCATCAGCGCAGTATTTCCCAATCAGTCGACGTCTTAAATTCTGGCTAGTCGATCTGCAGCTCTTGGAACTTCCCTTGGTCGTCCCAGGCAAACAGTTGCCACAGCTTCAAACTGCCACGCATGGCAGTCCTGCTGTCTCAATGTTCGCATTCAACTGCAGTGCGCCACCGCTCTCGGTATCGGCATCGGAAAATACATTAGCGTTCCTGGCCAGAGAGCGTCAAAGTCGCTCAAAACTGGACGAAGTTCCGTCGGGGTACCAGAGATCAAAAACGGGAGGAGAGCGCCATGGAAGATGTAGAAAGGCGTGTAATCGGTAAGGTGATGCTGCGGCTGATACCGTTTTTGATCTTATGTTACTTCGTTGCCTATCTCGATCGCGTTAATGTCAGCTTCGCCAAATAGGCTCTCCTACGTAATCGACGGCCTCCCAAGCACAAGGACGGCCATAATATGAGGAACACCTATGCCAGCTAAAGTGACCGGTATGATTGGCACCCAGATGGAAGGGGTCGCAGTTCACCTCATCAAGGGAAAGATATCGCGCGAATTTGTAATCGACTTCACGCGCCTTCATGAGCAGTGGGGCTATGATTCCGTGCTTGTCGGCTATTACGCAGCCGCAGCCGAGGGCTTTGGCATCGCCCTTTATGCCGCAACCCATACGGAACGGATCAAGTTCCTGATCGCGCACCGGCCTGGCTCGGTTGCACCCGCGCTTGCGGCGCGACAGGTAGCAACTTTCGACCAACTCACACAGGGTCGCATGTCGTTGCACATCATTGCCGGTACGAGCGACCAAGACCAGGCGAGCGAGGGCGACTTCTTGCCCAAGCAAGACCGTTACCGGCGTGCCGGTGAGTACCTGGACGTCATGCGGAGAATGTGGACGAGCGAAGTCCCCTTCGATCACCAAGGGCAGTTTTATCGTGTCGAGGGAGCCTACTCCGACGTCAAGCCATATCAGCAGCCCCATCCCACTCTCTTCTTTGGCGGCTCGTCAGAGGGTGCGTTGCAGATGGGCGCCGAACACTGCGACGTGTTCGCAATATTCGGCGAACCCCTCTCTGAAACGCAAGATCGGCTCGATGACTTTCGCCGACGTGCTGCAAAGTTCGGGCGGACCCCGAACTTCAATATGTCGCTGCGCACCATCATGGCACCGAGCGAGGGCGAGGCGTGGGACAAGGCTCATGCCCTGTTAGCGGATATCGAACGAAAGACTGGGACCGCACCGAAACCGACCAACCATTCCAGCGAACGCCTTGTTGGGTTCGCCGCGCGCGGTGATGTCCATGATGAGCGGTTGTGGATGGGAATAGCGCGAGCTACAGGCGCCCCCGGCAATACTTCGTGCCTGGTCGGGACGCCGGAACAGATTGCCGCCGCTGTGTTGCAGTACTACCGCCTTGGTATACATTCGTTCTTGCTACGCGGCTTCGAAAATCCGCAAGACACGATTGCCATCGGACGCGATTTGATCCCTTTGATCAAAGCCGGAGCTGAAGCGATTGATAGGCAAGCGCAGGCCGCCGAATAGTACCTGCGCTGCCGTTTCGGAGAAGCCCTGGGAGGCGGCGGTAATCGGACGCAGGAACGATAGGAGATCAAATATTGCGAATGTCGTCTTTCCACTGCGACACGGTGTCGGAGATCATGCGTGTGGATTTCATCGCGGACTGGCTGAGTTGGGCATAGCCGGAGATCTCGCGCTGCACGCGCTGGCCTTCGTGGTGCAGAAGGTCGCGCAGGGCCTCGAGTTCGGAAATCAAATTCTCGATTTCCGCAAGCGACGTCCCGGCGACGCGCTGGATCAGCGAGTTGACGTTGTTGACGGTAGCCTCGGTGTTCGGCTCAAGCGCCGCCTCGGCGTCGCTTCGCACGCTTGGCATTGGACGGCGTAGTTGGGCAATGTCGTTGCGCACGAAGTCGCGGATCCCGGCCTCGACTTCCGAGGCCGCGTTGAGATTGCTGTTCTTTCCAGTCGATTTAACCTTTTCCGAACGGATGGCAGCCATCGGCGTTTCCCTTCCCCTTTTTCGCGTTAAGCGAGCGCGGATGTCCCCCGCACGACGAAAGAAAGCAGAGCAATCTGGATCGCTGATTCGGATGACCACATCGCGGCCAATATGCGGCGATATTAGAGGGAAGCCATGGGAAGGGGCGTAGACGCGAGAAAACGGGGGGGGGGACCGGGACGATGTGCAGCCCGAGTATTAGCGGCGACCGGGCAGGGGTATTGGATCGTCGAACTCGCGGTGCACGCTAAATCCTGACTCGGCACTTAGATCGGAACGGTCGGTAAGAATGACTCTTTGCTGTCGTGTGGAACTCGCTTGGGTTGAGCGTGTTGCCAATCACCGCGATAACGCGATCCAAGGAGGATACTTCGATGAAACGGCTATTGTTGGTCGGATTTGCTACCGTCGCTTTTGCACTTGCGCCCACCCTTTCCGCGTCAGCAATGCCCATGGCAACATCAGATACGCTCGGCGGCTCTGACGGAGCGGTCATCCAAGTTGGGGGCCACGGTCATGGTTGGGGCCATCACGGTGGCCGAGGTCATCATTACGGCTGGGGTCGAGGCCGTGGCCACCACTATGGCTGGGCTCGGGGCCGTCACTACGGTTGGATGTGAGAAACCGCGCCCGTAGACCGCGCCTTCACCGAGCGCCCACTATCGTTCAGTCCCGGCGTTCTCCTGGCGCATTTGCCGATTAAGTCGTAGAGCCGTCACCGTCTCGAATCCGGTGGCGGCTTTCTTGCTGTTGTAATAGTCACGCCTCGTTGTGCCGGACAAGATGCCCATGGTTGCCGCAACGAGATTTACGACGTCCCCTACGAGGCCGCCGATCAGCACCGATCAGAAATCCAGCCGATCCCGCCGGTTAGGATTTCGTTAACCTTACGGGAGCAAGACTTTGCCTGCCGGAGCTGGACGCATCATGAAAGGAGAAAATCCCGATGCCAAATCTGGAAGAGGCCATTCGCGAACGTGCCTACCACCTCTGGATCGCCGGTGGTCAACCCGAGGGCCAGGCGGACATCTATTGGCTCAATGCTCAACGCGAAATTCTCACGACCTCAGTTGAAAGCCCAGGCACCAACGCTGCCGCCGCGGCGCCCCCCGACACGGGACCGGTTGCGACGAAAGCCGGTAAAAAGGCAAGGGTCGCCCGATCGGGAAAAAGCAGGATCCGCGCCGCATAGTACCATGCAAGCATCGTGAACCATGGAGGCTCGGCAGACCGCAAGGATTGGCCGCTCGGACAAGTGTTACCCCTCAGTCTTTCGGTATAAATCCAAGATGAATCGCGCCACGATCGCAATCGAATGTGCGTGCCTGTGCCTCGCATGCTTGTCGCTATCATCCTGCGCCGGCGGTCGAACCGCAGGCGAGCGGATCGCCGACATTCCGCATTGGATGGGAGGCCTGCCGGACGACGCTCCGCCGCGCAGTGGTACGCCGGAGTACGATGCCTGGATGGCTGCGCGCGCCCAAGAAGCGGCAAGACCGAAAACCAATCAGTCAAAATAGCTCCCGTGCCCGAACTGACCCGCAAGCGCGTCGACGACCGGCCCGCGACGCAGGAGCGGGTGTCGCAAACAGCAATCCTCATTTTGGTGTGGCTTCGAGTCCTCATCAGGCCAATCGTGCAACACCCGGATCAGCAGGTAGATATCCGCGCAGCGCGGAATTTCGTCGTTGAACAAACTACCGCCAACCAACTCGATGCGCCCATCCAGCAGATCAACCGATTGAACAGCCTTCACTACATCATCGCGGTCGAACAACAGCCCGCGTGGATCAGGTAACCCGGGGGTGACCAAGGCTAACGCCAGGGTACGTGGCCCCTCATAGTGAACCAATCCTTAACCCGGAGTTGATATCGTTTGCCGTGTCCGGGTGGTGACCACCGGCTAAACGGGAGTGAACATCTTGCCCGTCGAGATGCTGACGTATGCCGAACTAGGCGAAAGGCTCAAGATCTCGCCAGAAGCGGCACGAGCGCTGGTAAAGCGACATCGTTTGCCGCGTTCCCGCTCGAACCACGGCAAGACGCTGGTACAGATCGATCTCGCCGAAATCAGCCATTCCCCACTGTCTCGTGGGCCGCAAGCACAGGCCGGTCACCAGGTGGTCACCGACCTAACGCAAAAAATTGAGTCGTTGCAGGCCGAGCTGTTCGCGATGGAGGCCATAGCCAGCGGCCATCGGGCTGATTTTGAGAGAGAGTGCG
The DNA here is from genome assembly GCA_963732455.1 of uncultured Alphaproteobacteria bacterium. Classification (GTDB taxonomy): domain Bacteria; phylum Pseudomonadota; class Alphaproteobacteria; order Rhizobiales; family Xanthobacteraceae; genus Bradyrhizobium. The sequence continues at coordinate 241,507 of CAVSZM010000015.1, read as the reverse complement.
AGCGGACGAACAAGCTCTTGGCCGAACTGCTCAAAGCCAGCTCTGAAACGATGGCTGCTCGGGAGAAGGCGGCCTTGCTCGAAGGGAAGCTATCGGTGCTGAAGCAGCCTTGGCTGCGTCGGCTGGTCGATGCTGTCTCGCTTGCCCTACCACACCCCCCGACATCCCTGATTACCCAATTCAAGTTCGACCAGAAGACTTGGGCAAGGACTGGCCGTAAGGAGACTGATGCCGGAGACCGGGTTCGGTCTCCAGGTAATGCGGGACGCGTCATCCAAGCCCGGCTGGGATTACGCCGGCACTGGCGCAGCCCGCGCTTTTGGAAACGGCCGAAAGCTCAAGGCCATCAGGAACGCACCGAGGCCCATGCCCCACGCCCCGATATAGAGCCACGCGTAGCTGGCGAAGGTGTCGTAGATCAGGCCGCCGGCAATCGGTCCCGTGGCCATGCCGAGACTGCCCGCCATCGCGGTGCCGCCGATCACGGTGCCCATCATCTTCAACGGGAAATTTTCCCGCGCCAGCACCGCATAGAGCGGCATGACGCCGGCATAGATGAAGCCAAACAACGCGGCGACCGTATAGAACGCGGCAAGTTCGCGCACGAAGACGTAGGCCAGCGCACCGAACGCCTGGACCAGCAGCCCCAGGACCAGAACGCGCTTGGCGCCAAAGCGGTCGCCGAGTAGCCCGAAGGCGATGCGGCCGCCCAATCCGGCCAGCCCTTCCACGCTGTAGATCGAAACCGCGGCCAGCATCGGGATGCCGCAACTGATGGCGTAGCTCACGGTGTGGATGATCGGACCTGAATGCGTGGCGCAGCAGAAGAAATTCGTCGCGAGAAGAATGATGAACTGCGGCGACCGCATCGCCTGCGAGAGCGACATCTCCGATCGCGGCCCTGCATCGCCGGATGCGGCGGCACTGGCTGCGAGCGCGGGAGGGCGGCGCACCAGCAGCGCGACCGGGATCATGATGGCCGCGACGACGACGGCAAGGATCTGCATCGTGGTTCGCCAGTCATAGCTGGAGACGAGCCAGGCCACGAGCGGCGACATGGTCATCGGTGCCATCCCCATGCCGGCTGACACCAGCGACACCGCAAGGCTGCGATGGGTGTCGAACCAGCCGGTGACGCAGGCCATCATTGGCGCGAAGATAGCGGCAGTCGCCGCTCCCACCAGCAGGCCGAAGAGGAGCTGAAACTCGATCAATGAAGTCGCACGGCTTGCCAGCGCCAGGCTTGCCGCGATGACGATGGAGCCGGTCAGCACCACCGGGCGTGGTCCGACCCGATCCGACAAGGTCCCCCAGATCATGCTGGCGAAGGCCATTGCAAGGAAGCCGATCGTCATCGCGCTGGATACGCCGGCGACCGACCAGCCGGTATTCCGTGTGATAGGCTGCAGCAAAACTGGCAGCGAAAACATGCCGCCGATGGCGACACAGCCCAACAGGCCGCCTGCTGCCACGATGACCCAGCGATAGCGAGAATTGTTCATTCCACATCTCCATTCCAGTTTCTCTGGGATAGGACGAATGAGGAGGCGCGAAGGGCGACACGCTGGCCTTTCACGCCGCCTCACTTCTTTGTGAGCGCTACCGGCGTTCCCATGAGGGCACTGGCGTCTCCACTGGCGCGATGCAGGCCCACCTCGACTGGGAATATGGCCTCGTCGATCAGCACCGCCGCGACGCAACCCATGGGTTCTTCGCGATTTGATTTGAGTGGAGACCCTGAAGGTTCGCCGTCATCAGTTACAGCGTGCGCAAGGTGAGGGTCATACCATCACATTATCATGCTCGCGATCAGGACGATCAGGACGAAAATGATGACTACGAGCAAAAGAGGCGAACCGACTAGGTCAAGCACGCTCAAGAGCACTTGCCTATACCGTTTCATTTTCCCTTCGCCTCTAGCGCGTCGGACCGAACCGCACGACTTCGAGAACCATAGAATTTCAAATTGTCGTCGCAACTTAACTCGCACATTAAGCTTGACCCGCCGCATTGTATTCAAATGCGCGGAAGTGAATGTGCGCGACAGGGTCAACTACATTCATCCGCGAGGCGGACCGTGCTGAGGCTCATGCATGGTCGTTGCGGATGGAAGGTTTCGGCGGGCCTCCACAACCTTCGCCGATAATCGCGCAATGTTTGAATGGCGGCTATGGCTGGCTCGAAGTCGAATGTCGTCGCCGCGAAACGAGCGCCGGCCTGTCCCTCGATGCCATCCGTCGTCCGCGCGATAGACCGATCTGGAAACTGGAAGCGGCGCTGAAATGTCGGTCGTGCCGGGCTCCACGTTATTCACCGCATGATTAGGCTGACGAAGGTTGCGCGAGATTGCGCCCTACGTGTCGCTGCATCCGAACGAGGAGAGGTGAATTAAGTGCGGTCGCTCGTGATCTCAGAAAGAAGATCAGACTTCTTGCAAGCTACGGATGCCGACAGGGGAGATCGAGGCCGCCGCGCCGTGCCTTTTTTGGCTGCGAAAAGTGACGGCCCCAGCCGGGCGAGAACTGAGGCCGTCTGTCGAGAATGTCGCTCGGGGGGAGAGCGACGGCTCATAGATATGCCGTGCCTTGAACATTGCTCGGCATTTGCCCCATCACGTGTCCGTGTCAGATTGCCGCCTGCGTCCACCTGGAGCGCAGGCGGTTTTTTATTCTGCCATGAAGTTCGGCTAAATCTGATTCGGCGTTGCCGAAGGGTTTGACCTGACGGTTTGGTTCGGCTCGGCGTGTGTCGTCCGGAAGCCTCGCGCGTCGAGCCGCCATTGCTATCATAGCTCCCGAGTTCCGTCCACTTGGACAATGCGGCCAATTGACGTTCGAACGATTCTGCCTGCGCTAACCCAATCCGTGCGGGATTGCTTGTTATTGTACGTTGATTGCGCGTAGCTACTATTATGTAAATAAAATTTCAGTGAAATAAAATACTTATATGGAACTTTTGGCGGAAGGGGTGGGATACCTATCAGCGATAGAAACCCTTGCGCTGCAGGCTTTTCATCAGCGCCGATTTGTCCAGGGTATGGGTCAGGGTACGGCACCCACTTTTAAAACCGCATGTACCGGGCCAGGGTTTAATTCGGCCCCCGCTCAGTTCGACGGAGGGCAGGGTAGGGCCAGCCGCCTGTGCGTTGAAACGGTCCCGATAGGTGGTGGTGCCCGGCGGCGTCACCGCGCTGGGCGAGCTTCTGACGCGATCGAAGCTTGGCCGATTTTCGAGGGACGGGTTCACTAGGGTCCATGTCAGGCGAGGGTCGGGCGACGCGGTTCTGCAACGCCAGCCGCCGCGATCATTTCAGCTATTGCCCGCACCATCATGCCCGTAGCATCGCCATCGACGAGCCGGTGCCATTCGTCAGGCCAAGGATGACGGCGCGTCATGAGCAAAGGCAACATGAAGGGCGCTTGTATGGACTACATGCAGGCTCAGAAGATGGGTGGGGTATGTAAATTCGGCGATGCGACCTGTCGGGGTTCGCTCGACCGGTTTCGCTATTGAGGCAGTCCCATGGCCTTGAACCCGAAAAACATTTGGTATGTCTCGTTTAACACTCCCCCACCAGGGACGCCGGGAAATCGAGAAGTTCTCCGCATTACCAAAACATTTCAGACCGAGGCCGAGGCTAAAAAATTTGCGTGTTTGAAGTTAGCCGAAGGCCGTACCGTCATCGCGGGCACCATTAATCCACATGTGCCTAAGCGAACGATAGCCACCGCAGAGATTTATCGGTGGCTGGAAATGGACAATACAAGCGCCGGTTAAGGGAACACGGTCCCGCCTTGGGCTGGGGGCATCTGGGGCGGCGGGACCGTGCCGGGTCACGAACGTTGTGACACGACGGACCCGATCTGGTTTTAAGCAGGGGTTTGCCGTCCGGTTACCAACATCACGAGATCGGGGGCCGAGACCAGACGGTATCGCCACCTCCTGGCCGTTGATCCTCCGGTCCGAAGGATCGTTCGCTTTGCCGCTGCGGCAAGAATAGCTGACCATGCCTTAGTGGCTGATGGGCGTTAGTGGATTCTATTTTTTCCCGGCCACTGCCTGCGCGAGCGCCTCCATGCATTCGTCTTTGACGTTGCTAATATTTTTCAGGATGCAACTTCGCTCCTTGCCAGGGCAATTTTCCTTGATATCAGCCAAGCAGGCTTTGCTGATCTCGGCGACCAGCGCAAGCCTTGCCTTACACGCGTCGGAAAACTCTGCGGCGTTTGTTTTAACGCAGTCTTTAATGCGGCCGCCACCGGGCTTAACATCAGCACATTTAGCCTTGACGTCGGCATAACAGACCCCAAGTGACCGCTCCTTTGCTATCGCGACCGGCGCAGAGAGAAGCAATGCGGCACCAATTACCATGATACTCTTCATCATAGGGTCATTCTCCCGGATGTGACCAACCAACCGGCCGAACAGTGGACGATAAGCGGGACAGTCGATTGATATACGTCAAGGGAGGCGGCGGTCATGCTGTGATCGCACATATGATCCAGCCATTGCTCCACCGGAAAACATGGCTAGGTGGAGCAGCAGATTAATCGGCAAAAAACTACCGATCAAAGAGGCCGTCATGGTCGGAACACAGCGAGACCCGCGCTTCAATATCGGAATGCAAACCGACTGGCGAGGCCAGCAATACGAGCTGCTCACAATCGAGACTTGCAAACGCCAGGGTCGAAACAGCCTCGTCCTGACCTGGCGCACTAATTGTGCCAAGTGTGGTGCGCCCTTCACGACCACGACAGCGCAGTGGAAGATCCGGTATCCCAGGCGCTGCTGTCCGACCTGCCATTAAACCTGGCATCGTTGTCCGATCGGCGGCCACCTGATAAAAGCGCATCATGCCTGCATTGAAGAACCAGAGATGCCTTCCGCGCGGAGATCGAAGCTTATGCCGGTGAAGATCATTGTCGCGCCCAGGCAACAGGCGGTAGGCAGCGAGGCCGAGCGATCGCTGGCCTATCTGCGGCCGAAACATCGCTGGCGTTAGCCTGATCTCTTTGCTTGCAACTGTTCGAAGCTCAACTGAGCCACATCCACACCACGATAACTGCGATAAACTGGACAAACCCTGCCGCCGCCATCGCCGCGAGACGCCGGTCTACAGAATCAAAATCAAGAAAATCATCAAGCGTTTCTCCGCCGAAACCATGAACGCCCAAAGCTCTGGGGCTGCCAGCATTGACCAACATCTGTCGTCTCCCGAAACATGGCGCTGCTTCGCGCCGACTATGGCGAGAACGATAGCGATGCTGCGACCTTTATGCTTTGCTAAATGGGACAGATAATTTTACTTCTTGGGACAGCAATGGCTTGGCGGTGGTGGTCGCCGGTCATTCGCCGAAGCTTCGCCGACGGCGGCGGTGCCGCCCGCGATAATCTGTCCGTAATCTTTGCCTCTATCGGCGGCCGAATTGGCGGATACTTTTGAACATGACATATGCACAAGAGAAACCCTTGCGGCACAGGCCTCCGCGTTTTGTGCGTTCAACAGCGGAAAACATTTGCTCGAATTGTTCCGGCAGGCACAACCGTGGCGTGACCTTTCCAATTGCTGTCAAATGCCATCGAGCACCACTCTGGCCTCGCGGGAATTGACGGTCTCGAAGCCCTCGGTGAACGAGCCGTAGATCTTGGCGAGTTCATCGTAGGCTTCAGTTCGTCGATCGCCCTCCGCCAGAAGCCGCGTTAGCTTTGTACTGCCGCGTAGGAGAAGTGCGCGGGCATTTTGGGCTTGCGCGCTCTCCATGGCTCGCCGGAGGCAGCGTTCCGCCCCCGTTTGGTCACCGATTGCCAGCGCGAGATCGCCCTCGAGCAGGTGCAGGCTGGCGTCGGCCCAGTGTTCCGCATTGCGCTCGGCGACAGCCCGCGCCTCGGCGAGAGTGACGGTCGCGTCCTCAAGCCGTTGCGCTCGGCGGTAAAGGTCAGCAAGGATCCCCAAATAGTGCGGCAAACGCAGCTCAGCCCCGGTGGCCCGCAGGTCCCGCACACCGACGCGCACGCGTGCAATAGCGTCCTCGACGTCGCCCTCCTCGGCGACAGCCCAGCCATTCATGATCGCGGCCCAGGCGTGATAATAAGTGAACCCATGTTCGATGCAGATTGAGCGAGCCGCGTCGGCACGAGCGCGGACTTCTCTCGGCTCGCGACGGAACTGGTGCAGCATGGCCGCGTAGGCGAGCGCCACTGCCAAGCTAAACGGGTGGACGAGTCGATGGGCCAGATCGATCGCATCCTGCGCCGCCCGAAGCGCGGCGTCCGCGAACCCAAGATGCCAGTCGACATGAGCTCTATAGGCGCGGCCGAACACGTGAATGTTGACGCCGCGCGACAAGGCATTGGCGGGATCGCCGGCCTGCACGATCTTTCCACTGCTAACCTCCAAGTGCTCGCGCGCCGATCGGTGCTCGCCCTGATGGAATAGATTGAACGCCAAGGCATTGTGCGCGTCGGCCTGCATCACGAGATCGTCGCCTTGCTCGGCCAGCTCGACGAGCTCGGGGCACAGCTCGCTCGTGCGCAGGATGTGACCGCGTACGTGATGCACATAACACAGGCCGCGCAACGCCCTGGCGAGGTGACGACGGTGTCCGTACCGTCGCGCCAGATTCTCCGCTCTGGCGTGCACCGTCTCGACCTCTGGAGCGGCAAAGCCCCTCGTCGCGGTCAGCGGGGGACCCAATGCAATCTGCACCTCAAGCTCGCAGCGCAACTGCTCATCGGTGGGTGGGCGGTTCCCGAGCATCTCGAGGGCCGTGGTCAAATGACTTATCGCCTCCCTATTCGCCGATCGGCCAACCGCCAGCTGTCCGGCCCGTAACCAAAAGTCGATCGCCCGATCGGCGAGCCCGGCTGCGGTCAGGTGGTGCGCAAGGAGCTCGGGCTGACGCGCGACAAGATCGGCGAACCGCGCCTCGAGGACGGCGGCAATCCGGCCGTGCAGCTCGCTCCGTCGAACTCTTAAGCAGGGAGGCGTAGGCGACGTCCTGGACCAGGGCATGCTTGAACGTATAGACCGCCTCGGGCGGCGTGCCGCGCTGAAAGACTAGCTCTGACTTGACGAGCCGGGCGAGCGCCTGGTCGAGATCAGCAGGCTCTCGTGCAGCGACTGCATCAAGGAGCTCGTAGGTGAACTCGCGGCCGATGGCGGCGCCGATCTGGACCAGATCCTTGGCCGAAGCCAGGTGATCGAGCCGGGCCATGAGAGAGTCCTGCAGACTAGCCGGAATGGCAAGCGCGCCATGCGATGCGACCAGCTCGAGACCCTCGGGCGTGTTGCGCAGCATGCCTGACTCCAGCACGGTCTTAGTGAGTTCTTCGATGAAGAGCGGAACACCTTCGGTCTTCGCGACAATCTCGTTCACCACTGCCGGATGAAGGCGCCACCCACCTGACGTTTGCTCGACAAGAGCCGCGGCTGCCCGGCGCGCGAGACGATTGAGCGTCAAGGTCGTTACATGCGGGAATGACGGCCAGGGCGGCGTCATCTCCGGCCGGAACGTGATGATCAGGAGCACCGGCAGGCGCTGGACCCGTTCCAAGATCAGCCCGAGGAGCTCGATTGATGTCGGATCGAACCAGTGCGCGTCCTCAAGCACCGACAGAACCGGCCGTCGCTGGGCCAGGCCTTCGAGCTGTGCGAGAAGCGCCTCCAGTGTTTTCCGCTTCTGGGTCTGCGGCGAGAGGTCGAGCGGCGGGTATCGACCGTCCATCGGTATGCCGAGGAGAGCCGCGATGAGTGGGACGGCTTCGGTGAGATCGTCTGTTCCTTGGGCAAGCAAAGACACGAGCTTGGAGAGCCGCATCGGAGGCGTGTCGTCACGCTCGAACGCCGCCGCTCGCTCGAGCTGGTCGATGAATGGCCAGAGCACGGTATTGGCGTGGTAGGGTGAGGCACGGTGAGAGATCCGAGTGTGCGGCTCGTCGGCGATCCGCTCTCGGAGCGCCTCGATCAGTCGCGACTTGCCGATCCCGGCCTCCCCGGCGAGAAACATCGCCTGACCCTCGCCGCTCTCGGCGAGGTGCCAGCGCTCGAGGAGAAGTCCCAGTTCCTGCTCGCGCGCAACAAGCGGGCTCAGGCCCGCTGTGTGGAGTGCCTCGAAGCGGCTCTCCGCCGCGCCCGTGCGGGAAATCCGCCAAGCGTTGATCGGCTCACCGAAGCCCCGCAGTTCGCATGGTCCGAGGTCCTCGACCTCGAATAGCCCGCCGATCAGGCGCCGCGTTTGCTCAGCGACGACAACTTCGCCGCTCCCGGCCAGGACCTGCAGGCGGGCGGCGAGGTTCGGGGTGTCGCCGACGACCGCTTCCTCCTGCGCCGCGCCAGTGCCGAGCAGGTCACCTACGACGACGAGGCCTGTCGCGATCCCAACCCGCGCGGCAAGTGGGCGGCCATCTGGAGACCGCAGACGGTCCACGGCCTCGACAATCGCGAGGCTGGCTGTCACCGCCCTCTCAGCCTCATCCTCGTGCGCGCGCGGCCAGCCGAAGTAGGCCAGCACGCCGTCACCCATGAACTTGGCAAGGTGTCCCTCGAAGCGCGCGATCTCGCCCGCAACTGCGTTCTGGTAGGCAGTCAGCGTCTCCCGCATGTCCTCAGGATCGAGCCGCGTGGATAGGGACGTCGAGCCGACAAGGTCGACGAACATCACCGAGAGCTGGCGGCGTTCCGCGTGGGACGGCCGCCGGATTGAGGCGGTGGACGACGGCGCCGCCGGCAGGGCAGCGATCGCCGTTAGCAGCTTTTTTCGGTGTCCGAGCGGCAGACCAAGCTTCTCGAAGTCGGCGTCGGTGAGCGACGGCAGCACGTCGGCATCGATGGCCTGCGCGCGGAACAGCGCCGCGTAATCGGGCAGGCCGAGATCTTGAAGCCACTGCGCGACGTCCATTCCGCGACGCTCCGCCAGCCAGTCCCCGCAGTGGAGTTTAGCAGAGAACGGGGGCTAAGGCGGCGACCTTTGGAATCAATCAGGAACCGCAAATGTTCTCTTGATGCTGCGCGATCCAATTGCCGAAGGATCGGCGTAGCCCGGCTTTCTGCAACAGATAAGTTTTCGTGGGATTTCCAAGTGGATGCTGTTCCAGAAGGCTTTAAGGCTATCCCATTGGGTAATAGCAGCTACTTCTTTTGCGTTAGATGCGACATGCATGGTGGAACCCTGACAAAGCAAAAGCCGGGGCGAAGCCCTAGCCATGCACAGCATGGCGTCGATAGCTCTGCTTTCGGTCGTCGCAGAAGCCAAGCTCCTCCCTAGCCCTTCCGAAGACTTAGCTCACCTGTTCGCCGCGTCTACGCCCTTCCCATTGCGTCTCTCTGATATCGCCGCATATTGGCCGCGATGTGGTCATCAAAATCTGCGACCCACATAGCTCTGCTTTCTTTCCTCGTGGGGGACATCCGCACTCGCTTAACGCGAAAAAGGAGAATAGCCGATGACTGCCTTCCGTTGGGGAAAGAAGGTTGAATCAACTGCAAAGGATCTCGACGCGGTCTCGGAAGTCGAGGCCGACCGCGACTTCGTGCTCAACGACGTTGCCTACCTACTCCCTCCGGCGCCGAGCATGCGAAGCGACGCCGAGGCGGCGCTTGAGCCGAACACCGAGGCTACCGTCAACAACGTCAGCTCGCTGATCCAGCGCTTCGCCGGGACGTCGCTTACGGAAATCGAGAATTTGATTTCCGAACTCGAAGCTCTGCGCGACCTATTGCACGACGAAGGCCAGCGCGTGCAGCGCGAGATCTCCGGCTATGCCCAACTCAGCCAGGCCGCCATGAAATCCACGAGCATGATCGCCGACACCGTCTCGCAGTGGAAACGTGCCACGGACGACATTCGCAAAATCTGAGCGATCCCGGCGAGCAACGATACGGCACTGCCGCGACGTTCGATGAGGCCCGTGCCGCGTTCGAGATTGCGTAGAGGGAATATCTACCGAAGCGGCGCGATGGGGACTTCAAGAATGGCGCGAGGACGCGGCCTGGCACGCTGCAAAATTCGCGCGATGGGACCACAGGAGGCGAACAAACGCTGGATCGGGTAAGAGCGATAATCTCTGCAAAACACAACACCACCTGCCTGTGGATATCTGGGAAAAAGCAGCTTTCCCGCTAGGCAACTGGCTTGTGGAAAAAATCGATCGCGGATTGACTATTGCGGGGCTCTACCGGGTGGGGAGCGATATCATATGATTAGAGACCATCAGGTTCATATCCGCTCAGGAGTAACACAGTGGCCGCGGGTGCGAGATATGCCGCGGTGCTCATTTTGCTCGGATTCAATGGTTGCTCCAGAAGCGTCCGTCCTTCAATTCAGTGGAGAGGTCAGCTACCTTTGGAGCTGCGATTGTTGCGGCCATGGTTTCGTGACCGAGGCACGTTAACTACTTCGTGCGTCCAATCGCGAAACCTAGGATTTTCACTGGGCTGGACCCACGCGGGCAGTGAGCCCACATGTGGAAAGCTGGGCATGAGCGCCTGGACCTATGAGGATGCGATCACGAAGGGAAAAGCCCGTCAAGCGCGCCGAGCAATCCGCGAGCTGATGCGCCAATCTCGGGAAACCGTTTTGAATTTGCGAACAGTATATAAACCGGCATCACCATGAACATTGACGACTTGATATTGCTCCGCGAAATCGCAACCCAGGGCGGCACCAAGTGGTGCACGGTGGGCCATATCGACCTCCGCCGCTATCAACGCCTGGCCGGTGCGGGATTGCTGACGCCGTACGCGACCACCATTTCCGATGTGCTGTATGAACTGACGCCGACGGGCCGAGCGGCCGCGGCTAATCGGTAGCGGGTAATGCGCAAATTGCGCAGTTGAGAATGGGCGAATCATCTATCGTTCACGGCATGATGACGCGCGACGCAATCATGGCGCTACTGTTCGGCGCGGCACTGGCATGTGTCGCGCTTTATTTTTTACCGCATATGAGCTGGATTGAATTTGCCTTGGTCACCTTTTTCGGTGCAGCCGCGGTCTACTCACCGCTGTTGCAACAGACCGCCGCCAAAAAAATCATCGATCGCGGCGACTGGCCGAACAAATAGCTAGTCGCGAGCATTCGTGGAACGGTCGCGGAACGGTCGCTAGAGCTTTGCTAGCGTAGCGCTGCCGTAACGCCTGGAAATCGCCGCAGACCGAAAGTGAAGGTGTCCGGTCGGGCACGGTCTGTTTTAGGTCAGAGATGTTTTGTGGACGCGGTCACAACCACAGTTATCATAAACCTCTCCAAGCCTCTGAGGGCCTTCCCGAGCATCCCTGACGGGAGGTCGTGAGCCCGCCGGCTTTCCGGATGCACGAAGCCGGCGGGTCGCTTTGAGCGGCACGGATGCTGAAGCGCGATGAAGCAGCCCTTGTGCTCCGCGACCAGGCACTGAAAGTGCTGGAGGCAAAGTGCGGGCCTGCACAACTTGCGATCCAAGCCGGGGCGTAGGTAGCCCTGGGTGTCTAGGCCAAACGCATGTGGTTCAGGAAACGCGAGCCTAGAGAAGCATGGGAAATCGACGACGAAAAGTCGATTGGAGACATTGAGGCAGCCCGCCAAAATACGTGAGATCTGCAATTCTGTTGCCGGTAGCGCCGAAAAAGTTGCCGGCCTATTTTATGGCCCGAACAATAAGACGAAAGAGCGCGAAATGGATCGGTATGAACGCGCCAAGAAGCGTGCCGAAAAGAAAGTAGAGGCAGATTTCAGATGAGTTGCTCCGGGACGCCGCTATATATCAGATCCTAAACTTCTGTATGAAAGCAAAAGACGTCGAGAGTTCAGAAAAGCTTTATCATCAACTTCAATCGACAATGATTAAAATTAGGCGAGCATCCAATATTCCGTGATTGATTAAGACCAACATTGATGGCCGCCATTAAGCTGGTTTATGACCAGCATTGATGGCCGCCTGATCCACGATCAGGGTTTGAACTGAGAGAGCCGCCTTCGGGCGGCTCTTTCGTTTTAGTCGATGTCGGCCTTCCTGCTTACAGCGGACTCAAGTCGGACATCGCGCTATGTCCGAAACGTGCCAGACTAGGGTTAAGACCCAATTAACCATGTTGAGATTCAACGGGTTGGTCAACCGAATCGGGGGGCCAACAGATGCGGGCGAACTTGTTTTGGTTTAGCGACGGGCAATGGGCGAGGATTGAGCCGTTTATTCCAAGCAATCGCCGTGGCGTGAAGCCGAAGAACAATCGGCGCATTTTGAGCGGGATCATGCATGTGCTCAAGAGCGGATGTCGATGGGTCGATTGTCCGCCGGAATATGGGCCGGCCAAGACGGTCTACAATCGCTTCAACCGCTGGAGTGCGCAGGGAATTTGGCAGAGCATCTTCGAGGCGGCGGCCGAACCTGCTGAACCGCCGCAACGAATGGCTCTCGACAGCACGCATGTCAAAGCGCATCGCTGCGCTGGCGGCGGAAAAGGGGGGCGTCGGAACAGGCGATTGGCATCACCAAGGGCGGGCGCAACAGCAAGATTCACGGCCTTGTCGATAAGCTGTGCCGCCCGTGGGTCTTGATCCTCACGCCTGGCAACACCGCCGACTGCACAGTCGGGCCGGCATGTGTCAGTCTGCTCGACGGCATCGCCGAGTTGCTCGGTGACAAGGCTTATGACAGCAACTCGTTCCGCAAGTCTCTGCGCAAGAACGGCATCAAACCGGTGATCCCAGGCCGGTCAAATCGGAAGAAACGCATACGTCACGACAAGCAAGCCTATAAGGATCGCAACGTCATCGAGCGCTGCTACTGCAGGCTCAAGGACTTCAGGCGCATCGCAACGCGCTACGACAAACTCGCTCGGAACTACTTCTCAGCCCTGTGCCTCGTTGCCGCCGTGGCATTCTGGCTTTAGTCGTGCGCGGTTTCCGCTTTTGGAATAACATGGCGAGCGTGTCGGCACCCGGATGACGACGGGAAACCATGAGGGGGAGGTTGGAATGAGCTCGCAGCGAGTGTCGGGAACCGCCGTGCAACGAACCATTGCCGTCCTGGGCTCGGCGGTTTTCTTCGTGGTCGCCCCATGTACGCTGGCGGGGCTCGTTCCATGGTCGATCACGGGTTGGCAACTCCGGCCGCCGTTCCTTGGTCTGGAGCTGACGCGCGGCATCGGCGCGATAATGATTCTCGCAGGCGTGCCTGGGCTCGTTGACGCATTTGCGCGTTTCGCGCTGCAGGGTCTCGGCACCCCCGCGCCCATCGCGCCGACCCGGAATCTCGTGGTGACCGGTCTCTACCGTTATGTGCGTAATCCAATATACGTCGCGGTCGTTGCCATCATCCTGGGTCAAGCGGTGCTGATGGGCGATTGGCGCCTCATCGTCTACGGCGCGCTGCTCTGGCTCGCCTTCCACGTCTTCGTCGTGGCGTACGAAGAACCCACGCTCGAGCGGACGTTTGGGAGAGAGTACGAGGCGTTCCGTGCCGCCGTCCCGCGCTGGATACCGCGGATGACCCCATGGCGGTCGAAATGATCGGTGGCCCGCGGTTGTGCGAGCCGCTGCTCGCGACCGGTCTCGGACGCTTCACCGGCGCCGCGAGCAGGCACGCTAACGGCCCTCGGAAAAGAACATCTCCCCATTGGCGAAGCGGTTGGGTTTCAGGCGCATCGCAACGCGCTACGACAAACTCGCTCGGAACTACTTCTCAGCCCTGTGCCTCGTTGCCGCCGTGGCATTCTGGCTTTAAATTGAGTCTGGACCCTAGGACGTGGACAACTTTGAAATAACGGTCAAAGAGAAGCCGCCCCGGAGGCGGCTAATTTAATTAAACCCGATGATCGTGGATCAGGAAGCGAACATCGCTGGCTTCAACTTTCTGCGATACCTGGACTGCCCCATAGGCGAGATCAGCTTTCGTTTCCTCCTAGACAATACCGCAATGATAACTGAGGAGGCGAGGTGCGGTGTATGTGGCGTAAGCTGGTGGCGAGATAGACATCCATGTCAAATTTTTACATCCGGGGGATACTAGCTAACCTGGCAACCCTCGCAATTTTGCTCGCGTGCCTGTTCATTCCTGCAGGTACGCTCAACTATTGGCAGGCGTGGGTCTTCGTGGCTGTGTTCGGGGTGTCCTCGCAGGCGTTGGGCATCTATTTTCTCATACACGACCGAAAGCTCGTCGAGCGCCGCATGAACATCGGACCCGTGGCGGAGCAGCGACCAACTCAGAAACTCATCTCGGCGCTTTTCATCCTTGGGTTTGTCGGGTTCGTAGTGCTTCCCGCTTTCGACCATCGCTTCGGTTGGTCGCCGGTTGCGCCGGTCGTGTCAGTTATCGCAGACGCAATGATTGTGCTATCTTTCCTGTTATTCTTCGTGGTGATGAAGTCGAACAGCTATGCCGCTTCTACGATTCAGGTAGAGGTGGAACAGCCCGTCGTGTCGACGGGCCCGTACGCTTACGTCCGGCACCCGATGTATTCGGCTGCATTGCTTCTGCTCGCCGCGATGCCGCTCGGACTCGGTTCGTGGTGGAGCGTTCTCCTCGTCCTGCCGTTCTTCCCGGTACTCGTTTGGCGCATCCTCGATGAGGAAATCTTTCTCCGCAGAAATTTGCCAGGGTATGCCGAGTATATGCAGAGCGTGCGATATCGTCTTGTTCCTCGGGTGTGGTAGGGCATTGACTTTGGGGAAGCTTCCTACGGTCGTCGTGTGGCTCTATCGAGCCGCCGACCGTTGATCGTCGTTCGCAAACCAACCGATGTCCGCTGAAAGGCGAAATGCTCGCCGCGAGCAGATGTTTTCCGCTGTTCATCCAATAACGGACATCGCTCAATAGGGTCGGCATGTCCGAAACGTGCCGATTTTGTTGCAGAAGTGCGTTGAAGGCTGCCGCGAACAATGATTCCCTGAGGTTGACGCGGTCAGCGGCGGGAACGGGCTATGATGGGTCGGTTGGAGCAGGATCAAGCACAGCTGTTTTATTCGTTCTGCCTTGAAGGGGTGGTGCCGGACGATCACCAGGTGCGTGCGATAGCATCTGTGCTCGATCTGTCGTGGGTCTACGGCGAGCTTTCGCCCCATTATCCTGCACTCGGCCGCCCCTCGATCGATCCAGTTCTAATGATCCGGATGCTGATCCTCGGCTACGCCTTCGGCCTGCGGTCGGAGCGTTTGCTCTGTCGCGAGGTCAGGGTCAATCTGGCGTACCGCTGGTTTTGCGGATTGAGCATCGAAGACAAGATTCCGGACCATTCGGTGTTCTCGCGGGCCCGCAATGAGCGGTTCGGTGACAACGACGTTTTTCGCCAAGTCTTTGAGCATGTCGTTGAGGCATGTATTTCGGCGGGGCTGGTCGGTGGCAAGGAGTTTGCGGTCGATGCGAGCCTGATCGCGGCGGACGCCAACAAGCAGCGGTCGATCCCGGGCTCGGAGTGGATCAAGCAGCGCGATCCTGAGACCGCGAGCCGAGCTGTGAAGGAGTATATGGCAACCCTCGACGACGCGGCTTTCGGCGCTGCCACCAAAGTGACGCCGAAGTTCGTCTCGCCGTCCGATCCAGCCGCCCAATGGACCGGCGCGAGGCGCGGACCAGCATTTTTCGCATATTCCGATAATTATCTGATCGATGTGAAGGTTGGCATCATCATGGATGTCGAAGCGTCGCGCGCCATCCGCCAGGCGGAGGTCGGCGCGTCGAAGACGATGATTGAGCGGACACAGGAGCGTTTCGATATCAAGCCTGAGCGGCTCGCGGGCGATACCGCCTACGGTTTCAGGAGCGAACCTCAACTGGCTTGTCAAAGACAAGGACATCGCTCCGCACATCCCGGTGATCGACAAGTCGAAACGCGAGGACGGAACCTTTAGTCGGGAGGACTTCACGTTCGACAAGGACCGTAACGTGTACATCTGCCCGGCGAACAAGATCCTCACGACGACGGGCAAGCTGGTCAACGACGGGGAGACACTTCTCTATCGGACAAAAGCGCGCGACTGTCGTGGTTGCCTGCTCAAGGCACAATGCTGTCCAAAGACGTCCGTCCGCAAAATCCCGCGCAGTATCTACGAGGAAGCTCGCGACGTTGCCCGGGCGCTGGCCAAGACGGAGGCGTTCAAGCAATCATCGCGCGACAGGAAGCGTGTCGAAATGCTGTTTGCGCACTTGAAGCGTATCTTGCGGCTCGGCCGGCTGCGATTGCGCGGGCCATGCGGTGCCCAGTTCGAGTTCACGTTGGCAGCGATTGCGCAGAACCTTCGCAGGCTTGCCAAATTGGTCGCCCGGCCACCACCGTTCGCCCCTTTGCGCGCTGCGTAAGTGTTGCAAGCCTCAGTAAAGTCGAGCGTAAGTCGCCCGCACAATCCAGCGGGTGACAACGACGGCATCAAAAATTGCATCAACTGTCCCGCGCCGTCGGTATGCCGACTTCTGCAACAAAATCTGCCAAAACCGGACTTGGGACCATTTAGCGGAGTGGACGAAGGTCTCTGCAGGTTGAAAGGCGATCATGATGTCCGGCGGCCCCCGCGACGGGAGGGGTTCCTTTTTGCTCGCCGCCGGTGTTTCCTCTGCACGGCGGAGAACGGGCATGCAGGGATCGCTGGGGGAAAAGATCGGTGAAGGCGCCTTCTCCGAAGCCTACGCCTTGGGCGCCAGGGCAAGTCGTGAAGCTGTTCAAGGCCGGCGTCTCTCATCTGCTCGGCCGGCACGAGGTACGCATGATCCGCGCCGTGCGCGCCGCTGGCGTCCCGGTGCCGGAGGTGTTCGGCGAGGTGACGCTGGACGGGCGCTTCGGCATCGTGATGCAGCGCCTCGACGGACCGACCCTTTGGCATCTCTCGCGAACCGGCGCGGTGACGTTCGAACAGGCGGGCGCGATCGTCGCGGCTCTTGCCATGTCCGTTCACAAGACGCCCCCGCCGCCGAAGGTCCTTTCCCTGCGCGAGTATATGGAGGCCGAGTTGCGGCACGACGATGGGAAGGTTCCGAAGCACATCGCCACGGATATCCTCGCCCTGATCGATCGCCTGCCGCCCGGCGACGGGCTCTGCCATTGCGACCTTAGCCCCGGCAACGTGATCATGACGGCCGAAGGCCCAAGGCTCGTCGACTGGACTTTCGCGATGCGGGTGCCCGCCGCCGTCGACCTAGGGTTCTTGCATGTCATCCTTTCCGAACTCGCCCCGGAAATAGCCGACAATCCGGAGCGTCCGCGCGCGACCAATGCGGCGGCGCAATCCGAATACGCGCAGCTGGCCGGCATGTCGCTCGCGGAGCTGACGGCGGCCATGAAGCCGTATTTGCCCATCGTCCGCACCTTCGTCGTCCTCGGCGACGTGGTGCCTTCCTTGCGGGAGCGGCTGATCCAGCGCATCGAAGCGGGGCTGCGCTCGGAAGACTGAACCGTCTTGGTCGCGCGCGCGAGCCGAAGAGGCCTGTCGAAGCGAGGCATCAGTGTCTCCTCCCTTGGGTCATTCGCGACGGAACGGGACTGCTTGGCGCACTAGTTGATGTCCGCTTCCATCCGAGAGCTCCCGAAGCGCTAAGAACGATTCCGAGATGGTGAGCCGGCGCCTAGCTGGCGGCTTCAAACCGGACATCGGCGATCCAGTTGCGCTTGCGCCGGCTCAGGCGGTCTTGTTCATTCTCGCCCTCGAAGGTTGCCGGCGCGCGTCGGAGCAGCGCAGGTTCTACATTCTCAAATGCGTTGACGCTGACGACGGCGTAGAGGCGGCCGTCGATCCGGCTGGTGACCACCGGCACCACGCCACACCCGGCGCACACGTGAAATTCGGCAGTCTTGGTGCCGAACGCGTATTTTGATACGCGTGTGCGATCCTTGACGCTCACCGTGAGCGATCCGGTGGGGCAGGACGTCCAAACACCGCCATGCTTCGCGCAGAACGAGCAGGTGCAGGCCCGAGCTGGGATTTCTGACGGCTCCGGCCGCCAGTCGAGCGCGAGCGAGATATTGCCGCAATGGCAGCGACCGGAGATCAACATGGCACTTCCGCGATCGTGAGGGCTACACTCTATCACATCGTTGAATGAGTGTTGCTTGTGCATTACAGCAAATTGGGCCGCCGATGTCGCTGATGGGTCAAAACCGGAAAAGCTCGCAGCGAGCAAATGTCGTCCGCTCTTCTCTCAACAACGGACATTCGGCGGTGCTATTCGCGACGGCAACTTACGACCCACTTAAGTTGCTGCTCGATCGTTAGCTTAAGCGACTAATCGTCGAGTGGCTGACGTTGTAGGACCGAGCGATATCCGTAAGCACCTCTCCCGCCTCCCGGCGAGCAATGGCTTCCCTGCGTTGATGGCCGGTTAACTTTGGCTTTCGACCAAGGATTACTCCTCTCGCTTTCGCTCGCTCGCGTCCCTCGCCAGTGCGTGTCCGGATCAGTTCACGCTCGAACTCAGCGAGACCGCCTAAAACGGTCAACATCAAGCGACCATGCGCCGTCGCGGTTTATGCACAGAACCAATGAATATCGGTTATGCGGGGTTGAGCGGACTCTCAGCGAACGGCCGCCTGGACGAGCCACTCGAAACGTCATTGCACTGGCGGAAGCTCGAATTTCCGAAGTGCTGCGCTGGCCGCTGGACAACACCGAACTTGCCACAGTGTTGGCGCGGGGGGACCGTCATTACAACTGTAACACAATTTCCGTTGCCTGAAATACTTCCGTAGCGCAGGGCCGCCATTTCTGGTGGCCAGCAACCGCAAATGGGCGACTACGATAAAGCCAAGAGGAGAAAACAATGCCCAACTGCTCCGAAAGTCTTAGAACTGGCAAAGCCACACAATGCGCAGTCTGTGATGGCAAGTTTGGTCTCGTTCGGCACTACTCGTGGCGCACCCCGCTTTGTTCCAAGAAGTGCGTCGATCGCTTCAAAACTCGCCGGGCAGGTGACCGCAATTGGCTGCCTTGGCTTCAATTCGCCTTAGACCAGGCGCCAGAGAACCGCGCGAGGGCTCTATGACGTTCCAGATCTCACAACGAGGCAAGCAATACTTAAAAACAGCACAGACTTTGCTTCGCGCTGCCCAAACCATGACTGACCGAGCGATTGCGGGTCAGCTTAAGGCCCTTGCCGACGACTACCAGCGGCGAGCTGAGAAAGCTTCGCATGTTGATGCGGCCAAAGCCTTCGCTCGAGCGGCTGCTAACGCTGAAGCCGAGTGCCGTATATGACCTGATGGGCAGCTTCACAGCCCATCGGTCGAAATACGCCGTCATGCGAAAGATGGAGGCCAGGTCGCTGGCGGACCTGTCGGTGCATTCGCAAGCCTATCTGAACAAAGTGGCTCGTCAGCTCAACGAACGACCACGAGAGACCTTGCAATTTGAAACCCCAGCAGAGAGATTTAACGCCTGTGTTGCGTCGATCGGTTGAGCCGGCAATCCCAACTGAGACATTGGCTTCGCGTTGCGGTAGAGCCTCCGATGAGGGTTTCAGGACACGCAATCCTCTTGTTTTACCCGGCGGTCGCCGGTGTGCAATTGAGCCATGTCGTTCGGTAAAACAAGCTGTTTGCCCGAAACGAATACTCTGTAGCGTCCGGCAGAGCCTCAAGCTCCCCACGGAAGGCTTGGAGGAAGTTATCCCATGGACGAAGATATCTTGCGCAAATTGGAGGAACGTCTCGGACCGCTCCACGCGAGACAGCGATTGGGTATCGAGACGGACCACGAGGCGCAAATCTTCGGCAAAGGCCTGCTCTCCTTTCACATCGAGAACTGGTATCCGGTCCATTCTGTCATTCGAAACGCACTGAAGCTGACCGGACTCTATTGGCGCGGACGCCGGAATACAGGACACATTCTCGTCAAGCGCAATAACATTATGTTCAAGGAGTTGCCGCCGCTTTTTGATGGCTTCACCATACTCCACCTTAGCGACATGCATGTGGACATGAATGATGCTGCAATGCAGCGCCTGATCGAACTCGTCAGCGATGTGCGTTACGATCTATGTGTTCTAACCGGCGACTATCGAGGGAAGAATTGTGGACCGTTCGAGGCAACCCTGGACGGCGTCGCACGAGTGCGAGCCCATCTAAAGGGGTCCGTCTATGGGGTGCTGGGTGACCACGACACCATCCAAATGGTTCCGGGGCTGGAAGCCATGGGAATTCGGATGCTGCTCAACGAGAGCGAGGTGATCGTGCGCGGTGATCAGCATATCTATCTGGCCGGAATCGATGACGCGCACTGCTTCAAGGTTGACAATCTCGAAAAGGCTGTATCGCAGATACCGTCTGGCAAGTTCTCCATCTTGTTGTCGCATACACCGGAAATCTATCGCCAGGCGGCTGATGCCGATTTTGATTTGTTGCTGAGCGGGCATACGCACGGTGGACAGATCTGTCTGCCAGGATCTATTCCGATCATACTTGACGCAGTATTGCCACGACGAATGGGATCAGGCGCTTGGCGGTATCACAATATGACTGGCTACACCTCTGTGGGTGCTGGATCGAGCGTCGTTCCTGTTCGTTTCAACTGTCCACCAGAAATCACCCTGCATTGCCTTCGTTGGGGCTAATGGCGGGCTAATATGGTTCGTCGCGCAGGTGAGCCCGAAATAGAAGACGGGACAGAACTAGCACGCCAATAAAAAAGATCCCGACGCCAAGCGCTATGTCTGCGAATGTCAATGAAAGTGCATCGCGGCATGCCAGCATCGGAAATAGGGATTCGGGCACATGATCGAGTCCGAGCGCCTGGCTGCTCGGCGGCAAATTAAGGCGGCGCTTCACGAAACTGGAGAACAGATCGCCCGCCATCGCCGCGCCTGCTACGATGGCCCCGATCGCCGGGTCCGGGCCGATTAGCGATGCACTCGCGGTGGTGACAAGGATCGAGCCCACAATCCCGCGGATGGTTTTCGAGTGACCAAACAACGGCCGACCATCAAAAAATATAGTTCCGGCATCCAGTGGAAAAGAAAAACGGGGGCCAAAAATCTTCTTCGCAACGATGGGTGTGCCGTTCGCCAATGTCAGCAACACCAATAATTGCAGGATCAGCAAATATTGCATCCCGGCAGCCTATCTCAACCAGCGCCGTTACGCGATCCTTCATCGACTCCAGTAATCCGGCGGCCGAGAGGTAGGCGGTCAAATATTCACCGAGTTTTCGAAGCCAAATTGCCGCTTGAGCTCGGCTATTCTGACCCGAACCCCACCAGCATCAAGATGGTGGCCGTCTCTTTTACCGGACCCGCCGCGCGCTCGCCTTCGCGGGCACCTCGTTCAACGCCGCCGGGCACACCTTGAGCAGATGCTGAAAATGGAATGAGGATGGTTGCGGACAGAAAAGCCGCTCCGAGAGCCTTACGGATCATCTTGGACCTCCTATTTGAGCTGGGAACCACTACAACCGCGTCGAGACTGGTGAGTTCCCATTCGCGTACAATCCCGCTCGCGGCGGGATATGCACAATGAAAAAGCCAAGCAAAACAGCTGCCGAACTTGAAGCCT
Organism: uncultured Alphaproteobacteria bacterium; assembly: GCA_963732455.1. Taxonomy (GTDB): domain Bacteria; phylum Pseudomonadota; class Alphaproteobacteria; order Rhizobiales; family Xanthobacteraceae; genus Bradyrhizobium. Next base: position 220,062 of record CAVSZM010000015.1, on the reverse strand, counting down.
CTATCAAAGTAGAAATGGAGGACATCTGCGACTGGCCTACCGATATGACGATTTCCGTTCAGCCTGATGGCGACAGTTGGAAGGTAACAGTTATGCAAGAAGGATCAGACGACGCCGATCGTCGCGAAATGGTCGAGCAGATCGCTGCGCGGTTCAAAGCTGAATATGATTTGAAGGGCTGAGCTCGCCGTGCCCTCTCGTGTCACTAACGCAGGCCAGTAGCAAGGTGACAAGGTAAGGCTGTCGAACCCCACGAGCATTAAGGCGGTGGTGGCGTGGAAGAGTGATACCTTGAAACAGCCCTGCTGTACCGATCGCCACGTTGCATAGCCGTGGGTGGTACCTGCCTTACGTCATGACCGAGCGCATAGCTCGCGAGCCACGTAGTGCGTCGCCATGCCAGCTTTGATTCCGATCAGGCACCGCGACACATTGGCGAGCCGGGCTGCGATCCGGCCACGGGCGATCTTCTCCCGCAAAACGATTGCCCCCTTGTCGTCGAGGCCGATCAAATGCAGGGTATTCTTGCCCGTATCGATGCCGATGGTGGGTACGACTGTAGCTGCTGTCTTATGGGACTGCGACATAGCGATGTGCTCCTCGTGCTTCTTAGCCCCCCGCTCATTCTCTGAGCGGTTCGGGGCGGGAGCACGGCCGGTCCATCCCATTCTCGGACATCGAGGGCAGCGGATAGCTACGATACCGATGAGCTGCGGCCGGGGCCGGAAGGCATCGCACGTCTGATCGTCGCAGAGGGGGCTGCGTGATCAGCCACTGTTGTTTCGGCCAGTTCGACGGCGAACAGGGACAGCATGAGGCCTACCATCGGCACTGCGGGAATCAGATATCGCCAGACGTCGAGGGTGTGGGCGCCGGCAGCGGTCGCGATCGAAGCCGTCCACATCACGAGCACGATACCCGCGCGCGTCAAGAAGCCGGGGCGCCGACGCCACACAGCGGTCACCGTCCAAAACATAACGGCGATAACGAAGGCAGTAGACAATGCCCTGAATAAATAGGCGGAGATGCCTGGGAGATCGGACAGTAGGCCGATCCGAACTGGTCCACCTTGCAGATCGATCAGCTGAGCCGCCCGGCCGTGCCGCGTCATGATGTCGAACACGAGCGGCACGTCGTCGGTCGACACCGGTATGGCAGGGTCGAGTCCGTAGGGCGGCCATGCGACCGAGACCCCATAGGCCATCTGACGGACGAACTTGCCCGCGTAGGCCAGCGGCCGGTCACGCACGGCGGCCAGGAAGATGCGCCGATAGGCTGCGGCCGCGCCTACGGCGTTCCCGGCACCGCCGGCGACGTCTCGATCCAGTGCAGTGTCGAAGAGACACGCGTCGCCGAAGAACCCGAGCACGGGCCAGCGACCCGGCTCCGCGGCGACGTCGGCGGCAAGCCGCGCCATCGTGGCGTCCGCGCTGTCGCCGGCCGCCGACACGATCTCGCGTCGCGCTGCATCGCTTGCAAGCGCGATGTTCAGGTGATTGCAGAACAGTGTCTTGGGGACGAACACGACCGAGGCTTCGTCGGAGTCGGAAGCCACGAACCGGGAACCGGCGGCGAGGAGCGCCAGCGCCGCCGCGATGGACACGGCAATCACGGCGAGGCGCGCGGATGTGTCTGGCCGGGCGAGGCGGGCGCCCACCAGGGCGGCGACGATTGGGACCAGGATTCCCTGCGATCTGAAGCACGCCGCGAGCGCCGCGCACAGGACGGAGGCAGCGACCGCGCAGCATCGCGCCGTTCTGCCGACGCAGGTGGCAACGAGCAATCCAGCCAGCGCCAGATTGAGGAAGACCGCAAACAGAAGCTCTGCGGTGAGGACGTTTCTGAACATCAGCAGGCCCGGATATGTCGCCACGAGGACGATCGGCACGAGCCCACCGGCGTTGCGCGTCGTCGCCTGGGCGGTTGCTGCAAGCGCCAGCATCAGGACGGCCCACGCCGCCTGCTGCAGGCGCACCACCGTTCCGAGGTCGCCTCCGAACGCAAACGTCACGGCCAGGAACGCCGGGTAGCCCGGATCGCGCCCACCCGCCACGGTCGGCCTTCCAGCCTCGAGCGTGCGAAGCGCAGATTCCACGAAGGACGGCGTGTCGCCCCAGATGACCGGGACCGCCGGCCTGAACGATACGACGATCGCCACCAGCAGCGCGGCCCACGCCAGCACGGCCCATGGCCACCGGGCCACGACGCCGCCCCGGGGGGCGGCTCCGCCCGTTCTACGCGCTGGAGCTTCGCGGTCGGACCGCACGATATCGCCGTCCACACGGGATGAAGTTCGAATACCGCCCCTGTTTCACGCTAGACCAAAACGATCTGCAAGACTATCGGAGGCCACGGCGCGCTCCCGACTCGCTCGCCTTCCCGTCAGTACACGCGTCTGCGAGACATGATGGCCGACGCCTGTATCCCGCCATCGAGATGCCCCGGGGCGCGATGTCCGACTTGAGTCCGTTCTTGGGTGAACAGCGGACGACATTTGCTCACTGCGAGCTTTTCCGGGTTTGACCAAGGCTGTGTGAAAACGCGCGCACACGCAAGTCGAGCGTCAGAGTTTTCACACAGGCTCGACCCAACCCGGACATGGACGCCTATCCCAATTTGTTGACGTGTGGTGGCTAGCCGGCAGCTCAGTGGCCGTGATGATGCAAATCACTGCCGGCGCAATTGCACGCGCTCGCAAATTACTGATCCATCTGCACAACGGCAGAGTGCGCTGCGCAATGGAGATTAGGCGTCAATTCACAACATCTAGGGCGTCAATTCACAACATTTGGTCTTCCTGTCACGTCGACGTGACATATATTAGAAACCAGGAACCGCAGAGTTTCCGGTCTGCTGAGAGGCTTGCGTCGAGGACGAACATGAAGCGTGGAATTGCCGTTCTGGCTTCGCTTACCGCGTTGCTTGCGGTCGGATACTTCACCGCGAGCAAATGGGCGATCCGTCACGAAACGCTGACATTCTACGATCCGGCGCGCGACAACCGTCCGGTCGCGGTCGACATCGCCGTGCGGCGGGACAAGGAAATGCAGGCGAACGCCGGCATGATCACGCTGCCGGTGGCGATCCTCAACCACGGCAACACCGTCAAGTTCACCGAATACTCGTTCCTGGCGAACGCCTTTGCCGCCCGCGGCTATATAGTGATCAGCATCCAGCACGATCTGCCGACCGATCCGCCGATGGTGACGAAAGTCGGCGAACTCTATGTCGGCCGTCAGCCGCAGTATCTGCGCGGCATTGCCAACATAAGGTTTGCCATCGAGGAGATGAAGACCGTCCAGCCGAACGCCGATTATGACCATCTGACCATGGTGGGACATTCCGCCGGCGCCGACATCTCGATGTATTTCGCCAAGCTGCATCCGGATCAGATCAAGAAGGTCGTAACCCTCGATAATCTGCGCGTGCCGTTTGTGACCAACGGCAGGTTCAAGATCCTTTCGTTCCGTTCCAAGGATCCCGTCTTCAAGACCGATCCCGGCGTGATCCCTCCTAAGGAGGTCCGTGAGAAGTCTGGCATTGAGGTCATACAAACCAGCTTCCAACACAACGACATGCGCGATACCGGTCCCGATGAGGCAAAGGCATCGATCAGCGGCATGCTCGACAAATTCCTGGAAGACGACAGCAAGCTCACGCCGGTCGAAACAAAAACACCGCCGGCGATGACCGACCCGGGGCCGGTTACGCCTTACGTGCCGGTCGCACCGACGCCCGAGACGGGCAAACGCGCCGGTTCAGCATCGTCGGCAACAGTGGCCGCGCAGCGATAGCTGAAGCAACGTATTGAAGCCGACAGGTGCGCGGCCCGTGTGTTCTAGCCGAGTGGCTTGTCGTCGTCAGTAAGATGCACTTCGTCAAATATTTTCACCGGCAAGCTGAGAGTAGAGGCGCTCCTCAGTCGTCGCGCGATGTTTGAGTTTGGCTCGATTCGGACCTTGCGCGATGTCCGACTTGAGTCCGGAATGGGCACTAAAGCGGATGACCGCCAACGCTGTCGATCTATGAGCCCGTAGGGCGGGGTTAGCTCTCCGCCTCGAAGTCGATGCGCTCGAAGATTTCCTCTTCATTGTCGAAAAAGACGATCAAAGCTGCTTCGGCTAGCTCAATTTAGTCTGCATGAAGGCGTCAATCATATGTGGTAGCTCGCAACATGGGAACGTCAGTTCAGATGCTCGATTGTACGGGCACACCACAAATCGAACAATAGCAACTGATCTTACGAAGAACAAAGGCAAGCAGAAGACGTCGTTGTTGTGGAAGTAGGGAGACGTCGTGAGCATGAAGCTGCTTAGGAAAGAACAGTGGTTAGTTTTATGGTGTTTTTCTGCTTCGCTTTTATTGAGCAATTGTGGAGGCGCGGGACCTGAGTGCGATTCTTTGGATACCCGCAATTCAGTAGTTAAGATCGTTTCGGATGATAAAAATAATGCACTTGTGAATTACGCTGCCAAAAATTCGAGTTCGGTTGCGGCAATGGTGGGTGATGTAAAATCGGACACTGAAAAATTAGCAATGTGGGAAAAAGCTAAACAAGGCGCGATATATAAGTTAGATGAGACAATACTCATGAATACGAGAAATCGTTCAGCACAAGAAGTTACTTGCAGCGGGCTTTTATCTGTGACCGTTGCGGATACGACTGCGGAAAAAGAGGTGGAATTTAGGGTGAAACAGACAGTGGATGGGAAGATCATCGTCTCAATCAAGCCGTTTTTGTTTTGATGTTTTCATAGGTTTCAGAGCGGAAGTGTTAAACCCACTCTCTCGCGGATTTCCGTTCACTTTGTGTACCCTAGGTGTACCCGATAGCCATACGTTCGGCTGCGGCGGCAGACAAGTTAGCTAATAATGCCGCTTTGTGGAGATATAGCAGTGATACAGCAGCGGTTTTATTAACCGTTGGCTGCGGAAAAAAAGGTAGGTCAGAGATAGTTTTTTGGGGGCATGGCTGGGGACTCGCTGGGTGCGTTCGGCGCAACTGGGGCGCTGGGGTCAACGGAGAACAATTCTTTCACCTTAGCCCGCAATGCCAAGGTTGTTTGAAAATCGGAAATCGTCAACGGCATCAATTTGGGGAAATAATTTTGTGAACATAACAAAGGAAGAAGGCCGTACGCTACACGCTCTATACGCGGCAGTGCATCGAGCCCATAAAGATCTTCCAGTAGTTTGGACAGATCACGAGTGTAATCGGATCTTGACCGCGATAATGGCGGCAAAACCATCCTCTTGGCGGGTAGTTGGGATAACTCCGAAAGCACTTTGGCAATTTTCAGAATTAGATTTCGATACTTATCTAATGCGCCGGGTAGGGCGGCTATGTTCGGTTTGCGGCCTTTCATTGTGTTCCTTTAAGCGATCTTGAATGTGATAAATTGGCTTTTCGAACGAAGACAATAAAAGTCGGTGGTTGGTGTGGAGACAATCATGATTAAAAACGGGCTCTATTCGTTGGCCGCTGTTGCCATCGATGGAGTGGACGTTGAAGTTGGTGGCGTCCTGATACTCCACGACGGCAAGTTGCAGGGCGGTGACGCCTACGTCTATTACACCGGGACCTACGACGGTTCCGATGGCAAGTGGAAAGGTGAAATGATCAGTAAGGAACATACTCGGACTACGCGACCGATGGTAGAACGAGTCCAACACATCCGATTCAGCGGAATCTACAACGATGCCGGTGCCGAAGCCGATGCCACGGCCCTCATTGGCAAGCGAAGTGTTCGCTACGACGCGATTTTGCGGCTGTTGGTAGCGGTTTGATTTCGGAGTGCGGCTGCGAGAAGAATAAGTCCTTAACCCACCGCTGATAACATCTGTGGACGGCGGCGCTCGCGCAGTCCAAGTGCTACGTGACGGCGCGATGTACGGCGGCGACACGTTCTTTTATTACATCGGTACAGGCGAGCCGTCCGTTCTTAAGAGTTCGCAGATTTGATTTGATCTGCCTCAAAACTGTGGCAGCCAACCGTGATATAATAATGAAATGAACAAGCGTTCGGCAAGAAGCCGTGCGAATTCAGTCAGAATTTCTCAATTTTCCAGTGCTGGCGAACAGATGAGAAAGATCAACGGCGAAGTTATGTCCGCTGCAAAGGATGCAACGGAGGCCAAATCGTAAATGCTTGCTTCAGTGAACCAGTTTGCACCGCGAGTGTTTTATGGACGAATTGAAACGTCTATCAAATAAGCTGCTGGACGCGGCTACCGACTCGGGCCAGCCAACGCTAGTGTTGGCCATAATCTCTTTAGTTATTGCAGCGGCAGTAGTTTTACTTCTGTACGGGACTTTCGGCGGCTAGTTGGAAATGGCATCGTGAAGGAGGCCATCGCGGCTGCCGCTATTAGTCGCCGAACTTATTGATCACCCTTGGTGTTGAACAGAGAGGTAACAAAGTCGGAAGGCGGGACCAGGACGATGAGAACCAAAAAACGTCCGACACCAAAGTCGAAGTTGGTGATCCGCAAGCATTCCGTGCAACGTCTGACGATACAATACGCGGACTTGGTTCGCCTTCGACAGGCAGTTCGTCAGGCGGAACTGCTAGCCGCAGTGTCTAAGTCGGATTCTGGCAACTTACGCAGCAACTAATCAAATTCGAAAATCATCAACAATCGCTCGAGGGGTGAGGCAGAACAGCGCGCTTGCGTGCCCCGCTCTCTCGCGGCGTGCGCCCTGTGGCTGGTTATTCACCAGCTGGATTGATCCAGATCATGACCGAATCGCGCCAGACCGCATATCTTAACTCACTGCGAAGGCAGAGGAGGTTAAGATGGCATCGGTCTCTTCACTACACGCGCAAGAATGCACTCGGTGCGGTTCGAATCTAATTGTTCCCGAATGGGATGAGCGGGTGAATGCGCAAGAAGTCCAGTATCTCTGGCGCTGCCTCAATTGTCGGAACGAGTTTGTCACCCTAGTCGCTTCCGATGGAGAGCCATTTTCCGTCACAGAAATCACCAAACCATTCTTTACCAGTCTAGTGATCGAATGAGCATTTGGGATTTGCTTGTGCGAAATCCTCGCTTAGAAACTCATTGAACTGAGGAGCCGGACAATGCCCGTGAAGTCTAAAAAGAAGACAAAGGCAAAAAAGGTCAAGAAGTTTGTTGCCAAGGCTAAGAAGGCAAAAAAGGCGAAGAAACCGGCTGCCAAGAAAACTGTTAAGAGGTCAGCCGCTAAAACGTCTCTAGCTAAGAAGGCAGTCAAAAAACAAAGGCCAGGCAAGGGGAAGCCAACACGCAAGTCGGTCAAGAAAGCCGCCAAAAAGCGAACTGCGAAAAAGACAAAGAAGACGGCATGGAGAATCAGCCCTGAAATTAGTCAGTCTGTTGTAGAAATGGATATTTGGAAAAAGGGCGACCTAAAAATTGAATTCCTAAAGGTCTATCGCTCGGGTTGGATTCTCGTCGACCAATTGCCAGATTTGAGCGGTTACAATCCAGACGAGGGTATCAACATTTTTGAAGAATTTGAGTTCGATGAGCATCAACTTCATGATCTTTCCCAAGAAAGCACATTGTTTCCATATGAGCTAGCTTTAGAAGAGCGCGAACGTCTTATGGCTCTTTCGGAGGCAGAATTGGTGGACGAGGGTTGGACGCTTGAATCGGCAACTCGTTTCAGCGGACCTCTGGTGGTGGAACAAGTTTGAGCTCTCTCCGGTGATCACCATGCGTTCGACGATACTAGCAGGCTTCGTCGCTGCAGCGATTTTAACGGCGCAGTTTCCTGTGCTCGCTCAGCCTATCGAAGGTAATCCTCTGTCTGGTCAGCAGATCGCTACGCAGCAATGCAGCTCGTGCCATCGTGTTCTGCCGATGACGTTTCCGGACAAGGCTGATCCTCCAAGTTTCCAGAGTATTGCTGACCTACCATCGACCACTGGAATTGCGCTCAATGTCTTTCTGCATTCGAACCACAGGAATATGCCTGATTTCATAATTTCGCCCGCCGACTCAAATGACCTGATCGCTTACATCCTCAGTCTCAAAAAGAAGTAGGGATATGGCTTTCTTAACGGTCCCTTGCCGCGAAACATCGATATTTCACGATGGGTTTGTTCGCGTCGCTGGTCTGGTCAATCGGCTTCGCACTGCGCAATATTGTGAGGTCAGCGCTACTCACGATCTTCCCGCTCACTACTCGCCACGACCTCTAGTACACCATCGGGCAAGGGGTAGATGTGAAACGCACGCATCCACGTCCCGCTCTTCCTGTTTCCGCAACTTATGAGCAATATTGACCAGCTATACTGTTTCGGTTCGGTTACGATGCACTAGCCCGAATTTCCGCCTTTCAATCCGCGACCATGGTGGTGAGAACGCGGGGTGGATGGCGCTGGACGACGACGCTCAGACGCTTGACTGGATCAAGATGGTAGCCGCCGTTTAGTGTGTACCCGCACCTATGAGTTTGGGGGGTGAACAGTGCACAATATCAAGCTCGATCATTCCATCGCGTGCCGCAAAGGCAATATCGACGCAACCATCAAGAATCTTGATTGGTATGAGAAAGCGAAGCTATCAATTAGCGCAGCCCAAAAACCGAGGCCAAAATCTAAATCTCAAAAAATTGGGGACACTTGGAGCATGCGAAAAGCTCGCGGTTTCTAGTAATCGAGCTGAGCCGCGACAATCCCTCTTGGGCTTCCACTTCCTGTGACGAGCACATTCAAGGGCTTATTGGCGGGGCTAGGTGCCGTTTTGCCCCGTTCGAGAATCAAATGATTCCGATTTGCTGACACACAATGCAACGGGTACGTCCGCTGATCACAAGTTACCCGAAAGCCTAGACTAAGGTGGGCGCGAAATGTGAAGTCCAAAAATCGTTTCAACCCGCGTGCGGCGGTTTTCACTCACTGGCGAGCCAACCCACAGCATCCGTTTTGAAAGGATCGAGCCCCTTGATATGATCGCAGGATAGAAAATTGGTGCATGGCCCCGCGTAGCACTAGGAACTTGAGCACGAAATTGGGATGCGGTCGTGCAAACAAAAGTGAGGCCCCGGAGCCGGACCGACAAACGGTTAAGGCCCATCCGGCTCTATAACGCCGGTTGCAATGAGCCGTTTCCGATCCTCCGCCAAAAGCCGATAACAATCGGCGATATCGGAGTAGCGCTTTCTTAGAGTATCTTCGCTGGTCGATCTCGCCAGCTCATCGAACTCAGCCGCCCTTCTCAAATATTCAGCGACGCTGCGCATGGCCCGTACCTCCGAGACAACCAACGCAGGTCGTCAACCGCAGGTTCGGCGATTAACCGTTCGTCTGTTCACTTGTAACAGTGGAACCATATCTAATTTGATGAGGAGATTTGGAACCATATAGTTATTTGCAGGCGGGACCGTGCCGAACCACTGCGTCAGGGTGGCCCGCGTGGCCGCGCCTCCAGCATGGGCATCTCTGGGACCGAAATAGCTTTCTGGACGAAAATGGCGACCTATAACTGTGTTAGAAAGCAGTTGCGGGAAGAGTTTCGTGGGGGTCGAATTTGACGCCGGGAGCAATCGTTTCATCCACTCATGATCTGCTTGTGTCTGAGGGATATTGGATGACCGAGGATGCGTGGCGGGGTCGTGGACGACGAACTTACATCCACGACGATGATGCCACCCGCTCGTACTTCGTGGGCCTGACAAGGAGGCTTCGGTCTGCGGGATGGGAAGTAGATCGAAACAATATCCGGTCGTTACGTCATCGAATTACGAACGAAATTATTGAATTAGAACCGGGCGGGGCTGGAACCACTGGTCACTTCTTACACCATATGAAGAGTTCTCAACGCTGGTCGAGTGACTAAGATTAGAATGAAATGGTAGGCCGTGGGCTACGCAGACAATCAAATTCAGGATATCGGCGGAAACTCACGAACAGTCGCAGACGTTTTAAACAGATCGGCAGAGAATTATTTACAAGATGCGGTCGGTCCAAAGTCGATATCCCGACAGACGTGTCCGAGGCGTTGCGAAGAGCGGGCGGCGTTAACGGGCTGGTGTTCCGGTCACTGAACCGTTTTTGCTATTGGCGGCAGGCGAAATCTCGCCATCAAGCCAATCCTGTTCATTAGCCAGTGCTAACCAAGCAGCTTCCATGCGTTTGTACCGCAGGTATGTCCGCTCGTCAGTCGTGGCTTCCGCCAAATGGGCGCAGTTCTCGGCGTTCTCTCTAAAAATATCAGATTGTTTCATTCCCGCCTCTCAACAGAGAAAGAGGTAGGTGACAACTGTCAAAATTCAACATGTGGAACCGATTCAGAAAATTCAAAATCTGCACGGCGTTGTCATATGATGGACTCACTGTTCGGCTAGATGACTCCTCCTAATCAAGGAGTACCGGATGCGGGAATCATCGCCATCGCCGAAGTTATCGCCATCGGAATTCGAACCCGAACTGATCTCGACCTTGAGGTCCGTTCTCGACGATGCTGCGAATCAAATTGCAGACCGAACACCCGCAATTAAAGCGAAGATGGCTGAAACTATACTGAGAGCGGCATCAGAGGGGATTACTGAACCGGAAGTTCTGAAAGCCGCTGCGATTAAGGGTGGGATGCGGTCAGCGGATTGACTGCATTCGCTGAGAAGTGCAGGCGGCGGCGGAAAATCAGGCTTGCAAACCATCTTGAAGCAAGGTTCGCGCCGTGGCTCTCATTAATTTCTAGTACATGCAGCCTCCGAACGGCTGCTCTCTCGGCTATCGCTATCCACTATTTCTCGCCGGAGCGTCGGGGTATTTGAAGTAACGGCTTAGTTCAAGTCACGAAGCTGCGCCTCTAGATCACGGACAAATTGCTTGAGCCGCGCCTTGGTTGTGGGATCGAGTTCGTCCGCAGCCAATCTGCGGGATTGTTCGAGTTTTTTCTCGATTTCTTCGCGGCTCTTTTCAATCATCACTGCGCTCCCTCCGTTGTAAGGACGAGGGAACCGGATAATTGTTCAAACAGGTTCGATCACGTTGGCTTGTGGACAAACCTAGCGTTTAAAGTCCCAAACTAGGTTCCATCGACGGAACACGTGTTTAGAGCTTGAGCCGAAGCGAACGTACTCTTCGATCATGAGGATATCCCGCGTCAACCGGTGTGTTTAAAAATCTCCTGCCCCGGAACCGCAAGACTTGACCAGCGAGCTGAGGCCCTCAAATTGTACAATACGCCGAAATAAGCGGAGTGTGTCGCCCCTACAAAACTCGATGCGCTCGCATGCTCAATCCTTCTTTCGGGTTCAAACGTCGGGAACTCCGCACGCAAACGATGGCGTGGGCTATGCACATGCCGGCGCTAATGACGACGAAGAGCAAGCCGATTGCACCGACGGCATCCCCTAGTGTTCAGCAACCTTGATCGGGATTGGTGCAGCCGCATTTTTGATTTGCGTGTTTTGGCTAGCGCGTTAGGCTTTGTGAAGCTGGGGCAGGGCGAAGAAATGAGGAAACTGCGGGAGCAACGTAGCGACCAGACTCGCCATCAAAGAGGGCGAAAGCTGCGCGCGCACAAAGCTCTCGCTGAGCAGGAGCAGGCACCAAAGGTTTTCCTGCAGTCCGACAAACCGAGCGGACATCATTTGAACGACGACAAAAGCCCCCTGATTGATCTGTTGGTCTGCATCATATGTAGGGAGACGATGAAGATCGAGAGAAGCACTCCTGACGGCGAAGGCAAGGACATCATTCAATATCGTTGTGGGCGGTGTGATAGAATTGAGCGTGTGCGGCTATTCCGCCGAAGTCGAGATGCGCCGGCCGCCCAAGAAGCGAAGGGGAAGGCGAAAGGGCAATGAAGCAGCCGCACGAACTAGGACCTCGACCTGCCGAATCTATCCTTGATTTGACTTGTCACCTGGTGGGTCGTTTCCCTTATTTTGACGGCTCACTCGCTGCGCTCGGTCTTTATCCCGCGGTTGCTCCTGCCCGCGTTCGTCGCGCACGATGCCTTGGTCCGGCGCTGGCGATGTTCTCGGCATTCCTGCCTGCCCGCCGTGCTTGCCGCCCTGGTCTTGCTGGCCCTCTAGATCGTTTTCTCTCGGCATTAATGCTCTCCCGCTAACCGTTAACGGTCGCAATAGAATCCCGTTCTTGTTTTCTGCGAGGTACGACCATGCATCGAACAGCATGATGTCGTACCGTCGCGGATGGCGACGTAGCGGCAGCCCCTTCGGTCGGCCCCGGCCCTTCGATGCAAGCGGCTTTTCCTTCGGTGGCCTGCCGCGCTTGGCGCCGGGGACAGGCTTGGTCATTGCCGCAGCGACGTCACGTTGCCGGTTGCCTTGGCGGGCTTGGTCTCGGTGAAGGCGGCCCATTGCGCCATCAGGCGGCGGCGTTTGTCGAGCAGATCACCGCGCTGATACGCTTCCTCGGTCTTGTCGCCGCTCACATGCGCCAGTGCGGCTTCGGCGATTTCCCGCGGGAAGTTGGTGCGTTCTGCGGTCCACGTTCTGAACGTGCTTCTAAATCCGTGCGCAGTGAGATCGCCGCGCTGCATCCGGCGCAGCACCGTCAACATCGCCATGTTGGAAAGCGGCCTGCCGCGCCTTGCGCCGGTGAAGACGTAGGCGCTCTTCTTGTCGGCCTGCTGCATGTCCTCGATGATGCCGATGCTGCGATCACTCAATGGCACGCGATGCTCGCGCCCGCCCTTCATCCTCGTTTCGGGGATCACCCACATTCGCTTGGCGAGATCGATTTCGTCCCAAGTCGCATTCAGCGTTTCGCTGGTTCGCGTCGCGGTGAGGATGCAAAACTCCAACGCCAGCGCGGCGACGCCGTAGCGTCCGCGCAGCTCGCGCATGAAGGCGGGAATCTGATCGTAGGGCAGGGCGGCGTGATGCTCGACCTTGTGAACCTTGCCCCGCGCTGCCAGCAGATGGTCGAGGTGACCTTTCCACCGCGCCGGATTTTCGCCGTCGCGATAGCCGCGCACCTTGGCCCAATCGAGGATTGCCTCGACACGGCCTCTGACGCGATGCGCCGTCTCGTTCTTGGCTTTCCAGATCGGCTCCAGCGCCCGCATCACCAGACCGGTATCGACGGCGCCGACCGGCAGATGGCCGAAATGCGGGCTGGCGTAGGTCTGAAGCGTCGCCTTCCATTGCGCGGCGTGTTTGTCGCTCTTCCATCCGGCGCGATGGCTCTCGATGTAGGCATCACGCGCCGCATCGAAGCTGATCTGCTTGGCTTCGGCGATCGTAGCGGCGGCCTTCGCCTCGCGCCTTGCCTGCCGGGGGTCGATGCCGTCGAGGACCAGCTTGCGGGTGTCTTCGGCGCGCTTGCGCGCATCGGCGAGCGAAACGGTGTGCAGTGCGCCCAGTCCGACCTTGGCGACCTTGCCGCCGTCGGCCTGCCAGCGAAAGATCCAACTCTTGGCCGCGTTTTCATCGACCTTGAGATACAGGTTGCCGCCGTCGCCGTAGAGGCCTGGACGCTTCTCGGTCTCCACAGTTCGCGCCGAAAGCTTGCCGACGCGCCGTCCCGCTATTCCCGCCATGATCCAAATCCAAAACCTTCCGCCCGATTTGCCGCCGGAACCCTTCAGGGTATGGGTCAGGGTACGGCAATAGCTGTCACTTGGGGTCGTCTCTAGAAATTACCAGCAGTGTGCAGAAGTAACAATAGCCCAATGTTTGCAGGGCTTTTCCGAGGTTTCTGCTAGCGTTTCCAAAGGCATAGGTCGCCTTTGGTGGCGGAAGGGGTGGGATTCGAACCCACGGTACCCTTGCAGGCACGCCGGTTTTCAAGACCGGTGCCTTAAACCACTCGGCCACCCTTCCAAACCATTGCAATCGTTTAGCTATTTGAGGGTGGCTGGTTGGCCAAAAAGGCCATTTGCTACCGCTTTGCTACCCAATCGTTTTGGTGCGTCTGTTTATGGCAGCCTGTAGGGCGTCGTCAACGCGGACCACGGCATCGGCCTGCATTCCCGGCAGAACGTGGCTGTACAGATCAAGAGTTATGCCGACCTTGGAATGACCTAAGCGCTCGCTCGCGACCTTTGGATGGACACCATTCGCCAGCAGGTGGGTGGCGTGCGCGTGCCGGAGATCGTGGAAGCGAATGCGGGGCAGGGTGGTGTTGGCGAGCAGCCTTACCCATTCGTGGGTGATGCTGGTTGGCTTGAGCGGGCTGCCATCGGCCTGCGCGACAACGAAGGTGTCGTCAGTCACCCGCGCGCCGAGCTTGAGAAGCTCTTGGGCCTGCCGGACGCGGTGGGCTCGCAGCTCCTCAATCATGATTAGAGATAGCGCCACGGTTCGCGCTCGCCCGCTCTTGGGCTCCTTATATCGAACGCCTGTTGCAGTCTCTTCGGCGCTCTCGACGATTGCCATTTGCCCGGCGACGAGATCGACGTTCCGCCAGCGAAGCGCGGCCAGTTCTCCGCGACGCAGTCCGTTGAGTACAGCTAACAGTACAGGCATCAGCATGCGCGTTTCGCGCATCATCTCGATCAGCTCGGCGGTTTGGTTGATGTCGTAGGTTTGCATTAGGGACCGCTCGACCTTGGGAGGGTCAACGGCCTCAGCGGGATTGCGGTTCAAAATGTCCCATCGGACGGCTTGGCCAAGCGCCTGCTTTAGAACGCGGTGCATATGATGGACGCTGCGAGGCGATAATCCGCCGCCACCGTCGCGCCTGCCTTCGGTGAGGGCCTTGGAATAGGCGGCTGATATCTGCGCCGGTCGCAGGTTACTCAGAAACACAGCGCCGAGAAGAGGGGAGATATTCTTGCGCGCCAATTCACAATAGCGCTCATGCGAGCGCGGCGAAACCTGCGAGCGGGTATGATCGAGCCAGCGGTCGAGAAACTGGGCCACGGTGGTTTTTGCTGGCTCAAGGTAAGTCCCGCCCTTCATTTGAGAGATCAGGCGGGCGCATTCGACCTGGGCCTCCCGCTTGGTGCCCTCGAAGCTATGCCACTTGCGTTTGCGTTTGCCGGTTGAGGAGTCGCGCTGCTCTAGGATGATTGCCCAATGGCCAGGGCTGCGTTCGCGTATATGACCCCTCATTGGTTGCTCCCCTCGTTGATGTCGGCGGAAATGAGAAAATGCTGGACCTTGTCGGCGAAGATCTTCCTGCTTTCGGGTGTGGCGGCCCATTCGGGGTTGTTGCCCATGCCCAAGATCATGAGCCGGAGCAATCGAGCGTTCCCGTCTCCTCCAACGAGGGTGTTCAGAACGCGACTATCTCTTAGGGCAGCTTCATGTTCGGCTTTCTCTCGGGCCTGTTCCTCATACCACTGGCGCTGCTCCTCATTGATTTCGTCTTTGCGCTCTTCCATCTCTTTGTAAAATCGCTCGTGTTCCTCTTCCTCGGCAAAAGAGTATTCAAGGCGCTTGACAGCCTCGGCATTTCCGGAATGCGCCGCCTTTAGCGCTGCGCGCTGGATCTTGCGGAAAAGGCTTTCGCGAATTCGCAGCTTGAACTGGACATAATCTGTCGGTTTCCGCGCCACTTTTTGTCTCCCGCTCACTCAAAGGGACGCGATAACACAGAATTCCTGGTAATACAAATGGTACCGCTAGGTAACATATATGGTACTTGACGAATTAAAATCGGAAAGCTCCTTCGGGTGCCTGTTCGGGCACTTGAGCAAAAGCTCGATGCATTATTGAAAAATTCGGACGCGGCTTGAGTAATGGCCGTACCAGAAACGACGAAACCCGCCACCGAGACGGTGGACGGGCTTCGAAAGGTTGAGCAGCTTGGAGGCGAGCTCGACTTAGTAGAAACACAGACGACCTCGTTACGCAAGCATTTCGCGCTCGGCTACTACCTCGCTGCCACGTTGGCCCCTCTCATCTTCGGGGCAGGGCCGCGATGAATGCATATGTTTCCCCGAACAATTGCGATCTTGCTCGAATGCACGACCAGGCGAGTCGCCGCGAGTTTGTTTTGGCCGCACTTCGGTCTACGTGCCTCCGAGTCAGGCTGATTGAGAAAGAGCTGGAGCAGATCGGCACGGCTCTCAAGGAACAGCTGATTTCCCCCAACATGGCCCTCGAATGGGCTGAGGCGGTAGCGCCGGGCTGCGTCGGCTTTATTCCCGCCAATGTTCATGCCTCGGAAGGTGCAGAGTGATGGACGCACCTTGGCGGGATGATCAGAAGTTTGGTGGGATGAGTGATGATGCCGCCAAAGCAAGTTGGCTGGCAGAGCAGGGCCGGAAACCAAGGGAGCGGCTCGTTCCAATCCCCTGGTCGCAAATCCACTCGTTGCCGCGCCGTGAACCGATTGTTGGCGGTTTACTGGATCGAGCAGCCATGTCGGTGGTGTTCGGTGGCAGCAATACCGGCAAGACTTTTTGGACGTTGGACCTCTGCGCCAGCATTGCTCTCGGGCAGGAGTGGCGCGGACGGAGGATACGTCATGGCGCGGTTATCTATATTGCGGCTGAGGGCGGCTTGGGCATTGAGGAGCGCCTAACAGCATACCGAATGCATCACGGTGTCGAGGCTGCCGACGTGCCGCTGTATGTCATTCCGGAGCCGATTGATCTCTGCAAGTCTAGTGCGGATGTCGAGCTTCTGCTTAAGCGGCTTAAAGCCCTGCCTGCCGAACCTCACATCGAGCTGATCGTCGTGGACACCCTCTCAAGGGCGCTTGCGGGCGGCAACGAGAACGGTGCTGACGACATGGGCTCGTTTGTTCGTCACTGCGACCGGCTACGGATGGAAACCAAGGCTCACGTCTTGATCATCCACCATGCGGGGAAGGATGAGGCGCGGGGGGCTCGGGGCCACTCCCTTTTGCGAGCTGCTACAGATACCGAGATCGAAGTCACCAAGAGCGACGTGTCCGGCGTCGCCACTGCTGAAGTGGTCAAGCAGCGGGACAAACCTAGCGGCGACAAGTTTAGCTTCGCCCTAGAGCCTATTGATATCGGCCAAGACGATGACGGGGCGACCATTACATCATGTGCCGTTGTCGATGCAGAGCAACCCGCCAAGCAATCAAAGACGGCCTCATTGCCAAAAACGGCACAGATCGCGCTGCGAGCCCTAGCCGAGGCGGTGGACGAATGCGGGCAACCAGCCCCATCCCTTCCGCAAATCCCATTTGGGGTGAAGACGGTCAGCCAGGATCAATGGCGAGACCAATCCTATCTGCGGGGCATCAGCGTCTCGCAGGGGGATTCTGCCAAACGAATGGCATTCAAGAGAGCATCTGAACAACTGATTGGAGCTAACCGTGTCGGTATCTGGGACACCCATGTCTGGATCGCAGCATGAACGCACAAACGCACATCTGCACAACCCTTCTAGGGTTTTGTGCGGAATGTGCGGTGTGTGTGAGCGCACAATGTGCGGACATGTGCGGAAATGTGCGGAGGTAATGACTTGAATCAACAGCCCGCTAACAAGGGGTACAGGTTTCCGAAGGGGGTTTCAGGCAATCCCGCTGGAAGGCCTGTAGGAGCCCGTCAGAAGATCGTGGAGTCGTTCGTTGAGAGTTTGCATGCCAGGTGGCTCAAAGAGGGCGACGCGATGCTGGACCTTCTCTGCAAGACCGATCCGTCAACGGTGCTGCGGGTGATTGCGAGCCTGATGCCGAAGGACGTGGCTGTCAGCGTTGAGCAGCGAACGCCGTTCAATGTCGATGCCGGTCAATGGCAGATGCTGCGCGGTGTGCTGGACGTGATCGAGCAGTGCGCTCCAACTGATGCGGAGCCCGTCGAGATATTCCAAATCATCGAACATGCGTTGCGTTCACACTGGGCCAAAACGGTCAGTAACGACACCATTGGGTAGCAAAGCGGTAGCAAATGTCGCGTCTGAGCTTTCGAAGCATTTTATTAGTTCAACAAAGTCAATCGTTTGGTTCTGCGTATGGCTGCTTAAGGCAGCGGTCTTGAACTTCGGTTGAGCGTTTTAACGACCTATCCTTGCCAGCGTCCCCATTTTTCAAAACAGGATTTTTACATGACCGGCAAAGCCGCGCCCATGACAACCTCGGCACAGCAACCCCCGCAAAGACATACAGCGACCAATTAAGTTGCGGGCCCGGCCCACGAAGACCGCAAGGATCGGTTGGCCTCTCACGCGAAGTACTTCGTTAATCCCCTGGAGGGCCTGCAGGCCATACGCCCTGGCCAATAAGGGCGTCGACACCAGGGCGATCCAGGACTGGCTGGGCCATCGTTCGATCGCACACACCACGCGATACACCGAACTTAGTCCGGTTCGGTTCAAGGATTTTTGGAGAGAGTAAGGGCCGACGCCCAAGAGGAGGATTATTGACACAATTATTAGAGGCGCCGAGGTCGATGGACCGAATGGCGCAGCCGGACCCCGTCGACATGGGGTCTGGGAATACCACGCTCCCCTGTACCCCCTCGTTTGCGGTTATTCACGTCAGCCACTGTTGGATGCCTGCCGTCAGCTCAAGTCGCTGTACGGCCTGACGGGGGTGGCTGTGGGGCTATTCCGCGATGGGTCCGAGATAGCCGATATCCATTGCCCCTTGGATATCGGGGCAGCTCTCACCGTGAAGGAGCGCTCCATAGGTGGCATCACGTTCGAAGAATACGTCGATCTTGCGGAGTTGTTCAGCCGGATTCCTGAGCCCGAGGGCCAGCTGTGAGCACCAGAAAAAGACCTACCTACCGTAACAGCACCCTTGATCGCACCTACGGCGGCCTGGTGAGGGCCTCCACCACGGATGCTGAGGATCAACGGCTTCGCGTCGAATACGCTGCCCTGGAGCGTTGCTACCGGGTTTACGTCAGCAGCGGCATGATTGGCTCCATCGGAAGTGTCAATTTAGACCGGATTGACGACAGCTCCAGCCACTTCAATCGTAGCCACATGGCCAAAACCGAACGGCAGATAACCGACAGGGCTGCCTACCGCCGGGCGAACCTTGCATTGACTGACAAACAGCGGATCGTGGTCGATCTCGTTGTCTGCAAGGATCAGTCGCTGGAGTTTGCGGGATACGCAATCGAGAAGAAATCAAAGCGCCGGGCCATCATCGCCGCACGCCACACCCTTCGTGATGCCGGATATCGGTTGGCGGAGCTGTGGGGAATGGTGCGAAACTGAGTTCCTTGAGCAAAGAGGCTCACTGGACGTGCAGGGCCGGCCACCAGCCATGTCCGCAGATTGGTCGCTATCGGGGGGAAGGGGTCATGACTTAAACAGCCCAATTTGGTCGAGAATGACCCAAACCAGTCATGATCCAGCGGTCCGACCGCATTCCAATTCCTACAGCGCCGCGCTCGCCGACGAGGTGATCGAATAAACGTGCTTCGATGTCTGCTGGAGCTACGATTTAATTGGAGCCAGCAGCTTACTTACCATCGTTCCAAATATCGGATGCGAGCTTCCAGTCATTTCCGACCTTTTCCCAAACCACGACATACTTCCCGGTCACTTCCTGCGGTGACGGACCCTTAGTTTTCAAGCTGAAGGTTCCGATCTCGCGTGCCGCGGAGGGACCAAGTGACTTGACGTCCAAGGTTGTGAGTTTCGGATCGCCAACCTTTTCCGCCATGCTTTTCCACATTGCCCCAATGGCGGATCCGCCCTGCACCATCGCAGAGCCGGGCGGGAATGCGGTCGCATCAGTGGTGTAGAGCGATGCGACGCCAGCGAAATCGCCCTTATTGAAGAATTCGGCCCATTTTGCGTTGACCGCCTCAATCTCGGCCTTCTGAGCCAACGCCGGCATGATCAATCCGACCACGAATGTAATCACGAGTGCAATCCCGCGCATGATCAACTCCATTTCTTGGTGCAATAGGCAAGGCAGGTCGCGGCAATCTTTATGGCGCCGCCGCGAATATTTGAGGCTAGCCTATCTCGGTTACCGTCGTTTGGCCACCGCGGTACTGGGCAGTCAGGTCCCTCCTTGTCTCAGTGGCGAGCAATTCCGTCGTAAGCAATGCAAGCAGAAGGTCACCTGTTGGCGACAAGAACCGGACTAGCCGGACTGATCTGACGACGTCCGTTTGCCGGGGTGGACCGGAAGTGGTCGGCGCAGGGCAGAATGAAACGATTGACCCGCAACGGACAACTATCCATTTCCGTGCCGCGTTAGTCTGTACGATAGTCTGCGTGTTTTCCTGATCATTTGGATGGAAATGCCATGACGGAGAAGTCATCCCCTACAGTCAATTCATATTCGATTCACGAAGACCAATTGAAATGGTTCGACGTTCCCCTCGTAGCGGGAGGAAAGGCGGCGGTACTACACGGCGATCCCACCAAACCCGGGACAGTGGTTTTGCGTTTTAAATTCCCACCAAATCGACAAACACCTCCGCACAGGCACCCATATGCTGAATATACGACGATCCTGAGCGGCAAGGTTTACTACGGCGAAGGCGAAAAATTCGATATGTCAAATCCTGAAATCGGAAAAGTCGGCACGTTCGCCGTCGTACCTGCAGGTCAAGCGCATTTCGTATGGACCTTGGACGAAGAAGCTATCGTACAATTGCAATTCGAGGGCCCATCCAGCACGATTTTTGTCGATGCAGCGGACGATCCGCAACGCAAGCAACACGATTGACGATGTCGGTTCATGGCACGAAGCGGAAATGCCGAAGTATCTTGGTAATGTCCGTTGTTGGGTGAACAGCGGAAAACATCTGCTCGCAGCGAGCTTTTCCGGTTTTGACCCACAAGCGACATCCGCAGGCACTTCTATGCTGCAATAGCGAGGGTGGTTTCAGCCCCATTCGGAAGGCCAATTTTGGGGCGGGTACGATGGCCTATTGCAGGGCGTCCCCGAGTACTCCAAAGTTCACGTGGGGTGCGCGGCAACGTAAATCGGAGAACAAACCCCTTT
This sequence comes from uncultured Alphaproteobacteria bacterium, assembly GCA_963732455.1. GTDB lineage: Bacteria > Pseudomonadota > Alphaproteobacteria > Rhizobiales > Xanthobacteraceae > Bradyrhizobium. The sequence continues at coordinate 199,258 of CAVSZM010000015.1, read as the reverse complement.
CCCGGCAGCTGGCGAGAACGCAACGCCGCAAAGGAGGAGACAAGATGCCCATCCCGTTCGGTGTAATCGCGGTATACGGCGCATTGGTGGTTTGGACCGGCTTGCTACTGGCTGGCCTGAAGCGAGGCGCATTTGGCGCGTTCCTGGTCTTTGGCATCACTCTGCTCGTTGTTTTGAACGCACGATACGCCATCGAACGTGCCCCCGACTCGATCGCCTTTTTCATCGGAATCTACGACGTCCCGGACAATTTTGGTGCTTCAGATCCTTCAAGCGCCGCCGCGCTCGCCACATGCCCGAACAATCAGTGCACAGTTTGGGGTGACCTGTACCAATATCATCCTTCTTGGGGAGTCGCATTTTACGAACGTTTCTTGCACGGCAGCGGCCTCCGCACGAATCTGCTTTACGGGCATATCTTTTTCAATTCGCTGGCGTTCGTCTTGATGATGGTCCAGCTGTTTCGTCCTGGCAACGGCGGTCATCCGCAGCAGCATCGCGTGCTTGGCTATGTTTCGCTGGTCTCATTGACGATCGGCGTGGGCTGCGCCTGCCTGCTGGCCGCCGAACACGGGTCCGTAGTCGACTACGGCGGATATTTTTCGGTATTTGGCTTCTGGTTCATGAGTGCTTGCGTCTATGCCTGTGCGATCATGGGTATCGTCAGTATTCGTCGGCGCGATTTCGATTCGCATCGAAAATGGATGTTCCGCTACGCCGGATCCATGTGGGGAGCGTTCTGGCTGTTTCGGGTCATGCTGTTTGTGCTGGGGCCATTGCTCCGAAACTACAACACCGCCTCGCTCCTGATCTGCATCTGGTTCTCGGCGCCGCTGGGCATTCTGCTTGCCGAGTACATCCGAAGGCGGATCGCGCGTAACGCGGCATTTCCCCCGCGAGATGCTTTGGCGGGCGCAATCGCGCGCTGAAGATCTCGTTGCTGTCGGCGCCAGCTGGACATGGCGGGCCGCTCTGACGATGTCCGTTCATGGAGCTGCGGCGTTGGAAAGATGACAGCAATCCTTACTCTTTGCCACGCTCGTTGGTGAGAGATAAGCTGCCGACTCGTCTGAGGTCGCCCTCCGTTAGGCGGGGACGTGCCGAAATCCCCGTTCATTGCGCTAGGCAGGGTTGCTGCCGTCGGCAGGCATGATCTCTCGGGAGATGCCGTCTCTTTTTGGCGCTCCACTCACGTTCATCTTCCTAACTTTGCGTGCCGCTTTCCAAGCGGCCAGCAATCTCTTTTTGAGCAACCCGGAAGCCAACAAACGGAGCATGCCATGTCAATCACGCTTAATTCCTCTTCGGAAATCCCCTGGTGGAAGGAGCCAAGCAAGGAGCAATGGAAGGCGTGGATCGCGGCTTGGCTGGGTTGGACGCTCGACGCGTTCGATTTCACGATCTTTCTGCTGATCATGGTGCCGATCGCCAAGGAGTTCGACGTTTCCTTAACCGCGGTCACTGCCGTGTTCACCATCACGTTGTGGCTGCGCCTAGTCGGCGCGACGGCCGCCGGTTGGATGGCCGACCGGATGGGTCGAAAGACCCCGCTGATGATCTCAATTCTTTGGTACTCGCTCTGCAACTTCATCGCCGGTTTTTCTCCAACCTTTGCGTTTTTGTTCTTTTTTCGCGCGCTGCTCGGCATTGGGATGGGCGCTGAATGGCCGGCCGGTGCGGCCCTTGCCATGGAATCCTGGCCGGCGCGCTCCCGCGGCTTCATGAGCGGCGTGCTGCAGGGCTCGTGGGGGCTCGGCTTCGCGTTGTCGGCGCTCGCCTACGGCTTCCTGTTCGACCTGATCGGGTGGCGAGGCCTGTTGTGGATCGGGATATTGCCAGCCCTCGTCGTGGTCTGGATCCGGTTCTACGTGAAAGAGCCGGAGGTTTGGGTCGAGAACAGGCGCCAACAGCGGGAAATCAAGGCCGAGGTGAAGGCGCCTTTGCTCTCCATCTTCAAGCGCGGCTTGTTGTTCAATACGCTGACGGCCTGCTTTTGGATAGCCAGCACTTTCTGCGTCTACTATTCGATCTGGGCCTTGTTCTCGGCATACCTGCAGAAGGAACTGAATTGGACGCCGCTGATGGTGGCCACGCCTTTGTTCTGGGCCAACATCGTCGTCTTTGCTGGCAATAGCCTGTGGGGCATCGTTTCGGACGTATGGGGACGCAGGCCGGGCATGATCGTGCCGGCGACGATTGCGATCTTCTTGACGCCGTTCTATCTGTGGACCACGGATCCGATTTACATCGTCAGCGCGTTCATCGTGCAAGGCATGTTCGGCGGCTCGATCTACGGCCAAATGCCGAGCTACCTGTCCGAGCGCTTCCCGACCGAGGTGCGGGCGACGGCGTCCGGATTCATCTATCATCAGGGGGCGATTTGGGGCGGCTTGGTAGCGCCGGTGCTGACCTATCTGGCCGTGCAGATGAACTTCGGCTTCGCCATGCCGATGATGATCAGCACGATGCTCTTCCTGGCCCTAGTCGTGATCTCCGTGCTGCTCGGGCCGGAAACCAAGGGCAAGACGCTGACAGCCGATCTCGAGATCATCAAAGGCGTCGCGCAGCCGGCCACCTGATCGTCCCCCGGCCGCGGCGCCTTCTGGACAGTGCGCCGCGGCCGGTCCGATCCAAAGTCACGAAGCGCTGCGCGAATTTGCTGCGGTGCATGAGTTTACTCCTGGCATCTTTGAAACAAGCCCACGGACAATGAGAACGTCTGTTCATTGGGGGACCGGAAGTAGTGGCAAGTACCTCCTTAAATCCCCCCGCTGCAAGGTGCTAGTCTCCCAATCCTATTGGCGTGGCCCTTTGGACGGAGGACACATGCGACGGCGCAATTTCATCGCGGGGACGGCGGCCACGGCGGCGATGAGCTTTGCTCAGCCGATATGCGCCCAGATCGACCGTCGATCTCTCGGCATAAAACGCATCGCGTTTGTTCATCTCACGGAAAAGCTCGAGGGGATGACCGTCAAGGGTCGCTACAAGCCATTTTTTGGAGAGTTGGATAGGCTCGGCTATATCGAAGGGCGAAACCTAATCGTCGAGCGGTATTCGGCGCTCGGTCAGACGGAACGCTACGGAGTTGTGGCTCGTGCCGCTGTCGCAAGCCATCCCGATCTCATCATCTCGATAGGGACCCTGCTTGCCCGCCTGCTTATGCCGCTAACCGCCACGATCCCAATCCTGACAACGAGCGCCGATCCGGTTGCCAGTGGACTTGTGACTGAACTTGGCCAGGCCGGACGGAAATATTACGGGAATAAATGTTGACGTCGGAGCGGAACTCTACGGCAAGCGCCTTCAATTCCTTCGCGAGACGGTTGGCAATCTGACGAATGTTCGGCTGCTCGGATCGGTAACAAAGGATTCTGCTGCTTTTGCCGATGGGAACGCCATGATCGCGATCAGCGACGTATCCAGCGGCGTGCCGGGCCAATCGCAGCCCACGTATGACGCGCGGCCAACGATCTTCACCAACCTGGGAGTGACCGCCAAGTGAAGCACTGGATCCGCTGGCTGCCGGGAATCGACACTCTCCGTCGATATGAGGCGGTGTGGCTTCCACGCGATATCCTCGCTGGACTCGTCCTGGCGACGATGCTGGTTCCGGTTGGAATTGCCTACGCGACAGCATCGGGCTTGCCTGGCATCTACGGTCTGTACGCAACGATCATACCGCTGTTGGCCTACGCGTTGTTCGGCCCCAGCCGCATCCTAGTGCTGGGACCGGACTCGGCTCTGGCACCTGTCATCCTCGGTGTTGTCTCTCCGTTATCTGGTGGCGATCCCGTTCGCGCTGCAACGCTCGCTGCGATGATGGCAATCGTTTCTGGGATGGTGTGCATTCTAGCCGGTATCGCGCGTTTGGGTTTTGTGACCGAGCTTCTCTCCAAGCCGATACGTTACGGCTATATGAACGGGATTGCATTGACCGTATTGATCAGCCAACTACCAAAGCTCTTCGGTTTCTCGATTGAGAGCGATGGACCTATGCGGAGCCTATCGGCGATCGCGGGCGCAATCCTTGAAGGAAGGACAAACTGGGTCGCATTTGGGATTGGGCTCGGCACGTTGATGGTCATCCTTCTGCTTCAGGGCTACAAGCGGCTGCCAAGCATTCTGATTGCGGTAGTTGGGGCGACCGCAGTCGTCGGTGCGCTTGATCTTGGGACCCGTTACGGCGTGACGGTTATGGGCTCTCTGTCTCAAGGTCTGCCGGGTTTCGCCGTTCCCTGGATCGGCTTTAGCGATCTATTCCCGGTGCTAATCGGCGGTTGCACAATCGCGCTGGTATCGTTTGCGGACACCAGCGTACTTTCGCGTGCCTATGCCGCTCGATTGGACGCTCATGTCGATCCCAACCAGGAGATGGTGGGGCTCGGCGCCGCCAATCTGGCAACCGGCTTTTTTCAAGGTTTCCCGATCAGCAGCAGCGCTTCGCGTACTCCCGTTGCCGAAGCCGCCGGCGCCCGTACCCAACTAACCAGCGTCGTCGGCGCGCTTGCCATCGCCATCCTTCTGCTGGTGGCACCAAACCTTCTTCAGCATTTACCCACCGCTGCATTGGCGGCCGTCGTCATCGCCGCCGCGATCGGCTTGTTTGAAGTCACCGACCTCAAGCGAATCTATCGGATTCAGCAGTGGGAATTCTGGCTATCGATGGTCTGCTTTGTCGGCGTGACACTGCTCGGAGTGATTCCAGGAATAGGTCTGGCAATCGCCATCGCCATCGCCGAGTTCTTATGGGACGGTTGGCGCCCACACTCCGCCGTGTTGGGCCGCGCCCATGGCGTCAGAGGTTATCACGACATCACAAGATATCCGGACGCACGCCAGATCCCCGGGCTGGTCCTGTTTCGGTGGGATGCGCCTCTCTTCTTCGCCAACGCCGAATTTTTCAAAGAGCGCGTTCTGGACGCCGTGGCGAAATCGCCGACGCCCGTACGCTGGCTGGTCGTTGCGGCGGAGCCAGTCACCAGCGTGGACGTCACCGCCGGCGATACAGTCGCCGAATTGGACGAGACGTTGCACATGCAGGGTATCGAGTTTTGCTTTGCCGAACTCAAAGATCCCGTAAGAGACAAGCTGAAAAGATTTGGACTGTTGTCGCAGGTTGGCGAGAGATACTTTTTCCCGACCATTGGCGCAGCCGTTTCCAATTACCTGGAAATCCATGATGTAGAGAGGGAGGACTGGGAGGACTGGGAGGACCAGGCCGAGCGTTAGGGGGCGACTGGCAGGGTTTGAATACACACGCCGATTGCCTTCCGTTATTGGCACGTTTGAGACATGCCGCGATGTCCGAGTTGAGTCCGTTATGCGCGCAACAGCGGACGACATTTGCTCGCAGTGAGCTTTTCCGGATTTGACCCAATTCAGACTTCGAGCTTGATAGGCATCGGCTCGACTGTCTGGCATTTCTCACTCGCGGCCCTGTCGGGAGTGCTAAGGTCAAGGAATTGCGCAAGGCGTTGCCCTTATGGGGGACACATGCGACGGCGGAAATTCATCAAACTGATGGGTGGTACGGCGGTCGCGTGGCCGCACGCTATGCACGCACAGGAGGGTCCTAGAATGAAGAAGACATTTGCTGCCTTCGTCGCGGTCGCAACGATTGCCGGTTCGTTCGCCGCGACGCCCGCAAGCGCACAGCGTGGCGTTGCCGCAGGCGTCGCGGCTCCAGGCCGCTATTATGAGCCCGCCCCATACGGAGCAGGTCGCGGGCCATACGACTATTTTGGCAGTTGCGAATGGGTGCAACAGCGTTTCTATGACGGCCATGGCTGGCGGGTCCGCCGGGTGCGAGTCTGCGGCTAATCCGCGATTGCGGCGAGATTGAACGGCTCATAGCAACCATCGACGTCAAGCGGAGGCCGTCGAAATGCCCCGGATAACAAAGCGCAAGGCCGAACATCGGTCGGGGAACGTCGCTCAAATAGGTCTTTTAACACGTAAGACCGACGCTTCTGTTGCAAGTCAAATCGACGCTTTCCGACAAGGTCTCCAAGACCTGGTAGCGGACATTGAGCCACGGGGTCGGCATGTCCGGGTTGTGCCGCAGAAAGCTGACATCAGCCGGACGGCCTAGCCATGTCCGGGATGTGCCGACATAAGCGTCATCCCATTCTTCCCGGCACAGAGTTTCGCCTTCGCGGGAGCCGCAACGTGAACTCGGTGAAGTCGCCGACCTCGCTGTCGACCGTGATGGTGCCGCCGTGCTGTTGCGTTACAATCTCGTAGCTGATCGACAGCCCAAGCCCAGTGCCCTCGCCGGTCGGCTTGGTCGTGAAGAAGGGCTGGAATAGTTTATCCCTGTCTTCCGGCGGAATGCCGATGCCATTGTCGCGCACCCGGACCTCGACGCTTTCGCCGAACTCGCGGGTCGTGACCTTCAGTGCCGGGCTGTAAGTGCCGTCGCTCTCGCGACTACGCTTGTTAGCGGCATAGAAGCCATTGCCTATGAGGTTAAGGAGCACGCGAGTCAGCTCCTGCGGCACGACGTCAACCGGTGCGAGATTGCGGTCAAGGTCGTGCTCCAGTGTGATGTCGAAGTTCTGATCCTGCGCACGGGCACCGTGATAGGCGAGGTTCAAAGCCTCCTCGACGAGCGCGTTCAGATCAGTCAGCTTGCCAGTCGCCGCTGCCGCCACGTGAGTGCTGCAGCATGCTTCGAACAATGCCGTCAGCGCGGCGACCGTGCTCGACGATTTTCTCCAGATTTCCAGTCAGCATGCCGATTGTCTCGACAATCTCGGCACGTTTGCCGGGATCGAGGGCGCCGACCGCCTTCGCCGCTGCGTCCTTCAGCTCGTCCAACAGTTCGACCGAGAGGCCGGCGAAGTTGTTGACGAAATTGAGCGGGTTTTTGATCTCGTGCGCGATACCGGCGGTCACCTGCCCAAGCGCCGCCATCTTCTGCGCATGGACCAGGCTCGCCTGCGCGATCTGCAACTCGCGGAGCGCCGTTTCGGCTGCATCTCGCGCGATGCGAATGGCTTCTTCGGCACGCTTGCGCTCCGTAATGTCGGCATAGATCAGCACGAAGCCGCCGCCGGGTACTGGGTTCCGGCGCACCTCGATGACGCGACCGTCGGGCCGCGTGCGCTCGAAGCGCATCTCCCGCCGGGTATCTTCGATGGTGCGGCTCAGTTGCGCTTCGAGATCGGCCGAGTACTCGCCGCGGTCGGCGAGATAGCGGAAATACTCGGCAAAGCTCGGCCGCCCCGCGAGGAAGGCGTCGGGCAGATCGAGCATCTCCTGGAAATTGCGGTTCCACGCGGTAAGGCGCGCTGCGGCGTCGAACATGACGACGCCATCGCCCATATTGTCGAAGGTGACGCGCAGCTCGGCCTGGCGGTCGCGCAGCTCGTCGAACAGCCGCGCATTCTCGATCGCGATCACCGCCTGATCGGCGAAGCTGGTGGCCAGCTCGATCTCCTTGTCGGTGAAGGGCTCGACGCGCGTGCCGGTGAATCGATGAATGTGCCGATCAGTGTCTCCTCGCGCAGCAGCGGAATGCCGAGCATCGTGCGGTAGCCGGCGACCTTCTGTCCTTCCAGATAGGTGTATTCCGGGTCCTGCAAGACATCGGGGATGTGGACCGCTCGACGCTCCAACGCAACCCGGCCGCTCAGTAGTGCCGCGGTCGGGCGCGAAGGGATGAGTGAGCACGAATTCCTTTGCCTCCGCCGAAAGGCCGTGCGCTGCGACTAGGTGATACTTGTCATCTCGCCGCCGGAACATCGTTGCCTGGTCGGCGCGGCAGAGGCGCGCCACCGTCTCCACCAGCGTGTCGAGAACCGTCTCGAGGTCGACGGACGAGCGGCTGATGATCTTGAGCACGTCGGCGGTCGCGGTCTGCTGCTGCAGCGACTCGCGCAGATCGTCGGTGCGCGACTGCAACTTCATCGAACAGCCGCACGTTCTCGATGGCGATGACGGCCTGGTCGGCGAAGGTCTCCAACAGCGCGATTTGACTATTAGTGAATGGCCGCACCTCGAGCCGATAAACGAGAATTACTCCCAACATCTGGTTCGCTTTGAGCATGGGAACCGTGAGTATGGTTCGAAAGGGTTCCACCTGCCGCGACCCGTAAGTGTACTCGGGGTCGGTTTGGGCATCGAGCACGTGGACGGTACGCTGCTCGAGGGCGGCGCGCGCAGTGGCGCTGGCCCTTCCGGGCAAGATTGGATTTTGTTCGACGAAAGCTCTGATTTCGGCGGAGGTGTTGTGAGTCGCCACAACACGCAGGTATTCACCGTCGAAACGGAAAATGAATGATCGTTCAGCCTCGCACAGCCTGACCGCGTTCTCGGCCAGCGTCTCAAAAACGGGCTGGAGATCGTAGGTGGATCGACCGATAACCTTAAGGAGTTCGCTGGTTGCGGCCTGCTGTTCCCGCGCCTCGGCGAGTTCGTGCGCAAGCCTCAAATTGTCTCTTTTTGCATTGACTTCCGTCGGCGCCTGTTTGCGTACGGTCGAAGCTTTATGTCCCTTGACAGGCCGCCTGCGCACCGCTTGTCCGCGCTTCACCATTAATGTGCGCTCCGGCCGGGAACAGCTTTAAGTAAGAAACTGAATATTGGCCAAGCCTACCCAATTAGGGAACGGCCGTACAGTCACTCAGACGACCGCGACTTCCGGGTTTGGCACCTTTCGGACATGGCGCTCGAACTTTGTGATGTCCGTTATTGGATGAACAGCGGAAAACATCTGCTCGCGGCGAGCATTTCCGAGTTTGACTGCCGGCTCAACCGATCGACGCAACACAAGCGTTAAATCTCTCTGCTGGGGTTTCAAATTGCAAGGTCTCACGTGGCCGTTCGTTGAGCTGACGCGCCACTTTGTTCAGATGGGCTTGCGAGTGCACCGACAGGTCGGTGCCCTTGGGGAAGTACTGTCTCAGCAGACCATTGGTGTTCTCATTTGACCCACGCTGCCACGGGCTTTGCGGATCGCAAAAGTAGACGTCAATGTTGGTCGTCAGCGTAAATTGTCGATGATCCGCAAGTTCCTTGCCCCGGTCCCAGGTCAGCGATTTATACAGCTCGCTCGGCAGCTTTTTTGCCTGCTTGATGAGCGCGGATACGACCGTCTGGGTGTCTTTATTGGCCACCTTCGCCAACATCACGTAACGGGTATGACGTTCGATCAAAGTCGCGATATAGCTGTTCTTGGACCCGGACAACAGATCGCCCTCCCAATGGCCAGGCACCGCCCGATCTTCAACCGCGGCCGGTCGCGCACGGATCGAGACGGGATCCTTGATTTGTCCCCGTCCATCGCCATGGAGGCCCGCCTGTTTCGATCGACGGATCGTGCGCTTCGATCGAAGATGGCAAAGCAACTCTTTCTTAAGCACCCCGCGGGCCTGAACGAATAGACTGCGATAGATCGTCTCGTGGGACACCTGATAACGCTCGCCTTCAGGATGGGCTCTGTTAAGCCAGCCGGCTATCTGCTCGGGCGCCCAATTTAATCTCAGCTTGCTGGCCACCGCCTGTCGCAACCAGGGATTGGTCGCCAGCTTACAGCGTTTCGGGCGGCGGGCTCGTTTCCAGGCATTCTCGTCAGCCAGCGCCGCTCGGTAGCCATCATAGCCTCCGTTCCGGCTGATTTCCCGGCTCACCGTCGAGGGCGAGCGGCCCAGCAACCCAGCCACCGATCTTGCCGATCGATGTACCGCAATGCCTCTCGATATCTCCTCGCGTTCGGAGAGCGTCAGCGCCAACCGCGAGCGGCGCCGGGGAGCTGGACGAATCCCACCGTGCGGTGACACCTGGAAATAAATCGACGATGACGGTTTACCAAACGCCCGACCGATCGCCTTGAGCGACTCCCCGCGCTGCCATCGATCCCATAACTCCGTCTTCTCGGCCGTTGTAAACCCTCGACGAAAGCCCTGATCCATCGCTACACTCCATCTTGTCCCTCGAAGATAAAGTGTTGCGTCGACCGGTTGAGACCACCACCCAAATCGGACGTCAGCTCGCCTGGGACTAATGCGCGCTCCCCGCGCGGGCGATCTTCTCCACCGTGCGCATCCAGTCGTCGATGTCGCGATCTTCGGGCTGGACCATGATGTGATCGGCGCCGGCGTCGCGATAGGCGCCAAGCCTTGCGCCCAGCTCGGCAGGGTCCTTACCATCGAAGCTCGTGCGCAGCGAGATGGTGAAGGTCTTGTCCGGCCGCACCTTGCGCAATCGCTTGATCACCGGCGCCGCCGCCTCGGCGGTGAGCCGCGAGCCGTGCCAGCCGTCGCAGAGGTTCACGGCGCGTTCCAGGGCCTTCTCGGAACTGCCGCCGACCCACAGCGGAATGGGCGCCGAAGGGGGAGGTTGCATGCGCATCTCCTCGATCTGCGTCGCCCAGTAGCGCGGTTTGAAGGTCACTGGGTCCTGGCTCCACAGCGCGCGCAGCAGCGCGATGCTCTCGTCGGTGCGCCGGCCGCGCTCACGGAACGGCACGCCGAGCGCGGAGAATTCCGCTTCGAGCCAGCCGACCCCGATGCCGAAGATGACGCGCCCGTTGCTCAGCGTCTGCAACGTGGCGAGCTGCTTGGCGATCGGCACCGGATGATGCATCGGCAGCACGATCACGCTGGTGCCGAGCCGGACACGCTTGGTCGCCGCGGCCGCCCAGGCAAGGGTGAGGATCGGCTCCAGGAAGGCGGGCGAGGGCGGATAAGGCGCGTCCTTCGGCAGGATGACGTGCTCGCTCACCCACACGTCGGCAAGCCCGAGCTCCTCGGCCTGAACCGCGGCGCGCGTGACCACCTCGGGCGTGGCCTTGCGGCCGATATGCGGCAGATGAACACCGATTTGCATGATGCTCCCCGTGTTTCACATATGAAGTAGGGCGCAGTTGGCCCGGTGAGAGCACATGCTGCCGCGGCGACGGGGCGCCCGCAAGAGCTGTGACGGAAAGTTCATCAGGGCACTCGGCGCCGCAGCGACGGCCACGATCGGCGCTTTTTGGGATTCGACTACGACAATTGATCGGTTACGATCGGCTGCGATCTCAACCGGCGTAACGCGCCGTTCGAGATCCTAACGGAAATTTGGAAACTGACTCAGGAGGAACGCCGCAATGACCGACAGCCCCTTGCGCGCCAAAGGCCGCGCGATGCGCCGCAATCTCATGGGCGCGGCCTACGCCGACAAGCTCGATCGGCAGCTCTATACCGATCCGATCATGGAGAAATTTGCGGCACTGACGCAGGAGACGGTGTTCGGCTCGCTGTGGACGAGGCCCGAGCTCGACCTCAAGACCAGGACGCTGATCTGCGTCGTCTCCGACACCGCAACAGGGCGGACCCCGGAGCTGAAACTGCATATCCGCTTTGCGCGCAACCACGGCTGGGCCGAGGACGAGCTCGTCGAGGCGATTTTGCACCTGCTCGGCTATGTCGGCGCGCCCCTAGTGCGCGAGGCGTTGCTAGTCGCGAAGGAGACCTTTGCGGAGATGCGTGCCGAGAATCCGGTCACGTCATAACAGCGAGCTTGCAGCCCTGCGCCACTTCGGGCGAGAAATGCTCAGCTGGAGTTATTCGCAGTTTGACAAAAAGGACGTCCGACCGCCCTCGCGCGCGGCCGGTTCTGGCCCAGAAATGGCCGAGGCTGGAGGACTAGCAGCAAATAGTCCGCCAATTGTCGGCATCTATCGGACGCAAGTTAACCGGCATTTGATCAAGATTTTTGCGCGGCGGCGCTTGCCGAAAAACCGGTCGAGCAACCGACCGCGTTCGAACCTGTCATCAACCTGAGAACGGCCAAGACGGCGAACCTTGATCTGGCAACCGGTATCGTTGCTCATGCCGCCAAGGTGATTGAATAGCTTGGGCAGTGAAAGTCAGTTACTGGCCCACAAGCGACATGGAGCCGACGAGGAAGCGTTAGAACGGGCTGCAATTTCAAGACACACATGGTCGGACGCGCCGAGGTGATCATAGCAGAGACCTTCGGCGCGACGCGAAGTCGCGCACGGCTTCGTTTCGCCTCTTCGCAATAACGGTTTAGACAATCTTCTCCCGTAGCCCGGCGAGCGTCTCCAGATTGCGCTCGTGCTCGCCAACGAAGCGCAGAACGAGGTGCGAGCAGCCGGCGCGCACGTATCCGGTGAGCCACTCGGCGACACCCGACGCCGGGCCGGCGTAGCCCATCTGGCGCTTGCGCAGCACCGCCGCTGGCTGGCCGTAGTAAGCCTCCAGAAAACGGTCGAACTTGTCATTGGCGCGCTTGGCGTCGTCGTCGAGCACGATGGTGAGATACATGCTGCCGACGAGCGCGTCGGCGTTGCGGCCGGCCGCGCGCGCGATGTCCTTGATCTCGCGCCACTGGCGGCCCCATTGCGCCGCGTCCGGGGTGATCGGCATCCAGCCGTCGAAATAGCGCCCGGCGCGCTCGATGCTCGCGGGCAGCGAGCCACCGACCCACAGCGGCGGGCCGCCGGGGCTATGCGGCGTCGGCCCGAGCACGGCGCCCTCGACCTTCCAGCGCCCGTCCCAATCGACCGGCTTGCCGCTCCACAGCGCGCGCATGAGGCGCAGCCCTTCCATCATGCGCCCGACGCGCTTTTCGAACGGCACGCCGGCGGCGGTGAATTCCGCGCGGATGTTGGGCACGTCGGCGGCGATGCCGACGCCGAGGATGAGCCGCCCCTCGGCCACCTGATCAAGGGTCGCGACCTGATGCGCGAGCAGCACTGGATTGTGCAGCGCTGGCAGCAGCACCGCGGTGCCGACCTCGACTCGCTTAAGCCGCGCTGCAATCGCCGTCATCAAAGTGAGCGGCTCGTGGCGCGGCCGCGCAAACAGCGAATCCCCGACCCAGATGGCGTCGAAGCCAAGCCGCTCCGCCCGCGCCGCGAGATCGAGCAAGGGTTCCGTCGCCGGCTCGCCCGCCATGATCTTCTCGCGCGTGGGCAGCAGATATCCGAGGCGGGTCGGCATGGGGGTCTCCGGTGATTGCGATCCGTCAGCGAGCATAGTCGGCAACGGATCGCCGGAGAAGGCCCAAGGTTGCGCGCGCATTGCGCGCGGCCGCGCTCGTCGCGGCGTCGCAAGATATGGCTCAAACGGCCATCGGCGCACTAGCCGTGCGAAGAAAAGATCGTCGTGATCCACCAGGGCATGGCGCTCGCGTGCGTACGACCATCTCGCGAGCGTGTCAGGTCAGCAAGCCGTCAACGCGCTCGGTGCCTGCTTCACTCCGTGAACGCTTGCGTCGCTGGCCGCCTAGCCATTTCCCGCTGAATGTCTGCCTTTGGCAGATTTTGTTGCAGAAGTCGGCATACCGACGGCGCGGGACAGTTGATGCAATTTTTGATGCCGTCGTTGTCACCCGCTGGATTGTGCGGGCGACTTACGCTCGACTTTACTGAGGCTTGCAACACTTACGCAGCGCGCAAAGGGGCGAACGGTGGTGGCCGGGCGACCAATTTGGCAAGCCTGCGAAGGTTCTGCGCAATCGCTGCCAACGTGAACTCGAACTGGGCACCGCATGGCCCGCGCAATCGCAGCCGGCCGAGCCGCAAGATACGCTTCAAGTGCGCAAACAGCATTTCGACACGCTTCCTGTCGCGCGATGATTGCTTGAACGCCTCCGTCTTGGCCAGCGCCCGGGCAACGTCGCGAGCTTCCTCGTAGATACTGCGCGGGATTTTGCGGACGGACGTCTTTGGACAGCATTGTGCCTTGAGCAGGCAACCACGACAGTCGCGCGCTTTTGTCCGATAGAGAAGTGTCTCCCCGTCGTTGACCAGCTTGCCCGTCGTCGTGAGGATCTTGTTCGCCGGGCAGATGTACACGTTACGGTCCTTGTCGAACGTGAAGTCCTCCCGACTAAAGGTTCCGTCCTCGCGTTTCGACTTGTCGATCACCGGGATGTGCGGAGCGATGTCCTTGTCTTTGACAAGCCAGTTGAGGTTCGCTCCTGAACCGTAGGCGGTATCGCCCGCGAGCCGCTCAGGCTTGATATCGAAACGCTCCTGTGTCCGCTCAATCATCGTCTTCGACGCGCCGACCTCCGCCTGGCGGATGGCGCGCGACGCTTCGACATCCATGATGATGCCAACCTTCACATCGATCAGATAATTATCGGAATATGCGAAAAATGCTGGTCCGCGCCTCGCGCCGGTCCATTGGGCGGCTGGATCGGACGGCGAGACGAACTTCGGCGTCACTTTGGTGGCAGCGCCGAAAGCCGCGTCGTCGAGGGTTGCCATATACTCCTTCACAGCTCGGCTCGCGGTCTCAGGATCGCGCTGCTTGATCCACTCCGAGCCCGGGATCGACCGCTGCTTGTTGGCGTCCGCCGCGATCAGGCTCGCATCGACCGCAAACTCCTTGCCACCGACCAGCCCCGCCGAAATACATGCCTCAACGACATGCTCAAAGACTTGGCGAAAAACGTCGTTGTCACCGAACCGCTCATTGCGGGCCCGCGAGAACACCGAATGGTCCGGAATCTTGTCTTCGATGCTCAATCCGCAAAACCAGCGGTACGCCAGATTGACCCTGACCTCGCGACAGAGCAAACGCTCCGACCGCAGGCCGAAGGCGTAGCCGAGGATCAGCATCCGGATCATTAGAACTGGATCGATCGAGGGGCGGCCGAGTGCAGGATAATGGGGCGAAAGCTCGCCGTAGACCCACGACAGATCGAGCACAGATGCTATCGCACGCACCTGGTGATCGTCCGGCACCACCTCTTCAAGGCAGAACGAATAAAACAGCTGTGCTTGATCCTGCTCCAACCGACCCATCATAGCCCGTTCCCGCCGCTGACCGCGTCAACCTCAGGGAATCATTGTTCGCGGCAGCCTTCAACGCACTTCTGCAACAAAATCGGCACTTTTCGGACATGCCGCGATGTCCGAGTTGAGTCCGCTTTCAGGGGCAAAGCGGAAAACATCTACTCAAAGCGAGTATTTCCGCGTTGGACCCAACTCGGACATGTCGTGGCTTCATGAGTTTTTAAGCCTCAGCAAAGCCGATAGACGATTATTGCTAACAATGCTCTCGCCAACGCTAGGACGATGCCAATCTTTGAAAGAAGGAGAACATACCAAGGCAAACCACTACGATGAGAAGGACTAAAAGTCCCACGCGCACAAACAGCTGTTTGCGATTAAAGTGATTGTGCATCCGCCCTCACTCAAAGGACAAAGCCAGTCTAATGCGGGTTTTCGAGGCTGAACAATTCCGCCTGCTCGTCATAGGCGAACAGTTCCGCGTAGCGCGCCCACGAGACGATGGTCTTCAGCGTTTCATCCGCCTGATCTTCCGCCATATAATCCTCAAGCTCGTTACGGAAGCGGGCAGCGGGCGCCGTGTGCGAAGGCCGCTCGTCGAGTACGCGGCGGATCAGGCCCATGACCGGCACATAGTTGATGAGATGTTCGGCGAATAGTTTCTTGCGGGCATCGGTTTCGAGGTGAGCGAAGCGCTTGCCGGCGTCCGTCAGCATCAGGTCACCTTCGCTCAATTGGGCAAACCTCAACAGTTGCAGCGATTCACCGAGGTGAAATATCTCGTCGGCTTCGAGTTGCAGGCTGCTGGCGAGAACCGGCAAATCGGCGTGCCCGTTATACGGCGGCCCCGCGAGCGTCTCGATCAGGCCTGAAAGAACGTTGGATGAGACGTGTTTGAGGATCATGCCAACGCCGGTGCCGTGAATGCCTTCGATCGCCGGCGCTCTCGCCTCCGCACGCTGCGTCATCCGCGCATAGATGCTATCGACGAGCTGCCGAAATGTCGGATCAAGACGGTTGCGCGGATGCGGCAGATCGACCTTGATCTCGGCAGCGACCCGACCGGGATTGGACGAGAACACCAGAATACGATCGCACATCAGCACCGCTTCCTCGATGTTGTGCGTCACCATCAGCACCGACTTGATCGGCAGCCGACCCTCGGTCCAGAGATCGATCAGGTCGGTGCGCAATGTCTCGGCGGTCAGTACGTCGAGCGCCGAAAACGGCTCGTCCATCAGCAACAGGTCGGGATGCACCACCAGCGCGCGTGCAAACCCGACGCGCTGCCGCATTCCGCCCGATAATTCCTTGGGGTAGGCGGACTCGAACCCGTCGAGACCGATCAGGTCGATTGCGGCGAGCGCACGCTTGCGGCGCTCTGCGCTCTCGATCCCCAGCGCTTCCAGCCCCAACTCGACGTTCTGAAGGACAGTCAACCACGGAAACAGCGCAAAGGACTGAAATACCATGGAGACGCCATTCGGCGGTCCCACAATCGTCTGGCCGCGACATTTGGCATCGCCGGAGGACGGCGCGATCAGCCCGGCGATAATACGAAGCAACGTCGACTTCCCCGATCCGGACCGGCCAAGCAGGCCGACTATTTCGCCTGAACGAATTGTCAGATCGACTTTTTCGAGCACCAGTAGGTCTTCGCCGCTGCCCTTCGGAAATGACCGGCAGACACCGCGGATATCGAGCAGATTGGTCTGCTGGGTAAGATCGAGCATGATTTCCTCCTGATCAGCCGAGGCGAAGACGACGCTCTCCGAAGGCATAGAGTGGCCTCCAGAGCAGCCGGTTGAAAAGCGTCACCAGAATGCACATCACGGCGATGCCGAGAACGACCCGAGGGAAGTCGCCGGCTTCCGTCGCGGTTGCAATATAGGCGCCGAGGCCGGTTGCCGTCAGATGGGTGTCACCCCAGCTCGCAACTTCCGCGACGATCGAGGCATTCCACGATCCGCCCGAGGCCGTGATGGCGCCGGTGACGTAATAGGGGAAAATGCCAGGCAGGATGACCTTTATCCACCACCGCCATCCCCTGAGATGAAAGCTGCCGGCGGCCTCGCGAAGGTCGCCCGGGAATGCGCTGGCGCCCGCGATCACATTGAACAGAATGTACCACTGTGTCCCCAGGATCATCAGCGGGCTGAGCCAGATATTCGGGTTCAGGCCGTAACGCACGATGACCACCACGAACACGGGGAATGCGAGGTTGGCGGGAAACGCCGCCAGAAACTGCGCAAGCGGCTGCACTCGCTCGGCAAGTTTGGGCCGCAGCCCGATCCATACCCCGACCGGCACCCAGATCAGGGTTGCCAGCGCAATCAGCACGATGACGCGCAAAAGCGTAATGAAGCCGTATCCGACGGCGCTGAGGACGTCCGACGGGCTCAATGTCTTCGAGAGATATTCATAGATCCGCAAGGCGGCGTACCCGGTGCCAATGACGATGAAAGTGAGCCATATCGCATCGACAAGGCGCGATGGCGGGCCGTTTCTGGTTGGCATCCTTAAGCCGCTTGGGAGGGCGAAGTGTAAGTTGGAAATGGCTTTGTTCACTGCTGCAAACGGATATGTCAGCGCCCGCAAGGCCCGCGTGCGCCTAAACAGATCCAGCATCCAGGAGGTCGGTGCGGTGGCTGACGCGGTCTGCTCGAAGCGGAACTTGTCGGCCCAGGCCACCACGGGCCGAAACAGCAACTGGTCGTAGGCGATGATAACCAACAACATGGTCAGGATGGCGTAGCCGATCGCCGGCAGATTCTGTTTTTGAATGGCAAGGGCGACGTAAGAACCGATGCCGGGCAGCGTGACGGTCGTGTTGCCGACCGTGATCGACTCTGATGCCACCACGAAGAACCAACCGCCCGACATCGACATCATCGTATTCCAGATCAGGCCCGGCATGGCGAACGGCACATCGAGCCGCCAGAAGCGCTGCCAACCGCTTAAGTGAAAGCTTTGCGAAGCTTCCTCCAGATCCTTCGGGACATTGCGGATCGACTGATACATGCTGAAGGTCATGTTCCAGGCCTGGCTGGTGAAGATCGCGAAAACACAGGCGAGTTCGGCCCCAAACACTTGGCCGGGGAAGAGATTCAGGAAGAAAACAACGGTGAAGGTGAGAAAGCCGAGGATCGGCACCGACTGCAGGATGTCGAGCAGCGGGATCAGCACCATCTCGGCCCGCCGGCTCTTGGCGGCCAGCGCCGCATAGATAAAGGTGAAAACAATCGAACAGACGATCGCCAGCAGCATCCGCATCGTCGTTCGCAGCGCATAGGCCGGCAGGTTGGCCGGATCGAGCGATACCGGCGTAACGTCGAGCGTCGACAGGGGAAGCGTGGTCTGCTCGCCGCCATAGACGATCAGAACCATGGCCCCGATGACAAGAATTAGCGCCACCACGTCCCAGATGTTGGGCCGCAGCGCCTGTCCCAGGGTCGGCGTCCGGATATCTTGAAGCGTCATAAGTGCCGCCTTGTTCAGAACTCGCCGTGCAGACGCCCTGAGAAGATCGAGACCGGCCCGCGATCGGCGTTATAGGCGGGGTTGACGATCAGTTGATAGTCGGCGGTAAGGGTGAAATTCTTGTCGATCACATAAGCGGCATGTCAGCGGCAACCGTTATGGGGCTAGTCGCCAAAAAAATAAGCGTCGTGTCCCCGACAACGCTGATGATCTCGGTAATTTTTCGGCCCATTTCCGAGTTTTCCGGCGATAGGACAATCAACACGACGGACTTGCACACGCCGAACTGACTAGCGTGCGAACCCTAACCGGAATGTGAAGGAAAGCATATGTTACCGCTTTTCGCGCCTTGTTTTGCGTGTCACCATCCCCCTGGAAAAAACTACGAGAGGGCCCGCTATGCGCTGGGGTGTCTCGATAGGGGTGGTGCTTGTCGCGGGAGCGATGGCTGGCGGCCACGTCGTGGGCATCGGGGCGCCAAACCCCAGGCAGTTGGTCGACAAGGAGACCGCGCCGACCGTCGATGTCGAACTGGTCATCGCGGTCGATGTCTCTTATTCGATGGATATGGACGAACTGGCCGTTCAGCGTGAGGGGTACGCGCAGGCCATCGTCTCCAAGGAATTCCTGCAGGCGCTCAGCACCGGCCCGAACCGCAGGATAGCTGTGACCTATTTCGAGTGGTCAGCATCGAGTGACCAAAAGATAATCATTCCCTGGCGGATGATCGACGGCCCGGAAACGGCGGACGCTGTCGCCAATGAAATTATGGAAACGCCGGTTCGCCGGGGCTCGCGCACCTCGATCTCAGGTGCGATCAATTTCGCCCTTCCGCTGTTCGATGAGAATCCGTATCGCGGGCTGCGGCGTGTCATCGATATTTCCGGCGACGGCCCCAACAATCATGGTGCGCCCATTACCGGCGCGCGCGACGCAGCTCTGGAGAAAGGCATCACCATCAATGGCCTGCCAATCATGGTGAAAGAGCCGTCCTTTGTGACGATGGATATCGACAACCTCGATTTCTACTACGAGGACTGCGTCATCGGTGGTCCGGGTTCCTTCGTGGTGTCGATCAAGGATCGCGACAAGTTCAAGGAGGCGATCCGAACCAAGCTGCTGCTCGAAGTCGCGGGCAGGACGCCGGAGCGGCGGATTGTGCCGGTGGCCGAGAAGGAGCCGCGTGTCCCCTGTCTGATCGGCGAGAAACTCTGGCAGGACCGCTGGGGACGCTAAGCGCCGGAAGCGTCGGATTCAACAAAAACGGTCGGGTTGCTATCGGACCTGCCATGGCTGTTCATGGCACACGAACCGGACATGCCGAGACAGCCTGGCGTAAAGCAGACATCCCGACGCAAGGCCGCGACTTCCGTTTCTGACCCCCGGCAGACGTTAGGCGGTCCGCTCGGCTGCTGGTTTGATGTTGGCTTTTTTTCACGAAGTCTTGGCTTGAAATACTAAGAAATATTGCCTCGGCAAGAATGGGTGGTTCGCGACAAGTGTATAGCCGGCGGCTTCCAGTTCTGACGTTACTTTTTCAGGTGGAATGCGGTGTTCAAGCGGTGGCCCCTCCGGTGAATCCGCCTTAAAATCCACAACGGCCAGCCGTCCGTTAGGCCGCAACGACGTTTTCAATTTGGAAAAGTAAGCATTGCGGTTATCGATGTGGTGGTACGTGTCGACAACAAGAACAAGGTCCACTGGCTCGGGACGATTGGCACTCTCGGCGCTTGCCAGTATCGGAACCAGCACGCTCAGATTTTCATGATGCGCACGCTCACGAAGGTGACGGAGCATTTCCGGTTCAATATCAACGGAAAACAGCTTTCTTTCGGGTACGAGCCTGGCGATCCGGACGCTGAAATATCCGGTGCCCGCGCCTAGATCGACGACACGGTCTGTCCGTTGCAGGTGAAGGGCATTCAAGACCTCGTCGGGCTTTTGCCACGCATCGCGCGCAGGGTCGTCAAACGCCTTGGCCCATTTCTCGGCATCGCCAAAGGAGTGCTGATAGCCTTGCCCGTACTTGTAATGAGCTTGCGGATCGGGAGCCGTTTGGGTTTGCGCACGTATACCACCCAGCCCTGCGCTCCCAACAACAAGCACAAAAGCAAGAAATATCCATCTCGCCAGATTGCGCATCAGACACCTCTTTCCCTTAAGATTTTCAGAGAAATTCAAAACCTGTGCTTTGCTCTTGATCAAACCAAGACCTTTGGTGCGTTCCGCCGTTGCCGTTAAGCCGCGACCCGTGGCGGTCAAGGAATCGCTATCGTGAGTCCCGTGGTCACCCCCAACGATTGCTCATGACCTTTGCTGAAAGAGTAGCTATAGGTGGGCTCGACGAACCAACCAAACTTACGGTCTTTCGAAGGCCAAACCATCCATTCGAGGGCGATCTCGCCCGCAATCTTCGTCCCGCCGCCCGCAGTTGCATAACTCAACTGCGGACCCGCGCCGATCATAAACTCGACATGTTCGTTGATTGTGAACGGCTTCTTGAAGAGAAGATCAGCTTGCCACTCGGTCTGACCTGGGCGGAATAATGGTGAGATTCCGGTTTCGATTTCAAGCCAGTCCTTGATGACCGGAAACTCAACCGAAGCCGAAGGCCCGACGCCGTAGGTACCCTCTTGGATACTCCGTTCCGTTGCGGCTCCTAATTCAATCACTGCGAATGGCTCTTTGTCTTCTGCCCGCAGTAGTGCCATTGGGCATAAGACAAAGGCAATGATGATGACAAATCTCGCGCCATAGATCATGGACAGATTTATCAGTGCAACTTTACCGTAGGGCAACTGAAAAGAATTATATTGGAGGCAAGGCCGCCTCCGTTGGCGGCCTCTTTTATATCGGGTCAAGCCCGCGTATGTCGCCTGTTGGCACGTTTCGGACATGGAATGATGTCCGAGTGGAGTCCGCTATTGGATGAACAGCGGACGTCATATGCTCGCTATGAGCTCTTCCGAGTTTGATTCATTTCGGACAACCAGCCCATTTTCTCACTCGCTGCCGGATCGCAAAGTGGTAATCTTTCCGGATTGCAGGGCTATTCTTGGGGGGCGTGTGCAGCTAAGAAATTTCATTGCTCTTCTCTTGTTCGGTGCAGTGACGTGGCCTCTCGTTGCACACGCACAGCAGTCGGCGCTGCCTGTTATCGGCTTTCTGAACGGCGGCATCCCCAATGGCTATGGGGACCTCCATACCGCCTTCAGCAAAGGGGTAAGAGAGGCTGGCTACATCGAGGGCCAGAACGTCACGATCGAATATTATTGGGCAGAGGGGCACGACGAACGACTTCCGGCATTAGTGGCCGATCTGGTGCGCCGGCAGGTAAGCGTGATCGCAGCTACAGGCACTCCCGCCGCCCTTGCTGCCAAAGCCGCCACCACGACCATTCCGATCGTATTCGAGACGGCCGGTGACCCGATTAAACTCGGCCTTATTGCTAGCCTTAGCAGGCCGGGTGGCAATATCACCGGCATAAGCCAGTTGAGTTCCGAGTTGGTATCGAAACGATTGGGGCTGTTGCACGACTTGATACCGACGGCTACGACGATCGGCTTTTTTGTGAACCCTATCGATCCGAGGGCCGAGTCTCAGACGACGGACACGCAGGAGGCGGCGCGTGCGCTTGGATTAAAAATCCATGTTCTGAATGCCAGCACCGAAGCTGAAATCAGCACGGCGTTTGCGACCTTGCCGGAACTCAAGGCAGAAGCGCTGTTAGTTGGTACGGGCGAATTGTTCCGCAGGCGGCCCGAATTGATCCCGACGCTAGCGGCGCGTCAGGGGATGCCTGCGATCTATCAGTACCGCGAGTACGCGACGGAGGGTGGTCTGATCAGCTATGGAACGAGCCTCACGGACGCCTATCGTCTCGCCGGCGTCTACGCTGGCCGCGTTCTCAAGGGCGAGAAACCGGCCGAGCTGCCGGCCTTGCGACCGACCAAATTCGAGCTAGTGATCAATCTCAAAACCGCTAAGGCGCTTGGCATTACCATCCCGCCAGGTGTGCTTGCGATCGCCGACGAGGTGATCGAATAAGCCAACGACTTCCGGTTCTGGCACCAAACGGAAGTGTTCGCTCAAGGCGCAAATGTCTGTTGTTGGGGGTAGAACAGACATGGTTGGCAATCGCCGCCACTTCCGAGTTTGACCCCGAACCGGACATCATTGCGTCGTGGAACCACATTGCGTGGCGACTTCCTGTCTACCAAGTGTGCAGCAATTGAGGGTCAAAGCCTAAGCTATGTCACTCGAGGCCGCAGTCTGCGGTCCGGCCGTTTGTGCAATGATACCCTCCAGCCGCGAGATGTTTTCCAAGAGGCGCCGACTGGTCAGGACGAGGAAGTAATAGCCGAATTGCGGGTTTTGAAAGTAGATTTCAAGTAGCCTTTCATAAGTTATAGTCAGGACTTGTCCGTCTTCGATGCACTCGACCGCCCCGGTTCGTCGGTTATTGGGCGTAAGGAATCCAAATTCTCCCACGATACTTCCAGGCGGAAGCTCGACGCCGATTTCCTTGACTAGAAACTTCCCAGTGACGGTGAGGAACATTTCGGTAGCTGCATCACCCTTCCTGAATAGTATGTCACCCTGGCGATATCTGCGTTCAGTCATGAACGGTTTGAGCCACTCCATCGGCATGTCGCCCTGCGTTGCGTTACGTGCCTTCTTAACGAGTTTGAGCATCTGACGGAGGCGAACGGCATTGATCGGCAGTAACAGCAGATAATATAGAAAAGTGGCGACGCTTCCGGTAAGCGCGCCAAAGGTTGCCAAGAATGCGCACCCGGCCATGTTCGCGACACGCAGCGGAACCATTGTCTGCATCAGTAAGGTAGCGACAAAGAAGATGGCACCAACCAAGCCGAACATGTTGGCGAGGGTGATGTTGGCCAGGACAATTTCTATCAGCCGATTGAACAGTGCGTCGAAGGTGATGTTGTTGGGATCGAGACCTAGTTGAATCAAAATCTTTGCGACCCTGAGGTTATCCGCCGCTGTATCAAGAATGCGGTTTAGAATAGTTGAAAGGTCTGCACTGGGCTCCATCGTATACTCCCGACCGTGATGTCTGCTTCATAGGGGCGGAGCGGAAATCATCGCTACACCCGTAGAAGGTCGCATTTTGACCCGTTCCGGACCTCGGCTGCATCGAAATCTCGCAGCGCAGCAGTCTCCTGCCACATCGTGATGTGCTATTGTTATCCGGGCGGACCGCCGCCGGGCAGGGGTCGGTTCACACAAGTTCGTGCGGGACCGCGCAACTCCCTCGGCGATGCGAGATTTCTGCACAGGTTTCGACCATGGACAGCATCCAGGCGAGTGAAACGGAAGCACTGCGTATTGCGTCAGTCGGCCGACGGCGATGCGGTGACCGCCATCGAAGCGTTGGTCCGCGAAGCGCCGGACCGCGCTCTCAACCGGGTGAACGTTCTAGATTTCGCTTGCAAAAACC
Organism: uncultured Alphaproteobacteria bacterium; assembly: GCA_963732455.1. Taxonomy (GTDB): domain Bacteria; phylum Pseudomonadota; class Alphaproteobacteria; order Rhizobiales; family Xanthobacteraceae; genus Bradyrhizobium. The sequence continues at coordinate 175,556 of CAVSZM010000015.1, read as the reverse complement.
GGCTGGCAATCTCAGCCCCGACCGAGGCATCCATCTGGAGAATCTCGGTTTATAACTTTCGATGCGGGGATCGACGATGAGGCAGACTTGCGGCGTGTAACGTGGCTTGCTGTTGTTGCGGGGGGTGCCCTACTGGTCGCCGCCGCCTGGGCCGCCATCCTCTGGGCCCGCCCGGAGCCCATTCGCATTGCGTTCGCCAGTTCGCTGTCCGGCACGTCCGCCCCGATTGGGGCCGAAAGTCTGGTCGCGGCGCAGCTGGCAATCGACGAGGTAAACGCCAAGGGCGGCGTCAGCGGACGGCCGATAGAACTTATTCCGTTCGACGACGCAAGCGATCCAGCCGTGGCGCGCACGAATGTGCAGGCGATCGCCGACAGCCCGTGCGTCGCCGTGCTCGGACATGATCTCAGCTCCACGTCGCTCGCGGCAGGGCCGGCATATAAGGATGCGCGGATGCCGGCGCTCACGGGAGGCGCGGCTGCCGACGATCTGACATCCGCCAATGACTACTATTTTCGTGCGCTGTCGCCGGTATCCGCACAGGCGCGCTCGATTGCGGAACATCTGCGCGCAGTGATGAGGGAGCCAAAGGTCCGCCTCGTTCACACCCGCGATTCCTACGGCAAGAATTTTGTGCGCGGATTCGCGGCGGGCTATCCGACGGAGCAGTTGCGTGTATTCGGGCTGGACGTCGCGGCGGGTCAAATCCGATCGATGGACGAGGCGCTGGACGCCACCGCGCAGGAGCCCGGACCCGGCGTTATCGTCATCGGCGCGGCATCCGATTTTAGCGCAGACATCGTCAAGGCGCTGCGCCGCCGCGGCATCAAGGCAACGATCATCGCAGCCCAGGGCGCAGCCCGCGAAAACTATTTGCAATTTTTCACCAACGAGCCCGAGGAAAAGGCGCATCCGGGCTTCTTCAGTGAGAATCTGTATGCCGCTTCATCGCTGATTTTCGACAGCGCCGGCGTGGCGGCGCAGGCTTTTGCCGCCGACTACAAGGCGAAAGCGGAAACCTCGCCAAGCTGGGTTGCCGGCGGTGCGTATGAAGCCGCGCGCCTGATGATCGAAGCGTTGAAACGAGCTGCCGTCAAAAATCGATCCGACAGCAAAGGTGCAGATCGGGACCGTGTGCGTGCCGCGCTAGCCGCGATCGACGGTCCGAAATCGGCGGTAGTCGGCCTGACGGGGCGGCTCTATTTCAATGCGAATCGCGATATTCCGAGTCCGATTCGAATGGGTTTCTTCCGTTACGGCCGGTTCGTCACGGCGCCGCTGCAACTCGTGGGCATCGATCAGCCTAATGGAATCGATCTCGCTGCGGAACGGGAAAAGGGCCATGTTGTTTCCTTCGGCGACCGACATTACTGGATCCAGCGCGTGGTCTATACCGGGATCGACATCGCCCGCCTGAATCGAATCGACGTGAAGCAAGGCACGTTCAACGTCGATTTTTATCTTTGGATGCGCTTTGCGGGCGACGACGACGGCCAAACACAAGTGCAGTTTCCGGCCCTGCTGGACAGTGGCGCCTTCGATCCCGGGCGCCCCTTGCAGATCGGACAGGAGGACGGCCTCAATTACCGTCTTTACCGGATCAACGGGGACTTCAAGGCGCGCTATGAGTTGCACAATTATCCGTTTGATACGCAGCAGCTTCTCCTGCATTTTCGCAACACAGAGCAGCGCCAGGAACTCGTCACCTATGTGATCGACCGGTTCGGTTTGCGCCTCGCCGACGAGCGAAGCTCGCTGGTCGAGGACGGCGCCTATTCCGGGCTTGAACTCTGGCGCTTCCTGCGTTTGCGCTATTTCGTCAATTCCCTGTCGAGCGGCTCCACGCTGGGCAAGGCGGCGCTGTTCGACAGCGGGCTGAAAACGGAATTCGCCGGTTTCGACACTGTGATCGTGCTGCGTCGCAGCTCGGGCATCTTCATGCTGAAAAACCTGCTCCCGTTATTTCTTCTCGCGCTCGTCGTGTTCGCGACGCTATTCTTCCCCGAAACGCTGTTCCGCGAGCGGGTGACGATCCCCGTCACCGCGATCCTGACCAGCGCGGTTCTGCTCCTGGCGGTGGACAACCAACTCGGCGACGTTGGCTACACGGTCGCGGTCGAAAAGATTTTCTACGTCTTCTTCGCGCTGTGCTTGATGACGATGTTGGCCGGCTTCGGCCACGAGCGATTGCGGCACGCCGGCAGGAAGCGTCTGTGCGCCGTCGTGGATCGCATCGCCCAAGTCCTCTATGTCGGAACGGCGCTCGCGGCCACCGCCTCGTTCTGGTGGCGCTATGCGCTGTGATCCGCGCCGATCGCAGGGAACTGAGCGACGACCAAGCGTGATTTTGGTGGCCTGCGCTCGCGGGCTAAGTGCCTCCTTCTGGGCCGGCATTCTGCGCTGTTCGGGCACCTCGCCCGCCTTCACGATCGCCGGCACGCCGAAAGGCACGGCGAGCCTGCGCGCGATGCCTCACCGTGCCGCTGCCGCTGCTCGACCGCGCCGACGAATTGATCGAATAAGATCGGCGACTTCCGAGTTTGGCACGTTTGAGACATCCGGCGATGTCCGCAGTTCGGTCGCTATCGGGGGGAAAGCGGACGTGACGCGGACGGTCCATTTCTGTAGCGAATGACCCACAACGGACTTGGAGCCGTCCACACCAACACACTATGCGGAGTTGAAGTCCACACTGATTTGGTTGATGCTCCAACCGTGAGAAGGAAATAGCCACGGAGCAGGAAACATGAGCGAACATCCGGGGTTTGCCGTCCCCATTGCTGCTTCCCTCGCTGAATTCACCGATAAACTGATCGCGCGAAGAGGCGTCGAGCAATCTAACCTCCTGTTTGGAGGCCAGATAGGTCCCGCTACTGAGGCGTTGAGCGCGAGAACAAACGCCATTGGTGTCGGCGACCTGGCACCTGCCTTTTCATTGCCAACGGCAGAGGCGGAGACATGGAGACTGGCCGAGCATCTGGCCCACGGCAAATTCTCTTCTCTGGTTGTGGTCTTCTATCGTGGCACCTGGTGCGCCTACTGTAATATCTATCTCCGCGGATTGCTCGAAATTCAATCGCAGCTGTCCGCCGCCAACGCCGCCATAATTGCGGTGTCACCGGAGGCCGCACCAGCTTCCGCTGACGGTGCCAGCGCCGAAGGCTCACGATTTCCAGTCCTTATCGATCATGGTGGCAAGGTTGCCGAACAGTTCGGTCTTACCTTTGAGATGGATGCTGCTGCGAAGAACGTGCTGAAGAGCTCGGGTCTCGATCTCGAGAAACGAAATGCCGATGGGAGATGGATACTTCCCGTACCTGGGACATTCGTGATTGATCGTTCAGGCCGTATTGCCTACGCGCATGTCGATGCAGACTATCGCAACCGACCTGAACCGCAGGAGATTGTTGCAACGTGTCGGTCACTACGGCGCTAGCCAGTCTCGCATCGACGTGGCCGACGAGGTGATCGAGTGAGGAGGCTGACTTCCGCTGTTGGCACCGAACAGACATTCCGAAGTATCTTGGTAATGTCCGTTGTTGGGTGAACAGCGGACGACATTTGCTCGCTGCGAGCTTTTCCGGTTTTGACCCAGGCTGTGTGAAAACGCGTCTGAGCCGAGGACGCTCAGAATTGTTTTCTCAATCGCTTACGACCAGCAGCATCTACCAGTGCGATCGGTTTCCGCAACGACAAAATCGAGATGGAATTTCTACGCGTAAGTTCAGCGTTTGAGTTTTCACACAGCCTGGACCGGAACGGACATTCGGCCGTTTGGACCTCCGCCGTAAAATCGCTTACGCTCGGCTGGGGCATCGGAGTATGACCAGCAATGAAGCGGCGTGAGTTCATCACTGTGCTCGGTGCCGCCGCCGCATGGCCACTGGTCGTGCGCGCGCAGCAACCCGGTCGGCTACCTAAGATCGGATTTCTCGGCGCCAACACAGCTTCGGCCCAGCGGGAATTTACCGATGCGTTCGTGCAACGACTGCGCGAGCTTGGTTGGATTGAGGGCCGCAATGTCGCGATCGAATATCGCTGGGCTGAGGGCCGCTTCGATCGTTCGCCCGCGATCATTGCCGAGTTGCTCGGACTTAAGATCGATATCATTGTCACGCACGCAACTGGAAATGTCGTCGCGGCCATGCAGGCAACGTCGAGCACTCCGATCGTGTTCACTGCTGTGGGGGACCCGGTCGGCAGCGGCCTTGTCGCTTCACTGGCGCGTCCGGGCGGCAACGTCACCGGCCTGTCCCTTCAGCAGAGCGATACAGCCGGCAAGCGTCTCGAAATCTTGCGCGAGATTGCTCCGGGTCTCCACCGACTGGCTTTCCTATACCACACCTCAAATCCGCAACACGCGGCAGAGCTGCGCGAAGTGCAGTCGGCGGCTCGATCACTCGGTGTCGATGTGGCGATATCGGAAGTCGGGCGAGCCGAAGACATTGCGCCCGCCATCAGGGGGCTCAGGGATCGGGCAGAGGCGCTTTATGTTTCGACTAGTCCGCTCTTCAACATCCATAGAATTAGCATCAATACCGTGGCGCAGAGCGCCCGATTGCTGACGATCTATGGCTCTCGCGAGTACGTCGAAGCAGGGGGATTAGTATCGTTCGGCACCAGTTTTCCGGACCTGTTCCGCCGCGCGGGCGACTATGTCGACAAGATACTGCGTGGGGCAAAGCCGGCCGATCTCCCGGTTGAGCGGGCGGACAAGTTCGAGCTGTTCGTCAACCTGACCACCGCTCGGGCGCTCGGGTTGAACATCCCCGAGTTGTTTTTGACGCGCGCCGATCGGGTGATTGAGTAGGAGTGCAGTTAGCGTCAATTATCGCGATGCAGCGCCATGTCCGTTTCCAGGGGAAGACCGGAAGTCATCGGCGGGCGGTCAGTACGACGCGAATGACCCATTTCGGAACCCGCAACTTCTTGGGTGAAGTCCGGTCAGACCATGGACCACTCTTAGGTTTGATATTGATTCACATCAAAAAATAGCTTGGCGCGGCATGTTAATGAGCAGCATGGGGCGGCACCATTCGACATTCATGGAGACGAGCAAATGGTTACGCAAAGCAATATCCACTTCTTTACAAATTGGGCCAAGGAGCGTCTCGACGAAATGGACGCAACGGTGACATCGCTTGAGGGCAAGGCTGCCGAGGTGCAGGCCGATGTCCGCGACAAGGCCAAGAAGGTTCTTGCTGACCTGCGCAAGCAGCGTGATGATTTCCGCGACACCATGAAGAAGCAGTCGGAAGCTAACGAGGCCGCCTGGATCCAGGCAAAAGCAAAACTAGAGGCTGACTGGCGCTTGTTCGAGGTCGAGGTCAAGAAATACGTCGAAAGCTTCGGCAAGCAAATCGAGCACCAGCAGGCGACGTTCAAGCTTCAAGCCGATGCCCAATTGAAAGCGTGGCGCGAAGCAGCCGACAAGCTTGGCACCGACGCTAAGAGATTCGCTTCTGAGCGTCGGGGCGATATCGACGCCGCCGTTAAGCGTATGAACGCCGATGCAGTCGAGGCGGAGAAAAAACTCGAGAAATTGAACCAGGCGGGGACCCAGTCATGGTCCGCACTCATGGCAGCTTTGACGGAAACGCGCACTGCCTTCGATCGCGCCAATGAGGCTGCGCGGGAAGCGTTCAAGCGAGCTGCTTGATCGAGCACCGGTGAGACTTGGAGAGACCGCCGCGAGGCGGTCTTTCTTTTTGCTCGACGAGGATCAAGAAATGATATTTGGCGGACTTCCGTTCTTGGCACCTTTCGGACATGGAATGATGTCCGAGTTGAGTCCGTTGTTGGGTCGATTGTGTTGCAAAAGTCGAAAATCGAACAACCCCAAAAATCTCGCAAAAGCTGATCCTTGGACTTCTCTGCGGCTCCGTAGCTTTTCAAAGCCGCCAGGAAGGTCCGTGGTCGATTTTGGATGAAGCGATATGGTCCCTCACGTCGCCACGCGTAAAACGCATCAGCGGTTCTAAGAATTTTCGTTCGACACCCCAAAAAGACTTTTGCAACAATATCGGGTCAACAGCGGACGTCGGCGAGAGAGCGACTGAGACTGTCTGAGCGGCCTGCGATCACGCCGCTTGGGTATATTGTTCCCGCTACGACGAAACTGAGTCTTTTGAGTCACAGGTATCGTTTATTTCCCAATCGTGCCCCGTTTGTCATACATTGGCGCCCTTTGTATGGGATGTTGAATTAGTATCGCGAGTTGTATCTGTTGATTTGCTGAGTCACGGTGTCGCAGCAAGAGCCGTTTGTGCCCATTTTGATTGCCAAAGCGCCCCGAATAGGCGCATACTAGGTTAGTAGCGAGATTTGTGCCCGCCCTGATTCGGCGGGCTTTTTGATGTGCCGCGTAAGGTGGTGCACCGAGCCCTGAGCGAGAAATCGCCCGGGGTTTTTTTATGTCCAAATCCCCAAAGGAGACCAACCATGAAGACCGACGAAAAGCGCTTTAGCGGCACCCTCAAAGTCCGCTGCCCGGCACGCATAACGCCGCTGATTGATCGTGCGGCACAACGCAAGTGCATGACGCCCAGCGAGTACATCCGCCGCAGCGTCATCGACCGACTTGAAGCAGATGGCTTCGATCTGGCAGAGGCCGTCTAGCGCCTGCCGATTTTCATCAAAGCTAATTTCATTCCCCAAGGAGACGTTGCACCAATGGATTGGATCAAAGACCTTCGCCAGGCGGGTGACCACGCCGTGCGCCTCGACACCGATCTGGAATACTTCGCTGCCGAGCTTCTCAAGATCAGGCCCAAAGCCGGAAGCCTGGTGCCGTTTACCTTCAATCCTGCGCAGCGCGAATTGCACCGGATCATTGAAGAACAGCGCGCCAGAACCGGCAGGGTGCGCGTAATCGTCCTGAAGGCGCGCCAGCTCGGCATCAGCACTTATGTTGCCGCGCGGTACTACAAGCAGACCACCAGCAATCCCGGGTTTGCGAACCATCATCATCGGGCACGAAAAGGTAGCATCCAAAAACCTGTTCCAGCTTGTGAAGCGCTTTCACGAATATATGCCCGACGGCATGCGGCAATCGACTGGCACCTCGAATGCGGAAGAATTGATCTTTGACAATATCGACTCCGGCTATCTGGTTTCGGTTGCCACCGAAGAGGGCTCGGGACGCAGCGCCACCGCTCAAATCCTCCATGCATCGGAAGCGGCATTTTGGGTTGATCTGCCGACACAGCTGGCGGCGTTGATGCAAACCGTTCCCGATATCGACGGAACCGAAATCATCATCGAGACCACGGCGAACGGCTACAACGACTTTCATAAGCTCTGGCGCAAGGCGGAGTCGGGCGGCAGCGAGTTTACCGCTGTGTTTCTGCCATGGTCGATTGATCCGGCTTACCGTGCCAAGTTGCCCGATGATTTCGTGATGACGGCGGAAGAGACCAAGCTTGCCGAGCTGCACGGTCTTGATGCCGAGCAGATTTGCTGGCGTCGGAACAAGATTTCCGGCTTCAGCTCTGAGGAATATTTCTGCCAGGAATATCCGCTGGTGGCCTCTGAGGCTTTCATAGCGGCCAGCTTTGACAGCTATATTCCCGCTGATCTCGTTCTGAGAGCGCGCAAGGAGGATATCGCGCCCCATGGCCCGCTAATGATTGGCGTCGATCCGGCCGGGAAGGGCGCGGATCGCACCGCTATTGCGTGGCGTCGCGGTTCCTGCATCGAGAAGATCGAAGCAAGGCGCGGGCTCGATACAATGGAAGTGGCGGGCCTGGTTGCCAAGATCATTCGCGAAGACAAACCAGTGCGGGTCAATATCGACGTAGGCGGCCTGGGTGTGGGTGTTTATGACCGGCTGGTCGAGCAGGGCTACGGCAGCGTTATCAATGCCGTGAATTTCGGTGGCAAGCCGATTGAGCCGCCGCCGTACGATGAAACCGGAAGGCCAGCCGGTGGACCTGCCAACCGACGCGCTGAGTTGTACGTCAATCTGCGCAAGGCACTGGAGGGGCGCTTCTCTCTGCCGGACAGCACGAGCCTACAGGGTGACCTGACCAGCATCGGCTACAAGTTCACCAGCGATGGACGGCTCCTGCTGGAGGCCAAGGAAGACATGAGGAGGAGGGGCGTGCCGAGCCCTGACGAAGCCGACGCAGTGGCGCTGTGTTTTACAGAACCGGATGGCGCGCCAGTGCCGAGAGTGAGCAACTTCAACCGGCCGCTGATTTATCCAAACATAGTGTATGTCTGATGTGCGTCAGGCCGCGTCCGATCCAAACCCGCACCCAACCCGCACCCAAGGCTGCCAAGAGCCCCCATGCCGAAGACCGCGCTCTGCCACAAACGAAAAGCCGCCCGAAGGCGGCTCTTCAAATCAAACCTGATGGTCGCGGATCAGGCGGCCATCAATGCTGGCTTTGACTTCCGGCGATAGGCCATGAATCCGATGCCTGCGAAGCCGAGGATCGCTGCCGGGGTATGAACAATTTCGCTGGCTAATTCTCCGCATTAGTCTGAACGCCATGGGCTCAGTGATACCGTTTCAGCGCCGAGCGAGAACGGGGATTGTCCTCGGGGCAATTGCCACTAGGCGCAACAACCCGTGGTTACCAACTTATTTTCGAACACCGCCTCGTTTCGGAATCGTCGTTCATCATTAGATTAAACTTTGAGCCTAATTTCTGGGCGTATGAATGAGCGACGTGCACCACAACGAAAGCGTGTCTTTAAAGCCGGATCGATTGAATTCGATGGTGCCGGAGTCGATTGCGTAATTCGCAATCTGTCCCCTATGGGCGCAGGGCTCGAGGTTGCAAACCCCGTCGGCAACCCTCACGAGGTCACGCTGCGTATTCTGACCCAACACATAAGTCAGCACGGCTACGTTGTTTGGAGTCAGCACGGCTACGTCGTCTGGCGCAGAGAAAACCGGATCGGCGTCAAGTTTGACTCGTCGGCCTCAATCGCTCTGAATTGACTCGGCACTCTGGTCAATATTGCTCATGCTCGCGGAAATTCGGGTGGTATGATGCAAATTCCTACGTGACTCGCCCCGCCTGCACCCCCCATCGCAGACGGGGTTCTCTTTATGGGGTTTTTGAGCAATTGATTTAACCCGATTGCAATTGCCGCCAGTCAGGTTCGGAAATGGCCTATGGGGTTGTGATGCACTCCACGGTCTGCGGCGGCGCAAGATCGTCGTAGTAAAAAGCCGTCACCGCCAGCAAGGTGGCGGCTTTTTTGCTTTCCTTCCGCATGGGAACCAATTCTCATAACGCCGGTTATCGCAACCGGGTCGCGTGAGCCGCGCTGGTCCGTGACTCGGAACGGCTCTGCCTACACCAGCTCCTAGCAAAGGGCGGGGCCGTGCTCCTAGATCCGCCGCATCTCGCAAGCCAAGGCGATGTCGGCGTCGGTCAGCCCCGCCCGCGACGTTGCCCATGCCTCACGAAACTGCCGCTTGCAATCATCGAGATCATTGCCTGATCCGCTGCCGCCGCCTCCGGGCTTGCCATAGAAGTTGCAGGTCCATCGCCATTGCGGAACGTGCGGCGGCAGTCCGGGCGCAAGCATGATCCTGCCGATGGGAAGGGTGCGCCAGATTACGGTGTAGTCGTCAGGCCAGCGCTTGCCGCCGATTATGGTAGCGCGGAGGGTGAGGATTTCGTCGTCGGTCACGCCTTATCCGATCGATGACATTCGCGATCAGTGTCATTTTACAAATCATATGAGGTCACCGTTAAGCTCGGTTCCATGTTCATGAAACTTGGAAGCCGGATTAACCCAGCCTAGACCCTTGCAAACGATCTTCGCGCTTGTGAACGTTCACAAGTCAGAGGGCAGACATGAAGCGACTTTTTGCAAAATTTCTAGCCGACGAAGCTGGTGCTACCGCCATTGAATACGGCCTGATCGCTGCCGGTATTGCGCTTGCGATTATTGCCGTGGTCAACGGCCTCGGCACCAACCTCAACACAGTGTTTACCTCGATCAACACCTCTTTGAAGTAACGCTAGCTTAACTCGAAGCAGTCACAAATGCGTGGTGGCCTCCGTCCTCCGGGTGGCCAATTCGTTCGGGGTGCCAAAACTTGAAAGCCGTCACCGTCGTCAGATTCGGTGGCGGCTTTTTGCTTCCACGCCGATCACGGTGACGCGCAGGGCAATGGTTTTCAGGCCATCGCGGCATGTGGCGGTGAAGCGGCGTGACTAGGGGAAATGTCAGCGCCGCGGTGATCTGGCTGGGGTCGCCGAGGCTGCGGGTGCCGTTTGTTCCGCGGGTGCCGCCTCTGCCGGGGGTGCCACGTAATAGGGGTTATTGAAGCAAATCCCGGCCATGCCTGTGGCCCCTTCCTTGCACTGTGCCATTGATGTGAAAAAGCAGTCGACGACGCTGCCATCCGATCCGTAAATTTCCATGCAAACAGGATAGTTCGGATCGTACCTTTGCGCCCATGCCGGCGATGAGGCGAAGATCATTCCCATCCCAAGAATCAATCCAACTAGCCCGCGCATCATATCCCCCGTCGGAGCTTGGATGTCTTATCGAATACAGTCAGCGGCGTTAGAACAAGTTACAAATAGTCAATCGTTGGATGCGGCTATTGATGCGCGCCAAGGCCATCAAGGCGCTGATCATCGCCTCTGGTACCGGACGCCCCGATGTCAGAACAAATCCCTGACACTACTCATCGCGGGATGGTTGCGGTTCTTCACCTTGATCCAATTCGGCGATACGATGTGCGGATGCCGTGATGCGCCCAGGCACGAAGGCGCGCCGTTCAATCCAGCAACTTGGTATCGTCAGGTGCTTGTGGCGGCGTTTTGATCGCGATCACCTTGAACGTGCGGCCGTCAGGCTTGGTGCCTCCATGCGGGGTACCCTTTGGGATGACAAGGAGGTCGCCCGGTTTCACCTGCACTTCCTTATCACCGAGCCAGATCGTTCCGGTGCCTTCGACGATGTACTGCATCTCATTGGCATTGTTATGCAGATGCTTGCGTGTATTGCCGTCCTTTACGGAGAGGGTCATGCCGTCAGCGGAGGCAAACGTCCTGGAGCGCAGCCCCCTTTGCTATTTAGCAAAAGCGCGGCCAGTCTGTCGTGCCTAGGAGAAGCAAGCCGACCGCACCTTCGCCGCGGGTCGACGACCTACTGTCCGGAAGGGGGCGACCCATCGATCGAACGAGCTTGCGCCCGGCAGGTTCCTCGCAGCCGGCAGCACACTGTCGTGAGCCTAAGGCGATGGGAAGAGCAAGACACGTGAAAACGTCGATGGAATTAGAGCAAAAACGCGGCCCCGCGGGCTAGGGGGCGGGCAGGACCGCGCTAGGCCATTCGCCAGGGAATCTGGGGGCGTAGGCGATGACCCGACTAAGAGATATGCCGCAGCGGCGTTGGTCGCAAGGTGCGATGCCCGCCAGCGCGCCGTGATGTGCGACTCCCGCAGGATGACGTTGCGAGCGACAGAGACGCGGCTGAGGCTGCCCCTTTGGGGGTCCTCAGCCGCGCCTAGGTCATCGCCCCGGATCGGCGATTGACCCGACTACACAATCGCCGATCAGGCGGGGAGTTTCAGATAGGGTCGGTGTGGAGCGATTTTTTACCCCCGAGAAGCAGCTACCGGGCTACTCAACGAATGCCCCTAGACGGCCTCCGGTCCCTGGCCGCCTTCGCCTCCTCGATGGCTTCCGCGTATAAGGCCGTGGTGAAGCCCCGGAAGGCGAAACCATGACCATTCCAGTATGCTCATTCTGCAAGCGGCCCGGCCCCAAAGTCTCGTACTTGGTTCAAGGCCCGGACAATCTTCTCATTTGCGATAACTGCGTTGCCGCCAGTCTCGATACGGTCGCAAAGAAGGATCGCGGCTGGCGTGACCGTCAAATCGACCATCTGCTTTCCTTACGGAACGCCGAAGGTCCCAAAACCACTTGATTTAGTGGCTGGGTATGGGAAGTGAAACATCGCCAGGCATAATCATTTGAACCGATTGAGCGTAGCGCGTGGGTGGTCATCGGCGGAAAGATAGTCGGCGATTCCGCCAGCGCAATTATTCAGTGCGTCAAAAACGAGATGATTTCGCTAGGCCTATTATCGATGCGATAGAACGTCTGCGGTGCCGGATGCCATGTGTCGGCCTCCAAGACGTTGCGAAGCGCCTGCTGTGCGCCGTGTAGGGCGTGACGATCGTCGTCATTGAGCCGATCGTCTTGAAGCAGCGCCTCAATCTCCAACAACTCGGCCATGATTGCGTCGCGCGTCACCATGCCGTGAACGATAGATGATTCGCCGGCACATTTAGCGCGGGTTGGCTGGAAACCCACACTTTGAGTCAATGCGGCAAAGGGCTAAGAGCGCCGCATCTCGAAAGCCAAGGCGATGTCAGCGTCGGTCAGCCCCGCCCGCAACGTTGCCCATGCCGATTTGAACCGACCCTTGCAGTCATCGAGATCGTCGCCCGATCCACTGCCGCAACCATCGGGCTTGCCGTAGATGTTGCAGGTCCATCGCCATTGCTGGACGTGAGGCGGCAGGCCGGGCGCTGTCTCGTCGGCCACCGTTTTCAAGTAAAAGACGAGAGGGTCGGCTGAACCGTGAGCCGGATCGCGACCGTTTTCGATCCATCAAATATTTCGAGAACGTGATCGCAAACGAGGCAGCGGTATCTGCCCGACCCGGAATCCAATTCGATTCGCCGATAGCCAGCGCCGCATTCAGGGCAGCTGAGGTCTGATTTCTTCATCCCGTTCCCCGGAGCGTGAGGAAAAAGGCGGCCAATCCGGCCGCCTTTGCCGCCTACCATCTGCGCCCATAATACGGGTCGTAGTAGCCGCGCCGGTCGTAAGCATAGGCGCCCCGAAATGGCGCGGTCGCGATATCGGCGGCCGTTCCGATTGCGGCACCGGCGATACCCGCGGCGGCGCCTATCGGCCCGACGCCGCGATTGTAGTAGTAGTGGTGGTAGTGATGCCCATGGTGATAGACCTCCCGCGCGGTCGCCGGGACGGCCATCAAGGTCGAGAGCGCCGCAACGGCGGCGAGAAATTTCAGCTTCGTCATAGATTTCCTCCGTTAGGTGATAAAGTTCAATCAATTCTGACAGAGGACGTTCCGGCATTTCACACGCCTGTGAACTTGAAGTTCCGGTTCCAGCGCAAAATTCGATTCGAAACGTTCGATACCGATCATCGCCCGATCACACACAGCTTGTTCCCTAGAAACAGCGTGGGCGAAGAAGCGGTCGGGATCGGTCAGGCGAGCCGCAAGGTAAGCTGGCGATCCGGACCGAGATGGCGGTCGATGAAGCCCTCAAGCAATGACGGCACCTCGTCACCGGCAAGACCAAGGCGGCGCATGATCTCGCGTGGTGCAACCGTGCCCAATGTGAGGCGAGGGTCATCCCATCCCATTATCATGCTCGTTGAACGGATCGGCGGCTCTTCCGTCCGCTGTTTATCTGTGTCTGCAGGACGAATGTCTTACGGGGTGCCGACCACTATCCACGCTCTCGGCTCGCTTCACGAGTTGCCTGAGAACCTGTAGCTGATGATATCTTCGGGTAATGGCGCGGATTGAAGGAACTGAAACTGATTTGTTCATGACCCGGTCGCTCCCGGAGGTGAGTCATTTATCCTCGCCGACTCCTAGAAGCGCTGCTATTCGCAACTGAATTGGGTCGGCAACCGTCGCCGCCGTTTCATGGCAGCGTTCGCTTGACCAGCGATGAGATAGTTTGGATGCCTTCAATCAGTGCAAAATGGTAATGCGCCCGGAGGCAATGCGCCCGGATGCGCGTCGTTGCCCATGGGGTTAACCGACGATGCGGAGCCGACCGTGTTGCTGGTATTCGAGGGCGATGCGGAGCTGACCGTGCTGCTGCTGGTATTCGAGGACGATGCGGTGCCGACCGTGCTGCTGGTATTCGAGGACGTTTCGCTAGAACTAGCAACATCCGTTTCTTTCTTATCACGAATCGTACCGGTTAGGTCCAAGCACTGGTTGAAAACCGTGACGCTCGATCCAGAGTTTGTTCCGGTTCCTTGCGCATTTGCGATGCCGTCGGTTGAGGTGAGCGCGGCGCCAGTAATCATAGCCAAGCAGATTTTGTTCATGATTTGCTTTCCTCTAGTTGGCCGGTAAGAACGCAACGAGGTGACCTACCAAAAGTATGGCCCCGGATTGCGCCGGGGCCATAGGCGTGCCGGGTTACATCCGCCCGCGCACCACCCTTTCAATTTTGCCGTCGCCGCTTCCGCCGCGCGGTCTTGGTTGTTGAGTGCTGCACCACCTCCCCAAAGGAGGGCAGTACACCATTCAAATCCAGCAACTACCTCCCGACTTCGTTAAAAATTGTTCAGACTGATGGCGATGAAGTGGCGCAGCACGGAACTCTCAACATCGTGATACTCCATCAAGAGACACAGAACTTGGTTCATTGAGTCAATTCGAGCGAGCCTGCGCTACGCAAAGAAAAAGCCGCCCGAAGGCGGCTTCTCATTCAAACGTGAAGATCGCAGATCACGCGGCCATCAATGCTGGCCTTCGATTTCCGACGATAGTGGATTGACTTTTAGACGACTACCGAACGCCGCCAAGCGTGGAGTGTTCACTTGGCGGCGTTCAATTTCACGGCCGGGGCCATGAAATCCCCCCAGCAAGAGCAATAACCACGTTTAAGGAGAGCGTGTCGGTGATTAATATCACAAGTTTAACGATTTTAAGTGCCTCGTTGCCACGCTCTCAAACCGACGGCTTCGTTGCGAAGCCCACCGACTTATTTGCATCTGCATACCTAACTCGACGGCTCCGGTCATCCGCGACCATTGGAGCCGTTTTCTTTGGCTAGTTGGATGCGTCGGTTTGCCTTGGCGCATGTGGATTAATGGTGCCCGCGTTGACAGTTAGCCGCGCAGCGACCTTCAAGCGCGCAAATTCCTTAGCCTCAGTCTCGGTCTGAAATGTTTGGGTAACCCGTGGAATTGCTCGATCGCCGGGTACCGTAGGGACTCGGGGTCCGTAGAACGAGACGTACCATGTGTGTTTCCGGTTGAAGGCCATGGATGAGTCTTAGCAGGCTACCGGCTTGGCGAGCATCCCGCTAGCGGCTAGCCGTATGGGGCGCAGAACTGTTAGCGGGTGAGTCCGATTTCAGCGGCGGACGTTCACTGTTCTTGTTTGGAACAGTGGTTGAATAATCCGAGCGGTTCTTTTTGTTATTCGTCGCTATCAAGGAGAGTAACCACCGCGTCGAAGATTTCTTCGGCTGTTCCTTCTACATTGCCGTTAGCCCATTCCTGAAATGCTCTAGCAAAAAATCTTCTAACCGCCGCCTCGTCGGTTGAGGCACTTACCTCGTCAGTAAACTCATCATGTTCCAACGCATTTTCCTCAATGCCTAAATCTTCTAAGATCACCAACCGATCTTCGTAGGCTTCATCGTCGCCCTTGAGCTGAGCCATGTCATCCTCCGTCCCGTTGAAACGCCGGAATTCGATTACTGAAATTTGAAGGGCAGGCCGGTTAAACGCCGCTATCCTCCCTGCACGAAAGTGAGGGGTTCCGATGGCTCGTCACTGGCGGAAGCCGTATCGACCAGCGTTTCAGTTCAATTCGTTCGTAGTCTGGCTAATCGGCGGGTCAGTAGTGATAGCGGCACTCGTGCTGTTATCCCGGCACGTTTACATTTGAAGTGGGTGCCGGACTGGCGGGACAATCGGCTGGCGAAACAAAGGCGCCCGAAGGCAACTTACTTCGGCGGCTGTAGCTCGCTCTTAAACCAGCCCTTGACCTCATCCGTTTTCAACGGGTCGGGGCGGTCGCATTCAAAGCACTGAAACGTGCGCCGTCCCTTGCCGCCGGGAGGCAGCGCAAGGATCATGTTAGCCCCACAGTCGGGGCAAGTTGGTCGAGTAGCCTGTCCCATGGCCCAAAGCTGTCGCGGTACCGGCTCTTCCTTTCCACTAGTGGAACGCGGTTTTACGGAATGTACCCTTTTTGGCCGTCTCCGTCTATTCGGCGGGCGACTCAGGAACGCGACTGTGGATTTGTGCGCAGCACCAAGCCCCCTAGCAAAGGGCGGGGCCGTGCCTTCGGTTTAGGTGCCCCTACCACCAGGGCGGAACCGTGCTTTCGGCCTCGGGTTGCGTAGCCTTGCGTTGCGGTAAGAAAGCTGCCCGAAAGCGGCTTTGCGCTTGCCGCCGATAACGGTGACGCGGAACGTCAGAACGAATCCCTGACCCTGCTCATCGCAGGATGGTTGCGGTCCTTCACCTTGATCCAATTCGGCGACCGGCCAGCGCGATAGGGCCGATCTTGGCGCTTCGATACCAGACCCTCCAGCCCCATGTTGCAGGCGGCCCGAAACAGGTCCGGGCCGATCTCGCCCTGTTCAAACGGCGCGACGAAAATGCCGTCGGCGCGCCGTGCCAACAACCGCGCGAGGTTCGCCTTCCGCATCGAGAGAGGAAGTGCGCGCATGTCGTCGCCGTCACCGGCGAGCATATCGAAGGCATAGAGCTGAACTTCCTCGTTGTGCTTGCCGGAATGCAGCGCGTCGAAATCGGAGACACCATCGACGCCGAGGATGACGGCCTCGCCGTCGATCACGAACTGCCTCATTCGGTTCTTCAGCGCGGACTCGACAATCCACGGATATCGTTTGGTCCAGTCATAGCCGTTGCGAGTGATCAGGCGCACGCGGTCGCCGTCGCGCTCAACGCGCAACCGATACCCGTCATATTTGATTTCGTGGAGCCAATCCGCACGGGTGGGAACCTCGGTTCCGCGCGTCGGAATGCAGAATTCGAAAGCTTTGTTCATGCACCTAAAATAGGAGCCGGGACGCGAATTTGCAAATCCAGGGCTCGAAAATGCAACCTGAAATAAGCTGTGCAAAATGATATTACTTGCCCCAACAAAAACTCTTTTGAAGGGCCGGCTCCTCTTTGGAACAAGATTTCCCTGGCTAGTGGGAATTACCGTCAGGGGCGCAATCATACCGGGGGCGGTTATGACAAGCCTACAAACACTTTGTTTGGGAGCGATGCTGGCGTGGACACCATCGCTCGTCCTGATGGCCTGGATGCTTGGGCTAGATGAGCTTAATTGCGACCCATCCTAGAGCATAGACCCACGCCGTCATTGCCTGCACCATAGCGGCGATCAGCACCGCCTGCCTGAATAATAACCCTTGTCTTATTTCCCCCTGAGCGGTGGGCGTTCCGTGTCCTTCTGTGGTGACAATTGCTCTGCGCTGTTCGAGAGAGCTCATTTTCGGGCCTCCTACGCACCAAAAACGGACAGGATTATCGCAACGGCTGGCGACCCAAAAGGTTCGAGTTGCCACAGGCCGAGGCAGACAAGGACTTTGGCTACTTGGTTCGCGTGAAGGCTTCCGGGCGAATGCGCGCACACCGAGCCTGACCGGCTAGGGCGTGATGATCCAAGTCGGCTGCCCAAAGACAGGCTAATTTCGTGCCAGAAGGAGACTCTAGCGGCGGCATTACTTCACTGACAGCAATCAAAGACAGGGTGATCGAGGCTGCCGCGCTCCGGTTCCTTCTTTGGGGAACGACTAGCGAACCGCCTGCTACCATTTTGCTACCCAACTGCCGCACACCAGGGGGGACAGGAGAGGTCATGGCTTCCTGGAGATGCGAGAAAGGCCCAATAAATATGGGCCTTGTTGGGATGATACGGAACGAGAACGCACACCATCAAGCGAATTTCAAGACCGGTGCCTTAAACCACTCGGCCACCCTTCCGTCGCTTGAATTGAGGGGCTTAGCAATTGGCTGGAGACGGCGAAAGCCCCCAATTGACAGACGGTGCGCAAACAAGAAAGACCGCCCGACGGCGGCCTTTCGACTCTTCCAACGCGTAAAACTCAGGGAGCAAGTCGGCTCGTTTTATTCACGGACATGGATGACGATATCCGTCGTTGCCGAGATATGTTCCGCTGGCCGGATCGTATGACCTGAAGCGCTGCATGCAGTAGCCGACCGCATCACCGGGAGGCGGACCATATGCGGCGGGCGGCGGGCCATAACCGGGCTGGCCATAATAGGCGGGGCCGGGATAATAGCCGGGAGCATAGTAGGGCGCAGCCAGCGCGCCACCGATCAGTGCGCCCGCCACAAGGCCGCCGGCCACCGGGGCACCCCATCCCCAGCCTCTTCCTCTCCAGTAAACCGGCTGGGTCACATTTGGGGCCGTTTTCGCAAGGGCAAGCGGTTCGCCTATCGGTGCCGCCCGCCCGGGAGCGGCGAATGCCGTCAGGCTGGTTGCTAACAGGGCCGAAATGGTCAGAAATTTAACCGAAATCCACATTCTCGTTTCCTCTCGACTTACCTGCACATCACCCCGCCAAATTCTAGCACGCCAGGGGAAAGAACGTAACGCCCAAGCGTTTTTCCTTGCGCCAGACAACATAGCAGTGCTGACGTACGTGCTGGGTCAGAATACGCAGCGTGACCTCGTGGGGAATGCCGACGGGGTTCGTCACTTCGATCCCGGCTCCAAGGGCGGAAATATTGCGAATCGTGCAATCCACGCCGGCACCGTCGAATTCAATCGACCCGGCCTTGAAGACACGCTTTCGTTGGGCTGCACGTCGCTCAATCATTGTGCAGCCTTAGTCTAAAACTCTAACGACCTCATGAACGGGCTCTCCAAAACCACGCGGTGTCTGACAACGAATTGGTAACCGACACCGGTCGGGTGCGGCTCCGGGACAGCCCGGTTGGGCGATCTAATCCGGCGCTCTAAGTTCCTTTGAGAACAGCCAGCCGTACGTGACGGCCGCCGTGCAAAGCTGATTGGCTTGTTTGAGTGAGTCCGTCCGCTCAGGCCCATCCGGCATCCCGCAGGCTTCCTCGAAAGCCCGGGCCGCCTGGGAATCCAAATCATGCGGGTCGGGGGCTCGCGGCTTTGCGTCTTTCATGGCGTTCTCCGTGGCAAAAAAGACCTGCACGGATACTCGGAACCCGTTGCTCGAGTTCCGGGAACGGGAACAAAAGAATCATTTGAGAACGGGAACGATTTCGGCTTCAGCGGCCGATCTTCCGCGCGCGCCAGGATCGTGCGAGACAATAAGAGGCGAGCGTGGACCGTTCAGCAGCCGCGACAGATCGTTTTAAGCCTGGCGTCCAATTTTGAGTTTTCAACGGCGAGCATATCGATCGTCTGTGCCGGCGCGTCGGCTGGAGTTGCAGTTTTCGACTTCGCCGGCTTGTCCGCCGCCGTCGGCGGCGTGGCCTTATCGTAACAAACCAGTCGATCGCTGGCCTTGGGAACGAACCGGCATAGCGAGCTTTGCGCGATCGCGAACTCGGAAAGCGTGCCAAATAAAAATAGTAGCGCGATTACTCTCATTTTCTTTTCGCCCCCGCCGTACCGGCGTTCAGGAGCGCGGGACATCTCTCGAAAATTGAGGTGCGTGGAACGCTGGCGGCTCCTAGAGCAAATAGTAGCTGGAATTGAAGCTATCCGGGAACGTGAAGGGCAGGGCACTATCCGTTGAAAGTCCAACACAATTGCACTGAGGGATATCTGCCGCCCACGGCCTCCCTCAGATGTCAAAATTGCCGCCCTAATTCAAACGCCACCCTTCCCGATGCGTCGCATCGTGTGAGCGCGCCCGCGCGGATTGCAAGCTACCGTTGAAGCCGACTCGGGCAGGTTTCATCGCAACGATTGATTTACCACCCCGGTGCTCTCCCCATTTCCGCCGTGTTCCGAATGCGATATCGTCATCGCTTGATGTGGAGGTGGGCTGCATCGGGGCGTATAATCGCCAAATGCCTCGAAGTGGGCATGCGGGCGGTTGAATGGTAATTGGGGCGGATGGGGATTCGACGGTCAAATCAGATTCTCCTGATGGCGCGAAGCGCGGCCGCCATGGCGGCATGCCTTGCTCTCGCCAACTGCGCCTCGTCGGGCAAGTTCGCCAGCCGGGTCGATCCTATATATGGCGTTTCGTCCAGCCCCCGAGTCGTTGCTTTCGGCGAACCTGTGCCTAAGGGCGGGGGCACCTATCGCGTTGGCAAGCCCTATACCGTTGCCGGACGGATTTACGTACCGGAAGAAGACACCAGCTACCGTGCGGAGGGTTTGGCCTCCTGGTATGGCGATGATTTTCATGGCCGCCTGACCGCCAATGGCGAAGTCTTCGACATGGCGTCGCTGACGGCCGCCCACCCGACGCTTCCGATGCCGTGTTATGCGCGGGTAACAAATCTCGGCAACGGCAAATCGGTAATCGTCCGGGTCAATGACCGAGGGCCTTACCACGGTAACCGGCTGATCGATGTCTCGAACAAGGCCGCCGAATTACTTGAATTCAAAGGCAATGGCGTTGCGCGCGTGCGAGTCGAGTATGTCGCCCGTGCGCCGCTTGAGGGTTCCGACGACCGGCAGCTGGTTGCGACGTTGCGCACCGGTGTGCCCGCGCCATCGCCCTCTTTGGTTCGGGTGGCGTCCGCCCGCCCGTTCGTTCCGGAGATTCCGACTTCCGCCCGTTCGATCCGGGGTGAGGTTCCGATGCCGGAGGGACGGCCGTATAGCCTCGGCAATACTTCGGCCGACATGGCATCGATCAACGCCACGTCGGAGATGTCCGCTTCCAGCCGTATGCGTTCGGTCGGGCGTTTGATCGAAAACCCACGCTCCGTGTCATATGAAAATGACGATCGGTATGCCCCCGACGTCAGGCCGGTTTCCGCCTATGCACCGATCGACCCGCGCGGGCCGAGCGAGCTGCTGGCCGGGCGCGGGCTTTATTGAGCCGCGGGACCTGTCGGCCGATCCACAATCTTCTTGGAAAAAGCAATCAAGGTCGCATTGACCTCATCGACGCGTTCCTGCTGAATCCTGTGGCCTGCGCCGTCGATGATGAGCTTCTTTCGTACGCTCCGGCAGAACCCGTTCCATGTCAGCGGCATGTTTGGCGCCGATCGGGCCGGCGATGACCGAATTCCTCGTCGGGGCGGAGCATCGCGGCGTGCGATCCCGTTGGCGGAGATTGCGCGCGAAGATGGCATCGCTTTTCCGCCTTGTTTCGGGGATTTTGTTGAGGGATCGGCAGTGGCGACACGATAGGATTGCTTGAACAGCGCCGTCCCCGGATCAGCTTCGCGATAGCCCGAAAAACCTGTGTTGTTTGCGATACTTCCAACTGTTAGAACGCCGGCCTCAGGGCATCATCGATGGCAGTCGAAATATCACCGTCCCGCAAGTCAGGGCCCGCGAAAGGACGCCCTTGGCGTGGCCTGATCGCGGCCGCCGTCGCTGCGGCCGTCGGTTGGGGCGGCATGGTGTACGCCGCCAACAACAGTGTGCAGGGGGCCAGGAAAGATGAAGGCGGATTCGATGGCGATGCACCGACCGCAATCCTGATCGAAGCCTCAAGCGGCAGCGTCCTGTCCGAGAAGAATGCGGATGAGTTGAGGGCGCCGTCCAGCATGATGACGCTGATGACGGCGGAAACCGTGTTCCATGCCATCAAGCAGGGCGAGATCAAGCTCACGGATGAGTATCGTGTCAGCGATAACGCATGGCGAAAGGGCGGCGCCCCCGCGGGCGGACCGACGATGTTCGCGGCAATTCACAGCAAGATTTCGGTAGACGACCTGTTGCACGGCGCCATCGTCCAGAATGGCAACGACGCCTGCATGATCCTGGCGGAAGGAATCGCCGGCAACGAGCGCATTTTCGCCGATATGATGACCAAGCGCGCCCGCGAGCTTGGATTGACGCAATCGACCTTTGCCAATTCCAACGGGCTGCCCGATCCCGGCAACAAGATGACGGTGCGTGAAATCGCAAAACTCGCGCGCTACCTGATCCAGACCTATCCCGATTTCTACAAGCTGTTTGGCGAGCGCGAATTTACCTGGAACAAGATCAGGCAGCAGAACCGCAACCCGCTCCTGACCTCATTCGATGGCGCCGATGGACTGAAGACCGGATTTACCAAGGAGGGCGGCTACGGCATGGTCGGCTCCGCCGTGCAAAATGGCATGCGGTTGATCGTCGTCGTCAACGGTCTCGACGATCCCGACGATCGCGCCTCCGAGGCGAAAAAGATGCTCGAATGGGGATTTCGCAATTTCGAAGCGAGGACGCTGTTCGCCGCTCAGCAGCCGATCGGCTACGCCAAGGTCTTTGGCGGTGCGAACCGCTCGGTCAGGCTTGCCAGCCCCGAACCGATCAAGGTGATGGTACAGAAAAACGGTTCCGACAAATTGATCGCGCGCGTGGTTTATAAGGGGCCGGTGCGTGCACCGGTCGAGTCCGGTCAGCCGGTAGGAGTTGTCAGGGTCTGGCGCGGCGCCAACCTCGCGATGGAGGCGCCGGTTTATGCGGCGGAATCGGTCGGAAAGGGATCGACGATGCGACGGGCGATCGATGGTGCGAGCGAACTCGTCATCGGCATGTTTCGCCTGGGCGCCGAGAAGCTTTAGTGATGGCCGAGGCAGGGATCAAAAGGGCAACCGGGCGCGGACAATTCATCTCCTTTGAAGGCGGCGAGGGATCCGGCAAATCCACGCAAATCAAGACGCTCGCAGAACGTCTGGACGCCGCGAAGTTGCGCGTCATCGTCACACGCGAGCCCGGCGGATCGCCGGGGGCGGAAATCATCAGGCATCTCGTGCTGTCCGGCATGGGCAAGCTGTTGGGCCCGGAGGCGGAAACGCTGCTGTTTGCAGCCGCGCGCGACGACCATGTTCGCACCGTCATCAAGCCTGCGCTGAATCAAGGTGTATGGGTGCTGTGCGACCGGTTCTCGGATTCGACTCGAGCGTATCAGGGCAGGTTGGGCAACGTCGCTCCCGCCGTTCTCAATGCGATGGAGAGGGTAACCATCGGCGATCTCAAGCCCGATCTGACGATCATCCTGGATGTCCCGGTGGAGGTGGGCACGAAGCGCGCGGCGGTCAGGCGCGGCGCCGGCGCGCCCGACCGATTCGAGGCGGAGGACCTCAAGTTTCATCAGGAATTACGCGACGCGTACCGGCAAATCGCCGCCGATAATCCCGGGCGATGCGTGTTGATCGATGCGAATGCCGACGCCAACACTGTCGCCGCCATCGTATGGGCCGCGGTTCGCGACCGTTTCTTTGTAGTCGACGCCGGCAACGTGGCCAGTTCCGCATGAGCGCCCGTCAGGTCGAGCCGCAGATCGTGGCCGTTCATCCGCGAGAAACGACCTCACTTTTCGGACATCGCGAAGCCGAAATGGCGTTGCTAGGTGCCTACCGCAGTGGCCGCATTCCTCATGCCTGGTTAATCGGCGGGGCACAGGGCATCGGCAAGGCGACGCTGGCCTATCGAATGGCGCGGTTCGTGCTTGCACATCGCAATCCGCTGACATCCGATGTGCAACACGCCGAGACGCTTTGGGTCGATCCGTCCGATCCGGTCGCCCGCCATGTCGCCGCCGGCGCACACGGCGGACTGCTCACGCTCGAGCGGACCCTGAACGACAAGGGCGTGATGCGGACCGTGATCACGGTTGACGAAACCCGGGAGACGATTTCGTTTTTTGGCTCGACCGCGGCCGTCGAGGGCTGGCGGGTCTGCATCGTCGATACCGTCGATGAACTCAATCCCAACGCGGCCAACGCACTACTCAAGATTTCTCGAGGAGCCGCCGCAGCAATCGCTTTTCCTTCTCGTCAGTCATGCGCCTGGGCGGGTGCTGCCGACAATTCTGTCGCGCTGCCGAAAATTGCCGCTGCGGCCGCTTGCCGCCGACGACGTCATCCACGCCGCCGCTGAAGCCGCAAACATCGCGGTCGACGATCCCGCGCTCGTTGAGGCAGCAGAGGAGGCGGAGGGGAGCGTCGCGCGCGCGCTTACCCTGCTCGGTGGGGACGCCCTGAAACTTCACCAGCGGACCGCGGCTCTGCTTGCGACCCTGCCGCTGATCGATCCGCGCGAGCTTCACGCGCTCGGTGACGCGCTCGGCGGCAGCGACCGGGTGGCTCTTGCCACATTCATCGACAGCATCGATCGCTGGGTGAGCGAGCGCTTGCGCGCCGACGACGCCAATGCCAACGCGGACCTTCCCCGCCTTGCACGGCTGGCGGAGGTGTGGGAAAAGATCAATCGCGCCGCACGCGACACCGCAGAATACAATCTTGAACGAAAACCGCTGGTTTTCTCGGTGTTCGGGCTGCTTGCGGAGGTGACGCCCTAGGCGCTTCGCTCGTGGTCATCCCCAAAAATCTTTGTTCGAGCAATAAAAGGAAATTGTGGTGGCGACCGCCAAGAAGAAAACTGTCAAGAGGCGAGGCGTAAAGCCAGCCCGCAAATCCCGTCGCGCGTCCGCCAGAGTGTCGACGCTGAAAAAGCCCGCAAAGACAAGCAAGCGCGCGACGAAGAAAACTAGGGGGACAAAAAGAAAAACGGCGACCGCGAAGAAGACCTCGAAAAAGTGGTCAACGAAATCACCGAACAAAGCAAAGTCGAATAAACCAGGCTCAACCGTGAACAAGACGCGTGATTCCGGAAGCACGGCTTCGGGTATCAAAGACGCAAAGGCCGGTGCAGCGAGCACCCCTCGCGTCGCAAAGTCGCCGGCGCCGCCGGAGAGAAAATCGTTCTACATCACAACCGCCATCGCCTACCCGAACGGTGTGCCACATATCGGTCACGCCTATGAAGCGATCGCGACCGATGCATTGGCGCGTTTTCAGCGCCACGACGGCAAGGATGTCTTTTTTCTTACCGGAACGGACGAGCACGGCCTCAAGATGGTTCAGGCCGCCGAACAGGAAAAACTGCCTACGCTGGACGTTGCAACGCGCAACGCCGCGCGGTTCAAGGAGATGGATGAACGTCTCAACATCTCGTTCGACCGCTTCATCCGAACGTCCGAGGAACAACATCATCGCTCCAGCAAGGAGATATGGCAGCGCATGGCTGCCAATGGCGACATCTATCTGGATAGCTATGCCGGCTGGTATTCGGTACGCGACGAGGCCTATTACGCCGAGGACGAAACTGTTGTCGGCGACGACAAGGTGCGGCGCGGGCCGCAGGGCTCGCCTGTCGAATGGGTCGAGGAGAAGAGTTATTTCTTCAAATTGTCTTCCTATCAGGACAAATTACTCGCGCTCTACGCCGCTCAACCCGATTTCATCGGACCGGATTCCCGCAGGAACGAAGTCGTCAGCTTCGTCAAAAGCGGATTGAGAGACCTGTCGATATCGCGCACCACGTTCGACTGGGGCGTCAAGGTCCCCGGTGATTCCGAACACGTCATGTATGTGTGGGTCGATGCCTTGACCAACTACATCACCGGCGTGGGATTTCCCGATGAGAACGATGCGAACTGGCGCTACTGGCCGGCCGACGTGCATATCATCGGCAAGGACATTATCCGCTTTCACGCGGTGTACTGGCCGGCGTTCCTGATGTCGGCAGGAATTCCGGTGCAAAAGCGCGTCTATGCCCATGGTTTTCTGTTCAACAAGGGCGAGAAGATGTCGAAATCGATCGGCAACGTCGTCGACCCCTTCAATCTCGCCAATCAGTATGGCGTCGACCAGATGCGCTACTTCTTCTTGCGCGAGGTGCCGTTCGGGCAAGACGGGAGCTATAACCACGAAGCCATCGTGGCGCGCATCAATGCCGATCTCGCCAACGATCTCGGCAACCTGGCGCAGCGCTCGTTATCGATGATTTCTAAACAGTTTGAGGGCGTTCTGCCTGAACCAGGCGCCTTCACCGACAACGACAGGGCGATCCTCGCGCAGGCCGATGGCATGATCGGATTGGCGCGGACCGCCATGGCGACCCAGCAAATCCATCAGGCGCTCAACGCCGTCTGGGCCGTCGTGGCCGAAGCCAACCGCTATTTCGCGGGCGAGGCGCCGTGGGCGCTGGCGAAAACCGATCCCGCGCGTCAACGAACTGTGTTGTACGTGACCGCCGAAGTCATCAGGCAGATCGCCATTCTGGCGCAACCGGCGATGCCGGTCTCGTCGGCAAAATTGCTGGATAGTCTGGGCATCCCTGACAACGCACGTGACTTTTCGGCGCTTGGCGGCGTAACGCGCATCAAGCCTGGTGCGGCGCTGCCCGCGCCGGTACCGGTGTTTCCGCGTTACGTTGAACCGTCCGCCGCTTGAACGGTCTGCCAATGCTTGTGGACAGCCGCCGTAGTAGTAGTTTCCTCCGGTAACACACCATTGTGTCTCATAACGTCGGACGCCCGCGAATAATTGTGTCGGGCACTACGCCGTGTTTTCCTCAGGTACACGAGGCTACAGAGGCTTTCCTCCTTTTGATATAGCCCCGGCGTAGCCTAGAGCGAGACATACAATGACCAGCCTTCACCAACTTGCCGCCGCTGCCCGTTGCATCAACGATGACGACTGGGGTAGTGAACGTCAGATCGCGGCCGAGAATCTGTTCTTCGACCGCGTCCACGAGCTGCTCCGAACCGACCAGTTTGAGCAGCTCGAAAGTTATTGCTTAGAGGCGACCACCGAGGAGATGATCGCCAAGGCGCTAGAACTAATAGGCGTATGATGACCAACCGCATCAATCTCACCGATCAACGGATCCGCGCCCTGCGGCCCGGCGACAAGCGGCACGACTCTCAAGTGCCGGGGCTGATGGTGCGCGCCCACAAGACTTCGCACATAGTTTGCGCTTTATCGTCGCTTCCCCGGCTCGCACAACCCTAGGCGCTGCAACATCGGCGAGTACGGCGCGGTCACCATCGAGGAGGCGCGCAAGATCGCCCGCGACTGGACTGATCAAATCCGCCGTGGCATCGACCCGGCGATAGAGTAGAAGGCACGCGAGGCCGAACAGCGAAGCTCTGAGGGGCTGTTCCGCAACGTCGCCGAGGAATACCTGGCGCGCAGGATTTGACCCTAAGCGGGCGGACATGCGGCGGCGCCGGCGACGTCGCCGGCCGGGGCCACTGACAGGCCGAGGCGAGGAGTTCCCACGCTCCTACACGCGCAAGCCCGCCTCCTGCCCGTTCACAGTTCAATCCAATGCTGCAGCAGCTTGTGATAGTGGCCCACAAACCCCGAGAGGGACGGGTGGTCAGGATGTGTTGCCGTCAGCGAACCGATAACTTCGCTCAGGTCGTAGAGCATCGACCGCCGCGCGTCATCGCGGATCAGGCTCTGTATCCAGAAAAAAGAGGACGTGCGGATCCCCCGCGTGACCGGCGTCACCTCGTGCAGGCTCGTGGCGGTGTAGAGGATGGCATGTCCCGCCGGGAGTTTAATGGCCTTGTGGCCGTACGTGTCCAGCACACGCAACTCGCCCCCGTCGTATTCCTCGGGTTCAGAGAAGAACACAGTCACCGAGAGGTCCGCGCGCAGGCGCACCCCCCCGGAGCCGGGGATGTCCATAATGGCGTTATCAATATGCGCCCCGTAGTGCTCTCCCCCTTCGTACCGGTTGAACTTCGGCGGAAGCACCTTCAGCGGCTGCGCGGCAGACAAAAAGGTCACGTTGCTGCTCAGCGCCTTCAGAATCATCTGCCCGATTTCGCCTCCAACGCGGTCGTTCTGGTCGATCTGCCGGTTCCGCTTCACTTTTTTCGCCATAACACCAGCCGTGGCCGCACCGTCGGTCCAGTTCGCCGCGTCGAGCTTTTGCCGCGCGTACGCAACCTGTTGCGGCGTAAGAAGGTTAGGAATCGCAACGAGCATGGTAAAAGGAAACCTAAAATTGGAGATTGCCGAAACGCGGAATTCGGGAGGGCACAGCTTAGCCGTTCCGGAGTCGTGGCGTCAACGCAGAGGAAACAATAACCCCAGGCCGCTAGGACGCGACGCCGGTTCGACCGCTGATGTTGGCCGACGAAGTGATCGAATAATACACGATGTCGGCTTCTGGCGGCACGTTTCGGACATGGCGCGATGTCCGTCTTAGGTCCGCTATGGGCGGCACGTAAGCGGACGTTGACGCCTGCGAAGCCGAGCAACGCATGACCATCACGGTCATGATCGTCATGGTGGTGCTGGCATGAGCGACCCCAACGACTTCGTCATCTGCGGCGGCGGCGCGCGGCCCGAAGACAAGCACCTCGCCTCCACGGTGCGTTGCGTCGATGATGAGATCATCGAGTGGCTGAAACGGCGTGAGGAACGAACGCGCAGGCGGCATGTCGGTGTTGCCGACGCCGAAGGTCCGCTTTCGTGCAGAGCGGAAGTCATACGCTCACCTTGAGCTTTTCCGAGTTTGACCCAACTCGGACATTGAGAGCGACTTGGGCTATGCTAATCACGCAACGGCTCGCGGAAACCAAAGGGAGTGTTGGCATGCCATGGAAGATCGAACGAAAACATGACCACGTCGCGGTCGTGACCATGAATACCAACAAGGTCAATGCGCAAAACCCCGCGTTCTTCGCCGATCTCCATGCCGCGTTTGATCGCCTCGAAACCGAGTTCGATGACTGTGCCGTCGTTCTTACCGGCGGTTCGGGCAAAGTGTTCTCGGCGGGTCTCGACCTGGATCATCACTTCGCAATGTTCGCACGCCGTAGTCTGAGAGAGATCGACGATTGGTTCGCTGCGTATCGCGCCACCAATCTTCGCCTGTTCACCTATTCGCGGCCTACCGTCGCGGCGATCAACGGCCATGCCTACGCGGGTGGGTTCATCACGGCGATCAACTGCGACTATAGGATCGCTATGGAAGGCCCGCTCCAGTTCTCATTGAATGAGGTGCCAATCGGAATTCCGATGCCAGCGGTTTATTGCGAGATCATCAAATATGCAATCGGTACGCAGGCCGCGTCCGAGTTCACGCTCTTCGGACAGGTTTACGATCTGACGGCCGCAAGCCGGATGGGCGTCGTGCAGAAGACCGTGCCGCCGGAGCAGCTTTTGGATGCCGCTGTCGCTTGGGCCGCTCACGTGACGCCTGACTGCTATCCGGCCTATTCATTTTCCAAGCGCGCCTTGCAGGCAACGACGATGGCTGCGATTGATGCAGCGGCGCGGCTCGATTTGGACCAGCTTTCGCGGGGCATGTCCGATCCCAAGAGTTTGCGCGCGAATGCTCGTCGCTATCGGGAACTCAAGGGTAAAGAGATCACTTGGCCGCTGCCCGCGTGATGGGGCAACCTTCCTCTGCGGCTCATCAACGCTTCTTCCGCCTTTGGCACCGAACGGACATGCCGAAGTATCTTGGTAATGTCCGTTATTGGCTGAACAGCGGAAAACACATGCTCGCATTGAGCTTTTACGGTTGACCCATTCTCAGACATTTCCGGATGAGGCTGCCTGGCGAAAGGGTGCTGGCAGGCCGATAGTCCTCGTGGTTTGATAGTGGGGTCGAACCGAACAAAGCGCCGGGGGCAAGAAGATGAGGCGACGCGCGTTTTTGCAAGCGTCGGGCAGCGCGGTCATCACATGGCCGATGGCGTGGGCCCAAAAAGACACGAAGCTGCCGCTGGTGGCCGTATTATTTCCGGGCACTGAAGAGCTCTTCAAGCCAAGAGTGGCGGCAGTGCGCGGCGGCCTGAAGGACGAAGGTTTGGTCGAAGGCCGGGACTATATCCTTGAGACACGGGTCGCGAGTGGCGATTTTTCACAGCTGCCTCGCCTCGCCCAGGAGCTGGACGCGCTGCTGCCGAAGGTCTTTGTGGCTGCTGCCACTGCTGCCGGCGTGGTGCACAGCGTGCTGCCGGACAGGCAGTTGGTCTTCACCGCTATGGCAGTCGATCCGGTCGCGGTAGGACTTGCCGAGAGCTACAGGAGGCCAGGCGGGACGGCTACTGGCAACGTGATGAACGCAGTCGGTGGCGAAGAGAGCCTCACCGCGAAGCGGCTCGGGTTCTTCAAGGACCTAGTCCCGAACGTCGAACGGCTTGGTATGATTGGAGTGGTTTGGGACCCTCAAGCCCTCCAGGGCGTGCTTTCACATCAGGAGGAAACGGCCCTGCAAGAAGTATCCATTCAGCTTGGCTTCCGTTTTGAGAATTATGCGATCAAGACACCTGATGATCTCGAACGGGTCTTTGCCAAGGCATTGTCTGATGGAGTTGACGCGCTCTATATCTCCGGCGATCCGTTGTTGACCGTAAACATGTCCCGCGTGATGCCGTACATTCTGGCGGCCAGAAAGCCCACCTTGGGCGTTTATCCCGAATGGGGGCGGGCCGGCCTGCTCCTGACTTATTCCACTGATGCGTTGGATGGCTTTCGGCGCGCCGGTGTCTACGCCGCCAAAATAGTTCGGGGTGTAAAGCCCGGCGACCTGCCGATCGAGCAGGCCAGCAAGTTCTGGCTGGTGGTCAATCTCAAGACCGCAAGGCAGCTTGGTATCACGGTCCCTCCAAACTTGCTCACACTCGCCGACGAGCTGATCGAGTAGTTGCCTGCTCGAATGGTGCCTTCTGGCACCTTTCGGACCTCACGCGATGTCCGAGTTGGGTCCGCTATGCGCAGCAAAGCGGAGCAACGCATGACCGTCACAGTCATGATCGCCGTGGTGGTGCTGGCATGAGCGACCCCGACGTCGTCTGCGGCGGTGGTGCCAAGCCCGGCGACACCCACCTTCTCTCCACAGTTCATTGCATAGACGACGAGGTCATCGAGTGGCTGAAACGGCGTGAGGAACGAACGCGCAGGCAGCGTGGAAGGATGGTGAAGTCATATCTTTGTTTGACCCCACGTCTTGCAGATAAGGACAGTCCAGTTCGCCGGGAGGTGATGAACTAAAAGGCAATCAGGGCGCATATTGAGGGGCATGGTCATAAATTTTCTCAAACTCGCCGGGGCGGCTGCCTTGGTACTAATCACCACCGGGGCTTGGCCTAACCCCCGCTACGGGCCGGCGATTGCCCTCGGACTGTGTGTTGTGGCCGCTATCGTTCTTCATTTCATCGCGCCGTAAAGGTCGCTCTCCGAAATGAAAAACACGCTCACATTTATGGGTAAGGCCGCTTCGGTTAGTGTTGACCAGTTAGGTTAAGGAGCAAGTTTCGTTGCGTGGTCGCGACTAGGCGCTACCGTAAAGATAGTCGCAGCAGATTGGTCGACAGGCCAGAATTTCAATTGCTCCATTAGGGACCGTCGGTTTTTCGCCACCGCCGGTCCCGCCTCTGTGATGCCCCTCGCGCCAGATCACGGTGACGTCGTGGCCCCGAGACGGTGCAGCGATAAACAAAACCCCCCACGACCGGCAATGGTCGCGGGGGAGTTTGATAGCACCAAATCTAGAGATCGCATTTGAGGGAAGGCGGTCCCTTAAATGCAGGCCAAGCCTAGCACGAAATCCATCACCGCGGCAAAAAATCGGGACCCGAACGGTGCGGCCATCCGAGTCCCGGACACGGACCAAACCCCGTCCGGCTCAGGACCGCTCGGTAAATGCCTTGGGCAAGCTATATCGTTGCATCGCGCCACAAATTGATCTTGAACAAATTGGTATCACCTACCGAAGCAACGAGCGTTTGATGAGGCAGTAAGGGGCTGTGACTCCAATGGCCCCGATGTGGCCCGGCGACCCATAACCGCCTCCCGGCCTCAGGGGCTTGACCGTGCAGCACGGGGAGGGCACCTGTTGGCCAAACCGGCTTGTAGCCTCGGCTTTAGCCTCAGACCAAAACTGAACTATTTCATGGCGTTACGCGCCGCTTCCTAAAAGGCACTTCTGGTTTCAGCCAATGCTTGTGGACAGCCACTGTCATCTCGATTTTCCCGACTTCGCCGACGATCTCGATGGCATCGTGGCGAGGGCCGACGCGGCCGGGATAGGGCGTATCGTCTCCATCTCGACGCGGGTGAGGCGTCTCGCTGCATTGCTTGACATCGCCGGGAGATTTCCGAACGTCTATTGCTCGGTCGGCACCCATCCACATCACGCGGACGAAGAAGACAGGATTCCCGCGGACCAATTGATCGAGCTGACGCGGCATCCCAAGGTCGTCGCGCTTGGCGAGGCAGGGCTGGATTATTTCTACCAGCACAGCTCACGCGAAGCGCAGGAGCGCGGCTTTCGTGCCCATATCGCCGCAGCGCGAGCGACGGGCCTGCCGCTGGTCATTCATACCCGGGAAGCCGACGAGGATTGCGGCCGCATCCTCGAAGATGAAATGGCCAAGGGGTCGTTTCGCGCCGTATTGCATTGCTACACCGGCGGGCGCGAACTGGCGATGAAAGCCATTTCCTTGGGTCTTTCGATTTCATTCACAGGTATTTTGACCTTCAAGAAATCGCAGGTCTTGCGCGACCTGGCGGCCGAGCTTCCGGCCGATCGCATCATGGTTGAGACCGACGCGCCGTATCTGGCGCCCGGTAAATTTCGCGGCAAGCGCAACGAACCTTCTTATGTCGTTGAAATTGCCAAGGTGCTGGCGGAGACGCGCGGGGTTTCGCTCGAAGAAATTTCGCGTCAGACCACGGAAAACTTCTTCCGTCTCTTCAGCAAGGTGCCACCCGCAAAAGAGACGGCATGACGCTGACCTTGACGATTCTCGGCTGCGGGTCCTCGGCCGGTGTTCCCCGTCCCGCCCTCGGCTGGGGTGCCTGCGATCCCAAGAATCCAAAAAACCGCCGCCGCCGCTGCTCGTTGCTCGCCGAGCAGAGAGGGGATCGCGGAGTGACGCGGGTCCTGATCGATACCTCACCCGATCTGCGCGAACAGCTGATTGACGCCAACGTCGATCACCTTGACGCGGTGTTTCTGACGCATGAGCACGCCGATCAAACCCACGGGATCGACGATCTCCGCTCGGTCGTGATGCATCAGCGCAGGCGCATTCCGGTCTATCTGAACCGATCGACCGCGGAGCATATCCTGTTGCGGTTTTCATATTGCTTCGTATCGCCGGCCGGCAGCGATTATCCGCCGATTCTGGATAGCCACGGAATCGAAGCCGGCGAAAGCCGCAGCATCGAAGGGAAGGGCGGTGCGGTAACGCTTTCGCCATTCGTCCTGCAGCACGGCAATATTCCGGCGCTGGGTTATCGGATCGCGGATGCCGCCTACACCCCTGATGTCAGCGACATCCCGCGCGAAAGCTGGCGGCATCTCGAAAATCTCGATCTCTGGATTATCGACGGGCTGCGCTATGCCGGGCATCCCAGCCACTTCAGCGTCAACGATGCGCTGTCGTGGCTCGATCGTTTCAAGCCACGCCGCGCTGTTATCACCAACATGCATTCCGATCTGGACTATGAGGTGCTGCGCCAGAGCCTGCCGCCGAACGTCATCCCGGCCCATGACGGCATGCGGCTGACACTTGATCGAGCGGGCTGAAGGTCCGGATATACCCAACAGGCAAACAAGTGTCATTTCACGACCAGGACCGGACAGTGCGCCAATTGTACGATTCGATCGGCTCGGCTGCCAATCAATCGGTCGTATAGCGCTGAATGGCCGGTTGCTCCGATAACGAGCAGCTCAACTTCAAGCTCTTTGGCGAGTTCGACGATATCTCGCACCGGATGCCCGGCGATGACATGCGTCTCGAGTTTGACATGGCTATCTTCGGCCATTCCGCGGGCTCGTTGCAGAACCTTGTGAAAACGCCGCGCGGCCGTCCCCGCTTGCTCGCGGACTTCTTCGATGAATTCGGGCATGTAGTCGATCTCTTCCACCGAAACCATATGAAGATCCGAATTGTTCTGCTTCGCCACCGCGAGCGCCATCGCGAATGCGCGAAAGGCGGGCTCCGACCCGTCATTGGCGTGCAAAATTTTGCAGAACACTGAATCGCTCCCTGTCATTCGGCTTTTCGTTTGGCCGATCGAAGCGGTGTGACTTCTCGGCGACCGTCGGACGCTTGCTCTGGCTCGGTCTCTGGCAAGAGGTGGCGCGGGAGATAGAACGCATTGGCGATCACCGTTGGGATCACGGCGCTAGCGATTACCGCCGCGACAAGTGCTGAATATTGCCCTTGGTCGATTATTCCATGCGACAGACCGAATAGTGAGGAGATCGTACCGAATGTCAGCCCTGTCGACATCAACAGGGTCGTGTACATGGCCTCCTTGTTCGGCGACCCAAAGAATTTAGTCACGGGATAGACGCCGACCATTTTAGCCGCAATCTTAACCACCAAAAAGCAGATGAAGGCGGAAGGCGCGGCTACAAGAGCGGGTATGGAAACGAACGAGCCGGCGCGGATAAAGTAAAATGGCGTCAACAGCCCAAACGTCAGCGTACGCAGCCGCCGCACAAGCGCGTGATCCTTGCCGACGGTTCCCGCCAGTACCATCCCTATGAGATAGGCGGGAAGCACCGCCTCGCTGTCGGCCCAGGTTGCCAAGGCGCCCATCCCCAACAGACAGAGAAGCAGAAACTTGGTCTCCAATTCCGAGGGCCGGCCTCCATACAGCCGGAAGAAACGCGGCGTGAGCCATGGCAGGACGATGAAGACAACCCCGCCGACGCCGAGGAAGATGAGTGTTTTCATCGTGAATGGAGCGAAGATCAGGCCCAGCGCCACGACAGTGCCGAGGTCGGTCACGAAGCACGCCGCCAGTATGGTCTTGCCGTACTCAGTCGTGTTGAACCCGAACTCGATCATCACGGCGTACACGACAGCGACTGATGTCGTCGACATCGCAACGCCAGCAAGCCAGCTCGGCATCACCTGCCAGTCGAGCAGGTAATGGGCCGCTGCGGCGCAGCCTAAAAATGGAAGAAGGAAGCTCGCAAGGCCGACCGCGGCGGCCTCTTTCCACTTCAATCTGAAAACTACCGGATCAAGTTCGGCTCCAGCAAGGAAGGTCAGAACGATCGCGCCGATGCCGGAAAGAAACTTTACCCACGACTCGTCCGTACCCAGCAAGGCCGATCCGATGGCTGCGCCGATAATCAGCTGGGCGATCGTCCCAACAACGATTTCCGACAGAGCAGTGGAAATTCGTAGCCAGATCGAGAGCAGGCTAGCGATCAGCGCAAGACCCAACCACAACGCCGCAAGCGCCCAAACTCCGGTCATCCGCAAATCTCCTGCGCGCAGTCCTCGCGCGCCCGCAAACAAATGCTTCGTCCTCAGAAGACCACGCGCGATCTTCCTGCGCGGCCTGCTCGGCCGTGTTGGCAGCTCTACTGCTTGGTGTCGTGGGAGCTTGGCAAGCTCCTACCGACGCCAGGCGTCCGGTAGGAGTCATCAGCCTCATCGGCGGTTGCGGGGGACCCCATCCCCTATAATCCACTCAATTGTAGTCGGTAAATGAGCCGTGGCAAGCTCAAATAGCCCCGCTCCCGTCAAGCTCGGGATATTGTCGTGGGCTGCTTCCTGGATACGAGCTTTCGCAGATCGTGCAGTAAATCGTTGCCCAGTTCCGAAAGGCTGTTGATTTCCTTCTGCGCGTCGATTGCATGCTGTTTGCACAACTCCGTCGCTTCCTTTTTGGTCGAGGCGAGCGCGTGCAGGTGTCCGGCAAGGCTTCCGGCAGACGTAAAGAAATAAGCAATCCGTTGCTGAACCGCAGCGTCGAACAAGTCCAATCGACCCGCATTTGATTCGTAAACCGAGAACCTCGGCAACGCAAAAGCGCAGAGCTCGTCAAGATTCTCCTCGGCCCCGAGCTCCATATCTTCGAGCTTCCGAACTTCTTCAAAGCGCTCCATGCCGTCTATTACGGCTGCGATCTCTCCAATGAGGGCAGACGCAAGGCCTCGTCTCGAACGGCTACGTCCAAAAAGAAGCATGGTTTCCTCCCGCTCATTTGGTGACCTGAGCGCGCGCGGGAGCGAACTCAAAAATATGCTAACAGAAAATCGCGGCAGGTGCCATGAGCACTGCGACCGCTGGTTCGCCGAAAGAAGCCACTCTATGTGCTAGGGGCAGAGCCTGCTATGGGCCGTCAAATTCATGGCCAATGCGCAGTTGAAGCAGAAGCAGGCCTGAGGCCTCGCGCTTGGAGAGTACATGCTCCACGCCTCTCAGGCCGAAATCGCTTTTGTCGATTTGACCTCATCGCGCAACATGAACTTCTGGATCTTGCCCGTAGAAGTCTTCGGAATAGGTCCAAACACCACGGATTTAGGCGTCTTGAAGCCCGGCATTTGAGCGCGGCAAAACGCAATGATCTCGGCTTCGGTCGCGCTGGCGTTGTCCTTCAACTCAATGAACGCGCAGGGCACTTCTCCCCATTTCCCGTCGGGTTTCGCGACCACGGCTGCGAACAGCACTGAGGGATGCTTGTGGAGCACATCTTCCACTTCGATCGAGGAGATATTTTCGCCGCCGGAAATGATGATGTCCTTGGAACGATCCTTGATGATGACATAGCCTTGTTCATCGAGCACGCCGAGATCGCCGGTGTGAAACCAGCCTCCGGCAAAAGCCTCCGCGGTGGCTTTTTCGTTCTTGAGGTATCCCTTCATCACGATATTGCCGCGAAACATCACCTCACCGACGGTCTCGCCGTCGCGCGGCACGATCTGCATGGTTTCGGGATCGATCACCGTGACGGCTTCCTGCAGCGGGTAGGGCACGCCCTGCCGGCGTTTGAGTTGTGCGCGTTGATCGGCAGGCAGGTCGTCCCAACCCGGCTGCTCCGCGCACACCGACGCAGGGCCATAAACTTCGGTCAGGCCGTAGACATGCGTCAGCTTGATGCCGATGCTTTCGGCCCCTTCGAGCACGGCAACCGGAGGTGCTGCGCCGGCAATCAATCCGACCACCGGCGGCGCGGTTTTGCCTTTCGGCGCATCCGGCGCGTTGATCAGGGTGTTATAGACGATCGGCGCGCCGGCCATGTGGGTAACGCCGTGCTTTTTGATCAACGCGAAAATCTTGCTGGGCTCGACCTTGCGCAGGCAAACGTTAATGCCCGCTGCCGCCGCGACGGTCCATGGAAAACACCAGCCGTTGCAGTGAAACATCGGCAGGGTCCAGAGATACACCGGATGCTGCCCGAGATTGCCTGCGAGGATGTTGCTGACGGCGTTAAGGTAGGCGCCGCGGTGGTGGGTCACCACGCCCTTGGGATTGCCTGTGGTCCCCGAGGTATAACTCAGCGCAATGGCGTCCCATTCGTCCTGCGGCAATCGTGCGGCAAAGCCGGGATCGCCTTGCGACAGCGCATCCTCATATTCGATCTCGCCGATCCGTTTTCCCCCGGCGAATGCCGCATCGTCGACATCGATGACGAACGGCTTCGGTCCCTTCATCAGGGTCAACGCCTCCGATATCACGCCGGTAAACTCCGGGTCGACCAGAATGATTTTTGCGCCGCCATGATCGAGCTGGAAGGCGATGGAGGCGGCATCGAGCCGGATGTTGAGCGCGTTGAGTACCGCGCCTGCCATCGGGACCGCAAAATGCAGCTCGTTCATCGCGGGGATGTTCGGCAGCATCGCCGCAACCGTATCGCCGTTACCGATGTTTCGGCCTGCGAGGTACGACGCGAAGCGGCGGCAGCGCTGATAGGTCTCCGCCCAGGTGAAAACGCGGCCCTCGTAAACAGCGCCGATATGATCGGGATAGACCGCGGCCGTGCGCGCCAGGAAGCTCAACGGCGTCAAGGCCACGAAGTTGGCGGGCGTCTTGTCCAATCCGATATTGTATTGGCTTTGCTTCCCACTCATGGGCCACCTACCATTTCTTCGCCTAAAGGAATCCGATCGAAATCCACGGGAATATCGCCACGACGATCAGGCCTACCAACAGCGCCAGCAGATAGCCCCAGATTGGCCCGATCCCCTCGGCGGGATCGACGCGCCCGATGGCGCAGGCGGCATAATAGCCTACTCCGAACGGCGGGGCGAACAATCCAATGCCCATCGCCAGAATGATGATCATCGCATAATGGACCTCGTGGACGCCCACCGCACGCGCGATCGGAAACAGAAGCGGGCCGAACAGCACAATGGCTGGAATGCCCTCGAGCACACTGCCCAACACCGTGAATGCCACGATCGATACCGCAATGAAGGTCGCGGGGCCGCCGGGCAGGCCGGTCATTGCCGCCGCCAGCGAGCGCGAAAATCCGGATTGGGTCAATCCCCAGGCCATGCCGGTTGCGGTGCCGATGATCAGCAGGATCGCACCGGACAGGCAGGCTGTCTCAATCAACATCGGCACCAGCCGCCGCCAGTCGAAGCGGCGATAGACCAGAAGACCGACGACCATGCCATAGACGATCCCGATGGTGGAAACCTCGGTCGCGGTCGCGACCCCCTCGACCACGGCGGCGCGGATCACGAACGGCAACGCCAGCGCGGGCAGGGCGATGAGGAAAGACCTGACGATCTCCCCGCCCTTTGCTCGTTTGACGTGGCTGAGGTCCTCGCTGCGGTAGCGCCACCACACCAGGGCCGACAGCGTGATGGCCAGCACCACGCCCGGCAACAAGCCGCCGGTAAACAGCGCCGAAATCGAAACGCCGGTCACCGATCCGATGGTGATCAGGACCAGGCTTGGCGGAATGGTTTCGGTCTGCGCACCGGTGGCCGCGAGCAGGGCGACGAGATCGCCGGGCCTGGCGCCACGCGCTTTCATTTCCGGAAACAGCACCGGGGCGACGGCGGCCATGTCGGCGGCCTTCGATCCGGATATGCCCGAAACCAGATACATCGCGCCGACCAGCACGTAATGCAGTCCGCCGCGCACATGGCCGAGCAGGTTTGCCAGAAAAGCCACCATGGCGCGCGCCATGCCGGTCATTTCGATCAGCAGGCCGAGAAATACGAATAGCGGCACCGACAGCAGGATCAGGTGACTCATGCCCTCGTCCATGCGGCCGACCAGCACCATCAGCGGCGTGCGCGTCGTCAGCGCGAGATATCCGAAGATCGCAAGTCCGAAGCCGAAGGCGATGGGCACGCCGGCGAAGACGCAAAAACCGGCCACACCGACAAAGAAGATGATCAGGTTGATATTGCCGAGCGGACGAAGCCACGGCTGCGCCAGCCAGAAAACCGCCATCACCAAAACAACCGACAACACCGCACTCAGGACCAGCCTGATATCGCCGGCGCGCGCCAACCGCAGAAATGCAAATAAGGCCATCAGACCGACGCCGACCGGCAGTGCCGCGGCACGCCAGACGTTTGAAATTTGCAGCGCCGGCGTGGTGATGAAGCTCTCTTCGTAGGCGTATTCGTACGCCGGCCACGCGATCAGCAGCAGAAAAGCAAGCGCCGCGCAGGTCGCGACAACCTCGAGATAGGCCCGCATCGCAGGCTTTGCGCTGGCGACAATCGCGGTCATTCGCATGTGCTCGGAACGGCGAAACGCAACCGCAGCGCCCAGCATCGCCAGCCAGAGGAACAGGATCGATGCCAGCTCGTCCGACCAGATCAGCGGCCGGTGCAGGCCGTAACGCGCAACCACGCCCGCGAACAGGATGACGATCTCGGCGACGACCAGAAGCGCCGCCGGAATCTCCACCAGCATCGCAAGCCGGGCTTCAAGCGATGCCGCAAGCGAACGGCCGCGAGGGGACATCGCCTCGCCGGCCGCCGCTCGCGAAAGTTCGGCCTGAGCCATAGCCGTTCCTTGGCAGCCCGTTACGACAGTTTGCCTACGGATTTCTCCAGCAACGCCCACGCCTCGTCGCCGTATTTTCCCTTCCACTCGGAATAGAACCCGGCTGAGCGCAGCTTCTCGCGGAATGGCGCTGTTTCCGGCTGGTTGAACGTCAGTCCTTTGCCGGCCAACTCCTGCCGCAACCCGGCATTCAGCTTTGCGACATCCCCGCGCTCGTTAACCGCGGCGGCATTAATATTTCTGGCGACGATGGTGCGGACATCCTCGGGAAGTTTCTCCCAGGCACGGCGATTGGCAAGGAACCAGAATCCGTCCCACATATGATTGGTGAGCGAACAGTATTTCTGCACTTCGTAGAGCTTCGCCGTCGAGATGATCGCCAGCGGATTTTCCTGCCCCTCGACGACCTTGGTCTGCAGCGCAGAATAAACCTCGCTGAAATTGATCGACGCCGGAGCGGCATCGAAAGCCTTGAACATCGAAGTCCAGAGCGGCGACACCGGAACGCGGATCTTGAAACCCTTGAAATCGTCCGGTCCATTGATCGGCTTGGTGGATGACGTCGTTTCCCGGAAGCCGTTGTCCCACATCTTGTCCATGACGGCGAGATTGGCTTTGGTGATTTGGCCGCGCACATAGGCGCCGAGCTCGCCGTCCATCGCCTTCCAGACCGTGTCGTAATCGGGGAACGCAAAGCCGATGCCGTTGATCGAAGCGGCAGGAACCAGCGTGGCGAGGATCAGGCCCGACAGCGTGAAGAATTCAATGCCGCCGGAGCGGATCTGGCTCAGCATATCGGTGTCGGAGCCGAGTTGGTTGTTCGGGAAAATCTGCAGGTCGAACTTGCCATTGGTCTCGGTCTTGATCGCCGCCGCCATCTCCTTGGCGCGGACATTCAGGGGATGCGCATCAGGAAGATTGTTGGCATATTTGTAGGTAAATTCCGCTTGCTGCGCGCGCGCGACAAACGGCGCGCCAATGCCGCCCAAAACCGCCGAGGCAGCCGAGGCCTTGAGTAGCGCGCGTCGTGAAAAATTCATCTGGTTCTCCCTTTAGATTATTGTTCTTGTGAGACGCCACCTTACGGACCCGACGCCACAAGGTCATCCGGCATCTCGCGTGGGGCTTATTGCAGTGTCCGCCGTTGGCGGCAACATCGCCTTGCCTTGCAAGCCCGGGACAGTTGACGCAGCGCCTCGTCAAGCTGCCTGGGATAGGCTCGCCAGATGACGACTGATGTAATTTGAAACGTAATTTACATAAGCATCTGAAATTCCTCAAGATAAAAATATTCCATAATATACCTTATGCGAATCCGACGTGTAGGCGCTTATGCGACACGCCGGGTTTCACGGCAGCTCTAGCGTCCCCTGAAACGCGGCTTGCGACGGTCAAGGAACGCTGCCACGCCCTCCTTGTGATCCTCGGTCAGGCTCGCAAGCGCGAACTGGTCGACGTCCATGTGGCTGGCGAGATCGTCAAGCGCGTGCGCCAGTCGATTGACGGTCAGCTTGGTCATCGCCACCGACAGCGGCGGTTGTTCCGCGACTTTCGCGGCGAGGGCCATGGCGGCGTCGAACGCCTTGCCGGGATCGGCCACCTCCTCCACCAGACCCCATTCGTACGCCTCGGCGGCGCTGATGCGCTGGTTGGCCAGGATCACGGCCTGTTTGGTTCGGGCCGGCCCGATCAGATGCAGCATGCGCGGCACGCTTTGCCAACTCATGTTCATGCCGAGGCCGATCTCGGGCACCCGCAAATGGGCGTCGCGGGCCATGACGCGAAAGTCGAGCGCTACGGCGAGCGCCACGCCGCCGCCGATGCAGAACCCTTCGATGGCGCCGACGGTGATCTGCTCCATCTCCTGCCAGGCTCGCGTCAGCCGCGGTCCCAGTTTCAGGTGCCGGCGCAGCGAACCGATATCCATGGTCCGGCGCGACCGGCCTTCGGCATCCCGGAGGTCGAAGCCGGCGCTGAACGCCTTGGCGCCGCCGGTGAGCACCACGACGGAGGTCTCGCTGTCGTCCTCAAAACTGCGGGCGGCATTGGTAAGCTGACGCAGCGCTTCGGGCGAAAGCGCGTTGATGCCATCGCCGCGGTCAAAGCGCACCACGGCGATGCGCCCCTCGGGCCCGAGGCCTTTTTCAATACTCACAAACTCCGCCAAGAGAGCACCTCCCCGCCAGCTATTTTATTGTAACGATAGCCTACAAATGCCCCGTGCGCTCACGCGCGGGTTTGCCGTCCGGCGGCGGAAAGCGGATCGTGGTCCCGATCGTGATCCAGTTGGCATTTTCGCCAGTGATGTTGCGGCCGTAGATGAGATCGACCGAAAAAATCTCGTTGGGCCGGTAGCGCACGCCGGCCTGGAACCGCGGCTGGACCACGCTCGGGGTATCCGACGCGCCGGCCTGGCCGAACGTCTCCAGGGTAAGCTGCAAAACATCGGTGAATTTCCAGTCGAAACCGAGGCCATAGAGCAAATAGTGCCGATCGACCGTGCGGTCCCACAGCCAGCCGCCGTTGATATTGATCCGCATCGTTTCGGAAAGCCGGTAGGTCGCAGGCACCACCGCAAAAGTGGTGAGATTTTCCCCGGTCAGCGCGTCGAATGAGCCACCGGCATAAACCGCAACGCCGATTTTCCCGATT
The DNA here is from genome assembly GCA_963732455.1 of uncultured Alphaproteobacteria bacterium. Taxonomy (GTDB): domain Bacteria; phylum Pseudomonadota; class Alphaproteobacteria; order Rhizobiales; family Xanthobacteraceae; genus Bradyrhizobium. The sequence continues at coordinate 133,492 of CAVSZM010000015.1, read as the reverse complement.
CCCGTGGGAACGAGGTTGGTCTTGGCCTTGGGAGCGGTACCGGTGCTCAAATCGCCGTCGCTGCGAGGCCGATTGGTCAGCAGGCTCAATTCCACCGGCTTGAAAACATTGACCACGCAGGAGGGATTGGCCACGGCCGAAAAGTCGGCGTTGCTCGCCGTGGAGAACCAGCTCTCGACCTTGCACGATCCGGCCTCGGAAATGTCGGCGGAATCGACAAAATAAGCGCCGTTGGCGGCCCACGCATCGCCAGCCGCCAGCCATCCTGAAGCGGCCGCCATTGCAACAAATGCGATGCGAATTGCCACAAGCCCCATGCGGAAAGGCTAGCAGAGTCTCCGCCTCGACATAGACGGAATATTGCGTCTATCCTTGGCCATGACCGATCACGACCACGACCATCACCACCACCACGATCATGACCATTCGGAATTGTCCGAGACCGAACTGCGCGTGCGCGCGCTCGAGACCATTCTGACCGAAAAAGGCTATGTCGATCCGGCCGCGCTCGATGTCCTGATCGAAACCTATGAGAGCAAAGTCGGACCTCGCAACGGCGCGCGCGTGGTGGCGCGGGCCTGGGCCGATCCCGCCTACCGCGCCCGCCTCATCAAGGACGCCACGCCAGCGATCGCCGAACTCGGCTACGCCGGACGCCAGGGCGAGCACATTATTGCGCTCGAGAACACCCCCGCCCTGCATAACATGGTCGTGTGCACATTGTGCTCCTGCTATCCATGGCCCGTGCTCGGACTGCCGCCGGTCTGGTATAAATCCGCGCCCTATCGCTCCAAGGCTGTGAAGGATCCGCGCGGCGTGCTCCGGGATTTCGGCTTCGAGCTGCCTGCCGGCACCGACATTCGCGTCTGGGATTCGACCGCGGAAATTCGTTATCTCGTGCTCCCGATGCGCCCCGCGGGCACCGAGGGCTGGAGCGAGGAGCGCCTTGCGGATCTCATCACCCGCGACAGCATGATCGGCACGGGATTGCCGAAGCAGCCGCACGAGGTCGCCTGATGGAGGGCGCGCACGACATGGGCGGTGTGGCGTGGTCGGGTCCGGTGGAACCTGAACCGAACGAGCCGATGTTTCATGCCGAATGGGAGCGGCGCGCCTTCGCGCTTACGCTGGCGATGGCGATGCCCGGCGCATGGAACATCGACATGTCGCGCTTCGCGCGCGAGAATCGTCCGCCCGAGGACTATCTCAGCAAGAGCTATTTCCAGATCTGGCTCGCGGGCCTTGAGCGGCAGGTGCTGGAGGGTGAACTGGTCACGCCTGACGAGATCGAGGCCGGACGGCCGTTGCATCCCGCAAAGCCCGTTGCGAGGAAGCTCACGGCTGAGGACGTCGCCAGAATGTTGCATCGGGGCGGACCGACCGAGCGCGACGCCGCGAGCCCTGCTCGCTTCGCGAGGGGCGACCACGTTCGCGCGAAGATGATCCATCCGCCGACCCATACGCGGTTGCCGCGCTATGTGCGCGGGCATATCGGCATCATCGAACGCGTACTCGGTTGTCATGTCTTTCCCGACAGCAACGCCACCGGCGCAGGGGAAGATCCGCAGTGGCTCTACACCGTGACGTTCGATGGCGACGAGCTGTGGGGCAATGGGTCCGATCCTAACCTGAAGGTGTCGGTCGATGCCTGGGAACCCTATCTGGAACGAGCCTGATGCCGCTAGAGCCGCAAGCCGCGCGTGACGTCACCGGCGCCGTCCCCGGCATCCCGCGCGATGCCGACGGTCCGGTGTTTCGCGAACCGTGGGAAGCGCAGGCCTTTGCGATGGCGTTGGCGTTGCACGCGCGCGGCTTGTTCACGTGGAACGAATGGGCTGGAACGCTTGCCGATGAAATCAGGCGCGCACAGACATCAGGCGATCCCGATAGCGGCGAGACCTATTACCGGCACTGGCTGGCTACACTTGAAAGGTTGATCGCGGCGAAGGGCGTCGCAAGTGCCGAAACCCTGCACCGCTACCGCGATGCCTGGGATCACGCCGCGGACCGTACGCCGCATGGTTCGCCGATCGAATTGAAACCGGAGGATTTTGGCTAGCCGGTTGTTGCCCGCCGCATATTTTCTGCGAACTCTCGCCCTGCCCGGCCGCGCTCCTTCGCAAGTCTCCACGAACAGGCGTTGCGAGCCGAACTGGCGGCACACTAATCAATCCACAGGCCAATTGGTGGAAATAGCAACTTGTTCGGCTCGTTTCGCTGGGATGGGGACGCATCTTGCGGCATACAGGCCTGATCCTTTTCCGGGCTTCGGTGTACCATGAACTCTTCCCGCGATATTTCACGCCTCCTCGAAATCATGGCTGCGCTGCGAACTCCCGGCACCGGCTGCCCGTGGGATCTCGAACAGAATTTTGCGACCATCGCGCCCTATACCATCGAGGAGGCCTATGAAGTCGCTGATGCCATCGCGCGCGACGATCTCGACGATCTCTGTGACGAACTAGGCGATCTCCTCCTGCAGGTGGTGTTTCACGCCCGCATGGCGGAAGAGCAGAACGCGTTCTCGTTTGGCGACGTGGTCGAGGCGATCTCGCGCAAAATGATCCGAAGGCATCCGCATGTTTTCGCCGGCAAGGACGGACGGTTGACGCCGTCGGACGTGAAGGGCGCATGGGATCGCATCAAGGCCGAGGAAAAAGCCGAGCGCGCTGCCCGGCGTCCGCCCCCAGAAACGGTGCGCACGTCGCTGTTATCGAACATCAAGACCGGACAGCCGGCGCTGGCACGAGCCATGGAATTGCAGTGCAAGGCTTCAAGCGTCGGCTTCGACTGGAACGACCCTCGCGCAGTGCTGCACAAGATACGCGAGGAGGCCGACGAGATCGAATCTGCCCTCGATCGCAGCGACGCCGATGAACTGGCCAAAGAAACCGGGGATCTGTTGTTCGCGCTGGTCAACCTGGCACGGCATGTCGGCGCCGATCCGGACCTTGCGCTACGCAGCACCAACGCGAAATTCGAACGCCGCTTCGGCTACATCGAGCGCGCACTGGTGTCGCAAGGACGTTCGCTTCAGAGCGCTTCGCTCGCCGAGATGGACGCGCTCTGGAACGAGGCAAAAGCAAAGGAATAAGTTGCACGTCGTCCGGGCGAAGGCCGGGACGACGATCAGACCACGTGCGGCACGGCGTCGAATCGACTGACCACGATTTCGCGCTTGGTTTCGTCGACCCGCACAGTCATGTCAAATCGCCCATCGTGAAATTCCTTGTTGAGGATTTCCGAATTGCGATGCAGCCAGCTAATCCCGGCGCCGTCGGCGGCGTCGATCGAGAGGTCCAGCGTCATGCGCGTTGTCGCCAGCCTGTCTTCGATAGCGGCCAACAGTGCACCAATCCCCTCCCCGGTTTCGGCGGACACCAGCAAGCACGGACGCTCCGGCGGGCAGCGAGCGGCAATATTCTTCAGGTTTTCCCGCTGCTGCGGATCGAAGCGATCGATCTTGTTCCAGACTTCGAGAATGCGCTGTCCCGCATCCGGGTCGATTCCAAGCTGGCGCAGCACGGTATCGACGTCGCCTTGCTGCGCATCCGCGTCTTCATGCGAGATATCGCGCACGTGGAGAATGACATCGGCTTCCAGCACTTCCTCCAGCGTCGCGCGAAACGCCGCTACCAGTTGCGTCGGCAGATTTGAAATGAAGCCTACGGTATCCGAGAGCATCGCCTTGCCGCCATGCGGCAGGCTCAGCGCGCGCAAGGTCGGATCGAGCGTTGCAAACAGCATGTCGACGGCCTGCACGTCGGCGCGGGTCAGGCGATTGAACAAGGTCGATTTTCCGGCATTGGTGTAGCCGACCAGCGCTACGACACGGTACGGCACCCGTTGCCGGCCGGCACGATGCAGCCGCCGCGTCCCCTGCACCTTCTTGATTTCGTTCTCAAGGCGCGAAATGCGCTCGCCGATCAGCCGGCGGTCGGCCTCGATCTGGGTCTCGCCGGGGCCACCCATGAACCCAAAGCCGCCGCGCTGGCGCTCCAGATGGGTCCATGAACGTACCAGGCGACTGCGCTGATAATTCAAATGCGCGAGTTCGACCTGCAACGCGCCTTCCTTGGTCTTGGCCCGGCGACCGAAGATTTCAAGGATCAGCCCGGTACGATCGAGAACCTTGGTGTTCCAGGCTCTCTCAAGATTGCGCTGCTGGATCGGCGACAAGGCACAATCCATCACCACCAACTCGATCTCGTGCCCGGTAATGAGACCGACAATCTCTTCGACCTTGCCTTTGCCGAGATAGGTGGCGGGCCGGATCTGACTGACCGGCGCGATCAGCGCGTCCGCGATCGTCAGGTCGATGGCGCGCGCCAGACCCACGGCTTCCTCAAGCCGCGCCTCCGAATTGCGTATGGCATGGTTATTCGATTGCGCATCGGGATCGCCGCGGCGCATACGCAAGTAAGGGCCGATGACGATCACCCGCCCGGTTCCTTCACCCCCTGCCGACCGCGGACGGTCGGCACCCCCTTCCAAATGTCGGGGTTCCAATCAGATCACTCTCAAGCCGGCGCATCCTCGCCGCCTTCGAACAACTGGATCGGGGCGCCGGGCATGATGGTCGAGATCGCGTGCTTGTATACAAGCTGCGAATGACCGTCGCGCCGGAGCAGCAGGCAGAAATTGTCGAACCAGGTGACAATTCCCTGCAGCTTCACCCCATTGACCAGAAAGATCGTCAGTGGCGTTTTGGTTTTGCGAACGTGATTAAGGAAGGTGTCCTGTAGATTTTGTGCGCGGTCTGCCGCCATTGTTTTTGTCCCGCAGTCTTGTTTGCTTCTTTTTATTGAACCAGATGCGGCTCTCTTTCGGAGCGTCCCCGGTTGCCGGCATTCCCTGAGATCCCCCTCCGGGCGTGCGGCGGCTCGATTAGAAGGCAGGCGCGGTTTTTAGGCAAGCCAGTTCGCGCGTCAGTCGCGACGCATACAGGGACGTTTCTTGGCAAAAGTCCGCAAATGGCTGAATTTCTCAAGCAAATGCATCTAATGTCGCTTAGCCGACTCCCAGGGCCTTGAGCTTGCGATGCAGCGCCGATCGCTCCATGCCGACAAACTCGGCGGTGCGAGAGATATTGCCGGAGAAGCGACTGATCTGGGCAATCAGGTAGTCGCGCTCGAACACCTCCCGCGCCTCGCGGAGCGGCAAGCCCATGATATGCTCGCCATTGTTGCTGGTCGGCATCGCCGGCACCATGGAGCCCACGTCCTGCGGCAGCATATCCGCTGTTATGATGACCTCCGGACCGCCGCCCGCCAGGATCATGACACGCTCGACATTGTTGCGAAGCTGCCGGACATTTCCGGGCCAGACGTGTGACTGCAATACCGCCATCGCGTCCTGGCCGATCTGGCGTTTCGGCAGGCCGGTCGCGAGCGAGATCTGATCCATGAAATAGTCGATGAGCTCGGGAATATCCTCGCGGCGCTCCGACAACGGGGGCACGCGGATCGGCACCACGGACAGCCGATGATAGAGATCTTCGCGGAAGCGACCCTCGGTGATCTCCTCTTCCAGATTGCGCGCGGTTGAGGAAATGATGCGAACGTCGACATTGACCTTGGTGGTGCCGCCCGATCGCTGGAACGTCTGATCGACCAGCACCCGCAGGATTTTGTTCTGGGTTTCGCGCGGCATGTCGGCGATTTCATCGATAAACAGGGTGCCGCCATGGGCCTCTTCCAGCGCACCGGCCTTACGTTGATGTTCGCCATTGGATTGTTCGATACCGAACAACTCGACTTCCATGCGCTCTGGCGTAATCGCTGCGGCGTTAATAACGACGAACGGTCCTTCGGCACGACCTGACGCGTTATGCAGCGTGCGCGCCGCCAATTCCTTCCCCGCGCCGGACGGGCCGACAATCAGGATGCGGCTATTGGCCTTGGCGGCCCGCTCGATGGTCTGACGCAGTTGATTCATGCAAGCGGAATGTCCGGTCAGGACGCTCGCCGCCGGGGCAAGTTGTTTGAGCTCCTTCACTTCGCGTTTCAGGCGCGACGTCTCCAGCGCCCGCGTCGCGACCAGAATGAGCCGGTCGGACTTGAACGGCTTTTCGATAAAGTCGTACGCGCCGCGCTTGATAGCAGCGACAGCGGTCTCGATGTTGCCGTGCCCGGAGATCATTACGACCGGCAGATCGGCATGGTCCCGCTTTATTTGCTCCAGCAACTGCAGCCCATCAAGCTTGCTGCCTTGCAGCCAGATATCAAGAAACACCAAATGCGGGCGGCGGTTGGCGATTTCGGTCAGGGCAGAATTGCTGTCGCGCGCGGTGCGGGTGGTGAATCCCTCATCGTCAAGAATACCCGCGACCAGATCCCGGATATCTGCTTCGTCATCGACAATCAGAATGTCACTTGCCATGGGTCACGCCCTGTCTTGTCAGCTGCCTGTTGCGGCTTCAATTTTTGTGTCGTTGTCAGTCGGATCTGCCGGTTCGGCGGTTGCGGCTTCGGGTTTTGTTTGGTTGCCAGTCGTGTGTTCAGGTTTGACGGTTACGGCTTCGATCTTTGTATCGTTGTTAGTCGTGTCATTGTTAGTCGTGTCTGCTGGCCCGGCGGTTGCGGATGCCGGTTGTTCTGTTTTCGGAGTCGGCTCTTTCGTTTCGGCTTTCGGTGCTTGGCCAGAAATCGCGAAGCGCAAACGCATCCAGGCTCCCCGCGCGCCCGGGCGGATGTCCGCGGCATCGTTGAGTTCAATCCGACCGCCGTGGTCTTCCAGAACGCGGCCGACAATCGCCAGGCCTAGTCCGGTACCCTTTTCACGCGTCGTTACGTAAGGCTCAAGCAAGCGCGCCCGGCTTACCTTCGGCAGGCCGATACCGTTGTCGATGACGTCGATCACGATGTCATCGCCTTCGCGGGCGGCGATGACATCAATACGACCCTTCCCAAGTTCCTCCGCAGGAACGGCCTCGATGGCTTCGGTGGCGTTTTTGATGATGTTGGTCAGCGCCTGCGAGATCAGCCGCCGGTCGAACTGCGCCCGCATCGGCTCTTCCTTGATTTCGGCTTCGATTTCGATATCGGGATGTCCGACTCTCATCAGGAACACGGCCTGACGAACGGTGTCGGCGACGTCCTCGCCTTCGATCACGGGCTTCGGCATCCGCGCAAAGCGCGAGAATTCATCCACCATTCGCCTGATATCGTCGACCTGCCGTACAATCGTGTCCGTGCATTGCTCGAATACGGCCTTGTCCTCGGTAATAACCCTGCCGAACTTGCGACGAATACGCTCGGCCGAAAGCTGGATGGGCGTCAGCGGATTCTTGATTTCGTGCGCGATGCGGCGGGCGACATCGGCCCATGCCGAGGTCCGCTGCGCGGAAACGAGTTCCGTAATATCGTCAAGCGTTATGATATAGTTGTCACGCGACTGGCTGGTCTGCTCGGCGCTGACTTCGAACCGAAAGATTGCGCTCATGGCCGTCGCGGTTGATCGTAATCTGGCCCTGCACAAGCCGCTGCGTGCCTTCCCGCGCGGTTTTCATCATGTCATCGAGTTCGGGCAGCACATCCGATAGCGGATGACCCAGCGTCTCCGATTCGGCGTGACCGATGAGTTTTTCGGCAGAACGATTGAGAATGCCGACGCTGCCGGAGGCATCTACTCCGATGATGCCGGCGCTCGCCGACAGCAGGACCGCCTCGATGAAGCGCCGTCGGCTGTCGATAAGGTCGCTTGCATTTACCAGATCGTCGCGCTGGGTGCGCAACTCCTGCGTCATCTTGTTGAATGTCTCGCCGAGTTGCGCGAGATCGCCTTCCGAACGATGGACCGGCACTTGCACATGCAGATCGCCGGTCGAGACGATATTGGCAGCGCTCATCAACCGCCTTATCGGCGCGACCAGCCAATTTGCGAAATTCAGGCCGATCAGAATTGAGGCCATCAGGATGGTCAGTCCGATCACTGCGAACATCAGCGCCAGTGACACCTGCATGCCGAGCCGGCGCGACTCCAGTTCGGCATATTCGGTGACGCTGGCCTGCGTTTCGTTGACCTGCGCGACCACGTGGGGATCGAGCAGACGGGCCACATAGAGGAACGTGTTCTCGAAGGCACGCAATCGGATCACGGCCGCGACCTGATTTGCTTCAGGGATCACCGCAATTTCGGGCTCGGTTTCGTTGACATTGTTCAGGAATTCAGGGGCCGGAAGCGAAAAGGCCTCCTGAATGCCGGTTTGCGCCGTCTCCAGAATATTGCGATCCTTGTCGATCAGTATGGCGCCCGGTAAATTGCGCGAGGCAGCGCTAGTCGTCAGAAGCTCGCGAAAGGTTCCGCGATCCTGGTCGAACAACGGCCGGGCGCGAGCGAGATCGTTGGCCATTCCGATAATGTCGCCACGAATGAGTTGCGCATGCTCGTTGAGATATGCACGGGCAACAATCAGCGAGTTCTGAATCACCTCGCGCGTCGGGCCTGAAAACAGCCGGTCGAAGCCGCGATCGATGGTCACATTGGCGACGATTGCCACCAGCACTGCCGGCAAGACCGCTATGACCGAGAATAAACTGACGATCTGGACGTGCAGCCTCGCCGCCGCCCGACCGCGGCGGCGGGCCTGGACGACCACCCAGACTTCGCGGACGATGATGCCGACCAGCACCAGGATGATCGCCGCATTGATCAACATGAAGGAAACGACAACTTCGCGTGTCGGTTCTATTCGGGTCAGGCCGGTGAGCACCACGAAGGTGAGGAAGGCCGAGAGCAACGCCAGGCCGACGGCAAACGGCGCCAGCAACCTCCGCAGGGGTGACCCCTTGGATTCGGCGAACGTCGGATCAAACGATGCGGCCGAGGTGTCTGCGCTGGTCATGCCGGCAAATGGTGAGTTGAAGGCCTTCGTCCGCGGTTACGGACTGATGCATTCATATCACATTGTTGCCGTTTTGCGGCAACAGTGTGATATCAACCACTTAACTGGAATCTAACACAATTTCCGGGTCTGCCTGTTCGCGGCATGTGCTGCGACTTGCCTGGGATGCGCGCACGGCCTCAAGGATTTCGTCATTCCCCTGAGGATCGACCGTCGCTTGAGGGCTTCATCGACCGCCAACGGCGGTTCGGATTCGAATTGCCGACCACCGCCCTGCCGCGCCATACGCGCTTATCATACATCCGGTCACGTGTCGGTCGCAGTAGTGCATGCATTTGTTCTGAAACACCCCACCACCGGGGTTGGCGCATCTGCCCACGCATTGTGCGGCTTGGTCCTCACATCGCGAGGCTGTCACTGCTTCCGCCGGTGAGTTGAGGAGCACTCCGGTGCCTATGAGGGTGATCGCGAAGAAAAGGTGCCGTGCCATGGTTGAACCTCCAGAGAAGGCGAACGGGCCACTCTAAATCCTAACCTCTCGACGCAGCTAAAACCTACTTTTTTCCGATGACCGACGACGAAAACATCGTTCTGCGCAAGACCCTGATCGGCGGCCAAGCGATGGCCTTCTACGGCAAGCCCAGAGGCGGCAGCGGATCAGGTGACGACCTTGAGGATTGCGGGTGGCATGGGCGGCGTTGCGGGCTGGGCCGACGGACGAAGACATCGCCCGAGCGCACGAGATGCGGCGGCGACGCTGGCTGCAACCATGGCGGCGCGCGCTCAACCCGCTGTGAAGGGCGTGAAGTGATATGAGAATCAAATTCGAAGATTGATCGGCGCGGCATCTCGCTGTGAAGGGCCATAAAGGGGTGCGATCGGACCTCTCAAGGGGACGAACCCCACGCTGCATTGGTTGAGAAAAATGACAGTGAGAGAGGAAATATGAAGAAGTTTAAGTGTTCGGATGGGCGTCCAAAACGGATGAGGGTTGCAGTGGATGAGACGGCCTTGGGCCTTGCACATGAAGATCGCGGAATATCCGTCCCGACACTGCTCATATTTTATCCACGTTTATTTATTTGTTTTTCGCGAAACCATTGACGCATTTTTGGAGATCCTTAAAGGTTATTAAATGATTCGGTCCGAAGGAAGGAATTAATTTAAATGCGTCTACGTAAAACGGTTATCACTGCAACCACTGCATTTTTAGCGTTGACGGGTTTGGCTGCAATGCCAGCCAACGCGGCTGTTTTGAACGGGGTTTTTGACGTTACGGTTTGGAACGGCGTTCCGAATGACGTTGCATCGTCAAATCTTGCAACGACAACGACACCTAGCGGACCGTCAACAGCACATTTCACTTACACGGGTGATCTTAGCTGGATCGATATTGAACCGCAAAATACGACGCCTGCCGGTAATCTCGCCATGAGCTTTCTAACTCTCGCAAACATCTCGGGCTTTACATCTGCGACCCTTGGTAACGGCGCTAGCGGCGTCAGCGCCTTTGGAAATATGAGCCTTAGCATCGCAGGCGACGCTTACGTTACGTTCTTCCTGATTACCGGAACGTACTCCGGTCCGATTGGGACGATCACTCACGATGATGGCGCTACGCTTGCGTTAAACGGCGGGATTGTGGTGGACAGTCCTAACGAAACTGCCGCGATCACAGACAACTTCACCAATCCGGGAGGGGCTCCCGTACCGTTCGTTCTTGATTACGTTTCGGCGAATGGCGCACCCTCTGTGCTTGTGGTCACCGCTGTTCCTGAGCCGTCGACTTGGGCGTTGATGATCTTGGGCTTTGCCGGGGTAGGCTTTATGGCCTATCGTCGCAAGAACCACGGCAGTCTGCGTCTCGCCTAAATCAGCGGGCCTTCGAATTTAGTTGGGAAGGGCCGCTTTTGGCGGCCCTTTTCATTAAAGCGCTATATTCAGAAACTTTGGATCATGTTGCGTCGCATGCTGGGGGCAACGATGAAAAAACGTATCGATTATCAATTAATGTCCACGGACGAACTTTGGAGCCTTCGCCAAGCCATTGGTTCAATGCTGGCGACAAAACTCGAGACCGAGCGGCACAAGTTACAAAATCGTCTCGATGAACTCGTCCAAAAGCTCACGCCGTTTTCGATTGCGAAACGGCAGCGCCGAGCGTACCCCAAGGTCTTTCCGAAATTCCAGAACCCCGAGCAACCCTCGCAGACGTGGGCGGGTAGAGGTAAACAACCGAACTGGGTGGGCGAACAGTTAGCGGCGGGCCGCACGATGGACGATCTCCGAATACCCGCAGCCTGATATTGCGCACGCTTTCATCGGAGACGACGGATAAGGATATCGCCAGAGCGCACGAGATGCGGCGGTGACGGCAGCACCATTTGGCAAAGTCAATGCACTATCTTTAGTCGGGTGCTCAGAGCCTGTCGCTGCGGATCAGGGAAGTGCAAAAGTTGCCGAATTACGACAATTCCGCGGCGCGTTTTACAATCGAAATGCGTGTCATCCGACGGTTTCCACCCGGCCAGAGCCCTGGACGCCCGGGGGCCTGCAAGCCGTTAGTTGCCGCTTCGGTAAACCTGAATGTCGAGATCGCGAATCTTCTTTCGCAGCGTGTTGCGGTTGAGGCCGAGCAGGTCGGCGGCGCGGATTTGATTGCCCCTTGTCGCCGCAAGGGCCGCCGTCAGTAACGGCACCTCAATTTCCTTGAGAATCCGGTGGTATAGGCCCGGCGGCGGCACGCCGTTGGGAAAGCCGGAGAAATGCGATGACAGGTAGGCTTCGACAGCGCCGCCTAGATTGTCGACGCTGTGATGAATGCTGCCGCCCGATGACACAGCGGGCGGCGCCAACTCGCCATCGATGACAGAGCCCGTAATCACGTCCTGCGGATATAGCGCGGCGAGCCGGCGCGCCAGGTTTTCAAGCTCGCGCACATTGCCCGGCCAGCGATGTTGCTTCATGCGCTCCAGTGCCAAGGCATCGAGCTTCTTCGGCGGCAATCCGTCCTTCTCCGCCAGCGCAAAGAAATGCCGGATCAAATCGGGCAAATCCTCGATCCTCTCGCGCAGCGGGGGTAGCCGCAACGGCACGACGTTCAGGCGAAAGAACAGATCCTCGCGGAACAGACCCTGCTGGATCAGGATGCGGAGGTCCTTGTTGCTCGCGGCGACGATGCGTACGTCGGTCTTGATCGGCGTACGGCCGCCAACGGTGGTGTATTCGCCCTGTTGAAGTACCCGTAACAGACGGGTCTGCGCCTCCATCGGCATGTCGCCAATTTCGTCGAGAAACAGCGTCCCTCCCTCGGCCTGCTCAAACCGGCCAGAGGCGCGGGTGTTGGCGCCGGTGAACGCGCCGCGTTCATGGCCGAACAGTTCGAACTCGATGAGATCGCGCGGAATTGCCGCCATGTTGACTGCGACGAATGGGCCGTTGCGCCGCTTGCCGTAGTCGTGCAACGCGCGCGCGACAAGCTCCTTGCCGGTACCGGATTCGCCGGTGATCATCACGGTAAGGTCGGTCTGCATCAGGCGCGCCAACACCCGGTAGATTTCCTGCATCGCGGGCGACCGGCCGACCAGCGGAATCGAGTCAAATTCGGATTCGTCGACGTGATTGGCCACCCGTTCCTTCGGCTCCGCCAGCGCGCGGCCGACAATGGCGATCAGTTCCTTGAGGTCGAACGGCTTCGGCAGATACTCGTACGCGCCACGTTCGGACGCACGGATCGCCGTCATGAACGTGTTCTGCGCGCTCATCACGATGACCGGAAGATTCGGTCGCATCTTCTTGATCCGCGGCAGGAGATCAAACGCGTTCTCGTCGGGCATCACCACGTCGGTGATGACGAGATCCCCCTCACCCTGGCTGACCCAGCGCCACAACGTCGCCGCGTTCCCCGTCAGTCGCACCTCATATCCGGCGCGGGAGAGAGCCTGGTTCAGTACCGTACGGATGGCCGTGTCGTCGTCAGCGACAAGTATGCTACCTGCGGGCATTGTTCTTCCTCATCTGGATTCCTGTGAGGCATGCAACGGCGTCCCCGAAACGTCATCGCGATGGCTTTGATCGAAGATTTTGGCGGTGTTGAACATCGGCAGCAGCACACGGAAGATGGTTTTCCGCGGCTGGGATTCGCATTCGATGATGCCGCCGTGATCGCCGACGATCTTGGCCACCAGCGCGAGACCCAGCCCGCTGCCCGTCGGCTTGGTCGTAACGAACGGATCGAACAGGTTCGGCAACAGGTCCTCCGGCACGCCGGGGCCGTTGTCCTTGACGCAGAATTCAAGCGGCAACGACACCCGCGATTTCTTGCCCGGTACCGAGAGCCGAACGCCCGGCCGGAACGCGGTCGTGAGTTGAATCTCGGCGTCGCTGCCGAGATCGACCACGGCCTCCGCGGCATTTTTTACCAGATTCAGAAACACCTGAATCAACTGGTCCTGATTGGCAAGCACCGGTGGCAGCGACGGATCGTAGTCCTCCACGAAGCGGATATTGCGGGCAAAGCCCGACTGGGCGAGCCGCTTGACGTGATCGAGCACCGAATGAATGTTGACCGGACCGCGCGCCACCGGCCGGTCGTCGCCGAATACTTCCATGCGATCAACCAGCGTGACAATGCGATCCGCTTCATCGCAGATTAACCGCGTCAGCATGCGATCTTCCGACGAGGCCGCCTGCTCGAGCAGCTGCGCCGCTCCGCGAATGCCGGACAGCGGATTCTTGATTTCATGTGCCAGCATCGCCGCCAGCGCGATCACCGAACGCGCGGCACTTCGATGTGTCAATTGCCGGTCCATCTTGTCGGCGATGGTGCGCTCCTGCAGCATTACGACGATATGACCGGGCCGCTCGGTGAGCGGCGCCACATGAAGATCCACCTGGCGATCGCCGCCTATCCGCGGCGTGCCCAAATCGACCTTGTACTCATTGACCGGCGAACCGCTGCCGCGCACTTGATCGATCAGCGCCAGCAATGGACTGCCGAAAGGCACAAGTTCCTTCAGCGATTGACGCCGCAGAAATTGAGTCGAAATCTCGAAGAACAATTCCGCGGCCATATTCGCATCGACGATCTTGCCGTCAGGCGCGATCAGCAGCACCGGATTGGGCAAGGCATTGAGTATGGCATCGCCGTCGGACGGCACCGGCCGGCGATGTTCTGCGGCTGAGGTCATGCAGCAGTGCTCCATGCAAAGTCGTCAAACGCATCTTGAAGAGACCGATGCACTCGGTGCGGATCGTCTGATGTCAGAATCCTCTCGCGCCAGGTCTTGAGCGTTTGCGCCGGGGCGCGGCTGCATCGGGCTGCGATTTCGAGCGCCCAGCCCAGATGCTTGCGCGCATGGCGAAGGCCGATGCGCAGTCCATAGTGGCTGCAAACTTCATCATAGAGCGCGCCGACATATTTGAGCTGCTCCGCGAGCGAGGGCGGAGCTTCGACGATGCCGGTTTCGATGCGACGCCCGATCTGACCCGGCAACCACGGTTGCCCCTGCGCGCCGCGGCCGATCATGACTGCGTCCGCGCCCGACATTTCAAGCGCGGAGACGGCCTTCTCAAATGATGTGATATCGCCATTGACGACGAGCGGAATGCGAATCGCATGCCTGACGGCGCGCACCGCGCCCCAGTCGGCCTCGCCCTTGTAGAACTGGCAACGCGTGCGGCCATGCACTGAAATCAGTTGAACACCCGCGGCCTCTGCTCGGCGCGCCAATTCCGGCGCGTTGAGGGAACGATCGTCCCAGCCCAGCCGCATCTTCAGCGTCACCGGCACTTTCACTGCTGCTATCGTCGCCTCGATCAATTTCAAGGCGTGGTCAAGATCACGCATCAACGCAGAACCGGATTGGCCGCCCGTCACGTGGCGTGCGGGACAGCCCATGTTGATATCGATAATTTCGGCACCGGCCGCCTCGGCGATCCGCGCTCCCTCTGCCATCCAATTGGTTTCGCAGCCCGCGAGTTGAACGACATGCGGACCAAGTCCGGTCGCCTCGCATCGCAATCGCGACATCGCGCGGCCGTTGACGAGATCGCAGCTTGCCGTCATCTCGGACACGACAAGGCCGGCGCCAAGGGTTGCCGCCAAACGTCGAAAGGGGACATCGGTGATGCCAGACATCGGCGCGAGAAGAACCCGGTTGGCGACCTCAATATCGCCTATTTTCAACGGCTTAGAGAGTGTGGATTCCGAGCCGCTCACAGATTTCTCGTGTTTTCTGACAGGCGCCTCATTGCGACTGCTGGGACCCATTTTGAGCACAAATCTTGTGCAGTCAAGCTTCATGCCTACACATTAGACAGTTCTTGCAATCTTGCAAGTGCACTGCAACAAAATATGCTTTTCCCACAGCTATTGGGAATTGTTCTGTTTTCGCTGCCCCGGCATGATAAGGGCAATGCGCCAGCCAACCAATGCTCGCCTTCGCCAACCCCAGAATCATCCGTAATTGAGTCCAATGCCGAAATCCAGAGCGGACTGCAGCCATCCTTGTCGCAGCCGGACGCGGTCTTCGTGCCGGCTCGGGGGGACCGAAGCAGTATCGTTCGATCGGAGGACAGACGGTAATTTTTCGGGCGATGGAGCCGTTTTGCCGCCATCCACAGGTTTTTGCCGTGCAGCCGGTTTTGAATCCCGACGACACCGCCGTCTTCAATGACGCCGTCAGCGAGTTGCGCCACCAGCCTCCCGCCAATGGCGGGGCAACGCGCCAGGCCTCGGTGCATGCCGGACTTGAAGCGCTCGCCAGTCAAAAGCCGGATGTCGTCCTCATTCACGACGCGGCGCGGCCATTCGTCTCGGCGGCACTGATCTCGCGCGCGATCGATGCCGCCAGCCGCACCGGCGCGGCGATCCCCGCGATAGCCGTCACCGATACCATCAAGCTGATCGACGAAGGCGGCAATGTCGAAGCGACGCCGGAGCGTGCGCGGTTGCGAATCGCGCAAACGCCGCAGGCGTTCCAGTTCGATGTGATTCTCGACGCCCATCGACGCGCGGCGCGCGAAGGGCCGCAGCGATTTCACCGATGACGCCGCGCTTGCCGAATGGGCGGGATTGACGGTGGCGACCTTTGAAGGCGATCCTGCAAACATGAAACTGACGACACCGGAAGATTTTGTCCGCGAAGAAGCCCGCCTTGGCGCCACGCTCGGCGATGTCAGAACCGGAAACGGCTACGACGTTCACGCTTTCGGCGACGGCGATCACGTGATGATTTGCGGCGTCCGCGTGCCGCATAATCGTGGCTTTCTCGCGCATTCCGACGGCGACGTCGGCCTCCATGCGCTGGTCGACGCCATCCTCGGCGCGCTGGCGGACGGCGATATCGGTTCGCATTTTCCGCCAAGCGATCCGCAGTGGAAGGGAGCGGCGTCGGACCGGTTCCTGAAATATGCGGTCGATCGGGTCACCGCGCGCGGCGGGCGCATTGCCCATCTCGATGTCACTCTGATTTGCGAGCGTCCCAAAGTCGGCCCTCACCGCGACGCCATGCGCGCACGCATCGCGGAGATCGCCGGGCTGAGCCTGTCGCGCGTGGCCGTCAAGGCGACCACCAGCGAACGGCTCGGATTCACCGGCCGCGAAGAAGGCATCGCCGCTATTGCGAGCGCCACCATCCGCCTGCCCTGGAGCGACTGAACATGAGCGGCAGCGACGCACGCGCCCTCTCCCGCTCGCTGCTCGATCTTTGCCGGATGCGCAAGCTCACCATTGCGACGGCGGAATCCTGCACCGGCGGTCTCGTCGCCGGCGCGCTCACGGAAATTCCCGGCTCGTCCGACGTCATCGACCGCGGATTTGTCACCTATTCCAACGACGCCAAGCGCGCGATGCTCGGCGTCAAGGCAACGACGCTCGCGACTTTCGGCGCAGTCAGCAAGGAGACCGCGACCGCGATGGCGATCGGCGCGCTGGAGCGAGCCGGCGTCGATCTTGCCGTTTCCATTACCGGCATTGCCGGTCCGGGCGGCGCGACGCCGGGCAAGCCGGTGGGTCTCGTGCATCTCGCCGTCGCCGCCCGCGACGGCAGGATTTTGCATCGCGAATGCCGTTTCGGCGCGATCGGCCGCAGCGTGGTGCGCCAGCGTTCGGTGGTGGAGGCCTTGCGAATGCTGATGGAACTGGCGCGCGGACCGAAAGCGCCGGTCAAGCCGCGCCGCGAAGTCTCCAGCCGGTTGCATCAGCGCGTGGCGCGAACGCCGCGGCGCAATGCCGTCAAGCGGCGGCGGCCACCGAGGCCGTGAAATAGATGCGAGCCGGCACCCTCAGGCGCGCGAGAGCGCGCGCATCAGGATGATGGATTATCCGCCGGGCCGGGTTTTCCATAGACCGCGTCGGCGCGCTTTTCGAACGCCGCCGCGAACCGCTGAAACGCCGTATCGAACATCGTTCCCATCAGCATCGCCAGCATTCGGCTTTTGAATTCGTAAGCAAGGAAGAACCCGACATCGCAGACGCCGTCCGACTTCGGTTCGAATGTCCAGCGGTTCTCGAGGTTGCTGAACGGCCCCCGCAGGTATTCGACGAGAATCTTCATGTTGGGCCGGTCCAGCGTTACCCGGGTTGTGAACGCTTCCCGCACCAGCTTGAACGATACCGTCATCTCGGAGATCACGATTTCGGTGCCGTCGGGCTTTGGCGTGCGCTGACGAACTTTTAGCGAGCGGCACAACGGCACGAATTCAGGATAGCGCTCGACGTCGGCGACAAGATCGAACATCTGTGACGCGCTGTGGCGAACCCGGCGCTTGCTGGAAAATTTCGGCATCGTCGGAGGCTCAGCCGGATATCGCGGCGCGCGCCGCCTGCAGCCTCGCGAAATCATCGCCGGCATGATGCGAAGAGCGGGTCAGCGGGCTCGCCGACACCATCAGGAAGCCCTTGGTATAGGCAACTTTCTCGTAGCCGCTGAATTCATCGGGCGGCACATAGCGCATCACGGCGTGATGCTTGCGGGTCGGCTGCAGATATTGCCCGATGGTCAGAAAGTCGACGTCCGCCGAGCGCAGATCATCCATCACCTGCAACACTTCGTGACGTTCTTCGCCGAGCCCGACCATGATGCCGGATTTGGTGAAGATGGCCGCATCGATTTCCTTTACCCGTTGCAGCAGCCGGATCGAATGGAAATAACGCGCGCCGGGGCGCACCGTGAGATAACGCGACGGCACCGTTTCCAGATTATGGTTGAAGACATCAGGCTTCGCCGCCACCACGACTTCGAGCGCGCCGTCCTTGCGCAGGAAATCCGGCGTCAGTATCTCGATGGTCGTGGCCGGGCAGCGTACGCGGATCGCGCGAATAGTTTTGCGCGAAATGTTCGGCGCCGCCGTCGGCAAGGTCGTCGCGGTCTACCGAGGTGATCACGATATGGGCGAGCCCGAGCTTGAACGTGGCTTCCGCGACGTGTTCCGGCTCCAGTGCGTCGAGCGCACCGGGCAAACCGGTCTTGACGTTGCAGAAGGCGCAGGCGCGGGTGCAGGTGTCGCCCATGATCATGAAGGTGGCGTGCTTCTTGTCCCAGCACTCGCCGATATTCGGGCAGCCCGCCTCCTCGCACACCGTGACGAGGCCGTTTTCCTTGACGATTTTGCGGGTGTCGGCATAGCCGCGCGTATTCGGCGCGCGCACGCGAATCCAGTCCGGCTTGGGCGGCGAGAACGCATCCGGCCGGTTCACCTTTTCAGGGTGACGCGGGCGCAGCGGCGTGGGTGAAACGGTATCGACGACGACAACCATGCAATGTCCGTTCTCAGAGATATCTTAGCTAATCCGCCTGACCGGGAATCGCAACCGCTCGCCTTGTTAGCCCGCAGCCTTTAGCATATTGGCATCCACGACGCATTATCCGCGCCTCTCCAGCCGTTTGCAGATCCCCACTGGATGGTTCAAAGCCGCATTTCCTCGGACCGAATTGTGCCGCACCCTCCCCGCTATAACCCTGGCCGGCCGCTCAAGCGCGCTTTCTTTGCCCGCAGCGTGCATGATGTCGCCCCCGATCTGATTGGGGCAATGCTGCTGGTAAACGGCGTCGGCGGCGTTCATCGTCGAAGTCGAGGCGTATCATCACACCGATCCGGCCGCCCATTCGTTCCGTGGCCCGACGCCGCGCAACCGGGTGATGTTCGGGCCACCGGGTTTTGCATATGTCTATCGTTCCTATGGCATCCACTGGTGCGTCAATTTCGTCTGCGAGAAAGAAGGCTCCGCCGCCGCGGTACTGATCCGCGCCTTGCAGCCGACCCACGGCATTCCGGCGATGCGGCGCCGGCGCGGATTGCATGACGAGCGCTCGCTGTGCTCGGGCCCGGGCAAGCTGACGGAGGCGCTCGGAATCACCGATAAGCATAACGGCCTGCCGCTCGACACCCCACCGATCGCACTGTTTGCGCGCGCCAGCAAACCAGACATCGTCGCGGGCACGCGGATCGGCATTACCAAGGCGGTCGATCTGCCATGGCGATACGGGTTGAAAGGCTCGAAATTCCTCAGCAAGCCATTTCCGGTGGCCTAACCGACCGGCGTCATTTGGATTTAGCCCGAACCAGATGCGGACCGGCGCCGGGGGCGGTGCCCCGCTTCAGATCACCGTAATATCGATCGGCAATGTCAGCGCGGGTGAAATCCTCGGTATGACTGAAGCGTCGATCCCGCAGCAACGAGGACATCTCTGCAGGATCGAAAAGGCTAAGCCAAGGCTCGCCCAATGATGCCGTCCGCGTAGCGATAGCCATCGCATTCGCGCGTACGGCCGGTGAAAAATTCTCGAATGGCTCGGTATAGTCGAACACGACTTCCGCTCCCGAAATGCGCGCGATGAAATCCAGCGTTGCAACAATGGCCTCACGGGTCAGGTAAGGAACAACTCCGAGCCACTGGAAATAGGCGGGGCGGTCCGATCGAAACCCGGCTGCTGCCAGGCCGTCGGACAGGCTCTGCCGTTCGAAGTCGACGGGTGCGAAGGTGAGTGACGTGGGCGTCTGAAGACCGGCCTGCTTGATCCGTTCCCGCTTCCACATCTGTGTCGCGGGATAATCGACCTCAAAGACCCGCATGCCCTTGTCCGCGTGAGGATTGCGCAGCGAAAATGTATCCAGACCCGCGCCGAGGATGACGGCCTGGCGCACGCCGCGCGCTGCACATGTTGTCAGCGCATCCTCGGAGAAGCGGCTGCGCGCCGCGATGAACAGGCGCATCGGCCGATGTGACGGATCGTTAGCCATTTCCGGAAGTCGCGCACGCGTGTCGTCATCCAGGATGTCGAGCGCGAACGGATCGGTGAAGATCACGCCGCCTTCGAGCGTCTGATGCACGGCGCGATGGGCCGCCGCGCCCCGCGCTGTCCGACTCGGTTGTCCGGTTTGCATTGTCCCTCAGACCGCTTGATGACAGACACCCGATTGCCGTCGGGATCCCTCAGGAAAGCGGCATAATACGACGTGTGATAATTGTTGCGAACGCCGGGCGGACCGTCATCGCTGCCGCCGGCCGCGATCCCTGCATCCCAGAAGGCATCGATCTGGGTCCGCCACTTCGCCTTGAAGCACCAGTGACGACCAAAAGCCTCCTCGGGCTTCGGCCCCTTGCGGATCGAGATATAGACGCGATCGGGATAGGCTGGTCGCGACCGTTCGCCATACCCCAACCAGTCCTCGCGGCGGCCGACCTTGACGACGCCAAGCACCTTCATAATAGCGTCGTAGAAACGCTCGGCGGCGGCGATATCCGATACAGTGATGGAGACGTGGTCGAGCATCGATCATTCCCGCGAGAGGCTGTTGTAGATTCGCTGAATCAGACCCCTCGCCTCCCCTTTTGTGTGAGCATAGTCCTTTCCGAAAACCGGCATCTACCGTTCGGGATCGTTGCTCTATTAGGCGACTTTCTTGAGCCGCTCCAGCGCCTCGAGAATCCGGGCTTTTCGTGCCGCGGCCGCGTCGCGCTTTTCTTTTTCCTCTTCGACGATTTCTTCCGGCGCGTTGGCGACGAACTTCTCGTTGGCAAGCTTGGCGTCGACGCGCTTGATGTCGGCCTCGGCCTTGGCCAGTTCCTTGTCGAGCCGCGTTTTCTCTGCCGAAAAATCGATCACGCCCTTTAGCGGCAAGGCCGCGACCTCGCCGCGCACCAGCAACTGCACCGCGCCTTCCGGCGCACCGTCGGCGAAGGAAATATCGGCGAGCCGGGCCATGCGCCTGACCACATCGTTCCAGCGTTGCGCGCGCCCTTTTGTTTCGGCTGACGCACCGGCAAGCACCAGCGGCGTCAACGTCGCCGGGGGAATATTCATCTCCGCCCGCACCGAACGTATTGCGGTCACGAGATCGACCACCCAGCCGATCTCGGCTTCGGCGGCTGGATCGCTGAAATCCCCGCTATCCATTGCAAAAAGAAACGGCGGAAGCAGCGGATCGCCCGGGCTTGTGGTCGATATCAAAGCCAGTTGTTCCGGCGTTAGCGCGTCGGCCTTGCGTGACCAGGACGCCAGCACCAGCAGGCCGTCGCGTTCTGCCGTCACTGCCCAGAGTTCTTCGGTGATGAAGGGCATGAACGGGTGCAGCAGTTTGAGGATTTCGTCACGTGCCCACGCCACCATGGCCCGCGTTTCAGTCTTGGCGGGGCTCTCCTCCCCTAACAGCACGGGCTTGGCAAGTTCGAGATACCAGTCGCAATACACGTTCCAGACGAAACGGTAGATCGCGCCGGCCGCGTCATTGAAACGATAGGCCTCGATCGCCTCGGTCACCTCGCGCGTCGCACGCACCGTCTCATGGGCGATCCAGCGGTTCAGCGTCTCCGTCGCTTTCGTCGGGTCGAAGCCCGAGGGCAGCACGCAAGCGTTCATCTCCGCAAAGCGGCAGGCATTCCATAGCTTGGTCGCGAAATTGCGGTAGCCTTCGACCCGTTGCGGCGCAAGCTTGATGTCGCGGCCCTGCGCCGCCATTGCGGCAAGCGTGAAGCGCAGCGCGTCGGCGCCATAATCGTCGATCAGGTGCAGGGGATCGATGACGTTGCCTTTCGACTTCGACATCTTCGCGCCCTTCTCGTCGCGGACGAGGGCGTGGATGTAGACCGTCGGAAACGGAACGTCCTTCATGAAATGGAGACCCATCATCATCATCCGGGCGACCCAGAAGAAGATGATGTCGAAGCCGGTGACAAGAACGTCGGTAGGATAATAGCGGTCTACGTCCTTGTCGTCGTCGGGCCAGCCCAGCGTCGAGAACGGCCACAGCGCCGAGGAGAACCAGGTATCCAGCACGTCTTCATCGCGCGTGATGAAGCCGGCGCGCCTGGCGGGATCGAGCGCCATTTCGCGCCCCTGCTCCGGCGTAATGACTTCCTGCTCGGCGTAGTAGCCGAGCGCATTGCCGACGGCTTCCTCTTCGGTTTCGGCGACGAACACCTTGCCGTCAGGCCCGTACCAAGCCGGAATCTGATGACCCCACCAGAGCTGACGGGAAATGCACCAGGGCTGGATGTTTTCCATCCACTCGAAATAGGTCTTTTCCCAGTTCTTCGGCACGAACGATGTCGCGCCGCTGCGCACCGCTGCGATGGCGGGCTGCGCCATGGTCTTGGCATCGACGTACCACTGGTCGGTCAGAAACGGCTCGATGATGACGCCGGAGCGATCGCCATGCGGCACCATATGCGTGTTCGGCTCGATCCTCTCCAGGAAACCGAAATCTTCCAGCCGTGCGAGAATCTGCTTGCGCGCCGCGAAACGATCGAGACCCTGCAACTCCTCCGCAAGCTGCGCTGAGCCTTCCGGCAATCCGCGTAAATAATCTTCGTTGCCGACAAGATCGAGACTGCCCCCCTGATCGAGCACGCTGATCTGCGGCAGATTGTGCCGGCGACCGACCTCGAAGTCGTTGAAGTCATGCGCCGGCGTGACCTTCACCGCGCCGGAACCTTTTTCGGGGTCGGAATATTCGTCGGCGACGATTGGAATTTTTCGTCCGACCAGCGGCAGGATCACATGCTTGCCGACCAGATGCGCGTAGCGTTCATCGTCCGGATGCACCGCGACCCCGCTGTCGCCAAGCATCGTCTCGGGCCGCGTGGTGGCGACGACGATGAAGGTCGTGGGATCGTCCGGATTGAACGTCCTGCCCTCCAGCGGATAGCGTAAATACCAAAGGCTGCCCTTGACCTCGATTTGCTGCACCTCGAGATCGGAAATTGCCGTCAGCAGCTCCGGATCCCAGTTCACCAGCCGCTTGTCTTTGTAGATCAGCCCTTCGCGATGCAGTTCGACGAACACTTTCACGACCGCGCGCGACAGGCCTTCATCCATGGTGAAGCGTTCGCGCGACCAGTCGCAGGACGCGCCGAGCCGCTTCAACTGATTGACGATGACGCCGCCGCTCTCGGCCTTCCACTGCCAGACCCGCTCGAGAAATTTGGCGCGGCCGATGTCGCGCCGGCCCGGCTCCTGCCGCTCCATCAATTGCCGCTCAACCACCATCTGGGTTGCGATCCCGGCGTGATCGGTACCCGGCTGCCAAAGCACATCACGGCCGCGCATCCGCTCGAAGCGGCAGAGAATGTCCTGCAATGTGTTGTTGAGCGCGTGCCCCATGTGCAGCGAACCCGTCACGTTCGGCGGCGGGATCACGATCGTGAACGGCGTCGCATCGCGGCGCTCCGGGCGTCCGGCCTTAAACGCACCGCTATCCTCCCAGATACGGGACATGCGATCTTCGATGTCGGCAGGCTGGTAGTTCTTATCGATCATGGCGATGCAATCATGGATATGGAACGCGCTAGAAAGCCGTCGGAGCGCGCCAAGTCAACACGACGGGTCTGTCGAAAGCAGTATAAAGCCTGATGTAATGGCTGAATGAGGGCTCGGATACCGACTTTTGCGTATGACGCGCCAGCGGACCGGGACACTATCGTCCGCGCGAAACCCGTTCAATTTCGGCCTTGACGATCCGCTCCACCATGCCGGGCAAATTATCGTCCAGCCAGGATTTCAGCATCGGCCGCAGCATTTCCTTGACCAGATCTTCCAGCGTCCGTGCGTTGTTGCTCAGCACGGTATGAGCGAGGGTGTTGAACGCGGATTCGACGGCAGACACGGTCGAGCGCGACAAAATCTGCTGAGGCGGAGGAGCCGCGCGGCTGCTGTCCACAGGCGGCGGTTCGAACGCCGGCTGCCGATGCGTCGCCCTGGCTGCGGCGGTTTCGGCAAATTCGAGATCATCCTCGGGTTCGATCTTGTGGAACGAAGACTGCGGCGTATCCGGCAGAGCCATCTCGTCGGTGAGTTCGAACACCTCGCCATCTGGCAGTGGCGGCCTTATCTCGGCCTCAGACGTCGCTTCATCGAGGCCTGCCAGCATGGCGTCGATGTCCTCCTGGCTGTTGGACACAGCCGGTGGCGCAGCAGCAGATGGCGCGGCCTTGAAGGGCGGGGTTGCCGCATTTGTACCCGCCGACTGCGCAGCCGGGCTCGCCGATGGAGGAACGTCATTGATCGCCGGCGCCTTGACTGCCGGCGCCGCTGCCGCGGGATCTTCCGGCTTCTCTTGACCTGGCGGCCCGGCGGATCTTTCGGTGGTCGGCGGCTTGGCTTCGTCGTCGGCAATGATGCGCCGGATCGACGCCAAAATCTCCTCCATCGAGGGCTCCTGGACCTTTGCAGGCTGCGTCATCTCTGACTCCACATCATCAACGCCCTCGTATGCGTCTTACACCAGGCCAGACAGGTTTTGCCGGTTCCGGATATGCAGGTCGGGATTTTCATCGCGCGACCCTGACTTGTCCCCAGATCAAGCGCCGCTCGACACCTCGCGCGGGATCCTAACCCCCTGCTCAGGGCACCGAAGCGTCGCGGCCCAAGGATGCCAGATGCGGCGCGAATCGCTCTGCTGCCTCAAGAAAGGTACGTCATGCAAACAATTGATTGCAAGCAACGCCGCAGCGCATGATCCGCCAAAGTGTGGGCGGTTTGGCAAAAAGACCATGCGCTCTTTTCCATACTCCAGCGCACGATCGCAAACGAAGGCGTTTGTCCGGCAAGCCGGACTCCGCTTTTGCTGATCGCACCCTATGAACGCAGCCGGACTTTCGACACAAGCGACAACAGTAGGCTGTCAGCGGCCATCGGGAATGCGAACACCGAACCAGCTGTCGCGCACCTGATGGTAGTGAACGCTCGGGTCGTAGACGGTTGTGGCGAGATTGAGCACCTGCGGCGACAGCCGTCCCACGGCGGTCAACACGGCATACGACGCAACCACGCGATCGTGCTGTGCAGTGACGAGCGCGACACGAGCGTTGACCAGCGCCTGCTGGGCGTTCAACACGTCGAGCGTGGTTCGTTGTCCGGCCTTGGCCTCTTCGCGAACGCCATTGAGCGCGATCTCGGAAGCGGTCACCTGCGATTGCGCCGACGCGACTTGCGCCTTGCCCGCCACCAACTGTCCCCATGCCGTAACAACGTTGGCGCGGGTCTGATCGCGAACCTGCTCGAGATTAAGGCGCTGCTGCGCCAGTGTTTCCTTTGATTGGCGGATCAACGAATACTCAGCGCCGCCCTGATATACCGGAACCGAAACCTGCGCGATCGCCGAAGCGCCGAACTGCCTGAAGAACGTCAATGTCTGTTCATAGGATTGCTGCACCGAGGCCTGCAGCGTCACCGTGGGCAACAGCGCGCCTTCGTTTACCTTGACCTGCAGATAATTGACATCGATGCCGAACATCGCGGCAGTCACATTCGGATTTTCGATCAAACCGAGATCAACCGCGCCGGGCAACGATCCCGGCAAAAAGCGATCAACCGGAGAGCCCGGCGCGAGCGCCTCCGGTTCGTTGCCGATGATGCGGCGGAAGTTCGCGCGCGTCGTCGTCAGGTTGGCGTCGGCGGTCAGCAGTTGGGTCTTGCCGGCGGCGAGTTGCGCCTCCGACTGCGCGACGTCGGTGCGGGTGACCTCACCGACGTTGAAGCGATCGCGGGTCTGCTTCAGCGTCTGTTCGAGAACGCGGACGTTGCTGCGCTGAACCTCGACGATGGCGGCATCGCGAAGATAATCCATGTAGATCGTAGCGGCCGCTAGCAGGACCGTCTGTTCAAGAACCCGCAGGGCCTCTCGCGCGCCTGAGACCTGACTCTCCGCCGCACGGGTTTTGTTGGCGGTTTGCTGGCCGTTGAAAAGTGTCTGCGATACAGTGGCGCCGACGCTGCGCGGCGCGTTGGCGCCATGGGTGATGGTTTGGATGATGGGGCCGTTGGGGACTCCGCTGCCCGAATTGGTCTGGGTATCGGTATATTGGTAACCGGCGCTACCGGTGAGAGCGACGCGCGGACGATAACCGGACAATGCCTGCGGCACGTTTTCGTCGGTGGAGCGCACCTGGGCGCGCTGCGCGTTCAGCTGTGGATTGTTCTGGTAGGCGCGCACCAGCGCAGCCTCAATCGTATCGGCCAGGGCAGGCGTCAGGTCCACACATGCCATCAGGAGGACCGCAGCCGCAGCTCCGGTAACGACCTTCACCCCATACATCCCAGGTAATCCATTCATAACGTTCGCCGGTTCGCGTGCACTTGAACCGGGTTTTCGCTTCTTTTCCGAGTCTGTATCCCTCCTCACCTTAATCCGGGCGCAGGCAGGTCGGAACCCCCGGCGGTCAAACCGAGCGGAAACTCTTAACGTGCGGCATCCGGGCCACACTTCTGATTTTCAACAGTATTTACAGGGCTGCTCGCGCTAGAAAACGAACGCGGGAACCGGCTCAAGTCCGGGCAAAACCGGCACCGCGGCATCGAAAAGCGCGCGGTTCCCGAAATCGCCCTGGGAGTTCGTCACGATCATGGCCCGCTGCGGCTGCGTCATCGCGAACACGCCGACCAGTCGGCCGCCGTCCTTCAGCTGCCGGTAAAGCCGATCGGGTGTGATGCCAGTCGCGCCGTCGAGTACGATCACGTCATATGGCGCATTCGCCGGATCGCCTTCGGCTGGCGCGCCGGCCCGGAACGTCACATTTCCAAGCCCGAGCTCGGCCAGAACATCTCTAGCCTTCGCAGCCATTGCCGGGTCGCTTTCGGTCGCCGTCACCCGCCCCGCAAGCTTCGCGACCAGGGCAGCGGTATATCCGGTGGCGCAGCCGGCCACCAAAACGTTGTCGGTGTCCTTGATATCGGCGGCCTGCAGCATCTTCGCGATGACCAAAGGCTTGATCAGGAAGCGTTTCGCCGAACCGCCCTCGCTGACATCGAGATCGAGATCCAGATAGGCCAGCGCGCGCTGACTTGCTGGAACAAATGCCTCGCGTGGGACCGCGAGCATTGCGTCGATGATCCTGTTATCGGTGACGTCGCCGGGGCGCACCTGCCCATCGACCATTTTCTGGCGCGCGGTCGAAAAACCGGACATTGGCGGGACCCTGGAAATCATGCGAGCATAGCCCGCAGGGAGAGCTGGAATCGCGTTATCTTTGGAACAAGCCTCGCCAAAACGCAACGCCGATTACCCGACCGCAGCCGGCGATATCCGCGCAACACTTTTGGGCGGCAAGCTGTCTATTCGATCGCAACCGCCAGCCGCCCGATCAACCGCGCGACCTCCTCCAATCGCGCGGAATCGTGATCTTTAACGGCTCGTGCGAGCCGAACGAGGCATTCGTCGTCGCTCATTGCGAGTATATCGATCGGAACGATCGACGGTACGGGCCTTATGAGATCGGTCTGGATATCTGGCATCGAAGCACCTCTGCAGAATCCGGCGCAGTTCAGGGTCCGTGGAGAATGAGTCTCTTTGGCGCCCGGTCGGGCGACGCAGAAGCGTCGCCGCATCGCTCCTGGCGAGGCGCCAGATCGCGATTTTGGTTTGACCGGAAGCACAGCAAATATTGCCCCGCAGGGAGTTTCTACCCCCCTATTGATGCGACGTCAGAGCCGCCTATTTCGTCCTTTGCAAGGCGCGGGGGCTTTGTTATACGCTGCCGCGTGCGAACATCGCTTCGCCTGTTCCTCGGTAGCTCAGCGGTAGAGCATTCGACTGTTAATCGAATGGTCGCTGGTTCGAATCCAGCCCGGGGAGCCAACCAAATCAGATAGTTACTCAAACTTAGCCCCCGGATTTTTGGGCACGAAAGCTCATCGGCAAACCCCGAACACGGGCGGGGAGATTCTCAGAAGCGACACGACTTCCGCCGGTTATTGCGAGACACAACACCCGGCTACACGGATTGCCAATGACAGAAACGTCCGAAATCGGCTCGCTTGCGAAACATCGACGAGGAGTGGCGCTCGGAACCTTCTTGTTATGGGTTGTCCTGGCGGCAGTCGGCGGAGCGATCGTTTGGGGGATTTATGGGAACGATGTTCGGTCGACACTAAGGCTTCCGCCAGCAGGAGCACCGGCGCATTGGGTCGGTACACCTGGCCCCAGCCCGACTACGACTAACCTCAACGAAGTCGTGGGATTGGTGAAGGATCTGCAGGCCTCACAGGAACGCACCGCAAATGATGTACGAGCGGCGCTTCAACTTCTGACATCGGAACAGGCAACAACAAGAACGTTGTCTGACGCAGTAGCCGCGCTCCAAGCAAAGGTCGATACGCTACAGCGTCCCGTGGCGCCGGCTCTGAAACCCCCCGCGCCCATTGCGGCGCGCAAGCCGCCTGCCGCTCCACGGCCGGCTCCTGACAGCACCGAACCGGAACAAACGGAATTAGAACCCCCACCTGGGGCTCCGGCCAAGCTGCTCCCTCGGTAGGAGAAACCAAACCGAGCGAACATGTGCAGTTCAACGAAAGCCCGGTCGGCGAAGGCTACGGCTACAAAAGAGAAATCCGCCGGGCGTGAACCGGCGGGCGCTCAGCGATGATCATGAGTAAATATTATTTAAAAAGATCTACACCGACGTTGAAATTGCGGACCAGCAGCTGGGCAAAGCGGGCCGTATGTTTGCGCAACTTCGCGCAGGCAGGGACCTTCGCCAATCCCTTCCGGCACTTCGCCTAAAACTTCCTAACTGGAAGTAATGCCCGGGTTTTCGATCTCCCGCATGACTCTACCTGGCTCCGTTCCCTCAAGCGCGGGGCTTAGTGTTGCGTCAAATCATCACCAGTTTTCAAAATTCAGTCGTCAACGGAATCCTTTTGACTGTGTAGCGTCGCATAGAGTTGGCTGCGACCGCTGGGCTTTAGGATCGTTGCCATGCTGGAAACAGTCACCGCGCTATTTGGCGTCATGAGCGCCGGAATATTCATTGCGCACGCCATCGATGGTTACCGGTATGCGCGTTTAGGCGTCGCACAATCAGCCCCGGCCCGCGCCCGTCAGTTCAAATGAAAATCCCCGCCTGCAGTGCGTGATTCTGCTTGTGGCACGACCTCAGGCAATGTCCGCCGTCTGGTCGCTAATGGGGTGGAAAGTGGACCTGACGCGCGGCAGTGTATCGCGGGCTCAGATGCATGCCGATGGTCTTCGCAAAGCAGGGTTTCGGGAATGACGCACCGGCACGAAACAGACATGCCGCCGAAGTGTCCGCATGTCCGTTGTTATCGGGATGAACTGATACAGCGCAGACGCAACCCCCGGGCCGACTTTAAGGGTTTTTGGGGCTTCTCGACCGGCGAGCGCGTGGAACGATGACTGGCCATTATCGGCAAGCGCACGTGCTGCTAAAGTCGCAGCGAGTTGTCCGACCCGCTCCCGTCAAACCGGCATCTCGCTGAAAACGAGAATCAGCGTTATGTTGCGTGAAACGTTTCCTGGTCTATTTCGAAGGCGAACCGGGAATGACAGCGCCAGACGATCTAGTCCGCACTATGGACGGATTGAAGGAATTGCTGAGGGTTGCATGGAGCGACCTTGCAAACCCTCTGCTTACACCCTTTGCGCGTCTTGAAGCGCGCAACCAAATCAAACGGTACGGCGCTGAATTGCGGCGCCATCTCCAGATGATGGAAGCGATGCGAAACCGCATCAGACAGCAATCATTAGAGGAACATGCCGACCACGTTCCGGAAACGCCCAAGTTGCGATTTCTTGCATAGCTCGTTGCAGGAGAGCAGGAAGTCCGCACCGATCAAGCGGCTGAGAGCCGCGTACACCCTTATATCGGGGGGCGCAACCGACCCGAAAGTCAAGAAGTGAGCGGCCGCAGCGGCGACAATGACACTCTGCCGCCCCGGTCGGAAATTTCGGAAATTGATGAATACGTGTGCGATGAGGAACAGGCGTTGTCGCCAAGCGCCGCCATGTTATTGCGGCCTCGCCGCTCAATCATCGGGCCCCTACTCGCTATTGGAACTGTGACTTTGCTGGCCGCGATCGGATTTAGCGCGCTTGATCCGGTCGAGCAGTCTCGGCCCGACCCGCAAAACGAAGCCCCGCAGCCGCCGAAACAGCCGGACCGCTTATCTCAGCAACTCGCAGAGCCGGCCGAGCCGTTCAAGTCATTTGTTATGGATGCGGCTCAATCGTATCTTACGGCTGGAAGGCTTCCCGTGGCGGGGGCAACACCACCTGGCGTCAAGCCTGGCCTCCCCGCCGCACGCCGTTAAACTCGCTCCAAGGGCTTCCGCGCCGCCCGAGAATTGTTCCACGCACCGATTTGGACATTCCCTATGGTGGGGGAATCAGTGTCTATGTGCCCGCCTAAGCTGCAATTGCGGGAGGCCGGATTGGACAGTTCCAGCAGGCGAGATTTTATCACCGCTACCGCTGGCGCATTGATCATCGGGGTGTTGTTATCGTGGGGCGCAGTGTACGGGTTGAACCGATATCTTGGTGAGACACCGCCGGAAACAACCGGCACGGTACTGGCTCGGCCGCCGGCCGACTAACCCTGAAATCCATCTCTATCGGAGCGCTTTCGCGCGACCCCACGTTCGTAACTTCAAGCGCCCAAGACGGCACCAACATGCCGGCGCGAGGACGCCAACGCGCTCTTTTCAACATGCTCGCATCAGCGAGTCACGGCTCGAACACTGCCCGGCAAGCGTCGCTGAGGCTGGCCTTCTGCCGCCGCAGGCAAGCGGTAATCGCCCGGACGTTCGGGATCTCGCCGGGGCAAAGACGATAGACATCGGGTGTACAGGCTTTCTTCTGCTCCGGCGTCGCGAGCGCGGCTGACGCAGAGCCCGTCGCGAGTAGCGCGAGAAAGACACCGAGCGCCAAGGCAGCGTTGACGCGGTTCGCCGAGGCCCCGAATCCAGCAAAGCGTGCCTTCATGGCCGCATTCCTTCAGGTTTGCCGGCGCCGCCGCGGCGCCTGTCATCCTTGGGAATACGGCAAAGATTGCTCGAAAAATGTGATTTTTGTCACACCCGGTCGCTCAAGACTTCAGTAACCAACTCAGCTGCAACAGCCGTATCGATACAATTTGAACGATCTGTTCAATCCGGAAAAAAAGGACTTCTGAGAGCGTGCTCTCGAACCCGGAGAGCACAATGAGCGAAGTTGAATTCGACCGACTGCTGGAGGCCGTGAGAACGGCTATCGAACCCGTGCCGCAGGCGGACTTTTTGAACCCCCCGACGTTCGATCAGGCGCCGCAAGCCGTGAACGACAACCAGCTCGTTTGGCCGTTTATTCCATTTCCCGAAGGCTGGTACGCCGCCTGCTGATCGCTCACCGCGAGACTTCCTGGGGTCTCGCAAATAATCGGCGCAAAGCGTTGATTAAATTGATGGGGGCCGCGACAACCCGAGCAGGCGGACCCTCAGCCGGCCGCGTGCGGGGCGCCCGTCACCCCTTGAGAGTGAATGCGTTCCTTGAAATGGGGCGCATCTTCCTTCTGGGCGAGATATGACCACCGCTCGGCCATTGAGAGCCACAAGCCCCTGTGCGTCTCGTCAATCTCGGCACGCTTTCGGCATTGCGCCTCTTGAGCGCGAAAATCCTGTAAATTATTCATAACCCCACCCCCGTGCGGTCCAATTTACGAGAGTAGTCTATCTGAGTTTGGCCAGCGCCGCACTTACAATTTTGTCCATTTTACGGCAGGCGGGTCGCTCGTGACACAAATCACCGGCTCTTCTTGTTTTCTCCATAAAACTTGTCCCTGGCACCGCCGGCCGATGGCGCGACATCGCGCATGGGTGTTGCACAAAATCATCAACCCGAGCCGAAATGATCCCTTGGCAGGAAATCCTTTTGACTGTGCGGCGGAACATGGCGTCCTGTTCGAGCAGGGTGGCGACCAGTATTCGAGCGAAAGGAGATGTACCATGCGTGATGAATTCGCTTCTTACAGTTTCCTCGCAGTGACCGTGGCCGGTCTTGTCCTGCTTTGCTCTGGCCTGGTCGCCATTACATTTACCTGATCTGTGCTTGTGCCCTCGCTTCCGGACGCACCGCGATATGCGTCCGCTGCCAGCAGGGCTGACGCGGTGACGATTCTATAAGCAGCACTCACCGGTCTATAAGCAGCACTCACCGGCAAATCCGCTGGTGAGCAACGCCCGGTTCATAGGCGGCGCCTACCAAATCATAGCTCCCCTTGGGCAACCCCGATTTGGCGTCGCATGCTTGCGAGAGTTGACGGCTCACGTCAAAACGGACGGCGCTTCGACAAAGTCCTTTTGCGACGTACATGCCGCGCCTCGCGAATTCCATCCAAGATGCCATAAGCGAGCGCAATGACGAACCACACGGCAGCAATGGCAACGAAGATTATCGTGAGAGTTTCGAGAATCCATTGCATGATTCCCTCCCCCTTCGGAATTCTCAGCCTAGCATAAAACCCCGCTGGGGCCGATCGGCAGCGCGCCGCACGTAGTGCAGGCCGGCCCTACCTAGCGTGCCAGTGGTCGCGGCCGGTGACAATGGTCCCAGACTCAGCTTTCATTGAACGGACTCGACTCGAGAGGCCGAGATGCAAGTATGGGTCAACCGGTTACTGGCGGCAGGAGCTGGCTTCGCCATCTGGGCTCTATTTTCGCTGCCCATGCTAACAGGCCGTTCCGGTATTCGAGAGGCTTGGGACTTCCCGGCGTATTGGACGGCAGGTATTCCATTATTAGTAGTGGCGGTGATGGCTGTGGGCTACATCGGTGACGACGTACCATGGAAGTTGGCTCTATGGACGTTGGCCGGTCACTTTCTGGGTGTTGTATTAGTAAAGCAGCCGACGGCCGATTTCGGCTTGTTGCCGCTTTCATTGATGTTTCTCGGTTTACCAGGTTTCGGCGCGTTCACGGTTGCGGCCTGGTTCGGCCGGTGGTTGCGACAGCGACAGGCGGAAGAAAATTGGCCTTAAAGAGTTTGCCTAAAGAGGAAGTGACGATGAGGTCTTTGCTGATTCTTGTTGCGATCTGCTTTTCCGCAAGTGCATTCGCTGAAGATGCGCCGCCCAAGATCGGCGACAAGCCTTTGGTTCAGGTAAGGCCGAAAGAACCGGCGGGCTGCAAACTCGTCGGAACCGTCAAGGGCACCAAACTGTGGGCCGGCGACTGCACGGGATTAGAGCTTAGGGGCACGACACCCGCGACCGAGACGCAATCCTTGCCCGAGCGAGCGACCGGAGCGATCCCACCCGGCAAGAAGCAATAGACTCGACCCGAATCGGGCGAGTAGGAGCGATCGCGTGTGCGGGAACGGCTCGCGATCCCGTGAGGCTGTTTCTTCCCTATTGGGTCACGAAACAATTCCGCTAGGCTGGCGAAGCCATTTTCCTTGCCCCGCGAAGGCACCCTGAAACGGAAGCCTGATACCAACATCAACGATCAACACGAGGGTTTGGTCATGTGCGACACCGTTATCGCACTTATCCCTCTCTACCCGGCTGTCGAGATGGCCGAGCAATGGTGTCGGAGCAGTGTTGCCAGGCAGCATGTGACCGAAATGCGAAAACACGCAGCACAACACCAGATTTGGGATATCACGCGCGGCCAATGGGTTGCGTAAGCAGCGTTTTCTCCGAAATCGCAGTCCTGGTCGGGCACGGTGGATTTGAGCCGTTTCCGGGGACCAAATTTGTACGATGCTGAATAAGGAGGATGGACCATGCGCTTCTTGATCATTGCATTGTCAGTCATCGGCATTCTCGCGAGTTCAAATGCCGCCAAAGCCGACCGCCGCGTCGCCTTTGTCGTCGGCAATGGCGCCTACAAGAACGTTGCACCACTTCCCAACCCGCCGATCGACGCCAGGGCGATGGCGAGCGTGCTTCGCAACGTCGGCTTCGACGTGGTTGAAGGCACCAATCTTTCGCGCGATAGTATGACCCAGAAGCTGCTCGAATTCGGCAAGAAGGCGCAGGACGCCGATGTGGCGCTGTTCTTTTACGCCGGCCATGGAATCGCGATCAACGGCACAAACTATTTGCTCCCGGTGGACGCCGACATCAAATCCGAGATGGACGTCAAACTGGGCAGCGCGATCAATATCGACGTCACGCTCGATCAGACCATGAGCGACGCCAAGGTGAAACTGGTTTTGCTCGATGCCTGCCGCGACAATCCCTTTGCAGCGAAAATCCGCTCCGCGGCGACTTCGCGCAGCGTGAACGTGCAGTCCGGCCTCGCCGAAATGAAATCCAGTGAAGGCACCTTGATCGCCTTCGCCACGGGTCCCGGGCAAACCGCGCTCGATGGCCAGGAAGGCACCAATAGTCCGTTCACGCGCGCCCTGGTGGCCAACATCGCCAAGCCCGGCGTGGAGATCCAGCAGGCGATGACCCAGGTTCGCGCCCAGGTCAACGAAGAGACCAACAAAGGCCAATTGCCTTGGGGCCATACGAACCTGATCGGGCCCGTTTATCTCAATCCAGTGGCGGTGCCGGCGGAGGCCCCGCTTGCCCAGGCACCGAACACGCCGGCTCCGACCGCGAGCACGGCTCCGGAAGTCGAGCTTGAGTTCTGGCGGTCAGTCAAGGAACTCGAGCAAGCCGGAAGAACTCAATGCCTATCTGACCAACTATCCAAACGGGCAGTTCAAGCCCCTCGCCTTGGCGCGCATCGCCGCGCTACAGGATGGTCCGAGTACAACGACCCGTAACCTGACCCCAGGCGTCGATCCCGCAACTTTCACCGGCGAAGCTTCACAGGTCACAGAAGACCAGATCGGCCTCGACAAGGGGCAGCGCCGTGACGTGCAACGCCGGCTGAACGGTCTTGGGTTCGACACCAAGGTCAGCGGCAAGTTTGACGAGGCCACCCGCGCCGTCATCACGCGCTGGCAGGCGGCCCGCGGTTATCCAAGCACCGGGTTTTTGAACCACCTGCAACACAAGGCGCTGCTGAGCGAGATCGTTGCAACAACGCAGGCAAGCGACGATTCCGACGGCCGTCCAAGCCGCCGCCAGCATGATGGCGGCGGCCGCCATTATCGCAGTAGCGGTGGCAGCGGTGGCGGCGGTGGCGGACCCGGCGGACTGTTCGGCGGCATGATAGGCGGACTGTTCGGACGCAGATAGTTGACCAGCATGAGGGTCTACAACAAGCCTTTTGACGTCAGGCAATCGCCGGTCGAGCAAGTGTCCGCAACGGCAGTCCGTGCCGCCTGATCAAGGCAAATCACGAATGTCGAGACCGCCTTGGGGCGGTCTTTTTTGCTCGTGCTGCACTACCTTCATCTTGTCCGCGACCGCAGGTTACGCTTGGATGGCGGCTGGTCGACCTTAGGCCGAGGGGCAACGGCAATGCACAGAATTATGCTGTATGCAGCCGTGTGCGCGGGCTTGCCAATCCAAGCCGCATTGAGTCAGGACATTATTCCGGTAAACAACGTGACGATCGATATGGTCAGGCACGGCGGGAAAGGCAGTTTTCGGATCGATGCAAAGATATCGAACCCAAACGATTTCGCCGTATTTGATGTGCACGTAAACTGCAACATCCGAGACAGGCGGGGCAACAATCTAGCATCCTACGCGTCAACGATAATTGATGCGATCCAGGCGAAGGAAGTGAAAACTGTCCGGCGCCTGGATATCGGAGCGTGGCCCGTTGGAGGAAAAACGGCATCCTGTCTGTCGTCGGAAGCGAAAAAGCTGCCTGCCCCATAGGCCACTCAACGGCGTTTGCAAATCGAACGTGGGGGCCAAGAGATGAAGTTCTTGCCTATATGTTCCCGCCTATTGCCCGGTTTCGCCGGGGCGGCGGTCGTGGTTGCCCTTGCAGGAGCCGCTGTCGCACAAGTCACGCGTGAGCCTGCGATGGGCGCGATGAAAGAAGGCGAGGTCGTGCTGGTTGACGACGGCAGCTGCCCGAAGGGTCAAATCAAGAGGATTGTCGGTGGGAACCATGTCAAGGCCGGCGGCTACAAGCAAATCGTTCGGACGCGGAGCTGCGTACCACGTTAGCGGCCCGCAGCGCAGGAAATTCAAAAGCGAAGATAAGATGAACGGAGACCCGCGAGGTATTTAAGAGGGGGGCGGCAAGCGTCTACGATATCGGCGCCGTAGCTGGTCAAGCCGCAGACGATGACAAACGCGCCGATCGCGCCGGCTTATGGCACGGCGCGCCGCCAGCAGGGCGCAGCCGTCCGCTCCTGCCCGTGTAGAATGCTGTCCCCGGCTGGTCACGAGCCCGCCCGCCTTCAATCGGCCGATCCGAGCACCCCGTATGAAGACCCGCGATGCTGCCTGGAGACCTAAGCGCCTTTTTCGCACTTTTGCATGAAGCTATTCTTTGCAGCACCGGCAAGAGGCTTGCCATCAGCACTCACAGCCTTGGTAGCGCAGGAATCTTTCATGCACTTCGTCATGAAGGAAGTTTTCGCAGCGCCGGCAAGCGCCTTGCCGTCTTTGCCGACCGCTTTGCTCTCGCAGGTTTCCTGCGCGAAGGCCGTTCCGACCGTGAACGTCGCAATCAATGCAGCTAAAAATAGACCTCTGACCATATCTCTCTCCGTTGCGCGGTTTGACATCGGAATTTGACAACGAATATCCGATCTTATCAAGGGGGCCAGTACCCGTCGCGACTGTCGTGAGAAGGCGGATCACTCCGAATTTCCGACAGATCGCTGCAGTGCGGTGATTGACGCAATGAGCCAATAGCAGCCCGCCAGTTTCATTTTGCCAAGGCAGAGGCTTCGCTTTTGACTGCTGTCGGTGAAGTGGTCGCGAAACTGGAATGATTGGCCACCGCGATGAATAGAGCGATCAACGCCACCA
Organism: uncultured Alphaproteobacteria bacterium; assembly: GCA_963732455.1. GTDB lineage: Bacteria > Pseudomonadota > Alphaproteobacteria > Rhizobiales > Xanthobacteraceae > Bradyrhizobium. Next base: position 96,542 of record CAVSZM010000015.1, on the reverse strand, counting down.
CCTGAACTGCGAACACCGCGAAGATTGCCGGCCAACAGATGCGGTAGTCTTCCGAGTTAAAGTCCTCCGGGTCGAGCATCGTTGCCTCCCAATCAGGGTCAGCACTGTGTTTAGCTCTACTGCCAAACTGACGATGTGAACCGCTTCACACAATCCGGAATTCAGGTCTGGTCCGTTCGACCTTCGCGGGCGGGACAGTAAGGCCAAGCATCTTCGCGGTCTTAGGGATTCAACGGAGTTGGGCTATTATTAGTGCATCGCCGGAGCGCTCGAGAGTGTAATACGCGGTCCGCAAAAGTTCGCTTCCGGTCGTATTCGGAAGTCGGCCGGAGTTCAGTCCCCCAAAGGAACAGCGATGTCTCAAACCCAAACAAGGAACCAGCGTGCACGGGCCAAAACTGTGGTAGTCGACGACCTCCCCCACACTTTTCCCAAGTAAACAACATATGCGGCCACCCGCAGATTATCGATGACGATGGCCATGAGAGCGGGAGTGTTGTCGCGCCAATGGCGGGAATAGCGGCGGGTCACGCGAGCTTGTGCTACATAGGACCATGCTGGGAAGGAGCACGGGGTGCGACAGAATCTGCCAAGACAGGTTCAGCATGAGCTGACCGCCGGCATCGATCTGACGCGGTGGGTCGGCTCGATTGGGCTCGCTGTCGCGGTTGGCATCGTATATTTCGTAGCCGCGCGGCTTAGTCTTGCTCTGCTGACCAAGCCTGAGGGCGTTGCCGTTTTCTGGCCTGCCGCGGGCGTTTCCGCCGGCGTTCTGATCGCTCTCGGGTCCCGGGCACGGTGGCCGGTCGTTGTCGGCACCATGACCGCAACCATCGTGGCGAACCTCTCCGGCGACCGGAATCTCTGGAGCGCCGTTCTCTTCGGCTTATGCAATGCAGGAGAAGCCGTGCTTACGGCATGGCTCGTTGGGCGTTACTTCGGTTCGAATTTGAGCCTGAGCAAGCTACGCAACGTGCTGGGATTGGCAGCGGCAGCGATCATAGGGGCCGCTGTCTCGGGGATCGGCGGAGCTATAGCATTCAAATTGTTTCACAGCACAACGACGCCGATGTTGACGACTTGGCAGCAATGGTTCGCTTCGGACGGACTGGGAATAATCACAGTTGCACCGTTGCTGATCGAACTTGCCTCAGCCTCGCGCGACCGCCCGCCACTGAGCGAGCTCGTCGAAGGTGCCTTGGCGGTCGCCGCGCTCGCCCTGGTGAGTGGACTTGCCATTTTCCTGCGGTCAGAGCTGTTGGCGACCGTTGGACCGGTCGCCGTGTTGTTTGCGCCGCTGCTGTGGCTTGCGGCTCGTTGCCGGCCGGTTTTCGCCGCCGCAGCCGCGTTCATCGTTAGCCTTACAATCGTCTGGACGACCACCTTTGGCATTGGCTATTTCGGCAATCCAGGGCTTTCGATGGAAGAGCGCGTCCTGGCGGCCCAAGTCAGCATTCTACTTGTGACTATCGGCGCATCGGTTCTTGCTGCGCTGTTTGCCGAAATCCGGGACAAGAGGAGGTTGGCCGAAGCAGCTCTGCACGCCAGCGAAACACAACGCTATCTCATCGAAACCGAGAGAACTCGCGGCGCTCGGCGGCCTGGTCGCCGGGGTAGCGCACGAAATCAGCAGCCCGGTCGGCACCAGCCTCACAGTCGCATCGACGCTGGCGCACCGCAGCGCCGACTTCATGGACCAGATAGCCTCGGGCCAGGTGCGGCGCGCCCTGCTCGTGGATTTCGCCGACGGCTGTCGCGCCGCCGCGGAACAGCTCGTCGCGAACTTGCAGCGTGCTGGCGGCTTGATCCAATCGTTCAAGCAGGTCGCCGTTGATCGCAGCAGTGACGATCGGCGCGCCTTCGACCTCAAACTCGCAACCGAGCAGGTCATCGCAAGTGTGCGCTCGCGCCTGCTGAAATCCCAATCGTCGCTCGCAGTTGAGATACCTTCCGATATCATCGTGGACAGCTTCCCAGGCCCCTACGGGCAGGTGCTGACCAACCTTATCTTCAACGCCGTCACTCACGGCTTTACCGATGGGCCTGGCGGGCACATGCTGATCAAGGCGCGTCGCCTCGGCATGGAACAGGTCGAGATCACCTTCTCGGACGATGGCAGCGGCATTCCGGAGGAAGTTCAGCGTCACGTTTTCGATCCGTTCTTTACCACCAGACGCGCGCAGGGCAGTACCGGGCTCGGCCTGTACATCGTCCACAATCTCGTAACGCAACAGCTTGGCGGCAGAATCGCGCTCGTCTCCTCGCTTGGTGAGGGCACGACCATTTGCATGACAATTCCCCTGCTCGCCCCCCGCCAGTAGCACGGCCGCTCGCTTCAATACGTTGTCGATGGAGCACCGCGGCAAAACGCGTAGCTGAACCCGAGGCACCTACCCCGCCGAGCCGTGTCGCCTTCATTTCAGGAAGTTGTTCCATTCTGAAGGCCATGGCTCAGTGTCTGACCATCCTACTGGCGCTTTGACGACAAAAAAAACGCACTGGCCCATCGTGGTTCTTCCGGGTTAGTCTGCCGTCAGCATGATGTCAAAAAACGCCAATCAGTCGAGCGACTCAAGGGGGCGTTTTTTTGACCTTGGTCACGTTCGCCGGTGCCGAACCTGCCTGCCGCACGAAGAGCTTCTGCCTGTCATTGGTGGCGTCCCCGCACTATCAACCACCGGGGCGCGCCGGCACCACGAATAACGGGGCAACTAACCGGTACGGTGCAGGCGGCTGCCGCTGAAGAAGCGTCAGCACGGCAGCAAAAATGCTAATAATAATGTTAAACAATCCCCGCCCCAAGGTTACTGAGGGAGCCCAGGCCCGTGATCCCTGATTTTGGCGCTTTAATTGCGGCCAACCTCGATACGCTTTCGACTTGTAGGCCCGACGAGAAGGACCGCAAGAAATGACCCGCAAACCGTTCCGCCAAGGCAAGATTTGCCCCAGTGCGATGCCGACCGCACTGACGCGGTTGATCTGGTCAGCGCCACCGGCGTGTCTCGGTCGCGTCGAAGTCGTGCAGCGGCGCATGCCACCGGAGATGATTGGATGAGCAATCTAGCCATTGCCGTTATCGCGCTCGCAGTCGCGCAAGCGCTGACGATCCTTCTCACCCTTGGTCGTGAAAGAGAAATCAGGAAACTTCGAGAACGCGTCACTGAGCAGAGGATACTCATCGGTGAGATAAGGGGATGGTTGATGCGGGAGAGGATCGAACTCACTCAGGCACGACCCATTAAGCCTGATCACGAACCAAAAGTTGACGACAAGAGAGTACCGGAGCCACCGATAATGAGTGTGCCGGAGCCAGCGATAGCGAGCGTGCCGGAGCCAGCGACAACGCGCAAAGACTTACCTGATACCGTACAACAGAGCACGACTGAAGATGAGCTTAAACGAGCGGCTAAAGCCTTCAATTGGTTGAAAGAGGATGCCGACAAGGCGCGCGCGATCGTCGCCGTCTTGCATGGCACGCCACCGGAGAAGATCGGATGACCGACGGCAGGATGCAGTGTCAGTGATCATGCAAAAAGAACGGGCAGTGCAGATCGCCGATGATGCTCTCGCTGAGCGACAGATTGCTGCGCTAGCGAACGTAGCGACGGTCGCGCACGGCGATGCTGCATCTCGGCCTCGCGGACATTGCCAGCACGGATGGCCGCCTGACCCAAAATCATCGGGTTTGAATTGAGAAGCCCCTTCGGGCGGCTTTTGTTTTGCCGCCTTCCGGGCAAAGACGCACCCGTGGCCTTTTGGAGGATGAGTGACCGTTAAGCCACCAGCCCTCAATTGAGAGCTAATGGCACCGATTTGCCGCATTCCATGCTTGAGTGTGATAGTTGAGAGACAGACGCCTCAGAAGATTTTCGCTACGCTTGTTTCTGCACAATGACTCGCTTCCGCGGGGGGTTAATGAACAAATTTCTGATTGCTGCCTCAATTATCGCGGTAAGCACCGCTTCCACCAGGGCGGCTGATCTGGGATCCCGCCCTTACACCGGAGCGCCCGCTATCTTCACAGGCTATGACTGGAGCGGCTTTTACATTGGCGCCAACGGAGGCGAGGCAGTGAGCCGCAATTGCTGGAGCAACACTGTTTTTCTTGGCGTTGCAACGATCCCAAGCTTTGTCGAAGGGTGCAGCCAGGCAGACGCTGGAACCATCGGTGGTCAGGCTGGCTATCGCTGGCAGAGCGCTGGGTGGGTGTTCGGTCTGGAGGCTCAGGGCAACTGGGCTAACCTCGGCGGATCCAACCTAAGCCTGCTAAGTCGCGGCATAACATCGAACGCCTCAAAGATCGACGCCCTCGGCCTTTTCACCGGTCAGGTTGGCTATACTTGGGACCTTTTCCTGCTCTACGTGAAGGGCGGCGCCGCTGTAACAAACGTCAGGTATGACGGTTTTGTCACCGCCACGAACTTCGTCTTTGACACCGCTCGGGAAACGCGCTGGGGCGCCGTAGCCGGTATCGGAGGTGAATATGGCTTCGCTCCGAACTGGTCATTTGCGCTTGAGTGGGACCACCTGTTCATGGGCGACCGCAATATCGGTTTGACATCCGCAATCGTTCCTGGACTTGCCTTTCGTACCGAGAGGATCAGCCAGGACGCCGATATGGTGACCGCCCGCGTCAACTACCGCTGGGGCGGTCCGGTCGTCCACTATTGAGCTAACAATTTGCGCTGCAGCGCTACTTTACGAACCTCCGTGAACTGAGAGCCGATCAGAGGCCGACCGCCATCAACGGATATGGCGGGCCGCAGCCTGTCGCGACGACAGGTCAGCGCAAAACAGGATCGCGGTCATCCATCCGCGATGCCTGCCTGACGCCGTGAGCGATACGGTCGCGGCGTGATAAAATGGGCCGACAGGGAGGGCCGAGCCCCCCTTTCGTTGCTTTGGGGTCCTACAAGGCATCCGACCCAAGCGCGGAAAGCGCGACCCCGACCCTTTCAGGATATTTGCCCGCGATGAAATCGCTGTTCCGATACCAATCTACGAAAAGAATGCCCGGACGCGACAGACGAGGAAATCAGGAGCAAACCCAGATGATCGCTACCGCCATCGGCAAGCCCATGGCGAACGCGCCGATAATCGCCAAGCTGAATGCGGAAAGCAAATTTACCTCAGGCCGTACGTTGTCTACCGACATGCTTCTTACTCCACCAAATCGGAAAGCCAAAAAGCCGTCACCGGAACGAAGCGGTGGCACTTTCTAGCTCGCGCACACTGTGTCCAGAAGCCCCGGACTAATGGTGCCCAGAGATGGTTAACAGAGTATTAATAACGAGCGATGGATGAACAATTACGGCGACGAGCCAAACCGATGACCGATCTCTCGAGCCTTAATCATCCTGCGTCGATCAAGGCCAATGTCTCCGCGCGCCCTGGGCGGACGCCGGCGGCTTTTCTTTTTCCAGGCGCTCGCGGGGCGCCGCTTTGTGCTGGACTGTACAGCACAGGCCACCGAAAGGGCCGAGCCGTGTCTATGCGGCTCTATTTTTTGCCGTGTATGGAATGGAGGCAGCATCGAAGGTGTATTAGGATTCTGTAGCGCAAGATCAATATTGCGCTGCGATCTGAAACACTGAACAGGGAGGTCACCATGTTGAATACAAAAACTGCGTTCGGCGTTGCTTTGCTCGTTCCACTTCTTGGCGTGGCGATGCCCGCGGAAGCAGCACAGAAGAGAGACGTCAACGCGATACGTGCTGATTGTTTCAGGCAGGCGAACGAAGCTGCCGCGGCTGCCGGGGTTGGCGCGGCCGCCGGGACAACTGCAGATCGGAACGCTATGGGCTATTCCGCCTACCGCGCTTGCGCGCAAAAGAACGGCATTCGACCGTAAGGAAGAGAGACGCTGTCTTAATTGAGATACACACAGAGACCGCCCTCGGGCGGTCTTTTTGTTTCGAGGTTAGTAGCGTCTGTGCGCCCCGGCCACCGCTGTCGATCTGTGGCAGGTTTGGGAGCCACATCTCAGCGGTAACTTGCGGGGAACGCGTCACCCCTCCAATGGTCAGTCTGATGCCCGACGACGAAATCATCGCGCTGGGCATCACCGTGATCGGCGGCAAGCGTCACCCCGACGACCAAACGCTAATCTGGCGCGGCGTGCCGATTGGCGGGATCTGCTTGCCCGCGGCCTGCCGCCTTCGTCTCGCAATGGCGATGGACCAGCAACGTCAAAAGTGCCGCCTGATGTTGAGAGGAGAAAAGTGAGCTAAGTATTTGAAATAATTGACGGACGCCACGTCCGGACTTGAACCGGAGTACACGATTGGCCCGAGCACGAAACCATTACGTCGGTTTGATGAAACGGTCTTGAAACAAACGCCGGCTATCAATGCTCGCAATAGTAAAACAGGGTGCGTCAAAATGATTGAAGCGGTCACGGCAATCCTAGCTCTGTTCAGCGCTGGCATATTCGTAGCCCATGCGGTCGACGCTTATCGCGCGGCCTAGATAGGCCGACCGACGACGCTGCCGGGCGACGTAGATCTGGTCATGTGGACTATTCGGTCCAATCGAAGCCGGCCGGTCCAGGGTCAACGCATGGGCCTTGGGTGTTGTAGCGATGCATTTTCAATGTGAGTCTCATCTCATAGGCTTTAAAGGCAATAGCCGAGGGACTCCTGCCGAGTTGTTCGGCGATCTGCGCCATGGGATGCGTCTGGGCCATCTTCTTGAGGATGGAAATATCATCCGAAGTCCAGCGTCGGAAATTAGGATTGGGCATACCCATTCCTCCTAATTGTCCCCCATAAGTTCTGTGTCTCGCCAGCCCCCGCCAAGGTTCAGCGCGACTGTTCGCGACGCGAGCACCACGGCCTTCCCGAGGGCTGGCCTACACCAATCAATCAGGGAACAGGGACTGGGTTCGTAATACGCGCAATCTCAGGGATACCGCGGGCCTTGGGACCACCGTCCATTGGACTTCACAGCCTAATATTGCATCATCAGGTGAGGTTTTTTCGCGGCCTCCCCTATTCCGCTATTTAGCGAATCATCGTCTAAATGCTCGCCTAGGGTGCGAAACCGGGAGGCGTAATTGAACGGTTCCAATAGTTGGGAATTCATCACCGCGACTGCGGCCGCGCTCATCATAGGCGTCCTGGTATCTTGGGGTTCAGTCTACGGGCTGAACCGATATTTCGAGTTCGAACGCAGACCCGACGGAAACGACCGGCAGCGCGCTCTCTGCGCGCCCGGCCAACTGACGGTCAGGTAGCTTAAAGAGCCAAGCACTTCAGCATCGCCACGATGCAAGCACTTTTTCCGCTTGGACGCTCGGGTGTCGAGCGCAAAGGTGGAACCTGGCATAGGGTTCCACGAAGGAACAACCACCGAGCGAACCGACTCGGCCGCCGCCCGTCAGCCCGAAAGAAAAGCCCCGTCCGCGGTGAGCGAACGGGGCTAGTCACAGTAGGAAAAACGCGCCAGCGATGGCTGCAATCCCGGATCATATCACCGGGTTGTGGTTGGGAACAGATCACGGATTTTGATTAGATGGGATGTGGCGGCCGTGACAGCCGACACTTCTCAGGATGGTCTAGACGGCCCCAACTTATCCCCGAGCTGGGGCCGTTTTTCGCGGAGTTCCCCGCTAGTAACGCTCATTACGCATATATGGACTGCGGGTACTAATCAGCTTTAAGCTCGGGTCCTCCAGCGCGGAACGCGGAATCGTGTACTCCGAAAGCCGCTCTACGCCTGCTTTTCTTTCTCGATCCGCAATGAAAAGGATCAAGAAACTGAATCCCCCCACGAGGGCGAGATAAGCAAAATAGGGTACCTTCATAATTTGCTCCCGCGGTGGTTTGCAGAGCAATGCACAAAGCTAGTGAACGTTCCGATTAAACTCCGCCTGTGTCATAACTAGGACAACGGCAAAGGTAATTTAGGAACGCCAGCGACATTTCACTCGCCGCGCTTCACCTCCGATAGTCGCATGCACATTTGGTCACTTCCGGTGACATTTGAATACAATGCGGCGGATCAAGCTTAATGTGCGAGTTAAGTTGCGATGACAATTCTAAATTCTATGGTCCTTGCAGTCGTGCGGTTTGGTCCGACGCGCTAGCCCCACGCCTGACCATGTGTGCCGTGCGACTAGGGGTCGCCGCTTCGCCACACCACAGGCGGCGGCCCCGCCGTCTTGGCGGGGGGTGCGCGCTCCAGCAATGCGCGGTCGACCTCGATCCTCATAACGCAGTGCCGCGTTTTGACTTCTGCAATCGTGACCGGTGTGCTGGATCAATGGTCTCCCGTTGCGATCGCCGACTTCCACGCGGCTGATCTCGCTCTGCAGGACGCCTTCCGTATTGCACCGGGAAGCATGAGCGTGCGCGGCGCCCAGTGTCAAATCCTGCGCGCGATGCGGACCGGTTGTGCGGTCCGCTCGTCTTCTTCCCGTGTCGACCTTACTCGAATGTGAACGCTTTATTCGGGCTCCTTATCTCCTCGCATTTTGGTTGACGGGACCCGGCGCCCGCTTCGCCCAACGATGCGCTAGGATGTCAATTGCTGTCCAATCGGCAATGTTCTGATCCGCTTTCCGATCGCCGCATAAATCGCATTGGTCAGTGCCGGCGCGATCGGCGGCACGCCCGGCTCGCCAATTCCGCCGGGCGGCAATGCGTAGTTCGCCGGCGTTATGTGCACGTTCGTCACTCCAGGCATTTCCGGCATGCGCGTGACTTCGTAGTCGTCAAAGTTCGATTGCATGACCTTGCCGTCCTTGAAGGTAATCTGGGTCTTCGTTGCCAAGCCAATGCCCATGATGACCGCGCCCTCGATCTGGGAGCGAATGCGGTCGGGATTGACGTAATGGCCGCAGTCGACCGCAACATCGACCCGCGGTATCGACAGATTGCCCTTCTCGTCTACCGCGGCTTCGACCACGGCTGCAACATAAGTGACGAAGCTGCGATGCGCCGCGATGCCGAGGCCATGGCGCGGCGGCAGTTTGCGTCCCCATTCCGATTTCTCGGCCGCCAATTCGACCACTTTGCGCAGGCGTCCGGCGTCGATCGGATAGACCTGCACGTTCTCGCCATAGTCCCAGAAATTCTCGACGGCGTTCGACACATCGACTAGGCGCGCCGGCCCGATGAGATCGAGCAAATAGTCCTTCTGATCTTTGCCCGCCGCGGCCGCCAATTCGCCGGCGAAGGATTGAATCGCGAAGGCGTGGGAGATGTTAGACACGGAGCGGTACCAGCCGATACGCGTATGCGCCGGCGCCTCGCCATTTTCGATGCGGATATTGTCGACGCTGAAGGGATTGTCGACGAGACCCATGCCCAACTCAAGCGGCATTTCGCGTTTGGGATCAGGCTCGAATAGCGACAGAATCGTCGGAGCAGTGGAATTGTGCAGCCAAGCCACGGTTTTGCCGGATGCATCCAGACCGCCCACGAGTCTTTCCAGCGAGACCGTGTGGTAGAAGCCGTGCTGGATATCGTCCTCGCGTGTCCACACCACCTTGACCGGGATCCCGTTCATTTCCTTCGCGACGATCGCCGCCTCGACTGCGAAATCGGGTTTCGACTTCCGCCCGAAGCCGCCGCCGAGCAGCGTCACGTTGACCTTCACCTTCTCGGGCGCGAGGCCGAGGGCATTGGCGCAGAGATCATGCGCGGCCTGCGGGCTTTGCACGCTCGTCCACACTTCGCACGAACCGTCCTTGACGACGGCGGTAGCGGCAGGTGGCTCCATCGTTGCATGGGCGAGATGGGGGATGTAGTACTCCGCCTCGATCTTCTTGGCGGCGCCAGCCATCGCGGCGTCGAGATCTCCGGCCTTGCGAACCACGAGCCCTGGCTTGCGGGCCGTCGCTTCCAGGTCGGCACGATAGGCTTTCGAACTCGTAGATGGCATTCGGACCATCGTCCCAAACGATTTTAAGCGCTTCTCGGCCCTTGATCGCGGCGTAAGTGTTGTTGGCTACTACGGCGATGCCCCCAAGCGGCAAGAACACCGAGGGAATGTCGGGGCTTGGAATGCGCACGAGTTTTTCGACGCCGGGTACGGCCAACGCCGCGGACTCGTTAAAGGATTTTACTTTGCCGCCCAGGACCGGCGGGCGCGCCACAACAGCGAATTTCATCCCGGGAAAGAAGACATCCTGCCCATAGGTGGCGCGACCGGTCGTGATATCGAACCCGTCGACGATCTTGGTCCCCTCCTTACCGATATAGCGGAACTGCGCGGGGTCCTTGAACTTCAATGCGTCCACTGCTGGAACTGCCATCGCGGCGGCGTCGGCGCTCAATTCGCCATAGCCGAGCTTCGCACCGGTCTTCTTGTTTACGACCTCGTGGTTCTTCGCCTCGACGTCGTTGAGTGTGACGCTCCAGCGTTTGGCGGCGGCGCCTTCCAGCATCATGCGCGCCGCAGCACCGCACTGCCGCATCGGCAGCATGAAATGGCGGGTCGAGCGCGATCCGTCCGTATCCTGATTGCCGTAGGTGACTTCATCACCCAAGGCTTGAACGACTTTCACGCGCGCCCAATCGGCTTCCATTTCGTCGGCCACGATGAGCGGCATGCCGGTGCGCACGCCCTGCCCCATGTCGGAGCGGTGACAGACGATCGACACGGTCCCGTCATTGGCTATTGAAATGAAAACGCGAGGATCGTTGACCGATCCATGCGGCATGCCGTCCCGGCCATATTTCGGGGCTTCCTCGGCCATGACCAGGTCGACTGGCGTCAGGCTGGCGGCGAGGACAAAACCGCCCATAACGCCAACGCCCTTCAGAAGGTCGCGGCGGCTAACATTCTCGATTGAGTGCGTCATGTCACGTTCCCTTCGCAGCTTGGTGAATAGCGGCGCGGATGCGCTGGAACGTGCCACAGCGGCAGATATTCCCGTACATCGCTTCGTCGATATCAGCGTCGGTGGGATGCGGCTTGTCTTTCAACAGCGCGGCCGCCTGCATGATCTGGCCGGTCTGGCAGTAGCCGCATTGCGGCACATTAAGATCACGCCACGCAATTTGCAGCGGGTGATTGCCCTTTGGATCGAGACCTTCAATCGTCGTGATCGATTTTCCGCTGACGTCTGACACCGACGTCTGGCACGCGCGAACCGCCTCGCCATTAACATGAATTGTGCAGGTGCCGCAGGCAGCGACGCCACATCCGAACTTGGTTCCGGTCATGCCCAGGATATCCCGGAGATACCACAACACCGGCATCGTTGGATCTCCGTCGAAATTCTTCTCCTGCCCATTCACACGTAGAGCGACCATCGTTTCCTCCATTATGTTTTCATTCTTGCATTTTCTTTTGCGTTCGCACGATCAGAATTCCCAATGGTACTACAATATCATTTCAGCGACTATCGTCTCAAACGTGCAGCCATTACCGCAAGTGTAGGCCTAACATTCCAACAGCCGCCTTTAGGTCACGATTGATTACATATCTATCGACGGCCTGCGGGCTCCGCGCGTCCGCCGAAGATGATGATTTAGTCTTCATCGCAGGCGGCGGCGAGTGACGTACCTCCGTCACCTCGAAGGGGTGTCCGGCTTTCCGCGCCCGGTGCCTCGGGCTTCAGATAAACGGTTAGGCAGCAACAACAAATTCCAAGTCCAACAAGGGGAAATTTGAGCGCTACAACAGCAGCTACCCCGAAAAGGCACAAGGTTACGATCGATCGGACACGCATGATCCTGCGCGCCTTGGGCGGCACGTCGTCGACCGGAGCGCGATCTATAAGCTCCCAAATCAGAAATATGTAGGTCGCGTTCACCAGGAAGAATACCGCCGCATAGAAGGCAACCGGCTGTGGCGCCAATTCGCTTACGGCCATCCATGCGGTGGAGAGCGGAAGCAGGGACACAGAAAACAGATGCGCGAAATTGAACCACAACAGACGCGGCGTCGCCTCTGTCGCATAGCGCATGAGATGATGGTGATTCGTCCAAACAATGGCGATGAAAAGGTAGCTCACGGCGTAGCTAAGCCATGTCGGCCAGAGCAACAGCAGCGCCTTGAATGTCGGTAGCTCCGGCGGGCGGAGTTCCAAGACCAACACCGTGATAAGGACGGCGAAAACGCCGTCGGAGAACGCGCTCAATCGCTCCGGGGTCGCTCTAGCGCGGGGCACGGTCGTTTCCCTCTACCAATGATTGCCTTTCAGGACTTTGACGATAATGGGGCAAGCCGAAAAGCAAACCGAGTTCCTAGCAGATTGCCATCACAAACGGAGTGATCGCGACGTACACGCCTCCCCTGGTCAAAACCGGAAGCGTCAGCTTTTCGTTGTAACGTCTGGTTTACCCCACCAGGCAGACATCAACTGTCGCGACTGCGACGTCCGTTACGTTCCAAGATAAGAACGATTTTCGGGCACCTTGCGACACAGTCGCAAGAATCGTCCGCCGTGAAAAATCAAGGGCAAAAAGACCGCGAGACGGCATTTTCGCCGTCTCGCGCCATTGATCCCTGCCTCACGCCGCCCGGACGAGGTCCGCATTGAGATGCTTCAGCCGCGGCATCACTTCCTGCTTCAGCAAACTGAGTGAGTGGTGCCAGGCTTCGGGCTTGTGCTTGTAGTCGAAGCCGAACACCAAGAGCGTGCCGAAGCCGCCGACCTCGCGATAGATGGCCTCGATCTTCTCGGCCACCGTCGAGGGCGAGCCGACGACCCAGTTGCGGCGGGCGCAATATTCGACGGTCACGTCGCTATCCGGCACGTCGGGCGCGTGCTTGAGGTAGTCCTTGAAGCCGAAGTGACCGAGCAGGGGCAAGAAATATTCGCCCATCATCCGGCCCATCATATCGCCGGCCGAAAGGTTCCAGGCTTCCTCATCGGTATCGGCGACAAAGACCTCGCGCACCAGCCGCCAGTCCTGTCGACTCGGTTTGCGTCCGGTTTTTGCTGCGCCAGCCATCACGGAATCCCAGTGACTGCCGACATACGCCGGGTTGAGATTGAGGCTCATTGGAATAAAGCCGCGTTCGCCCGCTAGTTTTAGCGTGTCCGAGCCCTTGCTCAGGCCGGCGACACCGATCGGCGGATGCGGCGCTTGCAGCGGCTTGATGTGGGGTTTGAGAAAATCGAACATCGTGTCGGGTTTTGTTACCGTCCAGAATTTGCCCTTGTGCGTCCACGGGGCGTCCTCGGTCCACATCCGCAATATGATCTCCAGCGCCTCGCGCGTCATGTCGCGGTTCTGGCCGGACATGCCGTCAACGTTGAACATCGCCCAGTCGCTCGGCAGGCCGGAAGCCGCGACGCCGAAATTCAGCCGACCGCCGGAGAGGTGGTCGAGCATCGCCACGCGGTTGGCGAGTTCGGCAGGATGATGGTAGGGCAAGAGGAAGCCGCCAGGGCCGAGGCGAATGTTTTTGGTCTGCAAAAAGGCCTGCGCCAGCAGCAGGTCGGGCGCCGGGTGCGGCTCCCACGGCGCGGTATGATGCTCGCCGATCCAGACCTCCTGGTAGCCGAGTTCATCGAGCCACCTTATTGCCTGAAGGTCCCAGTCGTGACCCTCCTTCAACCCGCACTCCGGTGGATGCGAGGGCATCGTGAAATATCCAATTTCCATAGGGATTTCCTCTCGTCATTTTGACTTTTTATGGCGCGTTTTTCCGCGCGCAAGCGAAGCTATAGCACGCCGGACGCCATGAATCATCGGCTACGTCTCAGCCGGAATACGCACTCAGCGGCTCCCGCTTTCCAAGCACAATCTCTGTTGTGAAACGCAGAGTCCATACACTCGGGTCGGACTCGGACATCGCGACGTAGCTGCCGGATATCCGTTGTGTGCCCGGGTTACGCTTCAGGCAGCGGCACTCAGTTTCTCGAATACCGATTCTCGAATACCGAGCTTTTCCGACGGTTGAGGTCGCATTCACCTGACGCCGCCTGCCAAGGGGATATGCTCCGCCACTTCAAGCGGCGTGACATAGTTCGGACTAAGAATTGACGATCCGTGACGACCTCGTCATCGCCTGCCGCATGACGGCAACCGTCGATGCATCGTATTTTTGTTTCAGATCAATCATCGTCGCAGCCCTACTGTTGCGGATAGGGTTCTTTTGTAAACGCATGATGAACTGAGCAAGCCAATGCTGGGACAGATCATCCCAGTCCCCTAAAATCGGACACAGACAGGGGTCAAGGAACACAAGGCCGGATGGCGAAAGAGTGGTGGTTCGCAAGGATCGCCTTTTCTGGCATAATGATCTATCTGCGGCTCGGGATGAAGAGAAGATCCATGGTTGAGTTGAAATCAGCATCTGCGCCGCGATCCATCACGGAAATTGCGAGCTACCATGCCCACATCTACTTTAACCCTGGCGCCACGCGAACGATCGCGGAGCAACTGCGGGAGTGGATCGGCGAGCGTTTTCTGGTTCGATTAGGCCGCTGGCACGACGTGAAGGTCGGCCCTCACGATCGCCCGATGTTTCAAGTCGCCTTTTCCACGGATGTCTTCTCGTCACTGGTGCCATGGCTGATGCTCAACCATCGCGGCCTCAGCATTTTGATCCACCCCAACACGACCAATCCTCGCCGGGATCATCTCGTCGACCCCTTTTGGATCGGCGAGGCCCTTCGGGTCCATGGCGATATTTTGCCAGAACAGACCGAAGCAGAAGAGGCTTTAGAGCCGAATACAACCCCGCATCTACCGGCTTAGAAGCGCGGGATCGTCAATAGTTGGATTCTGTAAACCCGCTGGCCGGAAAGACCCTTCCTTCTACGAGTGGATCTGAAGATTCCCTGAGTTGCTTCCATTCTTCAGCTTCTGCGAGCCAGTACTCCATCTCCTTCTTGGCAAGCGCAGCTCGCTCAAGGCACATGAATTCAAAACTCGCAAATTGGTCACGGGAATTCATGGTGCAACTCCCAGAAAAGTTGAATCAGTCTGGCTTCCCTTCGGCGAAAGACCAACTTACCATTTTGTAATGCGGCATGACGGGTTTGTGATTTCAAGTCGGCCCTACTGTTGCCCGCGTCTTTAGAAATCCCCTGTACCGCATAATGCACTTTCCCTTGAAATCTGACGCAGACTAACCTTTCAGCTCCGCCAACGAATGGTGCGCATTGCCGCGCGATCAAAACGCGCGCGACGATACGTAGCATTGTGTTTTTGGTCGCAAGGGCACGTTCTTTCGACAGAGTGGAATTTATCAACTGTGGGGGCGTGCTCTCGCGAGAGGCCAGCGCATGCTTGAGCTCTGGAACAACTGTTACGAGACCCTGGCCTCGGCGGAGGCGCTTGCCGCTGTCATTGTTATTGTCGTGGTGGCTGCCGGCGTTATTACGCTAGCGGAAGGTCGTCGTCGATAAACGCGTCCGGCAAAAATCGGCTGGTGCCGTTCCGAAGTCAATTGCAGTGGCAGGTTCTCTTTGACTGGTGTTATCGCAAATTATGTAGTCCCAGGCCGAGAAATAGAGAGGGAGGTACAAATTGAGAGGGAGGTACGTCGCCGCACGTGCACTGCCTCTTTTAACGACACACCTTTTTGTGATCAATCCATTGTATTCACGTGAATGTTAGGTCGCCGATACTGATGCTTATTCCGGCAAGGGAAATTCGTCGGAATAAATCGATCACCTTTCGAGTCCCTTGATTGATGCGGATAGCAAAGCCATCTCATCAACTCGTCGGCTCGGCAATCGCCGGAAGCTAAATCCGCGACCCGAACGAGCCAAGTGGTATTGGCTTTTCATGCGGTCGCGAGCGCAAATTCTCGCGCAGAAAAAAGGGAATTGGAGAATTGTCATGACTGGAATCAAAACGCTCGTCGCGGCAGCTCTGATATCGGCAATCTCGGCAACGTCCGCACTCGCGCAGGCCGCAATCACAGAACCGGGAGCTTTTCAAGCACAGTTTCCAAATCGGGATGTGCTGAATGGAGGTGTGCTAACACCTGCAGGCAGAATGGGCTTGGAGCTACCCGGTGGGGCTTCCTCCGCAAACAATGCTTATGCGGCAATGGACAGCGCCAGTCCCTCGTTCCGCGCCCGGCGCTACTGGCGCAACCCGACGAGGTGATAGCCAATTCAACATGTCGACTATTTGCGGCACGTTTGCCGGGCGGAGCTCCGCTTTTGCCCGCAAAAGACTTCAGCATTGTGATTTCAATCATACAATGAAGCATCGTCCAACCCTAACGTGCACGTACCGGAAATGAGGGGGATGACGGAGGGATGACGGAAATGAAATGGCCTTTGCTCATGGTTGCATCTGCAGCGCTCGCCTGCGCGGCGACTTTGCTTCCGACCAGGTCGACGCCTCCTATGCTGCTTTCCGATGCAGACGGGGTAGAATGGAAATGCAGCAAGTCGGCGTTGATCCTGACGACCTGCGTGCTCAACCGCGAGGTCCGCTTTACCTCGATGAATTGACGTCGTCAGTTCGACCCGTCACGTCTGAAAAGTCCCAACCGCGGATATGGCCCTGTGATTTGAGATGACGGTGGGCGGGAAGCCAGTCAAGAAATAGGATTCAAGCTGCATTGAGGCCCATAAACGGTGCACGGCTCATGTCCGAGTTGGGCCTCATCAGCGGACTTGAGTTCAACGCAAGACAGTCGCTATCTGATTGTGTTGCAAAAGTCGAAAATCGAACAACCCCAAAAATCTCGCAAAAGCTGATCCTTGGACTTCTCTGCGGCTCCGTAGCTTTTCAAAGCCGCCAGGAAGGTCCGTGGTCGATTTTGGATGAAGCGATATGGTCCCTCACGTCGCCACGCGTAAAACGCATCAGCGGTTCTAAGAATTTTCGTTCGACACCCCAAAAAGACTTTTGCAACAATATCATCTCTCTGCTGCCTCGTCACAACGGCGGGCCCCGCTCACTGGTTCGTCTACTCACCCGGCATGATTTGTAGAAGCGGCCCCGGCCCGATCGAAATTTGACCGGTGAATGGCCTGTCATGAGCGGCGATCAACAGTACCGAGGCAGCCACTCCGGTCGCGAACAGCCCCATCGCAATCCCTGATGCCAGCCGATTGTCGCAGCGAACAACGGCGATCACGAGCAACTCGCATATCGCCTGCAGGTACAGGCTGAGCGGCATGGACGCCTTGTTTGTAGATCAATTCATGCGGTTTGACGAACGTCTTGCCTCCGGCGGCGCCTGTCCGCTTTACGCGCCGGTAGCCGACACGCCGCTGGATCGGCGATTCGTCGGGACGGCAGATGTTGCAACCGAGTTGAGATGTCCCTTGCTCGGCAAAGTTAAAATGTCACGGTGCGAAAAATGGCAATGTCGGCCATTTGCGCCTTCCGAAATGTGCCAACGAAAGTCGCCGTCGTCCGCCAAACCGTTTGGCCGACTATACCGCCGTCCCCAGATTGAGTAAGTTTGCTGCCATTTTCGAGTTATTTCAACTTTTCCCGCGGGAGCGCATCGAAATGGCGAAGCGTAGACAGGCGGTGCGTGCAGCGGGACGCAAGGTACCGGCGAAGCCCAAACGTGCACCTGCGGATATTGATCTAAAAAAGGAAAATGCCGCTCTCCGATTCGAATTGGCCGAAGCGCTGGAGCGACAAACCGCTGCGTCAGAGGTTCTTCAGGTCATCAGCAGCATGCCCGGTGAGTTGGAGCCGGTATTCCGGAAGATGTTGGAGAACGCCACGCGGGTCTGCGGAGCGAATTTCGGCACGATGCATCTGCTTGAAGGGGACATGGTTCGGCGGGTAGCGCTTTACAACGTGCCCGCTGCCTACGCCGAGGCGCTCGGGACGCGGACGTTTCGACCTCATCCGGAAGGCGGCCTTGGTCAAGTAATAAGGACCAAACAAGTAGCTCATATCGCGGATGTTCGGACCAACCCGGCATACCTGGAGGGTAATCCCGCCATACTCGCACTATCTGATCTCGGAGGCGCTCGGACGCTTGTCACTGTACCTATGTTTAGGGGCGCCGAACTGGTCGGCATGATCGTGGTCTATCGACAAGAGGTCCGGCCATTTACCGACAAGCAGGTCGAGCTGCTTAGCAATTTCGCGAAACAGGCGGTTATCGCCATCGAGAATGCGAGACTGCTCCGGGAGTTGCGTCGGCGCACCGATGATTTAACCGAGTCGCTGGAGCAGCAGACGGCGACCTCGGAGGTTCTTGAAATCATCAGCAGTTCGCCTGGCGACCTGGAGCCCGTGTTCCAGGCCATGCTAGAGAACGCAACGCGCGTTTGCGGCGCAAATTTTGGCCAGATGAACCTTTACGATGCGGGGAGCTTCCGTCCCGTTGCGTTCTACAATATGCCAGCCGCCTACGCCGCCTCGTGGGCGCACACGCCGTTCCAACCGCACCCGCAGAGTAGCCTCGGCACCGTTGCCCGAACCCACCAGGTGGTCCACATCGAAGATATTCGAACCCTGCCGCCGTATCTGGAGGGCAATCCTTCCGTTGTTGCAATAGCCGATCTTGCTGGCGCCCGGACATATTTCGTCGTGCCGATGCTCAAGGAAAACGAGTTGATCGGCGCAATCACGATTTACCGCCAGGAGGTCAGGCCGTTTACTGTAAAACAGACCGAACTCGTCGCCAACTTCGCCAAGCAAGCCGTCATCGCCATCGAGAATACGCGACTGCTCAACGAGCTACGTCAGCGCACCGACGATCTGAAAGAATCACTGGAGCAGCAGACTGCGACGTCGGAGGTCCTTGAAATCATCAGTGCCTCGGTTGGGCAACTGGAGCCGGTGTTCCAGAAGATGCTGGAGAACGCAACCCGGATCTGCGGTGCAAAATTCGGTTCGATGAGCCTCTACGACGGAGACAGCTTCCGTACCGTTGCTATCTACAATGTACCGGACGCTTACGCCAAACAGATGCAGGTACCCATCCATCCGCACCCAAAAAGCGGTCTTGCTACAATCGCCAGGACCAAACTCCCAGTCCAGATCGAGGATCTTCGAACCCAACCGGCGTATCTTGAGGGCGCTCCGGCCGTTGTCGCGATGTCTGATCTTGCGGGGGCCCGCACGATCATCATCGTGCCGATGCTCAGGGAAAACCAGCTGATCGGTACGATCGCAGTCTACCGCCAAGAGGTTCGGCCATTCACCGACAAGCAAATCAAGCTGCTAAGCAACTTCGCCAAGCAGGCGGTGATCGCCATCGAGAATACCCGGCTCCTCAAAGAATTGCGCAAACGCACCGACGATTTGGGCGAATCCCTGCAACAGCAGACTGCCACAGCCGAGGTCCTGAAAGTTATCAGCCGTTCGGCCTTCGATTTGCAGACAGTGCTGCAAACGCTCGTTGAATCGGCTGCGCGGCTCTGCGATGCCGACAACAGCATCATCACACGTGAAAAAAAGGGGGCCTTCTACCGCGCCGAGGCCTACGGGTACTCTCCTGAATTCCTAGAGTATGTCAAAGATATGCCTATCGAAGCCGAGCGAGGCTCGGCGTTTGGGCGTGCATTACTTGATGGCCGGGTGGTTCATATCCCCGATGTAAAGGTTGATCCGGAATACACTTTTATCGAGGGTCAGAAGTTAGGCGGTTACCGCACGGTTCTCGCCGTCCCGATGCTAAGCGAGGGGGTTCCGATCGGTGTCCTGAGTCTGACGCGCGCGGAAGTGCGTCCGTTCACTGACAAGCAGATTGATCTAGCTACAACGTTCGCCGATCAAGCCGTCATTGCTATCAAAAATGTGCTGCTGTTCGACGAGGTTCAAGCACGTACGCGCGAGCTTAGCCAGTCGGTTGAAGAGCTGCGGGCGCTTGGCGAAGTCAGCCAAGCGGTGAATTCGACCGTGGACCTCGAAACCGTGTTGAACACTATCGTCGCCAAGGCGACGCAGCTCTCCAGCACCGAGGCAGGTGCAATCTATGTGTTTGACCAGACCGTCCAAGAATTCCACCTGCGTGCAACTTACGGAATGGACGATGCGATCATCAGCGAGATCAAGGATCGCCATATCCACCTCGGCGACACGGTGGTCGGCGAAGCAGTACAACGACGCATCCCGATCCAGATTCCGGACATTCAGAACGATCCCAATCCAGCCGTTTTCGATGTCATCGTCCGCGCCGGGTTCCGCGCCCTGCTGATCGTGCCGTTGTTGGGTGTCGACCGAACCGTTGGCGCGCTCGTCGTCCGACGCAAGCAGCCCGGCGAATTCCCGAAGCACACCGTTGATCTGCTTCAGACGTTCGCGGCTCAGTCGGTGCTCGCGATTCAGAACGCGCGCCTGTTTGAAAGCGTGGAAGCCCGCACGCGCGAATTGGCGGTTTCGTTGGAAGAATTGCGCGCCGCACAGGACCGCCTTGTTCAGACGCAGAAGCTCGCCTCGCTCGGTCAGCTCACGGCAGGCATCGCGCACGAGATCAAGAACCCACTCAATTTCGTCAACAATTTCTCCGCGCTCTCCAATGAATTGATCGATGAACTAAGCGATGCTCTCAAACCGGTTGCTTTTGACGACAAAAAGCGAGAGGAACTCGACGAATTGACCCACATGTTGAAAGGCAACCTTGAAAAGGTGGTACAACACGGCAAGCGTGCAGACTCAATTGTCAAGAACATGCTGCTACATTCGCGCGAAGGTTCTGGCGAGCACCGACCTGTCGATGTCAACGCCCTCGTGGAAGATAGCCTCAATCTCGCTTATCACGGGGCACGGGCAGAAAAGCCGGGCTTCAACATCACGCTGAAGCGGTCCCTTGATCCCAACGCTGGCGAAATCGACGTGTTTCCACAGGAAATCACACGGGTGCTTCTTAATTTGATTTCCAACGGTTTCTACGCGGCGACGAAGCGTCAGGGCCAGGCCGACAGCGATGGTTATGAGCCCATCCTTGCTGCCGCGACCAAAAACCTCGGCGACAGCGTGGAGATCAGGATCCGGGACAACGGCACTGGCATTCCGCCCGAGGTGAAGGAAAGGATGTTCAATCCCTTCTTTACGACGAAGCCCGCCGGCGAAGGAACGGGTCTTGGTCTCTCGTTGAGCTACGACATTGTTGTCAAGCAACATGGCGGATCGATCGAGGTCGATACCCGGCCCGGCGAATTCAGCGAATTCAAGGTCATTCTTCCGCGCATGGCAGCCACCGGCAAAGCAGGAGCAGACAGATGAGCTTGCTTGTTCCTGGACGAACCCGGTGTCGAGGCGCTGTTTTGCCGGCAATTCAGACGCGACATCCGCGGCGGCCGCTTTGCGCAATCGGGCAGACAGCGCCCTTCTGCTGACCAATTGGGACAACGATCTAACTGCGAAAATCGATGCTTCGCAGAATAATGCCAGGAGGGGTCCCCTCGAACTCCCCGGCGAGGAATTTGCGAGACGCGCATTGTTCGATCCGATCGCGCAATCGCAGGAATTGCTCTTCGCGCTCGTCCGGCCTTGTCCGGGCCACGCGTTCCAGATCATCCATCGCCTGGGTGCTGATGGCGCAAGCTACCTCCTTGCTGCCATCCATCATGGAAAACAGCACCACCATCCGATCATGTTCGAAACCTCTGACGCTGCCGCGTTCAAATGTCATCTAGTGCCACTCATCTTCGTTTTGCCAACGGGGGATTGATCTCGGCGATCTTCCGAAGGCAATCGGCCTCAGAATCATGCGGTCCCGAGACGAATGTTCCGCTGACCTTCGTAGAGTACCAGCCGGAAACGACACCGAGGCGAAGCAACTCTTCTGTCTTGACGTGACGTGGCGATAGATTTTGCATCGGATGCTTTCAATTTGGAAGTTCGCTTCTGCATCGAACGAGGAGGTTGCGGTGATAAGTGTCGGCCGGAGCTAGATCGGCCGAATACAAATTCAAAATGTAACGCGCCTTTGCGGCCGCCTCAGGCCACGAGGTGGCCGGCACGGCAAGAAGCTGGATATCCACAACGCCCTGCAGGTCGCGCAGGAGCTTTGCGTTGGCCTGCACATCGGCAGGCCCGCGGCGGATGTCGGTCGCCTTTTGCGCCGCCGCGCCACGATGTTTGTCAAGCTCGACCGGGGTGTCACTCATTCGACGAGCTGGCATCGTTGCGCTGCACATCGGACAGATCGACCGAACTGATCGAGATCATTTCCATCGAGGAATTGCGCGGTGCGACGCCGGGAACCATGAAAAACGTGGCGACGCGCCGAAAGCACGGAAATGAAAGGCCTTCGATCATCTCCTCGTCGGTGACGACCTCGTACGCGCCGGGCGACAACAGGCGGTCGATGCCCTTGATCCGGAAGGGATGCGCGAAATGAACTGTTTCCCGACGCGTTCGCGTGGTCATATGACGCCGTTTGCGCGCAAGGAAACTTCGGCATGTTTGGACATGCGCCACCATGCGCGCTTCCTGGCCAATTAGCTATCGCTTTCTCAAGGGACATTCAACTCAATAAGGCGGAATGCGCCTTATATTCGATGGCTTCGTAGCCATGTTGCTCAAACTAAGCGCGAGATCGACAACTCGCGGTAATGTAAATCACCCGGGGACCAAGCCGGCGAGCTGTCCGCGTAATCGTCGGCCGCCGTTCAGAACGCAGGCCTGATGGGGAGAACCGCAAGATCCTTCCATCCTATGGGAGCACCCGCTTTCTCCGCTGCCGCATCGGAAGCAAGTTCCGCATCCCAGCTCGTGCCCAGAAACCGCTTGCCAGTCACGTTGTCGGCCGCAGGCGAGACGAGCCACAGAAGCGGTCGGAGCATCACCTCGGGTTGTAGCAACGCATCACGAGCAAAGGGAGCCTCTGCCGGTATCATCGACGTGTTCACCGTACCACCTGGTACTACCACGTTAACTGTCACGCCGGTGCCTTCAAGATCGGCGGCCATGACCGAACTCAACGCCTCCGCCGAGGCTTTGCTTGGCCCATACGGCGCCCATCCACCGTGCAGCATGGTCCCGAGACTGGTCGTGATGTTGATGATGCGACCCCACTTCCGATCAAGCATTGGTCTTACCACCGCGCGACTGAGAAGAAAGACCGCGCTTGCGTTTACCGCGATTGCCCGGGACCATTGGCTTGGCGTCACTTCGTAGAACTTGGGCGAATTAACGTGATAATCCGGCCTGACCTGTCCTTGCCCAATACCGGCGTTGTTGATCAGGATATCGATCCGACCGAACCGCTTCTCCACTTCTCCGGCCAGTTTTGGGGCGTCGAAATCGGTCAAGTCTGCGACGAACCCCTCGAACTTCTGTCCAGCGGCGATTTGCTCTCTCAGAGCTGAGAGACCGTTCGAGTCGCGATCGACGGCAGCGACACTGAAGCCTTGTTCAAGCAACCCGACGCTCATCGCGCGACCAAGGCCCTGCGCCGCTCCGGTGATAAGAACGGTGCGATTCGAATTCGTCATTGCGGCACCTACTCCGCAGCGCGCAATGGGGCCGACGGCGGATGCAACGCCACGGCCAGCTGTTTGACGTAGATTTCTTGCCAGAGGTTCTTGTCGTCACTGACGAAGTACCCGCTGCGTGCCCCACGGTACACCTCGGCGTCCTCCACACCAGGTGGCAAAACGCGATTGTCGCGGAAGGCGCGGGCCGCCATCAGCAGGCGCCGGCGCGTGCGTGTGATCATCTGATCCGATGGTGCCAGATGCTCGAACGCGTGGTCCGTGATCGGCCCCATGCTCTCGGTGATCGCCTGATCCTGCAGGTGGATGCCGTCTATCCCGCTGTAGATCGCGTTGCTGCGCTGGGCGGCGCGGTCCATCCCCCAATCGTTGCCCGGGTTGGCGGCAAGCCGCCAACGGCCAAGCCAATCTGTCGTGTTCGGCAAGAAATTGTTGCCACGCCCTGTGCCGCCGATCGGCCTGCCGTCCCTGAAGACAGGCTGCGGCTGCGTCAGCGCCGATACGCCGCGCTTCCATCGCAGGAAGCAGAACATCGTGTTGCCGTCGTCGAGCGGCACCCAGGCGCGCGCATGCACGTGACTGCCGAACTCGCCGTTGGGTGCCTGGCTCCAGAAGGGAAACAGGAAGTTGGCGAAGCGCCAGTAGGTGCTATCCGGGCCCGCCGCGCGGTAGGCAGCGTACTGCGTGCCCCAGGCGGTATCAGCGATATGGTACTCCGGGGCGCGGTTGGTGAGGGTGTTATGGACCGGATCACCCTCTGGCACGTCGTCCGGATCAACGTGGCCGGCGTGCAGGAAACCGAAATGCGAGGTATCGATCTCGCCCTCAAGGGCCTGCAGGTAGTTGCATTCGCGCTGGATGAAGGTGACGTTGATTTCGTCATCGGGAACGTCAAGGATTTCAAACGCCGGCAGCGGCGGTGCCTTGGCGCTCGATCCCATATAGACCCAGACGATCCCGGCACGCTCCAAGGCCGCGTAGGCCTTGGCCTTCACCTTGTGCTTGAAATCCTGGTGCGGCGGCACGCTGGCCATGTCGACACAGTTGCCGGAGACATCGAATTTCCAGCCGTGATAGATGCAGCGGAGCCCTCCTTCCTCGTTGCGTCCCAGGAACAGCGAGGCGCAGCGGTGCGGGCAGCGATGATCCATCACGCCGACCCGGCCTGCGCTGTCGCGAAACGCGATCAGCTTCTCGCCAAGCAGCATCAGGCGCATCGGCGCGCCGTCGCGCTCCAGTTCGGAGGACTGCGCTGCGGGAATCCAGTACTGCCGCATCAATTCGCCCATCACCGTTCCAGGGCCGACTTGCGTGAGTTCCTTTCCTTCCGTCGCGGTTGTCATGGCACCCTCCCGATGCGGCCGTGCGCCGCTTAACAGAGGCTATGTTATCACGGACGGCGGTCGCTTGGTGCCCTTATCCCTGACCGGGCCTTTGATCGGCGCTACGCCCGTTAGTGGCCTTGATGTTGGCCGCCCTGACGACCGCCGTCATGTCCGAAAAAGTGCTCAGTCGCGAACAGCTAAGGGGTTGGGTCCTCTATCCGGGGAATGTGGCCGATATCCATGGCCCAGGGTAATGCAGAGCGGCACCAACCTTGAGATTTTGGAATGAGTTGCGCGCGTTGCTTCACCGCCCCAAGGCGCAAACTGAAAACACGACGGTCTTCTAACGACGTCGAGTAGATTGCTGTACCGCAATCAGCACAGAACGCCAGCACACGTTTGTTACCGCTGTCGGCAGTCTTTACATAGGTCTTCGGTTGCCCGCGAAGTTTGAAGTTCTCTGTCCTTACCGGAACAGTGACTCGGTAGGGCGCGCCGGAAATGGTCTGACAGTCAGTACAGTGGCAAATAATGACGTAATCGGGATTTATCTCCGCCTCGTAGCTGATCCTGCCGCAATGACAACAGCCCTCGATTTTCATTCTTCCATTGCCCGTCTGCCTGTTGAATTCCGTGACTGTTCCTTTGGGCACGTGCGTTCTCTCCGTTCGTCAAAGTAGGCCGTGTATCGATATTGGCGTTTTCTGCTCTCGCAAGAAACAACCACCGCGTGGCCGGCGGATTCTCGCAGCGGGGCGAACTTGAGTAAAGCTCGTTGATGAGCAAAAAGAACGTCCCGCTTCCAGGTCATGTCTGATCGACGTTCGGCGCGGAGCGCGCCGGCTTCGGAATTTGCGCGAGCAAAAGCGAGACTGATCCAGCTTCGCATCCAGCAACAGGAGCGCAAGCCGATCGAACCGAGCGAGAGCATCGCCACGGCGCACGAGATGCGGCGCATGTGACCTGCGTCCACGCGACCACCCGCCCACGCCCGCCTGGACGCGACCTTTGAGTGATGCAGCCCTCAGCCCCGAAAACGCACAGGCGGTCGCACCGCGCAGCGGGAAGATCGGCAACGCGGCGGTGTTTCAATCATCGGGCCTCGTTGCCCGCGCTGGTCCACGGCTCCCGCCTCACCAGCCCCCTGGCCGCAACGGCGGAGCCGTGCTTCCGGTCCACACTTGCCTCGCAGGAGAAATCCAAAGGAGGAGTAAATGAAACTCGCAGTAATCGCACTTTCCACCGCGGCGGTAATTGCTTCCTGGCCTGCCGTGTTTGCAAATAGTGCATCGAGCAAGACACCCGGCCACGAGGTGCAAAAGTACGGAAAGAAAGTTGGCCATCGTGCTTCCAGCTACGCTCCGGGCCACCCGATGCAGGCCTATACATCGAAAACGGGCTATCCGGGCGCTTCCGGTTACGCGCCTGGCAGAGATATCACCGATATAAGCCCACAGGCTGGCGGCGGTGGCGGCGGAGGAGGCGGTGGCGGAGGCGGCAGCGGCATGTAAACGTCTACGGCAATCCCGGAGGCGGTGGCAGCGGATCAGGTGTCGATCTCGACGATTGCAACCGCCGGTTCCGGGCGGCATTGGACGTTGCGGGCGGGGCCCCACGCCCGGGCGCCGGCGGCGCCATGTTCAGGTTCCTGTGTGTAAGAGTGAACCGACGGCAGGGTCAGGCCTGCCTATAACGTCTGCACTCGGGCCACCGTGATGCCGTGGCTCGGCACGGTCCCGCCCGCAAATACCCCCTACCTCAAAGGCGGGACCGTGTTTTTTTTGTCAACGGAGGTTACGGGGCCACCGCCGGATTCGCATCGCGCGCGATTATCTTCCCTGTATGTTGTCGCGTAAGATACCGGCACCCTTGATCCGCCGAAGGTCGATTGGAAGCCGATGCTAACGTACGACCTTCCACAGACCGCTGAATTAATCGAAGCTGTCCGAGATACACCCTTGCTGGTCCCTGCCCTGCTCGCCGTTCTGCGCGACCTTCATCGTGGCGAATATGCGCACCGTGCTGGCGTAACGTCGATCTCTTGACCGGCCAAATATCGGTGGTCGAAAGCCTGGAGTAAACCATGGCGGGCTTCCGCTTTAAGTCTGCCAAGAGCGGCAGGGGCCGGACCGTGGCTCTTTCGGCGTAGTGGACGAGCTGCGCTCTCACCGCGTCAGACGCGCCCAAGAACTTTCTCAGGCTTGGCGCAGGACTAGCTGACGATGATCTCGTGATCGCTCACGCCGCCATGCAAAAGCGAGAGCAAAACGCAAATGATAGCAATTCGACTTGATGGAACAGATCGAGAATAAAATAATCTGGTTAAATCAATGAGATAAGTGGAGGCCACGTCCGGAATTGAACCGGAGTACACGGTTTTGCAGACCGGGTTGGGCCACCCCTAGACGTCCTTGGTCGTACCACCATGTGTGATTTCTCAAGGGGTTAAACGTCACGCCGACGCACGGCATCACGGCTAATCCTTTGCTTGTGACCGACGTGAAGACATCGCTATTTACGGCTTGCTGCGAAACCCAAGCGTCTCCCATGGTGCCGTTCCAAAACTCTGCTCCGCGGGGATTTGGCGCTGGCGCGATAGTGGAAATCGGACGCAAGGCTGTAAATGCGCTCCCTGTCCTGACCAGCGGGTGATGTGGGTTTATCTCACAGCCGGGTGTCGCTTATTGGTGCCAATAGCGGCCATCATGGACTCCCTGCCTCAACTCAGCCGCGGCGCGCCGCCTCGATTGCAGCGACGTCTATTTTCCTCATTGTCATCATCGCATCAAACGCGCGCTTAGCTTCATCGCCACCGGCCGCCATTGCGTCGGTCAGCACACGCGGCGTAATTTGCCACGAAACGCCCCATTTATCTTTGCACCAGCCGCAGGCGCTCTCTTGGCCGCCATTGCCAACGATGGCGTTCCAATAGCGGTCGGTCTCAGTTTGATCGTCAGTGGCGATCTGGAACGAGAAGGCTTCGTTATGTTTGAACGTGGGACCGCCGTTGAGGCCGATACACGAGACCCCGGCAACATTGAATTCGACTATAAGCGCATCTCCCTGTTTACCGGATGGGTAGTCACCCGGTGCACGGTGGACGGCACCCACAGTGCTGTCAGGGAAGGTCTCGGCATAAAAACGAGCGGCGGCCTCAGCATCCCCATCGTACCATAGACAAATAGTGTTCTTTGCCATTGCATATCCTCTCACTTTGACCCAAGCCCTAATCGCCATCCACTCCGTTCAAAATACGTAGCTACCCCGTCACATTCCGCTCATCGGCCTGACGTACATGATTTCAATTGATGATTGCGGAATTTGCAGATGCGGGTGATTTTCGAAGGCCTTCGCCGCCGCATCATGGGATTCAGCCTCGACTAACGAACACAAAATGATGTCGTTTTTGGTGTCGGAAACGCCGCTCGCTGTGACGCGCTTGGTCTTGCCGCCCGCTTCTGTACTAATAATCATTTTGCCATGCTCGCCCATCCATTTCCCCCATGCTGCTTGCATTTTCTGTTCTTCAGCCTGCCGTATCGTGGGATCGGTTTTCGCCCAATCCCCCATCACTGAGGCTGGGATGAGATACAGGACAAGAAACTTCTGTTTGGTTGCGTCGGTCATGGGTTTTCCTTGCGCTTGGCGGGCTGGTTTCCCTAAGGACGAAGTCACTTAACGCCTGCCGACATCGGCCAAAGGTTTTTTTGTCAAACGTCCGTGCCCGAAATGTGACTTCGGCTCTGCCCCTCTAAGCGGACTCTAGACGGACATCGCGCCATGTCCGTTCGGTCCCGCCAATATCGGAACTAGCCTGCTCTATTCGATTACTTCGTCAGCGCGCGCGAGCAAAGAGGTCGGCACTTCGAGGCCGAGTGCCTTCGCGGTTTTAAGATTTATCACCAGTTCGTATTTGGTCGGCGCCTGCACCGGCAGATCGGCCGGCGTCGCACCTTTGAGAATACGGTCGACATAGCCGGCCGCGAGCCGAAATTGATCGACCAAGTCAGGCCCATAGGAAAGCAGGCCACCGATGGTCACTATGTAACGGAATGGATAGACCGCTGGCAGCTTGTGCCTAGCTGCAAGTGTGACGATCAGATTGCGTTGAACCGACGCTGACGCACTTGGAGTCACAATCAGACCGCCATTCGGAGAGCGCGCAAAGGCTGCGATGCCACGCTCTACTTCCTCGGTACTTTGGGTTCCAATCGGGTTTACCTGCACCCCAAATGACTGCGCTGAAGCCTGGATGGCGCCGAACATAGCTACCCCGGCCGGATTGAGAGGATCGCGGACGATGGCCACTCGTGTCACGTCCGGCGCAATTTGCTTGAGCAGTTCCAGCCATTTACCGCCCAGGCTGTATTCATAGATCATGAAGCCGGTCAAACTTCCGCCGGGCCGGGATAAGGAGTTCGACAAAGCCCGCACCGACGGGATCGGTGACGGCCGCGAATACAGTTGGAAGGGTGCGGCTGAAGCCCTGCACGGCTGAGACACCCAAAGTTCCGGCCGCCAGCAGAATGTCCGGTGACAGCGCGATCAATTCAGCGGCGTATTTGTGTTCAAGCCCGACATCGTCGGCGCCCCAACGGGTTTCCACCCTCACGTTGCGGCTGACGTCCCAACCGGATGCCTGCAGGCCTTGCAGGAAAGCCGCGAGCCGGGCCTGACCCTCCGGATCGTTTTCAACCCGGTTCATGAGCACGCCAATCAGCGGCATAGTCGGCTGCTGCGCGCGTGCCACAACCGGCCACGCCGCCGCAGCGCCAACGAATGTGATGAACTCGCGCCGCTTCATGACCACCCCGAAGCTCTGGAAACTGTACCGCGTCAAACCTTCGACTTAAAGGGGTTGGGCGTAGGTCGGTCAATGTCCGCTTGGCAAAAACGGAAGGCGCGGCCTTGCAGCGGGATGTCTGCTTTACGCCGCCGGTTAGCTGACATCGTCAGGCTGTCTCGACATGTCCGAAAGTGCCCAACAGGAGAAGTCCTTGTGCGTGCTCTTGATTGGTTAGTCCGGAACGCCCGCGTCTCGCAAGCGTACGACAGCGCGTGCTTGTTTATGGTTTGGACGACAGGTCTGGTTTGCCGGTGTGGAGATCGACAGGCACCGAGACATGTTCGTGGACAATAAGCCAATTGCCCTTAATCTTACGATATACGTCGGTGACTCTAACGGTGAGGTCAACCGGCTGGCCCATAGTGTCGGTGCCTGCGAAACGCTGAATGCTATGGCCGAAACCCATTGTTCCACTAGCAGCGACGCTCAGGTCACTAATTTCGATCTTCAATGGTCCGTTGAACATGCTAAATACGTCTGTCCAGTCCTTGGCGTAGGCCTTGGCACCAACATATTGACGTGGTGGGAGCACATCGAACACGAAAAGACTTTCGTCAGGAACGTAGACCTTCATAACGGCACTGACATCCTTGGCATTGACGGCGGCGACGTACCGATTCTCAAGCGCCCTAATGCTAGCTTCATCGCTGGACGCCGCCCGGACACTTGTCTGCGATGCGCCGAACGCCACAGCGAAGATGCAAGCAGTTACGGCTACGGTCAACTTGCTCATTTCCCTGCTCTCCTAATTCCACCCCAGTATCGATTCTACAGGGCCTTGCAGCGGCTGAAATCGCCGATGCGCAACATTTGCGAGATTTTCGGAGCCCAGCGATTATCAAGTTTTCAACACAATCCGCCAACAGCCGACATCATTCGATCAGTTCAGTTGCCTGTATGAGGAGCGCGTCAGGTATCGTGATGCCAAAGGCTTTTGCGGTTTTGAGATTGATCACGAGATCGAACTTGGTCGGTTGCAAGACCGGCAGGTCGGCGGGCTTCTCCCCTTTTAGGATTCTCCCGACATAGATCCCGGCCTGACGGTGTGCTTCCACGCTATCGGCGCTGTAGCTGATCAAGCCGCCGGCACGGGAGAACAAGCGCGATTCGCTGATCGCCGGGATCCTATGGCGGGCTGCCAGAGCGGCGAGTTGATCGCCTATCACGGATAAGAATCCGTCCGGCGCGACGACCAACCCACCGGCACTTTGCTCCAAGATGCCAGCCCAGGCCGTGTCGATCTCGCGCTCATTACTCGCCCACAGGACCAACAGCCGTCGCCCCAGCGCATGCGCTGCCTTCTGAATATCCTGCACCACAGAGTCGGCGGTAGGGCTGTCCGGGTTGGCGAGTTAAGCGATGGCCGCCGTCGCGGGCACCAGGCCGTGCAGAATCTCCAGCCTCTTCGAATTGAGCTCAATCGAGAAATGGGTGATGCCGGTGACATTTCCCCCCGGCCGATTGAGGTTGGGGACGAGACCGACCTTGATCGGATCGGCCCCAAACTCAAAAACGATCGGGATCGTTGCCGTCGCCGTTTTGGCCGCCAGCGCCGCAGCGCTCTGGCCGCTGGCGACGATGGCGTCCACCTTGCGGCTGACGAGATCGGCCGCCATTGCTGGCAATCGCGCGTAGCGGCTCTCGGCCCAGCGGTATTCAATTTCGACGTTGTGGCCATCGACGAACCCGTTTTCGCTCAAGCCGCGCCGGAATGCCGCCATGGATGCTACGCTGACCTCTGGCGTGGCCGCGCCGAGCCAACCAACCACGGGGATCGACGGCTGCTGTGCGCGCGCCGCGAGCGGCCAGGCCGCCACCGCGCCGCCAACGAGCGTAATGAAATCGCGACGTTTCATATGGCAATTCCCCCGAGCCTCGCGACCACGCCAAGCCGGTCAGAACATAGCAGATCGGCGACTGAGGATACGGGCATTCTGACGTTGGTCAGAGGCAAACCGAAAGAAGTTTCTCGACGCTACAATGTCTCATTTGGGTCAAACCCGGAAAAGCTCGCAGCGAGCAAATCTCGTCCGCTGTTCATCCAATGACTCAACTCGGACATCACGGCATGTCTCAAAGGTGCCACAAGCGGTCATTTCTCAGCAGGTCACTTAACTAGGTGGTGGCATCCGATGGATGGTGAAGCGGGCGATCGCGGCGACCGCCTGACGCATTGCTGACGTAAAAAAAACTGGCCGCAGGGGCCGGGCTGAACCAAAGTCTGTTGCACGAGAGGAGAAAACTACCCTTCGCGTGGCGGCGGCGAGCGGTTTTCAATTGTAGAAGAACTAGGGCCGCCGCAGGATCGCGGACGGGGCGACGGCACCGCGGTTCGTCTGTCAGCCCCCGGGGCCGTCCCTCATGATGTAGCCCATCAGGTCGCCTACGTTGTGCTCCAAATCCCGGATGATGTCCTTGACGACGTCTCCGATCGAGATCACGCCCACGACCTTGCCCGCGTCCAGCACTGGCAGATGGCGAAAACCGCGCGCAGCCATCGTTGCCATACAGCCTTCCAGCCGATCGTCCGGCTTGACCGTCACCGGGTTGCCCGTCATCACTTGGCCCACCGGCGTCTGCTTCGCATCGAGCCCGGGCAGCAGCACTTTGATGGCGCAGTCACCCTGGGTCACGATACCGACCAGCACGTCGTCGTCGATTACCAGCACCGACCGGACCCGGGTTTCGCGCATCTGGCGCAGGGCTTCGACGACCATGTCGCCGGAACGAACATGGATCAGGGCGCCACTCTTCTGGGCCAGAGCGCTTCTTACTGTGCTCATCGATCTCCTCTCGTGGGCCCTGTCCTACCCCGTCTTGATGGCCCGCATTGAAGGTTAGTCAAAATATCTTGCCTTGTCAGCACTGCGCCGATGTCGCCGGCCTGAGACACAGAACAGGCACGATGTCCGCGTTGGGTCATTCGCGTCGGTTTGACGATGTCGGCGCCATGTCCGGTTTACCCCCCGATAGCGACCGAATTGCCGACATCGCTGGTGATCCATTTCGTGCCACAAACAAACTCATGCGCCGCAGCTCTTTGATCACCTCATCGGCAGAGGTAGTGTTGCGTCAAATCATCACCGGCTTTCGAAATTCAGTCGCCAACAAAATCCTTTTGACTGTGTATCGCTAGATGGAGTGTGGTCCGACCGCTGGGCTATAGGATCGTTGCCATGTTGGAAGCATTCACCGCGTTCTTCGGCGCCTTAAGCGCAGGCATCTTCATCGCCCACGCTATCGAGGGCTACCGGTCACGCTTCTAAATCGCGGCACCACTCCTCGCACCCGACCAGCAAAAAGCCGCCGCTGGAAAGATTCAGTGACGGCTCTCTACGAGGCAAATTCGCCGGCAATCCGCAGTGACGACCGGAACGGTAACAATGAGGACGCGCCAGTTAATGCGGAGTTGTCGCTGTCACCCGCAGCTTGCGGCATCCAGCCCTACCGTTCCATGACCGCGCCTACCGTCTCTCCCTCGCAAGTCCGTTGCGCGCTGCTGCTACGTGATGAATTCGCTTTTCTCGATTTGCGGCACGAGGCCGCCTATGCAACGGGCCATCCCCTGTTTGCCGCCAATATGGCGGCTGACAGGATAGCGCTTGAAGCCGAGACGAGACTGCCCCGCAAGGATGTGCAAATTGTTGTCTACGACGCGGGCGAAGGCCTCGTTCCCCTAGCGGAGGATCGCTTCAACGCGTTGGGGTACACAGACGTTCGTCAGCTCGACCGCGGCCTTCAGGCCTGGCAAATGGCGGGCTACGAACTGTTCCGGGATGTGAATTCCTACGCCAAGGCGTTTGGCGAACTGGTTGAGTCCCGCCGCCACACTCCCTCATTGCCCGCGGACGAAGTCGCCGCGCTGATTGCGACGGGAGCCAATGTCAGGATTCTCGATGTTCGACGGTTCGACGAATATGCGATCATGAACATACCCGGCTCCGTTAGCGTGCCTGGCGCGGAATTGGTGCTCCGCGCTGGCCGAGTCGCGCCAGATCCCGCGACGACAATCATCGTGAATTGTGCCGGCCGCACGAGATCGATTATCGGCACCCAATCGCTTATCAACGCCGGCATTGCCAACAATGTGCTAGCGCTGAGAAATGGAACGATCGGCTGGACTCTCGCGGGAAAGGACCTCGAGCATGGCGCGGATCGGTGCGGCGGCATCGGGCTCTTCGAGGGAGCGAAAGCCAATGCCCGCGAAGTTGCCTATCGGGCTGGCGTCCGACATGTTGGCCTGGAGGAGGCGATGACGTTCAAGGCGCAGACCCAGCGTACGCTCTATCGCTTCGACGTTCGCGCCGGCGAAGATTATGCGGCGGGTCATATTCCCGGCTTTCGTCACTACCCGGGAGGGCAATTGGTGCAGGAGATCGACATGGCGGCACCGGTGCGCGGGGCGCGTATCCTCCTGACCGACAATATGGATGTTCGCGCCGACATGACTGCGTCCTGGCTCGCGCAAATGGGGTGGGAGACCTACGTGCTTGTTGGCGGCTATGATCGCGCACTGGAAGTTGGCCCGCCGGAGGTCTTACCAAAGCCCAATTCGTCACACCGCTACCGACGTCCCTATGAGGGCACCGACGTCTCCACTGGCGCGATGCAGGCCTATCTCGATTGGGAATATGGCCTTATCGATCAGCTTCGGCGCGACGCAACCCATGGGTTCTTTGTGATCTGACTCGAGCGGACCTTGGTAGTGCGGGTCTTAGTGGCGATTGTGAGCGATCGGATTCCGCTTATAGCCGCTGGCTCGGATCCGCAGCCAATCGCTAGCCTGTCGGTTCGCGCCGGGAGCGACCCGGGGCCTTACTTTTGGGCAGGAAGCGTTGCCGGCTTTGTGCTTTAATTCCCGACGTTGCGTTGGTTGGGAGGTGCGTATGCCGAGTACCGGCTGGACGCCAAGGATTGTGCCCTATGGCGCGGATCAAACCGTCTACCTCGTAATGGACCGCTTCGGTAAGCTGGGCAGCGTCTATCGCGAAATGGAAGTCGAACGGACCGACCTCGAAACTATCATTGCCGATCTCTTGTCAGGGCAATTCAATGACCCGGTCCGCATTGTAGCCTTCAATACACTTGAGCATTGGTCGGAGGACGTCTCAGAATATATCGCCTTTGAAATTCAAACCCGCTGCGACATCGAAGGCGTCGCGGTCCCCGAGCACATCATAGACTTCGTTGCCAGCTTCACCGGGCCGACACGGCAGCTGGCCTTGCGGCTGGTTTGAGACCTTGAAGCGACGCCCGCATGGAATGGGCTGACTATCTACGGGACCAAGCGGCTATGTATCGGGAACACGCCGAGCAAAGTGATGATCCTGTCCTCAAGAACGAACTGCTTGAGTTGGCGTCAGTCTGTGAAGAGGTCGCCAATAACATCGAAGATCATATGACAGGCGGGTAAGAGACCGCTGACCAGTGCGTCGGCGCGATAGGAGAGGCACGCGCCGATGGAAACGCGCAAGCATCCCTGAGTCTAGTGGGAGTGAACGACCAGCTTTTCCTCGGTGAAAAACTGGAGCGCGCCATACCCTTCCATGTCCACCGCGTATCTAAAGTTACCGTCATCTGTTGGGAACACGGCGACGACAGTGCCGCCCTCATGGTCGTCCGCTGCTTTGTCGACCTTCTCGCCAACCGCAAACTTCGCCATCGAGAACTCCTTCTGGAATCATCGGTGCGATTATATCTCCACAAACTGGCTGATCGCTTCTTAACTATTTTGCATCCGAAATTTTGGACGCGGTTGTTGTTATAATGTCTCAATCGTCTCCGTCCTACTGTTCCACCATTGGAACAACGGGTGGTTAGCCGGGACAATATGCCCATGCAGCGGCTCGTCTTGGCGGTGATCAAGGCCGCTCAGACAGTCTCCGTTGCGCTCTCGCCGACGTCCGCTTTTGATCGGATACTGTTGCAAAAGTCGAAAGTTGCATCAGTCCGAATTTTTGGCGAAACCTTAAACGCGAAGCGATCGACGATTCGGATAGCCTCAGTCGCGTTATCGAAGTTGCCTATGAGTTTAGCGTGAGGCGATGAGGTCCCTCAGATTTCTACACGAAAACCGCGCCTGCGGCCCTCAGAAAATTTGACACCTTCCGCAAAACGACTTTTGCAACACTATCGGGTGAACAGCGGAAAACATATGCTCGCGTTGAGCTTTTCCGGTTTTGACCCAATGTATGGTCCGGCCGTGCGTTGCAAGTGGATTTTGCCGAGCTGGCGGTGAGCGGTCTTGCATCAATGTATCCGGCCTTTGATTGGAGCGTGTGCTGCCCCGGACCATCATGGATATCAGCGCGCGTGCGATCTCATTAGCGGACAGGCCTCAACGGGCCATTCGGGTCACCAGTGTTCGCATGCGCCGGGAAGACCGATCCTCCATCTCTTCTCATCCTCTCGCAGACCTCGGCGGGTAATAAGGGGTGTGGGGTTACGTCATCGCTTGTCCTTTCACTGTCTTCGGCGATCAGGTGATTGCCTCATTTTGTAGCTTCGAACGCGCGACCATGCGCTAGAACGCTCCAGGCGATGCGGGCGAGCTTGTTGGCGAGGGCGATCG
This sequence comes from uncultured Alphaproteobacteria bacterium, assembly GCA_963732455.1. GTDB lineage: Bacteria > Pseudomonadota > Alphaproteobacteria > Rhizobiales > Xanthobacteraceae > Bradyrhizobium. The sequence goes on along the minus strand of CAVSZM010000015.1, from coordinate 60,513 downwards.
CCAGCACATTGTGATGCAGCCGCTTCCTGGCCGCCTCGATCCAGGATTTGAGCCCGTGGCGCTCCCAGCTCTTCGGCTTGATCAGCACGACCCATGCCGCCTGCACGAACAGAACCCGCAGGTAGCGATTGCCCCGCCTGGATATCTTGCCGAGGATGGTGCGGTCCCCGGTCGAGATCTGCTTGGGAACGAGCCCCAGCCAGGCGGCAAAGTCCCGGCCCTTCGTGAACACATCCCCTGCGCCGATCGCGGCCACCATCGCGCTGGAGATGATCGGCCCAATGCCGGGCACGCTCATCAGACGTTCGCATCCAGTATCCTGGCGCGCGATGGCTTCGATCTCGTTTGACAAACCCTCAACCCGTTCATCGAGCCGGCGCCAGTCTCCGGTCAGATCTTCGATAATGCGCAAGATACGAGGCGACAGGAGATCCGATGGCGTGCCCAGGATGCGCGGCAACTCAGCACGTAAAAACCGTAGCCCCTGGCGCACCGCAACGCCGCGCTCCAGCAGGAAGGCGCGGATTTGATTGATGATGCCGGTGCGCTGGCTGACCAACCGCTCCCGTACCCGATGCAGCGCCTGCAGGTCCAGCTGATCGGCGGTCTTCGTCGCCACGAACTTCATCGTCGGCCGCTGCACCGCCTCGGCGATCGCCTCGGCATCGCGGAAGTCATTCTTCTGTCCCTTGGAATAGGGACGAACATACTTCGCCGGCATCAGCCGGGCATCGTGGCCAAGTGCCCTAAGTTTGCGACTGAGATGATGTGCGCCGACGCAGGCTTCCATACCGATCAGGCACGGCGGTATATTGGCAAAGCGGGCCTCGACCTGGCCACGTGACCACTTCTGCCGCAGCACGATGGCACCACGCTCATCGTGGCCGACAATATGGAACGAGTTCTTGCCGATATCGATGCCGATCACGGCGATTGTGCTCTCCAACTTCTGGGACATGGCGTGCTCCTTGTCTTTGGTCGCCCCTTCCCAAGCATCCTATTGCTGGTGGGGCAGGAGCACGGCCGGACCATCCCATTAACGGATGTTGCGAGCTCAATGGACACCCCCGGTTCTGGGCCATAGAGTTACCTCAGTACAATCGGATCGGGGTACTCTCATGGCCGAGGCGCGGGTCGCACGCCGGCTGGCAGCCGTGTTGGCGGCCGATGTCGTGGGCTACTCGGGTCGGTGCTGGAGATCCGCTTGTGGGAGGGGGCAATGGCGAATCAAGGGACCCTATCGTGGCCAATGACGCGTGCTATGGCGACGCGTCCGAACGCTGAAGCGATTGTCGACGGCGAAATACGCCTCACTTACGCGCAATGGGGCCGCAGAGTGCGCGGCCTCACGGCTGGTCTGCGGAGCCTCGGTCTCCGCACAGGTGATGTAGTCGCATCAATCGGCCAGAACAGTTTTAGGCACTTGGAGTGTTGGGTCGGTATTCCCGCGGCGGGAATGGTGCTCAATGATCTCAACTACCGGCTTGCCGTCCCCGAGCTGGAATTCATCATCAACGACTGTGGGGCCCGAGCCGTCGTCGCCGATAATGCGTACCTGGAGATGGCCCGCCAGTTGAAGCAACGATGCCCCTCTCTCGAGTACCTGATCTACTCCGGGATAGAGTCCACTCCAGGCGGGTGGGTCCATTGGGACGATTTGTGCTCGGCAAAGCCCCTCGACGAGGACCACTCCGAACTCCGCGCGATCGCCGCGGACACGCTTGCGGCCATCTCCTACACTGGCGGCACGACGGGCCTGCCTAAGGGCGTGATGCAGAGCCATGCCAACTTGCTGGCCAATGCCAAGCACATGCTCCTTGCCAACCCACTGGTACCGACGGATCGCTTTATCCATGCTGCACCGATGTTTCACGCCGCTGACGCCGCGACGACGTTCGCGTTGACGTTTATGGGCGGTGCCCATGTCTGCATCCGCGGGTACGAGCCGGAGTTATTCGGCAGGGTCGTCGAAGCCGAGCAGAGTCACCGTGGCTCTAATCGTCCCGACGATGATCAATACGTTGCTCAATCACCCAGCTACGGCAACCCGGGACTTTGCTGCATGGCGTTTGCTTATGTACGGAGCGTCACCGATGCCGGTGGAACTGCTGCTTCGGGCCTGCAGCCTGTTGCCGTGCGACATCGTCCAGCTCTATGGGATGACCGAGGCGTCGCCGCTAGTGACTTCCACGCAGCGTACCGACAATCGCGAGGGCGCCCGCGGGATTGAACCGGCTAAAAGCCGCCTTGCCAGCTGCGGACAACCGGTTGTCGGCGTCGAAGTCGAAGTCCGCCGTCATGACGGTTCGGTTTGCAACCCTCGTGAGATCGGCGAGGTGTATGTGCGCGGACCAAACATCATGCTAGGCTATTGGAAGCGGCCGCAGGAGACGGCCAATGCCCTTGTCGGTGACGGTTGGTACAAGAGCGGGGACGTGGCCTGGGCGGATGAAGAGGGCTACCTATTCGTCGTAGACCGGACCAAAGACATGATCATTTCAGGGGGCGAAAACATCTACACGGCTGAAGTTGAGAACGCCGTATTTCACCATCCCGCCGTCCTCGAGGTGGCGGTGTTCGGGATTCCCCACGAGAGCTTCGGAGAGATGGTCCATGCCGAGGTGGTCACCAAACCGGGCACTTCCATCACGGTCGACGAGATCGTGGCCGTATGCAGGGAGCGTATCGGCGGATATAAGGTGCCTCGATCGGTGTTAATCCGCGGTGAGCCGTTACCCAAATCGGGTGCCGGTAAAATTCTGAAGCGCAGTCTTCGGGATCCCTATTGGCAGGGTAGAGAACGTGGGGTGAACTAGATATCCGCTGCAGTGTTGTGTGCCGTGCCTAGTCCGCCGCAACTTCGCTCGTCGCTTTCGGCAGCGCGTTTGCTGTGCTGGCAATGGAACATTATCGAACTAGCCGACCTCGGTCATCTGGCAATCCTTGGATGCACCGGAGCGTCTGACCGATTTGCTCGTACGGGCCGCTTGAGCGTCGGGCTTCTCTGAGAGGATCAGCTGGCGCTGATGCCCGCTTCTGGCCACTTGTCGGACTTGCCGAGACAGCCTGACGGTGTACGCTCAGCGGGGCAAGGCAGACATCCCGCCGCAAGACGGCGGCTTCCGTTTTAGCGGACATCACCGGCTTGATATTGGTTGGCTGCATGTATCGCACGCCGCTCTTTCGGTCGCGGGCGGTTGCTTGCGTCGGCAAAAGGGTTGTAATTGAGCCGATCAGACGCAACACAGAATTCTGGAGCAGGAAATGATGGGAGGGGCCAAAACCCATTACGAGGTGATTGTGGTCGGCGCCGGCGTGGCAGGCATCTATCAGATCAAGCGGCTGGTCGATCTCAGCATCGACGCTACTGTACTCGAATCGGCCGCCGATCTCGGCGGCACTTGGTACTGGAACCGCTACCCCGGCTGCCGCTTTGATTCCGAGAGCTACACTTACGGCTTCTCGTTCTCACGCGAACTGCTCGACGAATGGCACTGGAAGGAGCGCTTTTCCGATCAGCCTGAGAATTTGCGCTACCTCAATTACGTCGCCGACAAGTTTGATTTACGCAAGCATATGCAGTTCAACTGCAAGGTCGAGGCAATGCACTTCGACGAAACACGCGATCTATGGCAAGTGAAGATCAGTGACGGCCGCGAGCTGACGTGCCGTTTCGTGGTTCTCGCGATCGGCCTGCTCTCTGCACCGACTATGCCACGACTGGAAGGCATCGAAGACTTCAAGGGCCGCTCGTTCCACACCTATTACTGGCCGCATGAGCCGGTCGATCTCGCTGGCAAGAAAGTGGCCGTAATTGGCACCGGCGCCACCGCCATTCAATTGATAGGTGAGATCGCCGACAAGGTCGGCAATCTCACCGTATTCCAGCGCCGGCCAAACTGGAGTGCACCGCTCAACAACAGCGCCATCTCAGAGGAAGAAATGGCCGACATTCGCGCGCGCTATGACGAGATCTTTGCCGCCTGCGCTCGCACGCCGGGCGGTTTCCTGCATGGGCCTGACCGCCGCGGCTTCTACGAGGTGACGCGCGAGGAACGGGTGGAGCTGTGGGACAAACTCTACGATGAGCCTGGCTTCGGGATCTGGCTCGCCAATTTTCGCGAGATCTTCATGGACGAAGCCGCCAATGCCGAGCTGTCAGAATATATCGCCGATCGCATCCGCCGCCGTGTCAAGGATCTCAAGGTGGCCGAAAAACTAATCCCCAGGGATCACGGCTTTGGCGTGCAGCGCCTGCCGCTTGAGACGAAGTATTTTGAGGCCTATAACCGCGATAATGTGCATCTCGTCGATATCAGCCAGACGCCGCTCGTTCGCATAACCGAGAAAGGCCTGCGTACCGCCGAGCGCGACTATGAATTCGACATCATCGTCTACGCCACCGGATTCGATGCCATCACCGGCGCCTATGATCTGATCGATATCCGCGGCATCGCCGGCGAAACGCTGGCGGGAAAATGGAAGCATGCGCCGTCCACCTTCCTCGGCATGCTCGTCCACGGCTTTCCGAATCTCTTGATGCCGACTGGACCTCAAAGTGCCTCCGCTTCGACGAATTTCCCGCGTGGCATCGAGAACGGCGTTAACTGGTGCATGGACCTGCTGCAATATGTGTGGGATCACGGTTACACCCGCGCAGAAGCCACGCTCGCGGCGCAAGATCGCTGGACCGCGCATGTGGTCAAGATGTACGAGATCATGCTGATGCGCAAAGCCAAGTCGTGGTTCACCGGCTACAACTCCAACGTCGCCGGCCACGAAGAGGGCACGGTGCGCTACTTCGTTTACAACGGCGGTACGCCAAAATTCGTCGGCATCATCAATGACGTAGCGGCGAAGGGTTATCAGGAGATCGAGTTCAGCTCGGGCTCGCGTGCCAAGGTACATGCGGCGGCCACTAACGCGTCGGCCTAGTCGTTCGCCTATTGGTCGGCGGTCAAGATCCACCACTGCAGTGTCAATGTCTCTCACGGGCTTGCGCCTCTTCGGAATCGGCCCCAAGGTCGGCGCTCGATTTTGCTGTGATGCACCAACCGCTCCCACTTTGATGTGATAGGCTTTTGTCGCCGGGCCGATCGAATAAAGTCGCTTCGACTTCGCAGCACAAGACGGCCGCGTCGGAGTTTTCGATGAAGCTGTATGTTACGTTCACCTCCCCCTATGCGCGGCTGGCACGCATTCTCGTGCTGGAAAAAGCACTTGAGGACCGCGTAGAGATCATCGCGGCCAAAACACGCGCCACTAACAGTCCTTACTATCAGATCAATCCATCTGGGCGGGTACCTTATCTCATCAATGATTCAGGCGTTGGCATGGAGGACAGCCAACTCATCTGCGCTTATCTCGACAGCCTAGATGGTAAGCCTCGCTTCCACGACCCTCGACGCCAAACGGATTGGGCCTATCAGCGGCTTGAGTTCGCGGCGCGCAACATGTGCGAAGGCATCTGCGTATGGGTACGTGAGATGGCTCGACCCCCAGACGAGCGTTCACCCACGGTTTTGGCGCATGAGTTAGCCCGCGCCCAGCGTATGGCGGATGAATTTGAGGGATGTGTAGCCGACCCGCTGATGCAGGGGGAGCCGACTATGGCGCACTTGACCCTCGCAGTGGCTCTCGACGTCGCTGCAAAGCGCGGCTTTGGAGATATTACTGTCGCCCGCCCACAGCTTGCCGCCTGGATGCGCTCCGTGTCCGAGTTCCCTTCGATGAAAAGGACTGCCCCACCGTGATGATGCCAAAAACAATCTTGATGTCCGCGTTTGGCAACGAAACGGACACGGGCGCGATGTCCGACTTGAGTCCATTATTGGGTGAACAGCGGACGACATATGCTCGCTGCGAGCTTTTCCGATTTTGACCCTACCGGAAGTCGGCCCTAGTCTGGCTGCGGCCGGATATGCTTTGATGCGTAGGGCTGAACTTACAAACCCAGGAGCACCTCGGGATGGCGGCGGAGTTGGCCTTCAAGGACGAGGCGGCGGCAGAGTACGACCGCGCTTTCGCCCACGTCACCGCGTATTTCATGCCATTCCTGTTGCAGGCCGCCCACATTGCACCTGGTATGCACGTTCTTGATATCGCGACGGGCACGGGGCTTTCGGCCGAGGCGGCGCTAGCCGCCGTCGGGTCCAGCGGCCATGTCATGGCGGCTGATGTCTCACCGGCCATGGTCAAGAAGGCAAGTGAGCGCCTTGGCAAGGCGCCGAATGTTTCAGTCTCTGTCGAGGATGGGCACGCGCTTTCGTTCGCTGATTCCAGTTTCGATGCAGTGCTATGCAATCTCGGGCTGATGTTCTTCCCCGATCCCGTTCGGGGTCTCTGCGAGTTTCGTCGCGTGCTTCGCCCCGGCGGTCGCGTGGCAGTCTCGGTGAATACTGTCGTCGAGCGCTCTTATAACCATCAGATCAACGTAATGATCGCGCGACATTTGCCAGGTTTAGCCGAGGCGGTCACTCGCACTTTCGCACTCGGCGAAGCGTCCCGGCTTACATCTCTCTTCAATGAGGCTGGCCTGGTGGACATCGAGACTCATACCGTGAGGCACACGTTCGTGCTGCCGTCATTCGATGCCTATTACGGTCCCTTCGAGCGTGGTGGGGCTTCGACTGGCCAGGCACTCGCCGTTTTGCCGGAGGAGATACGCCGCGCCGTGCGAGAGGAAGTACGGCGCGACCTCGCCGACAGGGGCGGCCCTGTCGAGGCGGAGGCAGAGTATCGGATCGCCAGTGCGCGAAGGTAGCGGGCCAAGCGGCAAGTATAACGGCCTGCTTGAGCATGAAGCAGACGAACGCGACGATGTGCAGACCGGCCAAAGTGCGCGCGGCCTGGCGCTTGAACTCGCCGTGGAGGACTGAACAACTATACCGTTGGGAGTAACGCCTTGGATCATCTCAAACACCTACCGAGTCCGATCGCGCCGACCTTCAGCGAGGCATTGCGCATCGATACGCAGGCCGGCTCCTGGATCTTCATTTCCGGCCAGGTCGGCGTGCCGTTGCCGCCTGACAAAGGCAGCGTCACATTCGAACAGGAGGTGCGCACGACATTCGAGCGCATCCGCGATTCGCTCGGCAAACTCGGCGCCGACATGAACCATGTCGTCAGCACCAAGACCTATCTGACAGACCTCGGTCCCTACGCCGTGTTCTCACGCATCCGCGGAGAGTTTTTTCCGAAAAACCCGCCCACGAGCACCGCCGTGCAGGTCGCCGGCCTGCTGCTGAACGCGAAGATCGAGATCGACGCCGTCGCCTTCCTCCCCGCTTGACCCGTTGCGGACATTTCTCACTAACGCCAAAATAACTTCATAGACAGGACCCACGAACGGGCGGTCGCAGTGAACCAGAAACAGCAAAAACACCTCTCCGAGATATGCCGATGCGGCAAGGTGAAATTGGAGGCAGTCGGCCGGCCGATTCTGACCGCTTCCTGCTATTGCGCGAGTTGCCAAGAAGCCGGAAGTCGCTTCGAGCAACTGCCTTCCGCGCCACCCATCCTCAATCCCGACGGCGGAACAGACTACGTACTATACCGAAAGGATCGAGTGCAATGTGTGACGGGGCAGGAGTATCTTGAAGAGCACCGGCTCAAGCCTGATTCTCCGACCCGGCGGGTCATTGCCACATGTTGCAATTCGGGAATGTTCCTCGACTTTACCAAGGGACATTGGCTGACGATGTACCGGAACCGCTTTCCGGCAGGTGCGCCGCCCCTTGAAATGCGGGTCATGACACAAGACCGACGAGACGGCGTCGCGCTTGCTGATGACTTACCGAGTTATGATGGTCACTCCGGCAAGTTCATGTTGAGGCTTATCGCCGCTTGGATCGCGATGGGTCTCCGCAGGCCAGAAATCACCTTGGGAAAGACAGTCCGCAAGTCGCACTGACCATGCCGTGGGCGCAACTTCGCGCCGATACGATGATGCATGTCCGATAAGGCCCCTGCATTGGTCAATGTTCATTAGCCACCTTTGCGCCGGCTGTTAGGCTTCCCCGTTATTCTTCGCCCTATACAGCTTTATCCGGCGAACAGTCGGGGCCTGGAAGAGAGCCTTCCGGCCAAAGCAGCGCTGGTCTTGGGTCTTGAAGCTGCGCGGGAGACGGTGCGAATCCACAGAGTCCAGGCATTTATTTCTGACGGCCCGGCAGAAAACGCTTCAACCCTTTCCATGCAGGCGCAATGGCAAATCCAACGATCGGGATTGTGGCCGCGCCAATCAACAATCCAAGGACACCCGAGATGGTCGCCTCAACGATCCATTCGAGCGCCCCGGCGGCCGATGGCAGTGCGTGAGCCGCGATTTCGGCGGCGGCGTGGACCGTCGAGCCGATTGAAGGCGGGCCGTATACTTCCAGGCCATGCAGGACGATGCCGCCGCCAACCCAGATCATGGCGGCAGTGCCGACGACGCTGAGAATTGTCAGGAACACGGGCATCCCGCGAACAAGGGCGCGTCCGAGCGCCCGGCCAATACCGGCAAGGACCGAGACGCGGTCGTTGTTCGCAAGGACTAGACCGAAATCGTCGGCTTTCACGATCAGCGCTACGGCGCCATACACGGCGACGGTGATCCCGATCCCGACAAGCGCCAGCACAAGGGCCTGCGTCACGAAGCTTCCCGCGGGCAGCGCCGCCAGCGCGATCGCCATGATCTCCGCCGAAAGGATGAAGTCGGTCTTGATGGCGCTTGCGACCTTCTCGTCCTCCACCGTCGTTACATTCAACGCGACCGTGCCGAGCTGCGCTTCATGCTGATGTGCACGATGCGGCATGAGGGCTTCGAGTACTTTCTCTACGCCTTCGTAGCAAAGATAGGCACCGCCAATCATAAGCAGCGGCGTAATCGTCCAGGGAAGGAAGTAGCCAAGGGCCAGGGCAACAGGCAACAGGATCAGGAGTTTGTTTCGAAGCGATCCCGCCGCGATCCTGCCCACGATCGGCAGTTCGCGTTCGGCAGCAAATCCGATCACGTAACCCGGCGTAACCGCGGCATCGTCGATGACGACGCCCGCCGCCTTTGCCCCCACCTTCGCGGCCTGGCTAACGATATCGTCGAGGGAAGCTGACGCCACCTTTGCGATCGCCGCAAGATCGTCAAGAAGGGCGATCAGTCCGACGCTCATCGATACTTCTCCTCCATCGCGAGTTCCGCCTTTTCGGAGCATGAGCGGCGATCCGGAGCGGGAGTATTCAAAGCAATGGGTTTGCCGGATTTTAGCGAGAGCATGCGCTCACAACGCCACATTGCTTGCATCAAGAAAACTCGCATTTTTGCAAATCGAAACAGCGGGACTCGGTTAGTCTTTCACGCTAGCCTTGCTTTCCGCTTCAGCCTGGCAAGCGTCGTTCTTGCCATCTCTATCGACTTGCCTATCTCTCGTTCTTCGATTCCTCGAATCCCTCAGGCGTCATCAAATGCAATGCCTCACGCGCCACCGAGACCCGGATCGGCGTCTGCGTGATGACCTCGCCATCGACGGCAACGTATTGCTGCGGGACGGTGTCGATTGTCAGTTCCGGGACTTCTGATGACCTCGAGGTCGGAAGGACCGAAGGGCACGCCTAACGCAATCCGTGCCCACTTTTTTGCCAATGCCCACTTGGAAGGCCCCTTGAGAATGCGGACAACAATCTTGCCGTCGTAGGGGTTCGCTTCGCGGGCAACCAGGACACCGCCCTGATACCCGCCGCTTGCAATCAAAACGTCAAATGCCTGGAACGAGGTCTGCTGATCATTGACGGTGACGATGCAGCGGAACGGCGCGAAGCGCATGAACTTGTACGCCGCGACCAGGCCATAGGCACCTCGGCCAAGCCATTTCTTCAGGCTGTGCGGCGTCGCCTGACCGACAATGGCCGGCATCCCGATTGACGATCCGTTGGCAAAGTAATCCTCATTGATCTTGGCGAGATCGATGTTGGCGACTTTCCCGTTGACCAGCACATCGATGGCGCCCGCCAGGTCAAGCGGGATCCCGAGCGTGCGCGCAAAGCTGTTGGCCGTGCCGAGCGGCAGCACGCCAAATACGACGCTGGTATAGGCAAAATGATCGACCACCGAACTGATGGTGCCGTCCCCACCGCCAAGGATGATGAACTTACGTCCTTTGGCAATTTCCTCCCGTACTATCTCATGCAACATCTCCGCGTGCCGAACGGGATAGGCCGCATCGAGGACCATTCCCGCCTCCGCGAGCAGTCTCTTGGCTTCCGAATAGGCGTGCGCACCATATCGTGAGCGCGTGTTCACGACGAGAACCGCATGACGGCTTCGTTTGATCTCCTGTTCCAGCGCAACCCTTTCCGGGCAACAATCGGGCGCCGACGACGTCCCGCTCAAATGCTGTGCTCGGGTCAATTCACTCACCAGGAACCTCCCTGTAGGATAATTCCAGTTTTGAAAATTTTGGTGTCCTGCGCGACGGCTGATGTTAGATGAAACAGAACAGCAGCAGCCAGTGCGCAGAGAATACGGCATGTTCACTGCAGTCCTGGGCTTTGGTTCCGTCGGGTGATGGACTCACAAACTCTTTAGAGCGCCGTCACGAGGGCCGCGCTTTCATCCAGTATGGGCAAAATCGCGTCTCGGGGCTTGGGCGGAAGCATCAGGACGACCCGATCAACGCCGGCGTCACGGTAGCGTTTTAGTACCTCTAAGTCTCGGGGCGCCCCGAAGACGTCGAAGGAGAGCGACGCGGGATCGCGGCCAGCGTCCTTTGCCATTTGACGGAATTGCGGCAGCACCTTGAGCGGATCGAGGACGCGGCCGCCGATCGGAATCCAGCCGTCGCCGTAGGCGATCGCCCGTCTTGCTGCGTGGGGGAATGCGCCCCCAACCACGATGGGCGGGTAAGGTTTTTGAACCGGTTTGGGCCATTGCATCATGGGTTCGAACTTGACGAATTCGCCGTCGAATGCCGCCGTCGACTGTGTCCAGATTTGCTTCATCGCCTGGATCCGCTCACCCATTAGCTTGAAGCGGGTTGCAAACGCAGTGCCGTGATTGGCCATCTCCTCCTCGTTCCAACCCCCACCAACGCCGAAAATGAAGCGGCCTGAGGAAAGCTGGTCGACGGTCGATACCTCCTTGGCGGTGTGGATTGGATCACGCTCGACGACAAGACAGATCCCCGTCGCAAGCTTGATGGTTTTCGTCACCGCGGCGGCAGCGGCTAGCGAGACGAACGGATCGTAGCTATCGTAATAGTACTTCGGCAGCTCAGCGCCGCCGGGCCACGGCGATTTGCGACTGGTGGGAATGTGACTGTGCTCCGGCAACCACAATGACTCGTAACCTCGCGCCTCCGCCGCCACGGCAAGGTCGTGCGGTGGAATCGAGTAATCCGTCGGAAACATCGTAAGCCCGACATGCATGTTCAGTGCTCCTCGGTTGCGGCCAGGCTCCATCACACGCGACCGCGCGTGATGGTCGCACACAGGGCGCGAACCAATGTCCTTCTCAACTCTATCAGAGAAATGAGCGGACGTACCGTTGTTTGTCGCAACGCTGGGCCTCATCGCAGCGACGGCTTGTCGAGCTTCGCGCATCGGGCGAGATTACAGGATCTCAGGGTGCGACGACCGGGACTTACGCCATTACGGTCGCAACAGCCTCTAGGCTTAACCGTCATAGTCGGCCTCGTCCGCGCCCACGGACAGGTTGCCCCAACTCGTCACCCACTCCAGGCGGACCGCGATGACGGGCCGTTCGGCGATCTGCATCGCCGCCAACTGGCGGTACCGAGAGCGTAGTAGCTCCTGCGCGCGATCGTGCTCCGTCCCAGCGTGCAGGATCTCAGCCCGTCCTCGCAACATCACCCAGCCAAGCCGGGTCCAGTCTTCGTCGTACCGATCAACCACGATAGCGACCGTCGGGTTGCGCTCGATGTTGCGGACGCGCTTGAGTGCTGGTCCAGCCACGCGCTTCGGCTTCTCGTCGATGGTGATGTAAAGGGTGCCTTGCGAAATCGTAAAGCACACCGGCACGACGTGCGGAATGGCCCGGCTATCGGCCGTGGCAAGATGCCCGACCCGTCGCGTCAACAGGAACCTGCGTTCGTGGTCTGACAGCACGTGACGGTCCTCCGCGCGATGACAGTCAATCGCGCCGATACTGCACGGCTTGGCTCGGCTTCGCCACCCAGGAATCGGCGTTCGACCAAACGTCGGCAGGCCTGCCAGGCTTGATTCAAAACCGCGGTCGCGATCAATCCGGTGATAGCGCATCCGATGCTCAGCCGCGGCAACGAGGTGGCGAATAGGACGAATCTGTTGCGGTGCATGAGTCCGGAATTGGCAGCCAATTGCCGACGCGTTGGGGCGCAGTACAAAAATCGCAAATAACTCGTAAGTTAGTTTCTGACAGATAAGTCAGGGGCTGTCGTGGCGTCAAAATAAGATGCAGCCTATCTGCCGTCGACCGTGGTGCAAGATCGCTGGGTGAAGAGCGGCTGAAAAAAATCGGGATAGGCCGGAATATTTGCAGCATACGGGAGTATCATGGGCGACGCTCAGGCCTCACCGCCTGGACGGCTATGGTCGATGCGCGTTTCGGGCATTGGCCAATTCTGCCCTGAAAGTCTTAAAAGGGAGTGCAGAGATGAAACACGCGTTAACTTCTCTCACTATCGGTGCTTGCCTACTGCTTCCATCGGCTAGTGTCGTTTTCGCCGCGGGACAACCCGGGGCAAGTTGCCTGTCCGCAGGTGCCACCATGACGCCCGGCAGTGCGGCGGCGTCGCCAGGTTCTCCGTTCAACGAACCGGGGACACTCACACCCGCAGGTGGAACGGCGGGCCAGGTCTATGCGGGGAACAGGCAGGGGGCACCAACCACGGCAAGTCCGAATGCCGTCTCCCAGTACGACGTTGCTTGCTTGCAGGTCACGACCCACGCCACGACCCACGCCACGACCCACCAGCCGCCGTAGCGCGGCGTGTCCGGCACAGAGGTTGGAGTAGCCGAAGGCCTGAGTTGACGCCGAGGACCAGGCGGCAAATGGCTGAGACAGGATGATAGCCACATGCGTTTCGTCGTTGTGGCGAGTCTGCTGTGTGCCTTGATGGTCGGGCTGGGCTACACCTATGGGCAAGATAGCTCAGTCCCGACCTTCCTCACGGCCGCAGTCGAACGAGGCAGCATCTCGACTTTGGTAAAGGCCAGCGGCACCGTTGAAGCCGTCGTGAGCGTCGATGTCAGCTCGCAATTATCGGGGCGAATTGCGGAGGTGTTTGTCAATTTCAACGATAGCGTAACGGCCGGCCAGCCGATTGCGCAAATCGATCAGGAGATCTTTGCCGCCCGCGTCAATGAAGCGAGAGCCGCTCTGAGAGTGGCGCGAGCTAATGCCCAAGTGCAAAAGGCGGCACTGGAACGAGCGACGGTCGCAGTGGCGAATGCCCAGACTGCAGAAAAACTGGCTGAGGACCAATCGGCCGCGAACAAGGCCAGGCAAGACGAAACGGAAAGGGAGTTCCTGCGAAAGCTCGCATTGTCACGCACCGGCAGCGGCACCGAGCGAGACCTAAGTCAGGCGCGGGCTCTGCGCGACGCAGGGGCTGCCGACCTGCGCGCCTCCCTTGAGCAGATCCAGATGAAAGCCGAGGCCATTGCGATTGCGGAAGCAGAAAAGCACATGGCGGAAGCCAATCTCGAGAATGCGGACGCTGTTGTCGAGCAGAGGCAGGCGGCCGTCGATCAGGCGGAAGTTGATCTTGATCGTACAGTGCTCCGCGCGCCGATTGACGGAATCATCATCAAGCGGGATGTCAATCCAGGACAAACGGTCGCCGTCAGTCTCGAAGCCAAGACGTTGTTCAAGATCGCGAACGATCTCCGCGAGATGAAGGTCCATGGCAAGATCGACGAGGCCGATGTCGGGCAATTGAAAGTGGGCCAGACCGCCCAGTTCACCGTGGACGCCTATCCGGATCGCACCTTCAGCGGACAGGTTCTACAGATCCGCAAGTCTCCCGAAGTCGTGCAAAACGTCGTCACCTATACGACAATCGTTTCCGCACCAAATCCGGACCTCCTGTTGCTGCCGGGAATGACTGCCCAACTTCGGATTGTGGTGAGTGACACTCGCGGGATCCTCAAAATTCCCAGCCAGGCGCTGCGCTTCCGGCCCAACGATGCCAGTCCTCCGACTGACCACCAGAGTGCGAACCAGGCCACTTCTGCGACAGTATGGCTGGTGGGCAACGATGGCCGACCAAAACCGGTCACAGTGAGACCGGGTGTGACCGACGACAACAGCGCAGAACTGCTGGAGGGCGCGCTTGCGGAGAACCAGCAAGTGATCGTCGGGATTGCGAACTCCCAAAAGCAGAGGAGGTATTTCGGCCTGCGCCTTGGATTTTAAGACTGGATTCGAAGATGCAACCGCTGGTGCGAACCGCTGGAATTTCAAAACACTATCCCTCCGGAGGAACAATCGTTCGCGCGGTATCAAACGTGTCGCTCGCGATCGAGCACGGCGAGTTTGTTGCAATTCGCGGACGGTCGGGTTCGGGAAAGTCGACCCTGATGAACCTTTTGGGTCTTTTGGATCGGCCGGATTGCGGCGAATATGTGCTCAATGATCGAGAAGTTACAAAGCTGAGCGAGGACAGACGCGCGGCCATCAGGAGCCGCGACATCGGCTTCATATTCCAACTACCGGCCCTTCTGCCGCGCGTAACCGCGCTGGAAAATGTCGAACTTCCGCTTGTTTACGCCGGCATTCCTCCCTCCAAACGACGTCGCGCAGCCAGAGACGCGCTTGACCGCGTAGGCTTGGCCGACCGCAGTCATCATTGGCCAAATCAACTCTCGGGAGGCGAGCAGCAGCGGGTTGTCATTGCTCGTGCGACGGTGAACGATCCCGCTCTCATTCTCGCCGACGAACCGACCGGATCACTGGATAGTGCCACCAGCAATGAGATTCTGTCGCTGTTCGAGATGCTTCATCGCAATGGTCACACGATTATTGTGGTTACGCACGCCACCGAGGTCGCCGACCGTGCACGGCGACAGATCACCCTACATGATGGACGAATTATCAAGGACGCGGCGACGTCGGACAAGAATTTGCTTCCGAATGGCATCGTTTTGGATTCTTCCCGATGAGTGCCCTGGAGAGCTTGCGAATTGCCATGCGGGCGCTTCGCGCGAACAAACTGCGGAGCGTCTTGACCGTGCTTGGGATCGTCGTTGGCGTTGGAGCAGTGGTCTGCATGGTATCGGTGGGAGCCGGCGCACAAGCGGAAGTTTCCGAAAAGATCCGCACCCTTGGAGCCAATCTCCTATTCGTCCTGCCTGGAGCCAAAAATTCCGGCGGAGCGAGGCTTGAATCCGGAACACAACCCACGCTGACGGAAGAGGATGGCGCTTCCATCCGCCGCGAACTGGTGAACGTGCAGGTCGCGGCTCCGCTGTTGTCGCGTTCCATGCCGCTCGTGGCCACAAACAGGAACTGGGTGACGGTAGTGGCCGGAATTAATGCCGACTATCTGGTGGCCCGCGAATGGCAAATTGCCAGCGGCCGATCCTTTACCAGCGACGAGATCACATCCGGAACCAAAGTTGCCATCGTGGGGTCGGTTATTGTCGAGGAGCTTTTCAATGGGCGTGCGGGAATCGGAGAGACCTTTCGAATCGGCAGCGTTCCCTTCACCGTGATTGGTGTGCTGGACAGAAAGGGGTTGGGCGCGGCTGGCCGCAGCCAAGACGACGTCGTGTTCATCCCACTGTCGGCCGCTAAAAGCCGCGTGCTCGGCGCTGTGCGCGGCACGACCCGCGAGGCATTGGATTTCATATCGATCAAGGTATCGGACGCTTCCGCCATGCCGGAGATCGAACGCGAGCTCGAGGCCTTACTTCGGCAGCGGCACCGCATTCGCGGGGATGCCCCCAGCGATTTCAGGATCGAGAATCCAGCGGATGTCCTGTTTGCACGCGGGGCCGCCGTGCGGCTCCTCGGCAGTCTGTTGATCGCGGTGGCAGCGGTTTCGCTGGTCGTTGGCGGGATCAGCATCATGAACATCATGTTGGTTTCGGTGACCGAGCGTACCCGCGAAATCGGCTTGCGTATGGCCGTCGGGGCCAGCCGCCGCGATATCCGATGGCAATTTTTGATCGAAGCCTTGATCCTGGCGTTGATGGGAGGGCTTGTGGGCGCAATATCGGGAGCCGTCGCTGCTGTCGCGATCGCATTGAAAGCTGGCTGGCCTATCCTGATCAGCCCGTGGGCGATCATCTTGGCTTGTGGGTTTGCGGCGTTCATCGGAATTTCGTTTGGCCTCTATCCGGCCCATCGGGCCGCGCGGCTTGATCCGATCGTGGCACTACGCTTCGAATAGGCCAAAAAATAGACTCGCATCTTCCGTCCTCGTTCTCAGCCGCGCATGTCTCCTAATGGGATGGTCCGGCCATGCTCCTGCCCCACCAGCAATAGGATGCTTGGGAAGGGGCGCCAAAGACAAGGAGCACGCCATGTCCCAGAAGTTAGAGAGCACAATACTGGCGCCGGCTTGATGAACGGGTTGAGGGTTTGTCAAACGAGATCGAAGCCATCGCGCGCCAGGATACTGGATGCGAACGTCTGATGAGCCTGCCCGGCATTGGGCCGATCATCTCCAGCGCGATGGTGGCCGCGATCGGCGCAGGGGATGTGTTCACGAAGGGCCGGGACTTTGCCGCCTGGCTGGGGCCGTTCCCAAGCAGATCTCGACCGGGGACCGCACCATCCTCGGCAAGATATCCAGGCGGGGCAATCGCTACCTGCGGGTTCTGTTCGTGCAGGTCGCCGAAGATCAGATTCCCACCGATTTATTGCTCCAGCATCTGTTGACGTTGGATGATGGCCGCTGGACGGAGTTTCGCGGCGAGCACGGTAATCAGGCTCCAAAACCCCTCACCCGTCCTACGATGACGAAGATGATTTCCGTATTCGGCGTCAGGACAAAGACGCTTTGGCCACGTCATCGCAACGCCAGCGCCAAAAGCACCCGCGGCTATACCCGGCAGGACTTCGAAAGGGCATGGGCCGCCTACTGCGACGATGAGGGCAACACACCAACGCACCTGAGTATTATCAAGCACTTGCGCCGACCCTAGGGGCAACACAAGGGCAGCACAATGGGCAGCACAAGAACACCACAGCCTCAGCACACCGCGTGCGAGATTGCGCGTTTGGGCGCGCTCGGGTGCCAATCGGGTGCCAATTCGGTGCCAGCACGATGTTGGACGCCCATCCTGAGCGTCAATACGACGCCCCGTTCGATTTCAGTTAGTTATCGGACACTAGAGAGTGGAGGCCACGTCCGGAATTGAACCGGAGTACACGGTTTTGCAGACCGTTGCGTAACCACTCCGCCACGTGGCCCCATTGCTTAACTAGTTGATTGGTCAAGACTTTCCAAAATCGTTCTCGATCGCCCCAACCACTCGAACCGCCTCAAACGTACCTGCCAGATGGCCGTAGAAGGGACGGTCTGGAAGCCCAAGAAAACGGGCCGATCCGGCTGCGTTCGCGGTTTCTGTGCTCTCTTCTCCAAAATAGAAATGGCGGCGTTTTCGGTGCGCCGCCGCTGTCTTTTGCACCGGCGGAACGTTCAGGTCAACGTGTGCGACACTCGGCTGTTGTCCGGCCCGCCAGCGAGCGAACGGTCTACCAAACCCTTGCGCTTAAGCGCGCTGAAATCTCCCGCCTACCCACCGATATTGCGAAAGGAACCGATGGGAGTCCCTTTGGTGCAGCAGCAGCGATATCCATGAACGCGTTGTGCCAAATCAATGGCCTGCTCGGACGAATCGAGAGGGACGCCGAAGCGATCGGAAAAGAAAAAGCCGCCCGGAGGCGGCTTCACGATTCCAATCTCTGATGATCGTGGATCAGGCGGCGTTCAGCGCTGGCTTCGAGCTTCGACGATAGGCCATGAAGCCGATGCCAGCGAAGCCGATGATCAACATGACCCAAGTGGATGGTTCGGGGGCGGACGCCACCGCGACGAACGCGTTGGCGATCACCACGTGCGCAGCCGCTGTCGGGTGAATACCGTCCCAATATTCATAGGTGTTGCAGTTCGCGCCGGCGACGGCCCCGCACGCGTTCGTTACGTTTGTAAAGCCGAACGCCGCAGGATCGAGGGAAATCCTGGTGCCCAGACCGAATATATCGAAGGTGGTAGACGCCGGCTTCGCCAGCCAAACTTGTGTTGAGATCCGTATTCCTTCATGTCGCAGAAAACACTTCACGCAGCCCCCGTTATTATTACGTTTCACGTCAGCCGCGCTGTCCCGTGGCCCGGAACGATCCTCCTGCACCTGGACACCCCGGCCCACAGGCGGGGCCGTGCCTTTTTGCCTTTATGCGGTCGCGAATCCGCCGGTCTTTGTCGCGAATATCCTTTGGGGAAGCGATCGAGGCATCGATGCCGCATCGGCGAAAATCGAACTATCAGCCACCCTCCCAGTTCAATGCCTACCTGGCGGGCTGGGCGTTTGCGGCGTCGGTGGTGTTTGTGACACTCCTCCTTATCGCAAGACACATGATGTAGTTACTGTTGCGCCACCTCGCAGACGAGCAAACTGCCGACCGCGTCTCGGCGCCGGCGCTGGCGTCAACGGGCGTGCGCGTAGCCGCCTCCGTGTCGCTTTAAGTCGCGCCACTCCGCTGTATCTCGTAAGCCCGCGCGACATCCGCATCCGTCAGCCCGGCGCGTATTCGCTTCCACGCGATCTTGAAACTGGCCATGCAGTCCTCAAGACTGGTGCCCTGCCCGCTATCGCCGTCCAGCGATGGTTGGCCGTACACATTGCAGCCCCACGACCATTGATCGACATGTACTGGAAGGCCGGGGCTCTTCATGATTCGGCCAATTGCCAGGCCACGCCACCAGACGGTGTAGTCGTTGGGATAGCGTTTCCCGCCGATCTTGGTGGCGCGCATGACGAAGGTTTCGTTGTCGAGCATCGGCTTGCAAATTTCGCATAACGCGACTCACCACGTCGCGTATGATGTAACGGAGATCGAAAAGTTGTCCGATTTGCGATGCTTCTTGTCGCAAGGCACCCGATCGCTGCGACCGGTGCAATCGAAGCCCGGCGAGCGCGTGGTTGCCGGTCAGAGACCCGCTCTCGTGCACTCTGCGGAAGGTATCGCAAAGTAGATGACAGGAGCGGAGCTTTTCTGGGCTGAATCTTAGGGAGCCGTAGCGCTCGATCAGGCCCGTTTGCGGCGGCGATAATCGCGCTTGGGCTTCGGCCTGGGCGCAAGCTCCGGCAGCACGCTTTGTGCCTCGCGGTACCTGGTCAGCATCCGTTCGAAGCTGCCGTGCAGCGCGTCCGCGATATCTGGCCGTTTCTCGAGGCTCCCGAGCAACATCGCCGCCGCCTCGATGGTAGACAGACCGTCACGGCGCGGCTCGCGGCGCAGCTGCCCATAGCGCGACGGATGCGCCGGGCCCAGGATGACGCGCTGGCATTTCAACATCCACGCGTTGCGCCACCACAGCGCCTTGGCCTGGCTCCAGGTGCCATCGAGCAGCACGATGCCTTCGATATCCCGGAGGATGGCGCGCTGATTGTCTTCGATTTCACCCTTGCGGTTGATGGCGACGATATCCCGGTCGGTTTCAAGCTCGGCGACCTTGGCGGAGCCGAGATACAGTACCGCCCAACGGCTGGGATCGTGGACCGGCCGTCCCAGTGCTTTCGAAAGGCTCGGCCACGACAATCCGATTTTCAGCACCGCGTTCTTGAAATGCAGGGCGGTCAGCCGCGCAGTGCCGAGCGCCCTGTCCTGCTCCTGCGGATGTTGCAGGATCAACAGCGAAACGCGGCTTTCGATCGGCGCAATGCTGTCGCAAATGCATAGCGGCAGGGGCTTGAGGCAGCGCGGACAGTCCGGTATCGCCTCGGCCGCGGCAGCGCCTGTGTCAGGTTTGGATTGTGTTGACATGCGCTCGCTATACGCTGCGCGGCCGCACGCTTCAACAGCTCAAGGCCAATTCCAGGCTATTCCGCAGGCGACGCGACTGTCGCGGGCCCGGATCGCCGCCGCAGCCGGTCGATCAGAAGATAAATCACCGGCGTCGTGTACAGCGTCAGGATTTGCGAGACGAATAACCCGCCGATGATGGTGATGCCGAGCGGCCTGCGCAGCTCGGTGCCGGGGCCGGTGGCGAGAACCAGCGGCAAGCCTGCGAACAGCGCAGCCATCGTTGTCATCAGAATGGGCCGGAATCGGACCCTGCAAGCCTCGAAAATGGCATCGGCCGACGACAATCCGCGCTGACGCTCGGCGTCCAGCGCGAAATCCACAATCATGATGCCGTTTTTCTTGACTATACCGATCAGGAGAATGATTCCGACGAAGGCGATGATCGTCAGCGGCGTGTTGGTGATCTGCAGCGCCAGCAGCGCGCCGAGGCCGGCCGACGGAAGCGTGGAGATAATTGTCAGCGGATGCGCAAGGCTTTCATAGAGCACGCCGAGCACGATATACATCGCCACCAGCGCGCCGAGGATCAGCAGTGGCTGCCGTCCGCTGGTCCTGTTGAAATCGCCGGCATTGCCATCGAAACTGCCGCGAATGCCCTCGGGCATATGCAGTTCCTCCACGGCGCGCTGAATATTGGTAGTGGCGACCTCGAGCGGAACATCGGGCATGAGATTGAACGAAACCGTCGTCGAGGGAAACGATTGCGAATGAAAGACGGCCAGCGCCGACAACCCGCGCTCGTAATGAACAACCGTGGACAGCGGTACCTGGGCGCCATTGGCGCCGGCGACGAAAATGCGTTCGAGGTTGGATGGGTCGCTCTGAAATTTCGGATCGATCTCCAGCACCACCATATACTGGTTGCGCTGGGTATAGATGAACGAGATCTGCCGCTGGGAGAAGGCATTGTTGAGCGCGTTGTCGATATCCTGCACGCGAACGCCGAGGCTGGATGCCTTTTGCCTGTCGATCTTAAGCGTCAGCTGCAGCCCGCCCGGATCGCGGTCGCTGGAAATGTCGGTAATGCCCTCGATCGTCTCCATGCGCTTGGCGACGATCGGCGCCCATTTCTGCAACAGATCGAGATCCGTGCTCGACAGCGTGTATTGATAGTCGGAAT
Organism: uncultured Alphaproteobacteria bacterium; assembly: GCA_963732455.1. Lineage (GTDB taxonomy): Bacteria > Pseudomonadota > Alphaproteobacteria > Rhizobiales > Xanthobacteraceae > Bradyrhizobium. The sequence goes on along the minus strand of CAVSZM010000015.1, from coordinate 39,382 downwards.
CGCTCTGCCGTCCGCCGGCGCGCACGTCCTGAGCCGCGAACATGAACAGGCGAATACCGGCCACCCTGTAGAGGTCCTTGCGCAGACGATCGATCACCTGCGCGGTGGACAATCCGCCCCGCTCCGCCGGCGGCTTGAGACTGATGAACATGGTACCGCGATTGGAAGTTCCGCCTCCGGGGCCGCCCCCTCCGCCAAGCACCGACCCGATTCCCGCAACAGCCGGATCGGCCATCACAATGTCCGCGAGCTGCTGTTGAAGCCCAAGCATGGACTGGAACGAGATGTCGGCGGATGCCCGCGTCGCGCCAATCACAAAGCCGCTGTCGTCGGTCGGGAAATATCCTTTTGGGGTCTTGATATAGAGCGTCACTGTCAGCGCGATGGTCGCGAAGAACACCACCAACGTCAGGAACGGGAAACCGAGCACCGCCCGCAACGTGCGCGCATAGAATGCGACGATGCGCGACAAGGAACCTTCGACGACGCGATCGAGCCAGGTCGCGTTACTCGAAGTCGTCGCCTTGATGTAGTGAGCGCAAATCATCGGCGTGATCGTGAGCGACACCACGGTGGAAACCACGATGGCAAACGTCAGCGTCAACGAAAACTCCCGCAACAGCCGGCCGACGATCCCGTCCATGAAAATCAGCGGCGTAAACGCTGCGATCAGCGACAGACTGATTGACAGCACCGTGAAACCGATCTGTTTGGCACCTTCGAGCGCTGCCTGATAGGGCCGCATGCCGTGCTCGAGGTTGCGGTACATGTTCTCGATCATGACGATGGCGTCGTCGACCACGAAACCCACGGAGATCGCCAGCGCCATCAGCGACAGATTGTCGATCGAGAAACCGACCAGCCACATACCGGCGCAGGTGCCGGCCAGGGCCAGCGGCACGGAAACGCCTGCCGCGACGGTCGGCGTAATCCGGCGCAAGAACACGAACACCACGAGCATAACGAGGAATGCGGTCGCCAGCAGCGTCAGTTGCATGTCCTGGACGCTGGCACGGATGGTCCCGGTGCGATCCACAAGCGTTGAAATTTCAACACCGCCGGGAATCCATTGTTTCAGTTCCGGTATCAACGCCCTGACGCGGTCGACGGTATCGATCACGTTGGCGTCGCCCTGCTTGGTAATTTGAATCAGCACCGCCGGTTGCTTGTTGAACCAGGCGATCGACCGGCTGTTGCGGACGGAATCCTCGACTTCAGCCACATCCGAGAGCCGGACGAAGTTGCCATTCGCGCTCTTGATCACGATGTCGCGGAATTCGGCGGCGGTCCGCATCTGCTTGTTGATCGATAATGTCTCGCTCTGACGACCGCCATCGAAGATACCTACCGGCCCCAGCGGGTTGGCGTTGATGATTGCGAGCCTGACATCGTCGGTAGCGATCCCTGCATTCGACAACGCCACCGGATTGAGCGCGATACGAACCGCGGGCTGGTCGGCGCCGCTGACCGTCACCTCGCCCACCCCCGGCACCTGCGAGATGCGCTGTGCGATCACCGTATCGGCAATGTCATAGATGGCGCTTGACGATATCGTCTTCGACGTCAGCGCCAGGACGAATACCGGCGCCGCAGCCGTATTGGCCTTCCGGAAGCGCGGCAGCGTCGGCAGGTCGCTCGGCAGATCGGCAAGCGAGGCGTTGATCGCGGCTTGCACATCGCGCGCGGCGCGGTCGATATCGCGGCCGATGGCGAATTGCAGCTGGATGTTGGTCAACCCCAGCGAACTGGTCGACGTGATCTGGTCGATGCCGGCGATTTCGCCAAGCCGCCGTTCCAGCGGCGCGGCTACCGTCGCCGCCATCACCGAAGGGTCGGCTCCCGGGCGCGACGCGAAAACCCGGATCATCGGGAAATCGACGTTGGGGACTGCCGCTACGGGAAGAAATTCATAGGCGACCACACCGACCAGAAAAAGCCCGATCGCCAGCAGCGTGGTACCGACGGGCCGCCGAATGAATGGCTCGGAGATCGATGCCATTACTGCATTCCCTCCGTGGCTCCCGCGACCGGCGGTACAGGCAATTCGGGTGCCGTCGGAGGTATCGCCTGCTCAATCCGGCGGTTCACCCGGTCGAGCGCGAGATAAATCACCGGTGTCGTGTAAAGCGTCAGCAGCTGGCTCAGCAGCAGTCCGCCGATGATCGAAATGCCCAACGGGAATCGCAACTCGGAGCCGGTGCCGCTTTCGATTGCCAAAGGAAGCGCGCCGAACAAAGCGGCAAGCGTCGTCATCATGATGGGGCGGAAACGCAAGAGACAGGCCTGCACGATCGCGTCGGTCGCGGACATACCCTGTTGCCGCTCCGCCACCAGTGCGAAGTCGATCATCATGATGGCGTTCTTCTTGACGATGCCCATCAGCAGAATGATGCCAATCAGGCCGATCACCGACAGGTCCTGTCCGAACAGCATCAACGCGAGAATTGCGCCAACGCCAGCCGACGGCAGTGTCGAGAGAATCGTGATCGGATGAATGTAGCTTTCATAGAGCACGCCGAGCACGATGTAGATGGTGACGAGCGCCGCAAGGATCAGCCACGGTTGTCCCGCCAGTGATTTGGAGAACTCGGCGGCATCGCCGGCGTAAATGCCGACGATGCTGCCGGGCATGCCGATGCTTGTCTCGATTGATTTGACGGCCTCGACGGCGTCACCTAATGCGGCGCCCGGCGCAAGATTGAAGCTGAGAGAGACGGCCGGAAATTGCGCTTGATGCGAAATCGCCAGTGGCGCGGTGGTGCGCGTCAGGGTCGCGACCGCCGACAGCGGAACCTGCGCGCCAAGCGCACCGGGCAGATAAAGCTTCGAAAGAACCGAGGGGTCGCGCTGATAGATCGGCAGGGCTTCAAGCACCACCCGATACTGGTTGGCCTGTCCGTAAATAGTCGAAATCTGCCGCTGCGCAAAGGCGTCGTTCAAGGTGTCGTTGACGCCCTGGATGCTGACGCCAAGCTGACCCGCGCGCTGGCGATTGATGTCGAGCGCCGCGCGCAAGCCCCCATCCTGGGCTTCCGAAGAGACGTCGCGGAACAGCGGATCGCGGCGCAGTTCGGCGATCAGATTGTTGGCCCACAGCGTAACCTGCGCGGAATCAGTGCCGGTCAGCGTATACTGGTATTGCGAGCGGCTGGACTGGGTGCTGATCTGCACATCCTGTACCGGTTGAAAATAAATCGTCATGCCCGGGATCGACGCTACGCGTTCCTTCAGGCGCGCGACCACAACGGAAACGTCGTCGCGCCGATCTCCGCGCGGTTTCAAGGTCATTACCAGTCGGCCGACATTGGTTGTCGGGTTGACCGAACCCGCGCCAATCACCGAGACGACGCCGGTGACATCCGGGTCGGCCTTGATCGCATCCGCCGCCTGGGTCTGCCGGCTTTGCATTTCTTCAAAAGAAACGTCGGGACCGGCCTGGGTCACGGCGGTGATGGACGCCGTGTCCTGCAAAGGCAGGAAGCCCTTGGGCGCCACGACATACAGAATCAGCGTCGCGGCGAGCGTCGCCAGTGTGACGATCATCGTCGCACGTTGACGTTCAAGCACCCACAATAGCGTACGATGATAGAACTCGACCATGCGGTCGATGCCGCGACTGACCGTTGCCAGGCCCGGAACGGCAATTTCCTCGCCGGCATGCTTCAGGAGCCGCGAGCACATCATCGGCGTCAGTGTCAGCGACACGATCGCCGACGTCACGACCGCGATGGTCAATGTCAGCGCAAATTCGCGGAACATGCGCCCCACAAGTCCCGACATGAACAGCAGCGGAATGAAAACCGCGATCAACGACACCGTCAGCGAAATCACCGTAAAGCCGATTTCGCTCGCGCCCCTGAGCGACGCCTCCATCGCGGTTTCGCCGTTCTCCATGTGGCGGACGATATTTTCGATCATCACAATCGCGTCGTCGACCACGAAGCCGGTGCCGATCGTCAACGCCATCAGCGACAGATTGTCGAGGCTGAACCCGGAAAAATACATGATGCCGAAGCTCGTGATCAGCGACAGCGGCAGCGCTACGCCCGCGATCAGCGTTGCACGCAAGGAGCGAAGAAACAGCAGCACCACGAGGGTAACCAGCACCACGCTCAGCACCAGCGTGAACTGCACGTCATGCACGGAGGCGCGAATGGTGACCGTTCGGTCGCTGACGATGGTCAGGTTCACACCGGCCGGGATCGCGCGCTGAAGCTTCGGAATCTCGGCGCGAATCTGGCGAACGACCTCGATCACGTTGGCGCCGGGTTGCCGCTGGATATCGATGATCACGGCCGGTGTGCCCTGGTACCAGCCGCCGGTGCGGTCATTCTCCAGCCCATCGATGATGACGGCGACGTCGCCGATGGTGACCGGCGCACCGTTCCGGTAGGCGATGATAATGGGCTTGTAGGCTTCGGCCGCCGCGATCTGGTCGTTGGCGGCTATCGTGTACGACTGTTGCGCGCCGTCAAGCGATCCCTTGGGTCCGGAGACGTTCGCGCCCGCGATTGCGTTGCGCAAATCCTCCATCGCGATTCCATATGCGGCCAGTCTTGCCAGATCGGCCTGGACCCGCACTGCGGGCTTGAGGCCGCCCAGCACCGCGACGCGGCCGACGCCGGAAATCTGGCTGAGGCGTTGCGCGAGGATGGTATCGGCAAGGTCGCTCATGGCGCGCAGCGAGATCGTCTCCGACGTCAGCGCCAGCGTCAGGACAGGCGCATCCGCCGGATTCACCTTGGCGTAGGTCGGCGGATACGGCAGGGTCCTCGGCAGGACTCCGGCGGCGGCGTTGATGGCGGCCTGTACATCCTGGGTGGCGCCGTCGATGTCGCGGTTGAGGTCGAATTGCAGGGAGACCTGGCTGACGCCGAACGAACTCGTCGACGTCATCGAAGACAGCGACGGAATTTGCCCGAGTTGACGCTCCAGCGGCGCGGTGATCAGCGAAGCGATCACGTCCGGACTGGCGCCCGGCAATTGTGTCGTTACCTGCACCGTTGGGAAATCGACCTGCGGCAACGCCGATACCGGCAGCGCCCAATAGCCGAGCGCACCACCGATCAACAGCGCTATCCCCAGCAGCGAGGTTGCAATCGGACGGTGAATAAACGGTTCGGAAACGCTCATGGGTGCGGGCTCATGGCTGCGAAGTCAGACATTCAAGCGGCTGTTATTCGGGTCATGGCTGCGACTTCGCTGCGCTGCCCGACTGCTCGCCTCCCTGCGCGGGTCCAGCTTGACCCTTTTGATCGCCCTCGCCCTTCTTGCCGCGGCGCTCGCCCTGTCCGTCCTTGCTTGGACCGTCCTTGCCCTGTGGGGCCCTGCTGCTCCGTTTGCGCGGTGCGAGATCAGCCGTCGGCGCCTGCTCGTCCTTGCCAACGATGACCTTCGCGCCATCGGAAAGATTGGCAAAGCCGGTCGTTACCACGCGATCGGAGGGCCTCAATCCGCTCGCAATCACGGCGTCGGTTTCGTTCTGCTGCGTCACCACAACCGGTTTGGCTGTTACAATATCGCCGTCGCCGATGACGTAACTGAATGTCCCCGCGGGACCGCGCTGCACGGCCGAGGTCGGGACAACCAGCGCCTGCGAGAGGTTGTCGACCTTGAGCCGCACATTGACGAATTGCCCGGGCCATAACTGAAAACTGGCATTGGGAAATTCGGCCTTGAGCTTGAGGGTTCCGGTCGTCGAGTCGACCTGGTTGTCGATGCCCTTCAGCGTGCCGCTATCGGTAACCGTAACCCCGTCATTGCCGAAGACATCGACGGACAACGTGCCCTTGGCCGAAGCGGCGTTGACGCGCATGATCTGCTGCTGCGGGAGACTGAATTGCACCGCGATCGGCTGCAGCTGGGTGATGACAACGAGACCGGTGAGGTCGGCGCTGTGGATGATGTTGCCCTGATCGACCTGACGCAGCCCGGCCCGACCCGACAGCGGCGCAATGATCTTGGTATAGCCAAGGGTCGCCTGCGTGTTATCTATCGCCGCCTGGTCGGCATTCACAAGCGCCTCCTGTTGGGCGACAACGGCGCGTTGCGTATCGGCCTGTTGCTTGGAGCCGGCGTTGGAAGCGGCCAATTGTTGATAGCGGATCAGATCCAGCCGCATATTGGCAAGTTGCGCCTCATCCTGCGCCTTTTTGGCGACCGCCTGATCGAACTGCGCCTTGTAGATCACAGGATCGATTTCGCCGAGAACATCACCCTTACTGACGTCCTGTCCTTCGGTGAAATTGACTGCGATCAATTTGCCGTCGACCTGGGAGCGCACTGTTACGGTGTTCAATGCCCGGACGGCGCCGACGCCATCCAGATAAACCGGAACGTCCTGGATACGCGGTGTCGCCGCCAGCACAGGCACAGGCAGATCGGGGCGCGCCCGGTTCGCCGCCTGCTTCTGCTGAAACGCGTTCCACGCGATGTAACCGAGGCCTCCCACGATCAGCAGCGTAATCGCGATCGAAACGGTTCGGCGGCGCGCGCGCGAAGCGACGCGGGCCACGCGTTCGCCGGTAACCTTGGCGGTTTCGTTCAATTCCGGCTTAAAGAGCATCGACCGGCCTCTCCATCTTCGGCTCCCAACCGCCTCCCAGCGCCTGGTACAAGCTGACGATCGCCAACAGCCGGGCAAGCTGCGCCTGCCACAACGTATCTTCTGCCTGAAATAAAGCTACTTGGGTATTTAGCACAGTTACGATGTCCGCTGTCCCGGCCCTAAGCTGCTGCTCGGACAAATTGAAGGCTCGCTGCGAAGCCGCCACCACCTCGCGCTGCAGCCGCAGCTTCTCGCTGGTCTGTCGGATCGCCACCAGCGCGTTGTCGACATCGGCAAACGCCGAGACCACGGCCTTGCGGTAGGCCTGCAGCAGTTCATCCTGCTTGGCTTTGGTGAGTTCGAAATTGCCGAGAATTCTTCCGCCATCGAAGATCGGCTGCGTCAGGCTACCGACCAGGCTGAAGAACGCCGCGTGAGGCTGGAACAGCGACACCAGCGCCGAGCTTTGGTATCCGCCCTGCCCTGTCAATTGAATGCTCGGGAAGAACTGCGCGCGAGCGCTTCCGACATTGGCGGTTGCGGATGCAAGCTGGGCTTCCTGACGTCTTATGTCGGGTCGTTGTGTCAGGAGTTCCGACGGCAAACCCGGCGTCACGCGCGGTGAGGAAATTTGATTCATCGTACCGCCGATGACGTGAACGCTTTCCGGCGGCCGCGCCACCAGCGTCGCGAGCGCGTTGATGTTCTGCGCCAGGGTTTGCCGCAGCGGCGGAACGGAGGCGCGCTGATTGGCGAGAACGCTTTCCTGCTGTGCAACGTCAAGGTCCGTCCCGGTGCCGGCCTTGAACCGTTGCTTGATCGCATCCAGAATGCGTGCCGCGCTGGCAATATTGTGCTCCGCGGTGCGTATCCGGTCCTGCGCGGCCAGCACCTGAAAATAGGCGTTGGCGACGCTGGTAAGAGTGGTAAGCGCAACCACATCGCGATCGAAACGGTTGGCGATGGCGGTCTCGTCCGCCGCCTGCAGGGCGTCGCGGTTCTGGCCCCAGAAATCAAGTTGATAGCTGGCGCTGAGCGAAGAAGCATAGTTGACCACTTCTCGTCCGCCGTTGGTCAGTCCGCTGGCGCTTGAGCCGGATGTCCGTGAATAGGTCTCCTGACCTGTGCCGCTAATGCTCGGCAGCAATGCCGCGCCGGCGATGCGTGCCTGCGCATCGGCCTGAATGATCCGTGCGACGGCCGCGGCGATGTCCAGATTGACCTTCTGGGCCTCCTGCATCAACGACGTCAATTCCGACGAACGGAATCCGCGCCACCAGTCCAGCGTCGGGGGAGCGTCAAGATCGGTCAATCTCGCAGCCTTGTACCCCTGGGGAATGTCGAGGGCCGGATCGGGCAGGTCTTTGGTCAGAATGCAGCCCGCAGAACTGCCGGCAATGCAAAGCGCCGCAAGCCATCTCGCCACACGATCCAAGCTAGCGGTGGCAGCAGGCATGCGTTCAACCGCAACAGCCGCGAATCGCTGTCTCACGTCAACCCTCCGCCGGGCAAAACGCCCGGCATCTGACGCTGCGAGAACACCCAAGGTGATTCGCGGGTGACGCTTTGGGGATTGCCTGCGAGACGCTCACCGGTCAGATGCTTCCTCTGGAACCTGATTGCCATACTAGCCGGGGGAGCACGACGCGGACAGTCCCGCACCCCCCCTCTGTCCCCATGGTGCCGTCGAATTGACGGCGCCGCCGGGCGACAGGAACCTCCGAGTTTTCCTTATTCCATCGCGCTTTTCGCAGATCGGCGCGATTCGGGATGCAGCAATCTTACCAACATTTCATGTTGCTTTCGGCCCCTTGGCAATTCCGGAGCCTCGCCTCCGCGCAAGCTCTGCACCGTATCTGGCACATCAACGGATGGGGGCTGGAATGCGGGTCGCGGTTATCGGAACGGGAATTGCCGGCAATGCGGCAGCCTGGACCTTGTCGAAGCGTTATCCGGTAACGGTCTACGATCGCGAACTTCGACCCGGCGGACACAGCCACACCGTCAGCATCGTCTACAACGGCTTCAACGAAGCCGATCACGGCGAGCGGGTCGAGCCTGCGCATTTACGCGCAACGCCGGGCAGCGGAGCACGACATCGACCTGACCGGCAGCCGTGTGCTGCTGCTGTGCTATCCCCGGCTGCTCGGTTACACGTTCAACCCGCTGTCGGTCTATTCTGCTACCGCGCCGACGGCAGGCTTGCGCTATCATTTTGGCGTCTCGCCGCCGCGAGAGCACGTCAAATTGCGTATTCTGGAGACCGACCTTGAAGGCCCCCTGCTCGCCGCGACCTTCAACGGCCGCCGCCGCGCCTTGACCACAGCGGCGCTGCTGCGGTCGTTCTTCTCGCTACCGCTCGTCACCTTCAAAATTGTCGCTGCGATCCACTGGGAAGCGTTGCGTCTTTGGCTCAAGGGAGCGCGTCTGGTGCCACGTCCCGATGCCGCACCTGCGAACGCTGCTTTCAATACCGGCTTGGCGAGCGGCGAACACAACGACTATACTGGAGCCGCATTATCTGCGGTCGGGCGCGAGCCCGGCTTGCGGGAAAGCGCTCTGGTCCGGTGAAGGTCGAATCTGAGATAGTCAGCCCACGCGAAACTCGGACACAGAGCCACATCACCTACTGGGTCTGTACATGTCTGCGCTGATATCTGTAACCCCCGACAACGTAGATACGGTGCTTTCCGATTTGCCCCGTGTTGTCCGGTTGGCCCTTGGCTTCGGCTCAAGGCTGCGGCGCGGCACCCTCGACGTTACGCTTCCCGACGGCCGCAGGGTCAGGTTGGGCGGCGTGGAGCCGGGCCCGTCGGCGGCCATGACACTTTACAATTACGGCTTTGCGTCCCGGCTTCTGAATGGCGGCGACATCGGAATAGCCGAAGCCTATTTGAACGGCGAGTGGGATACGCTCGATTTGACGCAGTTTCTCTATCTCTTCTGCGTCAATCACGATCTCATCCAGGCGATGCTCGGCGACAAGCCGCTGATGCGCTTCGTCCAGGTCGTCCGGCACTGGTTCAACCGCAATACCCGGCGGCAGGCGCGCCGCAATATTTATGCCCATTACGACATCGGCAACGCGTTCTACTCGGCATGGCTCGACCCGGGCATGACCTATTCTTCGGCCTTGTTTGAAGATGACACAACCGATCTGACGGCAGCCCAAATTAACAAATACCGCAGGCTTGCCGAAGCTATCGAGCTGCGGCCCGGCCAGAAATTGCTGGAGATCGGATGCGGATGGGGCGGGTTTGCCGAATACGCCGCCAAAACCTATGGCGCCCTGGTGGTCGGGCTCACCATCAGCAAGGAGCAACGCGATTTTGCGCAAGCGCGCATCCAGAACGCCGGCCTTGGCGACAAGGTCGAGATCCGGTTGCAGGATTATCGCGACGAGCGCGACCGGTATGACCGGATTGCGTCGATCGAGATGATCGAGGCGGTCGGCGAGCAGTTCTGGCCCAAATATTTTTCGCAGCTACGTGACCGGCTCTTGCCGGGCGGCCTCGCCGGAATTCAGGCCATCACCATTCAGGACAGTCTGTTCCAGACCTATCGGCGCGAAGTCGATTTCATCCAGCGTTACGTTTTTCCCGGCGGAATGCTGCCCTCGCCGCAAGTGCTGAAAGCGCTGGGTGACCGGTTCGGCGTTCCCGTCATTCGCGAACGCATTTTTGGGCAAGATTATGCCAAGACGCTCGCGACATGGCGAAATAATTTCCGTGCAGCCTGGCCCAACCTGATGCCGCTCGGCTTCGATGACCGGTTCCGGCGGCTATGGGAATACTACCTCGCCTACTGCGAGGCCGGATTCCTCTCGGGAAATATCGACGTCCGCCAGGTGGTGTTTGCGAAGTCGAATTAGCTCCGAAGCAAAACCAGCTTCCACTTTCTGCAATCGCGCTCTAGGGTCGTTGCCAGATGTGGCAACAGACTGGCAAGATTCCGGCAATGAACATCTACAAGGACGTCGTCGAAGCAATCGGCAATACTCCGCTGATCAAACTGAAGCGGGCCTCCGAACAGACCGGCTGCACCATTCTTGGCAAGGCCGAGTTCATGAATCCCGGCCAGTCGGTGAAGGATCGCGCGGGACGCCAGATGATCCTCGAAGCCGAGAAGCGCGGCGATTTGAAGCCCGGCGGCCTGGTCCTGGAAGGAACCGCGGGAAATACCGGGATCGGTCTTGCGGTCGTCGCCAATGCGCGAGGTTACCGGACCCTGATCGTCATTCCGGAAACTCAAAGCCAGGAAAAGAAGGATACGCTGCGGCTCTGTGGCGCCGAGCTCGTCGAGGTGCCGGCGCTGCCCTACAGCAATCCGAACAACTACCAGCACGTCGCCAAGCGTCTTGCCGATCAGCTTCGCAAGTCCGAGCCGAACGGCGTCCTGTTTGCCGATCAGTGGAACAACCTGGACAACCCGAAGGCACATTACGTTTCGACCGGCCCTGAAATCTGGGAGCAAACCGGCGGCAGGATTGACGGATTTATCTGCTCGATCGGGACCGGCGGTACACTGGCGGGCACCAGCGCCTTCCTGCGCGAACAAAAGAAAGACATCGTGATCGGCGTCGCCGACCCTCGGGGCGCCGCCATGTACGAACTGTTCAAGCACGGCCAAGCCAAAGCGTCCCCGGGCGGATCGATCACCGAAGGCATCGGGCTCGGACGGGTCACGCCCGTCATCAAGGACTGCAAGGTAGACGAGGCCTATCTTATTCCGGACGAGGAAGCCGTTCCCGTCATTTACGAATTGCTCGAGCGCGAAGGTCTTTGCCTCGGCGGCTCAACGGGCATCAATGTCGCAGGCGCTATCCGGCTCGCCCGGCAATTGGGACCAGGTCATACGATCGTGACCGTGCTCTGCGATTCCGGAAATCGCTACCAGTCAAAACTGTTCAATCCGGATTTCATGCGCTCTAAAAACCTGCCGGTGCCGGAATGGCTCGAGCAGCGCACCGCAATCAGCGTGCCGTTCGAAAAAGTCTGATCGATTGCGGCACACCTTCTCCTCATCATGAGAAGCGGCCCCTTGGCCGCGTCTCGAAGAATGGGAAACACCGCGGCGGTTCGAAGCCGCGTTCAGCTTCCCACCATGGGGGAGCTCAGCGTAAGATCTGGCTGAGGAACAATTTAGTCCGCGCGTGCTGCGGATTGGCGAAGAAGTTTGCAGGCGTGTTCGCCTCGATAATTTGGCCGGCATCCATGAAGACGATGCGATCAGCCACTTCCCTGGCAAATCCCATTTCATGCGTTACAACGAGCATGGTCATGCCCTCATTGGCAAGATCAACCATGGTGTCGAGCACTTCCTTGACCATTTCAGGATCCAGCGCCGAGGTCGGCTCGTCGAACAGCATGACCTTCGGGTTCATGGTAAGAGCGCGCGCGATCGCGACGCGCTGTTGCTGACCGCCGGACATCTGGCCCGGATATTTGTTCGCCTGATGCGGGATTTTCACGCGCTCCAGATATTTCATCGCGGCGGCTTCGGCATCCTTCTTCGGAATATTGCGGACCCAGATCGGCGCCAGCGTGCAGTTTTCCAGCACGGTCAGGTGCGGAAACAGATTGAAACTCTGGAACACCATGCCGACTTCGCGCCGGACTTCGTCCACGCGCCGCAAATTCGGTCCGAGTTCGATGCCGTCAACGACGATCTCGCCTTCCTGAAATTCCTCGAGCGCGTTGATGCATCGGATCAGCGTCGACTTGCCGGAACCCGACGGGCCGCAGATCACGATGCGTTCGCCTTTCCCCACATCGAGGTTGATGTCGCGCAGCACATGAAAATCGCCGTACCACTTGTTGAGGCCGGTGATGCTGACAATCGAGTTCGCGGGCATGGTCATCTCACTCAACTAACGACGATGTACGTTCAGCCTGCGCTCGACGAACAGCGAATAACGCGACATTCCGAAACAGAAAACGAAGTAGATCAGTCCGGTGAAGGCAAATCCCGTAAACAAGGTCGTCGGGGTAGCCCAGACCGGGTCGGCGAACGAGGCTCGCAAACTCCCGAGCAAATCGAACAGCGAGACGATGGAGACAAGAGAGGTGTCCTTGAACAGCGCAATGAAGCTGTTGACAAGACCGGGAATGACGTGGCGCAGGGCCTGCGGCATCACGATCAGTCCTGTGGTCTTCCACCAGGACAGGCCCAGCGCGTTCGCAGCCTCGCCTTGCCCGCGCGGGATTGCCTGCAGTCCGCCGCGTATGACCTCGGCAGTGTAGGCGCCGGCAAACAGCGCGATGCCGATCAGGACACGCACCAGTCCGTCTACCGTGAATCCTGCCGGAACGAACAGCGGCAGCATGTAGGTTGCGAAGAACAGCACCGTGATCAGCGGGACGCCGCGCCAGAGTTCGATGAACGTGATCGAAAAAATCCGGATCAGCGGAATGGTTGAACGCCGCCCCAGCGCCAATGCGATGCCGACCGGCATCGAGGTGACGATACCGGTGACCGACACCACCAAAGTCACCAGAAGCCCGCCCCAGAGACGGGTATCGACCACGGGCAATCCACCGTGGTCGAGGCCCATTGCGGCGATCACGATGCCGATGCCGGCAAACGTCGCAAGGCTGACGATGAGGGAACGCCACCCGGTGCGGACGCCGCCGTTCAAAAGGAACAACAGCATCGAAACGAGCGCAGCGGTGGCCGTGAAGTCGACCCATACCGGGCGGCTCGATGCCTGAATTTGATCGCGAAGCCAGGTCAGCGGCCAGATCAGGAAGGAAACGGCGGTGCTGAGCAGAACGACAAGCTTCCCGAGCAAGACCAGCAGCGGTCCAACGACTGCGGTTGCTTCGCCTACGCTCGTCAGCTTGCGGCCGGCATCACCAATGCTCTCCGCAAACCCGGACAGAAGGCCGGCGGTCCAGCTGATGCCGAAGCCACCCAACCCGCCGCCATGCAACAGGAAAAACGCGACGACGGGAAATGCAATGAAGAACAGGCCGGCATTGAGGCCCTTGGCCGGCAGGCGAGGAATCAAAAGCGGCAACAACAATAATGCGGCGAGAATGAAAGTCAGATTGGCCCGCCATCGCTCGGGTTCGGGGTAAAATCCATAGATGAATTGGGTGAATTTCGCCTGCACGTAAGGCCAGCACGCTCCGACCGCGCGCCCCGCATTCTCGGCCAGGCACGCATTGCGATCATCGCCACGCCAGACCGCATCGACCAGCAGGAATCTCACCGCGGGAATGACGGTGAACCACAGCAACAATATGCTGACAACGGTGAGAAGGATGTTGGTCGGCGAATTGAACAGGTTGGTGCGCAGGAAACCGATAAAGCCCGTAGTCTTGATCGGCGCGGCGCGCTCCGGAACAAGCTCCTGCCGCACGAAGGAAGAAGCGGCTGTCTCGCTCATGCGCCGAGGCTCCGGCTGATCCGCCATCCGTAGAAACTCATGATCGCGCTCGTCACCAGCGAGATGAGCAGGTAAACGCCCATCGTAATGGCGATGATTTCAATCGCCTGTCCGGTCTGGCTGAGAGTCGTTCCCGCAAATACCGAAAACAGGTCGGGATATCCGATCGCCACCGCCAATGACGAATTCTTGGTGAGGTTCAGATACTGGTTGGTGAGCGGCGGCAGAATGACACGCAACGCCTGCGGCACCACGATCAGCCGCAAAGTCGAACCCCGCGTCAGGCCGAGCGAAGAGCCGGCTTCCATCTGCCCCTTGTGAACCGACTGGATGCCGGCGCGCACGATTTCGGCGATGAATGCGGCTGTATAGGTCGACAGCGCCAGCGTCAGCGCCACGAACTCCGGAATAACGCGCGAGCCTCCGGAAAAGTTGAACCCCTTGAGCTCGGGAATTTCAAACGTGACTGGCTTGCCGAACACCAGCGAGGTCACAAGCGGCATGCCTACCAGCAAGCCGACCACATAGGGCCAGATCGTGATCAGCCGGCCGCTCTCGAACAACTGGCGCCGCGCATAACGGCCCAACAGCAGGGAGGCAATGATGGCAACCAGAACGGCGAACGCGAACGGCTCGAAACCCGGATTGGCGATCGGCTTCGGAATCACGAAACCTCGATTCGAAAGAAAGAAGTTGCCGAACAACGAAATGCTTTGCCGCGGATTCGGCAGCGCGCTGAGCACGGCGAGATACCAGAACAAAATCTGGAACAGCGGCGGCAGATTGCGTATGAGTTCGACATACCCGCCGGAGATGCGCGCCAGCAGCCAGTTCGGCGACAGCCGACCCAGCGCGACGAGAAATCCGATCACCGTGGCAAAGAAAACGCCGATGACCGCGACCAACAGCGTGTTGAGCAGACCCACGAAAAATACGCGGGTATAGGAGTCGGATCCGGAATACGGAATCAGGTTCTGGCTGACGTCAAAACCCGCCGTGTTCGCCAGAAACCCGAATCCGGACGTGATCCGCTGCGCCTCGAGGTTAGCGCGGGCATTGGCCACGATCTCATAGCCAATCCAGACCACCGCAGCGACGAACAGGATCTGAAGGAAAAACCCTCCCCACCCCGCGCGGCCGCCGAGTGTGCGCCGCAACCGGGCGACAAACTGCGGCGGTGGTAATCGGGGCTCGATGCTCATCGCCGCGGTCGCCTGCCGCGATCAGCGGATCGGCGGCGCGTACTGAATTCCGCCCTTGTTCCAGAGCTGATTGAGCCCACGGGCGATACCGAGCTTCGAACCGGCGCCCACATTGCGATCGAAGGATTTACCATAATTGCCGACCGCCTTCACGATCCGTGACAGCCAATCCTTGGTGAGGCCGAGCTGTTCACCGAGATTACCGTCGGTGCCGAACGCCCGCTTGAGTTCGGGCTTGTCCGATTTCGCCATGTCGTCGACGTTCTTCTGGGTAACGCCGAGTTCCTCGGCGTCAACCATCGCAAACAGCACCCACTTCACGATATCGAACCATTGATCGTCGCCGTGGCGCACCATCGGGCCGAGCGGCTCTTTCGAGATCACCTCGGGAAGCACGATGTGATCGGCCGGATTTGCAAGCTTCAGACGTTCGGCATAGAGCTGCGACACGTCGGAGGTGAAGACGTCGCAGCGTCCGGACTCATAAGCCTTGACGGTCTCGTCGGCGGTGCCGAACGCGATCACCTCATACTTCATGTTGTTGCCCTTGAAGTAGTCGGCCAGATTCTGCTCCGTCGTCGTGCCGGTTTGTACGCAAACCGACGCGCTGTTCAGTTCCAGCGCGGAATTGACCTTGAGGGATTTTTTCACAAGGAAACCTTGACCGTCATAATAGGTCACACCGGTAAAATTGGCGCCGAGCGAGGTGTCCCGTGAAAGCGTCCAGGTCGTGTTACGCGAAAGTACGTCGATTTCGCCGGATTGCAGTGCCGTGAAGCGATCCTTGGCGGATAACGGTACGAACTTGACCTTGGTCGGATCGCCGAAGATGGCGGCGGCAATCGCGCGACAGACGTCGACGTCGAGCCCGGTCCAGTTGCCCTTGTCGTCGGGCGACGAGAAGCCCGGCAAGCCCTGGCTCACGCCGCAGGATAGCATGCCCCGGTCCTTGACCGTCTTGAGCGTTTGCGCAGTGGCGGCCTGGGTCGAAAGACCGGCGGCGAGAGCAAGGGTAAAAACCAGAGATGCGCGTTTCATGGCAAGGCCTTTCAAAGGGTCGTCCGGGAACGTTTGCTTATCAGCGCGTGAACCGATGGGCCAACAACCTCGTGATCCACTGCTGCGAAAGTCCGCCCAAAAGGCAATTTGACCCGCAGTCGTGCCAAGCGATGGATCGAAGGTCGCGGCAGGCCCCTCAACTTGCGGCGACTGAATAGCTCCCGTGCATCACAGAACGACTGGCGAGCCGGGTCAAGGGGTTGACGGCCGTCTTCTGTGTCCTGTTATTAACAAACTCAACCCGAACCCGCCGCCCGGCGGGCTTTCAATCGGCGCCGCGGCTGCGGCAAAAGGTCTTGGTGGCGGCGGACGCATGAATACTTCAAAAGACGACGGGCGACCGATCCCGCAGAAGGCAGAAACCACGCTGGTAACGGCGGGCCGCGACACCAGGGCGCAGAAAGGATTCGTCAATCCCCCGGTCGTCCACGGTTCCACCGTGCTCTATCCTACTGCCGAAGATCTGCACGCTCATCGCGGCGAGTTCCAATATGGCCGCCGCGGAACCCCGACTACCAAGGCGCTGCAGGAGGCGCTGGTCGCGCTCGAAGGCCCACAATGCGCGGGCGCTGGAATTGCGCCCTCGGGTCTGGCGGCGATCGCCACGACCCTGCTTGCGGTGCTGAAGGCCGGCGATCATCTCCTGGTCTGCGACAATGCCTACCGCCCCACGCGAAATTTCTGCAACGGATTGCTCGCGCGCTACAGCGTTGAAACCACCTACTTCGATCCCATGATTGGCGCAGGCATCGCCGAATTGTTCAGGCCGAAAACCAGGGCGGTACTGGTCGAAGCGCCCGGCTCGCAATCTTTCGAAATGCCCGATATTCCCGCGATCGCTTCCGTCGCCCATGCACGCGGCGCGCTTGTGATTGACGACAACACCTGGGCGACCCCGCTGTTTCACCGCTCGCTGGATCAGGGTGTCGATATCAGCATTCAGGCCGCGACCAAGTATATCGGCGGGCATTCCGACATCATGTTCGGCACCATTTCGGCCAACGCCAAGGCCTGGCCGCTGATTGCCGAGGCGATCCAGCTGCTGGGAATCTGCGCGGGGCCGGACGACGTGTTTCTCGCGCTGCGCGGCTTGCGCACGCTCGCGGTGCGGCTTGCGCAGCATCATCGTTCCGGGCTCGATATGGCGCGTTGGCTCGCGACTCGACCCGAGGTCATCAGGGTTTTGCATCCCGCGCTCGAAAGCGATCCCGGCCATGCGATCTGGAAGCGGGATTTTATCGGCGCATCAGGCCTGTTCAGTATCGTTCTAAAACCGGCGCCTCAGAAAGCCGTCGATGCGCTGCTCGACGCCGTAACATTATTCGGTATGGGCTATTCATGGGGCGGCTTCGAGAGCCTTGTCATTCCGTTCGACTGCGCGGGCTATCGCACGGCCACCAAATGGGCGCCGGGCGGCCCGACCCTGCGACTTCACATCGGGTTGGAGAATGTCGAGGATCTCAAGGCCGATCTTGAGCGCGGATTTGCGGCCTTCAACGCCGCTTAGCTCGGCGAGGCTTAGCATTAAGTCTTATGGCAACATAATCTGCACAGGGAGCGTCCCATGATCAGAAGTTCAACTGCTGTGATTCTGAGCCTTCTTATTTCGCCGATACTTTCGCTCGATACCCAAGCACAGAGCGCGGTGATCACCGAACAGGAGGCGCACGCTATCGGCGTCAATGCCTACCTTTATTTTTATTCGCTGTTGTCGATGGACATCACGCGAAAGCAGTCCACCAATATCGAACCAGGCAAAGAGTTTGGCAAAGGTCCGATGAACATGTTCGTCAACGTGCCGGAATACCCACCGGCGAACTTCAAAGGTGTCGTGCGATCCAATTTCGATACTTTGTATTCCATCGCATGGCTCGACCTGACGAAAGAGCCCGTCGTGATCAGCGTACCGGACACCAACGGGCGCTACTACCTTCTGCCGATGCTCGACATGTGGACCGACGTTTTTGCTTCGCCGGGTTGGCGAACAACAGGCACTCAGGCCGGAACCTTTCTGGTGACGCCCCCTGGCTGGCGACCCGATTTGCGCGACAGGTTTATCGATGAGTTCAAGCTGCCGAAAGACACACAGCGCATCGAGGCGTCCACGCCTTATGTCTGGATCATTGGCCGTACCAAGACGGATGGTCCGCAAGACTATGATGCCGTCCATAAAATCCAGGCCGGCTACAAGGTCGCGCTGCTTTCCGAATTTGGGAAGCCCCCCAAGCCCGTCGAGGTCAAAATCGATCCGAGCGTTGACATGAAGACACCACCCAAGGTTCAGGTGGATACGATGACGGCCGGCGTTTATTTCGCTTATGCGGCCGATTTGCTGAAACTGCAGCCTCCCCATTTCACCGATGAACCGATCCTCGCGCAGATGAAGAAAATTGGAATCGAGGCTGGCAAAAGCTTTGACATCGGCACTCTAAATCCGGTGGTTCAAAGAGCACTGGAGACGGCGCCCGAAGATGCGCAGAAACTGATGGCCTGGAAGCTGCCGACTTTGGCGCGGGTTGCCAACGGTTGGTCTTTGAACACCGACACGATGGGTGTGTATGGCAACTACTATTTGAAGCGGGCTATTGTCGCGCAGCTCGGGCTTGGCGCAAACTTGCCTGAGGACGCCATTTATCCGCTTAACCTCGGAGACGAATCCGGCAAGCCACTCGATGGTGCGAACAGATACACGATAACTTTTGACAAGGACGCTGCGCCGCCTGTCAATGCGTTCTGGTCGATCACCCTTTACGATCAGGAGGGCTTCCAGGTCGGAAACATCCTGAACCGCTTTGCGGTCAGTAGCTGGATGCCGTTCAAGTACAATCCCGATGGTTCTCTTGATCTGTATTTCCAGAACGAAAGTCCTGGCAAGGACAGGGAAGCCAACTGGCTTCCTGCACCGAAGGGGCCATTCAATCTAACGATGCGCCTTTACGCCCCGAAATCCGAGGCGCTCACCGGCAAGTGGGTTCCGCAACCGGTCGTAAGAACTCAAGGTTTGCCGGGCCTGACGGCTCAGTGAGACAAGATGCGAGTATCGGCCGAAGACAGTGCCACCTTCTATTCTGCCGCCGGGCGAAGGCATGTGGCAGCCCCCCGGCAATAAAAGCGCTTCGTAATGTTGGATAAGGGGTCTTAGATGAGGACAAGACGTAACCTTATCGCAAGGGTGGTCGGGGAACGCGCTCGGCGCGCTAACGCGTGGCCTTCCCGATTTGGCGGCGGTAACGGCCTGGAGGCGACCTCGACCGGCGATTGCAGTTCTGCCGCTTTCCAAAAAATGACGAATTTCAGAGGAGCCGACGACTATGCCCAAGGGTCCAAATATGCCGGAAATTCGCCATGCGCCGCGAAACATGCGGTGGCCGGGCGATCGCCATGTCGCGGTCGTTTTCAATGTTGCCTATGAAGTTTGGTCGGAAGGTGCGGCCTCCGCTATCGGACCGATGGGCAATCCGATGCGCGGCGGTGTCTTCGACTCGAATGCAGACACCTACGGGCGCTACGGTGCCAATGCCGGAATCCATCGGCTAATGCGGGTCCTTGCCCGCGCAGGTATCGCGGCAAATTTCTTCACCTCAGGTGCACTGGCTGAGCGCGACCCCGATCAAGTCCGCGCCGTTGCAGAAGCTGGACATGAAATCGTGGCGCATGGATATGCGCAGGACCTGATTCCCGCGGCGCTGTCGGCAGAGGAAGACGAGGATTACATACACCGCACAACCGAGTGTCTTGCCAATGTGATCGGCGCCCGCCCAACCGGGTGGATCAGCCCGCGCGCCACGCCTGGCAACGACACTTTTCGCCGCCTAGTCCAAAATGGCTACAAATGGCAGGGCGATGTCCTCGACTTTGACTTACCTTATAGCCAGAGATATGAGGAGGGTGAACTGGTCGCGGTTCCGCTCAACACCGAAATCAACGACTTGTCACATTCGATGCGCTGGGGTCGCACGCCGCGGCAATTCGTGGAATTGTTCGACGATGCCCTCAGCCATCTGCTTGCAGCCAGCGATGACGTAGTCATCCTTGATGTGCTGGTTCACACCCACTGCTACGGCCGTCCGGCCTCCGCCTGGGCATACGCCGAGATTGCCGAGAAGTGCGCTGGACGGAACGATATCTGGATCACGACCCGCGGGCAGATCGCCGAGCACTTCCTAGCTCAGTTCTGAACGGGCTGTAAGACTTTTGTGGGTTCGGCCACTATGGCGCAACGCTCTTGCCGCGACCGTGACCCAGATCACCTTGTCGAGTAGCCGGTCAGCCCGCTTGCAGGGCGCGCATTGCCAGCCGCCGCCCGTGAGAAATCGCGTCGAGTCGTTGCGATATGTGTGACTAAAAAGTGAAACTTGTTTCAGCGCGTAACTAGTAGGCTACGAAGTTCGTCGATCTGGCGGGCAAAATCCATCGCGTTTACCTTTAAGACCTTCATCGCATGGCTTTTGTGTCCTGCTTTTTCTAACTCGACGATTCGCTCGTTGAAGGCATTCAACGCCTCCAGCAATTTCTGAATCTCGCGCTGAACCGGAGACCGCGGAGCGGGCAATTTATCGACGGCTGGTCGCTTCTCTGTGGGTGCTGGCCGGATGCTGGTTTTTTGCCGCTGTTTTGTCATGGCTGCACCGAATTGGCGAGAGGCATTGATGTCATGCGGATCGCACCCCTTTGTATGCGCGGCGCATCAGTGCCCACACGCTACCGCCAGTGACCATACCGAGTAGATAGATCACTGCAATCAAAAGCGCGTGTGGCGCAGTAATCCTGAAATTAAGGAAAGTAACCGTCACGCTTTGGAAATTTTGAACGGCAAAAATTAGCGTCGCGATGACGAAGATGGTTATTACAGCAATATTGACCCAGCGCATGTTGAATCTCCGTGGTCTTATACCTAAACAAACCGGGCGACCTCTGTTTTATCGCTCCGATACCAACGTTTTCAAGAGCACGGCGATGCAATTCGTCCTTTGCCAAGGCACTTCTGGCTGGGCGGAGGATAGATTCCGCGCCCCGGTTGATCCCGCTGTTTTACCTTTTTGAAACAAATGCCATCGCACGCGGGCCATCCGACTTCTGGCAATCTGTCCTCGGCTTTTAATTTATTCATGAAGAACCCCCAAAAGGGGAAGGTTACTCTATTCGCAGCCGCACACCAACGCCCTTACCGTTTCTGGCCGGTATGAATTCGACACCCGCGTCTTCAGCGGCACGCTTGATGGCGCATTTCGTATTCTACAGTTCGACGTGCATCGAAGCATTCATGTCGCGCATTCCGATATGCTGGCTCTAGTCGCCGATTATGAGCGATAAAATACGGCAACAGGAGAAACACATGGCAAATTCGAATAGCCAAGGCTTTGTGATAACTGCTTCTTGGGAAACCAAGCCGGGTGAAGAAAGTGTGGTGGCGGATTTACTGAGGAGTTTTCTACCTCAGGCGCAACAAGAGCCGGGAGTTAGGCAATTCCAGATTCACCAAAACACAGCAAAGCCTCAAGAATTCTTATTCTACGAGGTTTTTGCGGAGGAAGCCGCCTTCACCCGCCATCAACAAACCGAGCACTTCAAAAAGCTGATACTGGAACAATCGCTTCCTCGGCTCGCAAAGCGCGAACGTTCTCAGTTTCATTTTATCTAAGGAAGGGCTGCCGCCTGGCAATGCCGGAGCAATGACAGTTCCTAACAGCCAAGCCGTCCGCATTCGCGAGCGGTTTTTTCATGGGGAATACAATCAGATTACCGATTGCTGCGAATGATAACGTTGCGCCTGGGCTAGACCCGCTCTTGCGGCTGGCGCAGGCGGCCAAATTATTGATAAGCCGCCACGATGTCCGACACGGCCCGCTCAAGTTGCTTTGCAGTGGCGCATTGACGCACGACACTGCAGAATGCCGCATACCGTGGCATTTCAGAATCGCCCCAGCCCCAGGCCATGCGCCCTTCGGGGTTGAGCCAAACCAGCCGCTTGGATCGCTCTGAAATACGACGCAGGATATCGGCGCGCGGATCTAGGTTATTGGTACGCGCGTCGCCGAGAACGATCACAGTCGTCTTCGGCGTCACCGTCCGCATCCAGCCCTTCTCAAAATCCACAAATGAACCCCCGTAGTCGGAAGAACCGAATCCGACCTTCGACATGATCTCGCGCATGGCTTCTTCGGGGGACCTGGTGTCGAGGATCTCGCTGACCTCGATGAGATGACCGGAGAAGGCAAACGAGCGCACGTCCTCCACCACCTCATGGAGGCTATGGATCAACAGCAGGAAGAAATCGGACACCTGCGCCACCGATCCGCTGACATCGCAGATCGCCACGATCTTGGGACGGTCGCGGTGGCGGCGTTTCCATGACGTGAGGAACGGAACGCCGCCCCAGGCGGCATTGCGCCGAAGCGTCCGCCTTGTGTCGAGATGCCCGCGCCGCTGGCGCTTGCGGGGCTTGCTGTAACGCTCGCGCAGCCGTCGCGCGATGGCCCGGATCAAGGCCTTCATCTGCTCGACCTGCCGGCGCTCGAGGCGAGCAAGCGGCGCGTTGCGGAGGATTTCGTTGCGCAGGTTCTCGGTCTCCTCGCGCCCGTAGAGCACCAGGGCTTGAGAGACGACCTCCCGAACGTTTTCGCGCAACGCCTCCAATGCGGCCGCGAGCCGTTCGGCCTCTGCCGGATTGGTAGCCGTCAGCGCGTCCAGATCGTCGCGAAGGCGTTCAATGCCGAGCGCTTCGAGAATCCGTGTCGAGAAGATTCCACGCTGGGTAAAATATCGAATGTCGGAGAGCGATGCGGCATTAGCCGCATTCGCCATCGCGACCGCGATGGCGTTGCGGTCCCGCGACATCAGCATCTGCGCGAGCTGGCCAAGCTCTGGCGATGGCGCGCCGGCGTCGCCGCCCGGCTGGGTTTCGTTTTCCGTCGCATCCGGCCGCGCGTCTTCGCCGGCATCCTCCGGCGTGGCCGCATCCTTCACTTCAGGCTGGCTAAAGAACAGGTCGAAGCACTCACCAAGCGCCTGCTTTTCGTCCTGGCTTTTGGCGAGCGTCAGCAGGAGGGTGTCCCGCAGAATATTCCTGTCGGCAAATCCGACATCTGCCACCGCCTTCATGGCATCGATGCTTTCCGCAGGCGATACCCGAACGCCGGCTCCACGAGCCGCCCGGAAAAAGCGGTGCAGTTCCTCGCGCATCAGCCGAAGACGCCCTGCCGACCGGCCTTGGCGACGAAGGTCGTCACCTGCGGCATCGTGGACTCGATGTCGGCCTCGTATTTCAGCAGCACATTGAGCGTGTCCTTGACGGTTTCATGGTCCAGTTCCGTCGATTGCAGCAGCACCAGCACGCGCGCCCAATCGATGGTCTCGCTGACCGAGGGCAGTTTCTTCAGATCGAGCGCGCGGACCTGATTGATGAAGCCGACGATCTGCGTGCGCAGGGTTTGCGAGATCCCGGGGACCCGGCTCTCGACGATGCGTTCTTCGAGCTTCTGCTCGGGGAAACCGATATGAAGATGAAGGCATCTGCGCTTGAGCGCGTCGGAGAGGTCGCGCTCGCCGTTGGAGGTCAATATCACCGTAGGCTTCACAAGCGCCACGACGGTTCCGAGCTCGGGGATGCTGACCTGATAATCCGACAGGATTTCGAGAAGAAGGGATTCAAATTCGGCGTCCGATTTGTCGATCTCATCGACCAGCAGCACGCACCCCCTGGACTGCTCCAAAGCCTGGAGCAGCGGGCGCGGCTCCACGAATTCCTTCGAGAAGAACACGTCGCCGAAATCGTGCAGCTTGTCGAGCGCCGCGGACAGCGTATCGGCCCCGCCGAGCACTTCGCCGAGCTTGTCCTTTAGTATCTGGGTGTAGAGAAGTTGCTTGGCGTACTTCCATTCGTACAGCGCCTTTGCTTCATCGAGCCCCTCATAGCATTGCATGCGGATCATCTTGAGCCCGCGCCATGCCGCGAGCGCCTTGGCAAGCTCGGTCTTGCCGACGCCGGCCGGACCTTCCACCAGGATGGGCTTCTCGATGCGCTCGGCGAGATAGATTGCGGTCGCGATCTGCCGGCTTGCGATATATCCCGCGGACGCCAGCCCGCGGGTGACCGACTCGATCGAATCCGCCGGTAGATTGTTGGTCATCACAGTTTCTCGCTCCATAGGGAATTACCAAGCCGGGCCTGCCGAACTTTACGGGGCTCTCGCGCGACCGAGGACAACAGATCGTATGCAGCCAGCGCCCGGGCGATCGCATCGTCAAGCGGTTTAACCTGCACAAGCAGGTCGCGGATCTCGCTGACGATGTCGCGCGCCAGCAGCCGCACGCCGATTGTCCGCGCCGGGACCTCCTGCCCATCGCCATCGAGTGCCATCACCGCGAGCCGGCTCGCCGCGTGCACGAGGGACACCAGACCTGCGATGCGACCGAGCCGCAATGCATTCTCTTCCGAGCGCTCGATGAGCGCGGCGGACTTCTCGAGCAGCCAGCTCAGCAGCCCCGAAATGCTGGCCGTCCCGACGGTGTCCTCAACGTCGCGAAACGGCAAAGCCATGACCGGGTACGCATCTGCCATATGTCCCACCAGCGCCGCCGCGGGGACGCGACATCCGTCGAGCTCCAGTTCGCAGTGCGACGCCGGTGCGAGCGCGTCGAGCGCCTGCATCGGCTTCACAACCAGGCCGGTTGTTTCCCTCGGGATCAGAAATAAACCGTATCGCTTGCGTTCATCCTCGACCGCGATCACGGACAACACCAGAAACACATCCGCGATCGGGCCATTCGTGATCCAGGCCTTGCGGCCGCGAACGACGTAACCAGCCCCATGCGGTTCGGCCGCCGTCTGCAAATGCTTCGGATGGGCTCCGGCGCCCGGCTCGGAGATCGCGATCGCCGCACAGACCTGGCCAGCCGCAATGCGCGGAAGCCAGGTGGCGCGCTGGCTCGCGTCGGCAAAACCTGAAATAAAGAATCGTGCTGTCAATTGTCGCGCGGCAAAGCCGCTCGCAAGCCCCAACAAGCCGGTTTTCGCTGCGATCGCCTGCTCGGCTATCGCGATGGCACGATAGGTGTCGAGTGCCGCTCCGGCGCCAGGGAGGCCGATCTGGAACAGACCTGCCCCCGCCATCTTTCCGAACGGGTCCGCTAAAATGTCGTGCTTTTCGATTGACCACCAATCATCAATGCGTTTGGTAACTTCCAGGCTCGAATCTTGCGGCATTTAATCAACGACCCGAATTCCGACGCACGCCTCTCGCGACATCGAGACACTTTTAAAGCACTCGGGTGCTTGTCGCGAGTTCAATTTTGCCGCTCGTTCCGCCCCTGGCCGCAACGCTCAATTCTTGGCGGATGCCTGCCGCCCGTTGACGATAATGAAGTACAGATTGCGAACGTAGACCACGAGGCCAAGCGCCTGGCCCGCGATGAATACCGGGTCCCTGCGATAGAGCGCGTAGATTAACAGCAGTACGCCGCCGCCAATCGAGAAGAACCAGAACGCCACTGGAATCACGCTCTTGCGCGCGCGTTCCGACGCGATCCATTGCACCACGAAACGCATCGTGAAAAATGCCTGCGCCACGAACCCAAGAACAACCCAGCCATCGAACTTGATGACGAAGACATCGTTCAGATAGGTCGCGAGCGTGCTGAAGAGTTCAGTCATGACGTCACCTCGGTCGCAACAGGTGTCGGCCTCTTGCGGCGGATCAGCCACCAGACACCCGCGAGATCCATGATTCCGATCCATAAACGATCGAAGAAACCGTAGTTTGACACGCCGGAATGGCGGGGCCGATCGATCACGTCGACATAAGCGATCTCGTACCCTTCGCGGCGTACCAACGCCGGCAGAAAACGATGAAGTCCGTCGAAATAGGGCATCATCAGGAATACTTCGCGCCGGAACGCTTTCAGGCCACAGCCGGTATCGCGGGTGCCATCGCGAAGAATTGCCTTGCGCACGCCGTTGGCAACGCGCGACTGGATTTTCTTGAAGCCGGTATCCTTCCGCCCGACTCTTTGACCGGCGACGAGGCCAATGCGGTCGCTGCCGTTTTCGACCACCGAAATCAAATCGGGCAGGAATGCCGGATTGTTTTGTCCGTCGCCATCGAGCGTCGCCACGATGGCGCCGCGCGCGGCACGGACCCCGCTGCGCACCGCCGCCGATTGACCCGACGACACTGCGTGACGGATCTGGCGCAGATTTCCTCGCTGCTTCATAACAGCGGCAATTCGCTCGGCGGTCGCATCGGTCGAACCGTCATTGACGTAGATGATTTCATAGGCCCAGCGGCCGTCGAGCGCCGCGGCGATCTCGGCGATCAGCGGCAATACGTTCTCGGCTTCGTTGCGTACGGGGACAACGATGGAAACGGCCACCGAAGACGTGTCAGAAGGGGGCAAATCAAGACTCGCCGTTTGAGTTGGCCTGTAGCCGGTAGCGCTTGCATTCAGCGTTTGCGGCGTCCGCTTCTTATGGGGCTGACGCCTCGCGGGCAACCCTTTTGAGATACCCCGGCAAGGGTCCGGCAAGTGGCACAATTGTGCCATCGTACCGAATAGTGAACCCCAGGCGGCGTGCCGCGAACCAGTACCGCACGAACATTGCACCGGCCACGCCGATCAACGCTCCCGCAACGACATCGCTGGGATGATGCGCCAGCAGCACCAGGCGGCTAATCGCGATCAGGACGGCATACACGATCATCGCAACCCGTGCGCGCGGCCAAATGGCAGTAACGGCAAAAGCCAGTGCGAAACTCGTGATGGCATGACCCGACGGAAAGCTGGAATAGGCTTCGGTTCCGGCAAAGTGCGTGAAGTTGAAGGCGTTGGCCTCACCACCCGCGAACGGCCGGCCTCGTCCGACGATCCACTTGACGACCTCGCCGGCGAGAACCGGCACCAGCACGGCGAAAAACAGAAATTGCAGACGCGTCCCCAGTCTCAGCAGCAGGGATTGCGAAGTTCCGCGCAATCGCGGGGAAATAATCGCGACGGCGAACAATAGCCCTGCCAGGGACCACAGCACATAGGCCGACTTGCCGAAGTCGGTCAGGATACGAACGGGCCAAAGGCTGGCGGTGCCGCGCGGCGGCATCAGACCGATCTCCCTCGCATCCAGCGCGTACATCAGCACGACTATCGCGGCCCCGGTGATCGTCGTGAGCAGCAACACGTGGCGTGCCGATCTCCGCGCCGCTTCCGCCCGCCGCGAGTGCGATGGCGGGCGCACGAGTTGTGTCACCGAAGCACGCGCGAGGGCGAAAAATCGAAAAACATAATTAGAGGATCCGCCGATGCCGGCCCGGGCGGACATCTTACTCCGTACCCTCGGAGCGGTAGATCGCGATGGAAACTGCTCTGCCCTGCGAAATATTGTAGCCGTCGATGCGGTTGGCCACATTATAGCGCAACCCGATCGCTTCGGCGCGCTGGACAAAACCGCGTTCCGAGCGTTGCTCCACCAGCGCAAACCGGCAACTGCCCTGCCCCAGAAAATCCGCGGCGCCCGATCCGTCGGTCAGCAACGTCGAGGTGCCGGTCATGAAGACCAGACTTGGCTCGTGAAAGCCTGCCGCAGCCGCCTTCGGTCCGACACAGACGACATTGCGCAGCGCGCGCGCGATCTCGGCACTTGGAAACAGCGGCACCAGCGCCGGCACCACGACGCCATAGATGGCCACGGCCAGGAACATCGCCGCAAGCACGGCGTTCAGCAGCGAACGTTCGGCACGATTGTCGTCGTAGAGCCACCACGCGAATAGGCCGAAGATCAGAGCCGCCGCCACGAAGGGCCATGCCAGAAACACCGGCTGACGTGTCAACGTGATCGCGCCGACAACGGCGATGATCGAAGCCGCCGCAGGAATGACAAACCACCAGGCTGCGCCGCGTTTCAGCCACGACCGCGACAATATGCGGCGCTCCAGCGCGCCGACTGTCAGGATTGCGATCGCGGGATAGAGCGGCAGCACATAATGCGGCAGTTTGGTCAGCACCAGTTCGAACACGATCCAGGAAGGAACCAGCCACGCCAGCAGGTACTGCGCGCCGGGCTCCCGCCTTGCCCGCCAGACCGACGGCACCGCCATCCCCGCCAGCGGCGCTCCCGGCCAGAACGTCACCCAGAAAAGCAGCAGATAGAGCCCGGGAGGCGCGCCGTGGGTTTCTTGCGCGGCCAATTTGCTTATCATGTCACCGCCGATCGAATCTGCGAAAAATGTATCGCCGGCGCGCCAGAAGATCGCGACGAACCACGGCAGCACCAACACCAACAACCACATCAGGCCCCAAACCGGACGCAGGCGCCAAAGCCACGTTGCGGTTCGATCGAAAATCGCGAGCGTGCCGATCGTCAGCGCGGCGAACATCAGGATCAGCGGTCCCTTGAGCAGGATGCCGCCGGCCAGCGCCGTCCAGAAGATCACGGGCCACGTCCATGGCGGATGAACGGGATCCTCGCCCCGTTGCCAGGACAAATACACCCGCGCAAGTGCTCCCATCGCCGCGACGACAGTGAAGAGCAGCATGGCGTCGGTTTTGGCAAGCCGCGCCTCGACGCCGAGCAACACCGAACTGCCCAGGATGAGTGCTGCGAGTATGGCTCCGCGCCGCGTCACGAACGCCAGCGCCGTCCAGTAGGTCAGTAGCACGGCCCCGATCGCACCGATCAGGGACGGTACGCGATAGAGCCACACGCGAGCCTGCGCACGCGGCAAGCCCAGCGCCGAGGCGGTTTCGACCACGGCGGCTTGCAGCCAGTACACGCCGACCGGCTTTTTGTAGCGCACTTCGTCCTGGAAGCGGATGTCGACGAAATCGCCGGTCTCGACCATCTGTTTGGTCGCCTGCGCGAACCGCGCCTCGTCACGGTCGATCGGCGGGATATTGAAAAAACCCGGCAGAAACAAAAGGAGACTGCACAACATCAGGAACGCGATCGCCCGCACATGGCTGCCCGACACAACATCAAGCACCGTGACAAGCCCGCTACCCGGATTCACCCGGTTCTTCGGCTCGCGCGGCTCTCCAAATCGGGGACGTGGATAGGTCTCGACCATCGGTTCCGCATACGCCGAAACCGCTATCGGGACAACCGGTTAGGGATCTTCTATTGAATTCTGATGACAACTGTGTCCGCGGCGCCTGTGGCGTCGATCACGGTCAATCTGGCGAAGCCCGGACCGGGCGGATCGACCATGCGCTGACGCCTGCCGTCGAATTCACCAACTGACACGCCATTGACCAGCATTGTCATTGGAAGCACGCCGCCGGCGACCTTGACCGGCATCGCCGAGAATTGCGCACCGGCTGAGCCGGTAACGTCGATCCGCGAGCCATTCAAGGGAAACTGAATGTGCGGCGCCTGCTCGCCGCCGGTCCGGACCAACTCCCCTATCGGACGAAATCGCCGCAGCGGCAGTGGAAGTTTTGCATTGCTCGCCACCAGCGCACCCTTTGGCGGCTTCGGCAGCGCCGCCGGCAGTTTGCCCGTTCGGGCGAAGGCATCGAACAGAATTGGCGCCGCCGCGGTGCGGCCGACGAGACCGGGCACCGGGGCGCCGTCGGGACGTCCGACCCAGACGCCGATAGTGATGCGCCCGTCGAAACCGACCGACCAGGCATCGCGGTAGCCGTAGCTGGTGCCGGTCTTGAATGCGATCCGGTTATGCGGGGCGTTTTCGGGCGGGGGAGTGCCCATCAGCACGCTGCCGACCTGCCAGGCCGCGACCTGATCCATCAGGCGCAGGGAATCGCGCGGGTCGTCTTTCGCATTCACGATCTCGCGCAACGGTCTGGTGTTTCCAAGCCGCGCCAGCCCGGAATAGAGCTGCACTAGATCCTGCAGCGTGACGCCGACCCCGCCGAGACCCATTGCCAGGCCGGGGACCTCGTCTTTCGGCAGCACCAGACTGGCTCCCGCCTGCTTCAGTCGTGACGACAGGCGGCTTGCGCCGACGCAGTCAAGCAAGGCGATGGCCGGCACGTTGAGGGATAATTGCAGTGCCTTGCGCACCGGCACCGTTCCCTGAAAGGTCATGTCGAAATTTTCAGGCGCGTAGCTGCCGAACCGGATCGGCCGGTCGTCGATCAGGCTTTCCGGGTGAACGAGGCCGTCCTCGAACGCGAGACCATAGATGAACGGCTTTAGCGTCGATCCAGGCGAGCGCACAGCACGGGTCATATCGACCTGCCCCGCGCGCCGGTCGTCGAAATAATCGGGCGAGCCAATGTGCGCCAGCACGTCGCCGCTCTCATTGTCGACCGCGAGGATGGCAACGGAAATGTTCGGTCCCAATGCAGCCGCGCGGTCGCCCGCCAGCGCTTCGAGAACCTTTTGCAGGCTGGAATCCAGCGTCAGCGCGATCACAGGCGCATCTTTTACTGTCGCGACGGCCTGATCGGCCGAATGCGGCGCGAGAATTGGCAACGGCTTGCGCAGCCGCGGCACGGGCGTAGCCTTGGCCTGCGCAGCATCTTCATGCGGCACACGGCCATCTTCGACCATGCGATCGAGCACGCGGTCACGCGCCGCGCGCGCGACATCCGGGTAGCGGTCAACCCTGCGGGTTTCGGGGGACTGCGGCAACGCCACCAGCAGCGCCGCTTCCGCAAGCGACAACCGCTTCGGCTCCTTGCCGAAATAGGCGATGGAGGCGGCCCGAACGCCTTCGAGATTGCCGCCGAACGGCGCCAGCGCCAGATACAGATCGAGAATCTGATCCTTGTTCAACTGACGCTCGATTTCGAGCGCGCGCACGACCTGCCGCAGCTTGGCGTAAACCGAGCGCTCGCGCCGCGGTTCCATCAGCCGGGCCAGTTGCATCGTGATGGTGGAGCCGCCAGAGACGATGTGACCGCGGGTCATCAGTTGAAGCGCCGCGCGGCCCAAGGCAAAAGGATCGACGCCAGCGTGGGAACGGAAGCGCCGGTCTTCGTAAGCTAGCAGTAGTTTGAGATAGCCGGGATCGACACCGGTCCTGGCGTCGACCGGCAGCCGCCAGCGGCCGTCGGCCATCGCATAGGCGCGTAGCAGCTTGCCATTGCGGTCGACGATCGCGGTCGAGACTTGGCGAGCCGACGCCAGTGGCAACGGCCCCAGCGAGACGACCCATGCCGCGAAAACGCCGGCCAGAAGCAACCCGGCTGATAACGCCAGCCTGATCCGTCGCCAGCGGCGCTTGCTGTGCGCCACCGGCGCTATGGCGATCGATGGACTCATTTCGCCGGGCGCACCTCGACCGCGCCGGTGCCGGTGCGACCATAGCGTGAAGGGTTGTACATATCCTCGACGTAGGCCTGCGGCAGCACGTATTTGCCTGGTGACACCGCTCTGACTACATAGGCTACCGTAAACACTGCCTTGTCGTCGCTTGCGCGATCGATCGCGGCCGTGAAACGGTCGTCGCGGAATTCGGTGTTCTCCGGCTCTTCGCCATCCTCGATCCAGTCCAGCGTGCCGGTGTCGCCGGACGAGACCAGATGCGGATTATCGATCTCGAGGCCGGCCGGGAGATAATCGGACACCATGATGTGACCGTATTCCGGCCTGGCCTCGGTGATCTTCAGCACAACGGCGAAGCGATCGCTCTGCTTGGCCTTCGAGACATCGGCGGGCTTGCCGTCGAGCGTGAAATAATTGCGTTCGATCTTGAAGCCGTTCGATGCCGCGGGCTCCGGCGCAACCGGCGCGCCGCTCACCGAGACCACCGCCTGCACCGCCGTATCGCCGGTGTTGGTGATCTTGATCGGCTTCCCCGCCATTTCGGCTGCCTTGTAGCTGCGATACAGCGCAGTCTTGATCGGCGCTCCATCGACATCGAGGGTCATCGTTTCCTTCGCCAACGCGCGTGACGCCAGCACCAGCCAGGCGTTTTCCTGGGTGGAGGTATAAGGCGTAAGCCCGCGCGCCACCTCAACGCGCGCGACCGCCTGCGTCAGCGTCGCACGCGGGGCATTGCCTTCGCTGGCAAGCGAAACCAGTGCCGCGGCATCGCGCAATGCGCTGCCGTAGTCGACCCTGCCAAACTCCAGCACTGGCTTCGGTGCGAGACTTTCGAGCGCGGCGGCATAGACCTGCTCCGCCCTGCTCCTGTCGCCGACCAGCGCCAGCGCCGCCGCCAGCTGCGATTTGGCGATCGGGGTCGCCAGGTTGTTCAGCTTGGTGTCGGCGAGGTAGCGCAGATCGCCGATTGGCGCGGTGCCGTTGCGGGCGAGCACGTAGAGGCCGTAAGCCAGATCGCGCCCGCCGTCCTTTTCGGGCTCGTTCGCGTTCACGACCGAATTGCGGATGCGATCGAGCGCGCTCTTGAACAGCACATCCGGCACCGCAAATCCCTTTTCGCGAGCGCGGGTCAGGAAGTCCGTGACATAGGCGTCGAGCCAGGCGTCATCACCACCGGCCGACCACAGTCCGAACGATCCGTTTGAGCCTTGCCGCGCCAGCAGCCGATCGATGGCATCCTTGATGCGCTGATCGACCTCCGTATCCATCGCAAGATGGGCGCCCGCCGCCAGATCGTTGACGTAAAGCAACGGCATGGCACGGCTGGCGATCTGCTCCGAACATCCATGGGGATAACGGTCGAGCGCCTTGAGGATGGTCGCGGCATCGAGCGCCGTGGACAGACTGACGGACAGCGAAACGCCGCCGGTACCTTGCACCAGATCCGAGAACATATCGGATGTCAGGGTCAGGCTCTCCCCCTTTGCCAGCGTCCGGATCGAGCGGCGCGCCAGGATTTGGGTCGCCGCCTTGACGTCGAGCGCGTAATGGCGGGCCAAGGTCAGCCCATCCGGTCCCTTGATATCGACATCGAGTTGAGCCGTTCCGGCGCCGCCGGCATCAAGCGCCAGCGACATCGAGGATCGCTGCTTGGCTGCGAGCTTCACCGTGGTGGAGGGATTGCCCGTTACCTTCACGGGCCCCGACGTCTTCACATCGATCGTGTAGTCGCCCGGCGCGCCTTCGACGTTATCGAGATCGAAGCTCATGGTGCCATGATCGCCATTGAGCAGGAAACGCGGCAGCGTCGCCGTCAACACGACGGGATCGCGCACGGTGACATCGGTCGTCGCCCGCCCAAGTTTGGTCGCGGTCCAGGCCACCGCCATTACGCGCGCGGTGCCGGCGAATTCCGGAATTTCGAAGCCGATTTCGGCCGAGCCGTCGGCCGCGACGGTAACAATTCCGGAATACAGTGCCAGCGGCTTCTGGGTCGGCGGACTGCCCTGCAGCTCCGCGCCGGCGGAATCGCCGCCGGTCTTGATCTGGCCGCGCGTGCCCTGCATGCCGTCGATCAACTGCCCGTAGAGATCGCGAATTTCCGACGTCATGCGGCGCTGGCCGAGATAGTAGTCATCCGGCGCCGGCGGCTTGTAGTTGGTTAGATTGAGAATGCCGACATCGACGGCGGCAACGACGATCTTGGCATCCTCGCCGGGATTGAGACCGCCAAGCTTGACCGGCAGCTTCAACGTAGTACCGGGACGTACCAAAGGCGGCGGCGAGAGGGTCACCGCCAGCGTGCGGGCCTTCTTGTCGATGCCGAACCATTTCAGCCCGATGGACCGCCCGGGCATCCGTAGTGCGGCGGCATCGAGCGGGCGCCGCAACGTTGCCACCACATAGGCGCCGGTGCCCCAATCCTTGCCGACGGGGATCTTGACCTGCGCCGTGCCTTCCTTGACGTCGGTGGTCTGGGTCGTCAGCAGCCTGTCGCCCAGCACATTGATGGTCAGCTTGCCGGCGGTGCGCGCATTGACCGATACCACCATGGTGTCGCCGGACTGATATTCCGGCATGTCGATCGAGGTTTCCAGGAGATCGGGCGTATCGGCGCTGCCGTCGGAATACCATCCGACATCGAACTGCACCGACGTCAGGGGTCCGTCGGTCTCGATCGATTTGACGTCAAGGCGATAGCGGCCAGGCTGCGGCGACAATGTTATCCGGGACGGCTTGTCGGCGGCGACGGTCAGATCGCCATCAGCAACGCGCGTGGTCGATTTGACCGGCTCGTATTCCCAGGACGAACTCTGGCGATACCACTGATACCGGGATTCGATCTTCAACAGCTCGTAGCGCAGGCCATCGCGCGCCAGCGGCTTGCCGTCAGGCGCTACGAACACGATGTCGAAACCGGCCTTGTCGCCTTCCGCGACGCTCTTGTCGCCGAGCAGCGGCTTGATGCCGATCATCGCAGCCGCCGGCGCGACCGGCAGCACCAGCTTGCGCTCGACTGCACGGCCGCCTGCTTCCGCCATCCGGATGAAAATCTGGGCTTCCTGCGGACGCGTCGACGATGGCGGTTTTGTAAGGCTTACGGGGAATGTCGCGACCCCGTTTGCGTCCGCTTCGGGCAGGTTTTCGATCGGCGTACGCTCGTTGCTGGTGGTCTCCTCGTCGGCGACGCCGAACTGGTAGCCGGCGAAACCCGGCCGCTCCGAGGCCGGCGCCACCAGCATGTCGCCCTCAAGCTGGAGACCCGATGTAGGTGCGCCGTAAAGGAAATGGCCATCGACCTTAAGTTCTACAGGAAGATTAGCTTTAATCTGCTTGTCTTTGCTTGATAAATCGAATTCGATACGCTCTGGGACATAATCCTCCACCATAAAGGTGGTTTCTCCGACCGATGAGCCCTTGGGATCGGTGAATGCGCGCGCCCGCCAAGTCCCTGTGGGAACGGCGGAATTGAGCGGCAACGTCATGCTCCGGCCGCCCGCGCCCTGGTCGGCCAGCATCGCCCGGCGAAATTCGACGCCATCCGGACGCTCGATCACCAGCGTCAGCGGTCCGCCGGTCACGGCATTGCCCTGGCCGTCGCGCAGCAGTGCCGTGAGGTACACGGTCTCATTGGAGCGATAGACGCCGCGTTCGGCATAGACGAACGCATCGGCGCCTGCAGGCACGGCGCGGCCTGAAACGCCGCGATCCGACAGGTCGAACGCGTTGGATTTCAGGCTGAGGAAGGCGTAGTCGGCCTTTTCGCTGGTCACCGTCAACATCGCCGGGGACAAACCGCCCTCGCCGCGGGCAAGGCCAGCCTCGAACAGCACGTGGCCGGATTCGTCGGTCTTGCGGGTGGCGAGAATCTCGTTGTTGCGCGCGACCAGCCGCACCTCGGCCTTCGCCACGGCATCGGTCGATGCCAGCGAATTGACGAATACGTGGATCCCATCATTGCCGGAGAATGCGGTAAGGCCGAGGTCGGAAACGATGAACCACTGGGTCGCCAGCGAAGAGTCGTCGTCGCTGCCCGGACCCTTGGCCGCGGCCGTCATGACATAGACGCCCGGCTGCAGATCGCCCAGCGCCTGATCGACCGGAAACGCCGTCGTGACGTCCTGGTTCAGCGTGGTCGCGGTTGCGAGTTCCCCCGACCAGACCTTGACGCCCCGCTCGTCACCGAGGCTGGAAAGCTCATACTTGCTTAAGGCACGCTGAAAATCGCTGTCGATCACCGTGTTGATCAGGTTACGGTCGCCGATCCTGAACACGTTCACCGACGCCGCCGGAGTGTTGACGCTGACCAGGGGGATGCCGCGCTGGCCGGTGCGCGGCAGCACATAGGCCCGGCCGGTGAAGCGCACGAATGGCTTGCGGTCGCGCACATAGATATTGAATTCGGCGGACTTCGGCAGGCTTTCCTTCACGGTGGACGGCAGCCCGGCCCGCAGGTTGATGTTGTAACGCTCGCCGTGCTTCAGCCCATCGACGCAGAGCTGCTTTCCTTCCGACGTCAGCGCGGGCTTGTCGCTTCCCGCCAGCGCCAGGAACGGCGCAAAGTCGGTGCGCTTGGCGAGGTCCTCGGAGAACTGGAAACAGGCGCGCGGCGAGGCCGCGTCGGAATCAACGGTATAATCCAGCAGCCGGAAGCCATGCTCGTCGCGTATTTTCTCATATTGTCCGCGCACGTCGGCGACTTCGCGCAGATCGAGCGAGAGCCGCAGCGCATCCAGCGCCGGACGCCACAGCTTGCGCTCGGACATCGCGCGGCCGAGCACGGCAAGCGCGTCAGCCTCTTCCCCGGCGTTGCCGGCGCGCTGATAGGCGATGTAGGCGGCGGTCGAGGCGCGCTCCAGCAGGAACGTCTGTTCGCTGCTGTTGGAGGGGCGAATCTGGAAAATCGTGCGGGCCAGCCGTAGCCAGTTGCCGCTATCCTCCGGGGCGACGGCGACGGTTTGTCCGAGGATTTGCAGCCCGGTGCGGAAATCGCTGCGCTTGAAGGCAGTGTCGGCGTCCGTCTTCAGCGTCGCGCTGGTTTTGGCGACCGGTCCGGCTTCGCTCTTGATCTGGGCTTCCAGCTTGACCGCCGAATCGGCCAGATCGTCACGTTTGAAGGCCTTATCCGCCGCCTGCGCCGAGACGAGGCCAAGCGCCAGCGTTGCGCAAAGTGCTGCGGCGCGAACCAAACCGATCATGATGGAGCTCCTTGCGCGGACAAACGCCGCGTATCGAACAGAAGTGCGCTAAAAGGTGACGGACTCATGGCCGTGGAACAAAGGAGCGAAAAAGTCGCATGAAACATGGCCCAACCCCTGCTACGCCGGCTGCGGCGCAGCATTGCGTTGAGGGTGGACCGAAGGCAACGGTCCACCGCTCAGGTTGGTCGCCTGATCGCCGAAAAGGGTTCGGAACGGGCTTGGCCGGGAAGCGGATTTTTCATATTGGCGATGTTATAAACGCTTCGACGGTCCCATAGCTCAACTGGATAGAGTAACGGATTTCTACTCCGTGGGTTGCAGGTTCGAATCCTGCTGGGATCGCCACCTTTGAAAACTCCCTTTGATATCACTCATCTTTTTGGTCAGTTTTGCTAACCGGATCGCCCAGTTAGCAAATTTCTGTTCAGCCTTTGGTCGCATCGATATCGGCTGCAACCTGCTTGTCCATCGCGGCTCTGCGCCATCTTCTTGCGGTTGGCGGCCTCGATGTAGACCTGCACTTCGCGCAGATCCTTGTGGCCCGGTGATGGCGGCGATTTCCGGCGCGGTGCAGCCCGCTTCCGCGAGCCGCACGCAGCACAGTTTGCGCAGGCCGTGGTTGGGCGCGGGGTCGCCGTCGAGCTTCGCATCGCGAACACGATCGCGCATCCAGTTGCCGAAACCGTTGGCGGTGAACGGCTTGCCGAACGACGTCACCAGAAAGGTCTTGGTGCCGGTCACCGACGTCGCTGCGATGATCTTGGCCAGCTCGGGATGCACCGGCACGTTGATCAGATTGCCGCCGGTATGCTCGCCCTTCTTCGGCAGGTACTCATGCAGCACCCCGCCCTTGATGTGCCCCGGTCCGATCCGCACCACGTCCGAACGCCGCACGCCGAGGTACAGCATCAGCGCCATCGCCAACCGTTCCTTGGTGCCGATCGGATAGGTCGCCTCGAACTGGGCGAGATCCTCCTCGGACCACGTCTTGAAGCCGCCGGTCTTCGGCATCCTCGCCCGCGTCACGCTGAGCGCCGGATCCTCGTCGATCATGGCGGCGCCGAGTGCGAATTTGGTGAAGTGACGGATCGAGCTCAGCGTATTGCGCTGGGTGGCTTTCGACTCCAGCTTCGAGATGTAGGCCTGGATGTGCTTCGACCGCAGCGGCCTCAGCGGTAGCCCACCGTGATCGACGCGCCAGCGCTCCAGCAGATTGCGCCGCATGTCCTGGCGTGCCTGCGGTGCCAGATCCTTGAAGCTGCCGCTCTCGTAGTAGCGCACCAACGCGGCGTTGAGCGTGCCTGCCATGGTGCTGCTGGTACCGAGCGGCGCGGCCTGCGGCGCTTCATAGGCGGCATGAGCCGCCTCGTATTCCGCCATGAACTCCGGCGACCACGGCAAGCCGGGCAAGCGACAGGCTTGCTGCCGGCGCGCTTGTAGTAGTGCCGCGCCTTGCCGAGTCGGTCGACGTAGCCGTGCACGTGATCGGGCAAGCTCTTCTTCATTTCAGGTCAACTTCATCCCATGGGTTGGTGTTGGTGTCGTCAGTATCGGTGTCGGTAGTGATGACGGCTTCCTTGCCGTTCTTGATCTTGATCTTGATGCAGTCGCCCTTGATCTCGACGGCCTCCGCTGTCTCGCCTGCATTCTTGATGCCGCGCAGTGCCCGTTTCAAATCGACTTCACGGAAGGTCGAGGGCGCCCGGCTCATCAGACCGCCCTCGCCTCTGCATGTGACTTTGCCTTTGGCTTGGTCTTGGCGGCAGGTGGCGCACCGTGCTGGCCAAATTCCTTTTCCAGAAGCTTCCACACCACGTCGCGCATCGAAACACCTTGCGTCGCGCACCAGATTTTGACCTTCAAGTGCAGCGCGTCGGGAATTGAAACCGTGTACCTCTTGATTCCTACGTACCTATTGACGCCCTTTTTCATCGGGGAGATCCTGACTGACAACCCGTCGACAGCCATCATCGGGGCGTGGGCGTGAGCTTTCGTCAAGATGCCGCTTAGGAGGTTTTCTATGCAAGCCGTTGATTTCATTCCAAATTTATTGGACAGACGCAGCATAACGTTTGGAAATATCGGAGCTTTTCACGTTCTTGCCGCAATGAGCGGTGCGGGAAATTTATTTTCGATACGGTGCCTTTTGCCACCAGACGTGGTTGTTTTGGATAATACAACCTCTTTTTACAACTCGCTTGCGTACAAACGATTCCCTCCTCCCTGGGCCGCAGGCGCCGGGCCAGATGTGTCCGACAGCAAACGGCCCCGATCGCATGGAGTGAAATCTGGGCCGCCTGGGGTGGGTAACTGGGGTGCAACCGGCTACCAGCAGCCGGCCATCGTTGATGCTGCCAGCCGCATTTGGCGGCGGGCAGCGCGAACCCGGTTCGCGGTCGTCGCATCTTCGACGCGACCAGGTCAGCGTCATTCACCAGGAATATCGCACCACGCCTTTGCCGGCGTAGCTGGTGGTGACGCTGGAGAACTCGCCCTCGAGGGTGGCAGCAGCGGACCAGCCGTTCAGCCATTTCATTTCGGCGGAAGCAGTGACGAGCGCAGCATCAGGTGCCTGTGCCGCACCATTGATGACAAGGATGCGCCCGGCAGCGTCTGGAACATCGCACCGATTACGCGGTCGCTGTTAAAATCGTGGGCGCAGCCGCGCGCCCGCGCAGGGTGAGGATGCCATCCTGCGTCGCGAAAGACTTATCGCTGCGCAAGCCGAGTTCGGAGCGCGTGGCTGCGACGGTCGCCGCCGTG
>CAVSZM010000014.1:0-55711 GCA_963732455.1 uncultured Alphaproteobacteria bacterium | reverse complement strand
CCTGATTTTATTGAATAAGTTTGCGGGCGTAGTTCAATGGCAGAACGGCAGCTTCCCAAGCTGCATACGAGGGTTCGATTCCCTTCGCCCGCTCCAACCACTTAGCACATTTTCACCCATTTGGTTTTGTCGGTGGTTTTGCCAGTTATGTTCTCTCACTTTCAGCATGAAGTCTCATCGATGCTGCTTTCCCATCAGCTGGTTGCAAATTGACCAGACCTTCGCGCTTGCTGCGTAAGGAGCCAGAAAAAGCTTGGAAGGCCAGAAGACTGGATACGGATATCTTTTGGGAGAGATGATTTTAATCGGCGAGCCGAGGCCATGTTGCCGGCGTACATGCTCAGCGGCTTCAAGCCCGCTGACGACCGCCCCTTCCAAACAAACGACGTCAATCATATTTTTGCAGAAATCGCCCGCAAGAAACAAATTCTTTATCTTTGTCTTTACATCAGGTCGCCACTTCCAGCTTCCAACATCATTTATAAAAAGCTCGCGCCCGGCGTTGCGATCTATTTCGAGAAGATTTGTATCGATCTCATCGTCCTCGAACGGCACGAACTGGCGGAATTCATGCAATATATGGTCTAAAGCTGTCACAGGAGACTCGATCGATAGTTTGGCCCCGACGCGCTTCCAGCCCTCGTCCGATGTAAATCCAACCGGTGCTGAAAGGTGACCCAAAGGTCGTGAATCAGAAGCGACAATATTCAAGTATGTTTCTTTTGATCCGTGCCATAAGCTTGAGTTGCTTACAAAGCTCAGTTTGTAGTTCGAGTTGATAAGTACGACGGGTTCGGGTGGTAGTTTTGTACGCATGGTCCTCAGGCGCCGAGAAAATTTGTTGTTCAGATGCAGATGAACCGATGCCATCGGAACGCTTACGAGCTTTTCGCACTCTCCCAGGTGAGGACTTTCATTCAAAACAGCTGGAGAGAGCAGATCTGAAAGGGCTTTGTGCGGAATAGCCAAAATCAGCGACCCGTCCAGTTTGACCTTTTCCTGTTTGGCTTCTGTCTTAACAACTTCCACGCGGAATTGATCCCATGTGAATTCGCTAAGGCTCGGACTGAAGTCCGTGCACTTTTCGAAAGTCACGCCTGAAACGTTTCCATTCTCATCCAAAGTCAATCCAGTTGCTTGACGATGGAAATGGAACTTTACGCCCATGTGCTCGAGCTTCAATTGCAGCGGACGCAAAAATTTGTTGAAGGCATCGCCGGTAAGTGCCCAGTACAGAGGAGTGGGGGAGAAGGCCCCGTACTCCAGAAACGTCTGGAAGGTTTTCGCTGAGGTAAGGTAACTGGCGATCGCGAATGTCTTTGCCAAATACTCATCATACATCCCGACGCTGGCTTCGGTGGCGTACGGCCTTGTGGAGGCAAACGCGTTAACCGAAATCAAGTCGCGATATCGATCCTGCTTCATCGGCGTGCCCAGCAGATCGATCACGGAGTACATGTAAAGAAACATGTCTGGAATCGGTAGAACGCCTGACATCAAATTTTGGAAAATTGTACTCGGAGCGCCGAAATTCACCAGCTCCGTCATCTTAGGAAAATCACCCTCGCGTAGAAATCGTACCCTTTCCAAAGCTAAAAAGTCATCCCTCACGCCGATCGCTTCGGCCATCTCGAAGAAGTTGTGATACCAGTTCAGAAACATATGGTAACTATGTTCGTGAAAGGCCCCCGTTTTTTTCCACTCTACTGCTCTGAATTTCCCTCCAACAAAACTATTCCGTTCAAACACACGGACTTCGTAGCCTCGCTCCGCCAGACGCAAGGCGGCGCTCATCCCCGCGATACCGGCTCCTATGATGGTGACCTTTGGCATCTTCCACCTGCCTTTCAAGTTTACGGTGTTGGCTCACCGCATCAGGTTGAACCCCGTTTAAGGTGAGTTGCAAAAGAGCGAAGTCCCGCCGATTGGCACTCCCCTAATAGAGTGTGCGCCCGGACCAAATGTTCTTTCACAAATTTGGATCCTTCGAATTCATGGTACAGCGGCTGAAGCAGCGGTACGGATTTCTCGAATTCGCCTTGATTGTTCAGAATTTGGGCTAAGGAGATGGCGGCCGTTAGCTCCCATGTCTTCGCTCGCTGCCTTCTGGCTATCTGCAAGGCTTTGGAAAGGCATTTTTTTGCCTCTTCAACTCTTTGCAGGGACGCGAGCAAGACACCCTTAACCCGGTACAAGTCTGAATACGCAAACTGCTCTCCGGATCGCTTCACATACTCCAGGGCTCTATCAACATAGGCTAAGCCCGGCTCAGGAAGATCTATTTCACC
This sequence comes from uncultured Alphaproteobacteria bacterium, assembly GCA_963732455.1. Taxonomy (GTDB): domain Bacteria; phylum Pseudomonadota; class Alphaproteobacteria; order Rhizobiales; family Xanthobacteraceae; genus Bradyrhizobium. The sequence continues at coordinate 53,423 of CAVSZM010000014.1, read as the reverse complement.
GTAAAGTTCTGCGACGATCCCGAACATCGATGAAATGCCCATTCGATTTCCGGCCTGCCGATACTCCTCAAAAGTATCATGGCTGTCTCGCAGGGTTTTTTCGCTTGGATTTTCAAGCGCCAGCGCAATCGAACGGAAGTTTGCCGCGTTTGACTCCAGGAAGCCAAACCCCTGGTCTTGGGCAATCGTGATCGCGCTCTCCGCGAACGAGCGCATCATCCGGGCATTTCGGTCAAGGCTGTGAAAAATACAACTGATGGTCAAGGCGTAAGTATAATCGAAGGGACGATCGATAGCGCGCAAACGCTGCTCCTCATCCATGTCGACTGCAAGTTCGTGATCGCCAATACACCAGTGGGAGAGTGCCGCGCCGCGCAATGCCTGCAAGCGTCGGTCCGTTCCAAATGCCTTCCGCAACTCCTCACTCGATTTGTCTCGATGGAAGCGTAGCGCCTCATTCCTGTGGTCGATAGCACCAACGAAGTTTCCGCCATAGAATTCATAAATGGACAAAGCCGAGTGAGCGACAAGACGGAAATCGTCGTCGTCCGCAAGTTCGGCCAACCCAAGAACTCGTCTGCCACCATCTATCGATTTGTTGATCTCGCCTCGAAGGAGATGGTACGTCGTCAAAGCCCACTCTAGCGGGATCTCGTCCTTTTTATTTCCGGTTTTCTTGGCGAGAAAAAGGGCCCTTTCATATTGATGTTTCACAGATTGATCGGCCCATCCTTTGCCGAAAATGCTGACCCGACCTAAAGCGGATCGAAACTTCAATTCCTGTACATCTCGCGTTTCGGAGCTTGGTAGCTTGTCCAGGAGCTCCAGACCTCGGTGCAAATAAGTCGTAGCTTCTTGTAATGCCGACCGGTCGATGGCCGATTTGGCCGCAGTGAGAATGTATGGCACCGCGGCCTGTACGTTGTCAGCGCTTTCATGGTGAAGACCGAGAACACCGGGCTCCTGCTGACAGATAGACGGAAATTGCATCTCCAAGGCTTCCGCGCATTTTGAATGCAACCGCTGCCGCTTTTCCCGCAGGATCATGGAATAAGCTGTAGCTTGAATTAGTGCGTGTCTGAAGAAATACTCCATGTCTGGTGATTGGCCGACTGATTGAAGCAAACGTTCCTGGATCAATTCGGCAAGCGTCGTACTAAGTTCCTGCTCGCCAATCTCAGTAATCGCCAAAAGTTGCCTGTAGGAAAATCGTCGGCCGATCACGGCGCAAACCTGGATTAATTCCTTTGCTTGTGGCGATGCGCGATCAATTCGAGAAAGCAATGACTCTTGCAGGGTTGAGGGTATCTGGCTTCGGCCTAAGTCGATGCCCGGTGAAGACGAAGTCGGCCCCGCTGAGCGGTGGCCGCTAAGTACGGCAGCTGTCAATTCCTCGATGTATAGGGGATTGCCATCCGAACGTTCGACGAGTTTTGAAACCAGGTCGTCCGTCAACCGAGTCGCGGATGCAAACGTGTGGATAAACTCCACGGTTTCGGTCTTTGTCAATCGATCCAGTACGACTAATTCCGCGTCTTTCCAGCGAGGCGAGAACTCCGACCTGAACGTGCAAATCAGCAAAATCGAATGTCCCCGGATTTGCTCGAGCAGCATATCCAGGAACTCAGCAGTCGTCGGATCCATCCAATGTAGATCCTCAAACACGATCAAAACAGGATTATCCCTCGCGAGCACAAGGAAGAAATTGATTACCAGAGCATTAAGCATCATTCTCCGTCGCTTAAGTCTTGCAGCTATGGGAATCTCTTGTCCGGTTCCGCTTTCTTTCGACGCACCCAAATGAGTGGCGAGCAATGTAATAGCCTCGGAGTCATGTGCGCCGCGGCTCTTAAACAGAGCTGTCAGCTTTTCCATTTTGAGTTCAGACGGATCCTCGTCGGAGAGGCCGGCGATCCTTGCGATCGATCTCATGACGGGATACAGCGGTGAATCCTTATGGAGCGACGAGCATTGAAAAAAGAAGCCCCTGTGTTCGGGCAGCGATGAATGAAGTTCATCACACAGGCGGGACTTGCCGATGCCAGGTTCGCCGGTAAGCAAAGCTACTTGACCACGTCCAACCGTTGCGTCCTCCCATAGGCCTCTCATCAATTCCAGTTCTGCGGTTCTGCCAATCAGCGGCGTGAGTCCGGCCGCTCTGCGTGCGTCGAAATTCAACGAGAGTTGGCGCGGGCCAATCACCCGATACGACTCGGTAAATTTATGAAAACCTTTCAACTTCCTTCGACCCGCGTCGACGCACACGAATTTGTTGCGGATAAGCCGATGCGTCTCCGAGGAAATGAGGATGGTGTCGGGCGGGCTGGAGGACTGCAGCCGAGCTGCGAGACTTGGTAGTTCGCCAAAAACCTCATGAACCAGCGTATCTGTCCGTCGTATGACGTCGCCAACAACAACAGCGCCGGTCGCAATACCTACATGGATTTGGATTTGGTTGCCTGATGGATTGGGTATTACCTTGACCGCTTCGATCATCTCAAGAGCGGCCACAACGGCGCGTTCCGCATCCTGTTCGTGAGACTCAGGCCAACCAAAGTATGCGCCCAAACCGTCGCCGAGATCCTTTGCTACGCAGCCGCCAAAGCGTTTCAGGATACGGCCGCAGATCTCGTGGAAGGCATTTAGTAATTGCGCAAGATCCTCAGGGTCCAGTCGCCGAGCAAGTCCCGTGGAATCAACAACATCAACGAAAATAATGGTTAAGAAGCGACGCTCCGCGGCCCTTAGCCGAGCGTCTTGATCGACCGACCCGTCGGATTCGCTTTTTTGCACACCGGCCGGTATCTTGAGACTTTGTCCGGCCAAAAAGGCAAGCATTCTTTTCCGGTGATCACCCGGAATCCCAATCTCTTCGAGATCTATTTCTCTCAATGAGCGTAGCTTATCGAGAGTGATCCCGCGCTCTGAAAAAACGCGCGAATACTGGGCTAGCCCAAGCTTCTCGAGCCAAAGTGCAACATCATCCATCTCTCTACCTTCATTTTACGCGGGAGAGAATTTTACTTCGGTATCGAATACCCTCGATTGGATCGCCATTGTTCCAGACCTGCCCTGCGTCCGAGGCAACTCGTCGAAGCGCAGTCTCGTCCTTCCACATCGTATCTTGAGTTGAAGCGAATTAACTTTGAACGCTGTGAGCCTCCACGGAATTAGCGACGCGACAAACCTCTGGTATAGTCGACCAAGGTGAGCAAGCCTTGAGGATACGGAGCATTCTTGGTCGCTTCACGGCATGCCTCAGCGGCGATTTCATCCAGAAATTGTTCAGCTTCAGGTAAGGCCGCCCGGAAGGCAACAGCAAGTACCTCGCGCTTCCGGTGGTCCGGGTTACAAAATATCGCAGCGGTTTCTGGATTTCGAATCGCGATCGCAGCCGGAAGCGTCAAAATGCCGTCGCGTATATCGTCGTCGCCGCCGCCGCCCAATGCCTCAACTCCTCTGACATCGGCCACGTCATCACAGCCGTGGTACAGCATGCCCAGAAGACGTCCAAATCTTCTAAGGTTTTCACCGCCGCCGCCGAGGCATGCGCAGACCTCGAACATTGATCCGGTGTCTTCGCCAGCGATTTGTCGCCAATCCTCTACGCCCAACGGTTGGCTTCGCACCCTCCACTGCAAGCATTCCGCAATCCCAAGGCGTCCTATAAGTTCAGATAGAAGTTGAATCGAAGCAGGTCTTGAGCCAACGATCCGATATGCTTCGGAAACGATATAACCCGAGGTCATCAGCGCAGGTAACAATCCAAACTGACAGTGCAGAGTTAGCTTGCCGCGACGATATTCGGACTTGTCCAGAATATCATCCACAATCAGCGTCATGTTGTGAATGAGTTCTATGACCAGAGCCGATGTTTGCTCTGCATCTCCGACATGTTGATTGTTCATCGCTCTGAAACAAGCGAAAACTGTAACGGGTCTGAAATATTTTGACTTGCCCGAAAACTGCCATCTGAGACAATCGTCCATCTCTTTGTTGCATTCATCAACCCATCGGGCGATGGTCAATTGCAACTTTTTCAATTCTGTCTCAAACCCAAGCGCAGAGCCGATGTCTGCCTCGACCGCCGCGACAGGCTCTTTGGTGTCTGCTTTGGGAGACATTGTAGCTGCCTTTAAAGCTTTACTTTCCAGCGCCGCCTGTATGAACCCTCGGAAATACGTGCTTCCGGCGCTAGACGTCGTGTTGTTTCTAGCAACTCACTTAACCGGCGTTGCAGTTGACGAAATTCCTGAAAGGCCAACTCGGCAATGTCTCCCAGGCAGCCTCTGGCATCATCTACGGCTGTTCGTAGCTGCGCTGGAAATTCTTGTGGGTCGGAAAGCCTGCCTTGGCCCAACAGCTTCACCTGTGCTCGAGCCAATCTGTCGGTCGCTTTTAGAGTGAACTTTAGACTGCTGACCACGCATTGCAGGTGTGCATTTGCCAAGATCGACACGGCGGCGAACATAGGTTCTGTCTCGACCGGCCGCTTATCGCTCATCGTTGGGAATTTTGTTCGGTCAAAGAGATCTTGCACACTGAATACGGTGTTTTGTTCGTCGCTATCAACTACCGTCATTGTCGTCTCCTCCAACCGGAGTCGCGGACCGAACGTCGAACCTGCTTGGTCCTGGGCCTCAAGTGAAAGCAGGATATTTAAGAAAATTCACGTATGCTGACCTCGTAATTGCAAGTATTACGTTTAACACTTCTTTTTGTGGCTATCTAGCATCTTTACAATTTGTAATTGTGCCCGGGCGTAGAAGCCGTTCATTTTCAAGAAGTCAGCACACCCAAGGGCGTGCCAAGCCGGTCTATCGCTCGGGCTTGTTTGATGCATTCGGGACCGGACTGATCGCTTGAGCCGGTGCGTCGGCACGACCCTTCTTCAGGAGTAGATCGCGACAGATCAGCGCAGCACTTCATGCGGGGGGTCGAGCGTCGACGGTATTATTCGCGGCGACTGGAAGTGAAGCGCGTGTTGCGGCTGTAAGACCGCGTACGCTGACTGCTCGGAAAGTAAACTCATCTACGAGCAGTGTCCTATCCTTGGAGGAAAAATGCCCGCGAGACCAAGCCTTCGGCTGTAGACCTGCTAACTCTGACAGCTCGCAAATCCATACCCCAACGATCAACTCCTGTTGCTTACCCTGATCTGCGGAGAGAATTTCCACATCACTGAACCCGGCATAGCGAGGCAGAATGCGAAGTGCGGTTGACTTCCCACTACCTTGCGCGCCTTCAAGGACTACGACGTAATCGAACTTGCAGCCTGGTTCGCGCGCGCGACGAACTGCCCCGATCGGCATCTTGCGGCCGATTGCCCTATTCAACGGGTTGTCCTTGGCGCCGAGATAAAACGGTCAACCAAGTGTCGATCCGGGGCTTGCCGACATGCTTAAGCGCGTCGAGATAATCCCTTCGCCCGCTCCAACTGCCTGGCTTCTTTTCGCGCTGCTGGTATTTATGACGAGCTTGATCGCATCGTCCTCCCGGGATGTCCGGTTGGACCTTCAAGGCGATGCGCCGGGTGCCCCTCGGGCCGGCGGGAATTCGATTCGGTCGTCGGTCCGGCAGTAGCGGTCCGCGAACATGCGGCCGACCGGATGATACCGGTCCATGTGTACTCGCATTGAGTTGTCATCCCACAGTTCGTCGCGGATGTGGAAATTTATGCCTTCGCCCATAATGAGCTGCCGGTCGCCGTTCACATCGATCGTTTTCCAGGTCTTGCATTCCATCGCCCACGGAGCGTCGCAAGTCGCGGCACCGCGACTTTGGTCGAGGGCGCCAGCCTCAGCCCCAGATAGCCGGGCTCACCGATATCGGGCGGAAAGTCGCCGCTGGAGTCGTGCATCGCACGCGCCAACGGCTCATCGGCGATGTTGACCACGAACTCCCCGCTACGCCGGATATTGGTAACCGTATCCTTGACGCGGCCATCGGGCCGCAGGTTGACGCCGAACATGCAGAGCGGCGGATCCTCGCAGAACACGTTGAAGAAGCTGAACGGCGCGGCGTTGACCACGCCCGTGGGCCCAACCGTCGTCACCCAGGCGATAGGCCGCGGCAAAACGAATGTGGTCAGCACCTTGTAGCGCTCCCGGAGCGTGAGGTCGTCAGAGGCGTATTCCATTGTGCATCCTGTTGAACCGGGAATCTCCCAGATGGTTCGCAAACCGCCCTGGATGTTCCCGGTTTTCCGGGCCCGCCGCAAGACGTCCGGGTCAACAGGGCTACGACATACTCAACTCGTGGCGGCCGACGACCATCCAATGAACTTCGTCGGGGCCGTCGGCGAAGCGGAGGTGGCGCACGTCCGTGTACATCTCGGCGAGCGGGGTCCATTGCGAAATGCCTGTCGCCCCGTGCATCTGGATCGACTGGTCTATGATTTTGCAGGCGCGCTCGGGCACCATGGCCTTGACCATGCTGACCCAAATGCGCGCTTCCTTGTTGCCGAGCACGTCCATCGCCTTGGCGGCCTTTAGCACCATCAACCGCATCGCCTCGATTTCGCAGCGCGCCTGCGCGATGATCTGGAGATTGCCGCCGAGATGCGCGATCTTCTTGCCGAAGGCTTCGCGGGTCAGGCCGCGTGCGACCATCAGGTCGAGCGCCTTTTCCGCCTTGCCGATGGTTCGCATGCAGTGATGGATCCGGCCCGGCCCGAGACGTAGCTGCGAAATCTCGAAACCGCGGCCTTCGCCGAGCAGGATGTTCTCCTTGGGGACCCTGACATTGTTGAAGCGCAAATGCATATGCCCGCGCGGGGCATGGTCGTGTCCGAACACGTGCATTGGTCCGATGATCTCTACGCCTGGCGTGTCCTTGGGAACCAGAATCTGCGACTGCTGCCGGCTCGGCGGCGCGTCCGGGCTGGTTTTCGTCATCACGATCATGATCTTGCAGCGGGGGTCGCCGAGGCCGGAGATGTAATACTTTTCCCCGTTGATCACCCACTCATCGCCGACAAGCTTGGCAGTCGTCGAAATGTTCTTTGCATCCGACGACGCGACATTCGGTTCGGTCATCGCGTAGGCTGAGCGGATTTCGCCGTTCAGCAGCGGCTTCAGCCACTTCGCCTTCTGCTCGGGCGTGCCGACGCGCTCGAGCACTTCCATGTTGCCGGTATCCGGCGCCGAGCAGTTCATGGTTTCGGAGGCCAGCGGATTTTTGCCGAGCTCGGCGGCGATATAGGCGTAGTCGAGATTCTTCAGGCCTTCGCCGGTTCCCGCATCCGGCAGGAAGAAATTCCACAGGCCTACCTCCTTGGCCTTCGCCTTTGCTTTCCCCAGCACATCGAGCTGGGCCGGCGTAAAGCTCCACCGATCGGACTTTTTCTCGCCAAGCCGGAAAAACTCCACCGACATCGGCTCGACCGTCTCCCTGATGAACTGTCGCACATGGTCGTAGAGCGGACGGACCTGATCGGACATGCGCAGGTCGTTGAGTTCATCGCCCGGGCTCAGGCCATAAGACGTCGTTCGGGGCACGTAGGCGTGTTTCATGTACTAATCCTCCCATTTGCGCAGATCGTTTCCTCACGTCGTCGTTCGGGCGACCCGTCTGAAACGCTTATTGCCGACAATCTATCGCGTTTTCATGCGAAGTGGATACCGGTTCGCGCAAAGATAATGCTTCAATGGTCCGGAAAGCGCCAGCGACCGACCTCGCCTCAAAAATTCACGCGATTTGAGATGGCGCCATCGACGATCAGATTTGAACCTGTCGTAAACGAGGAGACGGGGCTCGCAAGAAACACGGCCGCGTTCGCGATCTCCTGCGGCGTGGCCATGCGGCGGGTCGGATTGCGCGAGAGTGCGTCCTCGTATCGCTTGGGCATGTTCTGCTCGATCATGTTCCAGATGCCCCCCTTGAAATAGACAGTGCCCGGAGACACGGTATTGACGCGGATTTTCTTGCCGGCGTATTGACGCGCAAGCCCCTTCGCCATGTGGATCAGCGCCGCCTTGACCGGACCATAAGAACCGGCGGTATCAGCCACTGCCGCCGAAATCGATGAAATGATAATAAACGCCGCATCGCCATTCTTCTCGCCGCTGGCTTCGAGGAACGGGCGGGCGGCCTCGAACGCGTTCACGGCGCCCAGCACATCAAGCCGAAAGTTCTGCTCCCATGACGCAGGATCTCCACCTTGCGCCATGGCGCCGGCGTTGGAAAAAAGCATGTCGATGTCGCCGAGCTCGCGAGCGACGCTGGCGATCCACGATTTCAGCGCGGTGCCGTCGGTAACATCGACGGACGCGCCGGTTGCGCGGACCCCCTTGGTTTGCAACTCCGCCACAGCGGACTTGACCTGATCCGGGTTACGGGCACAGACCGCCACGCCCGCTCCTTCGCCGGCAAGCGTGTCGGCGATCGCGCGTCCGATGCCGCGCGTGCCCCCGAGCACAACGGCATTTCTTCCTCTCAAACCCAGGTCCATTGGTGTTTCCTCTGTTGGCCGTTCTGCATGCATCGTAGCGGCTCGGGCGGGTCGAAAGAAGTCGACTTGCGCTTCCGCCCTCCCCAGCGCAACAAGTAAATGTTTGGTAAATCTGCAATTGCATGGAATTTATGCAACAATCATCGATTGTGTGATTTTGCATAGCAGGTTTGACACGATCGACGGATAGCGAAGCCTATCTTTGTCGATCGATCGCGCGTACGGGTCCGCGCGTCGCAAGACGATGGCGCTGAAACTTAGAGCGGACTGCGGGCGGACCCGGGGGCAGTACCCGGCGCCTCCACCCTAGCGGCTTGAGCTTAAAGGTCTCATCCCGGTGAGATCGATTCTGTCGCAAGGCAGAATCCCTAAGCTGCTACGGCGGGGGCGAACCAGGATCGATGGTCGCAAAGAAGCTCTGAATTGTGCCCGGCATGATACCGCCGTTATCGGGTCAAAAACCTAAATGCAAACGATAATAACGTTGCATTGAACGAAGTGCGTCTCCTCAAGGCGGCGTAACCTGTTCGGGGTTCGGAGCACCTGGCAACAGAAGCTTCATTGCCGCGTCAGCCTTCGGGTTGGCGCGGCTTTATTTTTGTCTCTTTTCGATCGTTGCGCGCCGACTGCGAATCCCGGTCGCTATCGGTATCAGACGACAAGGACCGTAGTTGCAGAACTTTGCGATCCGCCTCTCATCCGTGCGCTGTCGCTAGGGGGCGACGATCATGGTCGCCTTCATGTTGGGATGGAAGCGACAATAATATTCGACCGTGCCCGCCTTCTTCAGCACCGAGGTGACGGTCTTCTTCGGCGGTATCGTCACATCCCAGTCGCCGTTTCGCGCGGTCGCGGTATGGGCAAAGATGTCCTTGTTGGTCCATTCGATGGTGTCGCCGACCTTGGCTGAAGCCTCGGCCGGCGAGATCACCAGATTCTCCATCGAGATTTGAACCACCGCCGCATGCGCCGAGACGGACATTCCCAACATCAACGTCGCAACGATCGGGAGGACCCTCCTCGGCGTCATGTGAGGCTCCTTATTTCAGCGCCGCCGCAACGTGCTCGGCATGCTGCTCGTGGCCCTGGAAGATCTTCAGGCCGGTCTGCAACAGGCTCTTCAGCTCCGCGTTGTTCGCGTTGGGAATAAGCGTGGTCTCGAGGGCGCTGTCGACCGCCTTGTGATAGGCAACTTCATTGGCGACGTAAGCCTTGTCGAACTCCGCGCCCTTCAGCTTGCCGAGTTCGGCGAGCTTGTCGGCGGCATTCTTCGACAGCGTGCGGCTGGTGTCGTTGTCCTCGGGCGTGACCTTGAGCTTCTTCACCAAATCCAGCGCCTGCTTGTTCACGGCTTCATGGTCGCGCACCATGTCTTCCGCGAATGCCTTGATGTTTTTGTCGCTGGCTTTCGCCAGCGCCTGTTTCGCCGCGGCGATATCGATCACGCCGGCGGTGTAGGCGATGTGCGCGATTTGCGGATCGGTTGGCTTTGCACCTTGCGCCAGCGCTGCGCTGCTCAACAGGCTGACCGCGATTGCCGCGCTAAATCGAACGAGCATGGTTTGACACTCCTGTGGCGCCGGGACCTTGAGTTGCCGGGCATTGTTGGTTGCACAGGGATTGGATGGATCGCGAACGCAAAGGTTCCCGAAATTATCAGGTCAGGCCCAGCCGTTTCAAAACCGCGTCGGTCAAGCGCTCGCAGCGCTTGCCGGCAAACGGAAACGCCTCCATCACCACCGGTCCGATTTTCTTCTCGATATTTTCGCGCAGCATGGCGCGGGCGCGATGCAGTCTGGTTTTCACGGTCTCCGGCTTCAAACCGAGAATCTCGGCGGTTTCCTCGACGTTCATTCCTTCGATCACGCGAGTGATGAAGACGATGCGAAAGGCGTCGGGAAGGTCGTCAATCGCGTGTTCGACGACATGCTGAATCTCACGTTGTGCCATTGATTTTTCCGGGTCCGCGGATGAGGCCGAGAGGGGAAAGTGGATGATCTGGGCCTCGAGAACTCCCGGCGGTAGCGACGTCCATTCGACACCGGGCCGCTGGCGGCGCAACCGGCCCAAAGCTTCATTCATGGCGATGCGTGCGAGCCATGTTGCGAGACTTGAATCGCCGCGAAAACTCTGCAGATGCGTGAACGCCCGGACATAGGTCTCCTGAACCACGTCCTCGGCTTCGCTGTCGTTGCGCAGAATGCCGCGGGCGATCCGGTAAAGCCTGCGATTGTTGGACTGCATGATTGAACGAATGGCTGCTTCATCGCGGCCGCGCGCGAGCTTGACCAATTCGGCATCAGCGGTTCCTGCCGGAGCAATTTGTGGTGCTTGTGCGTGGCGCATGATAACTTCGCTCGATCCTATGATACACTACTGCTGATCGGTTGGATGCGGCAAAGACAATTAGGTTCCCGCCGTCCGCGGGCGATCGAGAGTTTTTCCGGAATAGCCCGGAAAATCACGGAAATTGCCGGAAAAACGCCCAGATGGTCGCGGCGCCGTCGATGTCGCGATTTTGCGGGCCGAGAAACCCATTTACCAGGCGTGGAAATCGCGCATCCGGGTAGGCGCCTGGCATGCGATGACCGCCATCGTTGACGCGATAGAGCACGACATTGCGGCCGGGCGGACAGCGCGATTCGACCCGCGTCACCGTGGTCTGGTCGTTTTGGTCGTGATCCTCGAGATCGATCACAGCAGCGTCCTGCGCCTCGCAGCCGTTGGCGCGTCGCCAGAAAGCAAGTGTCTTCGCGGTCGACCAGAAACCCGCCGCTGCGAAGCGGCTGGTGCCGCGGCCGCCCTCGAACGGGATCAAGGGATCGGCGGTACCGTTCATCATCAGCATGGGGACGGGGCGCGACGGATGGCAGGCATCGGCCGATGCGTCGGTCAGATTGATAATGACGCTGGCCGCGGCAGCGAACAGGTCGGCGCGCGCGCAAATCATCGTCATCGTCATCGCGCCGCCATTGGAAACGCCGGTGATATAGATGTGCCTGGGATCGGTAGTGCCGTCGGCAATGAATTTTTCAATCAGCCTGACGATGAAGGCGACGTCGTCGGTACCCTCCGGCGGCGCGCGGCCGGCGCGATTGGAGTTGGGACGGAAATCGGCCCAGGCGCGGCTGAGCCCATCCGGAAAGATCACACCGAAGCCGTCGCGCCTGGCGATTTCCGGCCATGAGGTTCGCGTCGCCATGTCGGCGCCCGTCTGGGTGTTGCCATGCAGGGCAATGACCAGCGGCGCCGGCTTCTTGTTCGGAAATCGAGCAGTGAAGGTGCGGTCCGTACCGTTGATGCCGATGGTGTCGGACAAGGCGGGAGATGCACAACATGCGATCGCCAAAACAATGGCAAGTCCCGACAGGCGCACCAACTGTTTCATGACAAGATTCCGGGTCCTCTATCCCGCAGCTTTCGCCGCGGCACGCCCGGCATTGCGCCCGGAAAACAGGCAGCCCCCGAGGAAGGTGCCTTCCAGCGAGCGATAACCGTGCATGCCGCCGCCGCCGAAGCCGGCCGCTTCGCCGGCGGCGTAGAGCCCCGGCATGATCCGGCCGTCACGGTCGAATACGCGCGAGTCGAGGTCGGTCTCGAATCCGCCCAATGTCTTGCGGGTCAGGATGTTGAGTTTCACCGCAATCAGAGGGCCGTGAACGGGGTCGAGAATCCGGTGCGGCTTGGCGGTGCGGATCAAGCGGTCGCCTATATACCTGCGCGCATTGTGAATGTTCATCACTTGCGTGTCCTTGACGTAAGCGTTGTCGATCTCGCGGTCGCGCGCCTCAATCTGGGCTTTCAGATATTCGAGCTTCAGGAGGTTGTCGCCGTTGAGCGAGTTCATGCCGGTAACGAGATCGGCAAGGTTGTCGCGCACCACGAAATCCACGCCATGGGTCTTGAACGCTTCGACCGGTCCCGGAGCGCCCTTGTTGGTGGCGCGCCGCGCGGTCATCAGCCAGCTCTTGCCGGTGAGATCGGGATTCTGCTCCGAACCCGACAGCGCGAATTCCTTCTTGATGATGCTCTGGGTGAGCACGAACCAGGAGTAATCGTAGCCGGTGCCCATGATGTATTGCAGTTGGCCCAATGTGTCGGAGCCAGGAAACAGCGGGGAGGGAAGCCGCGTGCCGGTGGCGTCGAACCACATCGACGACGGCCCGGGCAGGATGCGAATGCCGTGGCGCGGCCAGATCGGCGACCAGTTCTTGATGCCCTCAACGTAGTGCCACATCCGGTCACGGTTGATCAGCCGCGCGCCGGCAGCTTCGGTGATGCCGATCATCCGGCCGTCGACATGTTCCGGTACGCCGGAGATCATGTTCTTTGGCGCATCCCCGAGGCGCTTGGGCCAGTTCTGCCGCACCAGATCGTGATTTCCTCCGATACCGCCGGAGGCGACGATCACGGCCTGTGCTTTCAGCGTGAAGTCGCCGGTGACCTTGCGCGAACTGCTCTTGCCGCGTTCGACGTTGTCAGGCTCGAGAATCGACCCGCTGACGCCATCGACGATACCGCGGGTGATCGTGAGCGCATCGACGCGGTGGCGGAATCGGAACGTTAGCCGGCCGCTCGCTTGCGCTTCGCGCGCCCGCCGCTCGAACGGCTCGACAATGCCGGGGCCCGTCCCCCAGCTCACATGAAACCGCGGCACCGAATTGCCGTGGCTCATGGCATCGTAGCCGCCGCGCTCGGCCCAGCCGACCACCGGGAAGATTCGATGGCCCATGGCGCGGAGCCATCCGCGCTTCTCGCCGGCCGCGAACGCTACATAGGCTTGCGCCCAGCGCTTCGGCCAAAGGTCCTCATCGCGGTCGAAACCCGCCGACCCCATCCAGTCCTGTAGCGCGAGATCGTAACTATCTTTGATGCCAAGGCGGCGCTGTTCGGGGCTATCGACCAGAAACAAGCCGCCAAACGACCAGAAAGCCTGGCCGCCGAGGTTCTGTTCGCCCTCTTGATCAACGAGGACGACGCGTTTGCAGGCGTCGGCAACCTCCGTCGCGGCGACAAGGCCCGCCAATCCGCCGCCGACCACGATTACGTCTGCATCGCCCGCCATCGCATCGTCTCCCCCCGCTTTCGCGGGATTGAAGCCCGTCGCGTCAACCGCGGTCAACGGCAAACGGCGTCTTAGGACGGTCGCGGCCCCACTGGGGCGCGCCGAAATGTTCCAGTTTGGGACCTCTCGGCGGACAAGTGCAGCCCGCATGCAACACTCAATTTGAATTTGTTTTGAACCACTCCGCGCATCTGGACAAAACCACGATCTGGCAACACGCTGGCGATGCATCACGCAAGACGGCTCGATAGGTTTGGACTGGGGCAGGGTATGAGGCTTGTGACGGGGTTGCTTGCGGCGGTTCTCCTGCTCGCAGGAGTAGGGGCGAGCCACGCGGTGGTTCGGATTGCTGAGGACCGCGGCGGCCGGATCGGCACCTACGTCGACAAGTACCAGGGTTTGCGCACCTCCGGCGAAACGGTCATCATTGACGGACTGTGTGCCTCGGCCTGCACCATTGTCCTCGGCGCGGTTCCTCACAACAAAATCTGCGTGACGTCTCACGCCAATCTGGGATTCCATGCGGCGTGGGACTTCGGTGCCAACGGCCGTGCGATCACCAACCCGGAAGCAACGCAGATGCTGTATTCGATGTATCCGTCGCCGGTGCGGCGCTGGATCGCCCGGCGCGGCGGATTGACGCCGCACATGATTTTTCTGCGCGGCAAGCAATTAATGAGCATGTACCGCCCCTGCTATCTCGACGCCCAAGCCGCGGCACCGCGCTGAGATCGGGGATTCGCATCAGCATGACGTGATCGCCGGTGCCCCTGCGGAGCTTGCCCGGCAGCGCGACTGGCCCTATCTGAACATGGCAGATTGGTGAATGGCGGCAACGCCATATCGTCGATTCCACTTGTTCAGATGGTCCCGCATGGCTCGGCCAATTTCGACACGGCAGGAAGTGCCCGGCTTTTTGCAACCGGCGCGCAGGGTCGCGCCCGCAATTGTAATCGGCGGCGCCGGTCTCGGCGCTGTCGTCCTGGCAGGCGCCATGGTGCTGTGGTTCCATTACGGGACGACGGTTTTCTTCGAGATGATCGCGTCCGGCATCTCCGCCTGCTTCTGATCCGGATCAAGGGAATTTCATGATGGATCGGACCACCCGCCCGCTGGTCATCGTTGCGGCATTCGCCGGGAGCCTGGTGGTCGGCCTGGTGCTGATGCTGTGGGCGCTTGGTGGATTGAAAAATGTGGCGGCGCCTGCCGCAATCGGCGGCCCGTTTCAATTGACCGACCAGACCGGACAGGCCGTAACCGAGAAGAGCCTGCAGGGCCGCCCGACGCTGATCTTTTTCGGTTTTACCCATTGTCCCGACATCTGCCCGACCTCGTTGTTCGAGATATCCGAGGTACTGCGGGCGATGGGCAAGGATGCAGATCGCGTTAACGCCTATTTCATCTCGGTCGATCCCGAGCGCGACAGCAGCCAGGCGATGAAGGACTATCTGTCGAGCTTCGACCCGCATCTGAAGGGTCTGACCGGCGAGCCGGACCAGGTCGCAAAGGTGATTTCCGGTTTCCGGGTCTATGCCCGCAAGGTCCCGTTGAAGGATGGCGATTACACCATGGATCATACCGCGCTGATTTATCTGATGGATCGCGACGGCAGATTTGTCGCACCCTTCAATCTCAAGCGGACGCCGGAGGAAGCCGCGGCCGACCTCAAGCATTACCTTTGACCCGAGCCGGGCATAAACGACATTCGCGTCGTCAGCCGGATGGTCTATAAGGCCCTCCACTCCGGAAAATCGTCGGCAATGCGATCACAGATAGCTTCATTCATCAATGAAAGATTGTTCCGTTCAGCCCGGGCAATCTTGGCGGCAATCGGATTGTCGGCAGGGGCTTTGCTCGTCGTGGCGCTGCAGTCGAGCGGCGTGGCGCATGCCCAAGGCGCGGCCAAGCCGGGTTCGGAGGCCGCCCCGCAAGCCGTTCCGGGCTTCTGGGATCCAAGACGGCGTCCGGACCGGCCCGATCTGTCGCGCCTCACGGTGATCCGGTTCCTGACCGAAACCGATTATCCGCCGTTCAACTTCACCGGCCCCGACGGCAATCCCGCAGGCTTCAATGTCGACCTGGCGCGGCTGCTTTGCGAAGAGATCAAGGTTACCTGCACCGTCCAGATGCGGCGCTTCGAGACGCTGCTCGATGCGATCGCGAGCAATCGCGGCGACGCCATCATTGCGTCGCTTGCGGTGACACCGCAGTTGCGCGCCCGGGTCGATTTCACCGATCCCTATTATCGGGCGCCGGCGCGGTTCGTGTCGCGACGCGACGCCGTGATACCGGAGGTTCGACCCGAATATCTGGAGGGCAAGAAAATCGGCGCCATCACCGGCTCGTCGCACGAGGCCTATCTCAAGACGATGTTCACGGACGCCGAATTGCATTCCTATCCCAACGACGACGCGTTGCGGCTGGCGCTGCGGCGCGGCGAAGTCGACTTCATTTTCGGCGATGCGATCTCGCTCGCGTTCTGGATCAATGGCACCGACTCCGCCGAATGTTGCGCATTCAGCGGCGGTCCGTTTGTCGAGAGCCGTTATTTCGGCGAAGGCATCGGCATCGCGGTACGCAAGGGCAACGACCTCTTGCGGCAGGCGCTGAACTGGGCATTGTTCCGGCTTTGGGAGAAAGGCCGCTACACCGATTTGTGGCTGCGCTATTTTTCCGTGAGCCCGTTTTAGGGTGTTCATCTCTCGAAAGCGTTCTGCAATCTGACACGCTAGCTTCCCGCGTCCCGGAGATCCTATTAGATGTCCACGATCGATCTTGTCGCCAGTCCGAGCGCTCTGCGTACGCTCGCCGAGCAATCCAATGCCTGGCCGTTCGAGCAGGCAAAACAGATCGTGGCGCGCCTCAAGAAGAAACCGAAGGACGAGGTGCTGTTCGCGACCGGCTATGGGCCATCGGGCCTGCCGCATATCGGCACCTTTGGCGAGGTCGCGCGCACTACCATGGTGCGTTATGCGTTTCGCGTGCTCACGGAGGACAAGATCAAGACGCGGCTGATTGCGTTCTCCGATGACATGGACGGCCTGCGCAAGGTGCCGGACAACGTGCCAAACAAGGAGATGCTGGCCGAGTATCTCGGCAAGCCGCTGACCAGGGTGCCCGATCCGTTCGGTACCTATCCAAGCTTCGGCGCGCACAACAATGCACGGCTGCGCGCGTTTCTCGATACGTTCGGATTCGATTACGAGTTCGCCAGTTCGACCGACTATTACACTTCGGGAAAATTCGACGCCACGCTGCGGCTTGTGCTGGAGCGCATCGAACAAGTAATGGCGGTCATGCTGCCCAGCCTTCGCGAAGAGCGCGCGGCGAGCTATTCGCCGTTTTTGCCGATCTGTCCGCGCACCGGCGAGGTGCTGTACGTGCCGATCGTGGCGCACGACGTGAAGGCCGGCACAATCTCCTACGACGATCCCGAGACCGGGGAGCGCGTCACGCTTCCGGTCACCGGCGGTCACTGCAAGCTGCAATGGAAACCGGACTGGGCGATGCGCTGGGTCGCGCTCGGCATCGACTATGAAATGGCCGGCAAGGATCTGATCGATTCGGTCAAGCTGTCGGGCAAGATCTGCACGGCGCTCGGCGGCATGCCGCCCGAGGGGTTCAATTACGAGCTGTTCCTCGACGACAAGGGCCAGAAGATTTCCAAGTCGAAGGGCAACGGGCTCACCATCGATGAATGGCTGCGTTATGCGTCGCCGGAATTGCTCTCGCTGTTCATGTATCGCGAGCCGAAGGCGGCAAAGCGGCTGTATTTCGACGTGATCCCTCGCAACGTCGACGACTACCAGCAATTTCTCGAAGCGTTCCCGCGCCAGGAAGCCAGGCAGCAACTCGCCAATCCGGTCTGGCACATCCACGCCGGACATCCGCCCGCGGCCGACATGCCCGTCACGTTCCAGTTGCTGCTGACGCTGGTATCGTCGTCGAACGCGGAGAATGCCGCGACGTTGTGGGGTTTCATCGGACGCTATCGTCCCGGTGTCACGCCGCAAACCCACCCGAGACTCGACGCGATGGTCGGTTACGCCATCAACTACTATCGCGACTTCGTGGCGCCGACCAAGAAATTCCGCGAGCCGACGCATACCGAGCGCGCCGCGCTGCAGGATTTGCGCGATGCGCTGTCGCAATTGCCGGTGGGCACTTCGGCCGAGGATATCCAGAACGTGGTCTACGAGATCGGCCGGCGCGAGCCGTTCCTGGATGCAGTAAAGAAGGGCAAGGATGGCCGGCCAGGCGTCTCGCTGGACTGGTTCAACATGCTGTATCAGGTGCTGCTCGGTCAGGAAAAAGGCCCGCGCTTCGGATCGTTTGTCGCGGTGTATGGCCTGGCGAATTCAGTGGCGATGATCGACGGCGCGCTGGCGCGATCGGCGTAGGCATTCTTCGTCGTCGAAAGCAGGGACCCATAACCACCGGCCTTCGGTTGTTGCGAAGGGCGTCTGGCACGTCGCGAAAACGGAAAATCCTCGCGGTATGGGTCCCGGCTCGCGCTTGGCCGGGACGACGCCGGGGAATGAGCCCCGCCTCGCAGCGCGTCATCGCGCAACTTGCGATGAGGCAACAAATGGAGATGGCAGGCCCGCTGCAATTTCAGCCGATAACGTTCCAAATCAGGCTACAATAGCGGCTCAAGGAACGATCCAGGCCTCCGTTGAGGGGCAGACAGCACAGGAGGATGCCCATGCAGTTCAGGGTTTCGCCGAAAACGCTCGGAGATTGCAGCGCCGAGGAATGGCAGGCGCGTGTCGATCTTGCGGCTGCGCACCGGCTGGCCTTCATGCACGGTTTCAGCGAGGAAATCTTTAACCACCTGACCTTCGTCGTGCCGGGTCGCGACGACCGCTACTACCAGATCCCGTTCGGGATGCACTGGACCGAGGTTACGGCCTCTTCGTTCATGGAGGTCGGTCTCGAAGACGGCAAGATCAAGCGTGGCGCCGGCGACGTGGAGCGCTCCTGCTACTGCATCCATGCACCCATCCACAAGGCGCTGCCGCAAGCCAAAGCCGTATTTCATACGCACATGCCGTATGCGAGTGCGCTTACGCGTCTCGAAGATCCGCGCATCAAGGAGATCGGCCAGACCGAGGTCGGAATGATAGGCGAGATTGCATACGACGACGAGTACACCGGACCTGCCCTCGACCCCGCTGAAGGCGCTCGCCTGGCCAGGGTCATCGGCGACAAGACCGTGTTGTTCATGGCGAATCACGGCATCAGCACCGTTGGCGAGACCATCGCCGACGCCTATGACCGGCTTTATTACATCGAGCGCGCGGCGCAGGTTCAGATCTATGCCATGTGGACGGGCGAGCCCCTGAAGCAGCTCCCGGCAGCCGTGGTCGAGAAGACGAAGCGAGACATCGGCGGGGCCGGCCTCTACCAGGGTCCAACCCCGGCACAGCGGCACTTCGATGCATTGAAGCGGATACTCGACCGGAAAGAGCCCGACTACGCTTCGTAGGCGGCAGAGCGGAGGGCTCGCGCTCTTCCACTGGAAGCGCGGGTCCTGCTTCGAAGGCTAAATGCGTACGGTCGCAAGAGCGCTACTGACTCGCCCAGACAATGCGCGCGATCCACTCGACATCGTTGGCCGCCAAAATGCGGTCGGCATGGCTCGGATTGAGCGATTGCAGTTCGAGGGTCTTCGCGGTCCGGCGCTTCATCTCCTTGACCATTACCTCGCCGCCTCTGGTCTTCACCACCACGCGGTCGCCGCGCCTGATTGGCGTGCCCGGCGACACCACGATCACGTCTCCGTCGCGATAGACGGGTTTCATCGAGTCGCCGGAAATTTCCAAAGCGTAGGCGTGCTCGTCATTGATGGAAGGCGATGCCACCTCATCCCAGCCCTTGCCGGCCGGGAAGCCGTTATCGTCGAAAGAGCCGCCGGCTCCCGCTTGCGCGAAGCCGAGCAGCGGCACCGACGGCGTGGTCCGCGCGGCGTCGCCGATCAATTGCACGAAGGTGTCGATGGAACTGTTGGCGGCGGCGAGCGCCTTGGCCACAGATTCCGTCGAAGGCCACCGCTCGCGGCCGTCCGGGGTAACGCGTTTGGATTTGTTGAACGTGGTGGGGTCGAGGCCCGAGCGTTTGGCGAGCCCCGAAGGCGACAGTCCGGTGCGTTCGGCGAGCCGATCCAGCGCGGTCCAGATCTGGCCGTGGGTCAGCATTCGCGGCGCTTTTGGCTGTTTGGCCATCGGTCAGCCCGGTCACAGCATAGGAATTATTACCTCAATAGACCGGCTTTCGCAATCTTGCGCAAGAGCCTCACCGCAGCCCTTGAAGTGCATCTGTGCCGCCGATACGGTCGCTTCAAGTCCGGAAATTCCCGGGAAATCCCAAGCGACTCAACGACGAGCAGGACTCCGGGGCAAGTGCGCAGGATCTACAAAATCTGTCCCGCCTCGGCATGGCGCGAGGCCGAACGTCAGGGCGTCTATCGCGGCAGCACCGACGATGCGCGCGATGGCTTCATCCATTTTTCCACCGCGTCGCAGGTGGCGGAGACGGCCAGGAAGCATTTCCACGGCCAAACCGGATTGTTCCTGATCGAGGTCGATGCCGACGCGCTGGATCAGGCGCTGCGGTGGGAACCGTCGCGCAACGACGAACTGTTCCCGCATCTCTACGGCGAACTCGATCTTGGCGCTGTCGTCAACGTGCTTGATATGCGCGCGCGCTCCGACGGATATCACGATATCCCGGAGTTGATGCCGTGATCCGCGCATTCGATGCCTTTTCGCTGCCGCTGCTTCGCTGGTTCGATCCGGAGGACGCGCACCGTCTGGCGATCCAGGGTTTGCGGTTACTGCCGCCGATGCGGCTGCGGCCGGACGATCCAAAACTGGCCGTGCGAGCGTTCGGCCTCAATTTTCCCAATCCGATCGGCATGGCCGCGGGCTTCGACAAGAGTGCTGAAGTGCCCGATTCATTGTTGCGGCTGGGTTTCGGTTTTGTCGAAGTCGGCTCGGTAACGCCGAAGCCGCAAACGGGCAACCCGCGGCCTCGTTTGTTCCGGCTGGAGCGCGACGAAGCCGTAATCAATCGCATGGGGTTCAATAATGACGGCGCCGATGCGGTACTGCGACGGTTGGCCGGGCGCGCGCATCTCGGCGGCATCGTTGGCGTCAACGTCGGCGCCAACAAGGATTCAGGCGATCGCGTCGACGATTATGTAAGACTGATCGAGACTTTCGCGCCGGTGGCGAGCTATTTCACCGTCAACGTGTCGTCGCCGAACACGCCTGGGCTGCGCAACTTGCAGCAGGCAGCCGCACTCGATGATCTCCTGGCGAAGGTGATCGACGCGCGCGAGAGGGTACGCCAGAACGCCGGCGATACGCCGGTGCTGCTCAAGATCGCGCCCGATCTGAGCCTGACCGAACTCGACGACATCGTTCACATCGCTCGCTCGCGCCGCGTCGACGGCATGATCGTGGCCAACACCACGCTGGCGCGGCCCCCGACCTTGCGCGAACAGAACCGTGCCAGAGAGCAGGGCGGACTGTCAGGAAGGCCGCTGTTTCGCCTGTCGACCCGGATGGTGGCGGAGACCTATGTTCGGGCCGAGGGCGCGTTTCCGCTTGTAGGCGTCGGCGGCATCGATACCGGTGGCGCTGCGCTGACGAAGATCCGCGCCGGCGCCAGCCTGATCCAGCTTTATTCGTCGCTGATCTACAAGGGTCTTGGGCTAGTGGACGATATCAAGAACGATCTGGCGTCGACGCTGCTGCGCACCGGACGCGACTCGCTGTCCGAAATTGTCGGCGCGGATGCGGCGACGATCACGGCCGAGGATTGGCCGGTTTAGATACGCGCACTATACCTCGACGACCATGCCGTCGCTCGCCGCCGTGTAGGCGAGCGTATCGAGCCGTCCGAGCATGTCGTCGCTCATATGAGTCAAGACAAGCCGCTTCGGTCTGATCTCCGGCAAATGCGCCTCAAGCGTTTTCAGGCTGAGGTGATTCTTCACGACCTTGTCGTAATAATAGGCCTCCGCGATGAACAGGTCAGCGTCGCGGGCCGCCGGGATCAGCGTCTCCGTCCATTCGGTGTCGGCGCTATAGGCGATGACGCGGCCTTCGGCCTCGACCCGGTAGGCCAGAAACGGGCCGCCGGATTCACCGTGCACGACCGGAAACGGCGTGACACTCACCGCGCCGAACGTCCGCGTTTCCTCAGGCCCGAGCGCGACAACCGACAGATCGAAGCGCTGCCTGGTCTTGGATGAATGCTCGAACAGCGCTTCCATCAACTGCGTCAGCCGCATCTCGATTCCATCGGGTCCGGCAATGACAAGCGGACGGATCCGGCGCGTGAACTGCGCATCGAGCAGCAGAAATGGCAGTCCGCCGAAATGATCGCCGTGGAAATGCGTGATCAGAATGAGGTCGATATTGTCGCGCGCGATAGCGAGCCGCTTGAGCGCCGGCAGCGACGAGGCGCCGCAATCGATCAGAAAGTTGACGCGCTCGCCGGTGACATGAAAGCAGGTGTTGGACCTCCCGCCAGAACCGAGAGCATCGCCGCAGCCGACAAATTGCAATTGCATCGGCGGCTCACCAGCTTCCGGAAAATGCTATCGTCCGCGCGGCGCGCTGAACATCCGCGACAGCAGCCAGATCGGTATCACGATCACGGCGCCCAGCAGGAAGTAGCGCCACAACCCGTTGATGGCGTCAAAACCAAGATCCCAGATTCGCTGAAACAACAGCCGGATGCTGTGGACGATATTCCAGGGATCGAAGCCGATGGCGGCGAGCACCACGCCGACCAGGATCGACAGCAGGATCAGCCGAAACGCCACCGTCAGCGGCGAGCCGCCCAGAAAACGGTACAGGCCCTCATTGGTCGCGGGCAATTCCTTGGTGTCGTTGGGCATCGATGGTCTCCCGCGCGGACTAGCCCGCACACTCCAGGGGGCAGATGGGGAACCCTCCTGTCGGCGTCAATGGCCGCCTGTCCTCGATGTCTGGATTGTTCGGTCCGTTTTCAGCATCCGCTCCAGCGTTTCCAGCCGGTCGGCCTCGCGCGGCGGCTTGTCCCAGCGCAGCCGGTTGATGCGCGGAAACCGCATCGCAACGCCGGATTTGTGCCGCGGCGAGCGTTGCAACCCCTCGAAGGCTACTTCGAGCACCAGCCCCTGATCCGGTTCATGCACCACGTGGCGGACCGGGCCGAACTTTTCGGTGGTATTGCGGCGCACGAAGCGATCGATCTGCATCAATTCCTCGTCGGAAAAGCCGAAATAGGCCTTGCCGACCGGCACCAGTTGCTCGCCTTCCTCGCCTGACGTCCAGACCCCGAACGTATAGTCCGAATAATACGATGAGCGCTTGCCGTGGCCGCGCTGCGCATACATCAGCACGGCGTCAATGATGTGCGGATCCCGCTTCCACTTCCACCATTGTCCTCTCGGGCGCCCCGGAACATAGGGCGCCTCGCGGCGCTTCAGAATTACGCCCTCGACCGCCTCGGCATCTTCGCCCGCGCCGGCGCTTGCGGGATCGGTTCGCGCCGCCGTCAGCGCGTCCCAGCTGTCGAAAGGAATCGTCGGCGACAGGTCGATTCTGCCGTCGTCGAGCCTAGCAACGAAGGCCTCGAGCCGCGTGCGACGTTCGGCAAATGGCAGTGTGCGCAGATCGCTGTCGCCCTCGCCGAGCAGATCGTAGGCGCGCAGATGTATTGGATATTCCTTGATCAGTTTCGGCGAGACGACCTTGCGATTCAGGCGTTGCTGGAGGACGTTGAAGCTCTGCACCCGGCCATCGCGAACCACCAGCAACTCGCCGTCGATGGCGCCCGGCAGGCGCAGCGACGGCAGCAGGTCCGGAAAGCTTTTGGTGATGTCTTCGCCGCTGCGCGAATAGAGCCGCGCCAGCATGTTGCCGCGCTCGTCCCGACCGCTGACGGCCTGCACGCGTATCCCGTCCCATTTCCATTCCGCGACGAACCCGGCGGCGTCGAGATTTGCAAAATCCGCATCCTCGATCGCATGCGCCAGCATGACGGGGCGGAATGGAACGGGGTCGAGATTGACCGGCCTTTCCGCGCGGCCTTCCAGCCACGCAAACAGCTCGAGGTAGGGCGGCGCAAGCCCGGGCCATATCAGTTCGATATCGTGCGGGTCCTTGTCGCCGAGCTCCGCTGCGGCGGTCTTTGCCAGCCGCGCCGAGATGCCGATCCGCATGGCTCCGGTGACGAGTTTCAGCAACGCCCAGCGGCCGGTCTCATCCAGTTCGTCGAGCCAGCGCGCGAGCTGTTTCGGCAGGTCGGTCTTGCCAAGCGTGCGAAGCTTGGTCACGACCTCGGTGAGAGTCGGAGGAGGCGGATTGTTGTGGAGGTGGCGAGGTTGTTTGCCGTCATGAAAACTTTTCTCGTGGTAACCCGGCAACGAAGCCTCGCTATTGGGCGCGCCCTTCGGCCACATCAGCGCAACTGTCTCCGACAGATCGCCGACGTAGTCATACGACAGGGCAAACAGCACGGGATCGGTTCGGGCCGCGATCAGGTCGCGAATTAGCCCAGGCTTGGCATGTCTGAACGACAGCGCCCCTGTAAGAGCTGCGAGCGCGTAGCCGCGGTCGGAATCCTCGACCTCGCGAAAATATGAGGTCAGCAGCCGCAGCTTGTTATTGCGGCCGGGCTCATAAGCGAGGCGATCGAGCAGCTCGGCGAAGCGGTTCATGCCTCGACATCCTCGCCGGCCGGCACCGCATCGCCTTCATCCTCATCGCCGTAACCGACGAGATCGAGCGGACGCGCGGTCAGGCCCTTGGCCGTGCACCAGTGCACCAGCGCGTCTTCCTGGCCATGGGTGACCCAGATTTCACCGGCGCCGGTGGCGTCAATCGTTGCGGTCAGTCCATCCCAGTCGGCGTGGTCCGAGATCACCAGCGGCAGTTCGACGCCGCGTTGGCGCGCCCGGGCGCGCACCCGCATCCAGCCCGATGCGAACGCCGTGACCGGATCGGGAAAACGCCGGGTCCAGATATCTGACGTCGCCGATGGCGGCGCCAGCGTGATGGTGCCGGCGAGATCGGCTTTCTTCATGCCCTTGACCGGGCGCAGGTCGCCCAGCGCCACGCCGCGGCTCTCATAATAGCGCGTAATCTTTTCCATCGCGCCGTGAAGATAGATCGGCGCGTCGTAACCGGCGGCACGAAGCAGCGCGATCACGCGCTGCGCCTTGCCGAGCGAATAGGCGCCGACCAGATGCGCGCGCTCCGGAAACAGCGCCACCGAAGCCAAAAGCTTTTTGATTTCGTCCGCCGCATCGCCGTGACGGAACACCGGCAAACCGAATGTGGCTTCGGTGATGAACACATCGCACGGCACCACTTCGAATGGCGCGCAAGTGGGGTCGGGCGCGTCCTTGTAATCCCCGGAAGCAACAATGCAGGTGCCTTCGCAGGAGACCGCGACCTGCGCCGAGCCCAGAACGTGGCCGGCCGGATGAAATTTGACGGTGACCTCGCCGAGCCGCAATTGCTGGCCATAGGCCATGGCCTGCGTGCTGCGTGCGAAATTCTCGCCGTACCGCAACCGCATCATGTCGAGCGTTTCCTGCGTCGCCAATACCGCGCCATGGCCGGCGCGGGCGTGATCGGAATGGCCGTGGGTGATCACGGCGCGTTCGACGGGCCGTACCGGATCGATATGGAAGCCGCCGGGCTTGCAGTGCAGGCCGGCGGCGACGGGCATCAGGATGTCTTGCGGACGCATCTCGGTTATATAGTCCGGGGCGAGGCTCATTCGAGCCTTGCCGCCAGCCCGCCCTTGGAAACTGCAATCGGTTCCTACGATGCCCGCGCGCTTATTCCTGTCCTCCGGCGATCTGGTTGCCGACCGGCGGTTCGATTTTGCCCGCGATCTGCGGTTGAAAGGCGATCTTGCCGCCGCCGCCGATTTGCTGACGCAGGCCACCGAGCTTGCGCCAGGTTTTGCCTCCGCCTGGTTCACGCTCGGGGAAATCCGCGAGCAGCTCGGCGAACACGATGAGGCGATCGAGGCGTTCCGGAAAGCCCGGAGCGCCGACCCCGACGATCGGCATGGCGCGAGCTTGCGGCTGATGTTGCTCGGCGCCGAGAAACTGTCGGCGATGCCACCGGCCTATGTGCGCGCGCTGTTCGATCAATACGCGCCGAAGTTTGAGAGGGCGCTGGTCGACGATCTCGGCTATCGCGGACCCGCGCTTTTGTTCAAGGCCGTGCTGGCCGCCCGCGCGGCCGTCCGCAAACCCGCCTTCTTCAAGCGTGCCATCGATCTCGGTTGCGGCACCGGGCTTGCAGCCACTGCATTCGCCCGGGGAGTCGACCATTTCATCGGCATCGATCTGTCGCCGCGAATGATCGAGCGAGCCCGCGGCACGGGGCTTTACGCGAAGCTTGAGGTGATCGGGATGGTGGAAGGCTTGCGGGGCAAGCCTGACGCCAGCGCCGATCTGATTCTGGCCGCCGACGCAATGGTTTATGTTTCCGACCTCGCGCCGCCGTTGCGTGAGGTCAAGCGCGTGCTTGCCTCAGGCGGCTTGCTGGCATTCACTGTGGAAACGCATGGCGGCGACGGTGTCATTCTCGGCGAGGGCCTGCGCTATGCACACAGCGCCGGTTATGTTCGCGCGTCGATCGAAGCCGCCGGCCTTGCGCTGTCGCGGCTTGAAGATTCATCGGCCCGGAATGAGGACAACACGCCGGTTCCCGGCCTGGTGGCGGTCGCTGCGAAGACCTGACTGTCACGCAGCAGTTTTTACGGAGCGGCATTGCGTCGCGAAATCGAAGCGCACGCTTGCCTGACATGCTGAAATGTCAGATCAATGCATTCTCAGGGAGAAACAAAAATGAAGAATCGTCTTTCTAAGCGCCTCACATGTGCAACTGTGGTTGCCGCTTTCCTGTCCAATGCACCCGTCGTCTCAGCAGCGGAGAAGAAATACGATATCGGCGCGACCGATACTGAAATCAAAATCGGGCAAACCGTGCCGCACAGCGGCCCGGGCTCGCTGTACGGGGTGCTCGGCAGGGTCGGCGAAGCCTATTTCCAGATGCTGAACGAAAACGGCGGCATCAACGGCCGCAAGGTCAAGTTCTTCACCATGGACGACGCCTACAGCGCCCCCAAGGCCGTCGAAGCCACGCGGCGGCTGGTCGAGCAGGAGGAGGTGCTGGCGCTGTTCGGCTCGCTCGGCACGGCGCCGCAGACCGCGGTCCACAAATACCTCAATTCGAAAGGGGTGCCGCAGCTTCTGTTGAACACCGGCGCCTCGAAATGGAACGATCCGAAAAACAACAAGTGGACGATGGCGGGTCTGCCGCTTTACCCCACCGAAGCGCGAATTCTCGCCAAATATGTTCTTAGCGTGAAGCCGAACGCGAAGGTCGCAATCCTTTACCAGAACGACGATTTCGGGCGCGATTTTCTCGGACCGTTCAAGCAGGTGCTGGCGGATGCCGGCGGCAACGCGAAAGTGATCGCGGAGGCGACCTACGACCTCACCGATCCGACCATCGATTCCCAGCTCATCAACCTCGCCAAATCCGGCGCCGACGTGTTTTACAATATCAGCACAGGCAAGGCGACGTCGCAGTCGATCCGCAAGATCGCCGAGCTCGGCTGGAAACCCGTGCATTTGCTGTCCGCTGGATCCACCGGCCGCTCGATCCTCAGTGCCGCGGGCTTCGAGAATGCGACCGGGATCGTTGCCATCCGCTATGCCAAGGAAGTCGGCGTGCCGCGCTGGGAGAAGGATCCCGACGTCATGGCATTCGAGGAGTTGCGCAAGAAGTATCTGCCCAATGTCGATCCGGACAATACCATCGCGTTCGCAGGCTATGGCCAGGTGGCGACGATGGCTGAAATCCTGCGCCGTTGCGGCGACGATCTCACGCGCGCCAACGTCCTGAAGCAGGCGACGACACTCAACGGCTTTCATTCGCCGTATTTTCTCGACGGTATTACCTACAGCTATACCCCCGACGACTACACGCCGATGAAGACGCTCTACATCTCGCAATTCAACGGCAAGGACTGGGATATTTCCGACAGGCCGGTCACGGAATAATCTGTCGTCTGGCGCGGCGGCGGCTTGATTTGACCGCTGCCGCCCTCGACGAAACGGCCGCAACGGCTTACGTCTTCAGACGTGCCGCCCCGTATCCTTCCTGCTTCCCCGGCCGAAACGGCCACGCTGCTGCCGGACCGTTTCCTCCAATGGTTCGCGGCGCGCGGATGGTCGCCTCGCGAACACCAACTGGCGCTGTTGGAAAAGGCCCGCGACGATCGCTCCGCGTTGCTGATTGCCCCCACCGGAGCCGGCAAGACCCTGGCAGGGTTCCTGCCGACGCTGGTAGAACTCTCTGCCTCCACCTCCTTTGCGACGGAAGGTCGTGGAGCTGAGTCGCATGTGCGCGGCGCTGGCAGTGTCATCTCCACCGGCAGGGGCGTGCAACGCAGCCGCGGCCTGCACACGCTCTACATCTCGCCACTGAAGGCCCTTGCGGTCGATATCGCGCGCAATCTGGAAGCGCCCGTCAGCGAGATGGGTCTGCCCATCAAGATCGAGACCCGCACCGGCGACACGCCGGTGTCGCGTCGGCAGCGCCAGCGGCGCTATCCGCCGGATATACTGCTCACGACGCCCGAACAACTGGCGCTGCTGCTGTCGTCCGACGACGCGCCGTTTCTGTTCTCGTCGCTCAAGCGCATCGTGCTCGACGAATTGCACGCGCTGGTCACCTCGAAGCGCGGCGATCTGCTGGCCCTCGGGCTGGCGCGGCTGTGGCGGCTGGCGCCACGGATGCGCTCGATCGGACTGTCGGCCACGGTGGCGAAGCCGGAATCGCTGGCGCGGTTTCTGGTGCCGCAGCGCGGCGGCGCAAGCGAAACCGCCGACATCGTTATCGCCGGTGGGGCTGCGGCGCCCATCGTCGAAATGCTCGACACGCGCGAGCGGTTGCCGTGGGCCGGCCACACGGCGCGCCACGCGCTCGGCGAAATCTACGATCTGATCAAACACAACAGGACCACGCTGGTATTCGTCAACACCCGCAGCCAGGCCGAGATGCTGTTTCAGGATCTGTGGCGCATGAACGATGATGGTCTCGCCATCGCGCTGCATCACGGCTCGCTCGACGTCGCACAGCGCCGCAAGGTCGAGGACGCGATGGCAAAGGGGAAACTGCGCGGCGTGGTCTGCACTTCTTCGCTCGATCTCGGCGTCGACTGGGGCGACGTCGATCTCGTGATCAATATCGGCGCTCCGAAAGGCGCGTCCCGGCTGATGCAGCGGATCGGCCGCGCCAATCACCGCATCGATGATGCCTCGCGCGCGGTGCTCGTGCCCGCCAATCGCTTCGAGGTGCTGGAATGCCGGGTTGCGATCGACGCGGTGGCGGAAAATGCGCAGGATACCCCGCCGCTGCGCACGGGCGCGCTCGATGTGCTGGCCCAACATGTGCTCGGCTGCGCCTGCGGCGAACCGTTTCTCTCCGATCAGGTCTATGCCGAAGTCCTGACCGCCGCGCCCTATTCCGGCCTCGCGCGGAGCGATTTCGACGACGTGGTCGATTTTGTCGCCACCGGCGGCTACGCGCTGAAAACCTACGAACGTTTCGCGCGCATCAAGCAGGACAAGGACGGCCGGTGGCGCGTCACCAATCCGCGGGTGCGGCAAAGCTATCGCCTCAATATCGGCACCATCGTCGAAGAGGCGATGCTGAAAGTGCGGCTGGTGCGCTCGCGCGGCGGCGGCTCGGGATCGACCGGTGCATTGGGGCGCGGCGGCCGGATGCTGGGTGAGATCGAGGAATATTTTATCGAGGGGCTGGTGGTCGGCGACACCTTCGTGTTCGGCGGCGAGGTGGTGCGCTACGAACAGCTCTCGGAGGATCAGGTCTACGTTTCGCGCGCCAACGACGTCGATGCCAAGGTGCCTTCCTACGCGGGCGGCAAGTTTCCGCTCTCCACCTATCTGGCCGAGCGGGTTCGAAAGTTGCTTGCCGATAAACGCGCCTGGAAAGCGCTGCCGGATCAGGTGAGCGACTGGCTGTCGTTGCAGGCGCATCTGTCGCGCGTTCCCGGCGAGCGCGAGCTTGTGGTGGAAACATTCCCGCGCGCCAACAAGCATTATCTCGTCTGCTATCCGTTCGAGGGGCGGCTCGCGCATCAGACGCTCGGCATGTTGCTGACGCGGCGGCTCGAACGCGTCCGCGCCCGGCCGCTCGGATTTGTCGCCAATGAATACGCGCTGGCGGTATGGGGACTCGGCGACATGTCGTTCATGATCAGGCAAGGGCGGCTCGATCTCGGCGCGCTGTTCGATCCGGACATGCTGGGCGACGATCTGGAAGCGTGGCTCGCGGAATCCGCCCTGATGAAACGCACCTTCCGCACCTGCGCGATCATCTCCGGATTGATCGCACGGCGGTTTACCGGCGAAGAAAAAACCCGGCGGCAGGTGCTGTTCTCGACCGATCTGATTTACGACGTGTTGCGCAAGCATCAATCGGACCATGTGCTATTGCGTGCGGCGCGCGCCGATGCCGCGACCGGGCTGCTCGATATTCGCCGGCTCAGTGATATGCTGTTGCGAATCAAGGGACGAATCACCCACAGGGAACTCGACAGGGTTTCACCGCTCGCGGTGCCGGTGATGCTGGAAATCGGCCGCGAACAGGTTTATGGCGAAGCCTCCGATGAGTTGCTGGCGGAAGCCGCTGATGAACTGGTCAAGGAAGCGACTGGATAGAACGTGAAGGCGCACGCGCAATCCCTGGACGGCGAATCACCTGCTGCACGCGCCGCGGCCGTGAATGTCGCGGGCGTCACCCTGGTCGCCGATCTCTCCGGCGCGTTGTTCTGGGAAGACGAAAGCCTGCTCGTCGTCTCGGATCTGCATCTGGAAAAAGGCTCCAGTTTCGCGACCCGCGGCGTGCTGCTTCCGCCCTACGATACGGTAGCGACGCTCGGGCGCCTCGCTGCGGTGATCGCGCGGCACGACCCGCGCATGGTGATCGCGCTCGGCGACAGTTTTCATGACCGCAACGCCCATGACCGGCTGTCCGCGCCGGACCGCGGTGCTCTCGCGGCGCTGCAGCTGCGGCGCGACTGGATCTGGATTTCGGGCAATCACGATCCGGCGCTGCCGTCCGATCTCGGTGGCGTGGTCGCCAGCGAAGTTGCTGTTGGCCCGATTGCGTTTCGTCACGAACCGACCGGCGCGGTCGGCGAAATCGCCGGTCATCTGCATCCGAAAGCGCGCGTCTCCACGCGCGGCCGTTCGATGGAGCGGCGATGCTTTGCGTACGACGGCGAGCGCGCGGTAATGCCCGCGTTCGGTTCCTACAGCGGGGGCCTCAGCATCCGCGACGCCGCGTTCTCGAAGATATTCCAGACGCCGGGCTTCATGGCGCATGTACTCGGCGACAACAAACTGCACACCATCGCCGCATCGCGCTGTTACTGACCCTCTACATCGAAACCGAATCTGGCCCGGAGCTGCTAATCCTTGCGAAACACGATCGAGGCCATCCATCCCGTCATCAGCGCCATGAATGCGGTGACCAATCCATAGATGAAACCGTTCTGGCGGGCAGTGGTCGCGACGAACTGCTCGAAACCGACCTTGACGATTTCGAACGCGGTTTCGGTTCGCGCCACCAGTGCGCCATCGGCAAACAGCTTGATCTCGACGTCATAGGTTCCGATCGGCACCTCGGCGGGCAGCGGAATGCCGGTGCGAAACAGTGTTGGCGTCAGGAATGTCACCGCGGAGGTATCCTCGCGATAGAGGCCATGTTCGGAGCGCAGTCGAACAAAGGCGCTGCGGAACGCATCGTTCGGGACGACGTCGGCGTAGTCAGGCCCGACGCGCTGGGTGAGCAGCACATTGTTGAGGCCGAGTTGCTGCCGCCGCTCGACTTCGGGCGAAGCGATGGCGTCGAACGGCCGGTTGGAAAACAATGCGAGATAGGTCGGCACTTTCAGGAACTGCCGGTAATCGGTGTTGATCCAGATGCCGAATTTTCGTTCCTTGCGGCGCGTCACCATGTCGGCGCGGGGGCCGCTGACGGTTACGACGAGATCGTAACCGGTGCGGTTGGCCGGCGTGGATGCGTCCTTTTCGACCGAGCCGAACAGCACCAGTTCTTCGCCGGAATAGTTCGGCGTCACGGTGACCCGGTGGTTCGAGACCGACACGATCAAACGCTCCGCGCGCGCGGGGAGGATGGCGAAAACCGTGCTCAACAGCACAGCGCCAACCGCGGCGAGTGAAGGACGCGCGATCATCCGGCGCCCCCTGTTTCCCGGATGGTGAAGAGATCGTCGGGGCGAATCACCAGTTCGATGGCGAAACGGATTCCGACCGCGAGAATCAGCAGTCCCAGCAGTAGCCGCAGATGTTCGCCGCGAATCTTCTGACCGGCGCGGGCGCCGAATTGGGCACCGGTCACGCCGCCGACCATCAGGATCAATGCCAGCACCGCATCGACGAGATGGTTGGTGACGGCATGCAGCATGGTGGCGAATACCATGGTGACCAGCGTCAGCACCATCGAGGTGCCGATCACGGTAGAGGTCGGCACCCGCAGCAGATAGATCATGATCGGGATCAGGATAAAGCCGCCTCCGATACCCATCACCGCGCCGATAAAGCCGATGACCACGCCGACGACAACGATCGGAATCACCGACAGATAGATCTTGGAGCGTTTGAAGCGCATCTTCAGCGGCAGTCCGTGGATCCAGCCGTGGCTGCCCGAGCGGCGCATCGGGACCGCCACGCCGCGGCGCACGCGCATGATCGCGCGCAAGCCCTCCCAGAACATCAGCCCGCCTACGGTGGTAAGCAGCACCACGTAGGAAAGCGCAATCATGAGATCGAGCTGGCCGAGGGAGCGCAGCAGTGTGAAGGTCCAGACGCCAAGCGCGGTGCCGATGGTGCCGCCGCTCAGCAGCACCGCCGCCAGGGCAGGGTCGATAGCGCGGCGGCGCCAGTAGGATATGGCGCCTGAGAACGACGAGGCTGCGATGTGGCTGGCGACGGATGCGACCGCGACCGCGGGCGCGATGCCGACAAAGATCAACAGCGGCGTCATTAGAAACCCGCCGCCGATGCCGAACATGCCGGACACGAACCCCACGGCCGCGCCCATCGCAAGGATGAGGAAGACATTGACCGGAATGTCGGCGATCGGAAGATAAAGCTGCACGCGCGTTTGCTTCGGATTTAGCCCTGAGGCTGGCCGAAACCGCTCACGGCATGATTTCTTGAGGAGCGCGGATCAACTGCCGCGCCTCTGCATAACCGAAATCGTCCGTGGGAGGGACTAAAGAATCCGCGGCAGACGGCTTTTTTTGACGCTGCCGGCCTCGCAACTTCTGTTGTGGTGAATAATTCAGATTAACGGGCGGCGCGCTTGGTCGAAACCGGCTTCGCCGCGGGCTTTGCCGGATTGGCTGCCTGCGCCGGCGCGCTATCCCACCCGCCGGCCGGGCTCGCCACGTTGACGGCGTCGTCGGGCTGGGGTTCTGGCGTGAAGGTCTGGATCGCAAGCTTTGCTGCCGCCAGCGACTGGGCGTCGAGTCGCTTGACGATGTCATCGCGTTTGAGCGCTGAGTCCGCGTCGCCCTGCGCCGCCGCCAGGCTGAACCATTTGAAGGATTCGGCGAGGTTCTGTTCGACGCCAATGCCACGGGCATAAAGGATGCCGAGGTTGAACTGGCTGTCGGCGACGCCGCGATCGGCCGCCTTGCGGAACCATTGCGAGGCGTTCTTGTAGTTGGCGCCCTTGCCGCCGCCATCGGCGTCGAGCACGGCCAGATTGTGCATCGCCTTGGCGTTGCCGCGCTCGGCGGCCTGCAAGTAGTAACGCCGCGCGATATCGACGTCCTTCGTCACGCTCAGACCTTTTTCGTAAAGAGTTGCGAGCCTGAAAATCGCCGGCACCACGCCGGCTTGCGCCGCGCGGTCATACCATTTCGCGGCCTCATCGTAATTCGGAGCAACACCCTTGCCTTCCGCAAAGCGCAGGCCGATCTCATAGGCCGCGGTAGGATCGCCCCTGAGGGCGGCTGTGCGCAGCGCGGGTCCGCCAATCGCGTCCGGCAGTCTTTCGGTTGGCGGGACCTGCACCAAACCGAGTTTGCGGCCGCCGGGGGCCGTCTGCACGGCCGGAATCGCGCCGGTGATATCACTGGCCGATACCGGCGAGGTGGTGGGCATCGAGGTGGTCTGCGGGATCGTGGCCGACGCGGTGCTATCGGAGTCGTTCGGTGCGGGGCTAGGG
This sequence comes from uncultured Alphaproteobacteria bacterium, assembly GCA_963732455.1. GTDB lineage: Bacteria > Pseudomonadota > Alphaproteobacteria > Rhizobiales > Xanthobacteraceae > Bradyrhizobium. The sequence goes on along the minus strand of CAVSZM010000014.1, from coordinate 19,591 downwards.
CTATTGAGCGATTGCCGTCCGATCGGTGTCGGCGAGGTCATCGAAGGCGTCACAGGGTCCGGCGTCGCCGGCTTGGCGCCAGCGGCGGCGGGCGGTTGAGCCGAAGGCGGCGGCTCGCCTGAATTCTCCATGGCAGGCAGTTGTGGCGCGTTGCCGCCGTCGAGCAGCGTCATCGCCATCTTGAACGTGCCGAGCACGATGACGACGACGCTCGCACCGACCAGCAACGAGCGGATCTTGGAGGTGATGGTCGATGGCTCCTTGGCCTTGACGCTGGCGGGGTTCTTGAGCGAGTTGCGGGCGGGCCTGGCGCCAGCCGGCGCGGTCGCTGCGGCCTGGGCTGCGCGGCGCGCGGCGGCAATGAAATTCGATGTGCTGGTCTGGTCGGGCGTTCCCGCCGAAATTTCGCTGATTGCGCTTTCGGAAGCCGCAATGCGCTCCGACGGCGAGGCTGCTCGCCCGGTCGGCCGGGTCCCTGGCTCGAGCGGGTGATCGGGCGGTAGACCCGGCTCGATCGCGGCGCGCGGCTGCGCCATGTGCGGCTCAAGGATTTCACTGATCACTTTCGGCATTACGGCCGCGACAGCCGCCGTCGGTGATTGCACGGCATGGAATTCCCGGGGAGCGGTGGCGAAATGCAATTGCGCCGCGGCGGGATTCGGCAATTCTGGTTTTTGCGGCCCCATCGCGACTTGAGCCGCGGCTGGCTGCGGGAGAGCGGCTTGAGGTGCCGGCGACGTTTCCGCCTGCGGCGCGATCGGGGCGGCACGAGTCCCGCGCAGATCGCCTTCGATCATCGCCAGCCGATCGACCACATGGCCGAGCGTGCTGTGAACGGTTTCAAGCGAATCCTGGGTATGACGGTTAGTCTCCGACTGGCTGAAACGGAGATCGGACAATTCGCGCTTGACGATATCGAACAGGCCGCTGTCTGCGGGGTCGGCCGTCCTGCGGCCGCTTTCTGCCAGGGCGGCAAAGTTCGCACTCTGGGTTTCGAGATGGCGCAGAATGTCCTGCAGCCCGTCCTCGACCCGTCCGAGATTGCCGGCACGGTGATCGGTGGTCGCATCGAGGCGTTCGAGCAAATAAGACACGCGCTGTTCGAGATGGGCGAACGCGGATGCACTGTCGTTGCCGGCCGGTATGCGATCGAGGCGGTCGGACAATGCCCGCAGCGCCCCCTCGAGATGTTCGGAGCTTTCGCGGGCTGCCGGCGGCTCGCGGCTTTCCAGCGTCGAGGTCAGCGCGGCGATGCGCTGTTCGAGGATCGCAAACGCATCGCTGTGGTTTTCCGAACGGGTAAGTTGATCGACTTTCAACGACAGCGTGTGGACGTCCTCGCTGAGCCGGACCAGCGCGTCGTTGGACGCGACATTGGAAACAATTGCGCGAAGCGCGGTGATGGCGCCTTCGAGTTGCTGGACTTTGCCGGGATCGTCGCCGGCGCGCAAAATCAGATCGAGCTTGGCACCGAGATTGCGGATCGCCTCGTCGTAGCCAGCCAGTTGCTCTGCGGGCGTCAGCGAGCGCAAAGCTTCGCGGATTTCACCGAGCGCGCGTTCGATGCCGGCCAGCACGGGTGCGTCGGCGCCGCTTTGGCGGGTGTCGTCGATACGGCGGGACAGCGAGCGGATTTCGGTCTCGATCGATTCGATCGCCCGGCGCGGCATCGCCTCGGTAATGGCGCGACGAATCTCGGTCAATTCGTCGCGAAACGCAGCGATCGATTGCTCGATCCCGTCGGGACGCTGCAGCGTTTCGATCTGGCTGGTGATATTGATCAGATGACGCTCGAGCGAAGAAAAATCCGGAACCGCTGGCGTGACGGGCGCCGTCGGCTGGGGCGCAGCGTTATCAAGTTCGTTCTGGCGGGCAGCGATTTCCGCGATCGCGAAGTCGAGCGACTCCGGGCTGAGCGGCGGGGAAGGACGATAGACCTGTCCGGCCGCGCGCTCGACCAGGTCGGCCTTGCTCTGAGAGTCCTCAAGCTCGGCTTGTTTTGCGGAGGCGGAGTTTGAAATTTCCGACAGCCGAGCATCGAGGCGCGAGATGGCGTCGTTCAACTGTCCCGCAATGGCTTGCTCGCCACGGGGCGCGTCGTTGCGCGAAGCCGGATGCGAGAGCCGGTCGATCTGGCGGGTTATTGCGTCCAGCCGCCGATGAATTTCCGCGACTCCCCGTGTTTCCTGATTCTGCAAAACCGGCCTTTGATCCGGGGTCGAGCCAAAATTGGGAGGAGCGGAATCGCCGAGGGTGGAATTAAGCCAGTCGCTCAGTGACATGCCCGCCCGCCGTGCGGCGGCCTCGGCCCTCTCGCGGACGGATGTATCAATGCCCTCTACACTCCACGACACGCGCGAATTCATGCTTTCGTCCGGTTCCGACTTCGGCGCACCGTCTGCGCCTTGAGCCTCCCCGCGCGTCCCCTGGAGAAGAGACAATCGAATTCCGCGCAGGTCGTCTGCCTCTGGCGTCGACTTTTTCGTGTTACGGTAAATAACTGGTTAAGGAATTGGATCGTGGGCTCTGAAAGTTGCCCTGCCGGCGAAATTGACCGGGCACACTCGCGGCGAGCGAAGACCGCGCCGGTCACGTTGTCGCAACGCCTGCCGCCGGCCCGCGGAACCGGCTAAGATCCATTTCTGGAACTGAGCGATTGCTGCGCTGCGAAATCTCGCTTAAACGAACCCCGCCAGCCAGCCGAGAGGATACCGATGCCGATCTATAAAGCCCCCCTGGAAGACGTTACCTTCCTGCTCAACGATGTGTTCCAGATCGACCGCTACGACAATCTTCCCGGATTTAGCGACGCTTCCGCCGATGTGCGGGAGGCGATTTTCGCCGAAGCCGCGAAACTCAGCGAAGAGGTGCTGCAGCCCCTCAATCGCGTCGGCGATCTCGAAGGCTGCACCCGCCATGACGATGGCCGGGTGACGACCCCGAAAGGCTTCAAGGAAGCCTTCAAACAGGTGGCCGAGGGCGGCTGGCTCGGCCTCTCGGCGCCGGCCGAATATGGCGGGCAGGGATTGCCGATCACGCTGACCCAGGCCGTCAACGAATTCCAGATTTCGGCGAACATGGCGTTCTCGATGTATGGGGCGCTGACCCAGGGGGCGACGGCGGCGCTGATGGTGCATGGCAGGCCCGAGCAGAAGACGATGTTCGTGCCGAAGATGGTGGCGGGACAGTGGACCGGCACCATGAATCTCACCGAGCCGCAATGCGGCACCGATCTCGGCCTGCTCCGTACCAAGGCCGTGAGGCAGGCCGACGGCAGCTACAAGATCACCGGGACCAAGATTTTCATCTCCGCCGGCGAGCACGACCTTGCGGAAAACATCATCCACCTGGTGCTGGCGCGGATCGAGGGCGCTCCGGCCGGTATCAAGGGTGTCTCGCTGTTTGTGGTGCCGAAAATCCTGGTCAACACAGACGGATCGCTGGGCGCGCGCAACGGCGTCACCTGCGGTTCGATCGAACACAAGATGGGCATCCACGGCAATTCCACCTGCGTGATGAATTACGACGGCGCCACCGGCTGGCTGATCGGCGAGGAAAACAGGGGCATGCAAGGCATGTTCGTGATGATGAACGAGGCGCGGCTTGGCGTCGCGGTGCAGGGACTGGCGCAATCGGAGGTCGCCTACCAGAACGCCGTCGCCTACGCGCGAGATCGTCTGCAGGGCCGCGCGCTCTCCGGGCCAAAGGAGCCGGACAAGCCGGCCGATCCGATCATCGTGCATCCCGACGTGCGCCGCACGCTGCTTACCATCCGCGCCTTCAACGAGGCGGCGCGGGCGATGGTGGTGTGGACATCGCTCAAAAGCGACGTCGCTCACCGCTCCAGCGATCCCGAGGATCGTCAGGAGGCTGACGATCACATGGGGCTTATGACGCCGGTCATGAAAGGCGTTCTGACCGACCTTGGATTTTCCAACGCGGTGCTGGCGCAGCAAATGTATGGCGGCCACGGCTACATCGCCGAACAGGGCATGGAGCAGTTCGTGCGCGATGCGCGCATCGCCATGATTTATGAGGGCGCCAACGGCATTCAGGCCCTCGACCTGGTCGGACGCAAACTGCCGCGCGACCGCGGCCGCGCGGTGATGTCTTTCTTCAATGAGGTTGCCACCTTCGCCAAGGATCACGGCGCCGACGAGGCCATGAAGCCCTATGTCGCGCCGCTGAGCACGGCGCTGGGTCACTTGCAGCAGGCCACCACATGGCTGATGCAGAATGCGACGGCCAAACCCGACAATGCCGGCGCCGGCGCCACCGATTACATGCAATTGTTCGGCCTTGTCACCTTCGCCTACATGTGGGCACGGATGGCGAAAGTCGCGCAGGACAAGATTGCGGGCGGCGGCGCGACGCCCTATCTGACTACCAAGCTGGTGACCGGCCGCTTCTTCATGGAACGGACGCTGCCGGAAACGTCGGTGCATCTTGCGCGCATCCAGACCGGAAGCGCGACCACCATGGAACTGGCGGCGGAAGCTTTCTGATCGGAGAAATTGTTCCGCGGCCCACGTCTGGATCCGCGACATCTTCCAATTCGTCTATATATTATGATCCTCATACAAGGAGGGCGTCATGCCTGAGGCATATATTTATGATCACGTTCGCACGCCGCGCGGCCGCGGCAAGGCCGATGGCGCGCTGCATGAGGTAACCGCGCTGGCGCTGGCGACGGCACCGCTGAAAGCGTTGAAGGAGCGCAACAATCTCAGGGAAGACGTCGTCGATGACGTCATACTCGGCGTGGTCGATCCCGTGGGCGAGGCCGGCTCCGACATCGCGCGTTTCGCGGCGCTGAAGGCGGGGCTCGGTGAAACCGTCCCCGGCGTTCAGATCAGCCGCTTTTGCGCGTCCGGCCTGGATGCGGTGAATTTCGCAGCCGCGCAGATCATGAGCGGCCAGCATGAACTCACCATCGGCGGGGGCGCCGAGTCCATGAGCCGGGTGGGCATTGGCGCTTCCGGCGGCGCCTGGCCGATGGATCCTTCGATTGCGGTGCCGGCCTATTTCATGCCCCAGGGCGTGTCGGCCGATCTTATCGCGACCAAATACGGCTTTTCGCGCGACGACGTCGACGCCTACGCCGTGCAAAGCCAGCAGCGCGCCGCAAAGGCTTGGGACGAGGGCCGTTTCAAGAATTCGGTAGTTCCGGTGAAGGACGTCAACGGGCTCACGATTCTCGCCAAGGACGAACATATGCGGCCATCAACGACGATGCAGTCGCTCGGTCAGTTGCAACCGTCTTTCGTAACCGTGGGACAGATGGGCGGCTTCGATGCGGTGGCGATCCAGTCGCATCCGGAGATCGAACGCATCAACTACGTGCATCACGCGGGCAATTCGTCCGGTATCGTCGACGGTGCCGGTGCGGTCCTGCTCGGCAGCAAGGAGGCGGGTGCCAAGCACGGCCTGAAGCCACGCGCTAAAATCCGCGCCTTCACCAATATCGGCTCAGAACCGGCAATGATGCTGACCGGTCCGGTCGACGTGACCGAGAAGCTGTTCGAACGCTCGGGCATGAAGAAATCGGACATCGACCTGTTCGAATTGAACGAGGCGTTCGCTTCGGTGGTGCTGCGCTACATTCAAGCGTTCGACATCGATAACGCAAAAATCAACGTCAACGGCGGCGCGATCGCGCTCGGCCATCCGCTCGGCGCCACCGGCGCGATGATCCTGGGCACCGTGCTCGATGAACTCGAGCGCACCAACAAGTCGACAGCACTGATCACGCTGTGCATCGGCGGCGGCATGGGCACTGCGACCATCATCGAGCGGGTGTAAGGGTCTGATCTCCCCCCTCGCGGAGGGAGGGATAGCCGCAAGCGAGATCTCGCCCGCGAACCCCCCCAGCCCCGATCCCTCCTCTGCGGCGGGGAAGGGGAGAAGAAATCCGCCGCGCTTGAGAGCTGCAGTGAAACTGTGAATAGCGACACCTTTTGGATTGGGAGCGAACAAATGGCCTTCAAGAATTTCAAAGTCGAAACCGACGCCGACGGCATCGCGCTGGTGACATGGGACATTCCGGGCCGTTCGATGAACGTGCTCGACGAAACCACGATTACCGAACTCGAAGAGATCGTGAAACAGACCTCCGCCGATGCGGCGGTCAAAGGCGTCGTCGTCACCTCGGGCAAGGACGCATTCTCCGCCGGCGCCGATCTGTCGATGCTGGAGGGCATGAACCGCAGATACACCGAGCTGCTCAAGGCCAAGGGCGAGGTGGCTGCCAACCAGATGCTGTTCGACGAGAGCCGCAAATCCTCGCTGGTGTTCCGGGCCATCGAAACCTGCGGCAAGCCATGGGCTGCCGCGATCAACGGACTGGCGCTCGGCGGCGCGTTCGAACTCACGCTGTCGTGCCACTATCGCGTCGCCGCCGAGAATCCGAAGACCCGTCTTGGCCTTCCGGAAGTAAAGGTCGGCCTTTTCCCGGGCGCGGGCGGGACCCAGCGCGTGCCGCGTATCGTGCCGCCACAGGACGCGATGCAACTTTTGCTGAAGGGCGAGGCCGTCAATCTCGAAAAGGCCAAGGCGTTGAAACTGGTCGACGCCGTCGTTCCCGCAGGCGATCTCATCAAATCGGCGAAGGACTGGATCAAGGGTGGCGGCAAGGCGGTCGCGCCCTGGGATGACAAGGCCTTCAGGCTGCCCGGCGGCCCCGTCTATTCCAAGGCCGGCATGATGATGTTCCCGGCCGGGAATGCGATCTTCCGCCGCGAAACCTACGACAATTATCCTGCGGCGCGCGCCATCATGAGCTGCGTCTACGAAGGATTGCAGCTGCCCATCGACGCGGCGTTGCGGGTGGAATCGCGCTATTTCACGCAGATCCTGCGCAGCAAGGAAGCTGCTGCAATGATCCGCAGCCTGTTCCTGTCGATGCAGGAATTGAACAAGGGCGCGCGTCGTCCGCAGAACGTGCCGCCGACCAGGGTCAGGAAACTGGCCATCATCGGCGCCGGCTTCATGGGCGCCAGCGTCGGTTATGTTTCGGCGCGCGCCGGCATCGACGTGGTGCTGATCGATCGCGATCAGGAGAGCGCCGACAAGGGCAAGGGCCACGCCAAGTCCGTGATCGACGATCTGATCAAGAAGGGCCGCGCCAAGGAAAGCGATCGTGACGCCATCCTGTCGCGCATCAGCGCGACCGCTGATTACAATGTATTGAAGGATTGCGACCTCATCATCGAAGCGGTGTTCGAGGACCGCAAGGTCAAGGCGGAGACCTACGCCAGGGCGCAGCCGCTCTTGAAACCCGACGCGATCTTTGCCTCCAACACCTCGACGCTGCCGATCAATTCGCTGGCGGAAGAATTCAAGGATCAGAGCAAGTTCATCGGCATTCACTTCTTCTCGCCGGTCGAGAAAATGATGCTGGTGGAAATCATCGTCGGCAGGAATACCGGCGACGTCGCGCTCGCCACGGCGCTTGATTATGTGCGAGTGATTGGCAAGACCCCGATCGTGGTCAATGATTCCCGCGGCTTCTTTGCAAATCGCTGCGTACTGCGCTTCACCGCCGAAGGCCTGGAAATGCTGACGGAAGGCGTGCCGCCGGCGATGATCGAAAACACCGCGAAGATGGCGGGCATGCCGGTTGGACCGCTGTCGCTTTCGGATGAAGTTGCGCTTGATCTGGTGCTCAAGATCATGAAGGCGACCGAGGCCGATCTCGGCGCCAATGCGGTCGATCAGACCCAGAAGAAGCTTCTGGTCGAGATGGTCGAAAAGCGCGGTCGCTTCGGCCGCAAGAACGGAAAGGGATTTTACGATTATCCCGAAAAGGGCAAAGGCCAGAAGAGCCTGTGGTCGGAACTGAGCGGGTTGCAGCCGAAGCATCTCGATCCCGACACGCTCGATGTTGAGGAGATGAAGCAGCGCTTCCTGGTGGTGCAGGCGGTGGAAGCGGCGCGCACCGTGGAGGATCACGTTATTACCGATCCCCGCGAAGCCGACGTCGGCTCGATCCTGGGCTTTGGCTTTGCACCGTTCACCGGCGGCACGCTGTCCTACATCGATTTCATGGGCACGAAAAAATTCGTCGAGCTTTGCCGCAAGCTGGAAGCCAAATACGGCTCACGCTTCACGCCGCCGAAACTGCTGGTCGAGATGGCGGCCAAGGATGAGACCTTCTACGGCCGCTTCCCGCCCAAGAAGCTGGCCGCGGCGTAGCTGCGGTGTAAAAACGGTTGTCGTCCCGGCCAAGCGAAGCGCGGGCCGGGATCCATAGCTACCCGACCGATGGTTTAGGGCGCGCTGGGGCGCCAGCAACGAGCCCCGGTGGCTATGGGCCCCTGCTTTCGCAGGGACGACATCGCAGAGAGCTTGAGAGCAGCATTGCAAAAAGGGCCGGGTCGATGATCCCGGCCCTTCGCCTTATCGCGATTCATGGAATGCTTACGCCGCCTTCATCAGGCCTTCTTTCGTCAAGGCTTCCTGGACCTTCGGACGCGCGGCGACGAGGGCCTTGTAAGCCACGAGGTTCGGCATCGCGGAGAGATCGAACTTCATCCGATCGGCCCAGGACAGCATCGTGAAAAGATAGCCGTCGGCGACGGTGAAATGCTTGCCCATCAGATAGTCACGGCCGGCCAGCGTGCCGTCGATATATTTGAACTTGGCCATCACCCGGTCCTTGAAGAACGCCTTGGCGTCGTCGGCGAGCACCGGACTGAACATCGGGCCGAAGTTCTTGTGCAATTCCGTGGTGATGAAGTTGAGCCATTCCTGCAACTTGTAGCGTTCGGCGCTGTCGCGGGCGGGCGCGAGGTTCTTGCCGGCCGCCTTGTCGGCAATCATTTGCACGATGACCGGGCCTTCGGTCAGCAGTTCGCCGTTATCCAGGCTGAGCGCGGGCACCTGACCCTTCGGATTCACCTTCAGGTAGTCGTCGCCGTTCTCGAGCTTCTTCGCTCGCAGATCGACCTTGACCAGATCGTAGGGGAGACCCGCTTCCAGAAGCGCGATGTGGGGGGAGAGCGAACAGGCTCCGGGCGAATAATACAGTTTCATCGGAATTTTCCTTCCTGCGAATTATTGGTTATGGGCGGCCTGATGACTAAATGCATTTGCATGAAATAGTCAAGATTGATGCAGCTGCATTTAGTGCGCTACACTGACCCCGACACGATATGGACCAGTGCCGACGATTCGAAGTTCCCACGCCAGTTGCCGCAAGTTTCGGTTAGGAGCTTCAGTTCGAAGGGGTGGCACCGGAATCATAGAGTTGTTAGTGCCCTTTTGTTTCCGAGGTTCGTGTCTGAGGGTGCCACAGTGTATTACGAAATTTGGAAACAGGGCACCAGGTCATGAAGCGCAAACCATCGACCGAAGCAACCGCCGCCTGGATTCGCCTGATGCGGGTCCAGAGCCGGGTGCTCGACGCCGTCGAGCAGGATTTGAAGAAAGCCGGCTTCCCGCCGCTGGCCTGGTATGACGCGCTGCTTGAGCTGTCACGCGCGCCTTCGGGCGAAATGCGCCCCGTCGAGCTGGAAAAGCAAATGCTGATCCCGCAATACTCGACCTCGCGGCTGATCGATCGTCTGGTAGACGAGGGACTGGCGGCGCGCCGCGAGTGCAAGATCGACAAGCGCGGTCAGTTCGTCGAGATTACCGAGGTCGGACGGGAGCTGCAGAAGAGGATGTGGGCTGCGTATTCGGCCGCGATCGAAAAGCATGTCGGCTCGAAACTGTCCGATGCGGACGCCGTGAAGCTCTGCGGTCTGCTCGACCGGCTGGGCTGCTCGTGCGACGAGGCGCAACCGCCCGCAGCAAGAGACAGCGCGCCTGCCCGATGATATTATTTTCGCCTCCAGCATCCGCGGACCGGTTGGTCCGCGGATACCCCCGACACCGTGCGCGTTCGGTCGAAGCGCCTTTTATCCGGAATTTGTATGGCGCGTGACCAGATTGATATGACGCCGCTGCAATCGCGCGACGAGTTGGTCGCGTGGCTCGAAGCGGGCGTGAAACCGGTTTCCGAATTCCGGATCGGCACCGAACACGAAAAAACGCCATTCACGCTTCAGGGCCATCATCCCGTCGCCTATGAAGGCGTGCGCGGCATCGGCGCGCTGCTCGAAGGCATGAAGCTGCTGCTCGGCTGGGAACCGATCATGGAGCGCGGCAACATCATCGGGCTGTATGACGTCACCGGGGGCGGCGCGATTTCGCTGGAGCCCGGCGGACAATTCGAACTGTCAGGTGCGCCGGTTGAAACGGTGCATCAAACCCAATCCGAATTGATGGCGCATCTGGCGCAGGTGCGCGAAATCGCCGCTCCCCTCGGCATCGGCTTTCTCGGGCTTGGGATGACCCCGTCATGGTCGCGTGCCCAGATTCCGATGATGCCCAAAGGCCGCTACAAGATCATGACCGACTACATGCCGAAGGTCGGCCGATACGGCCTCGATATGATGTACCGGACCTGCACGGTGCAGACCAATCTCGACTTTTCGTCGGAAGCCGACATGGTCAAGAAGCTCAGGGTGTCGGTTGCCCTGCAGCCGGTGGCCACCGCGCTGTTCGCCAATTCGCCGTTCACCGAAGGCAAGCCCAACGGCTTCCTGTCATTCCGCTCAGAGATCTGGCGCGATACCGACAATGCGCGCGCCGGGATGATTCCGTGGGCGTTCGAGGACGGCATGGGGTTCCAACGCTGGGTGGACTACGCGCTGGATGTGCCGATGTATTTCGTCAAGCGCGGCGACGCGTATATCGACGTCGCCGGATCGTCGTTCCGCGATTTCTTTGACGGCAGAAATCCCGCATTTCCCTGCGAGCGTCCGACGCTGTCGGATTGGGCCAACCATCTTTCGACGATTTTCCCCGAGGTACGGCTGAAACGCTATCTGGAAATGCGCGGCGCCGACGGCGTGCCGTGGGGACGGCTGCCCGCACTGCCGGCGTTCTGGGTCGGATTGCTCTACGACGATACCAGCCTGGATGCCGCCTGGGACATCGCCAAGCACTGGAATGCGTACGAACGTCAGTCGCTGCGCGACGATGCGCCGCGCCTGGGCTTCAAGGCCAGGATCAGGGATCGCTATCTGTTCGAAATCGCCAGGGAATGCCTGACGCTGTCGCATTCAGGGTTGCGGCGGCGCGGCCGCATCGATCACACCGGCCGTGACGAGAGCCGTTACCTCGAACCGCTAGAGCGGATTATCGACTCTGGACGCAGCCCCGCCCAGGAGATGCTGGAGAAGTTCCAGGGCCCCTGGCACGGCTCGGTGGAACCGGCCTATGAGGAATACGCGTTCTAAATTAGCCTGTTCACGGGCTCTTCCGCCGTTCATCCGCCGTACAGGTTCGTGGCGATCAAATGGCAATCTGCGAACGGCGGTGCGTCCTACCAGAGCGCGATCGGTAAAGCGGAATCCGGTTTTGCGTCCGATCGCGCTCTAAACTGTTGAAAGAGCGTATGATATCTTCGCCAAACCGCCCCACCCTCGGGTCAGGCCCGAGGGCATGCTTTGGCGAATCGTGCGCCGTTCGAAAGCAATCGCGTTTCGGAAGAGGTCGCCTGCGCAGGGCGTGTGCGGTGATGCTCGCTTTTTTGGCGGCCGTCATGGCCACGCGAGCGGCGCAAGCCCAGGCCAATTTCGATCGTCCGGGCAGCGATTACCAGAGTTCGCTGGTCCCTTCGGGAGATCCCGCCGATTGTGCGTTGCTGTGCGAGCGCGACCGGCGTTGCCGGGCGTGGAGTTTCAACTACCCGACCGATGCTGCCGGCGGCGCCGTCTGCTGGCTGAAGAACAGTGTGCCTGCCCGCATTCAGGATAATTGCTGCGTTTCGGGCGTGCGCGGCGCCGGCGTGGTGGAGCCGCGCGATGGGGCGATCGAAACCTCGATCGACCGGTTTGGCGGCGATTACCGCAATTTCGAGCTTAAAAGCGGCGACGGCGAAGATGCCTGCAAGGCAGCGTGTACTGGCGACAACAAATGCCGGGCCTGGACCTATGCGCGACCGGGATATGTCGGAAAAGACGCGCACTGTTTTTTGAAAAAGGAAATCAAGCCGCCGCGACGAAAAGCCGGATTTATCTCGGGCGTGGTGAGGTAGGTGGTGGTTGATGGGAAGCCGCAGAACCCGTATCACAATAAACATCAGTGCTTATGGGTCTGCGCCTTCGCGGCGACGACGACCGAGAGAAATGTTCGCTATGATCCGGCTTCGGCAGCCAGCACCGTGAGTTCCGGCCACAGCGTTTTCCAGCGCCTTGCCTTCGCCTCGTAGTTTGCTGCCGAGAAATTCGGACCCGGATTGGGCCGGACGATCATGTTGGCGATATCGTCAACGCCGTTCGGCGCATAGACGTCATGACCATCATGCGTGCGGCGGATTCCGACCTGAGTATTTTTGGTCAGGAAGCGGTCGATGCCGTCAGTCGAAGATTGCAGCGCCGGATAGGGCAGCCCGTGCTTTGCCGGATACCAGAGGTGGACGCGTGCCTGGTTGCGTACCTCGAGTCTGACGGCGAGGCTGGCCAGCCGGTCCCGCAAATCGCGGATCACGGCGTCCTCGGCCTGCCACGAGGTGTCGGGATCGAAATAGAAAATATCGTAGTCGTTGATGCCGTAATCGACGGCGCGCGCTGTCAGCACATTCCATGCGGTCTGCACAAGACATCCGGAGACGATCCACGCGTCCGGCAGCTCAAGCCTGAATAATTCGTCGGCAATTGTTTCATTGACCGGATTGCTGAGCGCGGCGGCGAGAAACGCGCGTGTATTCAAGGCGTCGCGATCAATGCACAGCGGTGAAGAACCGCGCAACACGGAAACCGGACAGCCAGGTCCATACCGGCTGGCTGCGAATGCCGAGATCCCACGACCCGACGACGGCATCGGCGCGGCCGACCAGATTATCCATCGGCAACATTCCGACGCCGCCTTCGCGCACCGGGACGCGGCTGTCGGCGGAGTTGTCGCGGTTGTCGCCCATCACGAACAGGTGGTCCGGCGGCACGGTGACCTCAGGCGTGTTGTCGAGCCGGCCATTGTCGCGAAGCTTGAAAATCGCGTGCGCGACACCGCCCGGCAAGGTCTCGACATAGCGATAGGCCGGTTCGACAGCGCCCTTTTCGTCTTCTGTTTCGCCAATGCCATCGGGCTTCAGGGACGCGGCATGGTCATTGATGAAGAGCTGGCCCTGCCGCATCTGGATGCGATCGCCGGGCAGGCCGACAACGCGCTTGACCCAGGCTTGCGAACGGTCGCCCGGCCAGCGAAATACGACGACATCGCCGCGCTGCGGCGCCCCGCCGAACAAACGTCCGGTCTCGGGCAAAGTAATTTGTATCGGCAGCGAGGCGGCGCCGTAGCCGTATGGATATTTGGAGGCCAGCAGCGCATCACCGATCAGGAGCGTGGGCTCCATGGAGCCGGACGGAACGTAAAACGGCTCGGCGAGGGCGCCCTTGGCGAGGAAAACGGCGAGCACGATCGCCGCGACCTGAACGAATTGGCCGCGCCAGCCATGCGACTTCGGGGCCGCGAATTCTTTCTCGATGCGCATCAGCCGGTTCCTCCGACGGTAATGCGCTCCATGCGCAGCGTCGGTTGACCGACGCCGACCGGTACGCCCTGGCCGTTTTTGCCGCAGGTGCCGATGCCGGTATCGAGCGCGAGATCGTTGCCGACCATGGTGATGCGATGCAGGTCGGTCGGACCGTTGCCGATCAGCATCGCGCCCTTCAACGGCGCGCCGACCTTGCCATTCTCGATTTTGTAGGCCTCGGTACACTGGAACACGTACTTGCCCGAGGTGATGTCGACCTGACCGCCACCGAAGTTCGCGGCGTAGATTCCGTTCTTAACCGAGGCAAGGATTTCGGCGGGGTCGCGCTGGCCGGCGAGCATATAGGTGTTGGTCATGCGCGGCATCGGCACATGCGAATAGCCCTGGCGGCGGCCGTTGCCGGTCGGCTTCATGTTCATCAGCCGGGCGTTCTGGCGATCCTGCATGTAGCCGACGAGGATGCCATCCTCGATCAGCACAGTGCGGTTTGTCGGCGTGCCCTCGTCGTCGATCGACAATGAGCCGCGCCGCGACGCAATGGTGCCGTCGTCGACAACCGTGACGCCCTTGGCCGCGACCTGCCGGCCCATCAGGCCGGCGAAAGCCGACGTCTGCTTGCGGTTGAAGTCGCCCTCGAGCCCGTGACCGACGGCTTCGTGCAGCATCACGCCGGGCCAGCCGGCCCCTAACACAACGTCCATTTCGCCGGCGGGCGCGGGGACGGATTCGAGATTAACCAGCGCTTCGCGGATCGCGCCGTCGGCGGCCTCACGCCACGCTTTGGTTTCGATGAAGCGCGCATAGCCTTCGCGGCCGCCATAGCCCTTGCTGCCGCTTTCCTGACGATCGCCCTGACCGGCGACGACTGAAATGTTGACGCGCACCAGGGGGCGGATATCGCGATAGCTCTCGCCGTCGGGGCGCAGAATTTCCACCACCTGCCAGGTCGCGCCAAGGCTGACCGTCACCTGTCGCACCCGCGGATCCCTGTCGCGGACGTAGGCGTCGATCTCGGCGAGCAGCTTGACCTTGCTCTCGAAACCAGACGCGTCCAGCGGATTGTCGTCGCCATAGAGCCGCACATTGGTGCGCGGGGGTGCTGCCGCAAAAGTCCCGCTATAGCCGCCGCGGACCGCATGCACTGCGTCGGCGGCGCGGATCAGCGCCGGCAAAGAGACATCGGAAGAATGTGCATAGCCGACCGCGTCGTCCTTCACCGCGCGCAAGCCGAAACCTTGCGAGGTGTCATAGGTCGCCTGCTTCAGGCGGCCGTTGTCGAACATCAGCGCTTCGGTCTGGCTGTATTCCAGAAACAACTCGCCGTCGTCCGCGCCCCCAAGGCCCCGCGCGACCTGATGGCGCACGGAATCGCGGTCGAGATTGGCGCGGTCGAGCAGGGAGGTTGTGGGGGTCATGAAAGCTCCAAATGCGGATGTTCCTGTCGTTCCCCGCGAGCGCGGAGAGCCATAACCGCAAGTCTTCGTGTTTTAAGAAAGGCTCACGGAAAGTCGCCTTAAAACACTGCAACCCGTAAATATGGTTCCCGGCGCTCGCGTCAAAAGCTCGGCCAGGACGACGATGACTTCAAGCTAATCACAGTCGCGAGAAAAAGGGAGGGCCTGCGGTCGCGTAGGTCGTTCCCTCACGGCAATTTGTCATACCCCTCGCCGATCCCGTTCAAGCTCAGCGGGAAGCCGATGCCCTCTTCGGGAGTTTCGAAAATGATGAAGGTCGCGGTCTTGGCGGTGCGCAACTGGCCCAGCAACTTGTCGTCCATCACGACTTCGGCAACGCAGCCATTGGGCAGGCAGCGCACGAAGCCGGCGCGGCCGACGTCGACATTGTCGAGTTTCAAGCCGAGGCCCGAGGGCAGCAACACGCCCAATGGCGCCACCACCCGCATCAGCTTGCTCTTCTGGTCGGCGGTCTTGAGCACGATGACGGTGAGGCCGGCATTGGAGCGATCTTCCGCCACCACGCTCTGGATCAGGGCGCATTGTTCGGCCTGAGCGCCAGGCGGCGTGTCGCAGCGAATCTGCCAGTCGCCATGGACCGAGCGCACCGCGCCTTGGGCGCTGGCGGCCGCGGTCAGGCTGACAAGGAAGGCGATCGCAAGACTGCCCCTCAGCCATCGGCTGCCGCCATTGGCAAACGGATTGCCGCGGGTTGCGGCTCTTCTCGCCTTGTATGTCGAAGGCCCCATAAGGGTCGATCCCTTGATATTCCGTTGACAGTGCCTGGGTCCAAACTGCGGATTGATACCGCAATGACGGCGCCTTGAAGGCGATCCGGCGCCGGGATGGCTGCTCCGCAGCTCGCGAATCAGGTTCCAGTGGAGCACCCTCTCTGTGCCTACATCGGGCAATCCGTCTGTCAAGCGCCTCGGCGGTGCGAATGCGGGGCTTTTGCCTGATTTCACGGGAAAATGTGACATCAAGGGAATAGGCGCTGACGCATCGCTCCGCGCCGTACTACTGCATTGCGAGAGGCTGAGAATTATGGTTTGAGAGGCTGGATTTCGACGCGTTCTAGCGATCTGGCCCAGGTACTTCTAAAGTACATCCCAAGGCCGTTTGTCAGGGGGCGGATCGTGCAGCATTTCCAGCCGTCCGGCGGAGTGCTTTGGGGATCTATCAAGGGAGCGCGAGCGGCATGAAGATGTCGAAAGGCCAAACGGGCCGGCGGTTGCTGGGATTTGCGGTGGCCGGCATTGCATTGGCGGCCGGCGGAGCGGCATTCGCCGAATTGGGGCAGCCAGCACCGTGGGAATTCAAGCTGCAGGAATCGGCCACACCGGTGATGGACAACATCACCTGGTTCCACAATTTCCTGTTGGTGCTGATCACCGTCATCACGCTGTTCGTTCTGGCGCTATTGGTAATCGTTGTCGTCAAGTTCAACGCCAAATCCAACCCGATCCCCTCCAGGACCACCCACAACACCCTGATCGAGGTGGCCTGGACCCTGATTCCCGTGCTGATCCTGGTCGGCATCGCGGTGCCGTCGTTCCGGCTGCTTTTTCTGCAACTCGACCTTCCCAAGGCCGATCTGACGATCAAGGTGACCGGCAAGCAGTGGTACTGGAGCTATGCCTATCCCGACAACGGCAAGTTTGAATTCGATTCCCTGCTGGCCCAGGACAAGAAGCCCCGGCTGCTCGGCGTTGATAACGAAATGGTCGTGCCGGTGAACAAGGTGATCCGGATTCAAACCACCGGCGCCGACGTGATCCACTCCTTCGCCGTCCCGGCATTCGGCATCAAGATCGACTCGATTCCCGGCCGCCTCAACGAAACCTGGTTCAAGGCCACCAAGCTCGGCATGTTCTACGGCCAGTGTTCCGAGCTTTGCGGCAAGGATCACGCCTTCATGCCGATCGCGGTACGGGTGGTGAACGATCAGGAATTCGCGACCTGGGTAGAAGGGGCGAAGAAGAAATTTGCAACCGCGCCGGCGAATTCGTTCGCTTCGGCCGGCGCAGCGGCGCAGTAAGCCAAAAAAGCTTCAGGCGCATCGACGGGACAAGGGCGACGGGACCGCGAGGTCCGAAAAGGACTGCAAGGCAGGATTTGAAAATGGCAACGACCGCAGCGACACCGGCTCATACCGATCACGCCCATGACGATCATGCGCACGACCATCCGACCGGCTGGCGGCGTTACGTCTATTCGACCAACCACAAGGACATCGGCACGATGTACCTGGTGTTTGCCATTATCGCCGGCGTCATCGGCGCGGCGATGTCGATCATGATCCGCGTCGAGCTGATGTATCCGGGCGTACAATTTTTCCACGAGACCCATACCTACAATGTGTTCGTGACCTCGCACGGCCTGATCATGATCTTCTTCATGGTGATGCCGGCGATGATCGGCGGCTTCGGCAACTGGTTCGTGCCCCTGATGATCGGCGCGCCGGACATGGCGTTCCCGCGCATGAACAACATCTCGTTCTGGCTGCTGCCGGCCTCTTTCGCGCTCTTGTTGATCTCGACCTTCGTCGAGGGTGAACCCGGCGCCAACGGCGTCGGCGCGGGCTGGACGATCTACGCGCCGCTGTCGACCTCGGGCCATCCCGGCCCCGCGGTCGATTTTGCGATCCTGTCGCTGCATCTCGCCGGTGCCTCCTCGATCCTCGGTGCGATCAATTTCATCACCACGATCTTCAACATGCGTGCGCCGGGCATGACCCTGCACAAGATGCCGCTGTTCGTCTGGTCGATCCTGGTCACGGTGTTCCTGCTGCTGCTGGCGCTGCCGGTGCTCGCCGGCGCCATCACGATGCTGCTTACCGACCGCAATTTCGGCACCACGTTCTTCTCCGCCGACGGCGGCGGCGACCCCGTGCTGTTCCAGCATCTGTTCTGGTTCTTCGGTCACCCCGAAGTCTACATCCTGATCCTTCCCGGCTTCGGCATGGTCAGCCAGATCGTCTCGACCTTCTCGAAGAAGCCGGTATTCGGCTATCTCGGCATGGCCTATGCGATGGTCGCGATCGGCGGTATCGGCTTCGTGGTGTGGGCACACCACATGTACACCGTCGGCATGTCCTCGGCGACCCAGGCTTATTTCGTCGCCGCGACCATGGTGATCGCGGTGCCGACCGGCGTGAAGATATTCTCGTGGATCGCCACGATGTGGGGCGGTTCGATCGAGTTCAAGACGCCGATGCTGTGGGCGATCGGCTTCATCTTCCTTTTTACGGTCGGCGGTGTCACCGGCGTCGTGCTTGCCAACGCCGGCGTCGACCGCGTGCTGCAGGACACCTATTACGTCGTCGCGCACTTCCACTACGTGCTGTCGCTCGGCGCGGTCTTCGCGATCTTCGCCGGCTGGTATTACTGGTTCCCGAAAATGTCCGGCTACATGTATTCGGAGACCATCGGCAAGCTGCACTTCTGGTTCACCTTCATCGGCGTCAACCTGGTGTTCTTCCCGCAGCACTTCCTCGGTCTTTCCGGCATGCCGCGTCGCTACGTCGATTATCCCGACGCGTTCGCCGGCTGGAATCTGGTGTCCTCGATCGGCTCCTACATTTCCGGGTTCGGCGTGCTGATATTCATCTGGGGCCTGGTCGATGCGTTTGCGCGCAAGGAACAGGCAGCCGATAATCCGTGGGGTGCGGGCGCCACCACGCTGGAATGGACGTTGCCGTCGCCGCCGCCGTTCCACCAGTTCGAGGTGCTGCCGCGCGTGCAGTAGTGCGAATGCGCAGGCGTTTGACTGCGCCGCGCCTTTAAGGAAGCGAGACCTGTCTTGTCGGTTGTCGATCACAACGCCATCGAGCTTTCGCCCCGGATTTCCGAGGCCGTTGTTGCCGACTATATCGCGCTATTGAAGCCGCGGGTGATGTCGCTGGTGATCTTCACCGCGCTGGTCGGCCTCATGATCGCGCCAGGCCACGTCCATCCGGTTCTGGCGTTCACCTCGATCCTGTGCATCGCGGTCGGCGCCGGAGCCTCCGGCGCGCTGAACATGTGGTACGAGAGCGATATCGATGCGCTGATGTCGCGTACCGCCAACCGGCCGATTCCGCGTGGACGCGTCACCCGGCCGGAAGCGCTGACGTTCGGAATGACGCTGGCGTTCTTCGCGGTGATGACGCTCGGTATCCTGGTCAACTGGCTTGCCGGCGCGCTGCTCGCTTTCACGATCTTTTTCTACGTCGTGATCTACACGATGGCGCTGAAGCGCTGGACCGCGCAGAACATCGTGATTGGAGGGGCTGCCGGTGCACTGCCGCCGGTGGTGGCGTGGGCGGCGGCGACCGGCTCGATGTCGATCGAGCCGCTGCTGCTGTTCCTGATCATCTTCTTCTGGACCCCGCCGCATTTCTGGGCGCTGGCGCTGTTTCGCAGCGACGACTACGCGCGCGCCGGAGTGCCGATGCTGCCCGTCGTCGCCGGTCCTGATGCGACGCGGCTGCAGATCCTGCTTTATACGGTAGTGCTGGTCGCGGTCGCGGTCGCGCCCTGGCCGCTCGGCTATTTCGACGCGGTGTATGGCGTGACCTCGCTGATACTCGGCGGCGCCATGCTGGCGTTCGCGG
>CAVSZM010000013.1:0-175782 GCA_963732455.1 uncultured Alphaproteobacteria bacterium | reverse complement strand
CATCACCGCGCGTATCCAGCGTTCCGGCACACCAAAGCGCTTGGACGCCTCGGTGACAAATGCCGCGAAGGGATGGAAGGATTTACTGCTCGCTCGATGTGTCGGCGGCGATGTTCGCCCGGCTTGCGCTGCACTGTTTGACAGCATCGACGATGCCAAAATCGTCATGATGCACATCATCGTCCCGAGTGATAGCAAGGCTGCCATCGTGCTCGCGACCGTCAAGGGTGAAGCGCTGGCGCGCCGGGGTCCTCGACGGCCGCCCTTGACCGCCGCGGTGCGCGACGGCGGTGCTAACCCTGGCCGGGACGGAGGAATGGTCCGTGTTTCGACCGAACAAAGGAATGGCGGGAAGTTTGCAAAATGACAGCAAGATCATTCCTCCCCGCTGGTCCAAAGCGGCTCCGCCTTTCCGATGATCGCGCTCGCCGGCAGCACGCCGAAATATCGCCCGTCGAGTGAGTCACCGACCGCCAGTTCATGAGGAAGACTTCGCCGTCGGCGACGACGTGACAGCCCTGCCAGATGGGCAGCGGGCGACCGCGGCTGTCGTGCTCGTGCGCCTCGCCTACCCAAATCTTGTCGACCGTGATGGTGAGGTTGTCTCGGCAAACCATCTGCCCAGGCAGCGCCAGAACCCGCTTCAGCATCGGCACGTCGCGGGGCAGATAGTTCCCATCCGCGAGGAATGTCGCCAGAGGTTCAGGCGGCTGGGCTGCGACAAGGTTGGTGACGGCAAGTGGGCCAGTGGCAAGCAATCTGTAGAGACCGGTGGGCGCGCTTTCGGAAGCGTTCCATAGATACTGGGGGACCGGTTTTGTCCCGATCGTCGACAGCACAACAGTCGACGGCCCCCAGCGTCGTCAGAAATGTCACCACGCGGCTGGTCACAGCGCGATCCGCCGCCGGTGGAAGCGATGCCTGGTGGCGCGACCGCGTGTATGCGCGTGGTACTTCATCGACGGAGAGACGGTTGTGGACGTGGTGCCAATAGTCTGGGGCTGCGTCAGCCGGGTCGATGCCGAGCGCCTCGACGGCGTCAACAATCTGCAACACGCGCTCGACCTTGGGCCAGCCCGAGAGACGCAACAGGATGTCGCCGCCGGGCCGCACATAGGGCACCGTCGCGCAGCGCTGACCGGGCGCGACAGCCCGCAAAATATCGATGCGGGATATGACGGTGCCGAAGTCGTTGGAGGTCCAACGGACGAACGCAAAGATGCTACGCGGCGCAAACGACAGGATCCGCCGCCGCTTATCGAGAATTCGTTCCTCGGCGGCACGGCCGAAGCGAATCCAGTTCTCGATGCGCTTCTCCAGCCACAGGAGCTCGACATGGGGTGAGGTCACTCATGGCGTTCCCCCTTCTGCAGAGAAGAATTGTCGAGCTCCTCAACGCCTTTCAGTTGCGGCGCGATGGTCGCCTTACCGCCAGGTATTTCGGTGAGGAGCGCAGCGGCTGTGAGCGTTCCGGGCTCGAATGACTATCGGTTATTCCCAACGGTGGAAAACGTGCGGTCCGTTAGAAGAATCCGAAGGATTTAGCGTTAGAGAAGTTACGGGCGCAGCAAGTTGTTGAGCGCCAAACCGTTTCGCCCGATTCCGGTCCCCGATAGCACGAGGGTCGGGTCCCCGATGGCACGTGGGTTGCGGTCCCCGATAGCACGACATGATTCACAGCTTTTCCCCAGATGCGGTTGCAAGGGCACGACGGCGCAGAGCGGCCGCTAGCGGATCGAGAGGAATGGGTGTGAAGGCGAGGCGCTCGGTGCCGCGCAAGGCGCGCTCAATGATCAGTCGATAGCCGGGCAGCCGCTCGCGGCGCACGATCTCACGCAGGTCATAGGCGAAGTGTTTTAGGGGCGAGAGGCTGCCGGATTTGGCGTGAAGGTGTTTGAGGTCGAAACTCCAACCGCCTTCCTGGCGGCCGCCGTGTTTGCGCACGAGCCGATAGAGCCATCGCTCCAGGCCGCCGGTGAGGTCAAAATACGCCCGGTCGATGGTGAGCACGAGCGCCTCTTGCAACACCCCGGTGTAGAACCAGTCCGGCAGGATCAGCTCCAACCCAAGTGGCCGGCCGTGCCGATCTGCCGTCTCCTTCCATTCGTTGATCCAGGAGAAACGATGCCGCCGACGTTCCGTCGGCTGGCGAATAGAGGTCATGACGGTCGTCGATTGCAACCGATCGAGCGCAGCTTTGAGCCGGTCGTAATCCCGCGCGCTGGTGCCGCGGCCAACGAAGGTGAGGATTTCGTAAGGCGTCGCCGCCATCAGCCGCGACGTCTTCAAACCGGCGTCACGGGCCTCGACGATCTGGCTGGCAGCCCAGATCAGCACGTCGGCATCCCAGATGGTCGCCATGCCGTGCTCGGACACGGCTT
The DNA here is from genome assembly GCA_963732455.1 of uncultured Alphaproteobacteria bacterium. Taxonomy (GTDB): domain Bacteria; phylum Pseudomonadota; class Alphaproteobacteria; order Rhizobiales; family Xanthobacteraceae; genus Bradyrhizobium. The sequence goes on along the minus strand of CAVSZM010000013.1, from coordinate 173,401 downwards.
CGACGCGAATACTGATCGTGCCGGCGCGGAAATCGATGGGAACGGTGCGCTTTGACTTGGCGAGCGAGAAGAAGGGATAGGCCATCAAGTCCTGCGCATCGCGGGCTGTGAGATCGCCGGGAAGCGCACGGAACAGATCGAGCTGCTCACGTTCTGAAGTGTAACCGCACCTCATCGACACTGCCTCCCGTGGCGATCAACGGCGCACTTGGCCGGCATAGGGCTGCAGCCCGGCGGCATGGCGTTTGGCGGGCAACACGGTCCCAGCGCCGGGATCGGAGGTCGAGGTCTTGGCGCCACGGTCGGCCCAGGCTTTCAGGTCCTCCAGCGCGTAGACCACACGTCCGCCGAGCTTTCGTAGGCGGGACCGGTACCGTAGGTCCGGTGCTTTTCCAGTGTCCGGCCAGACAGGCTGAGGAATCGCGCGGCTTCGGGCGTGCGCAGGTAACGCGGCGGCAATCCGGCGTTCGGATCGGGCATCTGAAAAACTCCGTCGTCTCGTGGAGCGTCCGCGAGGTTCGCGGCGCATCTCGGGTCACGATGGCGGAGTGGACGTGCGAAGGGGGATGCCGATTATCGGGGGGGTGGATTTGCGGTACCCCCACCCAAATCAGTAAGTCATTTCCTGCGACGCCCTTGACGCAACAGCGCGCGATAGCCTCCGCGCATCAGGGCAAAACCATTTTGCACAAGGCGGATGGTACGGTTGCGCAAGTCGTGGGTCTTCCAGGCCCGTTCGGGGACGCGCTTGGCGCCAAACAGGCCCTCGGCAATCGCACGATAGTTGTTGCCTTCGATGCGGCCATCGAGCGCGCGTAGCGCCAGGGCCAGTCGCTGTCGCCGTTGTGGGGACAGTTCATGAAACGCAGGGCCAGCGGCGCGCCCATTGAGCGCCCGCCAGAGACGTCGCGCGGCGTGGGCACGAATCTCGAAATCATCATCGAACGGCAATTCGGCCGCATATAGCGAGCCGACGACCGGCGGCTCTCTCAGCCAAAGCCGGTGTTCGAGCCTGCCAATGCGCAAGAGAATATGCCAACCATCAGAGGCCTGCCGGATTTCGCCGGCTGACATCTCGGCCAGATTGAGTCCATTGCCGTTGGACGCGACAGTGCTTCGAACAATCGGAATGATTGTCGGCAGAACTTCGGGTGCCCAGAAGATGGCCTGATCCTGCGACGACCCCGCCGGGTCAGCCGCAAAAGCACAGCCCCCATCTTATTCTGAACGCTGCGGTCACGACAGGATCGGATCTCGAATGCGCGAGCTCACGATGGTCGCGGTAGTAGTCCGGATTGCGGCGAAGGCATTCCCAGGCAAAGCCGGCTGGCTCCAATTCCCGGGCGCGATCATAGGCTGCAGCTGATCGCCAATCGGAATGAGGCATCGCGTCGTTTCTCCTGTCACGTTAGCGGTCAGGATAGCGGCGCGATCATCTCAACAATCGAAGGTTGAGGAAAGTCCATAAGTGCATCACGCGTGTTACAGAAATATGGCTCCGATGTAGCGGAGAAAATCCGTATCCTAAAAAAGTGGAGTTGAAAATAATTCACTCTAGCTGGAAGCGCCGCCGCGCAATAAATGTCGATAGCCGTGCTCAGTCATCCATTTTGCTCGGGCCAGATGACTGTCAAATGCATGTCTCGCGCGATCCGGCTCTCGATCCGGATCAATATGCAAAACGATCCGCGCAACTTCGCGCCAGTCGGCGCCCTCGGCGTCGGCATCGAGCAGGCGCAGATAAGTCACCAGGTGTTCCTGATCGTAGCCCGTTAGCGTCGGGACGGATGGCGCCACGTCGGTAACATCGGGATCGAGCGGGGGTTTTTGCATTGGTGTCATGGTGCTCGGCGGGTGACATCCTAGGGATAACGTATGCCTGAAGATGGAGGCTACGCCATCGTTTTGCCGTACTCCAGATGGCGCAGGCGATTAGCCTCGAATACACATTATAGGAGATAAACCCGATAGTGTGTAAAGACGCAACTTGCGCGCATGGATATGCGCAAGCTCGTGGGCCGGAATTTCGGAAAGCTACGGAGGGAGAAGGGCTTCACCCAGGAGCAGTTCGCCGAGATCTCAGGCTTCACCCAGCAATATGTTAGCGACCTCGAGCGGGGACGGCGCAACCCTACCGTGGTGACACTCTTCCATCTCGCCAATGCTCTCGGCATCAACCACGTTGATCTCGTGCAACCCGATGACGAAGCGCGCGGGGAGCGAACGAAATTGCCAAAACGAAAGGGCTGAAGACCCTTTTTCGGTCGACGTGGGTCGGCGAGAAGACGTGATTCTGTGATGGCGCGCAGCGCAGAGGATCGCAAGCGACGAGCCGGCGCGGCCTTCGTCAAACAAGCGATAGCAAAACGCCCCGCTCTGGTGAGCGGGGCGTGACGCCGGATGCCGCTTATTCGCCGTTGGGCTTGCGGCCGCGAGACCAGATCAGGGTGTAGGTTTCGGAGTCTTCGTCGTCGAAGAGGTTGGCGTAGATTGGAGCGTTGAAGCTCGGATCGTCCAGCTTGACCGAGAGATAATCGCGACCTTCGGTGGAACGCTTCGACCAGGCGGCCCCGATCTCGGCGCGACCGACATACACCCGGTGGCTTGGTGCGTTCTCGTTGGTCCGGTCTGCCTCGGGGACGATGCGGACACCCTTGGTCTGGAGGCTCAGGGTGACGATCTCGCCCTGGAATTCCTGGCCGGATTTCTTGAATGCGCCGATGTTAGCCATGTCACTTTCTCCTTGCTGTTTTCGAGCTCCGCGACCACCGCGGCCTCGATGGCGATCTGAAAGCCGAAGGCGATCGACGCCGCACCCGTTCGGGCCGCAGCGCAGCGGAGGATGGGGGCGGTGAGACTTTCTTGCCTCGCGAGGAATGGGCAAAGCCCAGGGGAAGAAAGTCTCACCGCCGCCGTTGCGGTTCAGGCGATCGAGGCGTAGCCGGCCTTCGGCCAGATCAAGCCAATGAGAGGCTAGGTGCTCGCGTGCGCTGAACTGCATTTAGGAGACGTGCCAGCTAGCGATCGGCTCAGACAAGAAGCCCCGCATTCCAGGCGAAGGAAAAGAAAACCTGGCGTGCAGAAAGGTGACCGACAGAAAACAACGCGCACGCAGCGACACACCGGATCGTAGTCTGCCGACGAGATTCACCCGACTCAATCGACGCGTGAGAGAGGACCGCGAGGTCGCGGTCATGTTAGACGACCGGATATCCGCGCTGATCCCAACGGAGAGACGATAAACCCGTAAAGTCACCTGCCCGTGGTCGTCGCCCCAATCGGCGGCTGGGCTGGGCCGAGCGCAACGCCCGGGTCTGAGAGCGGGCTCGCTCAACATCGACACGCGCGCCCAGGCGGTGCTTCCGACGGCGATGGCGCCAAGCATAGCGAACGACTCCCGCCACCATTCCGAGGGAATACCGATGTGTGAAAGGGCAAGGGTCACATCATACCCGGCGCGGGCAGCCGGAACAACGAATAGCAGCTCAACGAGAAGGCGGACAACGGGACCGCGCGCGACGGAGAAGGCGTACCGCCCGAGCACGAGTGCGGAACCACCCGCAACGAAGCCAACGACGATGGCGCCGAACGGACCCGTCCCAGCTTGAAATGCATAGATCCCCGCCGTGAGGCCAACGAAAAACGGGAAACATAGATAGCAAGCGTGAACAGTGCCCAACATAAGACACCGAGCTCGACAATGTTTTCAGACCGGAACTGGGGCGGCGAGCGCCTGCGGCCCTGTTCGCTGTTGTGGTGCAGAGCGGGTATTGCCGCTCCCCGTGGTGAAACCACGCGGGCTTGAAGGATGGGGGTTATACGGACAGATCGGCCGCGAAGACCGTCAATCGCTTTCCCCCAAAACGACAGAGGCCGTTGCGCTGGAGAAGCGCAGACGGCCTTGCGTTCCGGTTCCGCTCAAAAGCGATTGACGCGCGCCGGATCTGTCCGTGGTCGAACCGCATCAAGCCCCGCTGTGGGCTTCACAACAAAAGGAGACACCATGAGCAACAACCAACCGACACTGATCGCCTACAGCGTCAAGGAACGCCGCGAAGGAAAGAAAGCGATCTGGTCAAAACATCGGCGCTGCATTTCCGCACGACAACGGCAAAGGGCTGACGATCCAGCTCGACGCCCAGCCCCTCGGCGATCGCATCGTGCTCACCGAGCCGAAGCGTGAGGAAGCCCAATAAAAACCTCCTTTCCAGCGAGGCCGTCCTATTTGTGCGCCATCGTATCCGGCCCCACCCCGGCGGCAACAGTTCCATTCATTTCCGGCGAAGTCCTGGTCCACTGTTCAGCAAAACCCTGACGCAGGAGAAATCGCATGGAACGGAGGTCGTCACGACACAGCCCGGTGTCGCCTTCGAAAAAGACCGAGATCCACGCGAACGGCGCGTCTCATCCGTTCGAACGGCAACACGACAGACCGACACGCCCACTGGCCCAAAAGGTTCTACAATCCGGACGGACCATCCGGCGTCCCGAACTGCGAAAAATTGTGCCTCTTGGGGACACAACGATTTACGAGATGGAGCAACGCGGCGAATTTCCGCGCCGCTTTTATCTTACGGCGCGGTGTGTGGTCTGGGATGTCGCCGAAGTCGAGGTGTGGATCGAGGAGCGCCGCCGCGCTTCAGATGCTTCTCTGATCAAGCGAGCTCCCTCCCCCGACGTGCGGCTGCGGAAGAGTCGGCCGGTGAGATAGTAACCTCCGGCGAGATCGACCGCATGGATGGCGGGAAAAGAGTCGACGCGTGGCTTCCGCCTTTAGTCCAGGCGTCGATCATGTCCGCCCACTCCTGCAACATGTGGCGGCGCTGCTGCTCATACTCCGCTTTGTTGTAGACACCGCGCGAGCCGCGGCTCTCTTCGTGGGCGAGGCATTTTTCGATCCAGTCGCGATTGAACCCGAGCTCATTGAGCAACGTCGAGCCGGTCCGGCGCAGGTCATGGACGGTGAAGGGCTCGAGCGGAAGCCCCTGCGTCTTGGCGCGTTCGGCGATCGCGGTGGTGATCCGGTTAAAGGTAGCGCGGGACATCGGTGCGTCGGCGTCGTAGCGTGACGGCAGGACGTAACGTGAGTTTCCAGCGCAAGTCTTCAGCGCAATCATGATGTCGAGCGATTGGCGCGACAGATAGACATTGTGCGGCTTGCGGCGCTTCATCCTCTCCTTTGGGATGCTCCAGACCGCATTCTCAAAATCAACCTCATCCCAAACAGCGTCGAGTAACTCGCTCTTGCGCACCATCGTCAGCAGAATGAATTGAAGACCGAGCCGGATGGTCGGCAGCGTCGGCACGTGCTCGACCTGTGCGAGCACGATCCGGATCTCGGCTGGGGAAAGCGCCCGGTCCTTTGACGTGAATGTCGCGATGGAGGCGGGACCGACCTCGTTCGCGGGATTGACGACTTTCTCGCCGTGGAGGATGGCGAAGGTATAGATCTGTTTGACGATGTCACGCAGATGGATGGCCGTGGCCGGCGCGCCACGGTCTTTCACCTTGATGCACTGCGCCCGCAGATCGTCAGGCGTGATCTCGGTGAGCCGCCTGTTCTTCCAGACAGGAAAGATGTCGCGATCGAAGATCGCCTTGCGCATGGCTCGCGTGCTATCCGCCATTGGCGCGTCTTTGAGCCAGCGTTTTCCGATGATTCCGAAGGTTTCGCCCGCCGAGATCCGGCGCTTTTCGCGCTGCTTCTCCTGAGCGGGCGAACATCCCGCTTCGACCGCCTGCCTTGCTTTGACACATTGCTCGCGTGCCTTTGAGAGCGACACGCCGCCAGGTCCGTAGCGGCCGATGGTCAAAGTCTCCCGGCGACCGGCGAGACGGTAGTCATACCGGAACGTGATCTGACCTGATGGCGCTACCGCGACGTACATACCGTCACGGTCGGCGACCTTGTACAATTTCTGTTGTGGCTTCAATTGTTTAAGCGCGACGTCTGTGAGCATTGTCGTCGTCCTGGCAGGGGGAAAATCGCTGCGTCGGGGGCATTTTTACCGTCAGAAAAAATACCGTCAAGTTCATAAATTTATCATTTTACTTCAAGTGCTTAGTTAACTTTACATCCTGCCATTGGCTGAGGCCGGCCTGACGGTATCGTGCGAATGGTCAATCGGCCGAAATGAAATACCGTCAGCCATACCGTCAGGACGAAGCGCTCGCCCGCGATAGCTGCAGATCGATATTGTTAGGTTATTTATGAGTTTTCAGTGACTAAGTCGCGCTTTACGAACGACAGCGAAAGTTCACGGGGGACGTCAAATCACTCCCACTCGATCGTGCCCGGCGGCTTTGAAGTCACGTCATAGACCACGCGGTTGACGCCCTTGACCTCGTTGATGATGCGGGTCGCGGTGGCGCCGAGGAACGTCATGTCGAACGGATAAAAGTCCGCGGTCATGCCGTCGGTCGACGTCACCGCGCGCAGGCCCACGACATATTCGTACGTGCGGCCGTCGCCCATCACGCCGACGGTCTTTACCGGCAACAACACCGCGAACGCCTGCCAGATCTTGTCGTACAAGCCGGCCTTGCGGATCTGATCGATATAGACGGCGTCGGCGTTGCGCAGGATGTCGAGCTTCTCCTGCGTGATCTCGCCGGGACAACGGATTGCAAGGCCCGGACCGGGGAACGGATGCCGGCCGACAAAGATTTCCGGCAGGCCAAGCTCGCGCCCGAGCACCCGCACCTCGTCCTTGAACAGTTCGCGCAAGGGCTCGACCAGCTTCATGTTCATGCGCGCGGGCAGACCGCCGACATTGTGGTGAGACTTGATCGTCACCGACGGGCCGCCGGTGAACGACACGCTTTCGATCACGTCGGGATAGAGCGTGCCCTGGGCCAGGAATTCCGCGCCGCCGACTTTCTTGGCTTCCGCGTCGAACACATCGATGAACAAACGGCCGATGGTCTTGCGCTTGAGCTCGGGGTCGGTGACCCCTGCGAGTTCACCGAGGAATTGCTTCGACGCATCAACATGCACCAGCGGGATGTTGTAGTGGTGACGGAACAGATCGACCACGGTCTCGGCCTCGTTGAGCCGTAGCAGACCGTGATCGACAAACACGCAGGTGAGTTGATCGCCAATCGCCTCGTGGATCAGCACCGCCGCGACGGCGGAATCGACGCCGCCTGACAATCCGCAGATCACCTTGCCCTTGCCGACCTGGGCGCGGATTTTTTCAATCGCCTCTTCGCGGAACGCGCGCATGGTCCAGTCGCCGGTAAGGCCTGCAACCTTGCGGACGAAATTGCGGATCAGTTTTGCCCCATCCGGCGTATGGACGACTTCGGGATGAAACATCAGCCCGTAATATTTGCGCTTCTCGTCCTGGATCACCGCGAATGGCGCATTCGCCGAAACGCCCGCCACCACAAAGCCCGGGGGCATCTTGGTGATGCGGTCGCCGTGGCTCATCCAGACCGGATGCCGTTCGCCCATGGACCAGGTGGAATCGAACAGCTGGCTCGCAGCCTTGACCTCGACATCGGCGCGGCCGAATTCGCGATGATGGCCGCCTTCGACGTTGCCGCCGAGCTGGGCTGCCATGGTCATCTGGCCGTAACAGATACCGAGCACGGGAACGCCGGAATCGAAGATCGCCTGCGGCGCGCGCGGTGAGCCTTCCTCATGCACCGATTCCGGCCCGCCGGAGAGGATCACCGCCTTCGGCTTCATCTGCCTGAAGGCCGCTTCCGCCTTCTGGAACGGCACGATCTCGGAATAGACGCCCTCCTCGCGCACCCGGCGCGCAATCAGTTGCGTTACCTGGCTGCCGAAATCGACGATCAGAATCTTGTCGTGCGCCGAGGCCACCTTGGCGCTCTGCTCGCGGGCTGGCTGTGCTGCTGTCATGGCAAGGAATTACGCGACCAGGCGCGGCCCGGCAACCGCCGAAGCAACTGACCCACATTCTTCTCCACGGTCTGGACAATCCCATGTAGGTAAGTATCATTGACCTATAATTCGAAAGGTGGAAACCATGCAAGAGCATCACGAGGCAGCGCATTTGGCCGCCCTGGGGCGGGAATGGATCGCGGCCTGGAATTCCCGTGATCTGGAGCGCGTTCTCGCGCTTTACGACGAAAACAGCGAGATGACCTCGGACAGGATCCAGGCGCTAGGCTTTGATTCCAGCGGAACATTAACCGGCAAGGCCAAGCTTCGGATGTATTGGGGAAAAGCGCTGACGCTCTTGCCCAACCTGCACTTCGAACTGATTGATACGTATGTCAGTCCCGACAGCGTCGTCGTGTTCTACCAGAACGAGAGGGGCGCGAAGATCTGCGAATATCTACGGCTGAACGCGCTAGGCAAGATCGTCCAGGGCTCCGCCAATCACCTGGCGCATTGAACGAGGGGCCGGGAACTCACCCACGCCGCAGAACCGATACGAAAAATCCGTCGGTTCCGGTGCGGCGCGGTGTCATCAATAACCCTTCCGGAGATGGCAGCGTCGCGGCCGCGAACTCCTCGGCTTTGTCCCACAGCACTGTTGTGGTCTGCGATGGCGGCACTACGCTGAATTCATGATGGCGGGTGAGAAAGCTGCGGATCTGCTCGCCGTTCTCCGGCGGCAGTACTGAACAGGTGACATAGGCAATCCGCCCGCCCGGTTTGACGAGCGGCGCGGCGCGGTCGAGCACCGCGATCTGGTCCTTCAAACGTACCACGAGCGCGCCCGAGCGTATCCGCCATTTGGCATCGGGGTTGCGCCGCCAGGTGCCGGTCCCGGTACAGGGCGCGTCGATCAGCACCAGATCGGCAGAAGCATGGATGTCGCTCAAGCTGTCATCCGGCCCCTTCGGCGTGCGCACATCGCAATTATGGACGCCGGCGCGCGACAGCCGCTCGTAGATCGGAGCGAGCTGCCGCTTGTCGTGGTCGGTTGCGATCAGCCGGCCCTTGCCTTGCATCATCGCCGCCAGCGCCAACGTCTTGCCGCCGGCGCCGGCGCAGAGATCGATCACCTGCTCGCCCGGCTTCGCAGCCGACAACAGCGCCGCTAGCTGCGAGCCCTCGTCCTGCACCTCGATCGCGCCCTTGATGAAATCTTCCTCGGCATGAATGCCGGGATTGCGCGCGTCGGCGCCGAGGTCGATGCGCAGACCGATCGGCGACCATGGCGTCGGATGCGCGCCGAGATGGGCGAGCGAGGGCAGAATCTTTTCGCGCTTGGCTTTCAGCGTGTTGACGCGAAGGTCGAGCGGCGCGCGGCTCGCCATCGCGGTCGCCTCCGCGACGCGGTCGTCGCCGAACACCTGGGTCAGATATCCATCGAGCCATTCCGGGTAATCGCCGGCGATGTGCGCCGGCGCGTCGGCCAGCGAATGCGTGGCAAGCGCCGCGCGCTCGGGTTCGGTCAAGGGCTCGGGCGCAAAGCGGCCGCCGTCGCACAGTGCAGCAATGGAATCGACATCCATCCCTCGTTCGAGCTTTAGCATGCCCAGGAGGCGCGCGCGCGGCGTATCGCCGTCCATGATCCATGCGCTCGATGCACGACGGCGCAGCACGTCCCAGATCAGGCCGGAGATCGCAGCGCGATCACCTGAGCCGGCATAGCGGTGCGCGGTGCCCCACTCCTTCAGCGCCTTCGCCGCGGGGACGCGTTGCGCATCGATAGTGCCGATCAGTTCGATGGCCGCGGAGAGTCGGGCAGCGGGAGTCATTGAAGCCTTTCAGTTCGAGAGCCGCGCGCCTAGATCAGCAGCAGAATCTTCAGCGCGAAGTAGAGCCACATGGCGAACAGCACCAGCGCGCCCGCGAACCACGCCAGCGAGCGCCGCCTGAGATCGTTCGAGGTCACAAAAATTCCGGCGTGGGCGAAGCGCGCGACCACAAATACCCATGACATCAGCACAATAAAGAGATCGGCGTGATGCAAGGGCAGCGCCAGCGCGATCAGGATATAGAACAGCAACGGAAGTTCGAACTGATTGCTGTAGCAATTGCCGATCTGGGTGGTGCGGGTGGGCCAGTTCGGCTGTCCCAGCACGATATCCCTGACCTTGGCCTCCCCGCCGATCAGCGCGCGTCTGCGCTCCCCGGCCATCCACACCAGCAGCCCGAAAGTGAACCCCACCAGAACGAAGACCGGCAGCAAGACCATTTGAAGTGACATTTTGAATTCTTCCCCGGCTTGAGCGCCGGCCCCGCTATAGCGGGCGCGCTCCTCCCTGACAAATAATTGAACCACACCGCCGTGGCTTGTGAGGTATTAGATTTCATTTTTCCGACTTCGGACAAATGTATAATCAAGCCGAGAGGAATATTGCATGCCCGAATTTCGCCTGGCCCAGATTTCCGACACCCATCTCGCCCGCCGCCTATCGGAGTTGACCGGCAATTTTCATCGGGTGAGCGAATATATCGACTTGGAGCGCCCCGATCTCATCATCAACAGCGGCGACATCGCATTCGATGGCCCTACCAATCGGGACGATCTCGAATTCGCCAAAACGCTGCACGATGCGCTTCCCGTCGCCTGCCGCTACCTGCCGGGTAATCACGACATCGGCGACAACCCGACCGGGGTCGGTCCGGCTCCGTCCCAACCCGCCACCGAACAGGACCGGCAGGCGTTCGTCTCGATCTTCGGTGAGGACCGCTGGCGCTTCGACGCCGCCGGCTGGTGTTTCATCGGGCTCGAACTCGCTGGTGATGAACACGGGACTTGCAAGCGAAGCCGAACAGTTCGACTGGCTTGCTTCTCAGCTCTCAAGTACCAACGGGAAGCCGGTGGCGCTGTTTCTGCACAAGCCGCTCTACCTGAATACGCCAGGTGATCCCGAGATCGCAGCAACAGCCATACGTTACGTTCCGATACCAGCGCGGGGCCGCCTGATAGAGATGCTGCGCGCCGTCGATCTGCGGCTGGTGGCCAGCGGCCACGTTCACCAGCGCCGGGATTTTACCTTTGGCCACATCAGGCACGTCTGGGCGCCTTCAGCCGGCTTCATCATTCCCGACAAGATACAAGAGGTGATCGGCACCAAAGAAGTCGGACTGGTGGAATATCGGTTCCAGCCCGACAGTTTTGAGGTCCGTCACGTTCGAGCGCCCGGCCAGATCGATATCGGTCTGGATATCCTGATCGGTCCGCCTTCTAAAAGGTAGGGTCTGTACTTATTGCCCGGTTCGAATGAGTGACATGGATTTCCACGAAAATTCCCAGGACTTCCGCGAAAATGCCCAGGCGAGCGAATAAAATCCCAACGCAAGCAGATAGAGGAATGCAAATCCGAAATACATCGAATTGTATTCCATCACGCCACCGAATAAGGCGCCCATCAAATTGTAGGCAAACGCCGTGGAGATGTTGATCTTGGCCTCGGCAATCAGGCTGGAGAAAATGATCCCGGCAAAGAACAGCGGAATCGTCAGCACGAAGCAGCTCAGCGCCAGCTGCATCAGGGGCGGTCCAAACATCCACTGGCCTTGACTGATCGCAAGACCGTATCCAACCAGCAGGCTGGCGAATAATCCGAAATAGGCAGGCCCCGCCAGCTTCCGTGCCGACCGCGTCACGATCAGATTGGCCAGGAACGCCATGACCAACACCAGCAGGATGGCCGCCGCGATGACGAACCACGTCCCTCCAAGATGCAAACCGAGCTCGGTGATGGCCTTGGTTTCCACCAGCATGAAGCCGGAGCCTAAAAAGAAGAAGGGCAAGTAATTGCGGTCGATGGGATCGGAAAAGCCGATGGTCTTGCGCACGAAGAAATAACTGAGAAGAAGAACCATCCCGAGCGCGATCATGTACGTGACCGGATATGCGCGTTCGACCATGTAGAAGAACGGCCAATCGTCGGTAGGAATCGCGGACTCCGGATAGGGTTGCGCGAAATAGTCGGAGACGTCGGTAAAGCCGATGGAAGCGAAGGCGTTCGCATCCGGCATCGTCACGGCCTGGCCTTTCCTGGCGATGAAGGCGGTTGTTCGCGAGAAGTCATACAGCACGCGCACCGCCAGCGGCTTCCCGGCGCCCGGCAGGTCGCGGAGAATCTTCGACAGCTTGAACCCCAACGCATCGTTGATCAGAGTGAACGAGATGGAAAGTACGCCACCCGGCTTGAGAAGCCTGTAGGCTTCGGCGATTCCCTCGCGGGTATAGACGTAGGAATCCACCCGCAGATTGGACGCATGGCTCAGCGCCGTATGCGAATCCAGAACGCCATAGACGATGAGGTCATATTGCTGATTTGCCGTGCGGAAAAAATTCCGGGCATCATTGATCGACAACGTGACGCGGGGGTCGTCGTAGGGACGCTCGGGATGATACCTGGTGCCGAGGAATGCGATGGCGGGATCGATTTCAATTGCGTCGACATGGGCCGCGCCCATCCGCAACGCCGTCGCCACGTCATTGCCGCTGCCCGAGCCGACTATGGCGACGCGCTCCGGCGCCTTTTTGAAATTGTACGGAAACTCGTAATAGGCGCGAACATAACGATCCGCGTCGGACTCTTGCCCGCGCTTGTTGTCCGCGAAATTGTAGACCTTCTGATAGTAGCTTCCGCCCGAGAGGATCTGCATCAAACCGTCAGGCTTGGCGGTTCGCTCCAGCAACTGGTACGGCGAATAGATCCGCTGCGTCTCGGGTTGCACAGGCCAGGCCAGGACGGCCAGCAGAACGCAAAAGCTTGCGATCCCGATGGGTAGAAAGTCGTCGCGCGAGAGCACGAACAGAAGCATGATCCCGCCCGTCACCGCGAACCAGATCGCCGGCGGCAACCAGTAGAGGCTCATCACAAACAGCGCGATGACTCCGAGAATGCTGCCTCCGAGGTTGAGGCTATATGCGTTCAGCGAATCCGAACTGTGCAGCAATTTGCCGCAAAGCTGGCCCACCGGATAGCAGATGCAGGCGCAGATGACGAAGCTTGCTCCAAGCAGAAAGTAGACAGGCAGGTCGAACGTGCTCAGCCAGCCGATGGAGAATATCAAGTATGCGGCGCCGGTATCGTACCGCAGAAGCGTGATGACCCCGACGAATAGCGCGAGCATCGGCAACACGAGCGCCGGTGCGCAGGGCTGCCGTTCCGCGACCGCGTAACCCGCACCGAGACCCAGGAAGCAAGCCAGCATCGTGAAATTCTTGTAGAAGGAATAGACCGGAAACATCGATGCGAGCCAGCGGATTAGCACAAGTTCCAGCAACAGGCTGAGCATCGTCACCAGAACAATCGATCTGGTCTTCGTCTTCGTGCTCAATTCTGCGTAATCGGCTTCGAAGCAGGCCCCCATGAGACTGACCTGGCGTTCCAGCGGATCGGCGAGCCAGCCCCAGCGGAGAAAGGCGACCAGCGCAAGCGGCCCGAGCGCAATGCGGAGCAAACCGACCGCGAGCTCCGCTGCATTGATCGTCTCGAGCGCGAAAAGGCCATAAACCGCGATTGTCGAGTAGACAAACAACAAGCCGCTCAGCGACAGACAGAAGATGCGAATGAGGCTGCGATTGGGATTTTGGGCAATATTCATGATGAGCCGGACCAAGGGAGCGATTTTGAGACGGTGCGCTCCAGCGTCAGCCGGGTGAAATCCACGAGATTGCTCGTGACCGAGTATTCACGGAGCGTCGAGCGTGCGTCAAATCGAAACAATAGGCAGGTTTGCTTAAGAGGCTATTACCGGCAAGGCGAGACCATGCGACCGCCTGCTATTCGATATTTATGACGAATTAAAAATCTACAAGCCTGCGCTAAGTCGCCGCTTTGACGTGGTCGTATCTATCGGTCCGTCTATTGTGCCCCGGCCGTATTGAAACTGGAAAGGTCACAATTTGGCTCGGCATATCGGGTGCGGCGAAGTCCTTCACGATCCTCAACCACAGTTGGACGGCAGCGCGCTTGCCAGGCGGCGCGCGCCTCCGCATCGGCCTTCTCCTCCTCCGGAGTTAGCGGCGACGTGGCGCGAACGACGCCATTGGCATTGACGCTGAAATCGCTGGATTGGCTGGGACTAAGGGGAAGTCCGGCGGCTACGGCCGCTGCTTTGGCTCTTGCCGCGGCAGCCGCCGCCCTCGTCGCTGCCGCGTTGTCAGCAGCGTGTCCATGATCCATCGACCATGAAGATTGTTGCGCGGCCGCAGTCGAGATACTGGCTGCGACAAAAAACAAGACAGCAATGATGCGCATTTTTTACAAGCCCGTGAAAGGGAGCAGCCGCATTGCCATTGCTATTCAGAAAATATTGAGGACGCGTAAAGCAGGTCAGTTACCATAATGGCAACAAGATGCGTCGAATTCTAACGATGGGCCGGGCGTCCGCGGTGTTTGTTCCGGGATCAGGAGCATTTTGATGCAAAAGACCACTGCGGCAGGCTGGTTTCTTTCACCACATCCGGAAAGACCAACACATCGACCAACAAAAGATTCCTGCCCGAATGCTGGGCCGGAAACGGCCTGCCCAGCGCGCCATTCGGGGTGGCCGGGTGAGACAGCGGCGGCTGGCAAAGCCGCTCGATGGGCTTTCATTGCTCGTGCTCATCGCGCTCTCCCTCATTTGCGGATAGCGGCGGTATACGCCTCGACCGGGATGCTCGGCCACGGATTGCTCGCGGTCTTGGCGCGGTCGGGATAATCTTCCTCATCATTTCAGCCTTCCCATTTTGACGCCACGCATGTTCACCACTAGGTCGTGGATGGATGGTGTTGCTCACATTCAGCGCATGGGTCGCCGTCCTTGGATGGGGATATCCCGCGCGGACCTTGGCAGCTGGCTGGTGAGTGGTGAAGGCATCGATGGGCTGTTCTGTGGCGCGCGTCGTACGGGTCACGATTCATATTGCGAACGGCATCGGCATGAGGCCACCGCTGTGAAGCGTATCGTTCTGGCCTCCACATAACGAAATACACAGCAGCTTCGTTTCGTCTCAGGCCTCGCATAACGAAACACTTGCCAGAGCCGCCCAGTCGTGGGAGGGGTTGAAGCTGGTGATGCTCCCTGAAGCCGACGCCCCGACGAAATCGCCACTTCCCCCATGGGAGGAGATGATGCGACGACGCGAGGAGGTGCGGCGGCGCAACAGCAAGCGTAGCAAGGCGGCGCACAATGAAGGAGTTAACGGTATGCACAGAATTCTGGCCGCTGTTGTGATCCTCTCCACCTCTTCGGCCGCTTGGGCTCAGAGGCAACCCACGTCGTGTTCCGCGGGTGCGCAGATGTGCAAGGAGGGTATTGGTCGGGCGCGTGACCCAACCCGGCTGAAGGCGACCACTTCCGACTGCGATGCCGCGGCCGCCCAGTGCATGAAGACCGGCGTTTTTGTGGGTCCCGATTCTGGAGTTCGCTGGCCAGTCGCAAAGAATTAGAAGCAAGCCGTCTTCGCCATCGCGGCCACCTGTAGCAGAGCCCAAGGACACATGGAAGGCCCTGACGCACAAGGGGCATCTGGTCGGTCGGTTCATGCCTGGGGACAATGACAATCGCTATGCGTTTCCAAGGTATCGTCGTGCCAAGGTGTGCGACCCGCGTCATCATCGAGCGGGTCCCATCTGGCCCCCTCAATTCCCAAAGATTTCCCAAGAGCGCCTTCAAAGCTTCGGGAGCTTTACGCCGCTGCTGGCTCGCCTGAAACACGCGGTGTAAACCGCCGCCCATATTCGGGCGGCAACCGCCCTAATTTAACAAGCAAAAATTGAAAGAGGGGACGAGAATCGCTGACGATAAAGCCTCTGATAGTCAGGCACTTGGTCAGCACGGAGCGCATCATCGCGCCAGCCCATTTTGGCACCTTCTCTCCGGTGTCGTTATACTGCGCGATCAGACCGCACACCGGCACGCGCGCGAACGCGTTCAACAGCGGAAACACCGCCTCAAACACCGCGCCGCCGACATTCTCGAAATAGACGTCGATGCCCTTCGGGCAGGCTTCCTTTAGTTTCGCCGCAAGATTGGGATCGCGATGATCGAGGCAGTCATCGAAGCCGAGTTCGCGCCTGACGTAATCGCATTTGTCTTTACCGCCCGCGATGCCGACGGCGCGAGCACCCTTGATTTTCGCGATCTGGCCGACCGCGGAGCCGACCGCACCGGATGCCGCCGCAACCACGACGGTCTCGCCTGCCTGCGGCTTGCCGATATCCAGCAACCCCGTATAGGCGGTCATGCCGGGCATGCAGAGTACGCCCACCGCGGTCGAGACCGGACCGAGCTTCGGATCAATCTTGGCCAATCCCTTGCCATCCGAGAGGGCATGGGTTTGCCAGCCCGCCCGCGAGAGCACGATGTCGCCCTTGGCAAATCCGGCATTGTTCGAGGCGACGACTTCGGACACCGTGCCGCCCTCCATTACTCCACCGATCGGCACCGGCGCCGCATAGGACGGACCGTCGCTCATGCGCCCGCGCATATAGGGATCGAGCGACAACCAGATGGTGCGCAGCAGGACCTGCCCCGCGCCGGGCACCGGTAGCGCGCAATCCTCGACGCGGAAGTCCGTTGCCTTGGGTTCACCGACCGGACGCGAGACCAAAACGATACGCTTTGCCTGATTGGACATGATTATTTCCTCCACATTAATTTTATCATTGATCGCGCGGCGCGATTGCGCCCGCGTCGATATCAGGTGGATGTCAGGCGGTGATTTTCGCCAGCGCCGCGTCGAACGCCGAGGCAGCGCTCGGCAAATCCTTGAAGGCGCGAATATGTCGCGGCTCCTGAAGGTCCTTATCCGAAATACCCGGCCGGACCTCGGAGAACGTCCGGCCGCCCTCGATCATTTCAGCGGGAGCACTCACATGAAACTCATGGGCCTCGATCGGCGCATCCTTCAACAACCAGACACCAAGTGTCACGATGCTGTTGCCCCGCCGGTACGAGATATAACGATCGACCGCCACGGTTCCGTCTCTCTGATGTCCGCCGAGTTTTGCGTAACCCTTGGCATCCAACAGCTTGTGAGATCGGAATCCCTTCACGCCCGCCGAATTCGCTTTCGCGGTCTCTTCAGACAAATCGTACTTCTCGGCCATTTGCTTGCCGATCGCAGCGAGCTGCCCCGACATGTCGTGCTCGAATTCCTTAAGCTCGGTGCGCGGTTTCGATGCCTTGCGGGGCTTTGCGGCATCCCGCTTTTCCATCTCGGCCTTGCATTGCGCAATAACTTCGGCGACGGATTTTCGCTCCGCATTGACAAGTAGATTCTTCAGATCCTGATCTGAAAGCGCGGCAATCCTGTCGTCTGACCAATCGACCATAATATCCAGCTTCTCTTCCGAATTGTGTTGAGATGAATCATTTGAAAGCCGCGGCGCGATCGCGGGCATGAATCCCGGTCCAGAGCGGCTTCCCTGGCGTAACCGTACCGCGTTTTGCAGCGCTTGTGGTGGTCAATTTGGGGCCGGGGAACTAAACCCCGCCGGGGTAATTCGGGCTTTCGCGCGTGATGGTGACGTCATGGACGTGGCTTTCACGCAGGCCCGATCCGGTGATGCGGACGAATTGCGCCTTCTCATGGAATTCGGCAAGGTTTCTCGCGCCGACATATCCCATCGCCGCGCGCAGGCCGCCGGCAAGCTGATGCATGACATTGCCGACCGGACCCTTGTAGGGCACCTGACCCTCGATACCCTCCGGCACCAGCTTGAGCGTGTCCTTGATGTCCTGCTGGAAGTAGCGGTCGGCGGAACCGCGCGCCATCGCCCCCACCGAGCCCATCCCGCGATAGGCCTTGTAAGAGCGGCCCTGCCACAGAAACACTTCGCCCGGGGTTTCGTCGGTACCGGCCAGCAAGGAACCAACCATGACAATGTCGGCGCCCGCCGCCAGGGCTTTCGCAAGATCGCCGGAATATTTGATGCCGCCATCGGCAATCACGGGGACGTTGGCTTTCTTCGCGGCTTCGACTGCATCCATGATCGCGGTCAGTTGCGGCACGCCGACGCCGGCGACAATCCGGGTGGTGCAAATCGAACCGGGGCCGATGCCGACCTTGATCGCGTCAGCACCGGCGTCGATCAGCGCCTGCGCACCCTCCTGGGTGGCGATATTGCCGGCGATGACCTGCACGGCATTGGAGAGCCGCTTGATGCGATTGACGGCTTCCAGCACCCGCGAGGAATGTCCGTGCGCGGTATCGACCACGATCAGATCGACGCCGGCGTCGATCAGCCGCTCGGTGCGCTCATAACCGTCCTCGCCGACGGTGGTTGCGGCTGCGACACGCAACCTGCCCTGCGCATCCTTGCAGGCCAGCGGATGCGCGACCGCCTTTTCCATGTCCTTTACGGTGATCAATCCAACGCAGCGGTACTGATCGTCGACAACAAGCAATTTCTCGATCCGGTGCTTGTGCAGCATCCGCTTCGCTTCGTCCTGGCTGACGCCCTCGCGAACCGTCACGAGGTTTTCGTGCGTCATCAATTCGCTGATTTTCTGGCGTGGATCGGTGGCGAACCGCACATCGCGGTTGGTGAGAATGCCGACCAGCTTGCCCGGTACACCCTTGCTGGAACCTGTGACCACCGGAATGCCGGAAAAACCGTGATCGTTCATCAGCGTCAGCGCGTCCGACAGCATCGCATCCGGACCGATGGTCAGCGGATTGACCACCATCCCGGATTCGAACTTCTTGACCTGCCGCACCTGCGCGGCCTGGCCGTCGACGTCAAAATTGCGGTGGATGACGCCGACGCCACCGGACTGCGCCATGGCAATCGCCATTCGCGCTTCGGTGACGGTGTCCATCGCGGATGCGATAATTGGGATGTTGAGCGGAATGGCGCGGGTGACGTGGGAGCGGATATCGGCCTCCGAGGGCAGGATATCGGAGAGGCCGGGTTTCAGAAGCACGTCGTCGAACGTATAGGCTTCGCGAATCCCCTGAAATCCCTGCACCAGCGCCATTACCAACTCCATTCGGCGGCTCATTTCGCCGCGATACGACCTCGGGATGAGCGGGTCCTTCGGCGATGCTATTGGCATCGCCGTCGAATTGAAGCCCATCGGTAGGGTTGGCGGTGGTCGATAGCATGGCCCCATGACGATTCAAAGGGGCTGGGGCCTCAAATCCGGCCTTAGCGCACATAGCCCGGCGGAGGACCGTGCTGGCGGATTGCCTCCACCACCTCCCGATGCCTGCGCTCTTCCCGTTTCATGTGGACCGCAATCAGCGCGTGCGCCGACGGCACCAGCAGCAGGACATGAAAAATCAGCCCGAAAATCACGCAAAAGACGATCAGGACGAGATTTAAGATTGCCGAAAAAGGCTGCCCGTTCAGCAGCAGCCCGAGCGGCGGCAGTAGGGCAGCGAGGACATAGATCATCGTCGGTTCTCCGGCGGGGGCATCATGCAGGATTATTGGCAGGCAGGATTTAGGTGGTTTCCGGTGTTCCGCAATAGCCTGTGTGACCATGGGATGGTACAGCCCTCCTCCTGCTCCTTTTCATCCCTCCCCCCGAATCTCGATGAACAAAGAACGCCTGATCCCGCTCATCGTGGCCACCGCCCTGTTCATGGAAAACATGGATTCGACGGTTATCGCCACCTCGCTTCCGGCGATCGCGGCGGATATCGGCACCAGCCCGCTGACGCTGAAGCTCGCCATCACCTCGTATCTGCTGTCCCTTGCGGTATTCATTCCGGCGAGCGGCTGGACGGCCGATCGCTTCGGTGCGCGTGCGGTGTTCTCAATCGCGGTCGCCGTCTTCATGGTGGGCTCGATCGGCTGCGCGCTGTCCACCTCCGTCACCCATTTTGTCATCGCGCGAATCCTGCAAGGGGCCGGCGGGGCAATGATGACGCCTGTGGGGCGGCTGGTGCTGCTGCGCTCGATCGACAAAAGCGCTCTTGTAAATGCGATGGCGTGGGTCACGGTGCCGGCGCTGGTCGGTCCGGTGATCGGTCCGCCGCTCGGCGGCTTCATCACCACTTATTTCTCATGGCACTGGATCTTCCTGATCAATCTTCCGATCGGGCTGCTCGGCATCGTGATGGCGCTGCGCTACATCGACCCGATCCGCAGCGTGGACCCCGAGCGCTTCGATCTTTACGGGCTGGTGCTGGCCGGGATCGGGCTTGGCGGAATCGCGTTTGGCCTTTCGATCGCGGGCCTCAACCTGCTGCCATGGACGATTGTCATCGCGCTGGTCGCGATCGGCACCATTTCGATGACTCTCTACGTGATTCACGCCAGGCGCACCGCTTCCCCGGTGCTGGATTTCGCGCTACTGCGGCTGCCTACGATGCGCGCCAGCATTATCGGCGGCTTTCTGTTCCGCCTCGGCATCGGCTCGTTGCCGTTTCTGTTGCCGCTATTGATGCAGGTCGGATTCGGCCTGTCGCCGCTGCGCTCGGGGCTGGTGACATTTGCATCCGCGGTCGGCGCGATGGGCATGAAGACGCTGGCGGCGCGCATCATCAAAACCTTCGGTTTTCGCAATATCATGGTGATCAATGCGATCGTGAGCTCGGTTTTCCTCGCAGCCTGCGCGCTCTTCACGATCGCAACGCCGTTGCTTCTGATCATGATACTCCTCGTGGTCGGTGGCTTCTTCCGTTCGCTGCAATTCACCGCCATCAACACGCTGGCCTATGCGGAAGTCGAGCCGGCGCAGATGAGCCGCGCCACCACGCTGGTCAGCGTCAATCAGCAACTGGCTGTTTCTGCCGGTGTCGCCGTCGGCGCGTTCTCGGTGGAATCGACCATGCTGCTGCACCATGTGAGCGAGCTGACTGCAGCCGATTTCGCTCCGGCATTCATCGTGGTGTCGATCATCTCGGCGATTTCGGCGTACTTCTTCTACGAGATGCCGGTCGATGCCGGTCATCAGGTCTCGGGACGCGGAGTTGTGGTCGTTACCCCTCCGGAACGCGACGCCGAACCGGAGGAGACCGCTGCGACCGAGACCGCTGACGCCCGGGATCAGCGGCTGGGGTAGATCGCAGGGTGGGTGCTCCGCAAATCCGAGCGCGGATGTTTGGCTGGCGCGGACGATTTGTTCCTCGCCTCGGCGAAGACGAAGTTGTACAGCGCCCGCGAAACTGTGTTGCAGTCGCGCGCTTGGCGAATTCGATGCAGCTAACGGCGCGTCGGGCTGGAACACGTGGCTGACGTTCGCGATTTCCCCGGCCGCGCCTGCCGCGGTAACGCCAACCAGGCATCTCGTGACGAAATAGGCTTTGTCGATGCCGGGAAGGACGGGGAACGCAGGCTCTGCCGGCTGCTGCTTTGGCTAACCGCGAAATCCCATCGCCAGCACATAGCGTTCCGAGGAATCCTTGCGGCTCGATGCCGGTTTGACGTGCTTGACGGTGGCAAAGTCGTGCTTGAGCTGCGTCATCAGTGCGGCGTCGGCGCCGCTCTGAAACACCTTGGCGACAAACGTTCCGCCGGGATTGAGCACGTCGGAGGCAAACGCGGCCGCGCCTTCGACCAGGCCGAGGATGCGCAGTTGATCGGTCTTGCGATGGCCTGTCGTGTTGGCGGCCATGTCGGACAACACCACATCTGCACGGCCGCCCATCATCTTCAGCAACTTTTCGGGCGCGTCCTGGCTGAGAAAATCGAGCTGCGCAAAAGTGACGCCGGCGATCTCGGGCATTTCCAGAAGATCGATGGCGACGACCTTGCCCTTGCCGTCGGCCGCACCCACGCGTTTGGCTGCGATCTGGCTCCAGCCGCCGGGCGCCGCGCCGAGATCGACCACCGTGATGCCGGACTTGAGAAAATGATGCTTGTCGTCGATTTCGATCAACTTGTAAGCCGCGCGCGAGCGCAATCCATCCCGCTTGGCCTGCGCCACATAGGGATCGTTAAGCTGCCTCTCCAGCCAGAGTTTCGACGACAGCTTGAGCCTGCCGCCGCTCTTGACGGTGACCCGCAGCCGCCCGGTAGTATCTTTCGCCATATCGATTTTGCTTGTCCTGGAGAACCGCTGCCGCTCTGGGCTCTAGGCCAGCTTTCGCTGCATCAGACCGTCGTCATCGTTGTTTGAGCATGAACTTTTCCGAAACCGGCATGCATTTTTCGGAGTTCGTGCTCTAGCACATTGCGCGCCTATCGACAGCCGCTAAGGACTCCGTCCTCGCGCATCATTTCGACCAGCATTCCCTCGCGCAGGCCGCGATCGGCGACGCGCAACCGCGGCAGCGGAAACGCATTGCGGATTGCATCGAGAATGGCGCAGCCCGCCAGCACCAGATCGGCGCGCTCGATGCTGATACAATTGTTGTTGGCGCGGTCCTGATAGCTCATACCGAGCAGACGCACGATGGTCGCGGTGACATCCGCGTTATTCATCCAGACACCGTCAATCCGGCGGCGATCGTATCGCAGCAGGTTGAGATGGACGCCGGCCAGCGTTGTCACCGTGCCCGAGGTACCGAGCAGGTGCATATCCCCGAGATCGGCGCCGTGTTCGGTCGCGAACGGGGCGACGTATTGCGCAACCTCCTGCACCATCGCGGCATAAGATTGGTCCGTTACGTCCCTGCCGCCGAAATGTTCGGCCAATTTGACGACGCCGAGCGGAATCGACGTCCACGCCCTGATGCGCGGCGTGGCGTCCCGCTCACTGGGATCTCGCTCGATCCGTACCAGTTCAGTCGACCCGCCGCCGATGTCGAACAGAATGGCGCCCCGCCCTTTTTGATCGAGCAGCGGCGAGCAGCCAATGACGGCGAGCGCCGCTTCGGTCTCGCGATCGATCACTTCGAGCCGGATGCCTGTCTCGGCCGCAACCCGGTCGCGGAACCCGTCGGCGTTCGAGGCCGCACGGCAGGCCTCCGTTGCGATCAGTCGCAGGCGCTTGGCCTTTTTGGACTGGATCTTATCGCGGCAAATGCTCAACGCGGCGATGGCGCGTTCGATCGCGGCATCGCTGAGGCTGCCGGTTGCCGAGATTCCCTCCCCTAACCGGATGATCCGCGAAAACGAATCGACCACGCGAAATCCGTCGCCGGTCGGACAGGCGATCAGCAGGCGGCAATTGTTGGTCCCGAGGTCAAGTGCAGCATAGACGCCGGCGCCCGCGGCCGGCGAATGGAGCGCTCCCGGCGCAGTAACGCTCCCCGCCGCAACTGCCGCCTGCAGGCCATGGCGCGGCCCCTGGCCGTCGTCTCCACGCGGCCCATGGCCATCGCGAAGCCGCGTGTCATCGTTCATCTTAAAATGTCTTTCCGCGGCCATCTGCGGCCGACGAGGAATTTCCGTTCACGGAAACTTTAGCAGCGCGCAGGGGCGACGCAACAGCCGTTGACATAGGACTATGCCCAATCAGGCGTTGTCGATCCGATATGGGTGCGTTATCTCAGGGGAAGCCGCAAAATCGAGCAAAAACCGGCATTTCAGGTATCATTCAATGCAAGATCACACGTCTTCATCCTCTCTGGAAAACGCTATCGCACTGCAAAAATATGGCGTCGGGCAGCCCGTCCGTCGCAAGGAAGACGACACGCTGGTGCGTGGCAAGGGCAAATACACCGACGATTTCAATCTGCCCGGCCAGGCCTATGCGTGGATCGTGCGCTCTAGCCACGCCCACGGAGTCATCCGGGGCATCGACACCGCTGCCGCCAAGGCCATGCCCGGCGTGCTGGGCGTCTGGACCGGAACCGACCTTGCCGCCGCCAATTACGGCCCGTTCACCTGCGGCCTGCCGCTGAAGAACCGTGATGGCACGCCGCTACTGCAGACCAATCGCACCGCGCTGATGATTGACAAGGTACGCTATGTCGGCGACCCCGTGGCGTTCGTGGTCGCCGAGACGCTCGCGCAGGCGCGCGATGCCGGCGAAGCGGTAGTGATTGATATCGATCCGCTGCCGGCCGTCACCAGCGCGGAAGAAGCGGCCAAACCCGGTGCGCCGCAGCTCTATGATCACATCCCTAACAACGTGGCGTTGGATTATCACTACGGCGACACCGCCAGGGTCGAGGCCGCCTTTGCCGGCGCAGCCCATGTGACGAAGCTCGATATCGTCAACACCCGCGTCGCTGTCGTGGCCATGGAGCCGCGCGCGGCGCTTGCCTCATACGACAAGGCAAGCGAGCGCTATACGATTCAGGTGCCGACCCAGGGCGTCGCCGGCAATCGCACCAATCTCGCCAAGAACCTGTTGAAAGTTCCGAACGAGAAGGTTCATCTGCTGACCGCCAATGTCGGCGGCTCATTCGGCATGAAGAACATCAACTACCCCGAATATATCTGCATATTGCATGCGGCCAAGACGCTGGGCCGTCCGGTGAAATGGACCGACGAGCGATCGACCAGCTTCCTGTCGGACAGTCATGGCCGCGCCGGACAAATTCATTGCGAACTGGCGCTCGACAGCGAAGGCAAATTCCTCGCGGTCAAGATCTCAGGTTTCGGCAACCTCGGCGCCTACATCACCGGCGTCGCGCCAAGTCCGTTGTCCCTCAACGTCGGCAAGAACCTCGCCAGCGTCTATCGCACGCCCCTGATGACTGTCGACATCAAGACCGTGTTGACCAACACCACGCTGATGGGAGCCTATCGCGGCGCCGGACGCCCCGAGGCCAACTACTACATGGAGCGCCTGATCGATCGCGCCGCCGATGAAATGGGTATCAGCCGGCTGACGCTGCGCAAGCGTAATTTCATCAAGTCCGCACAAATGCCTTTCGCAGCGTCGTCCGGCGTTACCTATGACAGCGGCGATTTCCAGGGTGTCTTTGGCAAGGCGCTTGAGATCTCCGATCACGCCGGCTTTGCCAAGCGCAAGAAGGAGAGCCGCAAACGCGGCAAGCTGCGAGGCATTGCCATTGGCTCCTATCTCGAGGTCACCGCCCCTCCCGGTGTCGAGCTCGGCAAGATTGTGTTCGAAGATGACGGCTCGATCCGGCTGATTACCGGCACGCTCGATTATGGCCAGGGCCATGCGACGCCATTTGCGCAGGTTCTCTGCGCGCAACTCGGCGTCCCCTTCGAAAGCGTCAAGCTCGAACAGGGCGATAGCGACATCGTCCATACGGGCAACGGCACCGGCGGATCGCGCTCCATCACCGCGAGCGGGATGGCGATCGTCGAAGCCTCAAAACTGGTCATCCAGAAGGGCAAACGCGCCGCCGCTCATCTAATGGAGGCCGCGGAGAGCGACATCGAATTCGGCAATGGCCGTTTCACGATTGCCGGCACCGATCGCAGCATCGACATCATCGAGCTGGCGCGCCGTTTGCGCGAAGGCAAGGTGCCGGAGGGCGTGCCATCGTCGCTCGACGTCGATCATACGACCGAGGCCGTGCCATCTACCTTTCCCAATGGCTGTCACGTTGCGGAAGTCGAGATCGACCCCGAAACCGGGATCGTGCAAATCGTTCGCTATACCGGCGTCAACGATTTCGGCGTCGTCGTCAATCCGATGCTGGTCGCCGGACAAATGCATGGCGGCGTTGCGCAAGGCATCGGGCAGGCGCTGATGGAATGCGTCAACTATGATTCAAGTGGCCAGCCGATTACCGGATCGTTCATGGACTATGCGCTGCCACGCGCCGAGGATATCCCCATGATGGCGGTCGGCGATCATCCCGTGCCCGCCAAATCCAATCCGCTGGGCACCAAGGGCTGCGGCGAAGCCGGCTGCGCCGGAAGTCTCTGCACCATTGTCAATGCGGCGGTCGATGCGCTCTCCGAATTCGGTATCACCCATATCGACATGCCGCTGACCCCGGAGCGGGTGTGGCGCGCCATTCAGGATGCGAAGAAGAAGGTGGCCTAAGCGCAACCGACGACGTCCGGGATACCCCGCATGCGCGGGGACCGCATGGCTACGCCGCCGCCTGCTCGCGCGGTTGATAGATCGCGATGTGCTGGCAATGCGCCACCGGGGTGCGACCGCTCGCGACAACAAGGGCGTCCAGCTCGACGAAGCGGTGGCCCTTCTTTTCATAGTTGCCGGTGACCTTGGCGCGCGCGGTCAGCTCCTCGCCGCTTGCTGCCGCCGCCAGAAGCTGCATCCGGCTGCCGACATGAATCCACGGCCCGAGAATGGCGTTATCGACCAAAACCCGGTTCATGACCCGCTGCAGGAGGCCGGGGTGGCCAAGTCCTTCCCGCGCATAAATCGCATCGGTCTCGCGCACATCAGTCAGATATTCTTTTGCCGCATCGCCGGCCCAGGCGCGCGGCACCGTACCGAGCCACTTGCCGAGCTCATACGAGGCCGCATTGACAGGCCTGCGCTCTACCACCGGCGCGGTTTCGCTGAAGCCCGAAATCGAGACCGGTGGCGCGGACACCGGCAACGACGCGCTACCCGCGGCGCAAAGCTGTCCACGGCTTTCGACCTGAATTGTAAGCACGCCATCGCTCTCTTCGCCGGTGATGTCGGCGGTCTCGCCGTCATAGACCGGCTTGACGAACCGCGCCTCGATCAACCCGCGCTCTAGAAACGCGCGGCCCCATTTCTTGACCGGCAGGTGCATTATATAGGCCATCACGTCGACGCCGGGGACCAGCCCGCCGCTAAATCCGAACCGGCGCGCGACGGTGTCGTCGTGCATCTTGTTCTCTGAAAGCTTTGCGGTGTTGTAGGCCGATACGCGGTAGGCTTCGAGCCGGCTTGTCATGCTGTTTTCCCTGATTTCGGTCGTTTTTCCATTGGCGATCGTACGCGAAGGAAATGCCGTGGCAAGCCGGTTCCCGGCAGCGTTTTCCTCGCAATTCCCCTGGCGATGGAGTACCACGCGCATCTGAAGAGCGCCTGCGTTGACAGACCAAATCCCCCAACCGATGACGCCCATTTTGAACACCACCCGCATCTATGTCGACGCCGATGCCTGCCCGGTCAAAGACGAAATATATCGCGTCGCCAGCAGGCATGGCCTTGCTGTCAGCGTAGTCGCCGGCAATTTCATCAGAGTGCCGCACGATCCGCTGATCGAGCGTATTGCGGCGGGTTCCGGAATGGACGCCGCCGATGACTGGATCGCGGAACGCGCTGGGAAGGGCGATATCGTCGTCACCTCCGACATTCCGCTGGCGAGCCGCTGCGTGAAGGCCGGCGCCGAGGTGATTGCCCCGAACGGCAAGCCATTTACGGAGCAATCGATCGGGATGACGCTTGCAGTTCGCAACCTCATGACCGATCTACGTTCGTCGGGCGAAGTGACCGGAGGTCCCAAATCGTTCGCACCTCGCGACCGCTCGGCGTTTCTGTCGGCACTGGATCAGACCATCCGCCGCATCCAGCGCCAGCAGGCAGAACAATCGGCGCAAAAACAGAGTTGAATTGAAGAGCCATGGCGCCTCCGCTGATCCAGTTGAAAGACATCGCGCTGACCTTCGGCGGCACGCCGTTATTGTCAGGAGTCGAACTGTCGGTGTCGCAATCCGAGCGCGTGTGTTTGATCGGCCGTAACGGCTCGGGCAAATCGACGCTTCTGAAGATCGCCGCCGGCCTCGTCGAACCCGACAGCGGCAGCCGCTTCGTGCAGCCCGGCGCGACCATCCGCTATTTGCCGCAGGAACCGGATTTCGCGGGCTTCGCCACAACGCTGGCCTATGTCGAAGCAGGCCTCGGCCCCGGCGACGACCGCTATCAGGCCCGCTTTATTCTGGAGCAACTCGGGCTTCGCGGCGACGAAGATCCCGCAATGGTGTCCGGCGGCGAAGCCCGTCGCGCGGCGTTGGCGCGCGTGCTGGCGCCCTCGCCCGATATCCTTTTGCTGGACGAGCCTACCAATCATCTCGATCTCACCACCATCGAATGGCTGGAAAGCGAACTCGATAGCCGCCGCAGCGCCCTTGTCATCATCAGTCACGACCGCCGCTTTCTGTCGAACCTGTCGCGCAGCACCGCGTGGCTCGATCGCGGCCAGATCAGCCAGATCGACCGCGGCTTCAGCGCATTCGAGGCCTGGCGCGACGAGGTGCTGGCAGAGGAAGAGCGCGACCAGCACAAGCTCGACCGTAAAATCGTCAACGAGGAACACTGGCTGCGCTACGGCGTTTCCGGGCGCCGCAAGCGCAACGTCAAGCGGCTCGGCAATCTCCAGGCGTTACGCGACCAGCGGCGGAACTATCGCGCCGCTGCCGGGAATGCCAATCTCGCCGCCGCGGAAGCGGACAAATCCGGCAAGCTGATCATCGAAGCCAAAAACATCGGCAGGACGTATGGGGAGCGCAAAATCGTCGACGGCTTCTCGATCCGCGTGCAGCGCGGCGACCGGATCGGTATCGTCGGGCCGAACGGCGCCGGAAAGACCACGCTGGTCGACATGCTGACCGGCGCCAAGCCGCCCGATACCGGCACGATCCGGTTCGGCGCCAACATCGAAATGGCGACGCTCGACCAGCATCGCGAAAGCCTCGATCCGAAATCCACGTTGGCGGAGGCCTTGACCGGCGGACGTGGCGACAGCGTGATGGTCGGCGGCAAGCCGAAGCACGTGGTCAGCTATATGAAAGATTTTCTGTTCGCGCAGGAGCAGATGCGCACGCCCCTCGAAGTGCTCTCGGGCGGCGAGCGCGGACGGCTGATGTTGGCGCGCGCACTGGCAAAGCCCTCCAATCTGCTGGTGCTGGATGAGCCGACCAACGACCTCGATCTGGAAACCCTTGACGTATTGGAGGAAATGCTCGGCGACTACGAAGGCACCGTGATCCTGATCAGCCACGACCGCGATTTTCTCGACCGCGTGGTGACCTCGGTGATCGCCCCGGAAGGCGACGGCCGCTGGATCGAATATGCCGGCGGCTATACCGACATGCTGGCGCAACGCGGCGCCGATCTGAAGCGTGAAGCGGTGAAGACCGCGGCGGTCGAACGCGACAAGGACGCGACCGCTAGCGCGCCATCGGGCACGTCGAAACGCCGGCTGAATTTCAACGAAAAGCACGCGCTGGAGACCTTGCCCAAGACGATCGCCAAACTCCAGGCCGAGATTGCGAAGCAACAGCGGCATCTTGACGATCCCAATCTCTACCGGAAGGATCGCAAGAAGTTCGAACAGGCCTCGGCTGCGCTCTCCAAGGCCCAGATGGAACTCGAGGCCGCAGAAGACAAATGGCTGGAGCTTGAAGTACTGCGCGAAGAGATAGAGCAGGCCTGACAGGAAAAACGGATGACCACGCCCCTCGCCGCCAAAATCGCCCGCGAATACGGCACGCCCGCCGCTGTCATCGACATGGATCGCGTCGAAAGCAATATCGCGCGGATTCAGGCCGCGTGCGACGCAGCCGGCGTCGCCAACCGCCCGCATATCAAGACCCACAAGAGCCCGATGCTCGCGAAGCTCCAGATCGAAGCCGGCGCCAGGGGCATCACCTGCCAGAAACTCGGCGAGGCCGAAGTGATGGCAGGCGCCGGCATCGACGACATCCTGATCAGCTACAATCTGATCGGGGATGAGAAAATGGCTCGGCTCGGCGCGCTGCAGGCCAAGGCCAACATGACTGTCGCTGCCGATAATTCCGTCGTCATTGCAGGACTGCCGCAGGCCGCAGCGTTTTCCGGCCGGCCGCTCTCTGTCGTGGTCGAGTGCGATACCGGACGCAAGCGCGCCGGGGTCGAAACTCCGGCGGAAGCAATCGCGCTTGCGCGCGAGATTGCTACCTCGAAAGGGCTGACCTTTGCCGGCTTCATGCTGTACCCGACCGAGACCGGCTGGACTGAAGCGCAAAAATTCTACGACGAAGCCCTGGCTGGCGTACGCGCGCATGGGCTTGAAGCAGCCATCGTCTCGACCGGCGGCACGCCGAACCTGAAGAACGTTGGAAAGCTGCGTGGCGCCACCGAGCATCGGCCGGGCACCTACATCTACAACGATCGTATGCAGGTGGCGGCCGGTGTCGCTACCTGGGACGATTGCGCGCTGAGCATTTATTCAACCGTCGTCAGCCGCGCAGGCCCGGATCGCGGCATTCTCGATGCCGGGTCAAAAACCCTGACCTCCGATACCGGCGGCGGACTCGACGGCCACGGACTTATTCTCGAGCATCCTGAAGCCAGAATCGCGCGCTTCGCCGAAGAGCATGGTTTCCTGGATCTGACGCGCAGCAATACCCGCCCCAATGTCGGCGATGTCGTGCGGATCGTGCCGAACCATGTCTGTGTCGTCGTCAATATGATGGATGAGGTGGTGATGGTGCGCGGCGAGGAGATCATCGGCACGCTTCCAGTGGCGGCAAGAGGGAAGCTGCGCTGACTTGACCTCACCTCGAGGTTCCTCTTGTTATTGCGAGCCGCGCGGCGACGAAGTATCCGGTCTGCCCTTGCTTCCCTGGATTGCTTCGTTTCGCTCGCAATGACGGCAACGGACCCTATTTCGATGACTCGAGTTCACTAAGCCACCTCAGCGCTCCCCGTCCGGCCGCCGCGCCCGTCGCGAACGAGGCCTGCAGCAAATAGCCGCCGGTCGGTGCTTCCCAGTCGAGCATTTCGCCTGCGGCAAATGTACCGGGCGAGCGGCGGATCATGAAGTCGGCGTCGATTTCACTGAAGGAAATTCCGCCTGCGGTGGAAATCGCGCGTGCGATCGGCGCTAGGCCGTTGAGCTTGACCGGGACGGCATTGATCAATTCGGCGAGAGGCGCAGGCGATAGCGACGACAGCGCATTGCCGGACGCAATGGCCACCTCCTGCAACAGCCCGATACCAGCCGGCGAAAGATGGGCTGCTTTGCGCAGCCAGTTTGAAAACGATTGTTTGCCCTTGGGTACCGCCAGTCGTTCGGTCAGCGCGTTGAGTTGAAGATCGGGCCGCAGCGCGATACGAAGGATTGCCTGCCCTGAACTGACGATGGCATCGCGCAGGTGCGCAGACAGCGCATAGACCGCCCCGCCCTCAAGACCTGCGCGCGTAATCATGACCTCTCCGCGTACGGTGCGCGAACCAAACGACAGCGCGACCCCCTTCAGCGGATGACCCTCGAAGCGGTCACGAAAGACGTCGGACCACGCGACAGTGAAGCCGCAATTGGCGGGCCGGAGCGACGCTATTCTCACGCCTTTTGCGGTGAGGGTTTCCACCCACGCTGCGTCGGACCCGAGCCGCGGCCAGCTTGCACCGCCAAGTGCCAGCACGGTCGCACGAGCATCGACGACGCGCTTTCCGTCGGGAGCCTGAAACGACAGCCGTCCATCGTCTTCCCAGCCGGTCCAGCGGTGCCGCAGCTCAAATTGCACACCCATGGAGTCCAGCCGCCGCAACCATGCGCGCAGCAGAGGTGACGCCTTGAACGCTTTCGGAAATACCCGGCCGCTGGAGCCGACAAACGTCGGCTGGCCCAGCGCTTCGCTCCATTGACGCAAGTTATCCGGCGGAAGCGCCGTGATCGCGGTTGCGAGATGCTGCATCGCTTCGCCATACCGGGCAAGAAATACAGGCAACGCCTCGCTATGCGTCAAATTGAGCCCGCCGCGTCCCGCCATCAGAAGCTTGCGGCCCGCGGACGGCATCGCATCATAGACTGTGACGCCCGCGCCACCTTGCGCCAGTACCTCCGCCGCCATCAGCCCGGCAGGACCGGCGCCGATGACTGCGGCTTGAGTTTGGGAAGGGTATGACACGGGTACTGGCATAGGCCGGATTTACGTCATTCCGGCACACGCGTCTTCCCGTGGACCGGGAATCGCGGGATTCCGGAATGACGTCAGAGCTTGATGCCCGCCTTCGCCGCGGCCTGCCCGACATATTTCTGGGTTTGCTGGAACGCGCCCTCCAGCGCCTTCGCCTTCGACATGTCGCTGATTTCAGCGAAATGCGCTGCTACCGCGTCGGGGGTCCAGTCGGATTGCGGCAGATTGATGCCTTCGGTTTCCATGATCTTGATCACCGCGAAGGAACCCGCACCCGCCCCCATGATGGTGCGCGTCGGGGCATCTTCGCCCAGCAAGTAAAGCACCGCCGGCGTGATTGCTTCCGGTTTCATCAACGCAAGCGCCTGCGGTGGGAGTAATTCTTCCGTCATCCGCGTAGCCGCGGTAGGAGAAATCGTGTTCACGCGGATGTTGTTCTTGCGGCCTTCCTCGGCCAGCACGTTCATCAGGCCGACCATGCCGGTTTTCGCAGCGCCGTAATTGGCCTGGCCGAAATTTCCGAAAAGGCCTGACGCTGAGGTGGTGACAACGATGCGGCCATAGTTGCGCGCGCGCATGCCGTCCCAAACTTCCTTGCAGCAGTAGAACGTGCCGGTGAGATGAACGTCGAGTACCTTCGCGAAGTCGGCCAGTTCCATTTTGGCGAAGGATTTGTCGCGCAATATACCGGCATTGGCGCACAGCAGATCGACGCTGCCCCATTCCGTGGTCGCGCGATCCACCATTGCCCTGACCTGCTCGAAGTTCGAGACATCGGCGCCATCGGCCATCGCCACGCCGCCGGCTTTGCGGATTTCCTCGACCACGGTTTCAGCCGGCGTCAGCGATCCGCCGGTGCCATCGCGGGCACCGCCGAAATCATTGACGACAACTTTCGCGCCGCGGCTCGCCAATCCCAGCGCGTGCGCGCGTCCAAGACCATTGCCCGCGCCGGTGACGATGGCGACGCGTCCGTCAAACCTGATTGTCATGATTGCAGTTCCTGATACTCAAGCAAAATAGATCAGGCCGATCCAGTCGGCCACCAGAGCGGGCTTTGC
Organism: uncultured Alphaproteobacteria bacterium; assembly: GCA_963732455.1. Classification (GTDB taxonomy): domain Bacteria; phylum Pseudomonadota; class Alphaproteobacteria; order Rhizobiales; family Xanthobacteraceae; genus Bradyrhizobium. Next base: position 140,843 of record CAVSZM010000013.1, on the reverse strand, counting down.
CTCGCCTTCGATCTCGACGCTGACATTGGTGCGCGACAGCAATTCCGTCGGCTTGCGCAGCTTCGCATCCATCAAGGTGAAGCGGCCGCGAACGCGCGAGCCAGCACGTACCGGCGAGATGAAACGCAGCTTGTCGAAACCGTAATTGACCCCCATCGTCGTCCCCTCGATAACCGGCATCACCTCATACGACATGATGCTCATCAGCGACATCGTCAGGAAGCCATGCGCCACGGTCGTGCCGAACGGCGTTTCCTTCCTGGCTCGCTCGGGATCGATGTGGATGAATTGATGATCTTCGATCACATCAGCATAGACGTTGATCCGATTTTGGTCGACGAGGTGCCATGACGACACGCCGACTTCGTGGCCGACCATTTTCTGGTAGGCCGCAAACGAAATCGGGGACTTCTTCCAGACTTCATTCATTCATCAATTCTCCGCCGATCCCGCCGACCGCACCTTCTGCAACTCCGGGAAATCCTCCTCGCGGAATTCCGTTCCGCGCAGCGCGTCGTCGCGATCATTGTCGTGTTCCAGGCGACGCAACTGCACGCGCCGGATTTTGCCGGAAATCGTCTTCGGCAATTCGGTCACAAGTTCGATCCGCCGGATGCGCTTGAACGGTGCCAATCGTGTGTGCAGATGCCGAAAGATCGACAGCGCGGTTTCCGGCGAGCGCTCCGCGCCCGACACCAGCAGCACATACGCCTTGGGGATGGCAAGACGAATAGGGTCGGGACTGGGAACGACGGCAGCCTCCGCGACCTTCTCGTGTTCAAGCAGGACGCTTTCAAGCTCGAACGGGCTGATCCGGTAGTCCGATGATTTGAAGACGTCATCGGAGCGGCCGACGAAGGTCAGGTAGCCTTCGTCGTCCGCAAAAACCACGTCACCGCTGCGATAGAAATCGCCATCCGCGCCGCTCAATTTGCCATCGTCGCCCTGGTAACCCTGCATCAGGCCCGCGGGCCTGTCGGCACCGAGCACCAAAGTAACCTCGCCTTCTTTAGTAATGTGTCCATCAATGTCGGTGATCTGCACGCGGTAACCGGGCAGCGGACGGCCCATCGATCCGACCTTCACCTTCTGTCCCGGCGAATTTCCCGCAAGTGCCGTGGTTTCGGTCTGGCCGTAGCCGTCGCGGATGGTCAGTCCCCACGCCGCTCGCACCTGATCGATCACTTCGGGATTGAGCGGTTCGCCGGCGCCGCAGACCTCGCGCAGCGACACCTTGAAGGTTGCAAGATTCTCCTGAATGAACAGCCGCCACACCGTGGGCGGCGCGCAAAGCGTGGTGACGCCGCATCTGCCGATGGTTGCGAGCAGCCCCTTGGCATCGAAGCGGGGTTGATTGAACACGAAAACCGTGGCCCCTGCATTCCAGGGCGCGAAGAAGCAGCTCCAGGCATGCTTGGCCCACCCTGGCGAGGAAATATTCAGATGGACGTCGCCCGGCTGCAACCCGAGCCAGTACATCGTCGACAGTCCGCCGACGGGGTAACTGCGCTGGCTGTGGCGCACAAGTTTCGGCTTCGCTGTGGTTCCGGAGGTGAAATACAGCAGCATCGGATCGTCCGAACGTGTCGGCCCATCCGGATCGAATCTTTCGGGAAAATCCGCGGTTTGCTCGTAGGGCAACCAACCCTCGTGCTTCGACGACGCGCCGACGGCGATGCAAATGAGATGATCGCCGCCGAGACCGGCGAATTTCGCGACCTGGTCCTGCGACGCCACCACGGCCTTTGCGCGGCCGCGATCGAGCCGGTCGCGCAACTCGTCCGGCGTCAACAGCGTAGTCGCGGGAATAACCACCACCCCAAGCTTTATCGCCGCAAGCATGGTCTCCCACAGCGGAACGACGTTTCCGAGCAGCAGCAGAAGGTGATCGCCGCGTTTCAGACCCTGGGCTCTCAGGAAATTAGCGGCCTGATTGGAGCGGCTTGACAGCGTCTGAAACGACAGCTTTGTCTCCCGGTTGCTGCCGGCATCGACGATCCAGAGAGCCGGGCGATCCCTGCTTTCGGGGTCTCGCGCGAGTTCCGCATCGAACCAGTCAAGCGCCCAGTTGAACGGCACGGGGTCCGGCCAGCGGAATCCTTTGACCGCGGCATCGTAGTCGGTGCGATGCTTGAGCAGGAAAGAGCGCGCGTCCTGAAACGTCGTCATCGGTCAGCTTTTCCCAGCGAGGCTGCGGACATGCTGGATGATCCCGGAGAAATCGACATCGCCGTGGCCCGCGGCATCGAATGCCTTGTAGATTTCCTGCGCATGCTTGCCGAGCGGTGTTGCTGCGCCGGCGGCCTTTGCCGCATCCTGCGCGAGGGTGAGATCCTTCACCATCAGCACCGAGGCGAAGCCCGGTTTGTAATCGTTGTTGGCGGGCGATGTCGGCACCGGTCCCGGCACCGGGCAATATGAGGTCAGCGCCCAGCACTGGCCCGACGACGTCGAAGCAACATCAAATAGCGCCTGATGCGATAGCCCGAGCTTTTCGGCAAGCGCAAACGCCTCACCGACGGCGATCATGGAAATACCGAGGATCATATTGTTGCAGATTTTCGTCGCCTGCCCGGCCCCTGCGCCGCCGCAATGCACGATCTTCTTGCCCATGGCTTCGAGAACAGGCTTTGCAGCCGCAAAGGCCTTCGCGTCGCCGCCGGCCATGAATGTAAGGGTGGCACCTTTCGCGCCGCCCACGCCGCCAGAGACGGGTGCATCCACCGAAAGCAACGATGCTTTGCTCGCGAGCGCGTGCGACTGACGGGCGCTTTCGACGTCGATGGTTGAGCAGTCAATCACCAAAGCACCTCTGGCAATCGACGGAATAACGTCACCCCACACTGAAACAACGTGCTTGCCCGCGGGCAGCATCGTAATGACGACGTCGGCACCTTTGACCGCGGCAGCCGCGCTGTCAGCGATCGTAGCACCGTCGGCTTTGGCCTGAGTGCGTGAAGCCTCCACCAGATCGAACCCGGTCACCTTGTGACCGGCCTTGACCAGGTTGGCAGCCATCGGCCCGCCCATATTGCCGAGGCCAATGAATGCGATGTTTGCCATGACTAATTCCCTCCGCTCAGGAGCTTCTATGATGATTTATCGAACACGAGTTCGTCGGCGCCGATTTCTGCGAAATAAGGTGCGATCATCCCTGGCGTGACATCCTCAACCCGCGCCGGCGACCAGCGGGGATTGCGGTCCTTGTCGATGACCGCCGCGCGAATGCCCTCGCGAAAGTCGTCGCTAGCGAACACTTCGAGCGCGGCGCGATACTCCCGCACCAGGCATTCCTCCAGCGACGATGACGCGCGCGCCAGCCGCAGCAGTTTTAGCGCGACCACCATGCCGCGCGGCGACTTCTCGTTCAATGTCTTGAGTGTCGATTGCGCCAGCTCCGAACCGTCCCCTTGCAGGGCTACGATGATATCTTGCATCCGGTCATGGGCAAACCAGCCATCGATGCGCGACTGAATGGCGGCGACGGGCCCGGCGGTTTCGCCGGTTGCGAAACCATCGATCGCGATTTTAACGTCGGCAGAGTCCACGCGGGCAGGAAGTCCGACGAGCGTCTCGCGCAGCGCTGCAAGTCTCCCGGAGGGCACGACCGCATCCGCGAAGCAAGCATAAACCGCGTCGGGACCATTCATGGTTTGGCCGGTCAATCCGAAATAGGTGCCGGTCTCGCCCGGCGACCGCGAGAGCAGCCACGTGCCGCCGACATCCGGAAAGAAGCCGAGACCGACTTCGGGCATCGCAAGTTTTGTCTTTTCGGTAACGACGCGATGGCTGCCGTGCGCGGAAAGCCCGACACCGCCGCCCATCACGATGCCGTCCATGAAGGCCACATAGGGTTTTGGGAACCTGGCGATACGGTCATTGAGGATGTACTCCTCGCGCCAAAGGATTTTGCCGAGATCGCCCTTAACCCGGGAATCTTCATAAAGCGCCCGGATATCGCCGCCGGCGCAAAGACCGCGCTCGCCAGCGCCTTCCAGCAGGATCAGGCCGATCGCCGGGTCGGACTCGAATTCGTCGAGCGCCTTGTCGACCTCGCGAAACATTTCCAGCGTCACGGCATTGATCGTCTTCGGCCGATTGAGGCGGATGACGCCGACAGCGCCCTCGCGCCGCGCGATCAAGTCGGGTTCAGGGCCCGCAACGGAAGCGGCAGACGCCGTCATCGAGCACCCTCGATCAGTTTTCGAGCCACGATCAGCCTCATGATTTCGTTGGTGCCTTCAAGAATTTGATGCACGCGCAGGTCGCGTACTATTTTTTCGATTCCGTATTCGCTGAGATATCCGTAACCGCCATGCAGTTGCAGCGCCTGGTTGGCGACCTCGAACCCGACGTCGGTGCCGAAGCGCTTGGCCATCGCGCACAGCATGGTCGCGTCGGCATCCTTGCGGTCGAGCGCCGCGGCTGCGCGCCACACAAAGGTCCGCGCCGCCTCAAGCTCGGTCGCCATGTCGGCAAGACGGAATTGCAGCGCCTGAAATTCGTCGAGGCGTTTTCCAAAAGCCTTGCGCTCCTTCATGTAGGCCAGCGATTTGTCGAGCGCGCATTGCGCGCCGCCCAGCGAACACGCCGCGATATTGATGCGTCCCCCGTCGAGCCCGGCCATCGCAATCTTGAAGCCGATGCCCTCGTCGCCGAGCCGATTGGCAACCGGTACGCGCGCATTCTCGAAAATCACCGCGCGGGTCGGTTGCGCGTTCCAGCCCATCTTGCGCTCATTGGCGCCGAGCGAAAGCCCGGGCGTATTGCCCTCGATCACCAGCGTCGAGATGCCACCGGGTCCGTCACTGCCGGTCCGCACCATCACCACATAGATGTCGCCCTTGCCGGCCCCGGAAATGAACTGCTTCTGGCCGTTGAGCACGTAATGGTCGCCATCGCGCACCGCACGGGTGCGCAGCGCCGCCGCGTCCGACCCCGAGCCCGGCTCGGTCAGGCAATAGCTCGCCAGCAACTCCATGGTGCAGAGCTTCGGCAGCCACTTTTTCCGCTGCGCCGCATTGCCAAAGGCATCGATCATCCACGACGCCATATTGTGAATCGAGATGAAGGCCGACACGGTCGGACACCCCTGCGCCAGCGCTTCGAAGATCAGCGCCGCATCGAACCGTGTCAGCGCCGACCCGCCGACGTCGTCGCGGATATATATACCGCCGATGCCGAGCGTGGCCGCCTCGCGCATCACATCGACGGGAAAATGCTTCTCCTCATCCCACCGGATCGCGTGCGGCGCGATTTTTTCCGCGGCAAAATCCCGCGCCATATCGCGAACCGCAATCTGGTCCTCGCTAAGAGCGAATTGCATCTGATGCACGCGCCTGCGGCTAGTTCATCGTCGGAATCGAGAACTCCGCGCCTTCCTTGACGCCCGACGGCCAACGAGCGGTCACCGTCTTGGTTTTGGTGTAGAAGCGGATCGAATCCGGCCCGTGCTGGTTGAGATCGCCGAAGCCGGATTTCTTCCAGCCGCCGAAGGTGTAATACGCAATCGGCACCGGAATCGGCACGTTGATGCCGACCATGCCGACATTGACCTTGGCCGCGAAATCGCGCGCCGCATCGCCGTCGCGGGTAAAGATCGCGACGCCATTGCCGTAGTCGTGGTCGGACGGCAGGCTCAAGGCCTCGTTATAATCGTGAGCGCGCACCACCGAGAGCACGGGACCGAAGATTTCTTCCTTGTAGATCCGCATGTTCTTGGTGACGTTGTCGAACAGGCAGCCGCCCATGTAGAAACCGTTCTCGTAGCCCTGCATCTTGAAGCCGCGGCCATCGACCGCGAGTTTGGCGCCTTCCTTGATGCCGATCTCGACATAATTCTTGACCCGATCGAGCGCGGCCCTGGTTACCAACGGACCGTAGTCCGCGGATGGATCGATCGATGTGCCGATCTTCAGGCTTTCGACGCGCGGAATCAGCTTCTCCATCAGACGGTCGGCAGTGGTCTTGCCAACGGGAACGGCTACCGAAATGGCCATGCAGCGTTCGCCGGCCGAGCCGTAGCCCGCGCCGATCAGCGCATCGACGGTCTGGTCCATGTCGGCGTCCGGCATGACGATGGCGTGATTCTTAGCGCCGCCGAAGCATTGCGCGCGTTTACCGGTGGCGGCGGCGCGCTCGTAGATATATTGCGCGATCGGCGAGGAGCCGACAAAACCGACGGCGCGAATATCGGGATCGTCGAGAATCGCGTCGACCGCTTCCTTGTCGCCATTGACGACGTTGAGTATGCCCGGCGGCAGCCCTGCCTCGATCATTAATTCCGCGAGCTTCATCGGCACGCCGGGATCGCGTTCCGAAGGCTTGAGCACGAACGCGTTGCCGCAGGCAATCGCGGGCGCGAATTTCCACATCGGGATCATCGCCGGGAAATTGAACGGCGTGATGCCGGCGACGACTCCAAGGGGTTGGCGCATCGAATAGATGTCGATGCCCGGACCGGCCCCTTCGGTGTATTCGCCCTTCATTAAATGCGGGATGCCGCAGGCAAATTCGACCACCTCGAGGCCACGTTGAATGTCGCCCTTGGCGTCCGGAACGGTCTTGCCATGCTCGCGAGCCAGGAGATCGGCGAGCTTGTCGTAATCGCGTTGCGCCAGTTCCAGGAATTTCATCATGATACGGGCGCGGCGCTGCGGATTGGTGGCGCCCCACTCGACTTGAGCCGCCTTGGCATTCTCGACCGCGGCGCGCAGTTCGGCCTTGGAGGCCAGTGCCACCTGGGCCTGGACGTCGCCGGTCATCGGCTCAAACACGTCCGCGAACCTGCCCGATGTGCCCTTCACCTCGCGGCCGCCGATAAAATGTCCGATTGTGCGCATGCGTTCCTCCCAGACCTTTGCGGGTGCAGATTTTGGCGGCATCTTGCAGGCTTTGGAGCGTTTGAAAAGGGTTTCTACGCGCAGCGCGTTTGCGAAAATGCCGACTTTTCCGCATTTATGGTCGCCTATGACCAAGTGCGAATGCGATTACCGCAAGACTTGGCTCAATGCCGCGCTGCCGTGGCGGCTTTCCCAGGCATGGATTTCTTCACCCCCGGTTTCGGCGGCGTCGCGCGATCGAGCACGGCCTCGCGCCCGGCGCCGAGGATTTCGTCCGAAAAATCGCCATTCCCCGCGATGCGTGCCAGCACCAGCGTCCCCATCATGGTCGCGATCGCCGCCATCGCCTGTTTGCGCGCGGCCTTGCGCGGAACATCGGGAATCTGCTCGGCGAGCATGTCGATCATCTGCTCCAGCTTGGCGGCGAACGCCTTGCGGGTTTTCGGGCTCTCGCGGGCGATTTCCGCGCCCAGCGTCGGAACAGCGCAGCCATGGCCGGGATCGTCGCGGTGAAGGGGGGTCAGATAAGACCCTACGATCGTCGCCAGGCGCTTGTCCGGCGCCGTCTCTTCGGCGAGCTTGCGCCAGCGCTCCGTCGATCGATCCATCGCATGGGCAAAGGCCTCGATCACCAGCGCTTCCCGCGAATCGAAATGGGCATAGAAGCCGCCATGGGTAAGGCCCGCGTCCTTCATCAGGTCGGCCACGCCGATCCCATGCGCGCCCTTCTCGCGAAGCCGCACAGAGGCCTTCTTCACGATCCGCGCGTGGGTCTCGAGCTTGTGTTCCTTCGAATAGCGCATCGGCAATCCCATAAGATGTTTGGAGTCATATAATAGCAGCTATTGCCGCCGAAAGCTATTGTTGACGGGAGCCCGCCCCAGGCGGCGACGGCCGTTTCGACCATCGAGCCCGTTGTGAAACCCGGGACCCCTTGACAACACCGGATGTTGCCCGGGAAGTGGTGCGATCCGCGGCGGGGATACGGCCCCACGAAATTGCGAGACCCTCCATGCACATGCTTAATCCCTATTGCGGCCTTGATCGCGACCCGCGCGGCGTCGTTCGCTTGACCATCTGCAACGCCGGCTCGCTCAACATCCTGGGGTCCGCGGTCATCAACGCCGTTCGCGAGGGGTTAGAGGCCCTTGCGACGGACCGCCAGATTCGCGCGCTCGTCATAGCCGGTCAGAGCGAGAGGAGCATGATCGGCGGCGCCGACATCAAGGAAATGGCGAGGCTCGATCAGGCGTCCGCCGAGAAATTCATCACCGGCTTGCGCGATCTCTGCGAGGCCGTACGGGTGTTTCCGGCGCCGGTGATCGCGCGGATGCCCGGCTGGAGCCTCGGCGGCGGTCTCGAATTCGCCGCTGCCTGCGACTTCCGGATTGCCTCGCACGATGCCAAATTCGGCATGCCCGAGGTCAGGGTCGGGATTCCCTCGGTCATCCATGCGGCGCTATTGCCGCGGCTAATCGGCTGGGGCCGCGCCCGCTGGCTGGTCATGACCGCGGAAAATATCGATGCACCCACAGCGCTTGCCTGGGGACTGGTCGACGTCGTCGCGCCGGAAGGCGGGCTAGATGCCGCCGTCGAGCGCACCGCCGCGGCCCTTCTGGAATGCGGCCCGGAAGCCTTGCGTTCGCAGAAAGCCTTGCTCAGACAATGGGAAGAACTGCCGCTGAAGGAATCCGTCAACGTCAGCATCGGCGTATTCGGGCAATCGTTCCTGACCGGCGAGCCGCAGCGGCTCATGCAGGGCTTTATCGACAGGAAAAGATAAACGGAGCGACGCGGCCCGTTTCTCGAAAGTCAGTCGCCCTCGGCGGTAAAGGCCGCGTTTTGGACAGCGTGCGCGGCCCTGGCGTGGTCAAGCAAAGCCCCGCCAATCAAATGTAGAATGCCGAACCCGAGAAGAATGAGAGTTGTTAGGGATTTCATGCCTAGTCCTTTCCAGCCATGGAACCGGCCGTTCGCTGGTCTCCTAAAAACGCGATCTCCCATTTCAGGCGATGCGGTTTTCTCGGATGTCTTGCTTCCGGCTTCCTCGCAAAGATATTGGTAGCTGCGGATGATGCGCGCCGCCTGCAGGCGTCGCGATTCATGAAGCGCGGCGATCAGGACCGAAAAAACGCTGCTCCGCTTACCGGATTTAGTGAAGGGCACATGTTGCTGCGTGCCAATTTCTGTCTTTGCCATCGCTACTCTCGAACTATGTTTTTGAACATGAGCCGATTAAGGTGATGGCGAATAATAACTCAAACCGGCTCCCCGCGCTTCGAGCCGACCTCCAGACAACCTCCATACAATCTTGATTTTTGCTCCGTTCGCGGTCCTGACGCGGTAGCTACGCGGCGATCGATCGCGTCATCGCCGCGGTCGCCGGCGTTACCGGGACCCCTCAAGCCATCTCCCGATTTGGCTGGCGTCGCCGGGAAGTTCGGTTGAGAATTCGTCTGCAAGGCTTCGCCATGCGTCAAGGTTAGGCAGCGATCAGGCTGGAGCGAAAACAAAAAGGGAAACGCATGAGACCCGCCGGCAAAGGGCCGCTCAATTCGCTCTATTTCAACTATCCGAATTTTCCGGCGCGACATGTCCCCGAGCTCGATGGCATCGCGGTACGGCACCCTGTCGTGATTGTCGGCGCCGGCCCGATCGGCATGACGGGAGCGCTGGTTCTGGCGCGGTACGGAATTCGAAGCGTGCTGATCGATCGCAAGGACACGTTCAATGATGGTAGCCGCGCCATCTGCCTCGCGCGGCCGAGCATGCATATTCTGGAGCGGATTGGAGCGGTCGCGCCCTTCGTCGAAAAGGCGCTGGGCTGGCGCTTCGGCCGCAGCTACTACCGCGGCGAGCAGATCTTCCGGCTGGAGATGCCGGATCCGCCCGGCGAAAAATACCTGCCGATGTACAATCTTCAGCAGCAATATATCGAGCAGTTCCTGCATGACGCGGTTTCGGCCTGCGATCTGGTCGACATGCGCTGGCAGAGCGAACTCGTCGGCATCGAGTGCCGCGCAAACAGTGTCTCGCTCGGCGTTTCCTCGCCCGCCGGCGACTATCGTCTCGACGCCGACTACGTGCTCGCCGCGGATGGCGCGCGCTCTCCGATCCGCTTGATGCTGGGCCTGCGGCTGAAAGGCGAGAATTATGAAGGCAAATACGTGATCGCGGATATCCGCATGGATCACGATTTTCCGACCGAGCGCCGTGCATTCTTCGAACCGAGCGGCAATCCGGGCGGCACGGTGCTGATCCACAAGCAGCCGGACAATATCTGGCGCGTGGACTACCAGCTCAGGGAAGGCGAGAGCGAGGAAGAGGCGCTCCGGGAGGAAAACATCCGCGCGCGCGTCAGCGCAATCCTCGCTGATATCGGCCACGAGAAACCGTGGGAACTGGAATGGTGGAGCATCTATTCCGCCAACACCTTGTGTCTTGACGACTATCGACACGGCCGAGTGTTCTTTATCGGCGACTCCGCGCATATCGTGCCCATCTTCGGCGTGCGCGGACTCAACAATGGCCTTGCGGATGCGGACAACCTGGGCTGGAAGCTCGGTCTTGTTCTCAATGGCGAGGCCGAGGATCAACTGCTCGACAGCTATTCTCCGGAGCGGCGCGGCGCTACTCTGGAGGTCTTCGCCAATGCGACGAAAAGCACCCGCTTCATGACCCCGCCGACACGCGGCTGGCGGCTTGCTCGCGAGGCGGCGCTCTCGCTCAGTTTGAAGCACGACTTTCCGCGCGGCCTGGCCAATCCGCGCCAGATGCAGCCCTACACCTATTCCGAAAGCCCGCTGACACCTTATGCCGACCGCGATGCCGACTTTGCGGCCGGACCGATCGGTGGCAGCGCCGCACCGAACGCCAGACTTGCCGACGGCACCCATCTTCTGGATTACGCCGGGAACGGCATGACGGCGCTCCTGTTTTGCGATGGTTCGCCAAACTACGCGCAGGCAGCGCTTCTCGGACAACTCGGCAAACTCGACCAGCGTTTTGTACCATTGTTGATCCGGTGTCAGGGCTCTCTGCCCCAGGCGCGGGCGATTTCGGACGAGAATGGCGAAATTGCCCGCCTGTTCGGCGCGGAGCCGGGCGCGTTCTATCTCCTGCGTCCAGACCTGCACATTGCCGGACGCTGGAAAGCCATCGTTCCCGGCGAGATCCTCCGAACAGCCAGCATTTGCCTGGGGAGACAGATGCCATGAGCGCGATGCCCTTCGAAGACCTCGAGGCCGCTTACGAAATGCTTGCGATGGCGATCGATTCGGCCGGAGCACAGCGCGAAACGCTGTTTCTGACCCGGCTGGTGCTTCTGCTCAGCCATGAACTCGGCGACATCACCGCCTTCCGGAATGCCGTCGGGGCGGCGCTCGAGGGTCTTGAATAAGTGGTTCTAGGGCAATCCAAGCAGCCGGAGACCGCCTACGCCCCCCTCCCGCATAGGACGAGGAGTGCCCCTCCCGACAAATTATCCCGGACCGCCGTTGCAAATTTCGCGGCGCATCATATGATGAACATCATTCAAAAGATACTCTCCTGAAGCGCGAAAGTTGGAGCACCCCGCCATGGCCACAGTTTCCGATCCGGTTGTCATCGTTTCCGCCGCCCGTACGCCGCTTGGCAGGTTTATGGGCGATCTTTCGTCTTTCAGCGCGCATAAGCTCGGGTCCCATGTGATCGGCGCCGCCGTCGAGCGGGCAAATCTGTCGGCCGACCGGATCGACGAAGTGTTCATGGGCTGCGTGCTACCGGCCGGACAGGGTCAGGCTCCGGCGCGGCAAGCCGCACGCGGCGCCAAGCTGCCGGATTCGACGGGCGCTACCACCATCAACAAGGTCTGCGGTTCCGGCATGAAGGCCACGATGCTGGCGCATGACATCATCAAGTCAGGTTCCGCCGAGATCGTTGTGTCCGGCGGCATGGAGAGCATGACCAATGCGCCCTATTTGCTCGCGAAAGCGCGCAGCGGCTATCGCGCCGGTCATGATCGAATTATCGATCACATGTTCATGGATGGCCTCGAAGATGCCTACGAGACCGGCCGTTCGATGGGCGATTTCGGCGAGGCGACCGCGGAGGCCTACCAGTTCACCCGTGCGGCACAGGACGCCTACGCCATGGAGACGCTGACGCGTGCGCGCAAGGCGGTAGAAGGCGGCGCGTTCAAGGCCGAAATCGTGCCGATCACGGTGACCGAAAAGACCGGCCCGCGCGCGATCGCCAACGACGAGCATCCGCTGAAGGTCGATCCCGCCAAGATTCCGGGCTTGAAGCCGGCGTTCCGCGCCAACGGCACCATCACGCCGGCGGCCTCATCCGCAAATGCCGACGGCGCCGCGGCGCTGATCCTCGCCAGGCGGTCGCTCGCCGATCGCGATGGCCTCCCGGCCCTGGCCGAGATCAAGGGCCACGCCACCCACAGCCAGGAGCCGCAGTGGTTCACGACAGCGCCGATCCCGGCGATCCGCAAACTGCTCGACAAGGTCGGCTGGAGCGTCGGTGAGGTCGATCTGTTCGAGATCAACGAGGCGTTCGCGGTGGTGGCGATGGCGGCGCAGCGCGATCTCGGGATTCCCCGCGACAAGCTCAACATCAATGGCGGCGCCTGCGCACTCGGACACCCCATCGGCGCGACGGGCGCGCGCCTGATCGTGACGCTGCTGCATGCGCTCGAAGCAAATAATCTCAGGCGCGGTGTCGCGGCGCTCTGTATCGGCGGCGGTGAAGCCACCGCCATCGCCGTGGAGCGTATCGTTCACTAGAATAGCAGCGTTAGTCACCACATTCCGCTCGCCATCCGGAAACCCGGACTGGAAACCTCATGATCTCCAACTGGCTGTCAGCCGCCCTCGCCCGGCGTAATATCCATTACGGCTGGGTGATGGTCGGCGTGACGTTTCTCACTGCCCTGATCAGTGCCGGCGCGGTCGGCGCCCCCGGCGTGTTCATCGTGCCGCTGCAGAATGAATTCGGCTGGAGCACCGCGGAGATTTCCTCGGCGTTGTCGATCCGTTTCATCCTGTTCGGGCTGATGGCGCCATTTGCCGCGGCGCTGCTCAATCGCTACGGACTGCGCAATGTGACGCTTTCGGCATTGCTGATCGTGGTCACCGCGCTTGTCGCATCGCTGGCGATGACAAAAATCTGGCATTTGATGTTGCTGTGGGGCATCGTGGTCGGCATCGGCAGCGGCATGACCGCGCTGGTGCTCGGCGCGACCGTCGCGACGCGCTGGTTCGCGGTGCGGCGCGGGCTGGTGATCGGAATTCTCACCGCAAGCGTCGCTACCGGACAACTGGTGTTCCTGCCGCTGCTCGCCAGCCTCACCGAACGGCTGGGCTGGCGCGGCGCGCTGACATTGATGTGCGTAATGCTGGGCGTCGCTGCCTTCGCTGTGTTAATGGTGATGCGCGACCGTCCGAGCGATGTCGGCCTGCGACCGTTCGGCGACGAAGGCACCCAGCCGCTGCCGGCGCCGCCCCCGACCGATGCGCCGATCATGGCGGCAGCCCTCGGTGCGCTGCGCGATGCCGCGAAGACGCGCGTGTTCTGGATTTTGTTCCTCACATTTTATATCTGCGGCGCCAGCACCTTCGGCCTGATCCAGGTGCACCTGATCCCGATGTGTCTCGATTTCGGCATTCCGCAGGTTCAGGCTGCCAGCCTGCTCGCCGCCATGGGGGTATTCGATTTCGTCGGCACCATTGCCTCTGGCTGGCTGTCGGACCGCTACGACAACAGATATCTCCTGTTCTGGTACTACGGCCTGCGCGGACTTTCACTGCTGTTCCTGCCGTTCACCGATTTCTCGTTCTACGGCCTGTCGCTGTTCGCGGTGTTCTATGGGCTCGACTGGGTCGCAACGGTACCGCCAACGGTGCGGCTCACGGCGCAGAGGTTTGGACCGGAGCGCGCCAACCTGGTGTTCGGCTGGATCTTCGCAGGCCATCAATTGGGCGCGGCGACGGCGGCATTCGGCGCGGGCCTGTCGCGCACGCTGCTGTTGAGTTACTTGCCGGCATTCTTCGCCGCCGGTGCGTTGTGCATGGTCGCGGCATTGATCACACTCGCGATCTCGCGGCCACCGAAGCCCGTGATGGCGTAAAGAAGAAGTGATGGTGAGCAGCCGCGTAGCGGTGTCTCGAACCCCGGGGGCAGCTCGCCCCTCGAGACGCGCGCGAAGGGCGCGCTCCTCGGGATGAGGGGGAAGATGGAAATCCACGGGGGTGAGGACTCACAAACAAGTCGCCCACAAACAATCCCGCTTGGTGAGTCACCCACAAACACGCCCTCACCCTGAGGAGCCCGCCGCAGGCGGGCGTCTCGAAGGGCGAACCATGAGGACGCAAGGCATCCTTCGAGACGCGGCCAAGGGGCCGCTCCTCAGGATGAGGCTTCGAGACGCGCCAAGAGGCGCTCCCCGGGGATGAAGACTCAATGAGGAAATCCCACACCCCCCGCTCAAAACGCCACGCGGACGCCGCCCCTTGCCGTCCCTACCCGGCTCTGATCCGACATGGCGATGCCTTCGATGGCGCCGAATACCGCGATGTCGCTGCGGATGTGGTAGTCGAAGCCGGCGCCGAACACCGCGCCGACGGCGCTGCCCTTGCCGGGGGTGGCGAAGGCGAGGCTCTGGCCGATCAATACGGTGTTGACGATGTTGTCGCCCGCCCGCTGCAGCGCGATCACGCCGCCATGCAGGTTGGTCTTCAGTCTGTGGTCGCCGCCGAAGAACGTCGTCACCCGGGAGACGTCGACCTCGGCGCGCTCCTCGAAATCCTGCAGGGTGCGGCTGCCGACGCTCAAGCCCTGCGCCGAGCCGGTTTCGTTGTAGCCGTCGAACCGGCCCGCGACATAGCGCAGCCGCGCGGTCGGCGTCAGCACATAGCCGTTGCCGATGCCGTAGCGGAAGCCGTAGGCGACCTCGGGGCTGACGTACCAGCCGTTGTAGTTGGCGCTCGCGGTTTCGATGCCGCCCGCCGCGAGGTTGTTGAGCACCAGCCGCCGCGACTTGTTGGCGGCGCTGCCGCCCTGCACGGTGAAGTCGAAGAACTGCGACGCCCATTCGAAGCGGCTGTAGGCGCCGGCGAACACCGAATCGGTATTGACGGTCTGCGAGTTCAGATCGACCGAAAGCGCGCCGGCGCCGCCGCCGATGAAGGCGCCGACGAGCCAGTCCGGCCGCACCTTGCGGTCGATGCCGATCGCCGCGCCCCAGGCGGTGGAGGTGCTGTGCAGCGTCGTATCGGTCGCATCCTGGGTGCGCTGGCCGCCAAAGCTGTTGGTCCACACCGTGATCGGCGCCGGGTTCATCCAGTCGGTCTTGATGCCGAACGCGCCTGCGAAAGGCCCGCTTTTGCCGTTGTCCTTGCTGTTGTCCTTGCCGCTCTCGGGCGCATACGACATCGCCATCATCCCGCCATTGGCCGACGCCACGCCGTTGAGCCGGCCCTGCACCAGCGACGACACCCCGCCGGTGAAATCCATCAGGCTGCGATCGGCCTGCGCCAGCGCGGTGGGATCGAGCGTTGCGAGCTGCGTTCCGCTCTGCACCGTCGGGCCCGTGAAGCCGCCGGCGGAAAGGCTGGTGTTGAGGGTGCCGGTGAAGTTGATGAAGGTCGGGAGCACGATGGATGTGAGCGACGACAGCTTGCTGGAAGGCGCGACGAAGAAAGCATTCACGACATCGGCGCCGAAGCCCATATCGACCACGCCGACGATGCGCGACCCCGGCAACAGCGTCAGCGTATCGGCGGCGCTGGACAGCTTGATCGCCGTGCCGCCGGTGCCGATGATGGCGCCGGAATTGGTGATGGTGGCGGCGCCGCCTGCGACGATGGCCGTCGTGCCGGAAATCGTGCCGGAGTTCGCGATGGTGGCGGTGATGACACCGATAATACCAACACCAACTACGTTCGTTTCCGAGATCGTGCCCGAGTTAGTCACGTTGGCGACGCCGGTGGTGATAGCGGCGCCACCGAAGGCACTCGCCGAGATCGTCCCGGAATTGCCGATGGTTGCGTTGGCGGCACTTATGGCGAAGCTGCTCGCCTCGATACTGGCCCCGAGGTTGTTGGTCACCGTGGCGGTGGCGGAGTTGATGCCGAACTTGCCACCCGATATCGTGCCGTCGTTGGTGACAGTGGCGGTGTCGACCCGGATGGCAGAGGCCGTTCCCGTGATACTGCCGCCAAGATTGTTCGTGACGTTGGCGGTGGTGGCATTGATGCCAAAACCGCTGGTACCCGAGATAGAGCCGGAATTGTTGGCGGTTCCCCGGCCAAAGGCCAAGCCGTCTCCCGTTCCCGTCAGCGTAGCGCCAGTGACGATATTGTAGGTGTTGCCGGTATCGGTTGCTGTGCCGTAACCGTTGGGATCGTTCTGATTGAAGGTTGCACCGGTGCAGGTAACCTGGGTGTTGTTAACGGGCGAATTTGGCGCGCACTGCGCCTCGGCCCGGCCGACCGCCGCGAACGGCGCGATCAGCAGCGCCAGCGCATGGATTTGCGCAAGGCGCCGGCGCGCCCGTCGCCGTTGCGCAAGGCCATCGCGAGCTGCCCGGCTCAACTTCATTTCGATTCCCCGTCTCGACGCAGTCGACAGGCCGGACTCGGCGCTGCGACGGGCTTCAAGGTAAATGCGGGCGAAATTTCCGGCGTCCTGCGAACGCAGGACACAGCGCAGGGAAGCCGCACTGGCGAGCGGTTTGCCGGCAGGTGGTGCAATTCGGTGACACAACGGGGGCGCGAGCGCAGGCGTGGGCATCATGCGATTGGAGGATGTTGCAGTCCTCGTGGTGGCGCGATGGCGCTGTCTCGAATCATGAGGGCGCCGGTGCCGCCCCTCGCCCCTCGAGACGCGCGCGAAGAGCGCGCTCCTCGGGATGAGGGGGGACAGAGGGTGCGCGCTCCCCGGGGATGAGGGAGAGATGGAAGTGGTCTCTCACGGTGAGGAGCCAAAGATAAATCCCTCACCCTGAGGAGCCCGCCGGAGGCGGGCGTCTCGAAGGGCGAACCATGAGGCCACTCGGTTCATCCTTCGAGACGCGGCCAGGACGCGGCTCCTAAGGTTTAAGGCCTGATCGTCATGTTGGTGGCCGGGCCGGGCGTGCGGATTGGCTCGGCCAGCCGTGCGAATTCGCACAGCAGCGAACGCGTCTTGCGGGGATCGATGATCTCCTCGACCCAGAATCGTTCGGCCGAGCGAAACGGCGAGCGCAGTTTGTTGAGACGATCCTCGATCTCCCGCAGTTTGGCTTTCGGATCGTCCGCGGCGTCGATGTCGGCGCGATAGGCCGCCTCGATACCGCCTTCCAGCGGCAGCGAACCCCAATAGGCCGACGGCCATGCATAGCGCATCGAGAACCGGTCCGCCGGCTGATGCACGACACCGGCGACGCCGAACGAATTGCGCACGATGATGGTGCACCAGGGAACGGTGCTCTGGTTGACGGCGGCCATCGCGCGCACGCCGTGCCGGATGGTCGCCGCCTTCTCGGCATCGAGCCCGATCATGAAGCCCGGACAATCCATCAGGTAGACCACCGGAAGATGGAAAGTTTCGGCGAGGTCGGCAAACCGCACCACCTTCTGGCACGCTTCCGCCGTCCACGACCCGCCGTAGTGAAACGGATCGCTGGCAAGCAGCAGCACGGCCCGGCCTTCCAGCCGCGCGAATCCGGCGATGATCGAGCGGCCGAAATTCGCGCTCATTTCAAAAAACGAGCCCTTGTCGACGACCGCGTCGATGATCGGACGCATCTTGTAGACCTGGCGGCGATTGCGCGGCACCGCCTTCATCAGGGACTCTTCCGCGCGCTCCGGATCGTCGTCGCAGGGGAGCGTCGGCGGCAGCTCATAGACCGACGATGGCAAATAGGAGAGGAAACGCTTGGCGCAATCGAAGGCCTCCTCCTCGGTATCGACGGCATGATCGACGCCGCCGGCGCGGGTCTGGATATCGGCGCCGCCAAGCTCCTGCTTGCTGAGATCCTGGCCGAGGCGCTTCACGACGGGCGGGCCCGCGACGAACATCGCCGAGTTCTTGGTCATGACCGAATAATGGCTGGCCGCGAGTCTCGCCGCGCCAAGGCCCGCGACCGAACCAAGCCCCAGTCCGACGACCGGCACCCGGGCCATGTTCGCGGTCGTGTACCAGTACCAGCGCGTGCCGCCGATGCCGCCCGGCAGATTGGCCGCGCCTTTGGTTTCGATGGTTTTCACCGAACCGCCGCCGCCGGAGCCTTCGATCAACCGGATAATTGGCAGGCGGAAGTCATGCGCCATCTCCTCGGCCATCAGCGGCTTGGCGGAGATCGAAGCGTCCGCAGAACCGCCGCGCACGGTGAAATCGTCGCCGACAACGACCACCGTCCGGCCGTCGATCTTGCCGCGGCCGAACACGCAGTTCGCCGGCGTCAGATTGGTAAGCTCGCCGTGCTGGTCGTATTCGGCAATTCCGGAAATCGCTCCGATCTCGTGGAAGCTTTTCCGGTCGACCAGTCTGTCGATGCGCTCACGAACGGTGAGCCGGCCCTGGTCGCGTTGCCGCTTGACCTTGTCAACGCCTCCCATCTCGCGCGCGAACGCTTCGCGCCGGGCGAGGTCGTCGAGCTCCGGCTTCCAGGTCATTCGTATCCTCCGTCTTGATAATTTTATTGTTGCGGGCGGGTACCGGAAGCGTCTTCCTCTCCAGCCGATTGCTGAAGATACCGTCGGCGCCCTCAAGCAGGCTGCCGATCGCGGCGCCCAATTCCAGCAGCCGCGGCGCGACCTCCTTGTGCAGCCGCTTCTCATCATACATCGCAGAAAGAAGGCCGATCGTGACGACAACGAATGTTTGATATTGCGGCGACCACAGCGGCACTGCGAGACCGTTGATATGCGGGCTCCATAGACCGCAGGCGACGACATAGCCGTGTTCGCGCAAAAAGCGGCGGTTGTTCTCGATACGGGGCCGCAGCAGTTTGGCGCCTTCGGGAATTTCTCGCTCCATTTCCAGCAGCAATGCGTCGCCGACATCCTCATCGAGCGCGGCCGTGTAGGCGTGGCCTGCGGCGGTGCTCACCATCGCGATGCGGCTGCCGGTGCTTTCATGCAGGCCGAGCGCGTTGGCGGCGCGGGCAAACTCGAGATAGACAAGATGGAAACGATCCGGAATGACGAACCCGACGGTCCCCGGCAATTGTTCGGCGACATCCTGCAGCCGAAGCCGGATCAGATTGCGAAGCTGCAACCCGCGCATCATCGACGTACTCATCGCAACCGCGCTCGGACCGATACGGTATTTCTGGTCGCGCGGCAGATAGACCAATTGGCCCATCCGTGTCAGCGTATGGGTCAGGCGCGATACCGTCGATCTCGGCAATCCGCAGCGATTGGAAATCTCCAGATTGCCGAGCCGCGCCTCATGGCCCTCGAAGCAGCGCAACACGTCGAACGCGCGCGACACCACCTGAATAACGTCACCCTCACCTGCAAGATCGCTGGCGAGCATTCCCTGCTTGCTAAGCCGCTCCGAGCGTCGTCCCATGTGGTGCCTTAATTCTGTATTGCGGAATAAAATTCCACTTGCAGAGCAAGCTACCTCAGGCAATCCTCGGCCACAACAAAAAGCCGTTCACGAGGGCAATTGTCCGCTCGGCGGTCCCGGAGAACGGAATGCCTGAGATCAAGATTGTGACCGAGGTGGCCGGGCGTGTCTGCGCGCTTCCCGTCGAAATCGGCCGGAGCGTCGGCGATGGCGATGACATTGTATTTGTCGAAGCCATGAAGATGGAAATCCCGGTCGCTTCGCCCGCCGCCGGCAGACTTAAATCGATCCTTGTCAGCCTCGACGACGTCGTTGCCGAAGGCCAGGTGCTGGCGATCATCGAGACCTGAAACGCCCTATCCCTGTGGGCGACCGCAGCGCAACATTTTCCGCGCCACGCCTGCAAAACACGATAGGGTTGGTATCGGCTCTTGCCGATGCGATGTAAAATCGGGTCGCGCGAGCCGCTTCGCACCGCAGAACTCGATATGAATACCTTGCGATCGGCCGAGGTCCAGAAGGCCAACGACTGGGCCGCTTCGAAACCGCCTTTGCTGCGGTTCCTCACCGCTTGCCACGCGGATTTTTCCGCGGAGACCAGCGGCGCTGTTGCCGACTACATCCCCGAACTGGGCAAGGCCGACCCCGATCATTTCGGCATCAGCCTCGCCACCCTCGACGGGCATGTCTACGAGGTCGGCGATACCCGGGTTCCCTTCACGATCCAGTCGATTTCCAAGCCATTCGTGTTTGCGCTTGCGCTGGATACGCTGGGCGCGACACGGGTAGAGGGCGAAATTGGCGTCGAACCGTCGGGCGATCCGTTCAATTCGATCCGTCTCAATGCCGACAATCATCCCTTCAATCCAATGGTCAACGCCGGCGCGATCGCGTGCTCCGGCCTGATCCGGGAGGCCAAGGGCGACGGCGCATTCGAATATATCCGTCAGTCGCTCGGCCGGTTTGCCGGGCGCGATCTGGATATCGACGAGGCGGTATATGCATCGGAAAGCGCGACCGGCGACCGCAACCGCGCGATCGGCTATCTCCTGCGCAACTCCACCGTCATCAGGGATGACGTCGGCGCTGTGCTGGACGTCTATTTCCGGCAATGCTCCGTCCTTGTGACGGCGCGCGACATCGCGATCATGGCGGCCACGCTTGCCAACCGCGGTACCAATCCCGTGACCGGCGAGCAGGTCACGACCCCCTACGCGATTTCGCGGACGCTGTCGGTGATGACCAGCTCCGGCATGTATGATTACGCCGGCGAATGGATCTATCGGGTCGGCATTCCCGCCAAGAGCGGCGTCGGCGGCGGCATTCTGGCAGCGCTGCCGGCGCGGCTGGGGCTCGGCAGCTACTCGCCCCGGCTCGACAGACACGGCAACAGCGTGCGCGGTATCAAGGTCTGCGAGGCGCTGTCGTCGCACTACGATTTGCACATGCTCAACCGAAGCGATGACGCGCGCAACAGCGTCATCGCCGACTACAACATCGGGAAGAGCTCGTCGCGACGCAGCCGGCGGCCGCATGAGCAGAAAATCCTCGCCGCGCATCATGAGGACGTCCGCATCGTCGAACTGGTGGGCACGCTGACATTTTCCGCCGTGGATTACGTTTCGCGTCAGCTCGCGGCCCAGCCGCGCCCGCATTTCATTATTTTCGACGTGCGCCGGGTCGCCGCGATGACGCGCGCCGGCGCCCGCCTGCTCGCCGAGGGGTTCCAAGAACTGGCCGCATTCAATGTCACCGCGATCCTGTCCGGCATCAAGCGTTCTTCCCCGCAATGGCAAACCATCGGCGAATGGGTCGAAGACCTCGCGAACGTGCGCAACTTCCCCGTGCTCGACGACGCCATCGAATGGGCCGAGGATCAGATTGTTTATCGCCATGGCGGCGCGATCGACTCCGTCGAAGTCACTGAACTTTCCGAACAGCCGCTGCTGGCGGGACTGACGGCCGAGGAACTCGCGCTCCTCGCCTCCCTGGGCACGATCAGAACCTATCAGCCCGGCGAGAGGATCATCGCAGCTGCGGTGCCGGCGGTATCGCTGTTCTTCCTTAGAAGCGGCGTGGTCCATGTCAGGCTGCCCGATGGCATCCGGCTCGCGACGTTAACGGCGGGAATGGCATTCGGAGAAATGGCGCTGTTGGAAACGCACCACTCGGCCGATGTACTGGCCGACAAATCCGTCACCGCTCTCGAGGTGCCGTTGCCCGATTTCCTGCGCTTTCGCGAAGAGCATCCAAGGGCCGGCGAACGGATCATGCGCAATCTCGCGCAGCTGCTCGCCGACCGCCTGATCGTGGCCAACACCAAGATGAATTTGTTGACCGCGACCTAGAAACAGGGCGGCCGCTCAGACCACTTCCGTCGCGGGCTGCATATCGATGCCGAAAGTTTCCAGGAACTTCGACGTCATGATGTAGAAGCCGACGGAAAGCTGCAGTTCGATCAGCGCTGCCGGCGTCAGTTTGGCCGCAATGGCATTGAACGTCGCGTCGGTCGGACGGCGCAGACCGACGATTTCGTCGGTAAAGGCCAACGCCGCGCGCTGCAGCTCGTTAAAGCAGGTGGCGGATTTCCAGTCCTCCAGCGCGGCGTTTTGCTCGTCAGTCACGCCCACGCCTTTGCCGATGCGCTTATGCGCAACCACTTCATAGGGCGCCTCGCACAGAATACCCGTGCGCGTGATGGCCAGTTCACGCACGATCGGATCCAGTTCGCCCTTGTTGCGGATCGCCCCGCCCAGCCGGCAATATTGCTCAAAATAGCTCGGCGAGTGAGACATCATCCGGAAGATGTTGGCGTTGCGGTTCTTGCCCAGGATTTCACGCGTGCGGTCGCTTGCGCCAGCGGGATCGCAATAGTCGATACGGGCCATGGTTCACCTTGGGGTTTCAGGGACTTGTTGAGGCTGCCTTGTCGGATGACCGGTTTCATTCAAAACAGTATCTGGCGACTGAGGCCGGATCAACAAGTTGCACCGCTTCGCATCAACCGGTCCGTCGAACCCGTACGAGTATTTGTTGGCGATTGGGTCGGCGCAAAAGTTCACAAATCTCGTCACGCGCGAGCCAAAATGCCGCCGCATTGCTATTCGACCTTGGGACGGTCGATATTCGCTGAGTGGGGACTCATCAGAGCGAATACTCGTCGTGGGGTGTTCCGAGTAAAAGCCCGGCGGTCGTTCGCGCTCTCGCGCAACGATGAATCACGCCCGAGTCTAGGGAGAATGGTATGAAGGAAGCCACCAAGAGGGCTGCCTCGGAAGCGCTCGCGCAAACGCTGGCGGTGACGGCAATGCTCGTCATCGCCAGCTTCGTCTTTTATTGGAGATAGAAGGTTGCACCCTCGCCTGCAGGACGAGGGTCGGTGAGCATCACGCGCAGCGCGATGCGACCGAGGTGGGGTGAAGAACAGGTTGAAGTATCACCCCACCTCGACGCTCTACGGGCGATGCTTCGCATCGCCCTTCCCTCCCGGGCAAAAGCCAGGTGGCCGCTATGAGCGCACCGACTACCCCTGAAACACCACCGCATCTACCACGACGCAGCCCTTGCCTGCGCTATCGAGCAACACGGGATTGAGATCGAGGCTCATCACCCTGACCGCAGGATCGAGCATCAGTTCGCCGATCCTCACGACGGCGTCGCTGAGGGTATCGACATCCATCGGCGGCTCGCCCCTCACGCCCGCGAATAATGCCGCGATCCGCAATCTTTCGAGCGCCTGCCTGGCATCGTCCTTCGAAAACGGCGGCAGCAGCAGTGCGGTATCGCGGAAGATCTCGACATATTTGCCACCGTCGCCGACTGCGACTACCGGACCGAACACGGGATCGCGATGCGCGCCGATCATGATTTCCCGCCGCCCGCCAGCCATCGCTGCGACGATGACGCCGTCGAACCGCGCGCCGTGCTTGCGGATGATGCCTTCCATCTGCGCCCAGACTTCCCCGGCCTCCTCGCGCGTCTTGATGCCGAGCCTCACCAGTCCCAGTTCGGATTTGTGCGCGATATCGGCCGAGCACCCCTTGACCACGACCGGGCCGCCGATCGCATCGAACGCCGCCAACGCTTCGGCGCGCGACCGGCATAACCGGTGCGCGACCACTGAAATGCCGCGCGCGGCCAGTAATGCAAGGCTGTCGGCCTCGTTCAGCATCGTTGTTGCGGCGGCAGAGGAAATCGGCGGCGGTGGAGCCCCGGCGCGTGTCGCCTTGCGCGCGAGTGTGCGTGCCATCAGTTCGCGATGTGCCAAAAATTGATGCAGCGCCGTGACAGCCTCGGTCTCGGTCGGAAATACCGAGAGGCCTTCCGACGCAAATTGATCGGCAACGCTTCGCTGGGTCGCCGCGATCACCAGCGGCTTTCCGGTCTGCTTGCCGAAGGAAGCCGCGTCACGGGCAAAGGCCTCCACATCATAACCGGGCCCGGCGACGGGAACGCCGATCAGGAACGCGTCGGCCGCGGGGTCTTCCGCGATGACGGGCAGGATGTCACCGAACAGCCGGCTATTGGATAACAGCGCCGCTGTCAGGTCGATCGGGTTTGCGGTCGTGGCAAAACTCGGAAGAATGCCCTTGAGCTTTTTGTCGGTCTCCGGCGCCAGCTTTGCCATCGGCATACCGACGGCGGTTGCGGCATCCGCCGTCAAGACGCAGACCGCGCCTGAATTACTGATGGCAACAAGCCGTCTTCCCCTGGGCTTCCAGCCCTTGAGGTAAAGCTCGGTAGCTTCGACCAAGCCGCGCATATCCGGCGCACGCCAGATGCCGTGATGCTCGAAAAATGCATTCACGACGCGATCCTCGTTGGCGAGCGCTCCGGTGTGCGATTGCGCCGCCTGCCGCCCGGCTTCGGAGCGGCCGGATTTCAGCGCGATGATCGGCAGGTCGCGATCGATTGCGACGGCGGCGAGTTCCTCGAGATATTTTTTCTCCGGGATGCTTTCGAGATAAAGCAGCAGCAGTTTCACCTCGGGATCCTCGGCGACGGCGACCGCAAGTTCGCCGACGGAAATATCCGCATCATTGCCGGTGGCATGGGTGTGGCGGACGCCGATGCCGCGCTGGCGCAAGAATCCGACCGGCACCGTCGACAGCGCGCCGCTCTGGCTGAGCATCGCGACATGTCCTTCGGCGCGGTCCATGTCCATGAACATGGTGGAGAAACTCGCAATCGCGCCGGTGCCGAAATTGGCGAGGCCTTGCGAATTCGGGCCGACGATGCGCATGCCGGCCTTGTGCGCGACCTCGACCATCCGCCGTTCTTTCGCCTTCCCCGCGACGGCGTCGACCTCGCCGAATCCCGATGCCATCACCACCGCGATCTTGACGCCGTGCGCGGCGCAATCCTCCACCGCGCCGATGGCATTGTCGCCGGCGACCGCGACGATCACCATCTCGGGCGATTGAGGCAGGTCGGCGAGGCTCTTGTAGCATTTGTAACCCTGTACCTCCGCGCGCGAAGGATTGATCGGAAAAATCTTGCCCTTGAAGCCGAACTTGTCGAGGTAATGCACGGGACGGCCGCCGACCTTGTTGGGATTCTCGGATGCGCCGATGATGGCGACGGAACGCGGATCGAGCGCGGCCTTGAGACGGCTCATGGTTTTGTCCTTGCGAAATAGGGAACGAGTCGGCCGGCGAACCGGGCAAATCGCGCGGAGACCTTGTCGCCGATGGCGAGATCGTTGTCGCCATGGGCCATCATGCGAAAACCCTCGGCGGTATCGACGAGAACGATGTTGTAGGGAACGTGCGCCCGGGTCTCCGGCGTAGCGGCGCGGCACACCAGCGAGGTGGCGTAAATCGTTCCCGTGCCGCTGGCGCGCCTCTCCACCGGGTCCGGCGCTCCGCAAATGACGCAGAAGCTGCGGCGAAAATATTGCCTGGCGCCACAGGCCGTGCAGGATTGATAGACGATCGCTTCTGCGCCTGTGGTCCAGTCGGCGAGGGATTGCTTGCTGCCGCTCATCGCACCCGCTCCAGAAACATGCTGACATGCGATGACAGCACGCCGCCATCGCCATGCAGCAGCGCGACCGAGGCGTCGCGCACCTGGCGATTTCCCGCGCGTCCCGTCATCTGCAAATGGGTCTCGACCAGATGCGCCATCGCGCCGCCGACCCCACAATGGCCGTAACTCAACAGCCCTCCATGGGTATTAAGCGGCATTTCGCCGTCGCGGCTGAAATGCCCTGATCGCACCCGGGCTGCCGCCTCGCCGCGCCCGGCAAGGCCGAGGTCTTCCAGCAGCATCGCCAGCGTGATCGTGAAGCTATCGTAGACCGCAGCGTAGCGTATGTCGGATATCGCGACACCCGCCGCAGCTTTCGCGCGTGCGATGGCGATCTCCGCGCCGAGTTCGCTTAAAGCTGGGGCTGCCGTGACATGCTGGTGGGTATGCGCCTGGGCGCAGCCGAGCACCCGCACGCCGATTTCCCCGGTTCGTTCGCGACTGACGACAAACGCCGCTCCGCCATCGGACACGGGGCAGCAATCCAAAAGCTTCAGCGGCAGCGCTACCGGTTTCGAGGCCATCACATCGGCGACGGTGATGGGGTCGTGGAACTGCGCGCCCGGATGCGTCAACGCGTGGCTTCGCATCAGCACCGCGAATTCAGCGAGGTCTTCCTGCGTCACGCCGTATTCGTGCATGTAGCGCGAAGCGACGAGCCCGTAATAGGCTGGAATTGTCGGCCCCAGCGGGACTTCGTATTCGGGGTGTCCGACCTGCGCCAGCGCCAGGATCGACGCGTCGCGGCTTTGTCCCGTCAACCGGTTCTCGCCTGAGACGACAAGCACATGCTTGGCCACGCCGGCTTCCGCCAGGTGATGCGCCAGCATGGTCATGGCCAGACCCGTGGCGCCCCCGACCTGCACGGCGTGCGCATAGGCCGGACGAATGCCGAAATGCTCGGCGAACACGGTAGCGAGCATGATGTGTGGCGCGACGGTGGAATAGCCGCAGAGGACGCCGTCGATTTCGTTTCGCCTGAGGCCGGCGTCGGCAATTGCAAGCTCCGCAGCCTTGCTCATGAGATCGAGCGAGGAAGAGCCCTCATGCCTGCCGTAAGCCGTTAGTCCGACGCCGGTGATGAAGCTCATGGCAATAAGACTTCGTTTGATGTCGTCATTCCGGGATGGTCCGAAGGACCAGACCCGGAATCTCAAGATTCCGGGTTCGCATCTTCGATGCGCTCGGGAATGGCGACCCAGAATTTATGACCTTCATCACCTCAAAACCCATCCCTAATAAGACTTCGGCAAGCCGAGAACTTTCTCGGCGATGAAGCTGAGGATAAGCTGCGGGCTGATCGGGGCGATGCGCGGAATCAGGGATTCGCGCAAATAGCGTTCGACATGAAATTCCTTGGCGTAGCCGAAGCCGCCGTGGGTCATCACCGCTTGCTCGCAGGCCTGAAAACCTGCCTCTGCAGCGAGATATTTCGCGGCATTGGCCGCAGGGCCGCATGGCAGGCCCTGATCGTATTGCCAACCCGCCGACAACGTCATCAGCCAGGCCGCCTCCAGCTCCATCCAGTTCTTCGCAAGCGGATGCTGGATCGCCTGGTTCTTGCCGATCGGACGATTGAACACGTTGCGTTCTTTGGCGTAGGCCGCGGCACGCGACAGCGCTACCTTGCCGAGCCCGACCGCTTCGGCCGCAATCAGAATGCGCTCCGGATTCATGCCGTGCAGAATGTATTCGAAGCCGCGGCCTTCCTCGCCGAGGCGATCCTCAACCGGTATTTCAAAATTCTCGAAGAACAGCTCGTTGGAATCGACGGCCTTGCGGCCCATCTTCTCTATTTCATGAACCGCGATGCGGCTGCGATCGAAATCGGTATAGAACAGGCTGAGACCGCGGGTCGGGCTCTTCACCTCCTCCAGCGGCGTGGTGCGCGCCAGCAGCAGAATCTTTTCGGCGACCTGCGCGGTGGAGATCCAGACTTTCTGACCGTTGACGACGTACTTGTTGCCTGACCGTACCGCGCGAGTTTTTAGCTGGGTGGTGTTGAGGCCGGTATTCGGTTCGGTGACGGCAAAACAAGACCTCTCCGTCCCCGCGACAATCGGCGGCAGCATCCGGCTGCACTGCTCGTCCGTGCCGAACACGACAACGGGATTGAGCCCGAAAACATTCATATGAACGGCGGACGCGCCGGACATGCCGGCGCCGGACTTCTGAAATTGTCCGCATCATGATCGCGGCATCGACGATGCCCAAACCGGAGCCGCCATAGGCCTCGGGAATGCAGATGCCGAGCCAGCCGGCATCCGCCAGGGCCTTGTGGAAGTCGGCAGGATAACCGCCCTCCTTGTCCTTCTTCAGCCAATAGGCATCGTCAAAGCGTTCGCAAATTTTCCCGACCGCGTCGCGGATCGATTCCTGGTTGGCCGTAAGCGCGAAATCCATGCGTCTTAGTTCCTTGGGCTGTCGGGCGCTGCTTTGGTAACGCCATCGCGCACCAGTGCTGCAATCTCGTCCGCGGAGAAGCCTGCCTCGTGCAAGATTTCCATACCGTGCTCGTTGAGGCGCGGCGCCAGTCGCACCGGTTCAGCCGAGGTCTCCGACCAGGTGGCGGACACCCTCATGTTGCGGATCCGGCCTTCCGTCGGATGATCGACCACCGGAAAAAAATCCGTCGCGACAAGGTGCGGGTCCTGCAAGATGCTCTCAAGATCGTGCATCGGCAGCACGGGTACATCGGCCTTGTCGAGCAGTTCGGTCCACTCGGCGGTGGTGCGCGTTTCAAAGATGCGGGCAAGTTCGGCGTAGACCGTGTCTATATTTACCGCTCGGCCGGCGAAGGTCGCAAATCTTGGATCGCTGCGCAGGTCATCGCGGCCGGTCGCTTTGAAGAAATTTTCCCATTGCTTGTCGTTGTAAACGATCACGCAAATATATCCGTCGGACGTCTTGTACGGACGCCGGTCGCGCGACAGATGCCGGGCGTAGCCGCCCCTGTCCAGCGGCGGCTCATAAGTCAGTCCGCCCATGTGATCGCCCATTACGAAACTCGCCATGGTCTCAAACATCGGAACATCCACGCGCTGACCGCGCCCGGTGCGGTCGCGATGGACGAGGCTGGCGCAGATCGCGCCCACGGCGGTGAGCCCGACGATGCGGTCGACAAGTGCGTTTGGGACATAGCGCGGCACGCCGTCGTTGGTCTGCGCCATCAACGCGGGCAGCGCGGTAGCTCCCTGGATCAGATCGTCATAGGCCGGCTTGGCCGCATAAGGTCCATCCTGACCGAAGCCGAACACCCCCGCATAGATCAGGCGCGGATTGAGTTTCGAGACCACGTCGTAGCCAAGCTGCAGCCGCGCCATCGCCTGCGGTCGCACGTTGTAAACCAGCACATCGGCCGATGCGATCAAGCGCAGCACCGCCTCGCGTCCTGCCGGCTTTTTCAGATCGAGGCAGATGCTGCGTTTGCTGCGATTGGTATTGAGGAAAACCGGACCCATGCCGGGATGCCGTGTCGGACCGATCTGGCGTGTCACGTCACCGTCGAGCGTCTCGATCTTGATGACATCCGCGCCGTAGTCGCCGAGCATCTGGGTGGCATAGGGGCCCATCAGCACGGTCGTCATGTCGATGACCTTGATGCCCTCCAGCGGTCCCATGGTTCCATTCGCTCCCGGCGATGCGATCTGGCGCCTTCGCCCGCACCATGATCCCGGCCTAGTAACGGCAGGGCGTCGGGAAGATCAAGAGCCGGTACCGTATGGCCGTATGCGTGGGCTCTATATTGAGGGTCGTCCCGAATACCCGGGCGACCCGCTGAAGAACCCTGGGGTTTCCTCATCATTTCCGGCAGCGCCGTCTTCAGCACCTTGTCATAATTGTTCTTCGGCAACGTCTCAAGATAGACGTATCGCTTCGGCCGTTTGAAGCGCGTCCGAGATCGCCATGGCATAGAAGCATTCGAGATACTGCGTGCAATTGATCATGAACAGCGACTTCGGATGCAACCGCGCGCTCGCCGCCAACCATTCGGCAACGTTCATCGCTTAGCCTCCGGCGATATGTGCCCGGCTATTTCGCGGGCTCCAGCAGCGAGACGTAATTCGCGACCGCAGCACCACCCATGTTGAATATGCCCGCGAGTTTTGCGTCCTTGATCTGCATGCCTTCAGGCGCCTGATTGAGCAATTGCATGGCGGTCATCACATGCATGGAGACGCCGGTGGCGCCGATCGGATGGCCCTTGGCCTTTAGTCCGCCGGAGGGATTGATCGGCAGCTTGCCGTCCTTCTGGGTCCAGCCTTCCTTGATGGCGCGCGCGCCCTGCCCTCGCGGCGTAAGTCCCATCGCCTCATACTCGATCAATTCGGCGACGGTGAAGCAGTCGTGGGTTTCGACAAAGGAGAGATCGGAGAGCTGCACACCGGCCGATTGCAAGGCGCGCTGCCAGGCCACGGTGCAACCTTCGAATTGCAAAATGTCGCGCTTCGACATCGGCAGAAAGTCCTGGGCATGCGCGGT
This sequence comes from uncultured Alphaproteobacteria bacterium, assembly GCA_963732455.1. GTDB lineage: Bacteria > Pseudomonadota > Alphaproteobacteria > Rhizobiales > Xanthobacteraceae > Bradyrhizobium. The sequence goes on along the minus strand of CAVSZM010000013.1, from coordinate 110,946 downwards.
GGCCCTGACGTTGACGGCTTTGCCCATGGACCTGGCGGTTTCGGCATCGGCCAGCACCAGCGCCGCCGCGCCGTCCGACACCAGCGAGCAATCGGTCCGCTTCAGCGGCCCCGCCACGAAGGGATTCTTCTCGCTTTCAGAGCGGCAGAATTCGTAGCCGAAATCCTTGCGCATCTGCGCATAGGGATTGGCGACGCCGTTTTTATGGTTCTTGGCGGCGATCATCGCCAGCGCATCGGACTGATCGCCGTATTTCTGGAAATAGGCCTGCGCGATCTTGCCGAACACACCGGCGAAGCCACCGGGGGTGTCGCCGTCCTCCGGCAAATATGAAGCGCGCAGCAGGTTTCTGCCGATCTCCTGAGGAGGCGTCTGCGTCATCTGCTCGACGCCGACCACCAGCACGATCTTCGCAGCACCGGCGGCAATTGCCCTGATGCCCTGATGCACTGCGGCCGTCCCCGTCGCGCAGGCATTCTCGACCCTTGTCGCCGGCTTGAAACGCAGTTGCGGGTCGGCCTGCAGCACCAGTGAAGCGGTGAAATCCTGCGGCGAGAACCCGGCATTGAAATGTCCGAGCACGATCTCATCGACGTCAGCGGCGGATATGCCGGCATCGGCGAGCGCGTCGGTCGCGACGCGCACCACGAGGCTTTCGACGGTTTCGGTATCAAACTTGCCGAACGGCGTGTGCGCCCATCCGACGATGCTGGCTGTCATGGTCATTCTCCCGTGATTTCGGCAAACAGATCAGGCCGCGAACTTACCACCAAGTTCGTCCTCGATGTGAATCCGTATAATGTCGTCGAACGTCTTTTCGGCGGTGGTGAAGCCGAGTTTGAGCGCCCGCTTCGCGTCGAAGTTGCGCGGCCAACCGTCGACTATACCCATGATGAATGCATCCGGCTCGCGCTTGATCCGGGCTGCCACCTTGTCTCCCGCCACCCGCTTCAGGGCCGCGATCTCTTCGCCGACGGTCGCCGAAAGGCCGGGCATGGTCAGGTTGCGGCGCGCTCCGGCGGCTGCACTATCCATGGTCGCGGCGTGGATCAGGAAACCGACCGCCGAGCGCGGCGAGGCGTGCCAGTGCCGGACCTCCTCGGACACAGGCAAAACCGCTTCCTTGCCGGCGAGCGGTTCGCGCAAGATATTGGAGAAGAATCCGGAGGCCGCCTTGTTGGGGAGACCGGGACGGATGCAAATGGTCGGCAAACGGATGCCTATGCCGTCCATGAAACCGCGGCGCGAATAATCCGCGAGTAGGAGTTCGCCGATCGCCTTCTGGGTGCCGTAACTCAATAGCGGCGTGTGAAAGAACTCGTCGCCGATGGCTTCCGGAAACGGCGCGCCGAACACCGCGATCGATGACGTGAACACGACCCGGGGTTTGTAGCCGCCTCCGGCAAGCCGGATGGCATCGAGCAGCATTCGCGTACCGTCGAGGTTGATGCGATAACCCTTGTCGAAATCGAGTTCAGCCTCGCCCGAGACGATCGCCGCGAGATGGAAAATCACATCGGGACGATCGGCAACCAGCTTTTCGGCGGCGCCCGGTACGGCGAAATCGCAGGTCACGGTAGCAACCGGAAATCCCGCATCGGCAGGTTTCGCCGGCGCGACCACGTCCTGCAACGTCATGCGCGTGATATCGCGCTTGCCGAGGCAACCGTCGCGCAGAAGCCGCTCGGACAGTTTGCGGCCGACCATGCCGGCCGCGCCCAGAACCAGAATGTGCAAGACCCAACTCCTTCTTGTTTTTGGTTGTCAGGCGCGGGCCTGCGCGCTCACTCTTTCACCGCTCCGGTCATCGCCGACACGTAGTGCTCGACAAAGAACGCGTAGAGGATGACCAGCGGCAGCGAGCCCGCCAGCGCACCCGCCATCAAGGATCCCCAGCGATAAATGTCGCCATCGACGAACTCATTGACGATCGCGACCGGCACGGTCTTGTTCTGGGTCGATTGCAGGAAGGTGAGCGCGTAAATGAATTCGTTCCAGCACAGCGTAAAGCAGAAGATGAAGGCCGAGATCAATCCGGGAATCGCAAGCGGCAGCACGATCTTGACCAGGATCTGCCAGCGGCTTGCGCCATCGATCAGCGCGCATTCCTCGAGCTCGAACGGGATGGTCTTGAAATAGCCCATCAGCAGCCAGGTCGAGAACGGGATCAGAATGGTCGGATAGGTCAGGATCAGCGCCAGCGGCGAGTCGAACAGGCCATACTGGAACACGACGGTGGCGAGCGGAATGAAAAGGATCGACGGCGGCACCAGATAAGAAAGGAAAATCAGCCCGCCGACCCAATGCGCGCCGCGATAGCGAAGCCGCACAATTGCATATGCAGCGAGCACGCTGGCGATGATCGACAGAACGGTGGCGCAAACCGCCACATACATCGTGTTCCACAGCCAATGCGGATAGTAGCTTTCGAACAGCAGCTTGTGGATATGCTTGAATGTCGGATTCCAGGTCCAGAACGGATTGAACTTGTCGAGATCGAGCAGTTGCTCGTCCGGTTTGATCGCCGTCAGACCCATCCAGTAGAACGGGAACAGCAGGATGAACACGATGATCGCCAGCGGCAGGTAAAGCGTGACGAGGCGCCGCGGCAGCGACTCCAGGTAGCTCATGCCCTCGCTATGATCGTCCATCGCGGCCGTCGGCGACGAGCCCGACAGCACGGATTTGAGATCGACCGGCTTCGATGCGGGAAGATCAGTCATTGGACTCTCCCTGCTGTCACTTCCGGCAGCACGCGCGGGGCTTGCCCCGTTCGCGCCAAAATAAACAACGCAGCGCGGCGTGACTCAGTCATTCGATTCTCCCTGCTGCCACTTGCGGCGTTGCAGTCCGAACCATGAGACCATGATGGCGGCCAGCAGGAACGGGATCATCGCGCTGGAAATGGCGGCGCCTTCGCCGAGCTGACCTGCGATGATGGCGCGCTGATACGACAGTGTCGCCATCAGATGCGTAGAGTTGACAGGGCCGCCCCGCGTCATCGCCCAGATCAGCTGGAAGTCGGTGAAGGTGAACAAGACCGAGAACGTCATCACGACAGCAATGATCGGGGTCAACAGCGGGTAAGTGATAAAGCGGAACATCTCCCATTTGCTGGCGCCGTCGAGCGTCGCAGCCTCGTAGAGCGAGGGCTGCACGGTCTGCAGGCCCGCGAGCAGCGTGATCGCGACGAAGGGAACGCCGCGCCAGATGTTGGCGAAGATCACGCAGATCCGCGCCCAGGTCACATCGCCGAGGAAATTGATGTTCTCGGTGATCACGCCAAGGTGCTTGAGCGACCACGAGATGATCGAAAATTGCGAATCGAAGATCCACCAGAACGCCAGCGCGGACAATACCGTCGGCACGATGAAGGGAATCAGCACCAGCGCACGCAGCATCGCCTTGAACGGCATGTTCTCGTTCAACAGCAGCGCCAGATAAAGACCGACCGCGAATTTGATCGCGCTGGCGACGGATGTGTACAAAAGCGTATTGAATACCGAGAGCCAGAAGATCGAATCGCCCCACAGCCACTCGTAGTTCTCGATCCCGATGAACTCGCCCGGCCGCCCGATACGCGCGTCCGTGAACGAAATCCAGATTCCGAGGCTCAGCGGATAGGCGAGGAAAAATATCAGGAACGCCATCGCCGGCAGCATGAACCAGAAACCGAGCCAGTTTCTGTTAGTCCTGAGCTGGTCCCACGTCGTGGCCTCGCGTATCTGCGGCTTGGCGTTCCGGGGTTGCAGTGCGATGTCAGCCATTAACGAAATCCCTCAGGGTCAGCGATGCTGTCCTTACCGGTGTACGCGGCACAAACCACGCCATATCGTCGATCGGGCGGGCTGCACCTGTTTGCGGCCCGCCCGATTGTACCTAGCGATAGATGCGCTTCAACTGCCGTTCGGTAACCGCGATCGTGCCCTTGGCGTCTTCACGGCCGGTGCAGTAGTTGGCGAACATGTCGACCACCAGGAAGTCGGCGATCACGGTCGCCGCCTTCTCGCCCACCGTGCCGATGCCGGAAGCCGGAAGCGTGCGCTTGCTGGCCTGGCTGAACACCTGGTTCTTCGGGTCGGCGGTCCAGACCGGAGAGGAATCATAGGCGTTGAGCGTCTGGGTCAGATAGCCCCGCGATCCGGTCAGCCACTTATCGAAGTTTTCCTTCTCCAGCATGAAGGCGATGAAGGCCTTCGCGGCGTTCGGATATTTGGTGAAATTGAACGCCAGGATCGGATAGCAGAGCTGCAGTTCGGTCGGCTTGCCGACCGGACCGACCGGCCACAGCGCATGATAGGTATCCTCCGCGAGATCCTTCTTGGCCGGATCGTCCTTGGCAGCGACATAAATCGAGATGCCGTTGGCGGTGCAATAAAGTTCGCCCGCGAGGTACGCCTTGTTGTTGGATGAATCGTTCCAGGAGGCGACCCCGGGAATGAAGGTGTCGGACAGCGCTTTGGCATATTCCAGCGCCTTCACGGTTTCCGGCGAATTGATGATCACCTTGTCGTCCTTGTCGACGGTGTAGGCACCGTGACCCCAGAGAACCCAATGCAGCCATCCGTTGGCATCGCCCGAGGCGTGACCGAGCGCGAAGCCCGCCGGGGTGTTGTTCTTCTTGAGCGCCTTGCACATCTCAAGGAAGCCCGGGAAGTCCTTCGGGAACTCGCTGAAGCCTGCCTTGTCTGTTGCCGACTTACGGTAGGTCATGTAACCGCCACCGGTGGCAACGGGAATTGCGAGCCAGTCGTCGCCCTGCTTGCAGGTCTTTGCGGCAGCGTCGGTCCATCCACCATATTTCTTGCCAAGGTAGTCGGCGACATCGTTCATCTTCAGCACTTTGGTCGGGAATAGCTGCGGCGTCGTATGCAGGCCCCAGACCAGATCGAGACCCGAGCCGGTGTTCGCCGCGACCGAAGCCTTCGGCTGCACGTCCTCGTAGGCTTCGCTGAATACGTTCATCTCGGTTCCGGTCGCCGCCTTGAACGCCGCGACCATCGCATTGAATGCATCATCTTCCGACGGCACGAAACGCTTCCAGCGCATCAGGGTAAGCTTGGCGCCCGGCTCCGCCTTCCATGCCGCGGTCTGCGCCCAGGCCTTGGCAAACTCGAACAAAGCCGGCCCCGTAAGCGCGCCAGCCGCCGCTAGTGCGGTACCGCCTTGAAGAAGAGTGCGGCGGGTAAAGTCATGCATAGTCGATCCTCCGTTTGGTGTTTTTGGTTTCTCAGGCATTCAATCGTTTGCCTGTCGTCTCGTCGAACAAATGCACGAGCGAGGGGTCAGGTTTCAGCCGGATCTTGTCGCCAGGATTGAATTGATGACGCTCGCGGAACACGGCAACGACTTGCTCGCCGCCGAGCTTGGCAAACACTTGCGTTTCCGAGCCGGTTGGCTCGACCACGACGATCTCGGCTTCCGCGCCGTCGTCCGCGATGGTGAAGTGCTCGGGCCGGATGCCGTACACCGCAGGCCTACCTTCGGAATTGGCTGGCGCCGAGGCCAGCGGCAACTTCACGCCGTTCGGCCCCTCAAAACCGGCGCTGCCGTTCGATTTTACCTTGCCTTTAAGGAAATTCATCGCCGGCGAACCGATGAAGCCCGCGACGAACTGGTTGTCCGGCTTGTCATAGAGTTCAAGCGGCGTTCCCATCTGTTCCACGATGCCGTCATGCATCACCACGATCTTGTCGGCCATGGTCATGGCTTCAATCTGGTCGTGGGTGACATAGACGGTCGTGGTCTTCAGCCGCTGATGCAGTTCCTTGATTTCGGTGCGCATCGCAACGCGCAGTTTGGCGTCGAGGTTGGACAGCGGCTCGTCGAACAGGAACACCTGCGGATCGCGCACGATGGCGCGTCCCATGGCGACGCGCTGGCGCTGGCCGCCGGACAATTGCCGGGGATAGCGATCGAGCAGCGGCGTCAGGGCCAGAATTTCCGCGGCGCGCTTGACCCCCTTGCTGATCTCGTCCGCGCTTGCACCCCGCAGTTTCAGCGAAAATCCCATATTGTCGGCGACCGTCATATGCGGATAGAGCGCATAGTTCTGGAACACCATTGCGATGTCGCGCTCTTTGGGCTGGACATTGTTGACGACGCGATCGCCGATCGAGATCGTCCCGGAGGTGATGTTTTCGAGCCCGGCGAGCATCCGCAACAAGGTCGATTTGCCGCACCCGGAGGGGCCGACCAGAACGACGAACGCGCCGTCCTCGATCGGGATTGACACGCCGTGCAGGACTTCAAAGCCGCCAAACGATTTCCGCACGTCGCGAATCTGCACCGACGACATACAAACCCTCCCCGATTCACCTGAGCCCGGCGGTAAAAGCCGAGGTCGTTCTTCAATTTGACCGGGGTCTTACCAGACTTTTTCGCAGATGTCGTTGGATCAAAGTCGTAGGAGTTCCCCTCCCGCCGCGAACATTGCGAACCGCTCGGTGGCATGCAAACATCGGCAGCCCATATGACAATTACGCACGAAAATAAAATAAGGCGTGTGCGCTGCGGGAGAAACAATGAACAAGCCGCTTACCGGCGTCACCAGGCGCAAACTCCGTTCCAGCGAGTGGTTTAACAACCCCCACAACCCCGGGATGACCGCGCTCTACCTTGAGCGCTACCTCAATTACGGCCTGACCCGGCATGAGCTCCAAGCTGGCAAGCCGATCATCGGCATCGCGCAGACTGGCAATGATCTGTCGCCGTGTAACCGCCATCACCTTGAACTGGCGCATCGCGTCCGCGAGGGCATCCGTGCCGCCGGCGGCATCGCGATGGAATTTCCCATGCACCCGATCCAGGAGACCGGCAAGCGTCCGACCGCGGCGCTCGATCGCAATCTCGCTTATCTCGGACTGGTCGAAATCTTGTTCGGCTATCCCCTGGATGGCGTGGTCTTGACCACAGGCTGTGACAAGACCACCCCCGCCTGCCTGATGGCGGCGGCCACCGTCAACCTGCCTGCCATTGTGCTGTCCGGCGGGCCGATGCTGAACGGTTGGCACAATGGCGAACGCAGCGGTTCCGGCACTGTGGTGTGGAAAGCGCGCGAACGGCTTGCCGCAGGCGAGATCGACTACGAGGAGTTCATGAATATCGTGGCCTCGTCGGCGCCCTCGGTCGGCCACTGCAACACCATGGGCACCGCCTCAACCATGAATTCGCTGGCGGAAGCCTTGGGCATGTCGCTGCCGGGCTGCGCGGCGATCCCCGCTCCCTACCGCGAGCGTGGCCAGATCGCCTATGAGACCGGCACGCGCATCGTCGGGATGGTCTGGGAAGATCTCAAGCCGTCCGACATCCTGACGCGAAAAGCCTTCGAAAACTGCATCGTCGTCAATTCGGCCATCGGCGGCTCGACCAACGCACCCATTCATATCAATGCGCTCGCCCGCCATATCGGCGTGGAACTCTCGATCGACGATTGGCAGCAATTCGGTCACGAGATACCGCTGCTGGTGAACATGCAGCCGGCCGGGTTCTACCTCGGCGAGGAATATCACCGCGCCGGCGGCGTGCCTGCCGTGGTGGGCGAATTGATGCGGCACAAGCGCATCCATGAAGACGCGATGACCGTCAACGGCCAAACCATGGGCGAGAACTGTCGCGATGCATCCAAGCCCGACGGCGACGTCATCTGGAGTTACGACAAGCCGCTGGTAAAGGACGCCGGATTCCTCGTCCTGCGTGGCAACCTCTTTGATTCCGCGATCATGAAGACCAGCGTGATTTCAAAGGAATTCCGCGACCGCTATTTGATCAATCCCAAGGATCCCAACGCGTTCGAGGGTCGCGCCATCGTGTTCGAGGGCCCTGAGGACTATCACGAGCGGATTGACGATCCCTCGCTCAATATTGATGAACACTGCATCCTGTTCGTGCGCGGCACCGGTCCGATCGGCTATCCCGGCGGTGCCGAAGTCGTGAACATGCAGCCGCCGGCTGCCCTCATCAAGCGCGGTATCCTGTCACTGCCTTGTATCGGCGACGGCCGCCAATCCGGCACTTCAGGTTCACCATCGATCCTGAATGCGACGCCGGAAGCCGCCGCGGACGGCGGCCTTGCGATCCTCAAGACCGGGGATAAAGTTCGGATCGACCTCAACAAAGGCAGCGCCAACATTCTTGTCTCCGATGAGGAACTGAAGCGGCGGCGCGCCGAACTCAAGGCCAAGGGCGGCTTCCCCTATCCAGCCAATCAGACGCCGTGGCAGGAACTCTATCGCTCGACCGTCGGCCAGCAGGCCACCGGCGCATGCATGGAGTTCGCAACGCGCTATCACGATATCGCCGGCCGCGTCGGCGTGGCGAGGGATAATCACTAGACTGCTTCGATGAAATTGCAGCCAACTTCTCCGCGCTCGTCCCTGCGAACGCAGGGACCCGTAGCCCTGGCCTCAAAGATGTAAAATGGCTTCCAACTCATTGCCTAAACGAGACCCGCCGGGGTCCCTGCGTTCGCAGGGACGACTCGTTGAGGCGCGTTACAAAACTTCATTGAAAATTCGGGAGAGAACGACATGGGAGATCGCCTGAAGGGCAAACGCGCGTTCGTGACGGCGGGCGCGGCCGGAATTGGACGCGCCAGCGCGGTCGCCTTTGCTCGCGAAGGCGCCACGGTGTTTGCAACCGACATTGACGAAAAGGGCCTCGCGCCACTTGCCAAGGAAGGCGTCCATGAAGTGGCGCGGCTCGACGTGCGCGACAGCTCAGCCGTTGCCGCGATGGCCAGGCGCGTCGGCAAGATCGACATCCTGCTCAATGCAGCGGGCTTCGTGCATCACGGCAGCGTGCTTGAATGCTCCGACGAAGACTGGGATTTCTCGTTCGACCTCAACGTCAAGTCGATGCACCGGACCATCCGGGCATTCTTGCCGGGCATGCTGGAATCCGGCCATGGTTCGATCGTAAACATCTCATCGGCCGCCGGCGTGTTCAAGGCCGCGCCCAATCGCTACGTCTACGGAGCCACCAAAGCCGCCGTCGCAGCGCTGACGCGCGCGGTCGCGGTCGATTTCATCACCAAGGGCATACGCTGTAACTGCATTTGCCCCGGCACCATCGAGACGCCGTCGATGCTGAACCGCGCCGCGGTGGCAGGACCGCAAGGCCGCGAAATGTTCGTGAGCCGGCAGCCGATGGGACGGCTTGGCACGGCGGAGGAAATAGCGTCACTCGCGGTCTATCTCGCCGGCGATGAGAGCGCGTTCACGACCGGCGTCGCGCATATCATCGATGGCGGCTGGACGCTGTAACAGAAGGACCTCATCCTGAGGGGGCGCGATGCGCCGCCGCGAAGGACGAGGAATCATCGCCGCCTCATGGTTCGAGACGCGCAAGAGCGCGCTCCTCACCATGAGGATCAAAAACGAAAGGATTTCGCCTATGAACAAGATCGATCTGAACGGCCGCTGCGCTATCGTGACCGGCGGCGCGCAGGGTTTTGGGCGCGCGATCACGGAGCGCTTCGTCGCCTCCGGCGCGAAGGTCGCGATCTGGGATCACGACCAGCCGTTTGCCGAGAAGACGGCAAAGGAAATCGGCTCTGGCGTCACGGCATTCAAGGTCGATGTGTCGGATCTTGCCGCGGTTGAAAAAACACGAGACGCCACGCTCAAGGCGCTCGGCAAGATCGACATCCTCGTCAACAATGCCGGCATCGCCGGAATCAACAAGACGGTGTGGGAAACCGACCTCGACGAATGGCGCAAGGTCCTGCGCATCAATCTCGACGGGCCGTTCATTTGCTGCAAGGCGATCGTACCCTCGATGGTCAAACAGAATTACGGCCGCATCGTCAACATCGCTTCGATCGCCGGCAAGGAAGGCAACCCCAACGCCGCGCATTATTCGGCCTCGAAGGCCGGCCTGATCGCGCTGACGAAGTCGCTCGGCAAGGAGCTCGCCGGTTACGAAATCGCCGTCAACGCGGTAACCCCCGCCGCGGCGAAGACCGCGATCTTCGACCAGATGACGCAGCAGCATATCGACTTCATGCTTTCGAAGATTCCGAAAGGACGTTTCGTTCTGGTGGAAGAGCTCGCGGCGATGGTGGCGTGGCTGGCGTCTGAGGATTGCGCGTTTTCCACCGGCGCGGTATTTGATATTTCCGGCGGCCGCGCGACTTATTAGGAGTATTTCGGACAAACTCCTCATGGTGAGGAGGCGCTCTTGCGCCGTCTCGAACCATGAGGCCACAGGTCTCATCCTTCGACGAGCGCCGAAGACGCCGCTGCCCGGGGATGGGAAGATTGGCGTGTCAGCGGAGCAATCATGATCAGGGAAGGCGGATGCCTCTGTGGCGCAATCAGGTTCAAGGCAAAGGGCGAGCCGATCAACGTCCGCATCTGCCATTGCCGTAACTGCCAGAAAGCCATGGGATCGCCGTTCTTCGCCCGCGCACTGTTCGATCAAAGCGCCCTGACGGTTGAAGGCGACACCGCCAGCTATGCCTCGTCAGAAGCGCTTGACCGGGTCTTTTGCAAAACCTGCGGCACACGGCTGTTTTCCTGGCGCCGAAACGGCACAGCCGCGGGCGTCGCGCTGGCCGTTTTCGACGACCGCAACGCGTTTGCGCCGACCGAGCACATCTGGGTCAGGGAAAAGATGGAGTGGGTGAGGCTCGACGACGGCTTGCCGCAATATCCGGAGGCTGTTCCCCTTTGATGCTTTGCACGTGCTAGCCTCGCGCCCTAACTCGAGCCGAACGGGATAACCGATTGAACATCACCCTCTACGACGTATCGGTCTGGGTGCTGCCGCTTGTCATCGCCATCACGTTCCATGAGGCGGCCCACGGTTTTGTGGCGCACCGCCTTGGCGACAACACGGCCTTTGAACTTGGGCGCGTCAGCTTCAATCCGCTCAAGCACATCGATCCGTTCGGCACGCTGATGCTGCCGGCAATCCTGCTGCTGTCCCACTCGCCCTTCCTTTTCGGCTACGCCAAGCCGGTGCCGGTGAATTTCCGCGCCCTGCGCAATCCGCGGACCGGCATGGTCTGGGTGGCCCTGGCCGGGCCTGCCACCAATATTGCCCTCGCCTTTTTTGCGGCGGCAGCGTTTCACGTCCTGACCTACGTCCCTGCAGGCGCGGAGCAATGGCTGGCCGACAACCTCAAAAACGCCGTTGTCATCAACGTCATACTCGCGGTATTCAACATGCTGCCCATTCCCCCGCTGGATGGCGGGCGGGTCGCAGTGGGATTGCTGCCCAACGTGCTGGCTGCCCCGCTTTCCCGGCTGGAGCCCTATGGGATGCTGATCCTCATCGGAATTCTGATCGTTCTTCCCTTGGCCGGTTCGCAGTTCGGTCTAAATCTTGATGTTATTTCGGCAATAGTACGGACATCGACCGGCTTTGTGATCCGGCTACTTCTGCTGGTAACCGGCAACGCATAGTCCAACCCTAACCAGCCGCCGATGAGGCCATTTTGATCAAAGCCGCTGACATGTTGATCGCACGGCGCGCCGACACCAGGGCGCGGGCAGATTTTGCGACCTGGAAGATGATGGCCAAGCTGAACGGCACCTCGTCCCTACCCGCAGAGGCCCAGGCGTTCCTTGAAAGCTACAAGGCGCTTCTCAAGGAGATGACGGAGTCCGAGGCAACGGAAGCCATGATCAATCTCATTTACAAGACCTATTACGGGGAGATGGGCGGGGCCGGCTCACCACCGGACGTTCGAACTCATTCGACCTATCCGGTGACGAACAACGTCACTGCTTTCAAACGCCCGCCAGCTCCACGGCCCACGGCCGCGCACAGCCCTCAAGCCAGACCTCGGCTTCCCGTGGCGCTGATATTCGCCTGCGTTGTCGTCGTATACGTTGGCTTGCGATATTTTGTCTGGTGATTGCGAACGCCAGGCTGCGGATAATACCCGGCAACGTCGCCCAAGAATTCAGCTTCGCCCCTTGATCCGGAAGATCACCGGCAAGGTGAAATTCAATCCCTCGTCGGCGACCAAAGGCGGAGGCTGCGGCACCGGATCGGACCTCCGCACCATCGCCAGCGCCGCCTTATCGAACGCCGTGTCGCCCGAGCCCTTGACGATGCTGGCCGAGAGAACATGTCCCATCCTGTCAAGCGCGAAGCTGACAACAATTTCGGCGCTCTTCTGCGAGCGCTCCGCCGGATAACGCTTGTGCTTGTCCAGATGCGCGATCAGTTCCTTCTCCCAGGTCGCACGCATGCGCCGCGCGCTCTGGCCGGTGCCCTGCGCGGGAGCGACCGAACGAGGTCCCTCCTGTATAGCCTCGGTGCTGGGTGTCGCGGTCGCCTCCGCGGCGACCGATTCCGTTGAAGCCGAGGTTTGCACGGCGGCGATTTTCGCTTCCTCTTCCCTGGGCTTCTTCGAATCGTCCGGGGTCACTACCCGGTCCGGATCTTCGGTTTCGGTCGGCACCTCCTTTGGCAGCTCCGTCTCCTTGAGTTCGGCCTTCTGCTCGGCAAGCGCAGGCGAAGCGACCGAAGCATCCGTGTCCGGACCGGGCGGCAGATCGGTGGCTTCAAGATGCGGCGACATCATTTCCAGGCCGATCTCGATCGCCGGGGCGCCGAGGGAGTCGTCGGGATCGACGGTCTGCAAATGGGCAACCGCCAGCGCGGCGCCGCCGACGTGAAGCGCGAGCGCGCCCGCGCCTGCGAAAATCCACAGCCGCCAGGAAGGTTTTTGTTCGGTGTCGAGGTCGGGCATCTCGATCTGTCAGCCGCTCAAGGTTTTGGATTTTGCGACACTGAGGGCGGCAAGGCGTTATCAGGAACTCCCTCCAGCGCCACCAGCTTGATCTTCGAATAGCCACCTGCGCGCAGGATTTCCAGCACGTCCATCATCTCGCCGTAGGGCACCAAACGATCGGCTCGCAGGAAGATAAAGCGATCCTTGCTGGCATCTGCCATCGCATCCAGCGAGCGAACAAGATCGACCCGTTTGACCGGGGTTTCTCCGATCGCCACTGCGAGATCAGGCTTGATGCTCACATAGGTCGGCTTGTCCGGCTTTTTCTGCGGAGTCGCGGTCGAAGACGGCAAATCGATCGGAAGATCGACGGTCGACAGCGGCGCCGCCACCATGAAGATAATCAGAAGAACGAGGATGACGTCGATGAAAGGCGTGACGTTGATCTCATGCGTTTCCGCGAAATCGCTATCGTCATCGAAGTCGTTATCCGCGATCGACGCGCCCATCGCCTACTCCGCCGCGCGCGATTGCGCGCTTACATGGGTGCGATCGAGATCACGCGACAGCAACCGACCCGCTGCGCCCGACGATCGGGCGACCAGTTCAAGGTAGCCCTTCGTCACGCGCGTGAAGTGGTTGTAGATGATGACGGCCGGGATCGCCGCGGCGAGACCGAACGCGGTGGCGAGCAGCGCTTCGGCGATTCCCGGGGCCACCACGGCAAGATTGGTCGTCTGCGATTTCGAGATGCCGATGAAACTGTTCATGATGCCCCACACCGTGCCGAACAGCCCGACGAAGGGCGACGTCGCCCCGATGGTCGCAAGCAGCCCCATGCCGAGCCGGATTCGGCGTGCCTCGGCACGCGCGATCTCGGCAAAGCTCGATGCCGCCCGCTCCTTGATGCCGGCGTCGCTTGAAATTCCGGCCGACAGCCGCGCCTCGCGCATGGCGGCAGCCAGCAGCGATGACAACACGCTGCCCTTTGCCCCCAGCGCGAATTGCGCTTCCGCCAGCGACCTTGCATCGCTGATTTTGCCGAGTGCGGCGCGGAGCTTGCGCCGGACGAAAGACAGCTCGATCATTTTTGCGATGAAGATGGTCCATGTCACCAGCGAGGCGAAGGCAAGTCCGATCATCACCGCCTTGACCAGGATATCCGCGGAAAGGAACATCGACCAGGGCGACAGTTCGCGTAGCGTCACAGCCGTCGATTTCACCGATCTGTTGCCGCCATCGGCGAGAGTTGCGGTCGCGTCGGGGGCGGCAGGCGCCGGAGCAATCGCAGATGGCGCCGGGGCCTGCACCGGCGACGCTGTTTGCGCCGGGCCCGTTGGCAGCTGCTGTTGCGCAAGGGATGGCGATGCCAGCGACAGGATCGCCAGCGCAACGATCACGGCATAGTTCATTAGAAAAGCTGACATTTTCATACTTCGGCCCAGTAGCGGATAAGGTTGTGATAGATACCGGTCAATTTGACCGTTTCAGGGTCATCTCGCCCAAGCCGCTCCACCAGCGCCTGGATCACAAGATCGAGATCGAAAATCAGGCTGCGGGCATGGGCATCTCGTATCATGCTCTGCAGCCAGAAAAAAGACGCAACGCGCGTGCCCCGCGTTACCGGCGTCACCATGTGCAAACTGGACGCTGGATAAACGACGAGATCGCCGGCAGGCAGTTTGACTTCGTGGGAGCCATAGACGTCCTCGATCACCAGTTCCCCGCCGTCATATTCGTCCGGTTCGGAGAGAAACAGCGTGACCGACAGATCGGTCCGGATGCGCAAACCGGTGAGACGATCGCCGCGCACCGCGTTGTCGACGTGAATTCCGAAACGATGTCCGCCCGCCGCCGCATAACGATTGAACAGCGGCGGAAAGATCTGCAGCGGCACCGCGGCCGAGATGAACCGCGGATTGGCTGTCAGCGCCGATACGATGCGATCGCCGAGTTTGCGCGACACCTCGCTGTCCGGCGGCAATTGTTCATTGCTCTTCACAAGCGCCGATTGCGCGCCGGCGGTCGAGCGGCCGTCTTCCCACGCGCAGCCATCCATGATGCGGCGGAAATCGGCCACATCGTTCTTGCTCAGCACATCGGGGACGCAGATCAGCATCTCATCGGCAATCAGAACCTCGCTGATATCACCAAAGACGCGCTGCGGCCGGGCGCCTCGAGGACGAACGGCGCTGCGCTTTGGTACAGCGCATCGTAATAGAGCTCGTTGAACAAGTTGGCGACGAACAGTTTGGCAGTCCAATTCCGATTGATCCTGGCTTCGACGAAGGTATCGAAGCGCCAATAACTCGGCAGCGAGGTGCCCTGATTGGCGGCAAGGAAGGTGCCGCCGTAGATCCGCGATCGGTAAGTTGCCTGCCCGCCAATCTCCCATATGTCGGTAAGCTGGTATTTGGTTAGAATGTTGAACGATTGGTGCGCAATGTTCGCGAGCGGAAGGCCGACGTTGGTCGTGTACAACAAGGTGTTTGCCGGCGGAATCAGCGACTTCGTCACCGCGGACTGCATCAGCACCAGGCCGCCGAACAGGCTCCATTTATCGGTGATCTTTCCGCTCGCGCCGAGATCGATGCCCTGGATGCGATAGGCCGCGCCGGCGGTGATGAACGATACTGTACCGACGCCCGGAACCGTAGTGTTGCGCGATTCGCGTGCGTTTTCCTTTTCGGTCTGGAACAACGCTGCGGTGACCAGCAGATGCCGGTCGAACAGCTCCCACTTGGTACCCACTTCGGCGGCCTGGTTCAGCTCAGGTCCAAGTATCTGGTTTGGGTTGCCGTTCAGCACTGGAGCAAGCCCGCCGTATTGGGCGGAGGTACCGTCCAACTCGGCTCCGATCGGGTTCGCTGAAGTTGCGTAAGCAGCATAGACACTAGCGGTCGGCAGCGGCTTGACCACGATGCCCAGGTTGTAATTCGTCAGTCCGAAATTCGCTGACTGCGAACCGAAAACGTTCGGCAAGCCATTCACGGTCGCATAACCGCTCGTGTTGATGCCGTAGTTATCGAAGCGAATGCCGCCGTTCAGGAAAATGAAGTCCCGGTAGTTTGCGGTGTCGAGAACATAAAAACTCTTGGTGTCGACGCCAACGATGGTTGGCGTCCCGGCTAGCGTAGGGGAACCGCCGAATGGCAAGAATGTGAACTGTGGGTTGGCTATGTTCACGCCGCTCAGTGAACCGGCGCCGCTGAACCCGCCCGGCAGTGCTTCCGAACTGAGGCCGGCGTACCTGTCCATGCTCAGGCCTTCGCTTGATATCTCAACTCCCGCGACAGCGGCGTGCTTCCAGGGACCGGTATCGAACTTGTAGGCCGCCTCGCTCTGGTTGGCGATGACGTTCGTCACCTGATAGCGGCTTTGTGGATTGGCGCTCAGCGTCCAAAGCAGCGGATTGGGATCGGTAATAACCGGGGACTCCGGCAACGTTCCGATGTAGTTGAGGATCGAGCGCTGCACCCTGAGTTTGTTACTCAGGTTTAGATCTGGCGTGACCGCAACTTCGGCGTTGATCGTTCCGATGTCCTGCTGAACCTTCGTGAAATCGCGATTGACGAAGCCGTAGAAATTATTGCGATTGAAGCCGAAGTCAGGGAACGGCCCGCCGGCCGTTGACGCCGTACTCGGCCGATAGTAGGGCACGCCGAAGTCCGGCAGTCCGTGTAGATCGGTGTGGATGTAGCCCGCCGTCACCTTGACCGCATCGACCGGCTTCCAGGTCGTGGCGACAAATACTCCATTGCGATCGTCCGTGATGTAGTTACGTCCGGCAACATTGGCGTCTTGCAGCATTCCTCCCGCGCGAACTACAAATGTCGGGGTGATCACCTGGTTGACATCGAACACGACGCGCTTGGTGTTGTCGGTACCGAGTGTCGTGTCCATGTTGTAGAAGTTACCCGCGGTGGTAGCCTGCTTGGTAACGATGTTGATCGCACCACCCGTGACGCCTCGGCCGGCAAAGGACGAACCCGGACCGCGCAGGATCTCGATCTGTTCGGTGAAGAAGTTCTCGCGAACGCTGACGCCGGGATCGCGGATGCCGTCAAGAAAAATGTCGTTGCGAGCATCGAAGCCGCGGATGAAGAAGCGGTCGCCGAAGGCGTTGCCGCCCTCGCCGGTTCCAAGGGTCACGCCGGCGGTCGAAAGCAATGCCTGCTTTACTGTCGTGGCGTTTTTGTCCTCCAGGACATCCTTGGTAAGCACCGTGATCGATTTTGGCGTGTTGACGATCGGCTGGGGGAATTTATTTGATGCCTGCACCCGCGTGGCCATATAGGGCGCATCCGGGTTGGCATAGGGATCGCGATCGGCCCGCAAGCCGCCGGCGTTGGGAAACGGCACCGCCGCGACCCGCGTGGGCTGGGCTCGGCGGCCCATACGACGTAGCGCCGTGCGCGCTCGAACCTGATCCGGCGACGGTTTCGACGCGGCAGGGCGCGGCCGCTCGACCGGAGCATCGATCGTCACCGGCGGAAGATTTGATTGCTGCGCTTCGGCGCCCGAGAAGGATGCGACTGCGATCAGGCCGGCGACCGCCGAAACCTTTCGACCCGAGTTGATCTCGAGCGTTTCGTCAACCGAACTGACCGCCCCGATAAAACGCAACGACGTCGGTGCTTTTGCCTGACCCATCCCACGCGCCCCTCGAACCAGCTTCCAGCTCGCTCATGCGCATCATTTGCAACGAGCGATGAAGCGTTGGTATCGAGCGAAAAAATTCGGGTCAATGCGGCCACGGTGCCAGGATGTTTGAATCCATCCAGATCAAAACGATTCTAAATCTCTGGTTTGAAATCGTTCTAAAATCATATTTGAGGCGTTCTAAATTGAAGCCGAGAAATGCCCATTACTTAGGCCTTTCCGTTCACGCTACGCCAGGCACCGATCAGTTGATGCTGGGCGGCTTCATCAGCGAAAACAGCTCGTCGACCGTTTGCTGCGCGGTCTGCCGCACACGATCCGTATTGTCCATTCCAGCGATGTTGACGCCTTTTACCACCGCTCTGATCTCGTCGCGAAAGTCCGTGAGAAATCGCAAGGGATCGGGCGAATTGTTGGCGACACGCGCGATCAGACCCGTGATGAGAATTTGACAGGCGATCATGCGTCCATTCAATTCATCCATCATGCACTCCTGAGCGGTTGCCTGCGCTGCCCGTGACGGCTGGCGCGCCGTGATATGGACGACGCCCGCTTCGGTTACAACCGCATCGCAGGACGATTCAGTTTGGAAATGTTCAAATCGAAAAGTGCGCCGGCAACATCCGAGAGGCGCGGCAAGCCGCTCTACTCCCGCGCAATCAGTTCATTTAGCGGCGATGGTGTCAGGAGGCTCCGCAAAGCCCTTGATCCGCTCCTTGATGTCTCTGAGCGTTTCGAGGCTGGTTTCGATCGCGCCAGTCGGGATATCCTGCAGAACATCGGTTGCAATGGAGTCGCGCAGACTGTCGAGATCATCGACAAGCTGACGGCCGGTCGCGGTGAGAAACAGTCGGTTGGTGCGTCGATCCCTGGGGTCGTGCCGTCGCTCGAGAAGACCGTGTTCGACTAGCCGATCGAGCAGGCGCACCAGCGAGATCGGTTGCAGTTCCAGCACATCGGCCAGATCGACCTGCGATAATCCCTCCTGCTGCCGCAATCGGAACAGTACTATCCACTGCGCGCGCGTGGTGCCGCGGCCCTTGGCGCGGTGGTCGATGTAATTGCGCAGCAAGCGTGAGCTTTCGACAAGTTGCGCAATGAGCTGGCGTTTCAGATCGAGAGACATGAGCTGCGGCAGCCTCCCAAAGCTTTCCAATTGTTTAGGATTCTCAAATTATAGTGTGTTTACACATTATGTGCACGCATACTACATGTGGAGGGTCTGGGAACCGTTTTGAAGGCCCATTACTTTTTAATTTTGAGCCATAGAGCCTAAATGACCAAGTCGCGTACAACTCGTTGGGTTTTGCTGATCGCAACGCTTGCCGCGGCGGGGTATTTCGGCTGGCATCGATTTTACGGCCCAGATGCAGCGGTGCAAAATACCCAGAAGGCAGCGGCATCCGCGCGAATTACCGCCGTTCCCGTAACAATCGCTCCCGTCGTGAAAACGGATTTTCCGGTCTATTTGAGCGGACTCGGTGCCGTTCAGGGCTTCAATACCGTCCTCGTGCGGACCCGCGTCGATGGTCAGATCGACAAGATCGCCTTCAAGGAAGGCCAGTCGGTCAACCAAGGCGACCTGCTCGTCGAGATCGATCCCCGGCCGTACCAGGCGACGCTGGACCAGGCCAAGGCCAAGAAGGCTCAGGATGAGGCCAATCTGGCCAACGCCAATCTTGATCTGCAGCGCTACACCAAGCTTGGCGAATTCGCGACCCGCCAGCAAACCGACACCCAGCGTTCCACCGTTGCTCAATTGACCGCGCAGATCACGGCCGACGATGCGGCGATTTTCAACGCCCAGACCCAACTCGACTATACCGCCATCAAATCGCCGATCTCGGGCGTCGCCGGCCTGCGTCAGGTCGACCTTGGCAACATCGTCAATGCCTCCACGCAGACAGGAATTGTGACGATCGCGCAGATCGAGCCGATTGCTGTTATCTTCACCGCGCCGGAAGACCAGTTGCCATACATCAATGAAGCCCAAGCGACGCAACCGCTGAAAGTGATTGCGCTGACGACGGACGGCAAGAAGACCCTCTCCGAGGGCACCTTGTCCGTCGTCAACAATCAGGTCGACACCACCAGCGGCACCATTCGCCTCAAGGCAGTGTTCGACAACAAGGACCATGCGTTGTGGCCCGGCCAGTCGGTTTCGACACGGCTGCTCGTGACCACGCTGAAAGATGCGACCGTAGTGCCCGACGACGCCGTTCAGCGCGGAGCCGCGGGCCTTTATGCCTTCGCGGTCAATTCGGACAACAAGGCTGAGTTGCGCAAGATCAAGGTGTCCAAGTCGATTGACGGGCGCTCCGTGGTCGACCAGGGCCTTGCGCCCGGCGAACGTGTTATAGTGGCCGGCCAGTACAAGGTGCAGGCCGGCTCGACGGTTGCGACGACGATGGCGGATTCGCAGCAGGCCCCGGCCAAGGCCGAATAGCCATGAACGAAAGCATTTCATCGCCGTTCATTCGGTACCCGATCGCAACATCGTTGCTGATGGCGGGCATCCTGTTCGTCGGCCTCGTTGCCTACCCTCTTCTCCCCGTCGCGCCGCTGCCGCAAGTCGATTTCCCGACGATCCAGGTTTCCGCCAACCTGCCCGGCGGCAGTCCTGAAACCATGGCTTCCTCGGTTGCCCAACCGCTGGAACGACAGTTGGCGCAGATTCCCGGCATCGCGCAGATGACATCGACGAGTTCGCTGGGATCCGCCGCGGTGACTATTCAGTTCGATCTCAACCGCAGCATCGATGGCGCGGCCAACGACGTACAGGCTGCCATCAATGCGGCGAGCGGTCAATTGCCGAAGAACCTGCCGAGCCCGCCTACCTACCGGAAAGTCAATCCGGCCGATTCGCCGATCCTGCTGTTATCGGCTACCTCCGATACGCTTCCCCTGACTGAGGTCAGCGACGACACCGATGCGCAGCTTGCGCAGCAGATCAGCCAGATTTCCGGAGTCGCCCAGGTATTCATCGGCGGCCAGCAGAAGCCCGCGATCCGCATCCAGATCGATCCGGCGAAACTGGTCGCCAAGGGCCTGTCGCTGGAAGATGTGCGCAGCCAGATCGCAATTACGACCGTCGACAGTCCGAAGGGCAATATCGACGGCGCCACGCGCAGCTTCACGATCTATGCGAACGATCAACTGACGGCGTCGAAGGACTGGAATGACGTCATCATCGCCTATCGCAACGGCGGCCCGTTGCGGATCCGCGACATCGGTCAGGCGGTGTCGGGTCCCGAAGACGCAAAACAGGCGGCCTGGGCCGACGGAAAACGAGGCGTATTCCTCGTGGTCTTCAAGCAGCCCGGCGCCAACGTCATCGAGACCGTCGACAAGATCAAGGCGCAATTGCCGAGGCTGGTCGCGGCAATTCCACCCGCCATTCAGATCAAGATCATCAGCGATCGCACCCAGACCATTCGCGCCGCCGTTGAAGACGTGCAGTTCACGCTGCTTCTGACAATCGCACTCGTGGTGATGGTCATCTTCGTCTTCCTGCGAAGCGTCTGGGCAACGATCATCCCGAGCGTCACGGTCCCGCTGGCGTTGCTCGGCGCCTGCTCCCTGATGTGGGTATTTGGCTACACCCTGGACAATCTCTCACTGATGGCGCTGACGATTTCAGTCGGTTTCGTCGTCGACGACGCTATCGTCATGCTCGAGAACATCACGCGCTACATCGAAAAAGGCGAGACGCCGCTCGCTGCCGCGTTCAAGGGCGCCGGCGAAATCGGTTTCACGATCGTATCGATCAGTGTTTCGCTGGTCGCGGTGCTGATCCCGCTGCTGCTGATGGGCGGCATCATCGGACGCCTGTTCCGCGAGTTTGCGGTGACGCTTGCGATGGCTATTTTCGTGTCGCTCGTGGTGTCCTTGACGCTGACCCCGATGATGGCCTCGCGCTTCCTGAGGTCTCACAAGGAAACCCGTCATGGCCGCATCTATCAGTGGAGCGAACGCGCATTTGACGCGATGCTTCATGCCTATGAGCGCGGTCTGGACCTGGCCCTGCGGTGGAGCAAGACGACGCTCCTGATCTTCTTCGCGACGTTGGCGCTATCGGTGTATCTGTTCGTCGTCATTCCCAAGGGATTTTTCCCGCAGCAGGATAACGGGCTGATCACCGCGGCTTCCGAAGCTGCGCAGGACATTTCCTTTGCCGATATGAAACGGCATCAGGAGGAACTCGGGCAGATCGTACAGGCCGATCCCGCCGTCGCCAGCGTCGCCATGTTCATTGGCGGCGGCGGCAGCGCCCTCAACACCGGCCGCATGTTCATTACGCTCAAGCCACGCAACGAACGCGACGCCAGCGCCCAGCAGGTTATCGCGCGGCTGAGGCCGAAGCTGGAGAAGGTGCAAGGCGCCCGGCTGTTCATGCAAGCCGCCCAGGACGTTCGGCTCGGAGGCCGTCCAACCCGCACGCAATTCGAATTCACCCTTCAGGACGCAAATCTGGGCGAACTGAACGAGTGGGCGCCGAAGATTTTGGACAAGATGAAGACGCTGCCCGAACTGCGCGACGTCGCGACCGACCAGCAGAGTCAGGGAACGACGTTGACGCTGACGATCGATCGCGACACCGCGTCGCGCTTTGGCATCCAGCCGCAATTGATCGACGACACGCTTTACGATGCGTTCGGCCAGCGTCAAGTCACCCAGTATTTCACCCAACTCAACAGCTATCACGTGATTCTGGAGATTCTGCCGGAGCTGCAGGGCAAGCTCGACACGCTCGACAAACTCTATATCAAGTCGCCGACGACAGGTGATCAGGTGCCGCTGTCCGCGTTCGCAAAATGGACCAGCGTGCCGGTCCGGCCGCTCTCGATCAGCCACCAGGGCCAATTCCCGGCGATCACCATCAGCTTCAACCTCGCGCAGGGCGTGGCGCTGGGCCAGGCGACCCAGGCCGTGCAGAGGGCCATGGCCGATCTGGGTGCGCCGGCCACGCTCAGTTCAAGCTTCCAGGGTACCGCGCAGGCTTTCCAGCAGTCGCTCGGCACCGTTCCGTTGCTGATCATGGCGGCTCTGGTCGTGGTGTACCTGATCCTCGGCATTCTCTACGAAAGCTACATCCATCCGCTCACGATTCTGTCGACGCTTCCGTCGGCCGGCGTTGGCGCTCTCGCAATTCTGATGGCGTTCGGTTTCGACTTCAGCCTGATCGCCTTGATCGGCATCATTCTCTTGATCGGCATCGTCAAGAAGAACGGCATCATGATGGTGGATTTCGCGATCACGGCGGAGCGCTACGAGCATCTGTCTCCCGAACAATCGATCCGAAAAGCTGCCCTGCTGCGGTTTCGTCCGATCATGATGACGACGATGGCGGCCCTACTGGGCGGCGTGCCGCTGATGCTGGGTACCGGTACCGGATCGGAGATCCGCCAACCTCTCGGCTATGCAATGGTCGGCGGCCTGATCGTCAGCCAGGCGCTCACCCTGTTCACGACGCCGGTTGTCTATCTTTATCTCGACAGGCTCTCGAATGCGTTTGCAAGCTGGAGCCGATCAGGAAATACCGACCAGCAACGTCCCGCCAGCGAGCAGGGTTCGATCAAGCAAGCTGCCGAATAACTTCGGATTTTCGCCCTGCACTTTTTCCCTCATTGTCTTGCCATTTCGGCGTCGGCGACGCTGTCGCCGTCGAGCTTCTGATTATTGTGCAATCGGTCACAACGCTGCGAGCGTCAGGCCGTGCCGAGATAGGCGCGCTGGACTTGCGGATCTTCGGCAAGTGCGGCAGCAGTGCCGGACAGAACGCTTTTGCCGACCTGCAGCACCGTCGCGAAATCCGAAACTTCGAGCGCGAGCTCAATGGATTGCTCGGCGAGCAGGATCGTCAGCCCCTCCCGGTGCAGCCGGCCGAAGGTCTCGTACATCGACTCGACCACTGTCGGCGCAAGGCCAAGCGACGGCTCGTCCAGCATCAAGAGCTTGGGGTCGCTCATCAAGGCGCGACCGACAGCCAGCATCTGCCGCTCACCGCCGGACATGGTCCCTGCGCGCTGGCTACGCCGCTCCGCAAGCTTCGGAAATATTTCGTAGACGCGTTCGAGCAGCATGGCGGCGCGCGCCGTATCGCGCAGCGGTGTAGCTCCCAGCAGCAGATTGTTCTCGACACTTTGCTGGACGAACAGCCGCCAGCCTTCCGGCGACAATGCGAGACCTTTGCGCACGATCGAGAACGCGCTCTCGCCTCCGATCTCCCGCCCCCGAAACCCGATCGATCCGGAATGCACCGGGATCAGGCCGGCGATGGCGTTCAGCGTCGTCGTTTTGCCGCCGCCGTTGGAACCGAGCAGCGCGACGACACTGCCCTCGGGGACAACAAGCGAAACATCCGATACGCCGATCAGGTCGCCGTAGCGGACTTCCAGATGCTCGATCTCGAGCAGAGGCGCGCTCATGTCGCGGGTCCGCCCATCAGCTCGACAGGCGTGTGGCCCGCGGCGGCCTTGGCGGCGCGCGTGCCAAGATAGGCCGCGATCACGGCCGGGTTGCCCGTCACCTCGCGCGGGCTGCCGCGCGCGATCTCCCTGCCCTGGTGAAACACCACCACGCGCGTCGCCAGCGACATGATCACTTCCATGATGTGTTCGACGATCACCAGGGTAATGCCGGAACGATGAATGTCGCGCACGAGATCGATGGCGAGTTGCACCTCGCGCTGGGTGAGGCCAGCCATCGCTTCGTCGAGCAGCAGAACCTTGGGTTGGGTCGCAAGCGCGCGAGCGATTTCCAGCCGCTTGCGGCCGGGCGTTCCCAGCGATCGCGCGGGCGCCTCCGCGAGCTTGCTCATGCCGACGCGCTCCAGCACGGCGCGCGCTTTGGTCTCGGCCTCGGCACGATGGGGGGTGCGGAGAAACGCGCCGATCATCACGTTCTCCAGCACCGACATGCCCTCGAATGTCTGCGGCACCTGGAAGGTGCGCGCAAGTCCGAGTTGCGCGCGCATCTCCGGTGCCAGATTGGTGATGTCCCGCCCCTCGAACAAAACCTTGCCCGATGTCGACAAGAGGTCCCCGGTCAGGCAGTTGAAAAAAGTGGATTTGCCGGCGCCGTTCGGGCCGATCAGGCCGAGGATGTCGCCCTGCTCCAACGTCACGGAAGCCGCGTCGACGGCCTTGAAGCTGCCAAAGGCCTTGGTGAGGTCGCGGGCTTCAAGGAGCATGGGTTGCCCCCGCCGCGACGGTTGTTTCCGGTGTTTTGCCGCGCCCGGCCCAGAGCCGATTGATCAATGTCAGTATGCCGCCCGGCTGAAACCGCGCGATCAGCACGATGATGGCGCCGTACACGACGAACGTCAGGCCCGCGCCCTTGCCGCCGAGCAGGTTGTTGGAGATTTCCTCCAGCGGCACCAGGATCGCCGCGCCGACCAACGGTCCGAACAACAGGCCTGCGCCACCCAGCGCCGCCATGATCAGCATCTTCACAGAGATCAGGATACCCAGCCCGGATTCAGGATCGACGAATCCAAACATCATCGCGTAGAGCGCGCCGGCGACGCTGGTCAGCCCGGCGCTCAGCATGAACGCGTAGAGCTTGGTACGGCTTGCGGGAGCGCCGAGCGAACGCGCCGCACGTTCGGAATCCCTGATGGCGCGGAGATAAAATCCCATCCGGCTATTCGCCATCCACCAGGTGATGCCGAGCGTGGTCAGGAGAACCAACAGGAACAAGTAGTAGTAGGGCAGCGCCGAGGTAAAGGAGAGGTCGAACACGGTTCGCGGCACCGTCGGACCGCTGAGGCCGACCGCGGCGCCGAGATAATCGGTGTTGGTCACAATCAACCTGACGAGTTCGGCGACAGCGATGGTCGCCATACTGAAATAATGACCGGACAAGCGCAGCGTCGGCACGCCGATCACGGCGGCGATCGCAACGCTGATGATAATGCCTCCGGGAATTCCGACCAAAGGCGGCAGGCCGAAATGCGCATAGGCAGCCATTGCGGCGTAGGCACCGCAACCGAAGAACACGACGTGTCCCACCGATACCTGGCCGGCATAGCCGCCGACGATATTCCACGCCGATGCCGCGATCGCGTAGAGAAGAATCAACGCGCCCAACCGCTGCTGGAACGGCGTCGTGAACAGCAGCGGATACGCAATCACCAGCGCGAGTGCCACTAGAGGCCACAGAAAGCGCCGCATCACATCTTGCCCATGAGGCCTTGCGGCCGGAACCAGAGGAAACACAGGAACAGCGAATACACCGCGATGTCCTTGTAAATCGCGCCGATCTCGTACGCCGACACAAACTCGATCACGCCGATCAGTAACCCCGCGACCAGCGCGCCAGGCACGCTGCCAAAGCCGCCCAGCGAAACCGTGACGAAGGCGACGATGCCGAGCGTCTCGCCGACCGTCGGCGCGATATAGAAGAAGGTCGCGATCAGCGCACCGGCTATTCCTGTGGCGCCCGCGGCAATGGCCCATGCAATCGCTTGCATGGTATCAGGGCGGATACCCATCAGTTGCGCCGCGGTGGCATCCTCCGCGACCGCAAGCATCTTCGAGCCAAGCGAGGTGCGCGTCAGCAGCAAATGCAGGCCGAGCGTCACCAGCAACGCCACCACCCCGGCCAGAAGGCGCGAGGCCTGGATCCGGATGCCGAACACGTCGAAGGTCCCGCCCACGATATTGTCGGGCAGCGTCATGAAGTTGGCGCCAAAGCCCCAGAACACCGAATAGCGCAGCAGCAGCGCCAGCCCGAAGGTGCCGAGAATTTGCGCCAGCATCGGCCCCTTCATGACGCTGCGGATCAGCCCGAAATAGACGATGATCCCAAGCGTCGCCAGCACCAGCGCCGCCACCGGCGCACCGACAAACGGTCCGACTCCGAGCACCGTCCACACCATGAAGGCCACGTACATGCCGAGCATGACGAAGTCGCCATGGGCGAAGTTGACGATGTTCATCATGCCCCAGATCAATGTGAGACCGGACGAGAACAGCGCATAGACGGCGCCAAGCAGCAATCCGCCGACAATCACCTGAACGAGGATTAAGGACATGCCTGCCGTAAATCTCGCGGGTTAGGTCTCTTTGATCGCGATGCGACGAGAACAACGAGGGCGGGACTGATTTCCCGCCCTCGATTGGTTACCAGCCCTTATAGGGCAACGCCGGCGCAGTCCTGGCCCTGTCTTTCGGCCAGACCGGTACGTAGTTCTCGCCATCCTGCAACTGGATCACGAGTCCCGAGGCGAGAATGTTCTGGCCCTTGTCGTCGAACTTGACGCCCTTGTAACCCATGATCAGCTGATCGGGTTTCAAGTCCGTGGCCTTCAGCGCCGCCTGGATCTTGTCGGGCTCGGTCGAGCCCGCACGATCGATCGCATCGCAGAGAACGAAGAATCCCTGCATCTGGCGAGCGGATGTGTCGTCGAGATCGTCGCCGCCGCTTTTTTTCTTGTACATCTCGTTGATCAGGAACGACGTCGAACCGGGAGGGCCGACACCCCATGACGACCGGTTGAATACGCCCTGCGCAATCTTGCCGACCGCCTTGATGAAGGAAGGATCGGAGAAACCGGAATTGTCCGCGATCAGCATCGGTGGCTTGTAATCGAGCGACTGCATGGTCTTGACGTACAGGATCGCATCCGACGTGTAGCTCACCATGATCACCACATCAGGCTTCTTTTCCTTGAGCTGCAGTACCTGGCTTTGCACATCGGTGGTGTTGGCGGAATAGGCAATATCCTGCGCGATGCTCAGGCCATTATCCTTGAACACGGAAGCGATGACGCCCGCGACCGAAGTGCCGTATTCGGTGTTCTCATGAACGATCGCGACATTGTCGGTCTTGACGCCGCCGGCCTTCATGTCCTTGAGGAAGTCGAGATAGATTTTTGCGAAATCGGCTGCAACCGGCGTCACTCGAAAAAACCATTTGAAGCCGCGCTCGGTCAGGTTGGCGGCAACCGACTCGCCATTGACATAGGGAATGCCGTATTTTTCGGAGATCGCGCTGGTGGTCAGCGTGATTCCGGACTGATAGGCGCCGCTGAGCGCAACCACCTTTTCTTCGGTGATCAGCCGCAGCGCCTGGTTCTGTCCGACCGCGGGGCTGCCCTGATTATCGGCAAATATCACTTCGACCTTGGCGCCGCCGAGCCCTGCAAGTCCTGCATTCTTGGCCAGCGGCAAACTGCCGAGTTCGGGATGCGCGTTGTTGATAATATCGATCGCGGTTTCGATCGCCGCCTTGCCGTGCGCGCCGGCGCTGGCCGCGTTGCCGCTGAGCGGATAGACCCCGCCGATCTTGACGGTTTTGTCCTGAGCGGATGCCGTACCCACCAGCGCAACAGAAATCGCGGCGGCGCAAAGCAGCCCGAGAACATGCCTAAGTCTCATGTTGATTGTCTCCGAAACCTTCCCACGCAGTGCCAAACCGTGAACCAATACACAAAGGCCTAGCCCGGCAGCTTCCGTATTTTATTTGTTGGCCTATCAGCATGGCACGGCCAGTTCTTAGGGGCAAGTTGCGGCCTTAACCGCACGCCCGCTTGAGAGACGATCAAGCAGCCGAAGGCACCGCCTCACAATTGCCTTCCGGTCGGGCAGACCTGGCCTTGACCCCGACGTAGACGGTGTTGCTTGCATCGTGGTCCCCCGACGTATTGTGGAAGGTCACGACATGCGCAGCCGACTTCTCGAACGCGCCCGCCAATACGCGTTCGAACGCATTGTCCGGAGGATCGTTCGACCAAAGCGCGAAAACGCCGCCGGGACGTAAATGCGCGGCGAGCCTTGCAAGCCCTTCGGGCGCGTAGAGCGCGGCGTGGCGCGGATGCAGCAGGTTTCGGGGGGAGTGATCGATGTCCACTAGCACGGCATCGAAGCGGCGGCCTGGCACGCATGGATCAAATCCGTCGGCGGAATGCGACATTGCGAAAAAGTCCCCGTTGAGGAAGCGGCAGCGCGAATCGCCCG
This sequence comes from uncultured Alphaproteobacteria bacterium, assembly GCA_963732455.1. GTDB lineage: Bacteria > Pseudomonadota > Alphaproteobacteria > Rhizobiales > Xanthobacteraceae > Bradyrhizobium. The sequence continues at coordinate 82,635 of CAVSZM010000013.1, read as the reverse complement.
TCAGTAGCTTGCCCAACGGAAGCAAGCCCTGCTCGTGCCAATCGATAACCTCGGCGAGCGCTTCGACAACGACAAGCGATCGCACGCCCGGGTTTTCGAGCACCGCCTGCGAGGTGTAACCAAGCCCGAGACCTCCAACCACGACATCAAGGTTGGTTCGGTCCAACACTTCTAATCCAAGACGCGCAAGCGCGATCTCGGCGACGGTGAAGGCGCTCGACATCAGGAACTCATCGCCGAGTTTGATTTCGTAGATGTCGACGCCGGTGGCGAGCTGCCTTCGGCGCCGCAGGCTGAGCACGCCCATCGGGGTCGGACGAAAATCCAGTTCCTCGAAATACACGCTCATTCGCCGGCTACCCCATCGCAACACAATCCGCCTCGCAATGGCCACGCTTCGCCGTCGCCTTTCTCAGGAACAGCATCGCCGCGCGCTTGCCAAGGCCGGGCCCTAGCGGTTAGAACGGCGCCACGTTTGACGGGATTTGCCTGATCCGTCACTAGAACTGTAAGAATACTTCACAAGCATCTGAAGATATTAACAAATCTTGGGGAATGGTGTAACGGTAGCACAACAGACTCTGACTCTGTTTGTCTAGGTTCGAATCCTAGTTCCCCAGCCAATCAAATCAAGTACTTAGCTCATATTTTGACGGCAAGTCTTCCCAGAAAAGGCGATTGGGAAGCCCATGGGAAGATAGCGACCGCGGGGCCTGTTTCTGCCCCGATGAGATCACGACGCTGACCGATGACGAAACCATCGCCCTGCGCGTTGATCGCAGGCAAGCGCTACGACGACGACTTCACCGTGATCGGGCGCGGGATGCCTATTTGCAGAATCATGCAGAGCAGCGGCGTGCCGGACCATCAATGGCCTGCCCCTGGAATGAAGCAAAAGATGGTAAGCCGCTTGCCGTAGGTCTCATGAGTGAAGCGCCGGCCACAGAGGTGGCTCCGGCCGTCGGGGCTGTCGCGATCGTACTCAATTTTCTCCGGCGGAATGGCAGCCCAATCGTCTTCGCCCACCTTGCGAGCGATCCAGTTGCCGTTCTCTAATCTCGCTTCGGCCGGCGAACAGTCCTGGTTATGGCAGCATGACACGCTGCGATTATCCGGCATCATCCAGGTGGAATAAAACCGCTCATGGATGACCTGATCTCGCGGAGGATGGTGACCTTCTTGCGCCATGGCGGGACCGACGGCGAGAACGAGGATGCCGGAAATGAGTAGGGATAAGATGTACCGGTTCTGATTATCGAGAATAACTACCCAAATGCCAATAAATGCGATGAGAACGCCTACCGCCGTAAGCATCTTCTGGCCTCCATGATTGGATGCCATCTCGCGCCGTGCTAATCGCATGGGCGATGGCTAACAAGAAGCCCGTCAGTCATTGCGTGCCGAGACCGGCACACTGGGTAAGTCATCGGTTGCGGCTAAAGGTTCAAAGCGGGGCCTCATCGCGCGATGCACGATTGACCGCTTCTCGCGGTGCGGTCCGGGCCTGGGCTTTGGGAAGTGGCCGCACGCGGCCGCTTCGACCTACGATCAAGCGGCTCTGCGGAAAAGGCGCGACAGCATCCTACCCCTGGGTTGAGCAGCTGTTAGCAGGCGCTGGTTACCCTCCGCCTGCGACCGCCAAGCGTCCCGGTCATTCCGAACATCTTCGAGTTGGTTTCGCATGAAAGCAGCTATATCCTTCAGTGAAGCGATCTGTGCCTCTAGCAGAGCCGTTGCGTCCGTCTGGCCGGGCGTTGCGTGTCGTTGCTCCGCGCTGGTGCGCCTTGGGGCATCTGCAACAGGCGGGTAAACCCTATGCAGTTCGGCGGGGTCGACCTGCCATTCGCCATGTTCGTTTTTTGCGGCTGAGATCTTGCCGGATTTGATTGCCCGCAGAACTGTCGACTTATTCAGACCAGTTGCCTTGGCCGCGGTTCCGAGTGTGTGCATGGGTGTTGCCTATCATTGCGATGCCAGTAGAGCGCATTGATGCATAATCCGGGTTAAGAGAACGTTAGCCAAGAACTACGGGGGGAGCCGAACGGTCAACGCGGGCACGATCAATCCGTATGCGCCTAAGCGAACGGTAGCTGCAGCTTAGATTCATCGGTGGCTGGAAGCGGAAGCCTAAATAAAAACGACACGCGGCGGTTCGATCCAACTTGCGGAAAAAGCACGGTCCCGCCTTGGGCTGGGGGCTGGTAGGCAGGACCGTGCCGGGTCACGGACCAGCGCGGTAACGTGACTCGGAGGAGATGTTCCCTACGAAGGCTGGCGAATTCGCGACCGCACCAAGGCAAGAAAGCACGGTTGTGCCTCACCCGTTAATCCGAATCCCATTGGCACCGAGTGCCGGTGGCTCCAGCGCCATCGAAAAGGGGGAATACGATTTCCGTGCTTGGTTGTGGCTTAGGTCTTTGCATAGAATTTTATTTCTGAAAATGAGAGAGGAAACGCTACATCTGAGATCAACGCTTCAGCGGGACTCGCTCGACTCGTTCCATATCGTTGTGGAATAAAGTAGTCGAGTCGCCAGGATCCCATTTTATCGTTACGCCGGTCCAATCAACTGCGCGCTGATTGTGCCTTGATCCGTCGTCGCGCCACCCTAATTGAAGCGGTCGCCAACTCTGAGAAGCCGTGATTGTTTGCCGGTCATTCGAACACCACTTGACGTATGCTATCTATTACGTAGGCGCTGGCCCAAGAGATAGTCTCGCTTGGTCAGGTGGTCTCTCAATCACGTGTCCATGTGAACATGCGGCGCGTAACCTGGTGTTCGGCACACGACCGGCATTTTCCAGATAGGCTCAAAACTAACGACGATTAGCTGACAAATCTGTTACGCAGTTATCGGCACATTTTGGTGCCCTAACGCGGGCAAAGGGGGCAGACCACAGCATGAAGGAAATCAATGCCACAATGGTCACTACTATTTTTGCCAGAGTGTTGTCATCCATCGCGACCAGCCCTATGTCCGCGTGAATAAACTTTTCTAAGTTGCAAGGTACCGGCTTTGTGCGCAAACCGTCAACGTCGCATCCGTCACAACGCACTCAAATCGTCCGGCACGCCGCCAAACTTTCGCAACACGATCGCGTCGCGGAAATCGCCGGTGGCCGGATCACCTCCCCCGGCGCAATTCCATCGTTGGAATGCCGCGCTAGGTGTTGCAATTTAGTAACTCCCTTTCTGCGAGAAAGCGATAAGCTGGTGCGGGCTGAGGGGGGACCGCATGTTTGACGTCTATTTGAATGAGAAACGTGATCGCCTGTTGGTGGTTCCGAAAGGGCAACCGATACCTAACATCGGCAACTCAGGACGGTGGCGCAAGAAGAAAGGAGCTGTCGCTGTTAGCGACGAGATCAAGTTGGCCTTGCAAAGAGATGGCTTCTATTGGCGCAGACGTGCTGAACATCGAGGGAGCAACTCGTTGCAAAGTTAGCCAACTTCGCCGGTTGCCGCCAAGGCCACGTTCTCGAAACGATATTGGGAATTATCAAGTGGAGGCGCGATCCGGGGCGAGCGATCTTTCGCCGACTACGCACCACCCGAGAGCGGGCCTACTGCAATCGACCCGAAAACACCAAACAATCGTGCGGCGCTTTGCGGCCCTGGTCACTTCGACGCCCTCCGCTCGACGTCGATGGTTCCTATGAGCCGTCCAATCTCGCCGTAATCGCGGATCAGCCGCAGACTTGCACCCGGCGGACCCGCCAGCCATGGCCGTCATAGAAACGCTGTTGCACCCATTCGCAACTGCCAAAATAGTCGTATGGCCCGCGACCTGCTCCGTATGGGGCGGGCTCATAATAGCGGCCCGGAGCCGCGACGCCTGCGGCAACGCCACGCTGTGCGCTTGCGGGTGTCGCGGCGAGCGAACCGGCAATCGTTGCCACCGCGACGAAGGCAGCAAATGTCTTCCTCATTCTAAGCCCTCCTGTGCGTGCATAGCGTGCGGCCACGCGACCGCCGCACCACCCATCAGTTTGATGAATTTCCGCCGTCGCATGTGTCCCCCATAAGGGCGACGCCTCGCGCAATTCCTTGACCTTAGCACTCCCGACCGGGGCCGCGAGTGAGAAATGCCAGACAGTCGGCCGATGCCTATCGGGCTCGAAGTCTGAATTGGGTCAAACTCGGAAAAGCTCGCAGCGAGCAAATGTCGTCCGCTGTTCACCCGATAACGAACTCAGGTCGGGCATCGCGGCATGTCCGAAACGTGCCGATTTTGTTGCAGAAGTGCGTTGAAGGCTGCCGCGAACAATGATTCCCTGAGGTTGACGCGGTCAGCGGCGGGAACGGGCTATGATGGGTCGGTTGGAGCAGGATCAAGCACAGCTGTTTTATTCGTTCTGCCTTGAAGGGGTGGTGCCGGACGATCACCAGGTGCGTGCGATAGCATCTGTGCTCGATCTGTCGTGGGTCTACGGCGAGCTTTCGCCCCATTATCCTGCACTCGGCCGCCCCTCGATCGATCCAGTTCTAATGATCCGGATGCTGATCCTCGGCTACGCCTTCGGCCTGCGGTCGGAGCGTTTGCTCTGTCGCGAGGTCAGGGTCAATCTGGCGTACCGCTGGTTTTGCGGATTGAGCATCGAAGACAAGATTCCGGACCATTCGGTGTTCTCGCGGGCCCGCAATGAGCGGTTCGGTGACAACGACGTTTTTCGCCAAGTCTTTGAGCATGTCGTTGAGGCATGTATTTCGGCGGGGCTGGTCGGTGGCAAGGAGTTTGCGGTCGATGCGAGCCTGATCGCGGCGGACGCCAACAAGCAGCGGTCGATCCCGGGCTCGGAGTGGATCAAGCAGCGCGATCCTGAGACCGCGAGCCGAGCTGTGAAGGAGTATATGGCAACCCTCGACGACGCGGCTTTCGGCGCTGCCACCAAAGTGACGCCGAAGTTCGTCTCGCCGTCCGATCCAGCCGCCCAATGGACCGGCGCGAGGCGCGGACCAGCATTTTTCGCATATTCCGATAATTATCTGATCGATGTGAAGGTTGGCATCATCATGGATGTCGAAGCGTCGCGCGCCATCCGCCAGGCGGAGGTCGGCGCGTCGAAGACGATGATTGAGCGGACACAGGAGCGTTTCGATATCAAGCCTGAGCGGCTCGCGGGCGATACCGCCTACGGTTTCAGGAGCGAACCTCAACTGGCTTGTCAAAGACAAGGACATCGCTCCGCACATCCCGGTGATCGACAAGTCGAAACGCGAGGACGGAACCTTTAGTCGGGAGGACTTCACGTTCGACAAGGACCGTAACGTGTACATCTGCCCGGCGAACAAGATCCTCACGACGACGGGCAAGCTGGTCAACGACGGGGAGACACTTCTCTATCGGACAAAAGCGCGCGACTGTCGTGGTTGCCTGCTCAAGGCACAATGCTGTCCAAAGACGTCCGTCCGCAAAATCCCGCGCAGTATCTACGAGGAAGCTCGCGACGTTGCCCGGGCGCTGGCCAAGACGGAGGCGTTCAAGCAATCATCGCGCGACAGGAAGCGTGTCGAAATGCTGTTTGCGCACTTGAAGCGTATCTTGCGGCTCGGCCGGCTGCGATTGCGCGGGCCATGCGGTGCCCAGTTCGAGTTCACGTTGGCAGCGATTGCGCAGAACCTTCGCAGGCTTGCCAAATTGGTCGCCCGGCCACCACCGTTCGCCCCTTTGCGCGCTGCGTAAGTGTTGCAAGCCTCAGTAAAGTCGAGCGTAAGTCGCCCGCACAATCCAGCGGGTGACAACGACGGCATCAAAAATTGCATCAACTGTCCCGCGCCGTCGGTATGCCGACTTCTGCAACAAAATCTGCCAAGAGCGGAAGATGACGGTCTTCACACGGCCGCCGCGACTGAGCTAAGCGGCACATCCAACGAGTAGATAAACCCACCCGGTTCGTAGGCGAGCTGCACCTGACCGTTCAATTGTTGGCCGAGAGACCTCATCATGCGGGTGCCGAAGCTTTGCCGTGCTGGCGGCTCAACCGCGGGACCTCCGCTTTCAGTCCAGACAAGGTGAAGCCTCTGCTTGGGCCCATCTATCGTCCACGCGATTTCGACGCGGCCGGCGGGAACGGAGAGAGCGCCAAATTTGGTCGTATTAGTGCACAGTTCATTGAAGGTCATCGCAAGCGCAATGACCGCGCCTGAGGTAATTCTGAGATCCGGCCCGTTGAAATGGAATCGCCTGGTCCCCGGGCTGTCGTAAGGCTCTGTCGCGTCGCTAAATGTATGAGTGAGACTGGCATTCGACCAGCTAATCTGCATTAGCAGGTCGTGGGCGCGCGCGAGCGCGGCCAGCCGGCCCTCCATCGCCGTCTGTCCATGCTCGATGCTGGTCGCCGTCCGGAAGCTTTGCGAAGCGATGGCGCTCACCGTGGCGAGCGTATTCTTGATGCGATGATGCAGTTCGCCCAGAATCAGCTTCTGCAGCTTGTCCGCGGCCTCGCGCTCCTTGGCGTCGATCCCGGCCTGCGCAAGCAGGGCTTTGGCGTCGATGCCGGCTTGTTCCAGCAACAGGCGAAGACTGTCATTCTCCGCCGACAACACCGCCTCATGGGCGGAGCGGGACGGCGTATCGATTGTCCTGCCCGCGTGAACCTCATCCCCTTGCGTTATGGGAGCGCCTGGAAGAATCTTCAACGCCCCCGCGCCTATCATCGCCTTCAATTCGGCGATCATTTGCTCGACGCCCAGCGGTTTGCCGAAGAAGCGGCTGTCGGCAGGTCTTTCGGCGTCGGATGGTTTCACCCGACCGGACACGAGGAGAATCTTGATATCGGGCCAACGGGTATGCACGGCGTGGGCGAGTTTCAGACCGTCCATGCTGCCTGGCATTTGAATGTCGGTAAACAGCACAGCTATGTCCGAGCGGGACTCCAGAATGGCCATGGCCTCATCGGCGTTCACGGCTTCGATAGGACTAAATCCGGCATCTTCCACGATATCGACGGCACGCATGCGCAGCACCATCTCGTCCTCGACGACAAGCACGTTGGGCACCCCGGTCGACCCTGTTGCTGTCGGCATCCTGGAGCCCTCCTCGAGGCAGTCGATAACCATCGGCGTGATGGGAGTTTCTTAACGTTCGCAACAGCTTCGGTGGGTAGCTCGGGGTGGCGTTACCGAGTAATGCGGTGGGCACACTGCTTGAATTCATATCTCATGGATCATTGCTGCGCGCATTGTGGACAAATAGCGAGCTAAAACCGCCCAGACGCGGCAAAAAGATTCGATCAAGCCCGCGGTGAGATCAGAAGCTCCAACAACGCCATTCTTGCGAGAGCCGCCGGATCTCTTTCGCCTTCCTGGGTAGAGCGAAGAATGTTTTCGGCTATCGATTTAACGTGTGTCGATGTAACGGGATGAGGAAGCTTCGAAAGGGCGCTATCCATCGCCGTCGTCATGATCGCGATGGTATCAGGCGGGAAGGACGCATGTGGAAAGTCCTTCATGCGCTGGGGTTCGCTGAATTCTGGGAGCGATCATCGCGCAGTCGCTCCATGAGTCCAAGCAACCGCGGCGGCAGGCGGACGGGCTCCCGGCCCAGAGAGGTCCAAAGCCTTTCACCAATTTCCTTGCAGATTGCCGCGTGATGGACGCGGCTGATCTGAACGCTACTTTCGCGCGCAGGATAAGTCATGAAATATCCAATTTGTGTCAGAACGGAACAGAAGTTCGTAAGCCCTCAGCGGCGGGCGGCCACGAGCCGAACTTCCAGAATTTTCGTGCCTTCGTCGGTCGTCCGCAAACAAGTCGCCGCAATGTAGGGCCAGATCTGTGTCGCGCAATTCAGCAAGGGCGCCCGGACCTGCAGGCGGTCTCCCTTGGCGAGTCCCGCCGCCTCACTGGCTTCAACCGCGATCACGGAGGCTCCGAGGAGCGTGAAGAAAGCCAGAGCTGAGAACGATTTGAACATTGTGGGTCTGCTGACTTTGGTGGATCTCAATCCCACTGCTTTCGAGGATTCCCATCGTCAACAAACAGACCTAGTTAAGGTTCCGAGTGATACAACTTATGTTTGTCTGCTATCGCGCCCGGCGTGGATTCTCCGCGATGTCCGGTTCGGGTGGTCAAACTCGGAAAAGCTCATAGTGAGCATATGTTGTCCGCTGTTCATTTAATGGCGGACTCAACTCGGACATCATTCCATGTCCGAAACGTGCCAGGATCGGAAGTCGCGATTTATGGTTCAGAGCAAAGGCTATCAGACCCGCACAACACGATTTTGCGGCGCTATTCCGAGACCCATCGCAGGGCGGTTAGCCATTGCATACGAGGAAGCCTTGGCAGAGATCAAAGCTGGCTAATTCGTTCTCGGCGGCCAACGCCGGGCCGCCAACCAGCCCGCCAGAGGCGCGCCAAAGGCCAGGCACCACATGAATTGTGCAACGAATGGAGCGACGGCGGCCATCACCGTTGCGAACACGAGTGCGAAGACCGGAAAGACCGCGTTTGCCAGCAACTCGGAATTGCTGCGACCTCGCAGCGCGAGAATCCACAACAGCGCGTTCAGCGTGGCGATCGTAGTCAGGTGAATGCCGTACATCACGGCGACTACGCCGTCGAGCCGATAGCCGCCGTAGAGGCCGTTCGTCACCGGCAGGATGATGATCGACAGAAGAAAAAGCAGATTGAGGAACACCACCCCGCGGCTGCCTTCCGGCGCAACCGCGAGCCGCCGATGATGGCTGAACCAGAACAGGCCGGCGACAATGAAGCTGATCATCAACGCGATCACCGGTTGCGCATAGACGTTCAGCAGGTCGATCCAGTTCGGCGCGCTCTTGAAACTGCTGGCCTTCGGCAGATCGTAGGCCAGCAGCGTCATGGCAACGCCGAAGATCGTGTTGCTCAGCATTTCCAGCCGGCGCATTTCGAAGAGACCGATCTGCTTCAACCTCGCTCCCCCCTCAAGCCGCGGGACACGAGACCCGGACATGCTTTCAGCTGTTGGATTGTCGGACATAGATTGCCCCTTGTGGGCAAGATAAGAAGTCGCGACGCTTCTATAGTGATCATCAAAGCACGTTGGTTGCTATTGGGATAGGCCGCCATGTCCGAGTTGGGTCAAACTCGGAAGTCGGCCCACTAGAACGGCAGACCACCGCAGCATGTCGGGGTTGTGCCAAACTCGGAAGTCGGGCTTTCTATTCGATCACCTCGTCGGCGCGAGCGAGCATCGAGGGCGGTACATCAAGGCCGAGCGCCTTTGCGGTCTTCAAATTGATCACCAGTTCGAACTTGGTCGGTAGTTCGACCGGCAGGTCGGCGGGCTTCGCACCCTTGAAAATCTTGTCGATGAAGCCAGCGGCGCCCCTATATAGAGTTTGAAAATCAGGGCCGTAACTCAGAAACAATCCCGCCTCTGCAAATTCTTTCAAACTGGACGTCGAGGGGAGCCGATTTTTGAGGGCCATGACGCCAATCTGCTGGCGATAGTTGAAGAGCACAGTATCCGACACAAGGATGAATGCCTGCATTTGCTCTCGCACCATCGTTGCGAACGCGTGTTCAAGGGTATCCAACCCCCGCGCCTCGACCGCGACGACCTTCAAACCGAGCGGCTGGGTCACGTCCCTCATCGACTCCAGCCGGGCAGGATCGAGCGCGCCGTCCGGATTCCACAGCATGCCCACACGCGTCAGGTTCGGCAGCGTCTCCTTTAGCAACCCAAGCCGCTTGCCCTGCATCTCGTCCTCGTTACCGCCATCCAGGCTAAACCCGGTAACGTTCCCGCCCGGTCGCGCCAGACTGGCGACAAGTCCGACACGGACCGGATCGGCACTGCTGGTCATGACGATCGGGATGGTCGAGGTCGCCTTCATGGCCGCGGCCGTACTTAGACTGTTCCCGGAAACGATGACGTCCACGCCGAGCCGAACCATGTCTGCTGCAAGCGCGGGTAATCGTTGCACCTCACCGTCGGCGAAGCCGTACTCGATGACGATATTCTGGCCAACGCGGTAACCGAGACTTCGCAGGCCCTCATCGAAAGCGTTAATGAAATTAAGTTGCGTCTGCCGGGACCCACCCGCGAGGTAGCCCGCCCGGTAGACCCGCCCTGCCGGTTGCTGCGCATGCGCGGCCAGCGGCCATGTCGCCGCCGCGCCGCCGACTGCTGCGATGAATTCGCGCCTTCTCATGTGAGCCCCCGAGGAAACGCCTCGTCCTTGTCGCAACTCGCGACCCTAACACTTAAACGTGGGACAGCGAGCCAGAAACGATAAGCAACCGGCTTCCGACGCCGCGACGCAATTTCCGAGTTGGGTCGTGTTTTCACACAGCCTAGGTCAAAACCGGAAAAGCTCATAGCGAGCATATTTTGTCCGCTGTTCATGCGATTGTGTTGCACAACTCGGTCGGTCTCGATTGCTGGGCTTTTATGAGTTCTAGCCGGCCGCTTGTTTACGCACTGCCTTTTGTTTGCTGCGGTTGCTATTCGCAGGTGTCTATGCGAGGCAAGCAACTCCCAGAGGTGGCGGGGCGCGGCAGATGAGCTTGGCAAGCCGCCTCAGGTTTTGTGCAGTTGCTGTGAGGAGCACTTCGTCCCTGACGCCGCTCAAGCCTCGCAGCCGGAACCGGTCGAGCCTGAGAATCCGTTTCATATGCGCAAATCGCATTTCAACCTTTTTGCGCTCACGACGAGACTGCTGGAAGGCTTCCGTATCGGCCAGGGCACGGACACGATCTCGCACATCTTCGTTGAGGTCGCGGGTGATTTTACGCCCCGTCGCGGTCGTGCACTTCGGCTTCAATGAACACAGCGAGCAGTCGCTCTTGCTGGCTCTGTAGTAAACAATGTGGCCTTGATCGATATTGCCTGTGCTGGTCAGTTCCGCACCGCCTGGGCAAGTATAGATGTTACGCTGTTGATCAAAGACGAAGTCGGCCCGGCTGAAGGTGCCATCAGTACGTGCCGACTTGTCCCACACCCGTACGTGCGGTGTGATGTTGCGATCCACCAGCCATTTGAGTAGCCTGACCGCGCCATAGACCGTGTCGCCCGCGAGCCGCTGGGGCCGCAGATCGAAGCGGCGTTCAACCCGATCCACCATGGTCTGGGTGATGGCAATCTCCACGGTTCGGTTTGCCCGAGTGCCCACCGCATCGAGGATGATGCCGGCCTTGTTGTCGATCAGGTAGTTCGCATCATAGGCAAAGAATGGGTCCAGGCCTGGCCTCGCAACCCATGTCGCCTGCGGATCGGTGAGCGAGACTTCCTTGGGAGGCTTGTGTCGATCGCCGCCCTTGCCCCCACTATCGCCGCCGCGGTCTTCGTCGCTGCCGGCGGCGTCAAGGGCTGCGAGGTACTCGCGAACCGCACGGGATGCCTCCTCTGCCTTCGGCCATGCAATCGGCTGGTCGCCGGGCACGCGCTTCTTCTTGTCCACATCCGCCTTGATCAAGCTCGCATCGATCGAGAACGCTTCGCCCCCAACCAGCCCGGTCGCAATGCACATTGCCACTACACCCTCGAAGACCCGACGCAGAGCGTCGCTCTCCCGGAAGCGTTCGTGCCGCGCACGGCAGAAGACAGAATGATCAGGGATCCTGTCCTCAATGCCGAGCTTGCAGAACCACCTGTAGGCCAGATTGACCTGGACTTCAGCGCATAGCCGGCGCTCGGAACGGAGCGCAAACACGTAGCCAACCATCAACATCCGGATCATCAAAACCGGGTCAATCGAGGGCCGACCCGTGTGCGAGTAATAAGGCGCCAACTCCTTGTGCACCCAACTCAGATCGAGCAAACCGTCGATCTGCCGCTCCAGATGATCGGGCGGAACCACCTTGTCGAGATCAAACGAATAGAAAAACTGTCCTTGTCCTTCTTCCCGCCGCCCCATCATGCGCCGCTCCCGCCGATGCCGTCTCCACCAACGGAATCATGGTTCGCGATTCGCATCAAAGGGAGTTTTGCAACACAATCCCGCTGAAAGCGGACTCAACTCGGACAGCGCGCCATGTCCAAAACGTGCCAAAAATCTGACCTCAAAGCTTGCTATCGGATGCCGGAGTAGTCTAATCAGATAGCGTAATTGGACCGCTGCAACTGCGCGTGTCCCGGAACGCAACGCTTAGCCACGCCGAATCGACGATATCGACCCACGGCATGTCTCCCGACATGCGCGTGACGGGTCAGGACACCTATGGCCATCGAACATGCCGCCGTGCAGGTCGTGCGCAAGCCGTGGGGGGTCGTCGATCTCCACCCCTGGAATGACATTGACGGTTCCAAAGACCCGGTCGGAGAGCTGTGGTTTCAGCGCCCCGATCAAAGCGCGCCAATCCCTGAGTTGCTGCTCAAACTGCTGTTCACCAGTGAGCCATTGTCGATTCAGGTTCATCCCGACGATGCCTTTGCCCGCTCCGTCGGGCTGCAAAACGGCAAGACTGAAGCCTGGTACATCCTCTCGGCAACACCGGACGCGCGGGTTGGCCTTGGACTGACACTGCACCTTGCCCCACCGGAATTGCGCGCAGCTATCAAGAGCGGGGCGATTGCCGGTCTCGTGAATTGGTGTTCAGTCAAGAAGGGGGACATCATCTTCGTCCCCGCGGGCACGATCCACACCATAGGCGCCGGTATCGTGCTCGCCGAGATTCAGCAGCACAGCGATGCGACTTTCCGTCTGTTCGATTTTGGCCGGAAGCGCGAGTTGCACGAAGACAGCGCCGTCGCCGTTTCCGATGCCGGGCCGATTCAAACTCAAGCCGGTCCTCGACGCCTCACCACGGTCCGAACTGCCCTCGTCGCAAGCCCGCATTTTGTACTTGAGCGGGTCGACCTTCCGGCGAATTCGACCTGGGCCCTCAATGCGAGACGAGAAACCTGGATCCTGTTGATCGAAGGACGCGCGCGGATCGGACTGACGAACATGATCGTCGGCGACACTGTTTTTGCCAAGACTGATTTCAGCAAAACTGATTTTGCCAAGACCAATCCCGCCGGGATCGTCGTCGGGCCCGATGGAATGACCGCCTTGGTAGCCTATCCCGGGCCAGATCCAGTTGCTTCGTTGCTTGAGGAAAGTGAAGTACACATGACCAAACCTGTCGGCACGTCCGCTGCGCCCACGTCGAAACCGGAAGAGATTGTCGGGGTGCAGCGATGACGCCGCTCCGCCGTCTCGCCTTCATCGGAAATTCGCTTCCTCGCCGTTGCGGGATCGCCACCTTCACCACAGACCTTCAGCAGGCGATAGCGACATCGCGCCAGGACCTCGACACCCGCATCGTGGCGATGACGGACCCCGGTCAAATCTATGACTATCCTTCTTCGGTCGCCTTGCAGATCAGGGACGACAACATCGAGGAGTATGCTCGCGCGGCGGACTTCCTGAACGCCGGCCGCTTCGACGTCGTCTGTCTTCAGCACGAATTCGGAATTTTCGGCGGCGAAGCCGGGGCTCACATTCTCACGCTGTTGTCGCGCCTCACCGTTCCGGTGGTGACAACGCTGCACACCGTCTTGGCCAAACCCACCGCAGTCCAACGCGCAGTGCTCAATGGCATCGTCGAGGCGTCTTCAAAGATCGTGGTGATGGCGGAAAAGGCCCGTGACTTGCTCCGAAGCCTCTATCATGTGCCGGACGAAAAGATCGAGGTCATTGCCCACGGCATTCCCGACGTCGCATTTTCCGGTCCCGATGCGGCGAAGGCCAAGCTCGGCTTCGTCGGCAAACCGGTCATTCTGACATTCGGCCTGCTGTCGCCTAACAAGGGCATCGAAGTGATGATCGACGCCATGCCGTCGATTCTGAAGCGCCGCCCGAATGCGGTCTATGTCGTGCTCGGCGCAACGCATCCCAATCTGGTTCGAGACCAGGGCGAGGCCTACCGCGCGAGCCTGATCGCGCGAGTGCGCGAAGCTGGCGTCGAAGAACACGTGGTTTTCCTCGACCGGTTCGTCGATCAGGCCACGCTGCTCGAATTCATTTCAATGTGCGATGTCTATGTTACGCCCTATCTCAATGAGGCGCAGATGACGTCAGGTACCTTGGCCTACAGCTTCGGAGTGGGAAGGCCGGTCGTCTCGACGCCCTACTGGCACGCGCACGAACTCTTGGCCGATGGGCGCGGCGTTCTGGTGCCCTTTGGCGATGCGGCAGCGACCGGGCACGAAATCGCGCAATTGCTCACCGACGACGCCCGCCGGGATGCGATTTGCCGACGCGCCTACGCGGTCAGCCGTACGATGACCTGGGAACGCGCGGCCGAGCGTTACGTTTCCGTCTTCGAGAATGCGCGACAGGGTCATTGGCTCAAGGTCGTCGCCCGCTCCAACATCGCCGCACCCGAGTCGCGCAGCCCGGCGGCGCCCGACGTGCAAATCGCGCACTTCCTCGCGATGTGCGACGATACCGGTCTGTTCCAGCATGCCGTGCACTCGGTGCCCGATCGCTTGCACGGCTATTGCGTCGATGACAACGCACGCGCGTTGCTACTGGCCTGCGCCCTCAACAATCCGGGCGAACAGCGGCTACCGGAAATCCTGACCACCCGCTTTGCGGCCTTCGTTCAACATGCATGGAATCCCGACACCAGGCGATTTCGCAACTTCATGGGCTTCAACCGGACCTGGCTTGAAGGCAGCGGTTCCGAAGACAGCCACGGGCGAACGCTCTGGGCGCTAGGCGAATGCGCCCGCAGAGACGCAAACCCGTCGCGGCGCCGGTGGGCTGCCGCCTTGTTTGCGGAGGCGTTGCCAACCGCTGAAAGCTTTCACTCCCCTCGCGCATGGGCTTTCACGCTGCTTGGTTTGGACGCCTATTGCGCCATGGCTCCGCATGATCTGCACGCCAGGGAAGTCCAGCTATTTCTTGCCGGCAGGTTGATGTCGATTCTGGCGTCAGTCGAAACTCCGGAATGGGTGTGGTTCGAGGAAGGACTGGCCTATGACAACGCGCGCTTGCCGCAGGCCTTGATGGTGACCGGCATGGCGACGCAAACGCCCGATTATGTCGACGCCGGATTGAGGTCGCTGCGTTGGCTGATGACACAGCAAACCGCGCCCGCGGGTCATTTCCGTCCCATCGGCACCGCCGGCTTCGGCGAGCAGCGGCAAAATCCCCGCGCGTTCGATCAACAGCCTCTGGAAGCCACGGCGACCGTCGCGGCCTGCCTGACGGCGTGGCGGGCCGAGGGCGATGCCGAGTGGAAGGCGATGGCCACGCGTGTCTTCGCCTGGTTTCTCGGCAGCAACGACCTGTCCGTGGCGCTGGTCGATCCGCACACCGGAAGTTGCCGCGATGGATTGCATCCCGATCGTGCTAATGAAAATCGCGGCGGTGAGTCGGTCTTGTCCTATCTTCTCAGCCTCGCAGAGATCAGGCAGCTCGCACGCGTCAACACCAGCCAGACACCGCCAGTGGCGCTTCGTGCCGTTGGCACCTAAGTGACCGCACGTTCTACTCCAACGAGCCGAGGCACCTTGTCGTCGCGAGCCACCTTCCTCAACCGCCAGGCGCTCTATCTGCGTCCCGACCCAGCGCGGGTGATCGTTCGCCCGTTCAAGCCGGCGACTGAACCGCGCGATCTCAATCCGACCGACAAGACACGGGCCAACCATATTGTCGACCGCGTTCTGGCGCTGGATCCCGAAGCCGTTGCCAGCCAGCTCGAAGATGTCTTGGACAATTTCCAGGGTCGACACCGCAACCTGCTGGAGACATTCGAAGTCGCGCGCCGACGAGATGGAACAGGCGTTGCTGGCTCACGGCAGCTTTTCCAAGGCTCAGCGTCAACTGATCGGTGCCTATTTTCTCAACGAATATTCGTTCGAAGCCTCGGCCTTGTTCAACCCGAGCATTGTGCCCCACCCCGACCAGTCGGACGCACCGATAGGCAGCCTGCGCTTTATCCTCAGTCTCCGCGCCATCGGCGAAGGGCATGTGTCGTCGCTGACATTTCGTGCCGGCACGATCGCAGCCGATGGCAGCCTGACCATTGATCCGACGGCTCGTCTCGCTTCGAGCCCCCGGATCAGCCGCCGCATTTCCAATCCGGACGGCGATCAGGTTGAATTGACCTTCAATCCCGAAGAAGAGCTCAGCGAGCGCGTGATCTTCCCCGTCACCAAGTCCCAGTCGAACGGGATCGAGGATGCGCGCTTTGTCAAATTCCACGATGGGAGCCGGAAAACCTACTATGCGACTTATACCGCCTACAGCGGACGAGCGATCCGTTCCGAACTGATCGAGACCAGCGATTTCATGTCGTTCCGCCTGACGCCTCTCAAAGGTACCGCGGCACGGAACAAGGGCATGGCTCTGTTCCCGCGCAAGATCGGCGGCAAATACGCCATGATCGCGCGGCAGGACAACGAGAACCTGTATCTGATCTATTCGAGCGACCTGTACACATGGGACGGCGGTCAGGCCATCCTGAAACCGGAATTTCCCTGGGAGTTCGTTCAGATCGGCAATTGCGGGTCGCCGATCGAGCTCGATGAAGGCTGGTTGTTGCTGACGCACGGCGTCGGCCCGGTCCGCAAATATTCGATCGGCGCGGCGCTGCTGGACAAGAACGACCCCTCGAAGGTGCTTACGCGCTCGCGCGAGCCGTTGTTGCGGCCCGAGCGGTCCGAGCGCGAGGGATACGTCCCTAATGTGGTCTATACCTGCGGCGCCATGCGGCACAACGACCAAATCATTCTGCCATACGCGGTGTCGGATACTTTCTCCAATTTCGCGACCATCGAGATTTCGGCGCTGATGCAAGCGATGCAAAATTGATTGGCGTCTCCGCTTTGGCAACGCGCGACTTGCGCATGCCTTCGGTCGCCGCCTTTGATCACCGACGCAAGGAGACGTGATGGCCAGGGAAACAAGCTATTTCGTTCAATCTTTCAACGCTGGCAAAGGCGGAAACCTCAAGGCCGACGCTCCGATAGCCTGCAAATCGGCAACGGGGGCGGTCCGAACAGCAGAGAGACTGGCACTAAGCAAGCTCGGTGTCGTTGCCTTCTCATCGACCGGTGATCCCGAGATGGGTGACTATGACGATGAGCCCACAATCATCTTCCGGAACGGCCAGTTTCCCGCAGCTTTCGAGTAATCCTCGTCAGAGGGCGTTCGGATGAGTGCCGCGCCTCAACTGGCGGAAGAATGTAGTTGACCAAGTCGCTATCTGGTCAATGCGGATGGTTCGGTCGATATCTATTTCGGACCGAAGGCTTCACCCGGCTTGGAAAACAATTGGGTCCAGACTGTTCCTGGAAAGGGCTGGAATGTTGGGCCTCTACGGTCCGCTTGAAGCGTGGTTCAACAAAACCGGGAGGCCGGGAGAAATCGAGCCGGCTAAATAGCGCATTCCCCACAAGCAACTACGAGTGGCGGTTCCCGAGGGAGCTGCCACTTTGATTGTGGGGGTTCGATGCCCGCTAATGGGATGGTCCGGCCGTGCTCCTGCCCCACCAGCAATAGGATGCTTGGGAAGGGGCGACCAAAGACAAGGAGCACGCCATGTCCCAGAAGTTGGAGAGCACAATCGCCGTGATCGGCATCGATATCGGCAAGAACTCGTTCCATATTGTCGGCCACGATGAGCGTGGTGCCATCGTGCTGCGGCAGAAGTGGTCACGTGGCCAGGTCGAGGCCCGCTTTGCCAATATACCGCCGTGCCTGATCGGTATGGAAGCCTGCGTCGGCGCACATCATCTCAGTCGCAAACTTAGGGCACTTGGCCACGATGCCCGGCTGATGCCGGCGAAGTATGTTCGTCCCTATTCCAAGGGACAGAAGAATGACTTCCGCGATGCCGAGGCGATCGCCGAGGCGGTGCAGCGGCCGACGATGAAGTTCGTGGCGACGAAGACCGCCGATCAGCTGGACCTGCAGGCGCTGCATCGGGTACGGGAGCGGTTGGTCAGCCAGCGCACCGGCATCATCAATCAAATCCGCGCCTTCCTGCTGGAGCGCGGCGTTGCGGTGCGCCAGGGGCTACGGTTTTTACGTGCTGAGTTGCCGCGCATCCTGGGCACGCCATCGGATCTCCTGTCGCCTCGTATCTTGCGCATTATCGAAGATCTGACCGGAGACTGGCGCCGGCTCGATGAACGGGTTGAGGGTTTGTCAAACGAGATCGAAGCCATCGCGCGCCAGGATACTGGATGCGAACGTCTGATGAGCGTGCCCGGCATTGGGCCGATCATCTCCAGCGCGATGGTGGCCGCGATCGGCGCAGGGGATGTGTTCACGAAGGGCCGGGACTTTGCCGCCTGGCTGGGGCTCGTTCCCAAGCAGATCTCGACCGGGGACCGCACCATCCTCGGCAAGATATCCAGGCGGGGCAATCGCTACCTGCGGGGTCTGTTCGTGCAGGCGGCATGGGTCGTGCTGATCAAGCCGAAGAGCTGGGAGCGCCACGGGCTCAAATCCTGGATCGAGGCGGCCAGGAAGCGGCTGCATCACAATGTGCTGGCGATCGCCCTCGCCAACAAGCTCGCCCGCATCGCCTGGAGCGTTCTAGCGCATGGTCGCGCGTTCGAAGCTACAAAATGAGGCAATCACCTGATCGCCGAAGACAGTGAAAGGACAAGCGATGACGTAACCCCACACCCCTTATTACCCGCCGAGGTCTGCGAGAGGATGAGAAGAGATGGAGGATCGGTCTTCCCGGCGCATGCGAACACTGGTGACCCGAATGGCCCGTTGAGGCCTGTCCGCTAATGAGATCGCACGCGCGCTGATATCCATGATGGTCCGGGGCAGCACACGCTCCAATCAAAGGCCGGATACATTGATGCAAGACCGCTCACCGCCAGCTCGGCAAAATCCACTTGCAACGCACGGCCGGACCATACATTGGGTCAAACTCGGAAATACTCAACGCGAGCAAATGACTTCCGCTGTTCACCCAACAACGGACATCGCTCAATAGGGTCGGCATGTCCGTTCGGTGCTAAATTCGCACATGCATCGTCGTATCGGCGCGAAGTCGCGCCCGCGGCAAGTGGTCAGTGCGCTGCCTCGCGCAACCCGTCGCGAAATGCCGAAAAGCTAAGTTGCGACCGATGTCGTTAGGCAGCAGTCTTGTTCTTAATTACACCAATGAGCGCCGTGAGTATCGCTCCGCCTGCGCCGCCGGCGACCGCTTGTGAGACAATGCCACCAACACTAAGATTTCCCGACTGCGCGGCAGCAACGACGGATGGCAGCAATAACGTCACGATCTGGCCGAGCACCCCGCCACCCACCAAACCGGAAATGACGTTGCCAATCATGCCGAGATCAAACGTCGGCGACGACTTGCCCGCGCCAATGCCACCAAGCGCTCCCCCAATGAGGTTAATTAGAATCTGCTCCATCGGTAAACTCCCTGAACGCTAATTGTCTAGCCGCCATTGTTCTTTGTAAGACTTGCAGATCGTCTTTGTAGACGGCTTCATCATTGCGCGTTGTGGGGACGTAATAAAGCTCAAAAAGCACTGCGTAACGGTATCTTGTTCTGTTCGGACGGAGGTCCGTTAATGGGATGGTCCGGCCTTGTTCCCGCCCAGCAGCAATTCACGACTTTTTTCGCTATCCTGTCACTACTATAATTGGAGAATCCCATGCGAGTAGCTTTTTTTATCCTGGGCGCACTGCTTTTGACCGTTACGTGTCATCTCGTTGTTGCAGAAGCCGCTTCAATAAACATTGTCGCCCTTGGTGCTAGCCAAACCGCCGGCCGAGGAATTGGCCGTCACTCTGGAGGTGTTTCTCCAGAGCAGGCATTTCCTGCACAACTGGAAAGCATGTTGCGCGCTCGCGGTTACGACGCACACGTAGCTAACGCTGGCGTCGCAGGCGATACAACAGATGGAATGCTTGCGCGTTTGGATTCCAGCGTGCCCGCTGGTACCAAATTAGTTATTTTGCAACCAGGCACAAACGATGGGAAGCACGGTAGTTCGGCCGGTGTAAGCGTCAACGTACCTCAAATCATTCAAAAGCTAAAAGCACGGGGCATCAAGGTCATCATAGCCAACATGCGAAGCGCTGCGGTTGATGTCGGCCCTGATGGTCAGCATCTTACTGCGCACGCGCAAACAGTCGTCGCGGAGCACCTGCTTCCCCAAGTTATCGGTGCTATTGGCAGACGCTAGTATCGCCTCTTGTCTGCCTTACCCCACAAGATGGGGTAATCGGCCGGCCCAGCTTGTGGATAGCTGAAGATTTTGGGTGCTGCGCTTCAGGCTGATGGTGAAACGAGGTCCGTTGTTATGACGGCCTCAAGCATCAGAAGGAGAAGCGCAGCATGGACCATTTTGCTGGATTGGACGTATCGGTCAAGCAGACCAGCATCTGCATTGTGGATGACACGGGCAGAGTCATGAAGGAAGTGAAAGTGGCGAGCGAGCCTGAAGCGCTGCTGAAGGTTCTGGGGAACCCGGCCTACCGCTTCAAGCGGATCGGACTGGAAGCTGGGCCGCTATCGCAATGGCTTTTCAGTGGGCTTGCGGAAGCAGGCTTGCCCGTGGTCTGTGTCGAGACGCGGCATATGCAGGCGGTGCTGAAGGCGCAGATCAACAAGACGGACCGCAACGATGCGCGCGGCATCGCCCAGATGATGCGGGCCGGGCTTTATCGTCCGGTGCATGTGAAGACGCTACGCAGTCAGAAACTGCGGATGCTGCTGACCCATCGCAAGCTTCTGCAGTCGAAGGCGATTGCCATCGAGAACGATCTGCGCGGTACTTTGCGCAACTTCGGCCTCAAGGTCGGAATGGTCGGAACGGTGAGGTTTGAGGCCCGCATCCAGCAGCTTGTCGAGAACTTTCCCGACTTGGCGGCACTGGTGGAACCGCTGCTCATCGTCCGGCGGGCGCTACGCGAACAGATCGTCATCCTGCACCGCCGCTTGCTGGCGATCGTGCGGGACGATGAGGTGTGCCGGCGCCTGATGACGACCCCCGGTGTCGGCCCCGTGGTGGCGCTGACCTATCGCGCCACCGTCGATGTGCCTGCCCGGTTCCGTAAATCCAAGTCGGTCGGGGCGGTGTTTGGGCTGACGTGCTCCAGATATCAATCGGGCGAGATCGATTGGAGCGGCAGAATATCACGCTGCGGAGACGAGATGATGCGGGTGATGCTCTACGAAGCAGCTCAGAGCATGCTGCGTTCGAAGAAATGGTCCTGGCTCAAGGCCTGGGCCATGCAGATCGCCGGCGCCGTGGAATGAAAAAGGCGATTGTGGCCCTGGCACGCCGGCTGGCCGTGATTATGCACCGCATCTGGGTTGACGGCACTGAGTTCCGCTGGACCCGGGAGCAAGCCGTGGCAGCCGCATGAAAACCGTTCAGGATCAAACCCGATAGGAGAAAACTCGAGATCCACCGAGCGGTAGAAAGATGTCCCTCGCGGGACGATGGATGAGGTGAGTTCGCATGTCTGCTTGGACCTGCCGTTCTTCTGACGGCAAGGCCGCCCATAAGATTGTTCCGCCTCGTCCTCGAATCCCATGATGGAAGGGCCCTGGCGCCGATTCCGAAGAGAAGCACGAGCCCGCGAGCGACATCTACACCGCATTGATGGATAGTCTGAAAGTGCTTGACCAAAAATGGCCGATTAGAGAAGCAGACATCAACCGTTGCGACGGCGAGGTCCGTTTCGTGGCCAATGAGCAAACTCATGCATCGCAACCAAGTGGTGTTTTATTCCATCACCTCGTCGGCACTGGCGAGCAACGGTATGGTGCGAATCGAGCGCTTGGCCGTCCTGATCGACGACGATTATGCACGGCGACCCCTTCGCGCAGGGCGAGCGATCTATTTGGTACGGCGGCCGAACGATTCCGCGTAGGCCTCCGTGCGCATGTTGATGATCGGGTCATCGGAGGGGTCAATGCCGCTGGTCACGTTGGTTGGCAAGAACAGCAACTCGTTCTCGACTTTCTTCGTGTCCAACGCACTGACCGAGATTTCGCCGAGCTCCACCGTCGGCCGGTTGTCCGGCCAGACCTTCGTCGCATCCGTGGTCGAATCATCGGCGGCGCCAACCTGCACCAGGAGGCGGAACTTGACCGGTCCTTTTTCGAGCGCTGCCCGTAGATTGTCGGCAAGCGCATTCGGAGGACGCTTCGCGGCCTCCTCGTCGCTCACATAGGCGGGGCCGTTCTCGGGCACGATGCGGTAGCGGCCAAACTTGCTCGTTCCTTGCGCGTTGGTGAACTTGAAAGCATTGACGCCGAAGAATGGCTGCGTGCCGTAGCTTACCGCCACAGCTCGCGGCGTCGTGACAAAATCGTGTGCGGCCGGATGGGTCGACAAGAATTTCTCGACCGGTGTCGGCTTGGGCACGTCGGGACCGCTTGCGCCGACCGCCTGTAGCAGGGCCAGAAAATCCTCGCCGGTCGCCACCGGAAATCCGTTTGCCGATATGCAGATCATGTCGACCTCACTCCCATCCGAGAGACGGAACTTGATCGCCATGCCGCGGACACCGCCGGTCGACGGGTCAGTGTCGGGCGCGTCCGGCACGCCGCCCGAATTGGAAAAACGAATAACCAGCGGCGTGGGCGCCCCTTTGAGAAAGACAGCCGAGCTGAGCGCATCGGCGCCTTGGGCCGGCGTGAACATGCCTTCGAACACGGCGCCCTTGGCATGGTTCGCGCGAACACCCCGATGCGCGCCGTAGAGCGCGTTCATCTGATCGACCAACCGAACACCGAGCGGCTGGTCTTCGGCACCGGCGCAGGTCGCGCCTGTCGCCATCAGCGCCGAGAATGCAATGCTTGCTGCAACGCTTTGGAACGGTCGCATGACTATCCTCCTGATCAAACAAGGAGCGTATGCATTCAGGCTGCCAAAAAATCGCGCCGGCTGCGATCATCATGAAACTAAAATCGCCCCCGACATAGTCGATATCCGGCAACCGGAACCCATCGCCCATCACGCCGCAATCAGTGTGTTTCCACTCGACGGTTGGCCGCGAGATCCAGGAAATACATATTGTCCCAAATGACGACAGAATGTTGGCGTGTTGGTTTTCTCACCTCCTGGAACGCCATCAGATCGGGATCGAGCCGCTTCAATTCGCGATTGAACTAGTCGAGGCGCCGCCGGTCATCGGTGTTCCATACGTTAAGTGCTGCGACGCGCAAATTCATGTTCTCTCACGAACGAGGGGCGTCGACGAAATCGACGCGCGCGCCCTTTGAAATCTGACTGGCGACGCGTTCGGCGTCCCAATTTGTGAGCCGCACACATCCGTGCGACGCAGCCTTGGACACTTTTCCCGGCGAAGGCGTGCCATGGATGCCGTACCCATCGGCCGAGAGATTAATCCAAACCGTGCCCACCGGATTATTCGGTCCGGGTTTAATCTCGAACGGCTTGCGAGAGTGAACTCCTTTGAAATGATAGTCAGGATTGTATCGATAGGTCGGATTGCGATCGATCCCAGTAACCTTGAGAGAGCCAGTTGGCGATGGCTTCTCTTCGCTTCCCACTGTCGCGGGATAGAAGCCGATCAGCGAATTTGATCGATCAAACAGCTTGACGATCTGTCTAATCTTATCAACTTCGACCCTGTCCGCCTTTGCAGGAGCCGCCGAATGCTCGTCACCGGTGTCGACGACGACAATTGTCGCGCCAGCGCGGTTGAAATGCTGACCAGGGTTCAATGCGTCGAGTAGCTGCTCACTCATGTGAAATTTCTCGGCTAAGGCTTCTCTTGGGCTCGTGTAATTCAGTTTCGGGATGCCTCTCATTTCCTCCAACTTGTTGGACACTTTCTTCAGGAAAGGCCCCGCAACATCTTTTTCGGCAATCGTGTAGTTCCTAAGCGACGGCTGAGAGTCGGCTATCAGCTTTTTCCAGATGTCATCGGTCAGCGTTTCGGCGCTCGGCAATTGTTGCGCCTCAGCATAGGCGCGGAGCGCCTTCTTGGCGTTCTCGCCAAATTTGCCGTCAATCTCTCCAGGAGAAAAGTGAGCACGATCAAGGAGCACCTGAAGGCGGATCCCGATAGGTGTTGGCTTGTCCGTGGAGAGCGGCTTTCCGGAAGGTTCTGCGGAATTGACCGCGTCCGGACCCAACTCCGCCGCTCTCACCAGCGGCGTCGCCGTCAATGCTATGATCAGTGCTAGACAAGCACGCGTGGGCTGGAATTTCCAACAATTGAAATGGGTGGCTGCCTGGGGTCTCATCACGCACCTCGTTCCAGCCTAACGAAAGTCTCTGTCGTCGGTTCCTTGCGCTCGACCTGCCGACGGACGAACACTCATTTGAAATGTTCCTGCCGCGTCCCACGGTAGCAGAGTTGCCAAAAGGAAAGGCCCCGCAAGGTACGGCTGAACGGGCTTCGCTGCTGCAACATGAAGCGCTGATTGATGTCGCAGTTGGGTCAAACTAGGACCTCGGACCGTGCCTCAGCTAGGTCCGCTCAACCCCCAATAGCAGAAGTGCGGCGATCGCAGCGGGAGGTCCTTTAACAGGAGACTCATGCACCGCAGCAAACGGCGTTCCTTTTCGATCACCTCGTCGGCGCGGGCGAGCAACATCGCCGGGATATCGGTGCCGAGTGCTTTGGCGGTCTTGAGTGGAGTTAGCAATCGCGTGCTCAACTACCGTGAAATTTCCTTTGGGCCGAATTGCGCGTTTCGGTTCAACTGCCAGGCTGCGGTCCAACGCGGGCAAGCCTCGTACATCGTCGCGGTCACGGCACCTTCCGATTTTGCGCAGCTATAGTAGCAAATCTTGGTTAGTCCCGAGATTTTCTCTCCAGATTTATTGCACAGCAAAGGCAATCGGTAAGTCTCTCCCGCTAGCGGTGATTGTTCTGCAAATGCTGATGACGACGCTGCAAGAACGGCTAATGCCAAAACTATCCTCATCTTGCTCCTCGTTGTGTCGTTCGCACGGCGCGCTCGGATTGGCGAACGTACAGTTGACGCCCGCCGCCGGACCGGGAGCGGAATTAGCGATCTCGCATTCAGTGAGGCCTGACGAGGTGACCGCTGTTACCGGCTAAAAATTCTCCGTTCCCTGAAATATATTCGTTGCGAAGTTTGCCAATGAAAAGCCGCTCACAGGTCCTGTTCCTGAAGCTTTCGCGGCTGCTCGGCGCATCGACTAGTGGAATTCACCCCAGTTGCGCCAATGGGTCGGCTGGATATCGACCTGCCTCTTACCCCGAGCGTCGACCCAATTGGGCCCGTCCTTGTGACACGCAACTGGGAACGCATGGACGATACCATCATAGTCCAACACGCAGATCTCGAGATCTCGGTCAGATGGCGCCATCGAAGTGGGCTGCCATTCGGCGGAGAAGGAATGCATGATGTCTCTCCACAATGAATGGAATCTTGGGCGCTAGGTCGTGAGCGCCAGACGCGGTTAGCTCGGGTCGGCTATTCTTGCTCCCAAGGCCCCACCTGAGCTGGCTAACATGAGAGCTCTGCCGTTGTGAACGCGTCCCCAGCGCTCCGGCCGAAGCATCCAACCTTGGTTCTGGCGCGACTGGGCCCCGGCGTCCAGAAGGCATCGTCTCGCGCAGAATTTAGTCATGCTTTTTCTCTCAATCTGTAACTGATCCGTACGCGTGTTATCTGATAGCCAGACTCACGTTCGAGGCCCGGTATTCCAGGGCGCGTCAGTATATTTTTCGAATCGAGATCACGGTTACGGGATCGGGAATGTCCAGGGCCAAAAACGGAAGTCGCGGCCTTGCGGCGGGATGTCTGCTTTTGCCCCTGTGTTGCGTCGACCGGTTGAGCCGGCAGGGAAAGCGGACATCGTCAGGCTATCTCGGCATGTCCGAAAAGTGCCCGATTTTGTTGCAGAAGTCGGCATACCGACGGCGCGGGACAGTTGATGCAATTTTTGATGCCGTCGTTGTCACCCGCTGGATTGTGCGGGCGACTTACGCTCGACTTTACTGAGGCTTGCAACACTTACGCAGCGCGCAAAGGGGCGAACGGTGGTGGCCGGGCGACCAATTTGGCAAGCCTGCGAAGGTTCTGCGCAATCGCTGCCAACGTGAACTCGAACTGGGCACCGCATGGCCCGCGCAATCGCAGCCGGCCGAGCCGCAAGATACGCTTCAAGTGCGCAAACAGCATTTCGACACGCTTCCTGTCGCGCGATGATTGCTTGAACGCCTCCGTCTTGGCCAGCGCCCGGGCAACGTCGCGAGCTTCCTCGTAGATACTGCGCGGGATTTTGCGGACGGACGTCTTTGGACAGCATTGTGCCTTGAGCAGGCAACCACGACAGTCGCGCGCTTTTGTCCGATAGAGAAGTGTCTCCCCGTCGTTGACCAGCTTGCCCGTCGTCGTGAGGATCTTGTTCGCCGGGCAGATGTACACGTTACGGTCCTTGTCGAACGTGAAGTCCTCCCGACTAAAGGTTCCGTCCTCGCGTTTCGACTTGTCGATCACCGGGATGTGCGGAGCGATGTCCTTGTCTTTGACAAGCCAGTTGAGGTTCGCTCCTGAAACCGTAGGCGGTATCGCCCGCGAGCCGCTCAGGCTTGATATCGAAACGCTCCTGTGTCCGCTCAATCATCGTCTTCGACGCGCCGACCTCCGCCTGGCGGATGGCGCGCGACGCTTCGACATCCATGATGATGCCAACCTTCACATCGATCAGATAATTATCGGAATATGCGAAAAATGCTGGTCCGCGCCTCGCGCCGGTCCATTGGGCGGCTGGATCGGACGGCGAGACGAACTTCGGCGTCACTTTGGTGGCAGCGCCGAAAGCCGCGTCGTCGAGGGTTGCCATATACTCCTTCACAGCTCGGCTCGCGGTCTCAGGATCGCGCTGCTTGATCCACTCCGAGCCCGGGATCGACCGCTGCTTGTTGGCGTCCGCCGCGATCAGGCTCGCATCGACCGCAAACTCCTTGCCACCGACCAGCCCCGCCGAAATACATGCCTCAACGACATGCTCAAAGACTTGGCGAAAAACGTCGTTGTCACCGAACCGCTCATTGCGGGCCCGCGAGAACACCGAATGGTCCGGAATCTTGTCTTCGATGCTCAATCCGCAAAACCAGCGGTACGCCAGATTGACCCTGACCTCGCGACAGAGCAAACGCTCCGACCGCAGGCCGAAGGCGTAGCCGAGGATCAGCATCCGGATCATTAGAACTGGATCGATCGAGGGGCGGCCGAGTGCAGGATAATGGGGCGAAAGCTCGCCGTAGACCCACGACAGATCGAGCACAGATGCTATCGCACGCACCTGGTGATCGTCCGGCACCACCTCTTCAAGGCAGAACGAATAAAACAGCTGTGCTTGATCCTGCTCCAACCGACCCATCATAGCCCGTTCCCGCCGCTGACCGCGTCAACCTCAGGGAATCATTGTTCGCGGCAGCCTTCAACGCACTTCTGCAACAAAATCCGCCAGGAGCGGTCATCGGCGAAGCTCGCTAATACCGGGATCGTGCGTCATATTTGATCCGGCCCATCAAGTTGCATTCCTCCGGATGATCCCGTTCTCCAATGAAGGCACCAAATGAGAAAGCGAACCGTTACGGTGAATGACAAAATGCAAAAGGGATATTGCTATCAACTTACGGAACAGGCGGGTCGCAACTTCGATCCTGAGTTCAGTCCGCAATTAACGCCCAAAGAGATGCTTCAACTGGGTGTATTCGGCGGCAAGTACATGACCGATGCACGAAAAGAATTCCCCAAGAGCTGGTTCGAAAACGCAAAACTTGCCATTAACGGCCACGATCGCTCACTCAACTACTTCGGCGTCGATGCCAGCCAAGCATTGTCCGTCTGGCGCAAGAACGGATGGATACACCCCGACGATCCGCGCGGCTGGTTTCAATGGTACTGCCGATACTATATGGGCCGGCGTACGCCGCAAGAAGACCTTCGACAGATTAGGCGGTGGAAGGCAATGCGACGACACGTCAGGCAGATCGAACTTCACTGCGAGCCCGGTGACCAGACCTGCCGCAAACACCAACGACAGGCTCTTCTTCACTGGGCTTACGACAGTCGAAAACTTTGATCCACGCCGTGCCCTGATATCGGACGCAACAACGGCTCAAGAGACTTCCGAGATGGGTCGAGGCTGTGTGAAAACTCTTCCCATGCCATGATCCCCTACTGAATTGGCGGGGGATTTGATGGCGGGCTTTGTGGCGGGACTGGATCGCGGGCAGGCGACGTTGCTGCCGGAATGCCTTGAGGACTGGGTCGACGAGAGCAATCCTGTTCGGGCGGTCGATGTGTTCGTTGATGCGCTGGAACTCCGCGACCTCGGGTTTGACACGCTCCGGGTAGAGCGGTCCGAAGCTCACCCCGCTTTTTCAAGCACCGATCGATGCTTTGGATCGGTTCGCCATTGCGTGATGCTGCAGCCGAAACGCTCCTTGAACCAGCGCGCAAGAGCACTCTGCGCAGAGAATCCAAGAAGCTCTGCGACGGCCGGCAATGAGCGATTTCTGTCTTCGACCAGGCGAACAGCCATTTCGGAGCGCTCGGCATCGAGGACCTCGGAAAAGCTCTTGCCGTGCTCCGCGAGCCATCGCTGCACCGTACGCCCGTCGCAGCCGAGATGCTGGGCGACGCGAACCAGGGAACAACGGCCTGTCGGCAGCAATGCGGCGACTAGTTCCCTGACCTTGCCCTCTCTCGTCGATGAGCGCGCTGCAAGGGCTTCGACATAGCTCTGGGCGTAGCGCGCCATCGACGCGTTGGATTCCGGCGGCGCCATCGAACGCTCCATGTCGATAGCAGGGCAAATGATCGCATCGAACTCGGCCCCGAATGCGACGTTGCAGTTGAAAAAGCGACGATAGACGTCGCGGTTGCGCGGCGCAGGATAGGCGAAGTGGACGTCGAGCGGTCGCCATCCCGATCCTAGAAAGGCGCTGAGGATCCGATAGGCCACGCCGACCAGCAACTCCGCCGACTGCCGTGCCGGCACCGGGCGGCCAAGGATCAGAACCGGCGCGATGACGACGGTATCGCTTTCCCGTTCAATGCGCAGTCGAATCGAACTCATTGTGGATATGAATGTAGCGGCTCAGGGCCTCGATCGCTGCGCCGACGGTGGCCTGTTCGCGGACCACGAGCGCGACCGGTCCCAGGTTCGAAAGGCCGCCTCGCTCGGCCAGCCGCAGGCCGAAATCGTCGATTTTGGCCGCAGCAGCGGATGCTTCGAGGAGGCGACGCACGCCGCCGCCGGGGATCTTGATGTCCGGATTGGCCAGTCCTCGCCCCGGCAAGCCAACGCTCTTCAACATCTTTGCAGGGTCAATCCCGACGCTCCGCGCGACGTCGGCATAATGCGTCAGGCACGCGGCCCGGATCAGGTCGACCATCGCAATTATCCCTCCCTGTCGCGAAATGTAAAACCGGTGTCGTAAATCGTCAAACGTTCTGTCGGGCGTCGGGGTACGGACGGCCATCAAGAAATCGTCCTCGTAGGCAAAGGGCACGTCTTAAGGGAGGAACTGCCATGCGTCTCAGCGAAGTAGCCCAAGGTGAGCACGGCTATCTGGTCCCGAAGCCGCAGGCGTGGTTCGCCTTCGTTCTTTCATTCCTGCTGATGACCTTCGATTTCGTCGATCGTCAGATCGTCGTGTCAATGTTCCCCTACCTGAAGGCGGAATGGGCGCTCAGCGACCGCGAGCTCGGTGCGCTGATTTCCATCGTGTCCGTGACGATCGCGGCCGGCACGCTGCCGCTGTCGCTTCTCGTCGACCATTGGAGCCGCGTGAAAGGTGTCGTGTTCATGGCCACGGTCTGGAGCCTCGCTACCATCGCATGCGCCTTTGCCGGATCGTATCAGCGCTTGCTCGTTGCGCGCGCCTTCATCGGCCTTGGCGAAGCCGGTTACGGCCCTGCCGCCGGCGCCATCCTGACCAGCGTGTTTCCCACTCGTATGCGCGCAACCATCATCGGCGGATTCCTCGCGGCAGCGTCGTTCGGCTCCGTGCTCGGTGTCGTGCTCGGAGGCGTAATCGCTGCGCGGTGGGGCTGGAAGGCCGCCTTCGGTATCGTCGGTGTGCCCGGTCTTGTGCTCGCCGGTCTCTACATGTTCGTCCGCGACTACGACGCGCCTGAACTCAAGACCGACTCGCCGGCCGGACTGCATAAGGCGCGGGAGATCGCCCGGGAACTGTTCCGCGCGCGCTCCGGCATCGCCGCCTATTTCGCGGGCGCCCTGCAGCTCGTCACCGTGTCGACGATCCTTGCCTGGCTGCCGAGCTTCTTCAATCGCGCCTACGGCGCGCCGGCCGATCGCGCCGGAATCTGGGCGGCCGCCGTCATCATCTGCGGGACGGCCGGCGTCGTGTTCTGGTCGATCGTTGCCGACCGGCTTGCCCAGCGCGACATTCGCTGGCGCATGCTGACGCCGGCAGCATGCTGCCTCGCGACGCTGTGCTGCTTTGCCACCGCATTCGGTGCGCTGACGCCCGGGCCGTTGCAAATCGGCGTCATCATATGCGGCGCTTTCCTGATGGGGTGCACCACCGGTCCCATTCCCGCGGTCGCCATCGACGTCGTCCATCCCGCGTTGAGGTCGACCGCTGGTTCGATGGTTGCGATCGTTCAGAACCTGTTCGGTCTCGGCGTGGGTCCCCTGATCAGCGGTGCACTGTCGGACGCATTCGGCCTGCAGACAGCCATGGCGATTATGCCGTTGTCCTGCGGTCTTGCCGCGCTGCTGCTCGTGCTCGGATCGCGCTCATATCCAGCCGACCGCGCGGCCACTGCCAACCATGAAGTTCGCATCGAAACCCTCGACGCCGTTCCGCAAACAACCTGACCAACCCTGGAGACCGAGAGATGCACGACCGTAAAACACCATCGCGAACGCCCGTTACCGACCATCTGCGCGCAACCGGCGGCTGGAATCCCAACTGGGATTCGTTCGCCGAGCTCGATCCGATCTGGACTGAGAAGTTCATGGATATGGGCGTGACGCCGCTGGTCCGCGGTGCGCTCGACCCGAAGACCTGGGAGCTGATCGCGATCGCGGTCGATGCGTCCTGCACGCACATGTACGCGCCGGGTGTCCGCCGGCACATTTGCGGCGCGCTCGCAGCAGGCGCGACCAAGGACGAGATCCTCGCCGTTCTTCAGGCGGTGAGCGTTCTCGGTATTCATTCAATGAGTCTTGGCGCGCCGATCCTCGTGGAGGAACTGGCCGCCCGGAATACCCCAACCACCCAACCCTAACCAACGGAGAACGACAATGCATTTCCTCGACGATTCCCTGCTACCCGAAAACCAGCAGAAGCTGGTAATCCAGGTCGCGCCCTACGGGCCCCAGTGGCTCCCGGGCGATTTCCCCGAAGATATTCCTGTCTCCTTTGCCGAGCAGGTCCAGAAGGCGGTCGACTGCTACAACGCCGGCGCGACCGTGCTACACGTCCATTGCCGCGAGCCAGATGGCAAGGGCTCCAAGCGACTGAGCGTGTTTAATGAGATGCTCGAGCGTCTGCGGACGGCGGTGCCGAAGATGGTGTTGCAGGTCGGCGGCTCGATCTCGTTCGCGCCGGAAGGCGAAGGCGCCGAAGCCAAATGGCTGAGCGATGACACCCGTCACATGCTGGCCGACCTGCAGCCCAAGCCCGACCAGGTGACGATCGCCATCAACACCAATCAGATGAATGTCACTGAGCTATTGATGGAGGGCGACTGCGACGGCACATCGCTGACCAACCCGGCTTATTTTGCTGCCTATCGTGACATGCAGATCGAAGCCGGTCCCAAGTTCTATCTCGAGCATCTCAAACGTCTGCAGGCGAACAGCATCCAGCCGCATTTCATGCTGGCGCATATCGCGCAGCTGGAAACCGTCGAGCGGTTGATCCGACGCGGCATCTACAAAGGGCCGCTGATCCTCAACTACGTCGGCATCGGCGGTGGCGCTTCCGGCACCCATCCGGCCGATCTTCTGGAATTTGCTCGCAGAACGCCCGACGGCGCCGTGCTGACGATCGAAGGAATCATGCGCTCCGTCATCCCGATGAACATGATCGCGATTGCACTCGGACTGCACGTGCGCGTCGGGATCGAGGACAATATCTGGCGGCGCAAGGGCGAGCGCATGACCTCGGTGCAGCAGATCGAGCAGATGGTGCGTCTCGCCCGCGAGGTCGGTCGAGACGTCGCGAGCGGACCGGAGGCGCGCGACATCTACCAGATCGGCGTGCAGTACAACTCGACCGAGGAAACGCTCGCCAAGCTCGGCATGGTGCCGAACCGAGAGCCTGGCCAGCGCGGCTTCCCGGTCCGGGCCGCGGCGTAATCAGACGATGAATAGGTCCTCCGCCCTCTTTGGCGGAGGGCCCACCCTAGCCACACGCCCGCGACGGTCACTACCTCGTTGGGCAAGGCATCAGCCTAAACGGTGGAATGTTCTAATAGACAACAGAGGGAGCTAACGACCATGGCCTACGATAGGATTCAGTTGCGCAAGCTAACGCCGACGATCGGCGCTGAGATTTTTGGCGTCGATCTCGCGCAACCATTGACCGACAGTCAGTTCGAGGAAATCCATCAGGCGTTGATGGAAAACCTCGTCATCTTCTTCCGCGACCAGAAGCTCACGGTCGAACAGCACAAGGCCTTCGGCGCGCGCTTCGGCAAGCTGCATATCCATCCGAACGCTCCCAAGGGGCTTGCCGAGCACCCCGAGATCCTCGTTATCAAGGCCGACGAAAGCAGCAAGCGCGTGGCGGGCGAGGCCTGGCATTCCGACGTCTCCTGCGACGAGGAGCCGCCGATGGGCTCCATCCTTTACATTCAAGAAGTCCCGCCGGATGGCGGCGGCGACACCATGTTCGCCAACATGTACCAGGCCTACGAGACCTTGTCGGAGCCGTTGCGCAAGATGCTCGATGGGCTCACCGCGATTCATGATTCACGGAAGGCTCATTCCGGGCGCAAGCCCGGCGAGGGCAGCGACATGCAGTTTCCCCGCTTCGAGCATCCCGTGGTGCGCGTCCACCCTATCACTCGCCGCAAGCTGCTGTTTGTCGATCGAGGCTTCACGACGCGCGTCGCGCAATTGAGCCAGGCCGAAAGCGACGCGCTGCTTGCGTTTCTGTTTCAGCACATCGAAACGCCAAAGCTGTCCTGCCGGTTCAAGTGGGAAAAGAACTCGATCGCCTTCTGGGACAACAGATGCGCCCAGCACCAGGCGATCTTCGATTACTGGCCACATAGGCGCTATGGCCATCGTGTCACCATCTCCGGCGACCGTCCGTTCGGTGTCGCCCAGCAGCCGTCGAATGCCGAGCTCGTGGCCGGATGAGTGCGCTCGTTCCCCTGGTTGAACTGAGCGCGCTGCCTCACAGCTCGGGACGGCGAATACGGGCCGCGGGGCTCGATCTCGCCGTCTTCAGGATTGGTGACGCCGTCTACGCGATCGACGACAGCTGTCCTCACGCCGGAGCATCGCTATGCGACGGACGCCTGCAGGGCAGGAAGATCTATTGCCGCGCTCATGGTCTGGGTTTCGATCTCATGGAAGATGATCCGCAGGGCGCACCGAGATTGCCAATACGCAGATATCCGCTTTCGATCATTGACGGCGTCGTGATGCTGGATCCGCAAGCCGCCACTTCGACCCCAGGAGTATGAACTTTTGCAAGCCACCCTCTTCAACGTTCAGAGCGCCTTGCACGCGGGTCCTACAACAGGCACAACCCACGCGGGGACCGCGCAAACGCACGTATTGAGGATATCTGCGGACATTGCGCAACGCAGTTGGCATGTCGGTTTGGTGCCAACAGGCGACATGGGCTTGGAGCGAAAGAGGCCGCCATCTGAGGCGGCCCTCGTTAATTTCAGACGCGATTCTTTGTTACTTTAATGCCAGGCTGCTGCAATACCATGGGATTTCATTGGCTCTCCAACCGGTTATCAGTCCGGCCTCTGTGCACTCAGCGTAGGTTTTGTAGTTGCCTACGTTTCTGCACGTTGGCGACAACGCTGGCCAACCAGACCCGGAGCATCCGTGCCAAGGGGCGTCGGCGTACCTAAAGCTTGTTACGCAACCACCGACGCAACTGCCTGTGGCGCTCGCAAGCTTGGCAAGCTTCGCGGATACCGACTCAGGCGCCGATGGCGTTTGGGTGGATTGCGATGTCCGAGAGGACACAGCGTTGCGGGCAACCGCGCGCTGCTTCGGCCTCTGTGGCCTGGCTACTTGCTTCGGCGCTTCGACCACGACGTTAGGAAGCGAGTTGGTGGCGCCGCCTGATGAGGGTATTGCGGTTTGCGACATTGCTGTGCCGCTTAGGCAGCACATGAGACCCGCAACGAAGAGTGACAAAAACCTCATAGCCCTGTCCTCCCAAATGCGGGGGCGGCCGTTTCCGTCCCGGAGCGGAGCATATCACGTTTCCCGACCGATAGAAGCTGACACAGGACTTCGGCACCGGGGCCATCACCAGAGATGCACATCGCCAACGGTCATCACCAGCATGATCAGCGCGACGATGGCGATGGCGGTGATGAAGTCGGCGCGGGTTCTCATTGCTTGGCCGCCATCACGGCGAACATGACCATGGCGATGACAATGGCCCACAGCATCAGCGGCGCGATGATATCCATCGTTCCGTTACCTTGACTGCACGACGAAAAGCGGCATGGGCAGCGCTCGATCGCGGGGCGTCAAGACCGCGCTCGTCCAGACCGGTTTGTAGAGGGCCGCACCGAGAATGCCGACCACGGCAGCGTTGGTGCCGCGCATGGCGGCCTGTGCGGAGGGCAGTATGCGCATCGCGTCCAAGAACGGCAGGATACCGTAGACGAGCAGCATGCCCGGAAGGAAAATTGCGACGAGGGCAATTACTGCGCCGGCAAGGCCGCTTGGCGGCGGGCGCAGCACGGCCCCAGAGGCTTGAGACAGATCAAGGCGTTGGTAAATGACCCCGCCAGTATGAGCGATGGTTCACAGCCTTATCCAGGGTCTTCAGATCGGCAAAAACGTTCAGAAGAAATAGATGCTTTTCGGACTGGAATATCCTTATTTGATGATGATAGCCGGAGGCATTTTGGTCGCACTCGGCTTTTTCGGCGTTGCGTTTATGCAAAAAGGGGATGGGACACCGGTTAGCGAAACGACGATTGAGCCCATATCGGAGCAGACAAAGCCAAGAACCCCTAAGAAAGTCGAGTGGTCGCCCGCTGCGCTAGACCCGAGCAAGGAACCAAAAGAACAAATAGTAAGAATAGAATAGCTCGCTACCTTAGCTATCGCAGTCGCAATCGTTACCTTCGTTGGATTTTAACTGCAACGCCGCCGAGACGCATCATTGTGGCCAGTCTGGGTGAAAGAAATGTTTTTGTAATTGCAGAATATCATTTCCGATGCCCCGACCAAGGGTTCTGCCGGCAGCGCTCGTAAAATGCTGTCGCGTCACCTCTTCTACCGCAACGCGACGTTCCGTAGGAAACGGGGTCAACTGGGCAACCGAATGCAAGCGCCGGATATATCAAAAGTTCGCGGTCCGACCTGCGGAATCGACTTTTAGCCATACCTGTAGAGAAACTCTGCCGTATAGCGAGGTGCCCCATGCCTCATGCTCACGACCTTATTGAACGCTCTCGCATGTTCGAAGAACGTGCCGACCGGGCGACCGATCCAGTTTCCCAAGAGAAATGGCTGCCCACTATCAGTTGCTAGCAGTCGAACATCAGGAGATTAACGACCAACTCGAAAGCGAATTGGCGCATTGAAGCAACGATGGAAGCTGAATCCGCGATTAAGAGCGGGAGGTTGTTGATGAACAATGATCTTAGTTGGGCCAGCCGACATCGTACCCATGTAACTTTGGCAACCGTCGGAGCAATCGTCGCGGTTACAATAGTTCTGACACTCGCTGCGACAATCCACGGTGTCGATACGGGGCAAATGAGCAACGAACAACCGCCGGGTACCAGCGGATTAGCTCGCCCCCATCCGCTGTTAGATAGAGCTCCGGGAGAGGCAGTTAAACAGTAGCTATGTCGCTAGCGATTCTGGTTAGTTGTAGTTGGGGGACGAACTTGGACCATGCCTCACTGATGACGCCCATTGCTGCCGTGATTTCAAGGCGCGATCCGATTGAATCCCGTCACTTGCTCTTCGGCAGCAGTCTCTTGAAAAACTGACCTTGGATTTGCATAACTTCCTGCAGATCCTTGGCGTGAAGCAGCTTCCGCGCATAATCGAAAACCACTTTCATATTCTGCTCTGTAAGGGCGAGAGTTTTCTTGGACATTTCGGTTGCCGGATTTGGAATCATGGCAACCGATTGGTGGGCGGCACTAAGAAACGCATCAAACGCCCTTTCTGCCTGCCCAACGGTTGTTTCAGCCAATTCGCGCACCGCGTCGGGTACTTGCATTTTCATCGTAGCGGATTTCTCCATCGATGTGGTGGTCGGTGCTTCGGTCGCCACCGATTCGGCGGTCTTGGGAAGACTTGCTATTCTTGACGTGGTTTCTCTGCCGATTTTTTGCTTGCGGCGTTCTTTGTTGAACGTGACTCCGCGTCCGCTTGGACAATTCCCTTTTTATTTTTGTTTTTCTTGGCAGGTGGTTTGGCTGGCGGCTTTTCGTTGGACATTGGAGCAGCCTATCGGCGAGAAGTGGATATTTAAGTCACACGTTCGGCTAACGCGCAGTTTCGCGACAGCTTCCTCACGACGCAACAAGAGCGGGAGCTGGGCTAGATCAAATCGGGCTTCTCGTTTGAATCGCTTTTAGCGGCTGAAGCGGTCATGCCAGTCATCTTTTTAAATTGCTCTGTCGCGACTCCATACTGATTTCGCAAGAACTCTGACTGAAGTTGCATCACTTCGTTTATGTCCTTGGCCTGCAAAAGCTTCCGGGCATGCTCGAATGATGACTTCAAATTCGTCTCCGAGATCGCCAGCGCATGCTTGGCTACATCTGTCATCGGACCGGGGACCATAGCCACGGATTTGCTGGCGGATTCCATAAAGGACGAAAAAGCTTTCTCTGCAGTGTCCATGCTTTTCTCAGCAAATTCGCGAACCTGTGCCGGAACTTCCATCGTCATCTTTGGGTCGATCATCTCGATATCCTCATCTGTGCTGGTTTGGTCTAGTTGGTCGTTAGATGACCAAAAGTCACTAGCCCTTTTGATCGCGTCGGTGTCGGGTTCGGATGACGTGGTCGAAATAATTATGCGCTAACCCATCGACCATAGATATCAACTCGTCCGGTTCTGACGGATCACGGCGCTTTGCCTCGCGAATAAAGTCTGCGACTTGCTCCTGCAAAGGAAACAAGGTTGGGTCGTCCGAAATTGGCGTCTCCGATAGTAGCCGCGCGTGGGCACGTTTGAACTCGTCTCGTGATGAGGGCATGACAATCCTCCAAGCTTTTTTGATTTTTTGATCTTGAAGATCGCTTTGCGACCAGTTTCCGAAGCCCGATCAATAACGGTCGGAATTTTTTCAGGACGCCGGTTAGCCCGGTTCAGTAGATCACGTAAACCAATAGGCTCGTGTATGTCCGGTTCCGGACTCAAAAATTAAAGTAAGCTGTTCCAGAAGCGGAACCGCGACCCGCTATATTTTGATTTGCCTTGGGATCGCCGCCGCCGATCAGCCAATCACCTATTTCGAATTGCTCTCATCGTCGCCTTCGCTTTTGCGTCTTGTTCGATTGCTTTCAAATAAGCCAGCCCGCTAACCGTCAGCCGTCGTTCGTCGCGTTCACCCTTCTCTATCAGTCGGTGAATGTGCGGGGTAAGCGCCTTGCGTGCCTGATTGAGGGCAGATTCATCTCGGTGCTGAAATAGTTTATATACTTCAATTGCCTTCTCGATTGCTGTTGGCGCAATGACATTTGCTACATCGTCTGTCGCCACCAGACCAGAAGCGTCGGGTGCGCCCCTGTCAAAACTCATCGTAACCTCCATCGGCTGGCCACCTTTAGAAAACCAATGCAAGTTGGTTCCACAAGTTCCATTCGACTAACAGGTGAGATTCGTCCGAGAAGAAGCCGCCACTACTGGAAATGGTGGCGGCTTCTATTGCGATCAGTCGCACACCTCGACCCGGCGCAGACGCCAGCCCCAAGGTGTCCAAACCCGTCTCGGTGCTAGGTAGCATCCGCCGCCATAGTAGGCGTAGCTGTCGTAGCCGTATGGAGATCCGTAGCCATAGGCATTAGGTGCAGCGGCTGCCAGCCCTAAGCCTAAGCCAATCGCCCCGGCAGCCAAGCCAGCGCCGCCGAAGCCACCATGAAATCCACCACCATGGAAGCCGCCGCCATGGAAGCCGCCGAAGCCTCCGCGCGCCGACGCCATCGTTGGCGACAGCATGCTAAGTGCTGCAACCGCGAACAACCCTATAACTGTCTTCCTGAACATATTTTCCCTCCTACAACGAACCGCTCTGCACCAACCAACATCAGTTGGCGGAGGAAGTTTCGCGCGTGCAGCCAAAGCTTGCGCGAATTAATCCATATGAACAGTCATTCATGGGTGACCGCCGTGAATGTTACTGCGCAGTTGCTGAAAATCCGGCTAGACCCCTCCTGCGATTGCTTCGAATGCATCGTGTGTGGATAATTGGCACGCCGTCAAAAGAATGGTCCCTATTAAGGGACCATTCTCTTCTCTATTAGTAGTCCCAGTAACGATGGTGACGCTTAATAATTATCGTTCGGTCGCCATCATGATTGTACCAACCGCGATGCAACCCGCGATCAGGTGCGTAGAACTCGGCGCGGGGTCCGCGATAATCATCACGGTCGCGATAGTAATAATCTCGGTCGCTGCCGACGCGGAAGCTGAATCCCTCAGCGCTTGCCACGGTCGGCGCTGCAACCGCGATGGTCGTTAACGCGGCAAGAATGCAAGCAATCTTCCTCATGTCGCTTCTCCTATCGTTGTTGCGCTCTGAGAAAACAAGCGAAATGTCACGACGTTCCCGGAACTCTTAGGGAACTTTCTTGAATAGATATTCAGCTAGGTTGCATACTTGAAACTATCATCGCACGGCAAAGCGACATATTTGTAAGCCACCATCATCGACGGCGAAGCGTGAAATTCAAAGCACCCGCATGCTTATCAAATTTCCGAACCGGCGAGGGCTTTGCCTTGATTCACTTTTGTTCGGGTCTTCGCCTGAGCGTCGTAAATCTCGACTCGAAGCATTGAGTATCTTGCAAGTAATTCTGTTGCTGCCTTCTTGGCAGCACTCTCTTCCGAAAATTGAGTTTTGAAGTGGCCATCGACGACCATCGCGGGAGCGGGCGCCCTCCACCACATCAACAACGGAAGTCCGTGCTGGTCTTTCGGTCTGCCTTTCTAGGTATGACCATCGGCCTCTGGCTCAACGATGCATCCGATTTTAAATTGCAAACCTGCGACACTGGCCGCCAGCTCGGCGCTGCGGAACGGCTTAGTTAATCGGGGAAGGTCAGGGGCGACGCCCTCACTTTCGGCGTACCCCGACACAATGAGGATTTGCACGCCTGGCTGCTCTGACCGGATGATCCGAGCGAGTTCGGTGCCGTTCATGCCGGGCATGAGATGATCCGTTATCAGGAGGTCGGGGCGCAAACCGTCGCGGATAAGCCGAAGCGCCTCTGCGGCAGAGCCGGCCTCCGCTACCGCGAAGCCAAAATCGCTTAACATTTCGGCGGTAGTCATCCGAACAAGCTCCTCGTCGTCAACCAACAGCGCGGTGCCTGCGGCTGGCGCAACCACAGCGGCGGCCTGCTCAGCCGCTTCGGGGACTACTTGGCTAATCGGGAGCCACAACTCGACGTTGGTGCCTATCCCTTGCCGGCTTTGAATAGTCAGCGCACCGCCGAGCTGTGACACGAGTCCGTGTACCATCGATAAACCGAGGCCTGTCCCCTTGCCGACCCCCTTAGTAGAGAAGAATGGCTCGACTGCGCGAGCGAGCGTCGTCTCGTCCATGCCCAAACCTGTGTCGGCAACCGATAGCCGAATGTACCGACCTGGTTCCAGCTTGGACGTGTGCCCGAAGCCGACCTGCTCCTCACCGGCAGAAATCCTGAGCGTGCCTCCGTCCGGCATAGCGTCGCGGGCGTTTACGCTGAGATTCAGGAGCGCCATTTCGAGCTGGTTCGGGTCAGCCTTAGCGGGTGCGAGGTCGTCCTGCACTTCGACCACGACCCTGATCTGAGGACCCGACGTGCTGCGGATCAGATCGGCCATACCTATCACGAGCTTGGCCACGTCAACTGCAACCGGCTGGAGCGGTTGCCGCCGCGCGAAGGCGAGCAGACGCTGGATCAGCGTCTTGGCGCGCTCCGCCGACTGAGCAGCGCCATCGATCAACCGCTGCTCGCGATTTCCGCCGAGCCCCTTGCGCCTGAGCATATCGAGCGCGCCCACGATCGGCGTCAGTAAATTGTTGAAGTCATGGGCCACACCACCAGTGAGCTGACCCATTGCCTCCATCTTTTGGGCCTGGCGGAGCGCCTCCTCTGCGCTCATAAGCTCGCGTGTGCGCTCCTTAACCCGGCGATCAAGGGGTCGCGTTCAGCTCACGCAAGGCGTCCTCCGCGCGCTTACGGTCACTGACGTCACGGTAAAAAATCGCGGCGCCGTCGGGCACGGGGTAGGCATCAATCTCGAACCAGGCTCCGCGACCGTCTGCCCGCTCGACGCAAATCTCAACCGAACCCGGTTTGCGTTCGGCCATGACGCGCTTAAAGAGCAGTCCTTGCGCCTTCATCTCGGTTCCAGGCCAATTTTCCCAGTGGGACCTGCCGAGGATAGCCTCGCGCGGGCGCCCGGCGAGACGCAATCCTTCTTCGTTGATCTCAACGACGCGAAAGTCCCGATCGAGAAGCATGTAGCCCTCGGTCATCCCGGCGAGAACGCGCGCGGCTCGCGCCTCCGTCACCGCCACGGTTTCGTTCGCCTCCCGTCGGACCCGCGCCATCGCGATGTTTGCAGCAACGCGGGCCAACAGCTCGCGCGAAGAGAACGGCTTGGCCAGATAGTCGTCAACCCCCGCGTCGAATCCTTCGACTTTCGCCTCCTCGCCGGCTCGCGCAGAGAGCATGATGATGGGCAGATGGCGCAACTCCGCGTCTTCCCGCACGACACGAAGCAGCTCGAAACCGCCAAGGCGCGGCATCATCACATCGGTGACTAGAAGGTCGGGCCTAGCTGCGCGTATGGCAGTGAGCGCTGCTTCACCGTCGGCGACCGCTTGGACCTCGTAGCCACGATCGACGAGCAGTCTCGCGATATAGCCGCGCAGATCGGCGTTGTCGTCAGCGATTAGCACACGTTGGCGCTTGACGTTGTCTCCTGGTGGCCCGGAGACAAGATGCATGTTTGGTGCCGAGCCTGCATCGAGGAGTTCGTCGGTAGGCAGCCAGTGCAGCGCTTCCTCCACGAACGCCTGCGCGCGGACGGTGGTCGGCACCACGTCCGCGGTCGCCTCGACGCGGTCGGCCGGCAGATGAGAATTGCCGAGGGGCAGGCTGACCGTGAACAATGTGCCACGGCCCATCTCGCTCGATACGGTGATCTCGCCACCGTGCTGCTTGATTAACTCTTGAACGAGGGCGAGGCCGATGCCCGAGCCCTCGAAGCTGCGTCCTTTCGCGCCCTCGACACGGTGGAAGCGGTCGAACAGCCGCGGCAGCTCGGATTCAGGGATTCCCGTGCCGGTGTCGCGCACCGTAAGCCGCGCGTTTCCGCCCTCCTCCCTCAAGTTCACTGCGATCTCACCCTCAAGGGTGAACTTAAAGGCGTTGGACAGCAGATTGAGGACGATCTTCTCCCACATGTCGCGATCGACATAGGCCAGCTGC
This sequence comes from uncultured Alphaproteobacteria bacterium, assembly GCA_963732455.1. GTDB lineage: Bacteria > Pseudomonadota > Alphaproteobacteria > Rhizobiales > Xanthobacteraceae > Bradyrhizobium. Next base: position 40,896 of record CAVSZM010000013.1, on the reverse strand, counting down.
GACAGCGGTGGCGCGTCGACGATGAGGCGCAGGCCGGCCTTGTCAGTCGCCGACTGAAATGACGAGACGAGTTCGGCGGTAAGCGTGGCCAGATCGGTCGGACGGAAGCTGGCTTGGATACGGCCCTCCTCGATTCGCGAAAAGTCGAGCAGTGTGTTTACCAACCGCAAGAGCCGCAGCGCGTTGCGGTGCGCCATATCGAGCCGATTGTGCTGTTCGTTTGACAGGCCGTCTTTTGTGCGAGCACATCCTCGAGCGGACCAAGCATGAGCGTTAGTGGGGTTCTGAACTCGTGGCTGACGTTCGAGAAGAAGGCGGTTTTGGCGCGATCGATTTCGGCTAGCGCCTCGGCGCGGCGTCGTTCCTCTTCGTAGGCGTGTGCAGCAGCGATAGCGTTGCCAACGTGCCCCGCCGCCACCTCAAGAAATGATCTGTAATTTGTGTCGAGCGCCAGGCGCGGGCTGACGCCGACCACAAGGAACGCGGTCGGCCGCGCCTCACCCGCCCCCTTGATCGGTGTTATACCCACCTGTCTGATTGGCTCTGGCCATACCGGTCCACACAAGTCGAAACCCGCGGGCATAAGTGCTCCCATAGCTTCCCCACTTCGGTCGACGTCGCCGAGCGGCCAAACGGAAGTCTCACGATCATCGAGCGAAATAACGAGCGGGGCAACGACCGAGCCGGCTTCTACGCATTTGGCGGCGGCGAGCCGCGCCTCATCACCATGGCGAACGTAGACAAGCGCGAACGGCGCGTCGGCGGCGTTGTCCGCGAGAATGCCCGCAGCCCAGCCGCACGCCGCCTCGACCGAGAGTATGGAATTCTGCGCGCTCGCCCATCCGGCTCAAGGTGCGCAATCGACGCTCGGAAAGGACGCGGTCCGTCGTCTCAAGAACGGCGTTGAAGATGCCATCGATCTGACCATCCTCGCCCCGCACCGGCGAAAAGGTGAAATTAAAATAGCACTCTTCCACGTAGCCATGTCGGAACATGGCCAAAAGCTCGTCCTCCTGCCAAACTCCTTCGCCCGTGGAGAGGACGCGTGAGTAAAGGGGCCCAATTGTGTCCCAGATCTCGGGCCATACCTCTCTGCCGGGCCGGCCGAGTGCCCAAGGATGCTTGCCGCCGGGAATCGGGCTCCACGCGTCATTGTAAAGGAGCGCAAGCTCGGGCCCCCAGTAGAGTGCGATCGGATAGCGTGAGTTAAGCATGATGCTCACGGCCGCCCTCAGCGACTGAGACCAACTCTCCAGAGGGCCGAGTGGCGTCACCGTCCAGTCCCGTGAGCGCATCAGCGCTCCCATGGCGCCCCCGCCAGCAAGAAACGACGATTCACGGGCTTGGCTCAAATCCCCCTCCAAACGTCTGCGTCACTAATCCCGCATGCAAATGAAACGTGCCGTTCGAACGCAAATTTGTTGATCTCAAAGAACGAACCTTACCTGTGGGTCCAGCGACCCGACAAATTGCGCCATCAAACCGAGGGTGAAGTGCACGATCTTCTGTCGGTAGAGGTCGCGGCGGTCCCAGCACGTTGGTCCCCTCGGCCAGCAAATCTGGCCTAGTGGCGCGCCGCCTTGAACTGACCGGCCACACATTCTGACAATCCCCTGGATGAGGCAAAATCGCCCTTTAACGCATTGAGGAGGAAAGAGTTCCGAGCAGGCGGGCCCGCCCTCTCCGTCAGCTGCGGAAAATTAGTCGCTCAACTTCCGGAATGGGGTCAATCGCGTCACTTTGGCTGCGAGCCGGTCACTTCCGGTTTGCACCCAACTCCGGATATGTCGCCGCGCCAGTGGGAAACGGCGAACAGTCGGGTCAAACGCTTCACAGAGCGCAGGAAACGCGGCGGTGATGGCATTAAAATGCCAGAGGCCCGGAGAGGGTGTCCGGGCCTCTGGCAAGCACCGGAACAGCGCCCTCGAAGCCGCTCGTTTGCGCGATCGATTAGATGTTGTAGAGAGCCGAGGCCACTTCCAGGTGTTAGGTTTCGAGGCTCAAGATGGTCGTCAACCACACCTTCGTCCCAGCCGATGCTGTGCGAGCGGGCGGCCAAGTCCGATCTAGATCGACGGGCTACTTCGCAGCCGCGGCTATTCGCGGCCAGTCCGCCATCTGCAGGCGGGCGACCAGCACGTACCTGCCGTTCTCGGGACGGAAGATCGACGCCTCGCCTTCCTTCACGTCGAACCAATCCTTGCCGAGCGCGTCGAGGATGTTTGGCTTGTGAGTGATGAGAACGGTGTTGGTGCCGGGTTTGGGGGATGTCCCCAGCAATTTGCGTAGCGCGTCCGCGCGACGATTGTTCTCGTTGGGCGTCACGACGAGGCCACCTTCGGTCAGATCCGCGGTCCTCTCGATGTCCGTGAAACCGGCAATCGTCGCGGTTTCGTAGGCGCGATTGAACTTGCTGGTGTAGACCTTGCCGACCGGAACGCCGGCTTGGCGCAACGCCTCGCCGAAGGACCGTGCGAGCGCCTTGCCGTTGTCATTGAGATTGCGCTGCGCGGAAATGTTCTCGAAATTGAACGGGTCGGTGTCGGCTTGATCGGTGAATGTCGCGCCGTGGCGAACGAGGATCACAAGTCCACCATCCCGCAAGGCAGTTGCAAGCGCCTTGTCGTCCCCAGGCGCCTGAGCCCGGGTGCCTGCAGGAAGCATTGCGAGAAGGCCGCACGTGATTGCGACTGCGGTGATCTTACGTCTGGAGAGGACAAACATGGCCAGCCTGCTCCAATGTCTGTTTGAGCGCACGATCGCTCGTGGTTTGACCGAGCGCGAATATAGGGAGAGGCTCCAGCGCCAGCAACAAAGAAATATTCTGCGAAAAGCTCCAAATGTTCAGGAATAAACTCTGGAAAGTCCTTTCACTGCCCGGCGTCAAATCGGCGGCCAAAACTGACGCGATCGCGTAACGAGAGGAATGCACTCGTGAAAGAGCGAGTGTCCGGTTCGGGTGGTCCCGGAAAAAGCTCAATGCGAGCGAATGTTTTTCCGCTTTGCACCCTGAGAACGGACATTGCTCAACGCAGCCAGCATTTCCGTTTCGTGCCCAACAACAGACTCATGCACCGCAGCAAAAGCAAACGTCAGGCAGGGTCCTCCTCGCGGTCATTTTCGGGTGCTTCTCTGTCGAGTGCCCTCTTTACAAAATCGACGGAATCAATTGCCGCCCCAAGTTGGGTACGAAACTGCTCAATCGCTTCTTTCATCGGCGCCGGGAGGTCTCCCCACCAGTCAATAACGTGACTCATCGCTTCTTCGACGGTTCGCAACATTTCCTCTATCGCAATTTCACGGTAGGTTCTCGACATAGCGCTGTCCCCCTCTTCTTTCAGCGGATGAGCTACAGCAAAACAGCAGCTCTGCTGGATTACCTTGGCAACGGACTCAAGTCGGACATCGCGTCATGTCCGTTTCGTGCCCAATAGCGATCGTCTCGATTGCAATTGGGAGGCCTAGGTCAAGGGCCGCTTTCCACTAACCATCGCGAGAACTGTGCAAGCGAGATTAACAGTTGATTCCACCAGTTGATCTGCGCCAGCGCCTTCGAGTTCATCTCGGGTACCATAGCCCCAGAGTACTCCAAGACCGCGCATTCCAACCGCATGGGCGCCAGAGATGTCGTAGCGGCGGTCGCCGACCATCAAACTGCGCGTGGGTGTAATATTATGCTCCGACAAGATATGGGCGAGCAGCTCAGGCTTGTGGTCCAGCTCTCCGCCTGGCACCGAGCCGTGGATGTCATCGAAATATGCCGCAAGCTCCAAATGCTCCAGGATACGACGCGCGAATGCCTCCCGCTTCGACGTTGCCAAATATAATCGCAATCCGCCTTGCCGCATCTCTCGTAGAGAATTGCCTATTCCCGGGTAGGGCTCGCTTCCGAGAAGGCCGCTTTCACCGTAGTGCCGACGAAAGGCCAATACTGCCTCGGCAATCCTGTCGTCCCCATACGGCCGCAGCAAGAATTGCATCACGTCCTCGAGTGGCGGCCCGATGACCCGCTTGATGTCGAGGATTTCGTTCGGCTCGTGTCCAAGACTGCGCAGCGCCGCGAGGCAACTTGCCAAAACGCCGGGCTGCGAATCAATCAGGGTGCCGTCGAGATCGAGAAGAACAGAGCAAGGCGGAGCCATGGCTTCAGCATAGTGATCGCAGCCAAGCGAGTAAATGTTCGACCGATTCGAAGTCCGCTAAGGGTCCAGGCCGTGTGGAAACGCCTTTCATCCCGCAAAACTACAGCGGATGGGCGTGGTCTACGTCGAGGTGACCGTCTCAGCATATTTTTGCGGTATCGAGTCTGGAGACAATCCGGGCAAAACCTTAAGCCATGCTGAGCGACCTGAACGGTCACACGGCGCGCGCAACGTGACACGCTCCTCAAGCCCGGATTGCCGCGAGGAACGGTTTGATACCGACGATGTTCATCACGCGCGTGAGGTTGTAGGCGAGCACGTGCAGCGCCATTTCAGTCGCGACCTTCGGCAGCGTCTTCATCAGAAAGTGCGTCGCACCCATCCGCATCTTCAGTGTGGCGAACGGATGCTCGACGGTTTCGCGGCGCACACGCATGGCTTGCGGGTTCTGGTCGAGCCGCGTCTGCGCGGCTTCGACGACGTGTTCGTGCTCCCATCGTTTGATGCGGCGCTCGTTGGCCGTTGTGCACCTATCCTTGAGCGCGCATGTGCAGCACGCCTTCGTCAAGTAAATCCGCATTTTCTGGCCGCCTTCATCAGCGGTGAAGTGGTGCGCCAGCTTCTCGCCGGCCGGGCAGCGATAGACATCGTCCTTGGCCAAATAAACAAAATCAGGTTTCCCAAAACGACCTGCCGACTTGGCGCCCGAGGTTTGCGGCTTGGGCAGCGTGACCGCAACACCGGCCTGTTCGCAGGCCAGGATTTCCCCACCTTTGAAGTAACCCCGATCCGCAACGACGTCCAAGTTATCGCTGCGCAGTGCGGCTTTCGCCGCCTGCGCCATCGTCGCCAGTTGCGATCTATCGGTGCCGATATTGGTGACGTCGTGCGCGACAATCAGATGGTTCGTGGTGTCGACCGCACTTTGCACATTGTAAGCGACCAGGCCTGAGCCGCGCCCGCTCGTTGCCATCGAGCGGCAATCGGGATCGGTCAGCGATATCTGCTTGTCGGGCGAGGCGAGCAATGCCTTTTCAATCGCGGCCAGCCGCTTCACTTCTTCTTCAAGCTTCGAAAGCTTTTCCTTAAGCCGCGTCTTGGTGAGCAGCACCGTTGCCGACGGCTCTTCTCCTGCGGCAGTCTGGCGGTCGGCGGTGTCGAGTTGGCTCATGTAGCGCGCCACGCTCTCTTCGATCTGCTTCTGGCGGCGCCGGATCTTGCCCTCCGTGAAGTTGTTGTCGCGACTGTTCACGGCCTTGAACTTGCTGCCGTCGATGGCAACGCTGGCTTTCGCCAGCAGGCCCATCTCGCGGCATAAGGCGACGAAGCGCGCGCAAACCTTCTTGATCGCGGAACCATTGTCCTTGCGGAAGTCGGCGATGGTTTTGTGATCCGGAACGAGCCGCCCGGTCAGCCACATCACTTCCAGGTTGCGGCCGGCCTCACGCTCCAGCCGCCGGCTCGATTGGACCCGGTTGAGATAGCCGTAGATGTAAAGCTTGAGCATCGCCGAAGGATGATACGCAGGCCGGCCGGTCGCCGCCGGATCGACGCCGTCAAACCCGAGGTCGCGGAGTTCCAGCGCATCAACGAACACATCGACCGCCCGAACAGGATTGCTCTCGTCGACCCAGTCCTCAAGGCATTCCGGCAGCAACGTCGCCTGCCCGCGATCCAGTCCCGCCACAAAGCCCGCCATCAAATCCCCCGCCGATTCAGTAGGGGATCATGGCATGGGAAGAGTTTTCACACAGCCTCGGTCATTCGCGTCGATTTGACCGTCCGCCGATCACTTCCGGTCTCCCCCGATTGGCGGACTTTCGACGCGCGTTGCCGACCGCGATCCGCCCCAAGACATTCATCGACGCGAACGTGACGATGACCACTTGCTTCGACGGATCGAACAGCGTCTCGACTTGGAGAGCGTGCGCTCGGAGCTGAAGACTGTTTATAGCACATTTGAGCAGTCCGGCGACCCCACGGCTGCATCAGGAAGATTAATGACTTGTTAACCCCGCGGTCGCCTAATGCGAATGATTTGGTGAGAATTAGATCACCATGTCGGCCCCTGCAACGCGACCGAAGTCGATGCCCTTTTGGCCGATCTTACCTATCGTTCGTTTGCCCGGCTGGCGATTCGCGTTACGGCTGTCCTGCGCGGTGCAAAAAATGTTCGGAGAGAATGACTTAGTGGATAATCTCAGCCGCAATCTCGATCGCGCGCGCGGAAAACGCGACGCATTGACGGCTCAGATCGCCGAAATCGAAGCTCGCCTTTCTGAGGAAAAAAGCCGGCAGGAACGTGATCGCGTTTTAGTCAAAATCGAAGCGATAAAAAAGCGAATCAAACAAGCCGCCAGCGCGTTTGTACCTGTAATCAGTGAGCTCTGCGAGGCGACCGAGATGGCGGCCGCAGTCGTGCCCGAAGCTCGCGAGCTAAATAATTTTCTATTATCCGTTGCAACTGAAGTCGATACCGTCATCAATCCCTTATTGCGCGAACTGGACCGAAGCGCGGATGCGGAGCGAGTCGGCCACGCTGCACTAGATCTCCCGTGTTTAGCCAATGAGGCGCCGACCGAGCTGCCAAAAGATTACTTACTTCGCTTACTCCGTTTTCCAATTTGGCTGTCTCGCAACAAGGAGGTCGGAAAAAGAGAACGAGCGGAGAACGCGCGCAGCACAGCAGCGTGAATTATTGGCGCGCTGCACCTCAGAAGACCCTCGATGCTCATCTGACGGTGGATTTTTTGCAAATCGCGTCGCAGCGATCTACTTCCGGCACTTGCAATCGAGTTACATTGGTTCTTACGACGGCTCAGTTGGCCTTGCGGCGCAGGAAGGCCGGGATATCGAGAAGATTTTCCTCGATCAAATTGCGCACAGGCGAGGAGCGGCCGTACGGATCGAGGCCCCGCGCGGAGCCGCGTGGCGCGCATCTTCCGAAATCGACTTTGCCGGCGGCCCTTCGGGGTGGCGAGCCGTCGGGCGGAGCGGCGGTCTCTCTAACAGCGGTGCACTACTCTCGATCCGGTCGGCGATGCGATGGCTGTCGTTGCGCAGCCTGCCGGCGAGTTCGGTGAGTGAGGTTTCCGCTGGTTGCGTCTGGCGCGCTGGGCTGAGATTATCGATGCCGGTTGCCACCACCGAGACGCGGACGATACCTTCCAGGTTTTCATCGAAAGACGCACCGACGATGATGTTGGCGTCCCGGTCAGCCTCTCCGCGAATGCGGGTAGCCGCTTCGTCGACCTCGAATAACGTCAGGTCCTTACCGCCGGTGATGGAGATTATGAGGCCACTGGCGCGCTTGATCGAGGGGTCCTCGATCAATGGATTGGAAATCGCGGCCACAGCGGCGGTGAGCACGCGCTTCTCGCCAGAAGCCTCGCCCCTGCCCATCATGGCCTTACCCTTCTCGCGCATCACGGCGAGAACGTCGGCAAAATCGAGATTGATCAGACCTTCCTTGACTATGAGGTCGCTGATGCAGGCCACGCCCGAATAAAGCACCTGATCGGCCAGGGCGAAGGCATGGGCGAATGTGGTCTTCTCGTTGGCCACCCGGAACAGGTTCTGGTTTGGGATGATCAGCAGGGTGTCCACCACCTTTAGCAGTTCCGCGATGCCGGCTTCGGCAAAGCGCATGCGGCGCTGGCCCTCGAAGTGGAATGGCTTGGTGACCACACCGATGGTGAGAATACCAAGCTCACGCGCGGTCTTGGCGATAATGGGCGCCGCTCCGGTGCCGGTACCGCCGCCCATCCCGGCAGTAACGAACACCATGTGTGCGCCGGTCAAATGATCGCGGATCGCATCGATTGTCTCTTCGGCGGCGGCGCGCCCCACTTCGGGCTGCGAGCCGGCGCCAAGGCCTCCGGTCACCTGGGTGCCCATCTGGATGATGCGCTTGGCCTTCGACATGATGAGCGCCTGTGCGTCGGTATTGGCGACGATGAAGTCGACGCCTTGCAGCCCGGCCTCGATCATGTTGTTGACGGCATTGCCGCCGGCGCCGCCGACCCCAAACACGATAATGCGCGCCTTCATTTCGCGAATATCGGTGATGTTGGTCATTTGTGCCTCACGGTCGCTCCGGCAAGCTGGGAAGGAGAAAACGCGGATCGCTGCCTATAAGCCTTGCGGTCTGCTTCCACTATGCTCGCGGCTAGATGTCCCAGTCGGCGTGCAGCTTGTCCGTGGCTGTCGACCGAGCCGCCAGCTCGCAGAGCCCCCACCTCACCGGGCGGTAATCAGCTGATGATAACCGGGCGATGACCAAGGCTAGGCCGCGTTGGTAAACAGATTGTTAACGGGCGAGCGGCGATCCGCACTTGAGCGTGCCTGCGGTCGGGATGCGTCGGACCATCTCACTTCGCCTAGGAAGGCGCCGGCACCGTGGGGCTTGCCGACCCAATCATCCGCTACCCAATCGACAAGGGAATGTCCGTTCCGGTTCAAACTCGGAAGTGGCGGCGATTGCCAACCATGCCTGTTCTACCCCTGCCGGCTCAACCGGTCGACGCAACACAGGCGTTAAATCTTTCTGCTGGGGTTTCAAATTGCAAGGTCTCTCGTGGTCGTTCGTTGAGCTGACGCGCCACTTTGTTCAGATAGGCTTGCGAGTGCACCGACAGGTCGGTGCCCTTGGGGAAGTACTGTCTCAGCAGACCATTGGTGTTCTCATTTGACCCGCGCTGCCACGGAAAGCCAACGCTACATGTCGGGGAAGGATGCAAGCTTTCTGTAGCGACGGCGTTCCAGCACGATGCTCGTCACTTTTTGCTGACAAACGCGCAACGGGCTACCTGAAGGGGTAGCCCGCCAGTGTCGCGTCGCGGGGGATCAAGTCGCGGGGCCTTCTGCCAGAGGGATCAAGTCACAGTTGATGCCTCGGAGTGGGTCATGGCTTCATGGCGCCCTGCACGCCCGTGTACACTGCATAGAGCGATGTCGAGCCGCAGATGTAGAGTCTATTTCGTTGCTGACCGCCGAAGCACAGGTTGGCGACAGTTTCCGGTATGTGGATCTTGCCGAGCAGATCGCCGTTAGGGGTGTAGCAACGCACGCCGTCCTCCTTCGGATCGCCCCAACCTACGGAGCACCAAACACGCCCCTCGGTGTCGGTGCGCACCCCGTCGGTTATGCTGGGCTTGGGCATTTCCGCAAACACTTTGCCGTTCGACACTTTTCCGGCCCCGATATCCACGTCGAAGACGCGGATATGCGACGGGTTGTCCGGTCCGTCCGTGAATCCGGTGTCGATGACATAGAGCTTCTTCTCGTCAGGCGAGAAGGCGATGCCGTTGGGTTCCACGAAGTCATCCACGATAACCTTGATGTCACCAGTTTTCGGGTCGACCCGGTAGACGTTATGCTTTTCCTGCTCGGCATCGGCTTTGACGCCCTCATAGTAGCCGCCGATGCCGTAGGCGGGATCGGTGAACCAGATCGAACCATCCGAAGCGACAACGGCGTCGTTCGGCGAGTTTAGTTTCTTGCCATTATACCTGTCGGCGATGATGGTGACCGAGCCATCGAGTTCGGTCCGGGTGACCCGGCGGCCGCTATGTTCGCACGTGAGCAGGCGTCCTTCCCGATCAATGGTGTTGCCGTTCGAGTTCAACGACGGCTGGCGGTACACGCTGGTGTGACCATCATCCTCCGAGAAGCGCATAATGCGGTTGTTGGGAATGTCGCTGAACAGCACATAGCGGCCAGCCGCGAAATAAACCGGGCCCTCGGCCCAGCGGAATCCCGTTGCGACGCGCTCAACCGCCATGGTGCCGGCGAAAGCCGGAAAATCCGCAGGTCCAAAAGAAAGCTTGGGCTTAGCCGACTCCAGATGCGAATCCGGATAGCGGCTCCCTGGTAACGGTCCCAAAGGCAGTGGATCAGTATTCAGGGTCGGGGCGCCCGTTTGGCCGAATGGCGTGACGGTCGTCGCCGCAGAGGCCGCTTTCGTTGTGGCGGCCATTGCGGCCAACGCCGCCGTACCCTTCAGCAGCCCGCGGCGGTTGACGCCGCGTCCTTCGTTTTTGTCGGAAAGGGTTAGTGAAGTTGTCATGATTTCCTCCCATGTTTTTTGTTGGAAGGAAATTCTGCATCCGCAATCGGGCGTAAAGCGGGCGCCGGAGCAAGGGCGCCACCGAGGTCGAAATTGGCGCAGCCGGGCGCTGTCTCAAGGGAATGCGGACTGCGCAGACACTCGAATCCGACGGCTCGATCGCGACCCATGCCGATCTGACGTGTCTCTCCGAAGCCGGATGGAATGAAATCTGTTTCCCGCCCGGAGCCCGCACTTGGCCGCTCGAGCGATGTTGAGCACGTCGTCCGCGGCGTGGGTAACTTTTGATTGCGGCGGACAATCGGACTTGAACCGGCTCGCCGAAGACGCATATTCCGAGAATGGCGACAATCGTAAAATGCGATTGCGGCGCTGAGTACAACCGCACTGAAACAAAATTCTTGGTACCGCACACCGGTCACGCATCCTGTAAAGTTTGCGGGGCTACGTTAGAGTCTTGGTTGGAAAGCACCCACGTTGCCACATTCGAGCTGGTCAAACGTCCAGACAGAAAGCCCGCATAAAGGCCTAGGGCCACCCACTGAGCGGGCTCCCGAAAGAGAGCATCATGGGAATACGGTCCGTCATACCGACCACGGACGCCGAAGCTGCATTCACGGTAGTCGGGTCGAGCAAACTGCGTTCCCTAAGCATCAATTCTGGCGAATGTTGAAGCTAGTTTTATTGGCGGCGCTAGTCTGCGCCGTTCTGATCCGCCCGTCCTCAGCACAGGACGACAAGGTTTCCGTCGATATGATGGGAATAGGAGGCATGAGCTGCGCTCACTGGCAGTCTACTCAAGCACTTCGATTGGAGGGAACAATCTGGATTTATGGTTTCTGGACGGGGCTCAATTACGTTGCCGTAGCGAGCGGACAAATGGAGCCGAAAGTCGACACGGCAGCAGTAGTGGTCGAAGTCAAGAAAACATGCGCTCAGCGCCCATCGCAGGTATTAGCCAGCGCCGTGTGGACCGCTTATCTTGACCTCAATAAGAGATAGATGGCCCGGGGTCCCAAAAGGCGCGCGCCGCTCTCGCAAGCTGATCGACGTCGGAGATCGCAGCACCGAGGAATCGTCGGGATCGCCGGCGATGGCACCAAGTTCGCTTAGCCGCGTCTGCAGTGCCGGACCGTGCAACTATTTGCACGTCGAGGAGAATGCAGCTCGGGACAATTTCGCTCGGGGGCTCGTTTATTATCGGCGTCCTAGCAGTGAGTCCCATGGGCACCGGTGCGCCCAACAGCAGCCAACGGACATCGCGAGGCTGACCCACCTGTGCGCCCACGCATTGGAGCTCGGAGACCAGCGGGGCTGACCCGTCCCAAGAGCCCTCGATCCGTCGCATAGAGGATCGTCATTGAGGACGGCGGTCGTAACATTGTTAGTCACGCTACCGACAAATCAGAACAAGTAGGATCAGCTTAACAACAATCACAATGACGGGCCGCGACCGGTACTCCTCGCGGTCGGTCCCGCAAACCTGAAAGTTGATTTCAATCCTGCAGGTGGCGCGAACGCCCCGAATGTGAGACACTGCCTGCTTCAATGGCGCAAATAAACGAACCATCGGGTAACAAGAATTCAAAACAAGGGAGCAAGCAATGTCCGGCACCGACAAATCCTCAAAGAGCAGGCGCGATGTTCTTCAGGCAACGGCGGCCGTTGGCGCGGCGACGGCCCTGCTCGGGGGGTTGCGCGTAAGCCCAGCGCTGGCGGCGGAAGTGGGACGTTCGGAGAAACCACTGAAGGCCGCGTTCTCCAACGCAGGCCTGCAGGCAACCTGGTGCGCCCAAGGCAAGCAGGCGGCCGAATGGTGGGGCAAGCTGTTCAACGTCGAGGTTACCTGGTTTGACGGTCAGCTCGACGCAGTCAAGCAGCGCGCTGCCATCGACAATATGGCCTCGCAGAAATGGGACTTCGTCGCCATCCAGGCGTTCGGCATCGGCACGCTGACCCAGCCCGTGCAGAAGATGATCGATGCCGGCACGCCGGTCATTGACATGGACACGCTGATCGCGCCGCTCGACCAGATCAACGTCCACTCGTTTCTCGCGCCCGACAACGAATTCATGGGTGCCTCAGTGACCCAGGCGCTCGTCGGCGCCATTGGCGGGAAGGGCAAGGTGATCATGACGCAGGGCGCGCTCGGCCACACCGGCGCGCAAGGCCGCGCCAAAGGCTTCAACTCGGTGGTAAAGCAGTATCCAAACATCGAGGTGCTCGATACCCAGCCCGCTGATTGGGACGTATCGAAGACGGCGAGGCTATGGGAGACCTACCTCACCAAATACCCGCAGATCGACGCGGCTTTCTTCCACAATGACGATATGGCACTTGCCGCTTCCAACATCATGAAGGCGCACAACCGGACCACCATCTTGATCGGCGGGGTTGACGCCATGCCGCCGGCGATCCAGGCGGTGAGCGAGGGCCGCATGTTCGCCACGGTCCGCAATCCTTCGTGCCGCATCCATGGCGGCGCCATTGTCGCCGGCGTCGCGGCGGTCGCCGCGGGCGAAAAGAGCGGACAGGGCATCCCGAAGAGCGTCGTGACGGACGGTCCGGTCGTGACCAAGGCCAACGCGGCGGGCATGCAGTGGATGGAGGATCATTTCCTGATCTGAGGCCTTTATGCCGCAAGGTCGTTCGCCCATCCTCGAACTGCACCAGATCACGAAGGCCTTCGGCGGTGTCGAGGCGCTTCGTGGGGTGGACTTCGCGCTCTCCGCCGGCGAGATCCATGGTCTCGTCGGCGAAAACGGCGCGGGCAAGAGCACGCTGATGAAGATTATCGCCGGTGTGCATACGGAATTCTCGGGCCGTTTCGTGCTCGATGGGCGGAAGACACGTTTTCGATCGATACGCGACGCGCGCGCGGCCGGTATCGCCATGGTTCATCAAGAACTCAGCGTTGCGCCCGATCTATCGGTGGCCGAGAACGTGTTTCTCGGGGCGCAGCCGACCAATCGCTTAGGCTTGGTACAATGGCGGCGCATGGCTCGCGAAGCGGGGGAACAACTCGCCAGATTTGGCATCGATGTCGATCCGCTTTCTCGGCTCGGCGACCTCCCGATCGGCCTGCAACAGTTGATCGAGATCGCCCGCGTCCTGTTCTCCGGGGCACGCATCATCATCCTCGACGAGCCAACCTCGGCCCTCTCACCGCCCGAGGTCGAGCGTCTGTTTGCGACCTTGCGACGGCTGCGGGACGAGGGCACCGGCATCGTCTTCATTTCCCATTTTATCGAAGACGTCCTGCGCGTCTCGGACACGGTGACGGTCTTCCGCAACGGCAGAAGGGTCGCTGTGGCCCAGGCAACCGCGACCAGCAAAGCTGCCATGATAGAAGCGATGATTGGCAAGGGCCGCGAAGCACTCGAGGAGACCTACACGGACGATATCACACTGCCGCCGCCGAGCGATCGGACGGTGGTATTGAAGGCAAGCCGGCTGTCGCTCGACCGCAGTCTCCGAGACATCTCGTTCGAGGTGCACTCCAGCGAGGTCCTTGGCATCTACGGCTTCATGGGGTGCGGGCAGCTCGAGCTGGCACGGATTCTCTTCGGCAAGCTGAGGCCAGACAGCGGTACGCTCGTCGTGGCCGGCGGCCAAAAGGCCTTCCGCAGCACCGCGGCTGCGCGGCGCGCCGGAATAGCCTTCGTTCCCGAGAGCCGCCGCGCCATGCTGTTCCATCAGGAACCGGTCTACAAGAACATCTCGATCAGCATCCTCGGTCGCATTTCGCGCCTGTTTCTCAAGCTGTCACGCGAGCGGTCGATCGCCACCCGGCAGGTCGAGCAGTTGCAGATCAGGCCGGCGGCCGTCGAACTCGACCTCGGCATGCTGTCCGGCGGCAATCAGCAGAAAGTCGCCCTCGCGAAGTGGCTGAGCTATCCGCCGCGTCTGCTGGTGCTATGCGAGCCGACGCGCGGCATGGATGTGGGCGCGAAGAACGACGTCATCAACATCATCCGCGGTCTGCGCGCGCGGGGACTAGCCATCATCGTCCTCTCGACCGAGCCCGAGACAGTTCTGTCGCTCGCCGATCGCATCATCGTCTTGAGGCGCGGTACAGTGGTGCGTGAATTCGCTGATGAGGCGATCAGCAAGGACCGCCTGCTGGAAGCGGCCTGAGGAGACACATATGGCGACCGATGAGAGCGTGGCAGTCTCCGCTGTGGATCGCAAACGACCGCGCAAGGTGGCCGCGATCTTGCGCTCCCAGATGCGTAACATCGCGCCGTTTCTGACGCTGATCTGCCTCAGCGGCTTCTTCGCCGCCGCGAGCCCTTCCTTTGCGACGCTCGACAATGTCGGCAACATTCTGACCCAGATTTCGGTCACGGGCATCATCGCCGTCGGTCTCACCTTCGTGATCCTCTGCGCTGAGATCGACCTGTCGATCGCGAGCATCGCCAACGTCACCGGCATAGCGGTCGCCTATTTCACCCAGCAGGAATCCTACGTAAACATCGCCAACGTCACGATGGCCGGATGGGCTGCGATACTGCTGGCGCTGGCGCTCTGCGCGATGCTCGGCCTCGTTAACGCGCTCGGGCTCACCATCATTGGCATTCCGTCCTTCATCATGACGCTCGCGATGATGCAGATCGCAGCCGGGATATCCGCGCTGCTCGTGCGCGGGCAGATTGCTTACAAGGTGCCCGACCTCGTCACGACGCTCGGATCGTCGTCGATCGGCGGGATTCCCTGGATCGTGATAGTTGCCGCATTGATGCTCCTCGGTGGCCACCTGATACTCACCTATACGCGGTTCGGCCGCTACGTTTACATGGTCGGCGGCAATCGCGAGGCCGCTGAGTATTCCGGGCTCAACGTGAACTTGATTCTCGGCAGCGTTATGGTGATCTCGGCGATCTGCGCGGGCATCGGCGGCATGCTAGGCGTCGCCCATTTCGGCAGCGCGCAACAGAACGAGTTCGACACCTATCTGCTCGAACTCGATCGCCGCCGTCGTGGTTGGCGGCACCAGCCTATTCGGCGGCCGCGGTGGCATTGGTAATACCGTTGTCGGCCTGTTCGTGCTCGGCGTACTCAACAACGGGCTCGATCACGTCAACATCGACAGCTTCCTGAAAATACTGATCCGCGGTCTCATCCTGCTCGCGGCGCTCGTCATCAACGTCTATGCGCAGAGGTTGCGGGCCAGGGCCGTCGAATAATTGCCTTTCCTCAGCCGCCGAATTCGGGCTGCCAGTCGCGCAACTCTCACGCTGCCTTTGTCACCGCGCTAATGGTGCGGAACGACGGAATTTCCAACAGCATCGCGCGGCGAGACGCAGACTTCGCGCCTCGCAGATCGCCCGAAGCCGCGAGTCTTCGATCCTGTTTTATCTTCGGTTCCTAAACGTCGCCAAAAAAAGCGAGGCCCGGCACGCTGGCACCGCGGTGAGAAACCACTGGCTCGGCGCGCCGGTGATCTTCCTCAACGGAAACCCTCGGATTCGATGGAGGAATTGGAACAATTTGTCTCTTGTTGGATTGAAATAAGGGCACCGGTTGGGGCCGATGGGGGGCTTCTTGGTTGCGTGGGAGGCTGTCATGACGATGGCCATATTGAAACTCAGGTCGAAATTCACCGCGTGCGCTGCCGTGCTGGCTTGCACGGTCGTCCTGTCGGTCGCGGCACATGCTAGAGGCGGTGGTGGCCATGGTGGCGGCGGCGGCGGCGGCGGTGGCGGTGGCTTTCACGGCGGCGGTGGCTTCCATGGTGGTGGCGGCGGCGGGTTTCGTGGTGGCGGCGTCCACATCGGCGGCGGGCACTTCGGTGGAGGACACTTCGGTGGCGGTCGCGCGTTCGCCGCGAGACCTCATTTTGCCCCGCACACAAGCAATTCGTTCGCGAGCCGTTCGTTTGCGCGGCCGAGCTTCCATGGCGGCCGTTCGTTCAGCCAGCGATCGTTCGCGCTGCATAACACACGCTTCAACGCCGTCCACAACGCTCGCGCCGCGATGGGTACAACCGCGGCGGTCGGCGCCTCAGCGCTTGCGGCGAGGCATGTCCCCGTGACGCGGAACGCCAACGCCGTGCAGCGCTCACTGAACGCGCGCCCGATCAATCGGGCGCTGAACAACACCGTCGCGCTGCGCGATTGGCGCACCCGCGCGTTCATCACCGCAAGCGTGGCCACGGCGGCGTGGCATGGTGGCAACTGGTGGTGGCGCCATCGCAACGGCGGTTTTGGGTGGGTCGGCCCCTTGTTCTGGCCGTTCGCCTTCTATGACATTTATGACTACGCCTTCTGGGGTTATCCCTATGATGATGCGTTCTGGGGCTATGGCTACCCCGACCTCTACGCCGGCATCTTCGGCCTTTATGGGTACGACGACCTGATGGGCTATGCGAGCTACCTGCCGCGCTATGCCGGCAGGCGCGGAGGCAACCTCGACGCCTATGCCAATGTGCCGTCGAACCGCCGGACCGACCTCGCGCAAATGTGTGGCGACGACAGCCGCGTGATCGCCGGGCTGCCGATCGAGGCATTCCAGGATGCAATCCAGCCGAACGAGGCACAGCGTACCACACTCGAAGAACTCGCCAACGCTTCGGAAAAGGCAGCCGCAGGCCTCAGGGCCTCCTGCCCCACCGACGTTGCGCTCACGGCGCCGCGCCGACTTGCAGCGATGCAGCAGCGCATCGAAGCGATGGTCGTCGCGGTGCAGACCGTGCAAGGGCCGCTCGATAAGTTCTACGGCCTCGTGAGCGATGAGCAGAAGGCGCAGATCAATGCGCTGTCCACCACGCGCCAGCGTCCGGCCCCGACCGCAGCGAGAGCCGGCTCGGCCGGACCGGCCTGCGATGTGACGCAACCGGAGCTGACCGAGTGGCCGGCCCCTACAATCGAGCAATCGGTCAGGCCGACCGACCAGCAGCGCCGATATCTTGACGCGCTTCAGGCCGCCGCCGCCCAGGCCGCGGACACGTTGAAGGCATCGTGTCAGACCCGGCCGGAGGACGCGCTGACGCCGCCGGCACGCCTCGCAGCCGTTGGCCAGCGCCTCAACGCCATGCTGCAGGCGGTGAAGACCGTGCGCATGGCGATGGATGACTTCTATGGATCGCTGACCGACGAGCAGAAAGCGGCCTTCGACGCGATCGGTCCGCAACAGGCTGGCGGGCGCCGATACGTCCGCGGGCCCGCATGATCCGGCGGACGATGACATCACGTCTGAGACATAGCGTGCTCCTTGTCTTTGGCGCCAATGACGTGCGTTGCCGCAGCGTCACGGGCCACCTGCTCGGCTGAACTCTTTGGTGTGATTGCGCTGTATTTGGTCCCGTCGGTCGAGTCGGACATCGCATGAGGTCAGAAAATGCCAAAGCGGCTAATCGTCTCATTGCGCAGTCCGTTGGCGGTCTAGCGAACAGATGACCGTCGAGCTATCTTTATCGAATGCCGGATAGCTGCTGCGCGCCTCCGCCGTTAAACTTCGGCCCTAAAAAACAGGACAGGGCCTATCGCCGTGCGCTCCTCTCAGTGCTCGCTGTCAACGCCGCAATGTTCGGTGTCGAGGTCGTCGCGGGGGTTGCCGCTGGCTCCGCCTCACTCCAAGCCGATGCGCTGGACTTCTTGGGCGATGCGGCGAGCTACGCGATCAGCCTTTTGGTTGTCGGTATGGCTCTGCGCTATCGCGCTTCGGCAGCGCTCGTGAAGGGCATAACTATGGGCCTGTTTGGGCTCTGGGTGATCGGCACAGTTTTCTGGCATACCGTTCACGGCACACTGCCGAGCGCCTTTACGATGAGTACGGTTGGCTCGGCGGCCTTACTGGCTAATGCTGCATCGTTTGGGTTGCTGTGGGCGTATAGGCAGGGCGATGCCAACATGCGCTCGGCATGGATTTGCACCCGCAACGACGTGCTAGGAAATCTAGCGGTTCTACTCGCTGCACTCGGTGTGTTTGGCACCGGAACCGGATGGCCAGATGTTATCGTGGCTACGATCATGGCAGGGCTTGCAATTCAAGGTGCCATCCTTGTCGTTCGCCAAGCGGTCGGTGAGCTACGCCCGCAGCGGCTGGTGTCCGCTGAGTAAGGCTTTCAGTTTTGTGACCAAACCGCAACACGAAGCTTTACGCCCGCGCGGCTGCTCGGCTGACCGCTGGGGTGTCTCATGAGCTACCGTTGCTCCGGCTGTCTCTCTGCCGCTTGCCTTTTGGAGAAGCTCTTGCCCTGGCTTGTGCATGGCCTCTTCCAATTTGCGCAAGATATCTTCGTCCATGGGATAACTTCCTCCAAGCCTTCCGGGGGGCTTGAGGCTCTGCCAGACACCACAGAGTATTCGCTTCGGGCAAACGGAGCACGGTTCGGGGCGGCCATCTCCGGCTCCTTGGCCAAGTGCGGTCGGTGATTGGCGAACGAAATAACCGTCCGGCTGGTCCATCACTTCTGTGGGTCCGGAGGCTAGGCACGAATGTGAACCCCTTCATAGACCAAGCGCGAAAGCCAAAATATTCTTTTGTCAGCTGAGAATTGGGGTCCCTCAGTCGTCCGAGGCGACCGGTTCCGGCCCGACAATGGGGCGTGATTGCCCGCAGCGAGAACCTAATTTATGAGCCGAACCGCAAAGGTTGCGTTGTTTGCTAGCGTGTCAGCGCTGATCACTTTGGTTGGCGGTGCAAGCCTATTAGTCAGTGAGACCAAAGTAAGCCCTGATGCGGTTCGATTGTCCGTTACACGGACCGAGGCCGACCTAGATAAGGCATGGAAGTTGCCCGCGGCTTCAACTTTCAAGAAGGAACTGACGTGGCAGTCAAACCCTTCGTTGTGCGGCCCCGCCAGTGTCGCGAACGCGCTGAGATCCTTGGGCGAAACAACAACTTCCGAAAACGCGGTTCTAGCGGGGACTGGCCGCTGCTGGACCGGGATTTGTTTTATGGGGTTGTCACTTGACGAACTTGCTGAAGTCACACGCTTGAAGACAAATCGTACCGTCACCGTGTTGCGAGATCTCTCTCCTGAACAATTCCAACAGCACCTCCGGCGTGCTAACGATACTGGCCGGCGCTACATCATCAATTTCAGCCGCAAGGAAATCTTCGGAGCCGGGACGGGCCATCACTCCCCGATCGGTGGGTATCTGGAGACGGAAGACTTGGTCTTCGTATTGGACGTGAACCGCGACTATCAGCCTTGGCTTATCGACCGGGCCCGTTTGTTTGCGGCGATGGACACCTGGGACGGGAAAAAGAAACGCGGTTTGCTATTGATTGAATGAGCCATTCTCTCTTGCCCCCCGATCGCCGGACCGCCCATGCTCTCGCGCTAATAGTCCTCCTTTTGTTGGACCGGACAGCTACTTGTCTCTACGCGGTAACCCAACCGCCGAAGATTATTGAAGAACCTCCATTGGCTTCGCAGTCTTAGGAATTCTGACAACAAAGACCTTGTCCTTATTTTTCTTCATTTTCTGATGAACGTCGGCGAAATGAACGAAGTGATCTTCCGTAATCAAAGACTCTTCGTTTTGGTTTCATGGAGATCGCGAGCAGGCGTGCAGCGCGAAGACGACAGCGCAGAGCCACGCGCTTCCGAACAACATGTCTCGCACCGTATATCGACAAACAATGAGTAAAAACAACGCTTTGCCAATATCGGCGGCAAAAATGCACGCCAGCACTCAGGGTTTTTTGAAACTGACGGGAACGTCGAGTGGCTGGCAGTATTGAAGGTTATCAAGGTTCTCGGACACTGCACATGGGCCACTCCCAACACCAGTCAGCCGAAGCCAGCATATTATGGCTAGCAGCGCTGATTGAGGCGATGAACGAGGTCGGCGCCTCCCAATCCCAAGCCTGTGAATCCTCGGTCCTAACGGCTTTTCGCAACCGGCTCACTTCGCCCGCTATGCCCGCTTCCCAAGTGAGCAATTCCCGGCATGAGGGTTCGAACGACATTCCGGTGAACGCTTCTCTCGTTTCCGCTTCTCCCTTTGGGAGAATAGACGTGAACCGAATATTGAAACCGCTAGTCTTTGCTCTCGCCGTCGCCTATTTCGTGGTGGACGCCATTTTTGTTCGATTTGTCAGACCGCTGGGCAATTGGATCGCGAAGCGACGCATGTTCGCGGGCATTCGAGCATGGATCGTTTCGCTAAGGCCCTATCCAACCCTCGCGCTCTTCGCCGTGCCGATTATCGTTTTTGAGCCGATCAAGCCTGTGGCAGCTTATTTGATCGCTACCGGTCAAATGGCCATGGGAACAGTAACCTTCATCGTCGGAGAAATACTGAAGCTTACCTTTGTCGACCGTTTATTTAAGATTACCCGGCCCAAACTGCTGCGAATTCCTGCGTTCGCGTGGCTGTATGGATATTGGCGAAGCGTGATGAATTCAATAAAGGCCTCACGAGCTTGGCGAACAGCCAGCCGTGAGCTCGCAAAGATTAAGCATCTGCTCCGCAATTTTTTCTTACAACTGTATATTTGGCAAAAAACTTGCCGATCTTTTACTCAATCTCATTTAGCACATTTGCGCCACCGAGCTTGAACGGCGACCCTTAAAATCTGCTTTCAGTGAAGCGCTGCCGATAGCGCCGGCTATTGGCTGCGCGGCGGGCTCGGTCCTATCGTCGGCGCGGTTAAGCACCTACTCCCCCAGCCACTCGGCGTGGCACTCGTCGTGGAGAAGGACAGTATTGCCGTCGACCTCGTACGGCCGCACAGGCCGGCCGGGTTCGGCGGGGCCGCCGCAGTGCTGGCAGATCCCGTAGCCCTCGCCATACCCTTCGCTTGGCCATGAGCTTTTGAAAAATCCCGATCTGCGCGACTGGCTCGAAGAGGATTGGAGCCGTGTCGATTTGGCCGTGGAAGAGTTTTTGCGTTTCATCACACCGGTGCAATTCACCAAGTCGCGCTACGTGCGCAAGGATATCGAACTCGGTGGCGTCAGACTGAGAAAGGGCGACAGGATAATGGCCATGCTGGCGGCCGCCAACATGGATCCTCTGGCAAATCCGCATCCGGAACGGCTCGATTTGCAACGCAAGCCGAACCGGCACATCGCCTTCGGTACCGATCCACTTCTGCCTTGGCCATCAGCTTGCGCGGATTGAAGCAAGATGCGCATTGAAATCCCTGTTTCAGCGCTGGCCCGATTTGTCGCTGGCCGTCAAAGAATCGGAAATCACCTGGCGCAAGCGGCCCGGCCTGAGGGCGATCGACCGCCTGCCGGTAATGGACGTCGGCAGGACGTCGGACCGGATCACGACCTGAGAGGGCGGCTCGTTTGGAATTCCGGCAGACGTGTTGCCTCCCCTGCAACTGCAACCACGGATTTTCTCGCACCAGATATCCTCAATAAGTGCGGTCGCGCGGTCCCCCCGGAGGTCTCAGCCTCCAAAGGACCCGGACGACCGATTGCGGGGATCCGCGGCAAGAATCTCATTTTGCGATAGCGAACTGGTTTCAATCCCAGGAAAGGGGCATTTAGGTAAGCGGGCTACGGGTCTACGCATGGTGCGCCGGATTTCGCAGGCCGTTCAGGTGGCCGATCGCTCGCTCAAACGAACCGAGCCGGTGCGGCAGAAGCGGGACGGTCCTCGATTACTGTTCGACGCGGGACCGAAGCCCGAGGCTCGTTCTCATGTTGCGGTTATGCACATCTTGTCCACAGGACAGCGGCAACAGACCATCGACGAAGCGTGAACGTAGGCGCGGGATTTCGGCGGCTCGGCACACAGCCCCCGCCGAAGGTGTGCCGAGCCTAGCCACTGCGCTGGTCAAGTGTCGCAACGGCGTCGCGCGGCCCGGCTTGCGGCTCATCCCCTGCGGTCGTGCTGCGCACTGCCAACGGCATCATCCGGTGGGAATATGCTTTCGTACATCGCGCGGGCTTCTCGGATTAAACGGGCTCGCTCGAGCTCGGATTTGGGAACAAAACGCATGACTTCGCCCATGGGAGCTCTTCAAGGTTGGCAATACATTCCGCCAGCAGTTGGTTTAAGTCTTCAGAGCTGGAAGACCCCTTCCCATCACAAGAACTTATTTCTGGACGGACGGCGCCCTGTGAAAAATCCATCTCCTTTCGCGGCGCACTGAAGGAGAAAATCGATAACTGTGGGGTCGTTTCCGGCGCACTCACCCGAATGCTCGGGAGGCCTCGGCCCGGAACATGCACGGTCACTTCCATTCCTGGGAGTGATCCAATGGAAATTAAGCCCAATCAGATCTGGCGGAAAGAGCGAGAGGCCGGCGCGAGTCATCAGCGTCGCTGGGACAAGATTGAAATGCATTTCTTCAGGCGCGGACCGCCGGTAGCGCCACGTCCCCAAAGTTCGCACTGCCGAACTGAAGGTGCAGTACGAATTTCTGAAAGACGAATGAAAAGCCCGCCAGGTGAACCGGCGGGTGATCGCCGCGGGACCGAAGCCCGCCGCCAGTTGTCAACGTTAGCCAAGACGCAGGTTTTCGGCTGACACTTTCCCGGCGCGACCACTTAACAAGTCGTAGCTGACGTGTGCGCCCTCCGCGAGAGCGCTGTATCCCGCTTTTTCGACCGCCGAAATATGGACGAACACATCCTGGCCGCCCGTGTCCGGCTTGATAAACCCGTACCCTTTGGTTGCATTAAACCACTTCACTGTCCCTAGCGCCACTTCACTATCTCCAGTTGATGAAAAGACAGGATTTAACACGCGCGATTCGTCAGCCAAGCTGATGGCGGCTTGGTGGCAAAAACCCGCCGCTGTCACGATCTAGCGACGGCTGCCTGCCACAAGCGTTAATAGATCGCTAACGACAGAGCCTTCCGGCGTGAGCCGCTAGTCGTTGCCGGTTGAGCGTTCTCATCGATCGGCGCCGGCGCTTCATGTCCGCGCTCCTCGAGGATAACCGTCGTAGGTCTCGGAGGGACCGCCTTGGGGCGATTTTTTGTTTGCGCTTCCCCGCTGGCTCGTAGTCGAAAGCCGCTGCTTTGTCCCGTTCAACTCCTTCAGCGAAGCGGCGACATCTGGTTCGCCCTTGACGAGAACCGCCCCCTCGCCTGCTTTGCCGACATCTGGACTAACTGGACGTCTGTACGGAAGATGAAGGAAGGTGAAACCACCAACGACCTATTTGCGTTCCTCACGACTGAGCCGAACGCGGAAGTCAGCGCCATCCATCCGAAGGCCTTAAAAGGAGTTTGAGCTTGAGCGTTGCCTTCACCAAGGAAGACAGTGCCGCAACTGCGTCGGAAACTCTGCTACCCGACCGACCGGTTTCACCTCATCCGAACCTTGTTACGGAAGCCGGATTAAAGGCTTTGGAATTTCAGCTCCACCGGGCTCGTGAGGCGTACGAGACGGCGAAGAAGATCGAAGACGTGAATGAACGGCGGCGGCAAGCAGCAATCCCCTTGCGTGATGTGCGCTACTTTGCGGCGAGAGTTCGGACGGCCCAAGTCATCACCAATCCGACGTCAACTATTACTGTTGCCTTTGGGAGCACGGTGACCTTCCGGCGCGACGATGGGCGCGTACAGAAATATCGCATCTTGGGAGAGGACGAAGCGGACCCCAAGGCCGGCTCCATCTCCTTCGTGTCCCCTGTGGCAAAGTTTCTGATGGGCAAAGCTGTTGGGGATGTAGTTGGAACATCCGGTCAGGAGCTTGAGATCATCGCGATCTCGTAGCACGTTCTGCGCCGGACGCAGAAGATGTGTGGGATGTACGCTTTACGCCCAGATACGGTCGTTCCATAACCACGCATCGCGCGAGCTGCTTGAACCCGCCCTTCGTGATTATTATGAAGCGCCAGGCGCTCCTCGCCAGATTCCGTTCGGCTCGGATTTGCGGGTTCAAATCGCGGACTAGCAACCACCGAAACCGATCTTCTGAACGGCTATTTCGACGCGATGTCGGAGCCGATTGCGCGACATGGCGGGGAAATACTGAAATTTATCGGCGACGGTCTGCTCGCCATTTTTCCGCTCAGCCAGCCGTCCGCCTGCGCAAATCTGCTGCATGCCGTAGCTGAAGCTCGTCAGGCCATGGTTGCCCTGAACGAAATGTTTGCACCAAAAGATGGGGTAATCGGCCGGCCCAGCTTGTGGATAGCTGAAGATTTTGGGTGCTGCGCTTCAGGCTGATGGTGAAACGAGGTCCGTTGTTATGACGGCCTCAAGCATCAGAAGGAGAAGCGCAGCATGGACCATTTTGCTGGATTGGACGTATCGGTCAAGCAGACCAGCATCTGCATTGTGGATGACACGGGCAAAGTCATGAAGGAAGTGAAAGTGGCGAGCGAGCCTGAAGCGCTGCTGAAGGTTCTGGGGAACCCGGCCTACCGCTTCAAGCGGATCGGACTGGAAGCTGGGCCGCTATCGCAATGGCTTTTCAGTGGGCTTGCGGAAGCAGGCTTGCCCGTGGTCTGTGTCGAGACGCGGCATATGCAGGCGGTGCTGAAGGCGCAGATCAACAAGACGGACCGCAACGATGCGCGCGGCATCGCCCAGATGATGCGGGCCGGGCTTTATCGTCCGGTGCATGTGAAGACGCTACGCAGTCAGAAACTGCGGATGCTGCTGACCCATCGCAAGCTTCTGCAGTCGAAGGCGATTGCCATCGAGAACGATCTGCGCGGTACTTTGCGCAACTTCGGCCTCAAGGTCGGAATGGTCGGAACGGTGAGGTTTGAGGCCCGCATCCAGCAGCTTGTCGAGAACTTTCCCGACTTGGCGGCACTGGTGGAACCGCTGCTCATCGTCCGGCGGGCGCTACGCGAACAGATCGTCATCCTGCACCGCCGCTTGCTGGCGATCGTGCGGGACGATGAGGTGTGCCGGCGCCTGATGACGACCCCCGGTGTCGGCCCCGTGGTGGCGCTGACCTATCGCGCCACCGTCGATGTGCCTGCCCGGTTCCGTAAATCCAAGTCGGTCGGGGCGGTGTTTGGGCTGACGTGCTCCAGATATCAATCGGGCGAGATCGATTGGAGCGGCAGAATATCACGCTGCGGAGACGAGATGATGCGGGTGATGCTCTACGAAGCAGCTCAGAGCATGCTGCGTTCGAAGAAATGGTCCTGGCTCAAGGCCTGGGCCATGCAGATCGCCGGCGCCGTGGAATGAAAAAGGCGATTGTGGCCCTGGCACGCCGGCTGGCCGTGATTATGCACCGCATCTGGGTTGACGGCACTGAGTTCCGCTGGACCCGGGAGCAAGCCGTGGCAGCCGCATGAAAACCGTTCAGGATCAAACCCGATAGGAGAAAACTCGAGATCCACCGAGCGGTAGAAAGATGTCCCTCGCGGGACGATGGATGAGGTGAGTTCGCATGTCTGCTTGGACCTGCCGTTCTTCTGACGGCAAGGCCGCCCATAAGATTGTTCCGCCTCGTCCTCGAATCCCATGATGGAAGGGCCCTGGCGCCGATTCCGAAGAGAAGCACGAGCCCGCGAGCGACATCTACACCGCATTGATGGATAGTCTGAAAGTGCTTGACCAAAAATGGCCGATTAGAGAAGCACGCATCTCGGACGCACGGAGTGACGGTCACAGGTTCTTTTCGGCGAGTTCGCGAAACTCGTCGGGAACGGAACGAGAGATGCCCAGCGCCACCGAGCCATAACCAATAGCATCCCATCCGAAGCGATCGCGGATCTTATCGACGGCACGGTCGGCCGCCCATCGTGCCATGCCTATTTTTGTGCCGGGGCGCCGGCGTTCATCTTGAAGTCGAAGTGGAAGTTCAAGCTCCAGATCCCAGTGCCCTTCGAGATGCGACACAGAGATCGCCAGGAGCGAGATCGTCTTCTCATCAGGGTGTTCTGTGAGGACCGCGCGCACTAGATCCTCGGCAATCTCGGCGAGGATCACGGTCGCGGAAATTGGTGCGTCGAGCGTTACCGACCGGGTGACCGAATTCAGATTGGCGAAACGAACCCGGACCGTCACGGTTCGGCCAGGCCTGGATTTAGCGCGGAGCCGGGTGCCGATTCGGTCAGCGAGGTGAAGCAGGGTTGGTCGAAAAACTTGCTCTTCGGCAGGCTTCCTGCCAATTGCCGATTGCGCGCCTGCCGATCGGGCCCGGCGGTGAGCCTTGATTTCCCGTGGATCGCGATTCCATGCCAGTGCTGAAAGTTTCTCTCCTGCCGCGGGACCGAGCAACCGCTCAAGCGACCATCCCGGTGTCTTTGCCAACTGCCCGATAGTTAGCACGCCTATCTCGACGAGCCGCGCCTTCGTGACCGGACCCACTCCCCACATCAACTCGACGGGCAAGCGGTGAAGGAATTCCAGCTCGGTGTCGGGATCAACGACCACCAGCCCGTCAGGCTTGGCCACTTGCGAGGCAATTTTTGCCAGATGCTTGGTGCGCGCCACACCGACTGAGATCGGAAGGCCAATCTCGGCCCGCACACGCTGGCGCATTGTTCTCGCAATTTCGGCAGGCGGACCGAAGAGATGGGTGCAGCCAGCAACGTCGGCAAAGGCCTCATCAATCGAAATCCGTTCCACGAGCGGCGTGAAATCGCCCATCACCTTGATGGCGGCGTCGCCTAACCGTTGGTATTCCTTGAAATGCCCGCTGACAAAAGTGATTTGCGGACAGAGCTCGCGCGCTTGTCGTCCCGGCATGCCCCCGCGCACTCCGAAGGCCTTGGCCTCGTAAGAAGCGGCAAGCACAACCCCACCGCCGACGGCGATTGGTTTGCCGCGCAACGAAGGGTCAAGCAGCTGCTCTACCGAGGCATAGAAGGCGTCCAGGTCCGCATGCAGGATGGTGGCTGTCGTTGCCATCCCGATCGTTTGTCCGTGACGTTTCGAGGACGTTCTAAAACAAAGAACATAATGAGAACGTTCGTGGCGGGTGTCAAGCCGCAGGGTACGATCGATACCATGAAAGAAAGAGCGTTCATCATATTTGGATTACGCGACAGGCGCGCCAACTTCTTGTCGGCATGGCGCGGTCGCGAATTCGGGTTACTCAGCTTTGGGCGCGGACGAACTGGATGATGAGCATCGGGAGTTGATTGCAAATTAGATCTAATAGACTCCGTACTTATTCCCTAACTGGATGCTGTTTGCATATGAACGGCCGCTTGCGCCAGAAGCGGTCCTTCACGCGAAGTCCTCCGTTTTTGCCGAAGCTGGTTGGTACCCCCTTCCCGCGTTGCATCGCGCTGCGACGCAGCATGCAAAATGAGACTGGCGGTCAAGCTACATGGGAGTGAAGGCATCCGCTCTGTCGGCGTCATCGGCTAGCTTTCTTTGACGTCCAAACAGCTCGATCACCTGCGTTGCGATCGGGCGCAAAACAAGTTGGCGAAACAAGGAGGAGGCAATGTTGAAGGGCAGTTTGGGACTGATTGCGTTGAGCAGCCTGTTGCTTTCGGGAACTGCAATCGCACAGGAGAAGATCAAGGTTGGTGTCACCGCAACCCTGGAAGGCACCTACACCGTGCTTGGTGAAGACGGCATTCGCGGTCACCAAACTGCGCTCAACACGTTGGGCAAGAAGGTCGGCGACAAGGAGCTCGAGTTTGTCATAGCATCAACGGACGCGACACCCAACTCCGCGGTTCGCGCTGTGCGCAAGCTGATCGAACAGGACAAGGTCCAGATCCTGCTCTCGCCGCTCTCCGGCGACGAAGGCATCGCGGTCAAGAATTTTGCAAAGACCCACCCGGAGCTGACCTTCGTCAACGCCGCCTCCGGTGCGCAGGAGACGACGTATGTCGATCCTGCACCGAATTTCTTCCGCTACAACATGGACGGCGCGCAATGGCAGGTCGGGCTCGGCAAATATGCATATGATACCAAGGGCTATCGCAAGATCGCCACCGTCGGTGAAGACTATTCCTTCATCTACACGCAGGTGTTCGGGCTGGTGCTTGAGTTCTGCGGGGCGGGCGGACAGATCACGAACCGGCAGTGGGTGCCGCTCGGAACGAAGGATTTCGCCTCCGTCATCGCCGCCCTGCCTGACGATGTCGATGCAATCTATCTTGGTCTTGGCGGCGCTGACGCAGTCAATTTCCTGAACCAGTACCAGCAGGCGGGTGGCAAGGCCCATCTGATGGGCGGTTCGATCATGGTCGACCAAACGATCCTCTCGGCCAAAGGCAATGCTAAGAACGCCCTACTCGGGACCATCGCAGCCAGCGGCCAGGCCGATACCTGGGAGGATCCGGGCTGGCAGAAGTTCGTGAAGGCCTATCAGGACTCGTTTCCGCCCAACAAGCGCTTCCCGAGCCCTTCCCTGCTCGCCACCAACTATTATGGTTCAACCATGGCGCTGATCCTGGGGCTCCGTCAGGTCAACGGCGACCTCAGCAACAATCAGGCCAAGCTCAAGGAAGCGCTGGCAAAACTCGAGATCGACGCCCCCAACGGCAAGATCAAGCTTGACTCCAACCGGCAGGCTATCGGAACCAACTTCGTGACCGAGGTCGTGGACGATGGGAAAGGCGCCCTCTTCAGCAAGGTCGTGAAGGTGATTCCGAATGTAAACCAGACGCTCGGTTATGATCCGGCCGTGTTCGCCAAGATCGGCCTGCCGAGCCGGACCGTTCCAGAGTGCAAGAAGTACTGACCTATTTTTTGCAGGTGCGAGAGAGACGGTTATCGGCTGACCGCTCAGTTGCAAGGGAGATCGTCTTACCCTTGCATTCGCCTCCCGGATGTTGAACGCTAATAAAAAAAGCAAAGACATCCCGGGAGGGAAGGGATGAGCAGAGCGCTTGCCGTCTTCCACGGCCGGTTCGGTCGCGCGACGGTCTATCAGTTGAACCGTCCCTTCAACGTGCACGCACACCGCGAGGGGCACCTGATCTTTCATGTCGGCGGAACACCGGCGCAGATCGACGTTTGCGCTCACCGCCATCTCCTCACCGGCGATTCTGTCGTCACCGTCAATCCCTGGGAACCTCACAACTTCCTGCCAACGGATATGGCGAATGGCGCGATCTTCTTCGTGCTTTACGTCAATCACGAATGGTTTGCGCCCGATACGGCGAACTCGCAAAACCTTCGCTTCGGCCGCACACATTTCAAGCGCACGGATGCACTCGAAAAGCACATTCGCCGCACGGCGGCACTTGTATGCGGCGCCCCTTCGCTCAGGAGCCTCGATTGCGAACTCCGACAGCTGATCGATAGCTGCTATGAGGAAAGTTGGCGGCAGCCGGAGGCGGTGCAGGAAGCGCGCGCCGCCGCAGCAATCACGGACTTTCGCGTTCGAAAGTCAATCAAGCTGATGTCCGAAAGCCCTGGTGCCGAGATCGAACTTGACTCGATCGCTCGCGAGTTCTGGCCTTTCGCGGCCGCATTTCTACCGGCTTTTCCGCACCCAGACCGGCGTCACTCCCCATCTGTACCTGAACACGCTGATCATGGAGCAGGCGCTTGACGCGCTGGTCGCAACGGAAACGCCGATCGCTGACATCAGCTCTGATCTCGGCTTTACCTCGCAGAGCGGGTTCACCCGCTTCTTCGCCGCCAACGTCGGGATGGCGCCGACCGATTACCGCCGTGCCGCCAAGGTATTGCATCCGTGAAGCAAGGCTCCTCCGATGCGATAAAAGATACTCTCGATCAAATCCAGCCCTCCCGCCCCCGTTAGTATGTCCGGGACGCGATCCCGAAGACGGTCGGACGCGGGAGGATGCACGTCAATGGCAGCGCAGATGGCGGACATTGAGGCATTGGCAGGTGCCCGACATCGCGCCGCGGCGACCGGGGGACTCGCGTGAGCAGGTTCATCGAACGCCATCCGGCATGGGCGTTGATCACGATCCTCGCGGTCGCAGTACTGTTGTGGCTGATCTTCTCGATTTGGCCGCTAGGTCTTGAGGCGGCGATCGGCCGCAAGCGGGTGTTCCTCAACGCCATCTTCAATGGCATCACGCTCGGAGGACTTTATTTCCTCGTTGCAAGTGGCTTCACCCTGATTTTCGGCCTGATGCGCAATGTCAATCTGGCGCATGGCTCGCTGTATTTGTTCGGCGGCTATGTCGGATACGCCATCAGCGTCTGGACCGGTTCCTGGGTCCTTAGTTTCGTCGTCGCATTCGTTGCCGTGGCGCTGGTCGGCGTCCTTCTGCAAATCCTGGTTTTTCGCCGCATGGAGGGCCAGGATCTGCGGCAGACCATGGTCACGATCGGACTCTCGATCGTGTTCGCCGACCTGATGCTGTGGGCATTCGGAGGTGACTTCTACCAGATCCAGACGCCGAGCTGGCTGGTCGGGCCGATCCAATTACCGCTTGTCACCGCTGTGAAGTCCTCCGGTGAGCCGGTCTACCTGCAATACCCGATGGTGCGGCTCGTGATCTTCGTCGCCTCCGTCGTGATCGGCGTTGCCATGTGGCTCGCGCTCAATCGCACTCGGATCGGGATGATCGTGCGCGCAGGCGTCGACGATCGCGACATGTTGGCCGCCACCGGTGTGCACATCCAGCTCGTCTTCGTGATCGTCTTCGCCCTCGGGGCGGGCCTTGCCGGCGTCGCTGGTGTCGTCGGCGGCACGTTCCAGTCGATTTCGCCGGGCGAGGACACGCGGTTCCTGCTCGCCTCCCTGGTGGTCGTGATCGTCGGCGGCATGGGCTCGATTCCGGGCGCGGCGCTTGGCGCCGTCATCATTGGTCTCGCCGAGCAGCTCGGCTCCGTCTACATCCCGACCTACGCGATCGTCGTGACCTTCCTGATCATGGTGCTGGTGCTGGCGCTGCGGCCGCAGGGCCTGCTCGCGAGGCGATGACATGTCGTTGATCCAGGGCGCCCAGCTTCAGGCAAGCCAACCCGCCTCCGCGGTGCGGCGGGCGATAACCCGCGCCTGGCCGGAACTCAACAGCCCCGCCGCCCAGCTGGTCGCACTGATCCTCGTGATCATGCCGCTGATAGCCAACGGCTTCTTCCTGACCGAGATCTTCGGGACCACGCTGATCCTCGGCATCATCGCCCTCAGCCTGATGTTCCTCGCAGGTTATGGCGGCATGGTCAGCCTGATGCAGCTCACCATCGCCGGATTCGCGGGCTACATGGTCGCGGTCATCGGCGTGAGCGGCAACGCCAATATCAGCATGGGCTGGCCGTGGTGGCTCGCGACCCCGATCGCGCTCGTGCTTGCGACCATATTCGGCACGCTTGGCGGCGCGCTCGCGGTGCGCACCGAGGGCATCTACACCATCATGATCACGCTGGCGTTCGGTGCGGCATTCTACTACTTCACCAACCAGAACTGGGCGATCTTCAACGGCCATACCGGCATCAACACCGTCGCCACCCCGCATTTCCTTGGCGTCGACTGGCGTTCCGATATTCCGTTTTATTATCTCGCGCTCGGCGTTGCGGCGCTGTGCTATTTCGCGGTCCAATATCTGTCGCGCGCGCCGTTCGGTCTCGCTTTGCAAGGCGTGCGCGACAACCCCCGGCGCATGGCGGCGCTGGGCTTCAATGTCAACGCGCATCGGGTGGCCGCCTATGCGTTCGCGTCGTTTGTCGCGGGACTTGGGGGGGTCCTGCAGGTCTGGAACTATCGGCAAATCTCGCCTGGCTCGGTCAGCGTCGGAGCCTGTATCGACATCCTGATTGTCGCCATCGTCGGCGGCATCACGCGGCCGATCGGCCCCTTCATTGGAGCGTTCATCTTCGTGATCCTGCGCACCTTTGCGCTCGACTTCCTGGTCAAGTTCGGGCTCGACGGCAATCGCTTCCGGCTTTTGATCGGCCTTGGCTTCCTCGCCATCGTGTTCTGGTCGTCTGACGGCGTCGTCGGACTCTGGGAGCACTGGCGCCGCCGCACCACTCGCGCTCCGGCCCGGCCGGACGGAAACCGCCATGGATAGCGTAGCCCAACGTCTGTTCGCGGTTGGCACCGCGCTGGAGCTGCGCGGCGTGACGCGGATGTTCGGCGCGCTCGCGGCGCTGACGGATGTCACCATCACGGTGCGGCCCGGCGAACGGCGCGCGGTCCTTGGTTCGAACGGCGCCGGCAAGACGACGCTGTTCAACTGCATCACCGGCGATTTTCCGCCCTCTTCCGGCACGATCCGATTCTTCGGCGAAGACATTACCCATTTCCCGCCCTATGAGCGGATCCGCCGGGGTCTGCGCCGGACCTACCAGATTTCGGCCCTGTTCCCCGGCCTCACGGTACAGGACAATGTCTATCTCGCCTGCTGCGGCGTCTCGCGCAGACGCTTTTCGCCGCTACGCCCGGGCGTGGACGACGCGCTGATGCATGCCGCCGACGCGCTGGTGCAGGCGGTACATTTGACCGCCGTTAGGGAGCAACGCGTTTCGGAACTAGCTCATGGGCAGCAGCGCCAGCTCGAGATCGCGCTGGCGCTCGCGGGCGCGCCGCGCTTCGTGCTGTTCGACGAGCCCGCGGCAGGACTCTCGCCGTCCGAGCGGCTCGAGTTGATCCAGATCCTGACTTCGCTGCCTGCGCATATCGGCTACATTATCATCGAGCACGACATGGATGTCGCGCTGCGGGTGGTCGAGAGCGTGACGATGATGCACAACGGGCGCATCTTCAAGGAAGGCCTGCCCCGCGAAATCGAGTCCGATCCCGAGGTGCAGGAGCTTTATCTCGGAGGCGGCCATGAGTGAAGCGCGCCGCTCCACACCCGCCCTCGAGGTGAAGGGCCTCGATGTCTATTACGGGCAATCGCATGCGCTGCAGGGCGTCGACATCACGCTGCCAAACGGCGTGTTCTCGGTGGTCGGCCGCAACGGGATGGGCAAGACCACCCTGTGCAAGGCCATCATGGGCCTCGTGCGGACAAGCAGCGGCTCGGTTCGCATTCGCGGCGAGGAAGCTACCGGGCTGAGCCCGGCCCGGATCGCGCGCCTCGGCGTCGGTTACGTCCCGCAGGGCCGGCGGCTGTGGCGCTCGCTCAGCGTCAACGAGCATCTCCAACTCGCGGCCGGAATGCGGCGCGGTCCATGGACCATCGAACGCATTTACGAGACGTTCCCCCGCCTTGGCGAACGCAAGGACCATGGCGGCAGTCAGCTCTCCGGCGGCGAACAGCAGATGCTCGCGATCTCGCGCGCGCTGCTGACCAACCCGCATTTGCTGATCATGGATGAGCCGACCGAAGGACTGGCACCGGTCATCGTCGCCCAGGTCCAGGAGATGCTGGTACGCCTCGGCGAGGATGGCGACATGTCCGTGCTTGTGATCGAGCAGAATATCGGCGTGGCGACGGCGATCTCCCGGAACGTCGCCATCATGGTCAACGGCCGCGTCAACCGTATCATCGACTCGGCGCGGCTTGCCGCCGACCGCGACCTGCAACAACGCCTGCTTGGCGTCGGGCTCCACGGCGATCTTGGCTCCGTCGTCGACGCAGGCCCGGTAAGGCCAGAACCGGGCGATGCACCGCAGCCCGCCCGGAGTAAGGGGCAGGTGCGGATCTTCATCTCCAATCCCGTGCTGCCGACGCGCTGGTCGCAGCCGGTACCGATCGCGCGCATAGAGGCTGCCGCACGCACCGTCACGACGGGCGTCACGCGACTCGAGGAGGTCGCTCGACAAAGGCGCGAGCCGGCTACGAGCCAGACCTCCGGACCACCCGTCGTGCTGGTCGTTGGCACGCTCGACACCAAAGGCGCAGAGTTGCGCTTCATCCGCGACATCGTGGCGAAGAGTGGCTTGCGCACCCGGCTGGTCGATGTCTCCACGAGCGGAAAGGCTTCCGCCTGTGACGTCTCTGCGCAGGAAATCGCCTTAAACCACGGCCGCGGTGGATCGGGCGTTTTCGGCACCGACCGCGGCGCATCGGTGACGGCCATGGCGGATGCCTTTGTCAATTGGCTGCGCCGACAGGGCAATATCGCCGGCATCATCTCCGCGGGCGGCTCTGGCGGCGCTTCCCTGGTCGCGCCGGGCATGCGCGCCCTGCCCATCGGCCTGCCGAAGATAATCATTTCGTCGGTCGCTTCGGGCGACGTCGGCCCCTATGTCGGACCTGCCGACATCACCATGATGTATTCGGTGACCGACGTACAGGGTCTCAATTCGATCTCGCGGGTGGTGCTCGCCAATGGCGCCAACGCGCTCGCCGGCATGGCCAAGGCGCGCCTCGACGAGCGCGAGACCCGGCAACCCGACGCGGGCACGGGGCTTCCGGCGATTGGCATCACCATGTTTGGTGTGACAACGCCTGCGGTGCAAAAGATCGCGGCCGATCTGCACGATGAGTTCGAATGCGTCGTCTTCCACGCCACCGGCGTCGGTGGCCGCTCGATGGAGAAGCTGGTCGATTCCGGGCAGCTGGCCGGCGTCATCGACCTCACGACCACGGAGGTCTGCGACCTCCTGATGGGCGGCGTGTTTCCGGCCACCGAAGACCGCTTCGGTGCGGTGATCCGCAGCCGGGTGCCATATGTCGGCTCGGCCGGCGCGCTCGACATGGTCAATTTCGGTGCGCCCGATACGATTCCGGAACGCTACCGGCAGCGCAGGCTCCACGTTCACAATCCGCAGGTCACGCTGATGCGGACCACGCCGGACGAGTGCGAGCGCATTGGAAAATGGATCGGCGAACGGCTCAACCAGATGGACGGTCCGGTGCGTTTCTTCCTTCCCGAAGGCGGCGTTTCTGCGCTCGACGCGCCGGGCCAGCCGTTCTGGGACGTCGACGCCGACGCCGCCCTGTTCCGTGCGCTTGAGCAAACCGTGCGCCAGACCGGCAATCGCCAGCTCATTCGCATCAAGAAGCACATCAACGATCCCGAGTTCGCCGCCACGATTGTCAATGCGTTCCGTCCCCTGCTCGGACGCGCTGGCGGGCGGCGGAGAGTGGTGAGGTGACCTATGGCCCGGTTTGAACGCGCGGTACTGCTGAAGAAGTTCCACGAGATGGCGGCCAGGGCGAGCCGATCGTCGGCGGCGGCGCCGGCACGGGGCTGTCGGCCAAATGTGAGGAGGCCGGCGGCGTCGACCTGATCGTGATCTACAATTCCGGCCGCTACCGCATGGCCGGCCGCAGTTCGCTCGCCGGGCTGATGCCCTATGGCGACGCCAACGCGATCGTGCTGGAGATGGCCGGCGAGGTGCTGCCGGTCGTGAACCGGACCCCGGTGCTCGCCGGCGTCAACGGTACCGATCCCTTCCGCGACATGGACATCTTTCTCAATCAGCTGGAAGATGCTGGGCTTCTCCGGGGTGCAGAACTTCCCGACCGTCGGTCTGATCGACGGCAACTTCCGCACCAACCTTGAGGAAACCGGTATGTCCTACGCGCTGGAGATCGACATGATCGCGAAGGCGCGCGAGAAGGATATGCTGACGACCCCTTACGTCTTCAGCGAAGCGGAAGCCGCGGCGATGGCGATCGCCGGCGCCGACATCATCGTCTGCCATCTTGGCCTGACCACAGGCGGTTCCATCGGCGCTCAGACCGCTCCGAGGCTAGAAGACTGCCCGGCGCGTATCGACACCTGGGCCGAGGCGGCGCTGAGTGTCAATTCGAAGTATTCTCGTGCTCGCGCATGGCGGTCCGATCGCGACCCCTGCCGACGCGGATTTCATCATCAGGAACACCCGCAATTGCCACGGTTTCTACGGCGCCTCGTCGATGGAGCGCCTGCCCGTGGAACTGGCGCTCACGGATCAAGTTCGGAAATTCAAGGCGATCGGCGCGCGCTGAGCGCCGGGACCAAGGGAGGAAAAGATGTCGGGGAATCTGGTCGGTGAATTGATCCTCTGGCTCATTGTCGCGATCGTTGCGGTCGTCATTGCCGTGTACATCGTGAACTGGCTCTACCATCGCTCATCGAAGGAAGTTTCCTTCGTCCGCACCGGCTTTCTCGGCGAGCGGGTCGTGATCAACGGCGGCGCCTTCGTGCTGCCCTTCATTCACGATTACACGCCGGTCAACATGAACGTGTTGCCAATGGGGGTCGTACGCTCCAGGCAGGATGCCGTCATCACCCGCGACCGGATGCGCGTCGACATCGAAGCGGACTTCTACGTCCGCGTGCAGGCTACCGCGGAAGCCGTCTCGATCGCCGCATCAACGCTTCGGACGTCGCACCATGGAGCCCGAGCAGCTCCACGCGCTGCTTTCCGGCAAATTCGTCTCGGCCATCCGCTCCGTCGCCTCGGAAATGACGATGGAACAAATGCACGAGCAGCGCGGGGAATACGTCGCACGCGTCAAGGCTACCGCCGCCGAGGCGCTGGCGCAGAACGGGCTTGAGCTCGAATCGGTCGCCATCACCGACCTCGACCAGACCGACCTTGAACACTTCAATCCCTCGAACCGCTTCGACGCCGAAGGTTTGACCCGCCTGATGGAAGACATCGAGGCGAGGCGCAAATTGCGCAACGACATCGAGCAGGATTTTCTACGATCAGGATCCGCACCCGAAACCTCGAGGCCGAACGGCAGGCGCTCGATATCGAGCGCGAGAGCGAGACCGCCCGCCTCGTACAGGAGCGTGACATCGAGATGCGCCGCGCCCTGCAACGCACCGAAGTCGCGCGCGAGCGCGCCTTGCGCGAGACTGAAGCCGAACAGGCCCAGATCATGGCGCGCGAAACCATCGAGAAGGCGCGAATTTCCAACGAGCAGGCCATCGCCGAGGCACGCATCGCCTCCGAGCGCGAGACACGGCAGAGGGAAATAGAACGCACCCGCGCGGTGGAGGAAAAGGAACTTCTGGCCCGCGAGGAGATCGAAAAAGCCCGCATCGCCAACCAGCGTGCGGTCGATACCGCACGCATCGCCTCCGAGCGCGAGGTGCGCCAGCGCGAGATCGAGCGCATGCGAACGGTGGAAGAAGCCGAGATCGCGGCGCGCGAATCCATCGAGAAGGTGCGCATCCAGCAGGACCGCGCCGTTACCGATGCGCGCATCGCCAACGAGGAAGATACGCGCCGGCGCGAGATCGAGCGCACCCGCGCGATCGATGAAGCCGAGATCGCGGCGCGCGAGACGACCGAGAAGGCGCGCATCACGCAAACTATGACCGTCAATGTCGAACGCATCAGCTCCGATGAACGCACGCGTGCGCTCGAAATTCAGCAGGTACGTACCATCCAGGAGGCCGAGATAGAGGCGCAGAAGGCGGTCGAGGCCGCGCGGATCGCCCGCGAACGGACACTGGCGGCCGAGCGAAAGTCGGAGCACGCCACGCGCAAGCTCGAGATCGAGCGCAATCAGGCGGTCGAGATCGCCGGCATCGCGGCGCGCGAGGCCACCGAAACCTCACGGATCGCCCAGGAAGAGCACGTTCGCGCGCTCGAGATCACGCGCAACCGGACGATAGAGGAAGTCGAGATTGCTTCGCGCGAAGCCATCGAAGCGGCCCGCATTGCGCAGGAAAAGGCGGTTGCCGCCCAGCGCATCCGCGCCGAGAAGGAGACCCGCGGGCTCGAGATCGATCGCACCGAGGCGATCGAGGCAGCGGAACTGAAACGCCGCGACGCGATCGAACGCCGACGCATCGACGTGGAACGAGCGCTCGAGAGCGAGCGCATCGCCTCCTCCAAGACCCGCGAGGTGCTCAATATCGACGAGAAGAAGGTGATCGAGATCGCCGACGAGGAGCGCGTGATCGCCCTCGCCGCCAAGCGATCGGAGCGGATCGACGCCGACCGGCAGGTCAAACAGGCCGAGATCGTTGCCCGCAAGGAGGTCGACACCACGGACGTCTCGCGCGAGCAGGCGCTGGACGCGGCGCGGATCGAACGCCGGCGCGCGATCGAGCAGCTTGAGGTCGCCCGTGTCCAGTCACTGCAGGAAGCCGAGATCGCCTCGCGCGAGGAAGTGGAACGCGCCCGCATCGCCTCCGACCGCGCTTGACGAGGCCCGGGTCGGCCGCGAACGCGAACTGCGCAAGCTCGAAATCAACCGTGAAAAGGACGTCGAGACGGCGTTGATGGAGAAGGCGATTGCCCTTTACCAAAAATCGCTGGAAGAATCGGCGGCCAAGGCCGCGGCGGAAAATTCCCGGGTGCACGCCACCGAAGCTACCGAGCGCGTGGTTACCGCGCGCGAGAGCGAGGTCGCGAAGCGGCGCAAGACGGTGGAAATATTGATTGCCGAGAAGCAGGCCGAGGAGACACGGATCGCCGCCGAAGCCGAGCCGTTCGTGCGGCGATCGAAGCCGAGGGGCAGCGCTTGCTCGAACGAGGCGGAGAACGTGCTCACCGACCAGGCGCGCTACTCGCTGTTCCGCCGCAAACTGCTCGACCGGATCGAAGGCATCGGTGTAAAGCGTCAAGCCGATGGAAAAAATCGAGGGCATCCGCATCCTCCAGGTGGACGGCCTCAACGGCGGCGGTTCCGGTGGCGGCAGTGGGCGCAGCGCTACCCGACGAGGTCATCGATTTCGGCGCTGCGTTACCGCGTGCAGGCGCCCTTGATCGACTCGATCCTCGCCGACATCGGCGTCGAGGGCGGCAGCCTTGCTAGGATGCCCGGCCTGATCCGCGAGGCGCGCGACATCCAGGGTATCCAAGATACGGCGGCGCGGAAGGGCGGCGAAAGCAAGCCGGCCGCGCCAGCACCAAGTCCACCCGCTCGTGGTGAGCCGCGGGCCGAGCGCACGCCGCGCAAGAAGGAGTAAGCGCCCGCGATGGTCAGGGTTTATGTCTCAACCGTCGTCAATGCCCGCAACGACCGCGTCTGGCGCGCGTGCGCGACTTCAACGGTCTGCCGAACTCGGCATCCCGCGATTGCGGAAAGCCGTATCGAAGGCGGCGAGCCCGCCGACAAGATCGGTTGCGTCCTGGCGACTTCCGCCTGCGCAACGGCGATCGCATCCGCGAAAAGCTGCTTGGGTTGTCCGACTACGACATGTTCTGTACCTACTCCATCCTGGAGTCGCCGATGGGCGTGGAGAACCACGTCGAACGCTGCGCCTGACGCCGGTCACCGATGGCGACCAGACCTTCGCCGAATGGACCGCTGAGTTCGATTGCGCGCCCGAACGCGAAACCGAACTCATCAACATCGGTGGCGGCGTGTTCCAGGGCGGCTTCGACGCGCTGAAACGGGCTTTTGGAGGCTAGCGTGCCGCATATCGTCAAAAGCACCATTCTCGACGCACCGACCGGCGCGGTCTGGAGTGTGCTGCGCGACTTCAACGGGCACGACCGCTGGCATCCGGCGGTGGCGACCAGCGCGATCGAGCGTGCCCAGGCCGCCGACAAGATCGGCTGCGTCCGCCGCTTCAAGCTCAAGGACGAATTGCGCGAGCAGTTGCTCGCGCTGTCCGACCTCGAGCAGACCTTCAGCTATTGCCTGCTTGATACGCCGATCCCGATGTTCAATTACGTGGCGCATGTCCGCCTGCTCCCGGTGACCGACGGCGACCGCACCTTCTGGCGATGGGAATCGCGTTTCACCACGCGACCCGAAGACCGCGAGGGCATCACGCAAATGGTGGCAGAGCAGATCTACCAGGCGGGGTTCGAGGCCGTTCGCCACCACCTGAGGGGGGCCGCATGAACGCGGCGGAAAACCGATGCCTGTCACGGTAAGGACGTTTGCGAATTCCGGTGAGGCGGCGGCGGCATTGTCGTCCGATCGCGGCGCGCGCTATCTCGGCGGCGGCACGCTGGTGATGCGCGCGTTGAACGAGGGCGACATCTCGATTTCCACCGTCATTCGCGCGAGCGACCCGGCGCTGACGCGGATCGATGCAACGGGATCGCGAATTACGATCGGCGCCGGCGTGACCTTTGCGCGCATCCTGGTCGAGCGCGACCTCGGCTTCCTGCACGCCGCGGCCCGCTCGATCGGCGGACCGGCGGTGCGTAACATGGGCACCGTGGGCGGCAATTTGTTCGCGCCAAATCCGTATGGCGACTTCACGGTCGCCCTGCTGGCGCTCGACGCGGTGGTTTCCGTGCAAGGCGGCCTCGGCAGCCGCGAGGTGCCGATCGAGGAATTCTTGCAGTCGCGCGAGCGGCAGGTCGGCACCCTCGTGCTTGCGATCTCGTGTCAGAAGCCCGGGAGCGCCGAGGCGTTCCGCTACCGCAAGATCGCCCGCATCAAGCCGAAGGGCGGTTCGGTCATCACGCTTGCCGCGCATTTGCCGATGAGCAGCGGCCGCATCGTCGGCGCGCGCATTGCGCTCGGCTCGATGGCACGGACCCGAAATACGAGCCCGCGCGGCCGAGCGCGCGCTGGAGGGACGTTCGCTCGATGCATCCACCATCGGCGCCGCCACGGCGGCGGCCGTCGAAGGGGCGTCTCCGGCGATAACGCGCTCGCCAGCGCCTGGTACCGGCGCGAGATCGTCGGCGTGCACCTGCGGCGTTTGTTGTCAGGTCAGGAATAGGATCGACATGGCCAAGACCGCCCTGCAATTTCGCCACAACGGCCGCGACGTCGCGATCTTCGTCGACAGCGACGCCGATCTTCTAGTCGCGCTGCGCGAACTGATCGGCGACATGACGCCGAAATTCGGCTGCGGTCAGGGCGGCTGCGGCGCCCGCAGCGTGCTGATCGACGGCGAACTCCACCTCTCCTGCCTCACGTTGGCCGAGACCGTGGCCGGTCGGTCCGTCGAAACGCTTGATGGAATCAAGGACGGACCCAACCTGCATCCGCTGCAGCGTGCCTTTGCCGATAATTTCGCCGTGCAGTGCGGCTATGCCCGCCCGGGCATGCTGATGGCAGCCAAGGCATTACTGACCCGCGATCCCTGCGGCCGAGCCGTGCCGAGGTGGTTGAGGCGATCTCCGGCAATATCTGCCGTTGCACCGGCTACGA
>CAVSZM010000012.1:0-513139 GCA_963732455.1 uncultured Alphaproteobacteria bacterium | reverse complement strand
GGATTGAAGGCTGTTCTTGACACGGTGGTTGACCTCCTTGAGCAAGATTTGATGACGGTCCAGTGCAGCTTGCAGTTTCAGTTGGTACTGCTGCTGCTCAATCGCCATACCGAGGATATTCGCAGCACCTTGCAGGAAAGCGATGTCATGCTCGCCGAACTCACCTTCAGATCGGCTGTCGACTTCGAGCACTCCAAATGGCAAGCCATCGCCTTGCAAAATGACATTCATGGCACGGCGGAATTCCGTGTTCGGCGAGCAATTCCGGGGTTCGAAATCGTTCTTCATTTTCGAGATGATTGGAAATAAGGCTTTACCCGGTGTGGAGGGCGTAACGCGCGAACAAGCAAACGCTTTTCTGCCGGAATGCACTCCATGATTTGCAATATTCGGCGTCCAGGCCTTCGGCCGTCATCCGCGCGGTGTGATTGAGCAGATCGGTGAAGCTCGTGCGCTGCAGGGCCAGGACACCCAGTTCGGCGAGCAACTCCTGCTGCCGAATACGTAGTCGGAGTGCACGTCCGGTCAAATCCTCGGGTTTGTTGCCTGGTTTCCCCTCAACTACGGGCTCGTCTGTGTCGGGTGTCGGGCTCATACCGCTCGATAGCATACCCAGCATCAAAACTCGCTCGGGAACTTCTGTTCATCAATTCCATGGAGCTACTGGATCCGCGGTACGCCTCACCCCCGGGCACCCAGACTGTCCCGATGTCTGCTGGGGTCAAAACCGGAAAAGCTCGCGCGAGCAAATGTTTTCCGCTTGCTCACCCAACAACGGACATTCGCTGATCGCAAGTCGCCAAACAATCGTTGTCGATTAGGTTCAGTTACTGGAGGCGTCGGGCTTCTCCGAACCGGATCGGCCTGATGAATTACGTCGCCTACTATCGTGTTTCGACTGAACGCCAGGGCAAGTCCGGTCTTGGCTTGGCCGCACAGAAACGTAAGATCGACGAGTTTCTTTCGACCACCGACGATCTGATGGGCGAATTCTGCGACATTCAATCTGGTCGAGACGATTCCCGGTTCGAGCTGCAAAAGGCGCTTGCTCTGGCGAAGTTTCATGACGCCAAAATTATCATCGCACGCCTGGATCGGTTTTCGAGGCGCGTCAGTTTCATCGCCAACATTCTCGAGCAGGGGATCGGCCTTTGTTGCGCTGAGATGCCCCATGCCTCCGACTTTCAACTGCATATCTTCGCTGCACTTGCCCAGGAAGAGCGCCGGCTGATTTCGGAACGGACACGAGCAGCTCTGGCTGAGGCAAAACGTCGGGGCAAAATCCTTGGCGCAAATGGAAGGAATTTAGCCGCTAAGAATCGCAAGGCGGCTGACGAGTTTGCAGCTACACTCAGGTCGAAATTGGATGCGGGTTTAATGCAGCGTTCATACAGTGAGGTCGCGCGACATTTAAACGCTGCGGGGGTTTTGACGGCGACCGGCAGAACAATTCTATCCGCAGACGGTCAAAAACTACCTGAACCGACTTCGAAAGCCGATTCCCACGTTCTTCGTTACCGCGATTGAAAGGTAATGCG
This sequence comes from uncultured Alphaproteobacteria bacterium, assembly GCA_963732455.1. Taxonomy (GTDB): domain Bacteria; phylum Pseudomonadota; class Alphaproteobacteria; order Rhizobiales; family Xanthobacteraceae; genus Bradyrhizobium. Next base: position 511,601 of record CAVSZM010000012.1, on the reverse strand, counting down.
CCGAGGCCTCTGGGAAGCTTTTAATTCCCGTACATAGCTTTGGATGGCGTATTGGGCGACACGTCTCCATCGTTGGATGGCCTGCCACGCCTCCGCAGATATGATCCAGTCCTTAATCGCTCTGTATTTCCAATAGCACCATGCAAACGCGGGAATTGACATCAGCTTGTCGCGACTGACGCTGAAAAGTCGCTCGACCAATACGAGCTTAAGAATTTCGCCAACAACTAAAACGATCGTACCCGTTGCGACGTGACCCGTCCCGGCCAAATAGACGGCCACTGGCTTGACCGGTTCAAGAACAATCACAGGCACAGCAAACAGGAAAAGCGTGGGATAGGGGCGCAGCGAGACAATCCAGACATGAAGCCGTTCGAATATCCAGCACGATGCAACCCATTTAGAAATAGGCCTTGCAACAGTCATAAAGACTGCATCAACCAAGAAATATATGGCCGCAGCAAGGAAGATAGTGGGTTTCAAAATGCGGTTCACGTGGATCCTCCCAGGAACCAAAGCGCGAACCACTTATAAGTTTCACCTCTTAATGATCTAAAATTGGATGTTAGGCTGGAACCATCTTCGAACCTACGTTTCGTTGACCGCAACTCATCGGTTCCACAGCCTTCATCGCACAGCGCAAATGGAAGGAATTTGCCCCGCCAAGAATCGCAACGCGGCTGACGAGTTTGCAGCTACACTCAGGGCGAAATTGGATGCGGGTTTAATGCAGCGATCATACAGCGAGATTGCGAGACATCTAAACGATGCGGGAGTTATGACGGCAACAGGCAGGAAGTTCCATCCGCAGACGGTCAAGAACTATCTCCAGCGAGCCTAATTGTTTTTTGAGATGCGCGCACGTTCGGCGGCCCTGACATCTTATTAGGGGTGGTTTGCCCACACCCAATCCGGTGTTCTTTCCAGTGGGTAATTTTCACACAAAAAGTGACCCGTTTCGAATCTTTATATCCCGAATATTTGTGTCGGGCTGACAGTCAATACCCGTCGTCGGCTTCAGCATCGGCTGGCAAAGACGTAATCCCGCCATCTTCGGTCACCATCTCGAATTCGCCGTCCTTTCCACTGACTTTCTGCGTGAACTTCAGCGGATTTTTCGGATCAACGAACAGCATCATGCCGTTGCCGTCGCGGAATACCACTTCGAAGTGCTGATCGTCATTGGCGTCTTCTGCCACTGTAAGCCTCAGCTCCTTGATCAGAGACTGAAGACGTGAAGCGATCATCGAGCGAATTTTGTAGACGTCACCGCTGTTGTGCGCGCGAGCCTTCTCGATTAGGGCATTCATCTGGCCCTGGTTGGTGTAGTAATCGAGCGAAGTTGTTTTGAGCGCAGTCACTTCAATCTGAACCTCGGCCGTTTTGGCTTTGATGCTCGCCAGTTCGCTTTCACTGTCTGCAAACTTCCTCGCCAGAAAACTGCTAGTCTGATTGCCTTCCTTGAGGACAGAATATGTTTTCTCGAGTTCCGCTTGGAGCATTTTCTCTCGACCCACCAATGTATCTAACTGTCGGGAAAGATCGTTGCGCCTGCCGTTGTGCTGCTCAACCGACACGATCGATGCGAGATCAAGCTTCTCGACAAACGAAAGAAACATCGTCTCGAAATGGTCGTAGCGCCAACGTGCCGCAACATGACAGCCGTGCTTGCGGGCCGCGTTTGAACAGACGAGATAGGACTGGCCCTTCGGCGGCACACCTTTGTTTTCGAACTGCATGGGTGAATCGCAATTGTCACACACGGCGAGTTTCGAAAACAGGTTGGAGAAACGCTTTCCCTTGGCTCCGCCGCTTCCCTTGCGATCAGCCGTTCGTTTTGTCCTGCGCTCCAAGCGACCCCGCTGAGCCGCATAGAACGTCTCGTCATCGATAATTCGGGGGAAATAGCCCTTGATTGGCTCGCCTTCTGCCTGGCGCTTTCCATTGATCATTCGGCTAAGCTGAAACTCACCAATCACCGACTTGCTTCCGATGATCTTGTTGACGGTCGACGTCTGCCATCCCGCCTTTCCGCCAAAGGTCGGAATGCCCTCTTTGTTCAACCGGCGCACGATCGAAAATGCTCCGAGACCGGCAACCGCTTCCTCGAACATGCGCCGAACGATCCGGGCGCGATCCTCAACAATTTCGAACTTTTGGCGGTTTTCGAGCAACCGAAGCCAACCCGGACAACGAGCTGTTAGCTTTTTCTTGGCGATGTCATTCCGTTTGGTCGCCCACGCGTTCGTGAGGCGATCGCTTTTCAGAACCGATTCGTCATAGCTGCGCTGCATCGTGGTCAGCGCCATCAGTAGCTTGTAGAAATCGAGGTTCTCCTCAGTGAACACCTCTAGTGGTTTCATCGTCACGAGAACAATGCCGCTGTTGATGATTTCCAGGAATGGTTGGAGCGCCTTGGCGGGTGCCTGTCTGCTCATCCTGTCCATAAATTCGACCAGCAGATAGGACCCCTTCCCAATCTCCCCATCCCGAACGGCCGTCAGAAACCGTCCGAAGCTGCCAGATGCGATATTTTTCCCTTTGAAGGCCGACACCCCGATGTCGTGGAGAGCGAAGTCCTCGATCAGTTCTAGGCCGTGCGCCTCGGCGTATTTCTTCGAAGCTTCACGCTGACGCCGCAGGCTGTCGCCCCTCAGCTGAGGGTCGGTCGACATCCTGACATAGGAGTAAGCCTTTGGGCGGGCTAGTTGAGTGGTTGTAACCATCTGGACTCAATAGTTGAATTTCTACTTTTATTGTCCACTACATTTTGATGATCGGCTCTCCCGGCGCGGGCAAGTCGATGCTGGCGGCGCGGCTGCCCTCGATCCTGCCGCCACTGTCGCCGTCCGAACTACTCGAGGTATCGATGATTGCCTCCGTCGCCGGCGAAATCGAAGGCGGCGCGCTCACGGCGCGACGGCCGTTTCGCAGCCCCCATCATTCCGCCAGCATGGCTGCGCTGACGGGCGGCGGCGTACGTGCCAAGCCCGGCGAAATCTCGCTTGCGCATCAGGGTGTGCTATTTCTCGACGAGTTGCCGGAATTCGATCCCCGGGTGCTGGATTCGCTGCGTCAGCCCGTGGAAAACGGTGAGGTCGCGGTGTCGCGCGCCAATCATCGCGTCACCTATCCGGCGCGTTTCATGCTGGTAGCGGCGATGAACCCCTGCCGTTGCGGCCATGCCTATGAGCCCGGCTATTCGTGCAAGCGCGGGCGAAGCGACCGCTGCACCGGCGATTATCAGTCGCGCATCTCAGGCCCGCTGATGGACCGAATCGATCTGCGGATCGAGGTGCCGGCGGTGACCGCCGCCGATTTGATCCTGCCGCCGCCCGCGGAAGGGTCGGCTGAAGTGGCCGCGCGGGTTGCCGCGGCACGCGACATCCAAATGGCGCGTTACGCTTCCGCAGGATTGCCCCATATCCGCACCAATGCCGAGGCGCCGGCGTCGCTGCTGGAGAGCATCGCGCAGCCAGACGCCCATGGCCTCAAGCTGCTCCGCGACGCTTCCGAAACCATGCGCCTCTCGGCACGCGGCTATCATCGTGTGCTGCGCGTCGCACGGACGCTTGCCGATCTCGATGGCGCGGACAAGATCGGCCGGCTGCATCTGGCCGAAGCCTTGTCCTACCGCGCGCTCGCCGAAGATCTCAGGCGCGCGGCCTGAAATCCATCGATGGATTGGCGCGCGATGCCGCAACGCTTGTTACCGATGCCCGCGGCGGGCACCCGCGTGGAAGCCGCGTCGCTCTGAATTTCATCTTAACGCTTTATCAACCCTGTTCTCATCGGGCGCCGTGAAGCCGCCCGGCCTCAAGCACTTTGCAAGGTCGCCACCGCATCGTCGTCGTCAGCACACCGCGCGAGCCGGTCCCTAGAAAATATGATTCGCGCGAAGCAATCGCGATCTTCAAGGTAATCTCAGGGTAGTCGGCATGGGGCGGGTTTTCCGGATCAAGATACGCATACGCCGCTTCACGCGCCGCCACCCATGGCTCACCTTTACGGTCCGCTCGTTCATGATTTTCTCCGCCGCCTTTGGCGGCGCGTATGGCTTCATCACGGGAAGCCGCTCCGAAGATTCCGGCTATGACCCCCACGCTTTTGCAATCGGGGCCAGCTTCCTGTTCGCGGTGGCGTGCGTCGCGCTCGCGACGCTGAGCATCCGGCTGCGCTGGATGCGCAAAAAACTCCGCAAGATCGCGCTACACAACGAAGCCCTGGCCGACCGCAATTGGGAATTGAAGGAAGCCGAGGAACGCGCCCGCAGTCTGTTCGAATCCCAGGGCGACCTGATCGTTCTGCGCGATGCCGAGGGCTGCATCACATTCGTCAACGACGCGTTTTGCGAACTGGCGCAGCAACCGCGCAGCACGCTGATCGGCAGCCCCTTCAAACTCGTTGTCCTTGAGCAAGGCGCCACCGCGCTCGAGCCAACCGGTACCCGGATCCACGACCAGAAGATCGCTGGCCCGCTCGGCCCGCGATGGATCGCATGGAGAGAAGGCCTGGTCCGCACCGATGCAGGCCAGCCTGCGGAGATGCAATGCGTCGGCCGCGACGTAACCGATCGCACCGAGACCGAGCGTGCGCTCGGCGAGGCCCGCGATCAGGCCGATGCCGCCAACCGCGCCAAGTCGCGCTTCCTTGCGATGGCCTCCCATGAAATACGCACGCCCCTCAACGGCATCATCGGCATGAGCGGATTGCTGCTGGATACGCCGCTGACGCCCGAGCAAATGACTTATGCCAAGGCGGTGAAAACCTCAGGCGACGCACTTCTCTCGTTGATCGAAGAGCTGCTGGATTATTCCAAGATCGAAGCCGGCAAGATCGATCTAGAACATCGCCCGTTCGCGCTGGCGTCATTTATCGAGGACATTACCGAACTGCTGGCGCCGCGGGCCCAGGCAAGGAAGCTCGAGATCGCAGCCTATGTTGATGAACGGCTGCCGATGGAAGTGGTTGGAGACGCGGCAAGGTTGCGGCAGGTGCTGCTCAATCTCGCGGGCAACGCGATCAAGTTTACCTCGACCGGCGGAGTGGCGCTGATTGTCGAACCCGGCATCGGGCCCAATGAAATCAGTTTCCTGGTGCGCGACACCGGCATCGGCATCGCGCCGGAGGCGCAGCAGCGGATTTTCCGCGAATTCGAACAGGCCGACGAACGCATCGCCAGAAGCTATGGTGGCACCGGACTTGGGCTGAGCATCAGCGAGCGCATTGTCAAACGAATGGGCGGCCGCATTGCGCTGGAGAGTCAGCCCGGCGTCGGCTCGACATTCGAGGTGTCTGTTCCGCTGGCAGCCTCCGACGGCAATAGCAGCGAACAAAGGGCGTTTGCGGCGCCGGATCTAGCCGGTCAATCCATCATGCTGGTCGCCCCTCAGAGCATTGAGGCCTCGCTGGTCGCGCGGCGGCTGCAACGCTGGGGCGGGCGGACCTGCATGGTGTCGGATATTGCGGTTGCGCAAGCCCTGTTGCCCGACCGGCCGTGGCACGCCGTCTTGCTCGATCGCGCGTTGGGCGCTGAAGATGTTGAGCTACTGGGTGAGGCCTCGCGCGCTCACGCCGCGCAGCGGATCGTGATGTTCACGCCGGCCACGCGGCATGAGCTTCAACCCTCCGCTTCCTCCGCTTTTACCGGCTACCTGGTCAAGCCTTTGCGCGCGGCGTCGCTCGCGGCCCGCTTGTCCCTGGCGCCGGAAGTTCCTGCGCCGAACCTTGCCGGCGATACCCTGATTGAAGCGCCCGACCAGGCCGAAACGCCGGCGGCCATGCCCGCGCAAGGCCTTTCCGTTCTGGTGGCAGAGGACAATGAGATCAACGCCTTGCTGATGCGCTCGCTTTTGACCCGACTGGGACATCACACGGTTATCACCACCAACGGCGAAGAGGCGCTGGAATCGTGGCAGGCAGCGAAATCCGCGGGCGCTCCCTACGATCTGGTGTTGATGGACATCCAGATGCCGCAACTCGACGGCATCGAAACCACCAAGCGCATCCGCGCCTGCGAGGCGGGCCAGCCCGGCCGCCGGACGCCGATCCTCGCGCTCACGGCGAACACGCTGGTCGAGGATCGCTACGCCTGTTTTGAAGCCGGAATGGACGGGTTTCTGATTAAGCCGCTCGATCGTGAAAAACTTGCCGAAGCACTCGCAGGTCTGGCCGCCTCGCGGCATCTCGCGGCCTGAGGCGGCTGCGCACCGGGGCATTCTCAGGTTAGGCCGAATCATGCTTCGCGCATCCGCGGCCTCATGGTTCGGAATGCGCTGCGTTTCGAAGGTCGAGACCGCCGCGCTGGAAAGTGCTCGAGCCTGTCACGCGCCGGCAATGGCGGTGTCACATGGCCGTTGAATGCCCGTGATTTCTGATTCCCGAAGACCGCGCTGATTCGATTCGGAACACATGCGGTCGCGAGGAACTACATGCAGAACGGCCAATTTGCGCGATCGACGCAGCGCCTGATCCAGATGCTGCGGCCGGAGAATGTCGGGACCGCAGCACAGACGGCGATAACCTGGTTCAAGCCGCAGCCCTCCCCGTCTGGCGTCATCGAGCCGATCCGAAATTTTCCGAATTTGCCCGCCGCGCTTGGGCGGCTGGGTACTCTCGAGGTGCGGCTTGCCGACGGAAAGCGCGACGTGAAGCGTGCCCAGAAGTTGCGTTATCGCGTGTTCTACAGGGACGGAACCGCGATCGCCGACGCCGCCACCCTGCTGGCGCGCCGCGACAAGGATGCATTCGACAAGATTTGCGATCATCTTCTGGTGATCGATCACGCGTCCCAACCGTCGATCGGCGGAAACCAGCCGGTGGTCGGCACTTATCGCTTGCTGCGCCAGGACGTGGCGGAAGACCATGGCGGCTTCTACACCGAGGACGAGTTCGATATCGCCGGGCTGATCGATCGTCACGCGAATTTACGCTTTCTCGAGCTCGGACGCTCCTGCGTGCTGCCGCGCTATCGCAACAAGCGCACCGTCGAATTGCTCTGGCACGGCGTCTGGACCTACGTCCGCCGGCACCGGCTCGACGTCATGATCGGCTGCGCCAGCTTCGAGGGTACCGATCCCGTGCGGCTGGCATTGCCTCTGTCGTTCCTGCATCACTATGCACAGGCCCCGGAACACTGGCGCACCGCCGCGCATCCCTCACGCCGTATCGAGATGAACCGGATGGCGAAAGAGGCGGTCAACCCGAAGGCCGCGCTGCACGAGCTGCCGCCGCTGATCAAGGGATATCTGCGGCTTGGCGCCTATATCGGCGACGGTGCGGTGATCGATCATCAGTTCGGAACCATCGATGTACTGATCGTGATGCAGGTCGCAGCGATCAATGCGCGCTTCGGCGCCGATGCGTCGCAACACGGCATAGCCTGTTATTTCGGACCCTGGCGTCGAGACAGTTTGGGTCCCTGCTTTCGCTGAGACGACATCGAGATTTGATCGCCGCTAAAGCCGCCGCAGCGCCACGGTTTCGACCACGTGGTCCGCGCCCTTTTTCAGGATCAGGGTCGCGCGAGGTCTGGTCGGCAAGATATTTTCCTCAAGATTGGCGAGGTTGGTCCGTTCCCAGATCGCGAGCGCTGTCGCGGTGGCTTCCTCGTCCGAGAGCGGGGCATAGCGATGAAAGTACGATCGCGGATTGGTAAACGCCGTATCCCGGAGCGTCAGGAAACGTCTGATGTACCATTCGCGCAGCACCGACTCGTCGGCATCGATATAAACGGAGAAATCGAAGAAATCCGAAACCACGGGAACGGCCTTGCCGTCGCGTGGAAGCCTGCCCGTCTGTAGAACGTTGACGCCCTCGACGATCAGGATGTCCGGCCTGTCGATTTCGATCCATTCGTTCGGAATGATGTCATAGGTCAGATGCGAATAGACCGGCGCCCGCACCGGCTGCCGCCCAGCCTTGATGTCGCTCAAAAACGCCAGCAGCGTCGGCAAATCATAGCTCTCGGGAAAGCCCTTTTTTTGCATCAGGCCTTGACGCTCGAGCACCGCATTCGGAAACAAAAAGCCATCGGTCGTCACCAGGTCGACCTTTGGCCGCGGCGACCATCGGGCCAGCAGCGCCTGGAGCACGCGCGCGGTGGTCGATTTACCCACCGCAACAGATCCGGCCACCCCGATAATGTAAGGCATCTTGCGGTCTTCGATGCCGAGAAAGCGCCGTTGCGCGAAATACAGCCGCTGCATTGAATCGACATAGATCGACAGCAGGCGCGACAACGGCAGATAAATCTCCTCGACCTCCCTGAGATCGAGCCGGTCGTGCATCGAGCGCAGCTTCGCGATCTCGCCGGCTTCGAGCGTCATCGGCGTATCGTCACGCAACCTCGCCCATTGTTCCCTGGAGAACACCCGGTAGGGATTGTACTGTTGTTCCACCGCCCGAATGTCCATGAACCCGCCTTTAGTTGTCTGGTTGGGGCCTGATATGTTCCGATAAACCCGCCTAGTCGCGCTTGCGCGCAGCCTTCTCGTCAAGTCCGGACATTGCAGTGCGCTGCGCCAGCGCGTCCTCGACATCTTCGAGCTTCACGCCGCGTGACTTCAAAAGCACCAGCAGGTGAAACAGCAGGTCCGCGCTTTCGGCAATGAGACGGTCACGATCGTTCTCGACCGCGGCGATAACGGTTTCCACCGCCTCCTCGCCAAGTTTCTTGGCGCAATGCTCCGAACCCCTGTCCAGCAGCTTGCGGGTGTACGACCCCTCTCCTCCCGACGCCGCGCGGGCATCGATAGTGGCGGCCAGATCATGGATCGTAAAACGTGACATCAACTCAACTCAACATACACAGCCGCCGGACAGGCATTGCTCGTCCCGTGATTTAGCACTTCTGTTACCGGGAGTCGTCAGGGATCGAGCCGCATCGGCAGCCCGGCGCGGACCATATGGTCCTTGGCTTGGCGTATGGTAAATTCCCCGAAGTGGAAGATCGACGCCGCCAGCACCGCGGTCGCATGCCCCTCGCGGATGCCGTCAACCAGGTGATCGAGATTGCCCACGCCGCCGGAGGCGATGACCGGCACCGGCACGCTGTCCGCCACCGCGTGGGTGAGCGGAATGTCAAAGCCCTGCCGGGTCCCGTCCCGGTCCATCGACGTCAGCAGTATCTCGCCGGCGCCGAGCGAGACGACTTCTTGGGCGTATTCGATGGCGTCGATCCCTGTGGAATTTCGCCCACCATGGGTGAATATCTCCCAGCGCTCCGATCCGCCGCCGCGCTTCACGCGCTTGGCGTCGATTGCGACCACGATGCACTGATCGCCGAATTTCTCGGCGGCTTCCTTGACGAATTCACGGCGGCTGACGGCGGCGCTGTTGATCGAAACCTTGTCCGCACCGGATCGCAGCAGGGTGCGGATATCGTCGACGGTACGCACGCCACCGCCCACCGTCAGCGGCATAAAGCAGGCTTCCGCCGTACGCCTGACCACGTCCAGCATGATGCCGCGATTTTCATGCGTGGCCGTAATATCGAGAAAGCACAGTTCATCGGCGCCTGCAGCGTCATAGGCGATGGCCGCTTCCACGGGATCGCCGGCATCACGCAAATCGACAAAATTGACGCCCTTGACGACCCGGCCGTCCTTGACGTCGAGACAGGGAATCACACGCACCTTGAACATCGGAGAACTCCTAGGCCGCGGCCCGTGCGTTTCGGATCAGCGCCAACGCGGCGGAGGGATCGAGGCGGCCATCATAGAGCGCGCGTCCGGCTATCGCTCCGGCCAATTTTTTTGCACCCGGCGCAAGCAGCGCTTTCACGTCGTCGATCGAGGCAAGGCCACCTGACGCAATGACGGGTATAGAGATGCGCTCGGCGAGCTCAATGGTGGCGTCGAGATTGAGACCTTTCAAGAGACCGTCGCGCGCAATGTCGGTAAAGACGATCGCGGCGACGCCGGCATCCTCGAAGCGTTCCGCGATTTCGAGCACGGTTAGCTGCGATGTCTCGGCCCAGCCTTCAACCGCGACCCTGCCGTCGCGCGCGTCGAGACCCACTGCAACGCGGCCGGGGAATCTTTTCGCGGCGCCTCTCACCAGCCCGGGGTCGCGCACCGCGGCGGTGCCGATGATGACTCGCGCAACGCCCTTGTCGAGCCATGCTTCGACGGTATCGAGATCGCGGATACCACCGCCGAGCTGCACCGGCATCGTGACCGCCTTGAGCATCGCCTCGACGGCCAACGCGTTCACCGGCTTGCCGGCAAAGGCGCCATCAAGATCTACGACGTGCAGATATTCGAATCCCTGCGCGGCGAAGGCGCGCGCCTGCGCCGCCGGGTCGAGGTTGAACACGGTCGCGCGCGCCATGTCGCCCTGTTCAAGACGCACGCAGTGGCCGTTCTTCAGATCGATGGCGGGAAAGAGGATCACGGTTTCCACTTCAGAAAATTTGAAATCAAGGCCAGACCGAAGCGCTGGCTCTTCTCCGGGTGAAACTGGGTGCCAACAGCGGTATCCTTGCCGACGATGGCCGTGATCGGGCCGCCGTAATCCGCCCGCGCCAGCACGTCCGCCTCATTGGAGGCGTTGAGGTGGTAGGAGTGCACGAAATAGGCGTGGCGCCCCTTCGGGCCCAGCGGCAGGCGCTCGAGCACCGGATGTTCACGGATCACATCGAGCGTATTCCAGCCCATATGGGGGATTTTCAAATTCTCCTCGCGTGGTGAAATCTTTTCGACGTCGCCCGCGATCCAGTTAAACCCATCCGTGGTGACGTGCTCCTTGCCCCGGGTCGCCATCAACTGCATGCCGACGCAGATCCCGAAGAACGGCCGCGCCTTGCTTCGCACGGCCTCCGTCATCGCCTCGATCATGCCGTCGAGCGCATCCAGGCCCTTGCGGCAATCGGCGAACGCGCCGACGCCGGGCAGCACAATGCGATCGGCACGAAACACTAGTTCGGGATCGCGGGTCACAACGATCTTTTCCGGATTTTCCATGCTCCGCGCGGCACGCTCGAACGCCTTCGCAGCGGAGTGCAGATTGCCGGAGCCGTAATCGATGATGGCAACGCTCAACGCGATGCTCCCGGTTCCGGAAACAAGCCGATGATTTCGCTCCGCGGCAACGGCGGCGGCCGCGAAAACGGCTGCCCCGGAATATCCCGGGTCGGCGGCGGCGCGCCGCGGTCGACCGCCGATTGATCGTTGCCGAGCACACGCTGTTTGGCGGTCCAGCGATCGAAGAAGCGACGCTCCGCCGTTTCCTCGTCATCGGCCACCACGATGTCGAGCTGGCGCCAGTTGCGTCGCGACAAGGTCCAGCGCTGGAGGCTGGCTGCTTCAAATCCCATCAGCAGCGCGAGCAATACGGCTGCGAGAAAGATCGCCGTCCGACTAACGCCGAGGCTCACCATTCCGATTTCGATCGCAGCCATCAGGACGATCCAGCCGATCAGTGCCAGCCACAGACGGTGCCAGGCGAGCCACACTCCGCCTAGAAGCGCGGCCCAGACATGAAACCCGTCGCGAACGAAGGCGAATTTGTCGGTCGCCCGAAGGTCCGCATTGTTCGTCACTGGAGCATGAACAGTGTATACCGGCATCGCATCTCTCCGCCACGAACGAAGAAATCAGCCGCCGAGCTGACCCTTGGTGGATGGCACTTCGCCTGCGGCGCGTGGATCGATCGCGACCGCCGCACGCAGCGCCCTTGCCAGACCCTTGAAGCAGGATTCGGCGATATGATGACTGTTCTCGCCATATAGGGTTTCGACATGCAAAGTCACCCCGGCATTGATCGCGAAGGCGTTGAACCATTCGCGAACCAGTTCGGTATCGAACGTGCCTACCTTGTCGCGCGGAAACTCCACCTTGAACACCAGCACCGGCCGCCCCGAAATGTCGATCACGACGCGCGACAGCGTCTCGTCCATCGGCATATGGATGCTGGCATATCGGGTGATGCCGGCCATGGTTCCGAGCGCCTGCTTCACCGCCTGGCCAAGTGCTATTCCGACATCTTCGGTGGTGTGATGGTGGTCGATATGAAGATCGCCAACCGCCTTCACTGACATGTCGATGCGCGAATGCCGGGCAAGCAGATCGAGCATATGGTCGAAAAAGCCGATGCCGGTCGCGACATTGGACACGCCTGTGCCGTCGAGGTTCACAGCCACCTCGATGTCGGTCTCTTTGGTCTTGCGCTTGATGGTCGCCGTGCGCATGAAAAGTGCTTTCCCGTGGCCGAAAACGCGCCCTTTTAACAGGGTCATGTGGCCTTCGCTACTGCGGGATAGCCCTACCGAGGCTGAACTTCATCCTATGGTGACCGGAATCCGGTGCCGGCTTTCTGTTCGGCAGGAGCCACTTCGCTCGAAAGCGCTCCGGACCGGGCCGATTGCAACCTTTCACGCCAATCCCTAGATCTGGCCGAACGCGAGGTAATCCATGCAAGCATCACAACCCCCGTCGCCGGTCTGGCACGGCACCACAATTCTAACGGTCCGAAAAGGCGGCAAGGTGGTGATCGGCGGCGACGGACAGGTGTCGATCGGCCAGACCGTCATCAAATCCAACGCCAAAAAGGTCCGCAAACTCGGCAAGGGCGACGTCATCGGCGGCTTTGCAGGCGCCACGGCGGATGCCTTCACGCTGTTTGAACGGCTGGAAAGCAAGCTTGAGCAATATCCGGGGCAATTGACCCGCGCAGCGGTCGAACTCGCCAAGGACTGGCGCACCGACCGTTATCTGCGGCGGCTGGAGGCGATGATGATCGTCGCCGACAAGGATGTGTCGCTGGTTCTGACCGGCACCGGCGACGTTCTTGAGCCGGAAGCCGGCGTGATGGCGATCGGCTCTGGCGGCAATTACGCCCTGGCGGCCGCGCGCGCCCTGGTCGATTCCGACAAGGATGCCGAGGCCATCGTGCGCCGGGCACTGGATATCGCCGCCGACATTTGTGTCTACACCAATCGCAATGTAACCATCGAGACGCTGCAGGGCGGCTGATCGATGGCGCCGGATTACACTTTTCACCCGATCTTGTCAGGCGACCTCTCATTGATCCGGACCTGGCTGGAAACGCCGGAGGTGGTGCGTTGGTGGGGACAACCAGCCGAACAATATGCATTGGTGAACGACGACCGCGATCATCCGGATATGGATCAGTTCATTGTCGCTATCGACAACCATCCGTTCGGCTACATCCAGTGCTACGCACTTAGTACCTGGAACCAGAATTTCGGCCCGCAGCCACCCAGGACGCGTGGCATCGACCAATTTATCGGCGAGCCGGATATGATCGGGCGCGGCCACGGCTCGAGTTTCGTACGGCAATTCGCGGATATCCTGCTGACATCGGGAATTCCACGAGTCGTGACGGATCCCGACCCGGACAATGGCCGCGCGGTGCGCGCCTACGCAAAAGCCGGCTTTCAAAGTGACCGCGTTGTTGATACGCCAGACGGCCCGGCCCTGCTGATGGTCCGCAACCCATGACTCTTGAGCGCAACACGCTAGCCGCACCCGGACTTACGATGTGGCACTGGCTGCTGATCGCGGGCGGCCTGATCGTGCTTCAAGCATCGATCCTGTTTGCGATGGGCAGGCTGCCGATCTGCGCCTGCGGTTATGTGAAGCTCTGGCACGGCGTGGTGCAGAGTTCGGAAAATTCGCAGCACATTACCGACTGGTACACGTTCTCGCATATCATCCACGGTTTCCTGTTTTATGCCGCGACCTGGCTGCTGCTGCCGCGCCTGCCCTGGCCCGGCCGCCTGATGGTTGCAATGCTGGTCGAAGGCGGCTGGGAGCTGGTTGAAAATTCCAACTGGATTATCGAGCGATATCGCGCCGGGACGGTTTCGCTGGACTACTTTGGCGACAGCATCGTCAATTCCGTCTCCGATACGCTGTCCATGGTGGTGGGTTTTTTGCTGGCGAGAAAGCTTCCGGTCGCGCTGACGATTGTGCTCGGCCTTTCGTTCGAGATTTTGGTCGGACTTCACATTCGCGATAATCTCACCCTGAACATCATTATGCTGATCCACCCATTCGAGGCGATTCGGCAGTGGCAAGCGGGGCCGCCGATCATCTGATGCCAATGCAGCTTGTTACCGCAACATTCAAACCTACCTAAGGCCTATGACCAGCTTCTCACCCCGTGAAATCGTTTCCGAACTCGACCGCTTCATCGTCGGCCAGACTGACGCCAAGCGCGCGGTCTCCATCGCACTGCGCAACCGCTGGCGTCGACTGCAGCTTACCGGTTCGTTGCGCGAGGAAGTGCTGCCGAAAAATATCCTGATGATCGGGCCGACCGGAGTCGGCAAGACCGAGATCGCGCGGCGGCTCGCGAAACTTGCCGGCGCACCATTCATCAAGGTCGAAGCCACCAAATTCACCGAGGTCGGTTATGTCGGCCGCGACGTCGAGCAGATCATTCGCGATCTGGTCGAAGTCGCGATCTCGCAGACCCGCGAACGCAAGCGCAAGGACGTGCGGGCTCGCGCGCAACTTGCCGCCGAGGATCGCGTACTCGATGCTCTGGTCGGTCCAAACTCCAGCGCCACGACGCGCGATTCGTTCCGCAAGAAATTGCGCGCCGGCGAGCTCAACGACAAGGAAATCGAGGTCGAGACACAATCCTCGGGCGGCATGCCGATGTTTGAAATTCCCGGCATGCCGGGAGCGCAGATGGGCGCGATCTCGATCGGCGATATTTTCGGCAAAATGACCGGACGGACCAAGACCCGCCGCCTGACCGTCGAGGATTCCCACGAGCTTCTTGTCAACGAGGAATCCGACAAGCTGTTGGACAGCGACCAGCTGGTGCAGGAATCGATCAACGCGGTTGAGAATAACGGCATCGTGTTTCTCGACGAGATCGACAAGATTTGCGTGCGCGACGGCCGCAGCGGCGGCGATGTCTCGCGCGAAGGCGTGCAGCGCGATCTTTTGCCCCTGATCGAAGGTACGACTGTTTCGACCAAGCACGGCGCGGTAAAGACCGATCATATCCTGTTCATCGCGTCCGGCGCGTTTCATATCGCCAAACCTTCGGATCTGTTGCCCGAATTGCAGGGCCGCCTGCCCATCCGGGTCGAACTGGAAGCGCTTACCCGCGACGACATGCGCCGCATCCTGACCGAACCTGAATCATCGCTGATCAAGCAATATGTCGCGTTGATGCAAACCGAGGGCGTGACGCTGGACATTACCGATGACGCCATCGACGCGCTTGCGGACGTGGCCGTCGCGGTCAACTCGTCGGTGGAGAATATCGGCGCCCGGCGATTACAAACCGTGATGGAGCGCGTGCTCGACGAGATTTCCTTTGCCGCGCCGGACCGCAACGGCGAGACCATCCGGATCGACGCCGCCTATGTCCAGAAGCACGTCGGCGATCTCGCCAAGAACGCCGATTTGAGCCGGTTTATCCTGTAGTTCGGTGACTCGATATGCTCGGTCGAATGCGCGTTGCGCACCGCGCACCCAGCGTGTGATGGTCCGCACCTGATTTCGCTGCTGTCTTCGGGTGCCGAATGGACCTGCGCATGCGGGAAAACCCCTGGCGCCTGATGCTTGCCGTCAATTTCGCCGTTCTCATTGGGGTTTTTCTCTACAAGATCGCGCGCGAGCCCTACGTCCCTATATTCATCTGCTCGTCGATTATCATTTCGGCTTTATCGTAAGGCCGTTCTAGCTGGCGCACGACCCGCCAAAGTGTGAGCGGTTCGGCGATAAGATCGTGCTCAAACATGATATCTCATAATTTCGATCGTCTGATGCGCACGTAAAGCGCGCCCTCGCCGCCATGTCCGATATGAGCTTCCTCGAAGCCTACCACCAGCGAACGGAATTCCGGCAGGCTCAGCCATTGCGGCACCTGGCGGCGCAGGACCCCGCGTTCGGATTCACCTCCCGCTGCGCGTCCTTTACCGGTGATGACAAGCACGAACGTCAGTCCCTCGCTGTGGGCGCGATGCAAAAAGCCTGATAGCGCCCGATGGGCGCGCGTCTGCGTCATCCCGTGCAGATCGAGCCGGGCATCAATGTCCTTCCTGCCGCGTGAGAGTTGCGAACGCTCGCGGCGTCCAAGCGGCGCCAGCGGCGGCGCTGCCGGCGGCAGGTCCGGCTTGGGCGCACGCGGAATCTTGGCAGATAGAAGTGACCTCGGTGATGCCGCAGGTCTGATATCGGCCGGTGCTTCCATATCCGGTGAAGCGGCCTGCGGCTTAGCGGCGCGAGGCTTTTTCCGTAGCGGCCGGGTTTGCTTGGCGATACTTTCCCAAAGAGCGCGCTCTTCTTCGCTCAAGCAACGTTTGCGGCGTGGCGGGGCCGACAGTTCCGGGATCGAGGTCGGGGGCGGACGCTTCATCGGCTGCGACGGTAATGACGATAGTGACGGGGGTGGCGCTCACGGCTCGGTTCGATGTTCGGCCGCGCTTCCGGCAGCGGTACCGCTTTCGCAGCAGCCGTTTGAGTTGTCGCTTGTGCGACGGCTGCCGGAGGCCGCGCTGACGAGGCCGCAACATTCCTTGAGCTCGGTGCTGCTGAAGCGCCTACCGGCTTCGCGCCATTCTTTTGATCTTTCTGCGGATCCTTCAAGGGATCGACTTGCGGAAATAGCTTTGCGATTTTCTCCGATGGCCTCGCGTCCGGCAGGGGCATCTTGCGGCCTCGTGCTACCGGATCGAGGCTCTTCGGCACAAGAATGACGAAGCGCACATTGTGCCGCAGGCGGCCAGACACCCGTCCGGCATCCGCGCCGGCGCCGAAATAAAGATCGGCGCGCGCCGGCCCGACAATCGCAGATCCCGTATCCTGCGCGATCATCAGCCGCCGAAACGGGGTCTTCGACTGCTCGGACTCAATCGGCAGCTCGCCTTCGATGAAGAACGGCGTTCCGTAAACGTGCAGCGCCTTGTCGACCGCGATCGAACGGCCCGGCGTCAGCGGGACGCCTTGAGCGCCTACCGCTTCATCCTTGTCGGAGAGCTGCACCTCGCGGAAGAACACATAAGACCGGTTTTGCCGTCGCAATTCCCTGGCGCCGTCGGGATTTTGATCCATCCATTCCCGAATCTTCTGCATCGACATCTGGTCTTTCGGGATGATGCCGCGGTCGATCAGGATGCGGCCGACCGCCGTATAGGGATAACCATTATGCGCATCGTAATTGATGCGTAGGGTCGAGCCGTCCTCAAGGCGAACCCTCGCTGAGCCCTGGATTTGCGTGAAAAGCAAATCGGTCTGATCCTTAAGCCAGCAGATTTCAAGGCCTCGACCGGCAATCGCGCCGTCTTCGATCTCTGCGCGATCGTAGTATGGCACGAGCTTGCGGCGTCCGATCTTGCGAAACACCTGGCCCTTATTGGGTAATCCGCTTGCGCTTTGTTTGAAGCCGCGCACGAACAGATTGGAGGGGCGGCGATAGACCGGCACGGTGTAGACATCGGTCTGGGTTCGCGAGCCATCGATGACCGGTTCGTAGTAGCCGGTGACGAAGCCCTCGTCCTCCCCGATTCGCGAGATTCGCAAAGGTAGAAAATGCTCTTCAAAAAAAGCCCGAGCCTTGGCGCCATCGGAGATGTCGCCAGCTTTGGCCGCATGGCAGGGATCGCGTAAAGAAATCCCCAGAGCCTTGGGATCAGCGGGCGGTTTTTGTTCAGCGGCTATCGGCCGGCAGCTGGCGCGAAACGTCTTGTACGCCAGCAGATGGTCGTCATCGCTCCAGCCCGCGATATCCGACCACGCGACCGGGACATATTGGCTGCCGCTAATCTCAAGCGGCCAGGCAAGACGAGGATATGGAGGATGCGGACGTGCGCTATGCAAGGTATGAGCGCCGCGCGCGGCAAACGCGGCAAACGGAGCCAACGACAAAGCGACGGCGATCACACATGACGTGGCGGCATATCGTCTCAGGCCACGCGCGTTAGTGAGCGCTTCCCGTGCCAACCAGCTTCCAGTTCGGATCGCGTGAGGTGATGTCGCGGGCAAATGTCCAAACATCGGTGATATCGGTGACCTTATCCGGATTGCCGTCGACAATGGTACCGGCCTTGTCGCGGGTGACCGAAACCATCTGCGACACGAAACGGACGGTGAGCTGCGCCGCCCGATCCCGCGTTTCCGCATTCACAAGCTCGGCCTTGTCGATCGAAACGAAGCGCGTCTCGGTCTTTTGCTCGTGCTTCTCGCGATCCTTGATGACGGTCTCGAAACTCTCATAAACCTCGGACGACAGCAGATCCTTCAGCGCGCGGCGATCGCCGTTGGCGAACGCCAGCACGATCATTTCATATGCGCTGCGAGCGCCGCTGAGAAAGTGCCGCGGATCAAACGAGGAATCCTGCGCCGCAATGGCGTCGAGCCCCTGGGCCAGCGGAGTACCGGGCTCAGCCAAACCTTTCCAGCGATCGGTCGGTGGCGCCACGTCTGCCGTGGGCGCCAACGGCGCCTGATCGATGACGGCACCCGGCATCGGGACCACTTTATTGTCCTGTGCCCCCTGCACCACGTTTCGCGCAGTGCGATCATAGGGCGGCCGCTCGCTTCCCGTGCGCTGTCCGAGAACGTTACGCAGACGCAGGAAGATGAAGACCGCCAACGCCAGGAAGATGATGGTGTAAATATCCACGTCGCATTCGCTTTCTGGTCTGCGCCGGCAACGGGTCCGGCGGTAGAGCGTTCCCTGAGGGAACGGCAGAGATTACATCATGGATGGGTCTGCAGCATGTAGGCATGAAACTTGGCCTAGCCAATGGCGCGTTTTGGCATGAAAAGCCATGCCGGTGTTCTCACCCATTTTGCCACCAACGAATTGTAGCGCTTTTTCGCTGCGAGGGGAAACCCGATGATGCCGGGAAATCGCGCATATTCAACAATTTAGGGTGTACCCTCCTCGCCCGACCAAGCCGCATCCTCCGCAACCGCGGTACTGGCCGATCCCCAAGCCGCGTCTTGGGCGGCCGGCGCGCGATTGTCGTCCTTGTGGAACGAGGCAGGGCTATGATAGCCACTCGCCCCGACAACGGTATTTCGCCCTTCGCGCGATCCAGACGCAAAACCCGGTTCCCGCTCGTTCCAGGAGAGACTTTCATGACCAACGGCAACGGCGCGCCTCCCGAGGCGGCCCCTCCTCCCCAATTGAACGTGCTGGCGCAATATACCAAGGACCTGTCGTTCGAAAATCCGAACGCGCCGGCCTCGCTGGCGCCGCAACAGCAGCAACCTGCGATTAATATCCAGATCAACGTAAGTGCCAACAATATCGCGGAAAACGAATACGAAGTGACGCTTTCGGTCGAAGGCAAGGCGGAAAACGGCGGCAAGGTGATGTTCAGCTTCGATCTGGCTTACGCGGGCGTTTTCCGCATTGTGAACGTACCGAAGGAAAACCTGCATCCGCTGGTGATGATCGAATGTCCGCGTCTGCTGTTCCCATTCGCGCGCGAAATCATCGCAACCTCGGTGCGCGATGGCGGATTTCCGCCGCTGATGCTGGATCCCGTGGATTTTGTCGGTTTGTACCGCCAGAACCTGGAACGGCAAGCTGCCACACAAGCCGCGCAGGTCAAGCCGAGCTAAACGCCGTTGCGTTCGGCGCTTATGAAGCGCCGAGAAAATCGTTCCAGATCGGCTTGTCGCCCAGAGTGATGATGAATTCCCGATGCGCCGCCCGATCGGCCTCGGTCACCCGCGGCGCCAGCGGTATCGGACGTTGCCGCCGCGGCATTTCGCCGTATCCGCCTGCGCGCGTATCGCGGGCCTCAGCCGCCAGTATCAATTGCGACTGCCTGGCCCCGATCAGATCGATGTAGACCTCGGCCAGAAGTTCCGCGTCCAGCAATGCGCCATGCTTGGTGCGACGGGAATTGTCGATCGCATAGCGTGAGCAGAGATCATCGAGCCGGTTCGAAACGCCCGGATGCTTTCGCCGCGCCAGCAGAAGCGTGTCGACCAGCCGATCGCGAGCGATCGGCGGCCGTTTAATGCGGTCGAGCTCGGCGTTGATGAAGCCGATATCGAACGATGCGTTGTGAATTACCAGCGGCGCATCGGCGATGAATTCCAGAAATTCCTCGGCCACATGGGCAAATAGCGGCTTGTCGGCGAGGAACTCGCTGGAAAGACCATGCACGGAGAATGCTTCGGCCGGCATGTCGCGCTCCGGATTGAGATGCCGATGAAAGGTCTGCCCCGTCGGCATGCGATTGAAAATCTCGACACAGCCAATTTCAACAAGCCGGTCGCCCCTGAGCGGGTCGAGGCCGGTAGTCTCGGTGTCGAGAACAATTTCGCGCATCAACTATATACCGCGTGCAATGACGAATCAGGATCGTCGCCGCGGCATCTTAGCAGCCTCAATCAGAATGTCGCGGATTCGGGCGCGCACGGGGTTCAGACCATGCGAGGTATCCACTACGAAATCCGCGCGCTTGCGCTTTTCGGCGTCGGGCAGTTGTCGTGCCAGGATGGCGTCAAGCTTTTCGCCGGTCATGTTGTCGCGTGCCAGAATTCGCTGGCGCTGAATTTCCGGCGACGTCGTGACCACCACCACCGCATCGACGCGTTTCTCACCGCCAGTCTCGAACAGCAGCGGCACATCGACCACCACGACGGGTGCGCCGGACTGCTCGGCGTCGTGAAGAAATTTCTGACGGGAGGCGCCCAGCATCGGATGAACGATCTGCTCAAGGCGCTTCATCGCGGCCGGGTCATGTACCACCTGCTCCGAAAGACGCGCGCGGTCGACCTTGCCATTAGCGGTCGTGCCGGGAAACGCCGCCTCGATCGAGGACACCGCCTCGCCTTCGTATAACCTGTGTACGGTCGCATCAGCATCGTAAACCGGAACGCCGGCTTCCGCGAACAGCTTGGCGGTTGTCGATTTCCCCATCCCGATCGAACCGGTCAGTCCAAGAATGATCATTCAAGTATCGCCATTGACTACCAGGATTTTCACTCACACTGCAAGTAACCGCTCGCTTCGCAGAAACGATAGCAGTTGCAGCAGCGGCAGACCGAGGATGGTGAAATGATCGCCTTCAATATGCTCGAACAAATGGACACCCAGTCCTTCAAGCTGGTAAGCGCCGACGCTTGACGTAACCGCCTCTCCGGCCGCATTGAGATAGGCGTCAATTTCGGTCTCGCCAAGCCGCCGCATCGTCATCCGCGCGATAGCGACGCTCGCGAACAATATCTTGTCATCGAACGCGACGGCAACGGCGGAGTACAATTCGTGTCTGTGGCCGGCAAGTGCCCGCAATTGCTCCGCAGCCTGCTCGCGGCCGTCCGGCTTGGTGAATAGCCGCTTGCCGAGCGCCAATGTCT
The DNA here is from genome assembly GCA_963732455.1 of uncultured Alphaproteobacteria bacterium. GTDB lineage: Bacteria > Pseudomonadota > Alphaproteobacteria > Rhizobiales > Xanthobacteraceae > Bradyrhizobium. Next base: position 490,293 of record CAVSZM010000012.1, on the reverse strand, counting down.
GATCTGCGCCGATGACAAACTTACCGGGCTGACGCGATGACACCGAAAGCGCCTTCTCGCGCGCAAGAAGTGCGGCGACATCGCCGGGTGCTGAAAGGCGCGAGCTTTGCTGCACGGCACGTTCATCGATTTCGGCAGGAACGGCTTCGAAGTCGATGCCGGCACCGGCTAGCAGGGTCTGCCTTGCGCGGCTTTGCGAAGCAAGTATCAACGGATGTTTTCCGCGCCACAGAGTCATTCCGAAAACCGCTGACGCTGCCTGTCGGCAAACAGTTTCAGCACGGCCGCGGCAGTCTCCTCGATCGATCGCCGTGTCACGTCGAGTTGCGCCCAATTGAATTTTGCGCTCAATCGCCGCGCGAACGCGACTTCATCCGCGACGGCCTGACGATCGATGTAATCATCATTGCCGGGACCTGCGCCCATGCTCAACAGCCGGTTCTGCCGCACCTGGATCAGACGCTCCGGCGTCGCATGGAGACTGACCACAAGCGGTTTCTTTAGCATCTCCAGTTGATGCGGGACCAGGATGCCCGGCACCAGCGGAACGTTCGCGGTGCGAATGCCGCGGTTGGCGAGATAGATCGAGGTCGGGGTCTTCGAAGTGCGGGAGACGCCAACCAGAACCACATCGGCCTCTTCCAGTCCTTCCACATGCTGTCCGTCATCGTGCATCATCGTATAGTTCAAGGCATCTATACGCTTGAAATATTCCGCGTTCAGAGTGTGCTGCGCGCCGACGCGCCCTGTCGTGGGGGCACCGAGATAGGCCTGAAACAGCTGCATGACGGGGCCGATGATCGAAAGGCTCGGGATGTTGATCTGTTGACATTTGGCTTCCAGGCGGCCGACCAGATCCTTCTCCAGCAGAGTAAAGAGCACAATGCCGGGAGCTTCCTCTATTTCATCCAGCACGCGATCAAGCTGCTTCTGGCTGCGCACCAGCGGATAGACATGTTCGACCGGTGAAACGTTGGCATATTGGGCGGCCACCGCGCGCGCCACCGTGATCAAGGTTTCGCCGGTCGAATCAGACACGAGGTGAAGATGAAAGTAGCTGCCGGTCGTGGGCACGTGGACCCCTGTGTATCCTGTGGATCGCTGTGGAGCTTACCTGAGAGAATCGTGCGCGAGTCGACCGATCAGGGATAACCCTGCTTTTTCTTCACAGGCCTTGGTGGAAGGATAAGTTACCCTATCAGCAGGAACGATAGTGGGGTTATGTGGACTTGTCTCTTCATAAGCTGGCCACAGGACAGCGCAAGCGCTTGATGCAAGTGGCCTTATTCAGATCATAAGAGGTACGGGCAAAATTGTTGAAGGATGTGAAGAAACCCGGAGAACTGAAGGAAAATTTTGCGTGCGCCCAATCCACCGCTACTTAGACTCAAACCTAAGATTCTAAATATATTGTTTTAGAAAAGGCCTGCTTGCGGATATGTCTCGATTCGATCGAAGACCGGTGTTCTTCGTAACGCCGGGATTTGCTCAAACATCCCAGCGTTGCGGATACCCAAACAAACGGGTGAGGCAATCACGATGTACGAATGGATCAAGGCACTGCATGTTATCGCCGTCATTGCATGGATGGCAGGCATGCTCTATCTGCCGCGGCTGTTTGTTTATCATTGTATTGCGGAGGCTGGATCGAAGCAGTCCGAAACGTTCAAGGTGATGGAACGGCGGTTGCTGAAGGCGATCATCAATCCCGCAATGATCCTGACATGGCTAGCTGGACTTTATCTGGCCTGGGCCGGGCATTTGTTCTCGGCCCGCTGGTTTCATGGCAAGCTTCTACTGGTGGTGGTGCTGTCGGGCGTCCACGGTTTCTTTGCCCGCTTCGTTAAGGATTTCGCTGCCGACCGAAATGCGAGAAGTCAGACATTTTACCGTATTATCAATGAGGTACCGACGATCTTGATGATCGGGATCGTGATTCTGGTGGTGGTGAAGCCGTTTTGACGACGGGGTGATTAACAGCTCGAGCTGCGGGCTCCTTGCGGAAAGCCGGCCGATTTTCTATATTGCTGAAATCCCACCCCACGCAGGCGGATGTGGTTGCGTTCCGGTTTCCTTGTTGAACCGGCCGCCGCATCAGGTTTGAAGCCTCTCCGGCACTTTCCTCGCTGAAGACCTGCGGACCTTCCTTTTTCTTGCGTCCGCATTTTCCTAAAGCCACCTCGCACCCCTCCCCGGTTATTCCACAGGACCATCCCAATGCGGGAAATGAAACTCCAAGACCTCAAGGCTCAGACGCCAGCCGAGCTCGTCTCGTTCGCGGAAGAGAAAGGGGTCGAAAATGCCAGCACCATGCGCAAGCAGGAGCTGATGTTCGCTATTCTCAAACAACTCGCGATACAGGAAACCGATATTATCGGCGAAGGCGTCGTCGAGGTTCTCTCCGACGGTTTTGGATTCTTGCGCTCGCCCGATGCCAATTATCTGCCGGGGCCGGACGACATCTACGTCTCGCCTTCGCAGATCCGCCGCTTCGGGCTCCGCACCGGAGACACCATCGAAGGTCACATTCGAAGTCCGAAAGAAGGCGAACGCTATTTTGCGCTGTTGAAGGTCAACACGCTGAATTTCGAGGACCCGGAGAAATCGAAGCACAAAGTCAACTTCGACAATCTGACGCCACTGTTTCCCGATCAGCGCTTCCGGCTGGAGTTGGAGGACCCCACCAGAAAGGACCTTTCCGCAAGGGTTATCGATATCGTGGCTCCGATCGGCAAGGGCCAGCGCGCGTTGATCGTGGCGCCTCCGCGCACTGGTAAGACGGTGCTGATGCAGAACATTGCGCACTCGATCACAGCCAATCATCCGGAGTGCTATTTGATCGTGCTGTTGATCGATGAGCGCCCGGAGGAAGTCACGGACATGCAGCGTTCGGTGAAGGGCGAGGTTGTCTCGTCGACCTTCGACGAGCCCGCGGTGCGTCACGTGCAGGTCGCCGAGATGGTCATTGAGAAGGCCAAGCGGCTCGTCGAGCACGGCCGCGACGTGGTGATCCTGCTGGACTCGATTACGCGCCTGGGACGCGCCTACAACACCGTGGTGCCATCATCTGGCAAGGTGCTGACTGGCGGTGTCGATGCGAACGCGCTGCAGCGGCCCAAGCGTTTCTTTGGCGCCGCGCGCAACATAGAGGAGGGCGGCTCACTCACCATCATCGCAACCGCGCTGGTCGATACCGGCAGCCGCATGGACGAAGTGATTTTCGAGGAATTCAAAGGCACCGGCAATTCCGAACTGATTCTCGATCGCAAGGTTTCAGACAAGCGCACATTCCCCGCGATCGACATTTCACGCTCTGGTACCCGCAAGGAAGAGCTGATCACCGACCCGCAACTCCTGAAGAAAATGTATGTGCTGCGGCGGATCCTCAATCCGATGGGCACTATGGACGCGATCGACTTCCTGCTCGACAAGCTGCGGAACACCAAGAACAACGCGGAATTCTTCGAATCGATGAATACCTGAGCTATCTCACCCGTCTTGAAGGGGGCGTCCTCGGCAGGGGGGCGCCTCTTTTTCGTGGGTGGTTCAAAGGTTCTCGCCGCAGCAAGGGGCAACATGAAAAACGCCATCGTTGAACGTAATATATTGAAATGACAGTATAATTTATACCAAAGCCGATTCGGTGGTCAATCCAGTGGACTGCTGCAGCATAAATGCTGCGCCAATGCTGCAATATTGGCTGTACCGTTGCTTATCTTTGCCCCTGGTTGCATGAAGTCCTCGGACGAGCGGTAATTACGTTGCCTTTTCAAGGGGCTCGGGGACAAATAAGCAATGCATCCACGCGAGCAGACGATCTTCGCGCTGTCATCAGGCCGGCCACCGAGCGCCATTGCCATCGTGCGGTTGTCGGGGCCGTTGGCCGGGACCGTCATGGCCTCGCTGGCGGGCAAAAAGCTGGTGCCGCGGATGGCGGCACGGGTGCTGTTACACGACGCGAATTTACTACCGATCGACGATGCGGTGGTCCTTTGGTTCCCGGGACCCGCGAGCGCGACCGGAGAGGATGTCGCGGAATTTCACGTCCATGGAGGCCGTGCTGTGCTGGCGGCGCTGTTCTCGGCGTTCTCGACTTTCGAGAATGTGCGCGCCGCCGAACCCGGGGAGTTTACCCGCCGCGCGTTCGAGAATGGTAAGTTGGATCTCACCGAAGCTGAGGGTCTCGACGATCTGATTCGTGCCGATACGGATCGGCAGCGCCGCCAGGCACTGCGTCACCTGAAAGGTATGCTCGGAGACAGAGTTCGTGACTGGCGTGCGCAGATCATCGAGGCGGCTGCGCTGATTGAGGCTGGCATAGATTTCTCCGATGAAGGTGACGTGCCGTCGGAATTGATCGGACCGGCGCTGGCCAGGATTAGAGTGCTGCTGAGCGAAATTCAGGAAGTCCTTGCGGCGCAGGGGAAAAGCGAACGATTGCGCGAGGGGTTGGTGGTCACAATTGCGGGGCCGCCGAACGTCGGAAAATCGACGCTGATGAATCAGTTGGCTCGGCGCGAGGTTGCGATCGTGTCACCGCACGCTGGCACCACGCGCGATGTGATCGAAGTGCAGCTCGATCTCGACGGCTATCCGGTGACTGTGATCGACACAGCCGGGATTCGCGATACCGAGGATCCCGTGGAGCAGGAAGGCGTGCGGCGCGCGCGGGCGAGGGCGGCGGAGGCTGACCTCGTATTGTGGCTGGTCGACGCGGAACAGGAAAGCCTGCGCGAAGGTGCAGCGCCGGTGTGGGTGGTGCGTAACAAGATCGATCTCTACGCAGGTAAATCTCATAAGGCGGGCTCGGCAATTGATCTGGCGGCGGCAGCTCAATGCGGTGTGTCGTCGGGGCGGGGAGGGGACGAAGCCGATTTCGGGATCTCGGCTCGGCGCGGCGACGGGATCGCTGAATTGATTGAAGCCTTGGTTGGATTCGCGCAGGAATATTTCGGGTCGGGCGAGGGTGGTCTGATCGGACGGGAGCGGCAGCGAAAATTGTTGCAGGAGACGGCGCTTTCACTCGATAGGAGCATTAGTGTAGTTGGGAAGGGCGAGGAGCTTGCCGCCGAGGAGCTGCGAATGGCGGTTCATTCTTTGGGACGACTGCTCGGCCGCATTGACGTCGAGAACATCCTCGAAGTGATCTTTCGGGATTTCTGTATCGGAAAGTGAAGTGTACTAGAAATATTACTTCGTTCATTTGTTAGTCTTGTTTCACGTGAAACAAGATCAGGTTTCGCCCTTGGCGGCTGTTTCACGTGAAACATGATACCGGAGTGAAGTTATTGCTTCCGGCTTTGGCCGCCTCGCTATAAAAGGCCCGGCATGGCTGCCCCAGTAGGATCGTTCGACGTCATTGTGATCGGCGGAGGTCACGCCGGCTGTGAAGCCGCGAGCGCAGCCGCGCGAATGGGCGCCAGGACGGCGCTGGTAACCCATCGCTTCTCGACCATAGGCGCGATGTCCTGCAATCCTGCGATAGGGGGCCTCGGCAAGGGTCACCTTGTCCGCGAGGTCGATGCGCTCGACGGGCTGATGGGCCGCGTTGCGGATGCCGCGGGCATTCAATTTCGAATGCTCAATCGTCGCAAGGGCCCAGCCGTGCGGGGTCCGCGTGCCCAAGCGGATCGCAAGTTGTATGCGGCGGCAATGCAGACGGCCATCACGGAGACCGCCAATCTCAGCGTGATTGAAGGGGAGGCCGATGAACTGGTTGTCACCGGCGCTCGCGTTACTGGCATCCGCCTGGCCAATGATCGCGAGCTCCGCGCGAGCGTAGTCGTCATTACGACCGGCACTTTCCTGCGCGGCTTGATTCATCTCGGTGAGCAGAACTGGCCGGCCGGTCGCGTCGATGAAGCGCCGGCAATGGGGCTCTCAAAGTCGTTCGAACGCGCCGGGTTCACGCTCGGGCGGCTGAAGACAGGCACTCCGCCGAGGCTCGATGGCACGACTATAAACTGGTCGGCTGTGGAAATGCAGCCAGGCGACGATCCGCCGGAGCCGTTTTCGGCGATGACCGACCGGATCACGACACCGCAGATCCAGTGCGGAATCACACGCACGACGCCTGCTACCCATGACTTGATCCGGGCAAATGTGCATCGCTCGCCGATGTATTCCGGGCAAATCAAGAGCACCGGGCCACGCTATTGCCCGTCGATCGAGGATAAAATCGTCCGCTTCGGCGACCGCGACGGACATCAGATTTTCCTTGAGCCGGAAGGGTTGGACGACCCTACGGTCTATCCTAACGGGATTTCGACCTCCCTTCCGGAAGAGGTGCAACTAGCCATCCTGGCGACGATTCCTGGCCTTGAACGCGTACACATGGTTCGGCCGGGCTATGCCATCGAATACGACCACGTCGACCCGCGCGAACTCGATCCAACCCTACAGACCAAGCGGCTGCCCGGGTTGTTCCTGGCCGGACAGATCAACGGCACCACAGGCTACGAAGAGGCTGCGGCACAGGGACTTGTTGCGGGTCTTAATGCAGCATTAGCCGCAGGCGGAGCTGAGCCAATCGTGTTCGACCGCGCCGACGGCTATGTTGGCGTGATGATCGATGATCTCGTGACCCGCGGCATTACTGAGCCCTACCGGATGTTTACTTCGCGCGCGGAATACCGGCTAACCCTGCGGGCTGACAACGCCGATCAGCGCTTGACCGACAAGGGAATCGCGCTGGGTTGCGTGGGAGCAGCGCGTTCGCTGCGCCATAGTGACAAGATGGCCGCTCTCAACGCGGGGAAAGCTCTCGCGAAATCCCTGACGATGACACCTAACGAAGCCGCAGGGCACGGCCTGGCACTCAACAAGGATGGCCATCGGCGCTCGGCCTTTGAACTACTGGCCTATCCAGAGATAGGCTGGGCACAGGTTCGCGCGGTCTGGCCGGAATTGTCGTCGATTGATCCGGCGATCGCGGTTCATCTTGAGATCGACGCCAAATACGATGTCTATCTCAAGCGCCAGACGGCCGATGTCGATGCCTTTCGTCGCGACGAGGGGCTGATCCTGAGCGGTATTGATTACAGCGCGGTACCCGGACTTTCCAACGAGGCGCGTTCGAAGCTCAAGGCTGCGCGACCTCGCACCGTAGGGCAGGCGGGTCGGCTCGACGGTCTAACCCCGGCGGCGCTGGGCATCTTAGCGGCCTATCTGAGACGGGAGACTAGGCGGAAGAACTTATCGGCGACGGCATAAGTCTGTTTCACGTGAAACAGGATCGCCCTTCGATCCGATCTCTCCGTAACCCAATGGCCAAAGCAACCGAGCAGACTAATTCGCCCGTCCTGGTCTCCGATAAGGTCCGGGCTATCGCCTTGACGCCAGTTTCACGTGAAACAGAGGTGCGGCTGGACCGCTATGTCGAATTGCTGCTGGCATGGCAGGCGAAAACCAACCTCGTGGCGCCGTCGACTCTTCCAAATCTGTGGACCCGTCATATTTCTGATTCGCTGCAGCTTTTGGACATCGCCCCATCGGCTAAAATATGGGTCGATCTCGGCAGCGGCGGTGGATTTCCAGGCGTGGTGCTGGCCTGTGAGCTCGCGAAAACCCCGGGCGCGATGGTCCATATGGTTGAACGCAATGCGAAAAAAGCCGCCTTTCTGCGCGAGGCCCTGCGCGTCACCGACTCGCCCGGCACAATTCATCTGGCGGACATCGGGGATAGTGTGGATAGAATCAGCGGCCAGGTCGATTGCGTCACTGCCCGGGCGGTGGCTCCGCTACACCAGCTGATCGGTTTTGCGGAGCCGCTGATGAAACGGGGCGCAAAGGCATTATTTCTCAAGGGCCAAGATGTAGATGCTGAATTGACCGAAGCTACTAAATATTGGAATATGAACCCGCATTTGCATTCTAGCCGCACCGGCGGACACGGCTGGATCGTCGAGCTCGATCAAATCGAGCGCCGCAATCAATCTGCTACACCAGACGGCACCCGTGCATGACCGTAATTGATGATATTTATCAAGGGGATAAGACGCCTCCTCCTACCGGCCATCCGCGCATCCTGGCGCTCGCCAACCAGAAAGGTGGCGTCGGCAAGACTACAACCGCCATCAATCTCGGGACGGCGCTGGCTGCGATCGGCGAGCGTGTGCTGATCGTCGATCTCGATCCGCAGGGCAATGCGTCCACCGGTCTGGGCATCGATCGCCGCAGCCGCAACTGTTCGACCTATGACGTACTGATCGGCGAAGCGCCGCTGCGCGACGCGGTCGTCCCGACCGCGGTGCCGCGGCTGCATATCGCGGCCTCAACGATGGATCTGTCCGGACTCGAACTCGAACTCGGATCAACGCGCGACCGCGCGTTTCGGTTGCGCGATGCGATCGCGGCGCTGAACACCAACGCCACGCAGGAGACCGACTACACCTACGTGCTGATCGACTGTCCGCCGTCGCTCAATCTAATCACCGTCAATGCAATGGCCGCGTCGGACGCGATCCTGGTCCCGCTGCAGTGCGAGTTCTTCGCGCTGGAGGGCCTGTCGCAGTTGCTGCAGACGGTGGAGCAAGTGCGCACCACGCTCAATCCAAATCTGTCGATCCACGGCATCGTGCTGACGATGTTCGACTCGCGCAACAAATTGTCGAACCAGGTCGTTGCCGATGTCCGACAGTTCATGGGCAACAAGGTCTACAACACCATGATCCCGCGTAACGTGCGGATCTCCGAGGCGCCGTCCTACGGCAAGCCGGTGCTGGTCTACGATCTCAAATGCGTCGGTAGCGAAGCCTATCTCAAGCTTGCAACGGAAGTGATCCAGCGCGAGCGCGAGCTGCGCACGCACTAACCACCCGCATCGTGCAAGAAAACACTTTTTTCCGGAGTGATGCGAGTGAATCCAAGGGAGCTGGCGATGGCCGACGAAGCACGTTCGCGACTGGGCCGCGGTCTTGCAAGTCTGATTGGAGATGTCGGAGGCGAGGCCGCGCATCTGGAGCGACCGCGCACGCAGCGAAAGGTGCCGATCGAATACCTCAAACCCAATCCGCGCAATCCACGCCGTGAATTTCCCGATGCCGAACTTGGCGAACTCGCCGAACTCGATCAAGCAACACGGCGTGATCCAGCCGATCGTGGTTCGGCCGGTTCGCGGCGTGCAGGATCGCTACGAAATCATCGCCGGCGAGCGCCGCTGGCGCGCATCGCAGATCGCCGGCCTGCACGAGGTGCCAATCGTACCGGTCGACGTCAACGACAGCGACGCGCTCGAGATCGCGATCATAGAAAACGTTCAACGCGAAGACCTCAATGCGATGGAAGAGGCGCAGGGCTATCACTCGCTCGCCAGTGAATTCAAACGCAGCCAGGATGAGATCGCGAAAATCGTCGGCAAAAGTCGCAGCCATGTCGCCAACACGATGCGGTTGACGAAGCTGCCGGCGGAGGTGCAGGCCTACATCGCCTTGGGCCAGTTGTCGGCCGGGCACGCGCGCGCATTGATCGGCGTGCCCGATCCTGCCGCTGCCGCCAAGCGCATCGTCGAGCAAGGCCTCAACGTGCGTCAAGCCGAAGCTTTGGCTCATGTCGAGGGAGTGCCGGCGCGCAAACCCCAGAAGGCGCGCGGCGGCAAGTTGAAAGACCCGGATATGGTCGCTCTCGAAAAGCGGGTCAGCGACGCGCTTGGCCTTGCGGTGAACGTCGATCACCGCGATCCCGGCGGCACCGTGCACATCCGCTATCGCGACCTTGAACAGCTCGACGAGATTTTGCGAAGGCTGGACACCAAGAACTAGTCTGGCTCGTCATTCCAGGCCGCGCGAACCCGGAATCTCGTGTGATACCTTCAGTAGTTTGCAATTCGCATCATCCGCGCCGCCTTGCATTCATTGCAATCGACAGCAGCGCGCGTTGCGCGATCACGGCCGCCAGCGCCGCCTGCTTGCGCATCTCCAGCGCCGCGGTCGCGAGTTGATCCATGATCACTACCAGCCGGGCGGCGTTGAAATTACGCAGTGCGGTCTCCACATTTCCCTTTCGCGAAAAATGCAGACGTGGAAATCCGCTGTCGAGCAATGTCGATACCGCCGTTCCCTCCGCGACCGCGAGGGCCGACTTGTGCAGCCACGCCGCCTGACGCTGCGCGGCGGAAATAATCATCCCAGGATACGTGCCGGCGATAACGGCCTTGGCGAATTCGGACTCGACCAGCTCCGGTTTTCCGGCAAACGCGCCGTCCACGATCGGATCGATCTTTAATTCGGATGCATCGGCAACGACCGCCATCACATCGTCGAGCGAGATCTCGCCTTCGCCGTGAGCGTAAAGCGCGAGTTTGCGCAGTTCGTTGCGCGAGGCCTGGCGATCGCCGCCGAGCAGTGTGGTCAGTGCCGCGCGTGCGTCGGGCGCGATGCGCAAATTCGAAGCCCGCAATTCGTCATCGATTAATTTTGCAAGGTCGCGCTCGCCGTCGGGGTAGCAGCCGATCGCGACAGCAGTCTTGGCGCGCTCGCAGGCCTTGCGCAGCGGCGATTTAGGCCGCAGCTCGCCAGCCTCTATCACGATCCGGCAATCCTTTAGAGGCGTCTGCGCCAGCGTATCGACGCCGCTTGCGAAACTGCGCGAACCCGCGCGGATGCGTATCGCGCGGCGACCGCCGAACAGCGGCATCGTCATCGCTTCATCGACCAGCCGCGACGGCTCGGCCGAAAGCTCGTCGCCATCCAGCCTCACAAGCGAAAACGGATCATTGGGATCGTCGACCGCGGACGACAGCAGCGCGTCGGCGCGTTCGCGCACAAGGCCAGCGTCGGGACCGTAGAGCAGGATGATGGGCCGGGCTGGGTCGGGCCGGGCGAGAAAGGCGTCGATTTCTTTTCCGCGAAGTGCGACCACGATCAGACCTTGTTTGTTGTTCCGGGACACACGTTTCGCATGGACCCGGAATGTAGATGCAGTTGATCGAGATTCCGGGCTCACGCTGACGCGCGTCCGAAAATGACGTCGAGGTCAGGTCCCCGCGACGAAAAACGACGCCAGCCGGGTCTGGATATTCTCGGCGATTTCCCGGGCCGCGCGATCCTCAGCGTCCCTGTAGGCGCGGGAGCGGGCGAAACGCTGGATCGAGCCAGGGATGTCATAGGACACGCGGGAGAAGGTGCTGCCGGTCATGACAGACCTGTTTGTGGCGATCTCGATCAGATTGTATTGCGCGTCGATGCCGTAGTTTTCGCTGGTGGGCAGCGCCGTGTTCGGATCGACCATCAGCGACGAACGAGTCGTGGTGAACCGCAGCACGAGCCGATGGGTGGGCGGCAAACCGGTGGCGTCGCCGTACAGCTTGAACGCCAGCGCGTTGCGGATTTCGACCCCGATCCGCGCATCGCGCGACGCGTTGGGTTTGTCGACGGGCGGGATTTCCACTCCCATCAGCTTTTCCCGCAGCCCCGGGGTACCGTCGGTATGTTCGGCATACATCGGCTGAAAGCAGCCAGCCGTCAGCGCCGCCAGTGCGGCCACGGCCAGAAGCCGAGCGGCGATGCGGAACCTAACCAACGACATTCACGATCCTCATGGGAACAATAATCACCTTGCGGACGGCTTTGCCGCCGAGAGCCTGTTTTACCGCATCGAGGCACAAAACGGCAGCCTCAATTTCCGGATTCCTGGCGCCGCTAGCCACCGTGACCTCACCGCGCTTCTTGCCGTTGACCTGAACCACCAGCGTCACCGTGTCTTCAACCAGCAAATCGCGTTCGATTTTGGGCCAATTGGCCTCCGAAACCAGACCGGGCTGTCCCAGCACCTGCCAGCACTCCTCGGCCAGATGCGGCATCATGGGCGCGAACAGTTGAACAAGAATGACCGCGGCCTCGCGGACCGCCCAGGCGAGATCAGGTGATGGCTCCTCCTCGCGCACCAATGTTTCGCCCAGCGCATTCGAGAATTCCCGGATATAGGCAAGGCAAACGTTGAAATGCAGCCGTTCAATACCGGCGGAGACCTTGTCGAGCGCGCCATGGGCCGCCTTGCGAATAGCCAGCGCGTCGGCTGCGAATGTCGACGGCCGCATCGCCGGAGCGGTTCTGGCGATGTCGGCGGATTCGTTTACCAGCCGCCACAGCCGCTGTACGAAGCGCGACGCGCCCTGCACCCGCTCGTCGCTCCAGATCACGTCGCGGTCCGGCGGCGAATCCGACAGCATGAACCAGCGGGCAACGTCGGCGCCGTAGGTCGCGATAATATCGTCGGGATCGACCGTGTTACGCTTCGACTTCGACATCTTCTCGATTCCGCCTATCGAGACTTCTTCGCCTGATGCCGTAAGGCTTGCGCGGCGGCCGTTGGCGCCGGTCTCGATTTTGACCTCAGCGGGCGTAACGTAAGAGCCGTCGGCCCTTTGATAGGTCTCGTGCACCACCATGCCCTGTGTGAACATGCCTGCGAATGGTTCTTCCATGCCGATATGGCCTGTGGCCTTCATGGCGCGGATAAAGAAGCGGCTATACAAGAGATGCAGAATCGCGTGCTCGACGCCGCCGATATATTGATCGACCGGCATCAGCCGGTCGACGACGGTTAGCGTGGTCGGCGCCTTTTCGTTCCACGGATCGGTGAAGCGCGCGAAGTACCATGACGAATCCACGAAGGTATCCATCGTGTCGGTTTCGCGGTGTGCCTTGCTGCCGCATTGCGGGCAAATGACGTGCTTCCAGGTCGGATGATGGTCCAGCGCGTTGCCGGGCTTGTCGAACGTCACATCTTCGGGAAGCACCACCGGCAGATCCTTGTCGGGCACCGGCACAACGTCGCATTTCGGACAATGAATCACCGGGATCGGGCAACCCCAATATCGCTGACGCGAGATGCCCCAGTCGCGCAGGCGGAAGTTCACCTGCCGCTCACCGACCGGCAGGTTGCCGCGCACTTCGGCCTCCAGCCGCTTCGCGACATCTTCCTTGGCCTGGTCGATGGTCATCCCGTCGAGGAAGCGCGAATTGATCATGCGGCCGTCGCCGTCATAGGCGGTGTCTGTGATGACAAACGCCTTCGGATCCTGGCCTTCGGGGCAAACCACCGGCGTGTTGCCGAGTCCGTATTTGTTGACGAAATCCAGGTCGCGCTGGTCATGCGCGGGGCAGCCGAAGATCGCGCCGGTGCCGTATTCCATCAGCACGAAATTGGCGACATAGACCGGCAGCCTCCAACTCGGATCGAAGGGGTGGATCGCCTTGATGCCGGTATCGAAACCGAGCTTCTCGGCGGTGTCGATGATTTCCTGCGCGGTACCGATGCGCTTTGCCTCCGCAATGAATTTCGCGAGCTTCGGATTTTTTGCGGCCGCGGCCTGCGCCAGCGGATGATCCGGCGCGATCGCCATGAATTTTGCACCGAACAACGTATCATGCCGGGTCGTGAATATCTTCAGCTCGGTCTCGCCTGACGGCGTCGTTGCCGGATCGAGCGCGAAGCGCACCAGCAAGCCTTCCGAACGGCCGATCCAGTTGCGCTGCATCAGCCGGACCTTGTCGGGCCAACGATCGAGCGTATCGAGCGCGTCCAGCAGCTCCTGCGAATATTTCGTGATCTTGAAGACCCACTGGTTCATCTCGCGCTGCTCGACGACGGCGCCGGAGCGCCACCCACGGCCGTCGATCACCTGCTCGTTGGCGAGCACGGTCATGTCGACCGGGTCCCAGTTGATCTTGCGCTTCTCGCGCTCCGCCAATCCTGCGCGAAGAAAATCCAGAAACATCTTCTGCTGATGCTTGTAATAAGAGGGATCGCAGGTCGCGAATTCTCTGGACCAGTCGAGCGACAGCCCGATCGACTGCAACTGCTTCTTCATCGCGGCGATATTGTCGTAGGTCCACGCCTTGGGCGCGACGTTGCGCTCGATCGCGGCGTTTTCCGCCGGCAGCCCGAACGCATCCCAGCCCATCGGGTGCACCACGTTGAACCCCTTGGCGCGCATGAAACGCGCGAGCACGTCACCCAGGGTGTAGTTGCGGACATGTCCGATGTGGATGCGTCCGGACGGGTAGGGGAACATCTCAAGCACGTAATATTTCGGCCGCGGGTCGTCGTTTTTGGAGGCGAAGATCGCTTTCTGATCCCACCGGCGTTGCCAGCGCGGCTCGGATTCGCGTGCGTTGTAGCGTTCGGAGGTCATGGAATTTCGGAGGCTTTTCGTGGATTCGCGGGCCGCTCAAAGGACGGCGGACTAGGCCATAAAAGGCCGCGATGGGTCAATGGGATGAAGGTGCCGGAATACCCGGAATGCTGCCATCTGCGCTCCGTGATGGCGGAAACCCCGAAGATCTGAAATCGATTCTTGAACGGATTCCTGCAACACCTTGCTCGACTGCAGGCCGATCCGGCGCTTGGTCCGCTGGATTGAGGCGTGGTTAACGCTTCCGTGAGACATTGTCCCCGAAAACACAAGCGGCAGATCAAACTAGATCGTGACGGGCGAGGCGGTTGAAGAGGTCGATCTCGAGTACGCGGCGGCTGTCGCAGAAAAAGCCATGCGTTCCATGGCGGAACTGCGCGTGCCGCCAACACCGAACAATTTTCACGTCTGGTACAAGTATTCCCTCGGTACGTCATCCGATCTCAAACGGTCGATCGACATCCTGATCGGCAACAAACGCAAGTTCGACGTCACAACAAGTCATGACCTGTTCGCGACCTATATCGAATCGCAGGACGCCGACGACGCGGCTCTCAACAACGTTTCGCAACAGCTCCACTCGGTCATGGCCTCTGCGAAGCAGTTCCTGACCGTAGCCATCGCCGATAACCGCTCGCAAATCGAGGCAATCAGCGATGTCGCTGACCGGAGCGAAGCCGGCGTTGATCCAAAATTACTTGTCGAGAATCTGATAAGCGAGCTGGCGAAAGCCGCCGCGCGCGCAACGAAATTGGAGAAGAACTTCGTCGAGAAAACGCGCGAGTTGGACACGATCCGCGATTCGCTGAACAAATCGGAGGAGCGTGCCAGGACCGACACGCTCACGGGTCTGCCAAACCGCCGGGCCCTCGATGAGTTTTTTCGCACCGCGCAGATAGCGGCGATGGAAAAAGGAGACCCGCTCAGCGTCCTGTTGATCGACATCGACCATTTCAAGAGGTTCAACGATAATTTCGGGCACGGCGTGGGCGATCAGGTGCTTCGATTGATGGCAAATGTCTTGCGCGAACGCGTTCGCGAAATCGATCTGGCGGCCCGATACGGCGGAGAAGAACTCATAGCCGTGCTTCCCGGTGCGGAGCTCGCAACCTGCGAGACCATTGCCGAGCGCATTCGCCGCTCAATTTCGGAGTGTCGTATCACCCGCCGCTCCACCGACGAGATTCTGCCCAGCATCACGGTGTCCATCGGTGTCGGACAGTTTCAGCCGGGGGAGTCGATGGCGGATTTGATTGAGCGATGCGACCGCGCGCTCTATCTTGCCAAAAGAACCGGCCGCAACCGGGTCGTGACCGAGAACGAACTTGATCGCGAGCTGGCGGCGGGTTAGCTCGCCATCGCCAAAGCAGGGCGTCAGCAGAAACCAGCGCCAGCAGCGCGGATTCCGAGAAGCTGCTTGAGTTTCACTCTTTTGCGGTTGAAACTAACGCGTGACATCTTTGTTCCCCGACCCCACATGCAGGGTAGAGGGAAGGACTCAGGCAGCGTTTCCCGAACTGGTAGAATTCGAACTGGCCCGTAAATTTACGACCGGCAGATGACATGGTGGCCCAAGATCCATTGCCAATAACCTCGCCTTTGCAAGGCGGGCTTTCCAAGGTCGAGCAAGATATCGCACGCACTTGCAAGGAAGCACGCCGGGATCGCGCGTCGGTGATGCTGATCGCGGTGTCAAAAACGTTTGGTGCGGATGCAATTGTGCCTGTGATCGAGGCCGGACAGCGCGTATTCGGCGAAAATCGCGTACAGGAAGCCAGGGCGAAGTGGCCAAGGCTAATGTCGGCTTACCCCGGCGTCGCGCTGCATCTGATCGGGCCGCTGCAATCCAACAAGGCAAAGGAAGCCGTGGCGTTGTTCGACGCGATTCATTCGGTTGATCGTCCGAGTATCTGCGAAGCGCTAGCCAAGGAAATCAACTCTCAAAAACGGCGGCCCCAGTTGTTCGTCCAGCTCAATACCGGGGAGGAGCCGCAGAAGGCGGGCGTTGCGCCGGCCGAGGCGGACGCCTTTATTGCCAGCTGCCGCGAAAAATATGGTTTGCCAATTTCCGGCCTGATGTGCATTCCGCCGGTCAACGACGCGCCGGCGCCGCACTTCGCGCTGACCGCGAAGATCGCCGCGCGCAACGGGTTGACGAATCTCTCGATGGGCATGAGCGCCGACTTCGCAATCGCGATCCAGTTTGGCGCCACCCATATTCGAGTCGGCTCGGCGATTTTCGGGGCGCGATAAAGGTTTTGAGCGGACCGCACATTTTGCCGCAATAACTGGCGCTGAATTCGCGCTCTCTTACTCAATTACAATCCTGGTGTCCGGGCCCAGCCGCTGCAACAATTGCAACATCGCCGATTTCGTCATGGAAACGCAGCCTGCGGTCGGTGAAAAATTCTCGCGAGCCAGATGCAGGAATACCGCGCTGCCGCGCCCAGCTATGCGCGGTGAACTGTTGTGATCTATCTCGACAACAAAATCATAGAGATGATCGTCGCGCTTGAGTCGATCGCCGCCGCGATCGCGATCCAATCGTACCGGCTGGTTGTAATGGCGGCTTAAGGGGTCCTCGCACCAGGCGTCGTGAGGGCCGATGGCGCGAACCGGCAGAAATGTACGCGGTCTGGGGTGGCGGTCGGCGCGCCACCACAATTGCAGCGGCCGGAACGTGCCTCTTGGGGTCCCGCCGTCGCCCTCGCGCTTGTTGGCCTTGACGCCGCCGCGCCCGAGCGCGACCGGAACGGTCTGCCCGCCGGCGGTAAGCCAGCCCCGGCGCGGATCCCCGGCAGCGGTTCGAATCCTGACCGAGGAAAGTGGACTGTCACGTAGGGATGCTTTATAAGTATTTGAAATATTGTGCCTTTCCATGCGATTCGCCAACCCACGACCGTCGCGCCACCCGCAAATTCTTCTTTTCCCCCATTACAGGACATTCATCTAAATGCCCGCGATTCTGGAATAGACTGAATTTCGGCTTGTGAATCTGTAACAGTCCCTTACCTCAAGACGAATCAAGACCAGACGAACCCTGACTTTACAACCAAGAGTCGGCTGAAGGCACTTTCCGCTCGCACCCGCCGCGTCCCAAGAGGATTGTACTCATGGCCAATGCCCGCAAGATCCTGATCGTGGATGACGATACCGATCTGCGTGACACGCTGGTGGAGCAATTATCGCTGCACGACGAATTCGAAGCCTCCGCCGTCGATACAGGCGCCAAAGGCGCCAGCGCCGCCAAGGCCAATTCCCCCGATCTCGTGCTGATGGATGTCGGGTTACCGGACACCGACGGTCGCGAAGTCGTTCGCAGCTTGCGAAAGGGCGGCTTCAAGGCCCCCATCATCATGCTCACCGGACACGATACCGATTCGGACACCATCCTTGGACTGGAATCCGGTGCCAATGACTATGTAGCCAAGCCGTTCCGGTTCGCGGTGCTGCTGGCGAGAATCAGGGCGCAGCTTCGCCAGCATGAAGCCAGCGAAGACGCGGTGTTTTCCGTCGGTCCCTACAGTTTCCGGCCGGGCTCCAAAATGCTGACCGGCGCCAATGCCAGAAAAGTGCGGCTGACCGAGAAGGAAACCGCGATCCTGCGGTTCCTGTATCGCGCTGGCCAGCTTCCGGTGTCACGCGAGACGCTGTTGCAGGAAGTGTGGGGCTACAATTCGGGCGTCACCACGCACACCCTGGAAACCCATATTTATCGGCTGCGTCAGAAGATCGAGAAAGATGCGGCCAACCCCGAAATACTGGTGACAGAAGCCGGTGGCTACAAGCTGGTGCCGTGATACGGTTCAAGCACCGATTCTTAATGGCGCAACCGGTGCTGGATGTCGATCGAAGATGATGTTGCCCTGCTTGAGCGCGTCCCGACACTGCGCATGTTGGGAACGACGGCCCTGCGTATGCTGGCGATCGGCTCCGAACAGCGCGACGTCACGCGCGGCGAGGTGCTCTTCAATTCAGGCGATGATGCCGATGCGGGTTTTATCGTTCAGCGCGGTGCGTTCCGGATCGAGGACGGCGACGGCGCCGAAATCGTGGCGGGTCCGGGCTCGCTAATCGGCGAACTCGCACTTGTGGTCGCGATGCGGCGGCCTTCCACGGCAGTTGCAATGGAACATTCCACTGTGGTCCGGGTTACGCGCAGCCTGTTTCAGCGCGTGCTGGAAAGCGATCCCGCCGCGGCGCGCCGGCTTCGCGATGAATTCGCCAACCGTACCAGCCAGATCGCCAGCGATATTTTGATGGCGGGCGCGAAGCTGGGTATTTGAAGCCTGCTCTACACCTCCAGCGTCACCGTTACCGGAACGTGGTCGGAGGGCCGCTCCCAGCCGCGGGCATCTCTCGTGATCCGGAAATCACTGACGCCGTCCTGGAGGGCGCGCGATACCCAGATGTGGTCGAGCCGGCGACCGCGATCGGCTAACGTCCAGTCCGCGGCGCGGTAGCTCCACCACGTATAGACTTTCTCCGAAAGCGGGATGCGTTGGCGCGCAACGTCGATCCATTCGCCGTGGATCTGTGCCGCCAGCAGCTTCTCGCATTCGATCGGGGTGTGCGACACGACTTTCAACAATTGCTTGTGCGACCATACGTCATTCTCATGCGGAGCGACATTGAGATCGCCCACCAGGATGTGCCGGTCATCGCCGCGTGGATGCAAGGGTTCGCAGGCCTTCATCTCGTCGAGAAATCTTAGCTTGTGCTCGAACTTCGGATTGAGCGCGGGATCTGGAACATCGCCGCCGGCGGGGACGTAGAAATTATGTAGCACCAGCGGTTTCGAGAGCTGCGCCTTGCCGCCGAACCTAACCGAGATGTGACGCGAGTCGATATTGTCGCAGAAGGTTCTGATATCTGTCGTCTCGAACGGCAGTTTCGAAACGACGGCGACGCCATGATAACCCTTCTGTCCGTTCAGCGCGACGTGCTCATAGCCCAAGCGCCTGAAGCGCTTCAGCGGAAATGCGTCGTCTATGCATTTGGTTTCCTGCAGGCACAGCACGTCCGGCCTCGTTGCCTTGAGAAATTTGGCGACGAGATCGATGCGCAGGCGCACCGAATTGATATTCCATGTTGTCAGGGAGAAGCGCATGGGGACGATTTATCCGTACAACCGCGGAAAGACACGTATCATCCTGTGGCTTCGAGACGCGGACGACAAATCCTGAAGGGGAGAGAGCCGCGAAGCGGCGTCTTGGACCAGGAGGCCGATGCTGGCGGCGTAAGGTCGGTTCTAGCCAGGCGGCGTTGAATAGTTGGTAAAGTCGATCTTGAACAGGCCGGGATCGACTTTCCTGGAGGAGTCCAGATTGTAGACCGCAACCGTGGTGTCATACCCTTGCGGGTCGGTCACTGTCCATTGCTTGAGTTGACCGTCCTTGGTGCCGACCATCAGCATCAAGCGGCTGGTGCCGATCAGCGCCTGCTTCTCCTCGATGGTAACGGTGATGAAGACGTCATCGGCCGTCACGTTCACGACATTGGTGTCCTTCAGGAGATCGATGCGGTCCGACAGCAGATATCGCAGCGGTGTCTGCGACAACGGATAGATGTCCTGGGTGGCAAGCTTGCGGTCGCGCACCGCCAGCGATGATCCGTCGGCAATAATCGCGATGGGACTCGGCGCCTCATATTCGAAACGCACCTTGCCGGGCTTCTGGATGTAAAAATCGCCCTTGGTCTTGCTGCCGTCAGGTCCGACTTGGACGAAATTTCCGACCAGCGTCTGCAGCGACGAAAGATAGGAACTCACCTTGGCGGCTTGGGCTTTTTGGGTCGCATCGAAGGTCGCGAAAATATTGGCGGGTAGATTCCGGTGCGGATCCGGGATCACCGGATTCGGCGGGGCCGCCGGGGTTGCTCCGGTCGTCATCGGGCCCTTCACTGGGTCCGATGCGCTCATCAGAACGCCGCCGCGAGCCTTTGGCGCAGGTTTTGGGATGGGAACGGTCTGGGCAGAAGCCGGATTGACGGCGCCGGCCAAGGATGCCGCGATCAGCACCGCTAATGCGGTGAGGATGCCGCGTGCTGCGAGTTGTTCTGCCATTCGAAAGTTCGGGTTTCTATTCAACGCTCGTCCTGCCTGGCTTCGGGCCATTTTATAGTGGTTTTGCCAAAAGGAGATATGGTTTTTGAGTGAAAATATAAGACCAACTCCGGCAATCCCCGGGCCTAGTGACGCCTACTAAAAGCGGCTTTCTTCTTCTTCGACCAAAATCTCGCGCTTTCCCGCATGATTGGCCTGTCCAACGATGCCCTCAAGTTCCATCCGCTCCATAAGCGACGCGGCGCGGTTATATCCGATCTGCAGCCGGCGCTGGATGTAACTGGTCGAAGCCTTGCGGTCGCGCTTGACGATCGCCACCGCCTGCGCGAACAGGTCGCCGCCACCATCGCCACCCATGCCAGTGGAATCGAACACCGCGCCGTCTTCGTCGGTCGGCTCCTCCGCCGTGACCGCTTCGAGATATTCCGGCTGGCCCTGCGACTTGAGATGGCGCACCACCTTCTCGACCTCTTCATCCGAGACGAAAGGTCCGTGCACACGGCTGATGCGTCCGCCTCCCGCCATATAGAGCATGTCGCCCTGTCCCAGCAGCTGCTCGGCGCCCATTTCGCCAAGGATGGTGCGGCTGTCGATTTTCGAGGTGACTTGAAACGAGATGCGGGTCGGAAAGTTCGCCTTGATGGTGCCGGTGATGACGTCGACAGACGGTCGTTGCGTGGCCAGAATCACATGCAGACCCGCGGCGCGCGCCATTTGCGCCAATCGTTGCACCGCGCCTTCGATATCCTTGCCGGCGACCATCATCAGGTCGGCCATTTCGTCGACGATGATGACGATGTAGGGCAGCGGATCGAGATCGAGCTTCTCGTTCTCATAGATGGCCTTGCCGGTCTCCTTGTCGAAGCCGGTATGCACCGTGCGCGTCAACTCCTCGCCCTTGTATCGGGCTTCCACCAGGCGCGCATTATAGCCGTCGATGTTGCGCACGCCGAGCTTGGACATTTTCTTGTAGCGTTCTTCCATCTCGCGCACCGCCCATTTCAGCGCGACCACGGCCTTCTTCGGATCGGTCACGACCGGCGTCAGCAGGTGTGGGATGCCGTCATAGACAGAGAGTTCGAGCATCTTCGGATCGACCATGATCAGGCGGCATTGATCCGGACGCAGCCGGTACAGCATGCTGAGGATCATAGTGTTGATGGCGACCGATTTGCCCGAGCCGGTGGTTCCGGCGATCAGCAGATGCGGCATGCGCGCAAGATCGACGATGATGGATTCGCCGCCGATATTCTTGCCGAGACAAAGCGGAAGCTTTGCGACCGATTCATTGCCATCCTTGACCGCCAGCAATTCGCGTAAATAAACTTTTTCGCGATGCGGGTTTGGCAATTCGATGCCGATGGCGTTGCGGCCGGGAACGACGGCGACGCGCGCCGAGAGCGCGCTCATCGAGCGCGCGATGTCATCCGCCAGCCCGATGACACGCGACGATTTGATGCCAGGCGCGGGCTCAAGTTCATACAATGTCACCACCGGCCCCGGGTGGGCCTTGACGATTTCACCGCGGACACCGAAATCGCCGAGCACGCCTTCCAGCGCGCGCGAGTTGGAATCGAGTTCCGACTTGCTGAGCGGCTGGCGATCCGAGGCCCTCGGCGCGGTCAGCACGGAAATCGGAGGCAGGTCGAATTTTTCGGATGATTTGCGCGATGGCACGCGCGGCGCGGCCTTCTTGCGGGAGGCGCGGGCTGCGGGAATTTCCTCCTCATCTTCGTCATCGTCTTCTATATCTTCTTCGGCCGGCGAGGGGGCCATGCGTTCGCCAAGGCTTGGCTCTTGACGTTCGAACAAGGGCGCACGCGGAGCCGGCGAGCTCGCGACCAGCCAGCCATAAGCCAAAGTCAGCAACCGCCACAGCCGCGCTTTCGCGCTCATGGCGGCATGAAACGCCCATCCCAGTGAGACCGAGCTGCTGTCGTGATCTTCCGCGAACAGTGCGTCATCGTCTTCGATCGGCGTCAACTCGTCTTCCCGCGGACGTGAACCCATGCCGCCGGCGATCAGGAATGTGGCGATCATCGCGGCGAACAGCATCGTTCCCAGCACGAGGCGATAGACGATTCCGGGCGGACCGAAAACCACGGCCGGCGCGCGAACGAGCGCGTCGCCGACAACACCGCCGAGCCCGGTCGGCAGCGGCCATGCCCCGCTATGCGGCCAGCAGCTTGCAAAGCCTGCCGAGATTACGGTGCAGAGGATCCAGCACGCGAACCGCACTGCCTCGCGGTCGAAGGTGCGATGGTTCAGCATGCGCCAGCCCCACACCGCGACCGGCAGGATCAGCATGATCGCGCCGAGACCGAGAATCTGCATCAACAGATCGGCGCCGATCGCGCCGGGATAGCCGACGATATTGCGAATCGCGCGGGACGTCGCGTGACTGAGGCTGGGATCCTGCACCGACCATGTCATGAGCGCGGCCGCCGCCACGCCAGACAGTGCGATCAGGATCAATCCGGCGAGTTCGCGCAGCCGCCGCGCCAGGGCCTCGCGGATCGCCGCCGGCAACTGGCCAACGATGGGGATGACGCGTTCGATCGCTGGCATGCTCATTGGGCCCTGCGACTAATCAAGAATTTCGACCAGCCGGTGCAACGCCTCGGCTGTTGTTTCACTGTCCTGAACCAGCGCCAGGCGAATGTAGCCCGCGCCGGGATTGCTGCCGTCGGGTTGCCGCCGCGCCAGATAACTTCCGGGCACCACACGCACGCCGCCGTCCTTATAGAGTTTCACCGTTGCCGCTTCGTCGCCGCCGTGGGCCGACACATCGAGCCAGACGCAGAAACCGCCGGCGGGCCGACGATAGCCATAGCGATTGCCGAGAATCTGATCGGCGAGATCGAACTTGATTCGGTAGAGCCGCCTGTTCTCCTCGACATGTGCCTCGTCGCTGTAGGCCGTGATCGCGACATGCTGCAGCGGCACCGGCACCTGAGGCCCGGCGACATTGCGCAGTTCGTGAAACATGTTGAGAAAGCTCTTGTCACCGGCCGCAAAGCCGACTCGCATCCCGGGCAGGTTGGAGCGCTTTGATAGCGACTGAAAAGCGACGACATTTGTGAAATCGGGGCCGGCGCATTCCAGCATGCTGCCGGGAGCCGCTTCCGTGTAGATTTCCGAATAACATTCGTCGCTCAGAATCATGAAGCCGAAACGGTCCGCCAGTTTCTTCAGGCGGCCGAAATATTCCTTCGATGCCACCGCGCCCTGCGGATTCGCAGGTGAGGCGATATAGACCGCGACGGTCCTCGCCAGAGTGGCGTCATCGAGCGTATCGAGGTCCGGCAGGAATCCGTTGGCGAGCGTGGTCGGCAGATAAATCGCCTCGCAGTCCGCGGCGCGCGCACCGGCCCCATAGGCAGGATAAAATGGATTGGGCATCAGGATCGCGGGCTTGCCCCTGCGCTCGCCGACATAACGCGCAGCCGTAATCGCCGCGAAAAACAGCCCCTCGCGGCTGCCGTTCAGCACCAAAATCTCGCTCTCGGGATCGATCGCTCGCGGCAGCTTGAACCGGGTGGCAAGCCAGTTCGCAGCCGCCCGGCGGAACGGTTCGATGCCCTTGGCGATGGGATAGCGGCCGAACTCCGCAGATGTGTTTGGCCAGCACTGGACCGACAAAAGCCGGCACCGGGTGCTGCGGTTCGCCCAACGATAGCGTAATCAACGGCTTAGCCGGCTGGTAGGGGGCCAGCAAGTCGGTCAGCCGTGCGAATGGCGAGCGCTCGCTTTCCTGACTGCCGGCGCCCTGTGGCGCACGGGATGAAGCGGTCATTGCCATTCTTGAAACGCCAACATTCTTGGGGCAGCCGATGCCCTTCGAGACCGGCCGGAAACAGATAAGACCACCATAGATACGGCGAGGTTAAGACACGATTAACCATCGACGCTCCGGGCTTATCCGGACCGTCAATTCCCCGAAAAAGAAAGGGGCTCCAACTTGCGCTGGAGCCCCTCAACGGTCGGGGCATTGCCGGGTATGTGCCCAAACCGTAGTTCTGGGCGCGACCACGTGAGTCGCGTCCCGGGAGAACTCACATGTTGTAGGCGCGCTCCGTGTGCTCGGTGATGTCGAGGCCTTCGCGTTCGGTCTCGACGTTGGCACGCAGGCCGACGATGACATCGACGACCTTGTAGAGGATCGCCGAACCGATGCCCGACCACACCAGCGTGGTGCAGACGCCCCAGATTTGCGAGGTCATCTGGGCAACGAGATCGTAATCGGCGATCTTGCCGGTGGTGTAGTCCATGATGCCGGCGCCGCCGAGCGCCGGATTCACCAGGATGCCGGTGCCGAGCGCGCCGACGATTCCGCCGACGCAGTGGACGCCGAACACGTCGAGCGAATCGTCGTAGCCGAGCGCGTTCTTGATCACGGTGCAGAAGAACAGACAGACCACACCGACCACGAGACCGAGCACGATCGCTCCCATCGGACCGGAGTAACCGGCCGCGGGCGTGACCGCTACAAGTCCCGCCACCGCGCCCGACAATGCGCCGAGTAGCGAGGGATGGCCCTTGATGATCCACTCCGCGAACATCCAGGACATCGCGGCCGCCGCAGTTGCTTCGAACGAGTTGGTCATGGCGAGCGCGGCGCCGCCATTGGCTTCGAGGTTCGATCCGGCGTTGAAGCCGAACCAGCCGACCCAGAGCAGCGAGGCGCCGATCATGGTCATGGTCAACGAATGCGGAGCCATCAGGTCCTTGCCATAGCCGGTCCGCTTGCCGATCAGGAGCGCGCCGACGAGACCGGCGATGCCGGCATTGATGTGCACCACGGTGCCGCCTGCGAAGTCGATCGCGCCCTTCTTGAAGACCCAGCCGGCGTCGGCATTGACTTCATCGAGTTTGGCCTGCGCCGCAGTCTTCGCCGCCGCATCACCCGCTGCAGCAAGAGCCTTGACCGCATCCGAGATCGCGTCCGGTCCGGCCCAGTACCAAACCATGTGCGCGATCGGGAAATAGATCAGCGTCACCCAGAGCGGGATGAACAGCGCCACCGCCGCGAACTTCATGCGTTCGGCAAACGCGCCGACGATAAGTGCGGGAGTGATCGCCGCGAACGTCATCTGGAAGCAGACATACACGAGCTCGGAGATGTTGGCATCGACGCTGAATGTCGCCGCCTTGGAATCCGGGGTCACGCCCATCAGGAAAGCTTTCGAGAAGCCACCGATGAAGTCTGAACCGCCGGTGAAGGCGAGGCTGTAGCCGTACAGCGCCCAGATGATGGTGACCATGCAGACCGTGTAGAAAACCTGCGCCAGCACCGAGAGCATGTTCTTGGAGCGGACGAGCCCGCCATAGAATAGCGCGAGGCCGGGGATCGTCATCAACAGCACCAGCACCGTCGATGTCAGCATCCACGCATTGTCGCCCTTGTTGATGGTTGGCTCCGCGCAAGCAGCGGTCGCGGCGAAAAGGCCGACGGCGAGGGCCGCTAATCCCGCGCTATAGGGACGTTTGAACGTCATTTGTTTTACTCCTGATTGGATAAGGTTGAGCGCGAAATCAGAGTGCCGCGGCATCTGCCTCTCCCGTACGGATGCGAACCGCATGGTCGAGGTTGATGACGAAGATCTTGCCGTCGCCGATCTGTCCGGTTTTTGCCGCCGAGGTGATGGCATCGATGGTTTTGTCGACCTGGTCCGAGGCGACAGCGACCTCGATCTTGATCTTGGGCAGAAAGCTCACCGCGTATTCAGCACCGCGATAAATCTCCGTATGGCCCTTCTGCCGGCCATATCCCTTGACTTCCGTCACCGTGAGACCGTGAACGCCAATGGCGGTCAGGGCGTCACGGACTTCTTCGAGCTTGAATGGCTTGATGATCGCCATAACAATTTTCATGGGTCCTATCCCCGCTTGGGCCCGGTCCAGACACGACCGGGCGTTCTCGACTGAGGTTCACCACGCGGAGAAGTTCACTACGCGGGCACAGCCAGCACCCTTAGAATCAAATGCCGTGCCAGATCGGCCGCATTCCCTAACGGATTATGAACGCGGACCTTTTCGCCCTTTGCAGGAATCGGTCCGACCTGCGTTATTCGGTCGCGCCCAAAGCCTAATCACGTCTGCCCAAAACGAAGGCACGACAGAGTCCCGACATAATCTTGCTTACCGGGAGGGCAGGAAAACGGTATTAGGATGGGGAAATCTACTGCAGAGCCTCGCCGTGCTGCGAAATATCGAGGCCCTCAAGCTCATGCTCGCGGGATACCCGTAGCGGTACAAACGCGCTGACCAGTTTCAGCAGCACGTAGGTCACGCCGCCGGACCAAACCAGGGTCACCGCGACACCATAGAGCTGGATCAGCAGTTGCCGCGGATTGCCCTCGATCAGGCCGGGCGTTCCGCCGATCGCGGCCGTCGCAAATACCCCTGCCAGCAAGATTCCGGTCATTCCGCCGATGCCGTGGACTCCGAAAACGTCGAGCGAATCATCGTAGTTGAAACGGCGTTTCAGCCAAGTGCAGGCCCAAAAGCACACCAGACCGGCGATCACACCGATGAAGATGCCGTGCCACGGGGCGACAAATCCGGAAGCGGGCGTAATCGTTCCGAGACCCGCGATCGCGCCGGAAATCATTCCGAGCACCGACGGTTTGCGCTGGGTCGTCCATTCGATCGCGCCCCAAGTCAGCGCTCCGGCACAGGCTGCGAGATGGGTAGCGATGATCGCCATGACAGCGCGCGAATTAGCAGCCAGCGCCGATCCGCCGTTGAAACCGAACCAGCCGACCCATAGTAGTCCGGTACCCATTACTGCGAGCGACAAATCGAACGGCGACAAATTCTCGACGCCATAGCCAAGTCGCCGGCCCATCACTTTGGCCGCAACCAGGCCGCCGACGCCTGCACTGAGATGCACCACGAGGCCGCCGGCAAAATCCAGCACACCCACGGTGCCGAGGAAGCCGCCGCCCCAAACCCAGTGTGCGAGCGGGACGTAGACGAACATGAACCAGCCGATGGAAAACAAAAGATAGGCCGAGAACCGCATCCGGTCGGCAACGGAGCCTGCCACCAGCGCTACGGTGATGATGGCAAACGTCATCTGGTAGAGCATGAAAAGCGCTTCCGGAATCGTCTTCGCCACCGGATTGACGCCATCCATGGTCATGCCCGCGAGAAACCAGCGATCGAGCGTTCCAAGCCAGGGACCATCGCCGACGAACGCCAGTGAATATCCGAACGCCACCCAGAGAATCGAAATAATGGCTACGGCTGCGAGGCTTTGCGCCATCGTCGCCAGCACGTTCTTCTTGCGCACCATGCCGGAATAGAACAACGCCAGACCCGGTATCGTCATCATCAATACCAGCGCTGTAGCAACAATCATCCATGCGGTGTCGGCGGCGCTGATATCGGACGTTTCGGCAAACGCCGGTGTCGCGAACGAGAAGATCGTTGCAAAACTGATTGGCGCAGCCAACCTCGCTGCACGACACGATAGTGCCCCCATGGTATTTCCCCAGCCGGTTATGATTTTTGTGATCGCACGCCCGGCGTCGTTGCCGGATGCGACTGAAGTGCGAGAATTTAGAGCGCGTCGCTGTCGGTTTCGCCGGTTCGGATCCGCAACGCGTGATCGATCGGAGTCACGAATATCTTTCCGTCGCCGATCTGACCGGTGCGCGCGCTGGAGGTAATGACCTCGACCGCCTTGTCGGCGAGATTCGAGGCGACAGCGATCTCGATCCGCAGTTTCGGCAGAAAATTCACGACATATTCGGCGCCGCGATAGATCTCCGTGTGACCCTTCTGGCGGCCGTAACCCTTGACCTCAGTTACGGTCATCCCGCTGACCCCGATCGCGGTGAGTGCCTGACGCACCTCGTCAAGTTTGAATGGTTTGATAATGGCAACAACGAGCTTCATGGTCAGGCCTTCATTTTCTCGAATAAAAGACAGGGTCGGTCGCGCGTTGATTTGCGCCCTATACAAGTCTGGCATCTTTCTGAGCGAATGGCACAAAAAGTTGCAGGCATGGCCGAAAAACAATTGCTGCAGGCTGTTGCCGCGCGACAGCCTCCCTGTACAGGCACCGGGATAGTCCGCCAAAATATGGTTTCGCCAGCCGTCTTGTTGGCTGGCCGTCGCAATAAAACGCCTAAGGGGGTGAAATGTCGAACCGATCCTGGTTTTTTGCGTCGGAGGGCAAGCAACAAGGTCCTTACCCGGAAGTTCAGCTACGCGAGTTCGTCACCAGAGGGACAGTCACCGCGGAGACGCTGGTCTGGAGCGAGGGCATGGCGGACTGGCAAAAAGCGGGGGATATTCCAGGCTTTCTCTCAGGCGTTTCAGGCCCGCCGGCCGTTCCGCTTTCGGGCGTGCCACCGGCAACTGGCAGCACCACGAGCGGTCAGTCGCTCTCGGCGGACTTCAGCATCTGGGCACTGCTCGGGCGCGCGTTGCTTTTCTCGATCGGCATCATGCTGGTGATTCCGGCGCCCTGGGCGGCGACGGGTTTCTACCGATGGTTTATCGAGCACCTGCGCGTTCCGCGGCGGCCAGGTCTCGGGTTCACCGGTAAGCCCGGCGACATTTGGTACGTCTTCGTGATCCAGGGGCTCTGCTCCTATGCGGGTTTCAGTGATACCTGGTATCCCGTTTTAATTGTTATCGCGTTGCAAGCGTTCCTGTCGTGGATGACGGTCAGATGGATCGTCGCCAATATCAGTTCGGAGGGACGTCAACTCCCATTCAACTTTACAGGGAGTCCCTCGGCCTATGTCGGCTGGTATTTGCTGCTCTACATTTCAGCCATCACCATTATCGGCTGGGCTTGGGTGGTTACGGCATGGCTGCGGTGGATATGCCGTCACATTGACGGCAGCCGGCGAGATATTGTGTTCGAGGCCAGCGGATGGCAGGTGCTGTGGCGGACGGTGGTTTTCTGCCTGATCGCCGCTTTCATCATCCCGATCCCATGGGCGCTCGGATGGTACACCCGCTGGTACGTCACCCAATTCGCGCTTGTCGAACGAGCGACCCAAGTCGACACCGCGTCACCTGCGTTCGCGGATTGAGCCTTCCTGGGCAACCGAGGCCACCAGCGTGCCGTCGGGTTTGAAGATCAGCCCGCGGGTCAGGCCACGGCCACCCTGCGCGCTCGGCGAGTCCTGCGCGTAAAGCAGCCATTCGTCGGCGCGGAACGGCCGGTGAAACCACATCGCGTGATCGAGACTCGCAGGCATCATACGCTTGTCGAACAGGGTGCGGCCGTAGCGCGCCGTGACGGCATCGAGCAACGAGAAATCCGACGCATAGGCCAGCGCGCACATATGCAGTGCCGGATCGTCTGGCAGTTTCGCCGCGGTTCGGATCCAGACATGGATGCGGCCGTCGTCGATCTTCTGGCCGAAATAGCGGCCAAGCTCGACCGGGCGCAGCTCGATCGGACGGTCGGATTCGTAATAGCGACGAATGAATTCCGGCATCTCACGGAACATCGGCTGTTTCGCGACCTCTTCGGCGGTGAGCTTTTCCGGCGGCGGCACCTCCGGCATCTTGTCCTGATGGTCGAACGCGGCTTCCTCTTCGACATGAAACGACACCATGATGGAGAAGATGGCGTTGCCGTGCTGGATCGCGGTGACCCGGCGGGTCGAATAGCTCTTGCCATCACGCAGCCGCTCGACCTCGTAAATGATCGGAATCTGCGGATCGCCGGGCAGGATGAAATAGCAATGCAGCGAATGCGGCAGGCGGCCTTCGACCGTGCGGCAGGCCGCCACCATCGCCTGCCCGATCACCTGCCCGCCGAACACGCGCTGCCAGCTCGTCTTCGGACTGTTGCCCCGAAACATATTCACCTCGATCGGCTCAAGATCGAGAATGGAAATCAGGTCAATCAAGCCTTTGGACATTGAAGCCCTTTCAGGTTGTCGATCGCAACGTCATTCCCGGAGGCGAAGCCTCGAATCCGGAATCTTGAGATTTCCGGGTTCACGCGAAGGCGCGTGACCCGGAACGACGAACTGAGGCCAGGAACACTTGTTTCACGGCCTTGTTTCGCCCAGCTATAGTCAGGTAGCAAGAGCGCGGGTAGGCAGGTTCAGCATGTCAGCACAGCGAAGCATTGTCATCGGCGGCGGCGCGTTTGCCGGTCTGGCGCTGGCGCTGGCGCTGCGTCAAGGCCTTGGCGTTGATATTCCCGTCATCGTGGCCGATCCCGCGCTGGCGACACGACCGAGCCGTGATCCGCGCGCGACCGCGATCGTTGCCGCCTGCCGCCGGTTGTTCGATACCATCGGGGTGTGGGATCAGGTCGCTGCCGGGGTGCAGCCTATTCTCGACATGGTCGTCACCGATTCCAGACTGGAAGATGCGACCCGTCCGGTATTCCTGACTTTCGCCGGCGATGTCGAACCGGGCGAACCGTTCGCGCACATGGTCGAGAATCGTCACCTGATTGACGCGCTCGTCAAGCGCGCCGAGGCGGAGGGCGTCGATCTCAGAGCCACCGCGGTGACGACATTCGAATCGCGCAGCGACGGCGTCGATGTGACGTTGGCTGACGGCAGCGTTATCGAGGCGAGCTTGCTCGTTGCCGCCGACGGCGCGCGCTCAAGATTACGCGAGCGTGCAGGGATAGCCACCCATGGCTGGGATTACGATCAATCCGGCATCGTGGTCACTGTCGGCCACGAGCGCGACCATCATGGCCGCGCCGAGGAACATTTCCTCCCTTCCGGTCCGTTCGCGATCCTGCCGCTAGCCGGAAAACGCTCGTCGCTGGTCTGGACCGAGAAGCGCGCCGAAGCGGCGCGCATTGTTGCCTTGAGCGAGGACGAATTTCACGGCGAACTCGAACAGCGCTTTGGTTTGCATCTCGGCGAGATCAAGGCGCTCGACAAGCCGCGCGCCTTTCCGCTCGGCTATTTCGTCGCGCGCTCGTTCATCGGCCAACGGCTGGCGCTGGTCGGCGACGCCGCGCATGTGATTCACCCGATCGCGGGGCAGGGGCTCAATATGGGCTTGAAGGATGTCGCGGCGCTCGCCGAGGTCGTCGTCGATGCGGCTCGGCTCGGCATGGACCTCGGGCAGGCCGACGTGCTCGAGCGCTATCAGCGCTGGCGGCGGTTCGATACCATGGCGATGGGGCTCGCCACCAACACGCTGAATCTTTTGTTCTCGAACGAATCGGCGCTGTTGCGCGCCGTGCGCGATATCGGGCTGGGGCTGGTCGATCGCGCCCCGCCGCTGAAAAACATGTTCATCCGCCAGGCGGCGGGACTTGCGGGCGAGGTGCCCCGGCTGTTGAAGGGCGAAGCGTTGTAACGCGAGACATCCTCGTAACAGACGAGTTGCAGGCACTGCGATTGGGAGTGCGGTGCTCTGCTCTCCGCTCGTTGGAATGCGCGAGCTGCATACTCACTCGATCTTCCTTGCCTCTTCCGGCAGCATGATCGGGATGCCGTCGCGAATGGGATAAGCGAGCTTTGCCGAGCGCGAGATCAATTCCTGCTTTATTGCGTCAAATTCGAGCGGACCCTTGGTTACTGGACAAACCAGAATTTCCAGCAATTTGGGATCGACGGTGCCTTCGAGGCGTTCGGGCGAGGCGGTCATACTTTGGTCTCCGGCCTGTTATTCGCTCCTGTAGCATATTCGATCCAATCGCGTAGCTGCGCAGTCCTTATCCCGAGGCCATCCGGAGCAGTTCGTCGAGCACCGCCTGCTGTTTCGCCCGCGGCAATGGCTTTTCCGAGAGCGCAAAGCCGAGAAACGCCCAGTAGAGAATTTGAGCTCGGGCGCGGGCCGCCCTGGCCGGAAGCCCGGAGGCCCTGAGAAGGTTCTCCATGTAACTCAGCCGGCGCCGGTCGATGGCTTGCACCGCGTTTCGAGCTAACGGATCGAGCGCGGCCCAGGTACGAACCGCATTCTCCAGCGCGAGCCGAGCGCCGAAAGCCCGGCGCAGCAGCAGCGGCAACGAACTGTCGCTATCGGCGGCGGCCTCGACGTTGGCAATGACCCGCTCGGCGGCGACCTCGCGCCAATGTTCGAGAATCGCGGCGTGGAATGCGCCGATGTCGGCGAAATGCCAGTAAAAGCTGCCGCGCGACACCCCCATCGCCTTGGCCAGCGGCTCGGCCTTCAGCGCCGTAAAACCGTTCTCGGCCAACGTCTTGAGGCCCTGATTGAGCCAGTCTCTTGCGGAAAGTTGATCGGTCATGTTTCTTCCTGCGACATCTCACCATACACCACTGTATTGACAGCCGCCAGAGTCCGCCGGTATATCGACCATACAGTGATGTATGGAGGAAGATGTGATGCGCGATCTTCTGTTGCAATGTTCGGGGCTCGCGGCGATCGCGGTAGCCCTCGTCCACGGCGTGCTCGGTGAAACCAAGGTGTTTCCGCGCGTGACGATCCAGCCGGCGAGATTACGAACCTTGATCCGGCTGGTGTGGCAGGCCGGCACCGTGGCGTGGATCGGCGGCGGCGTGCTCTTGCTGGCCGCGCCCTTGATGTCGTCAGAGCCGGCGCGGCACTGGATCGTCGTGACGCTCGCATGCGTATTTGCCTTCGGCGCGCTCTGCAACGCCTGGGCCACGCGCGGCCGGCATTTTGGATGGATGGCGCTGAGCGGGGTAGTCGCGCTAGCGGTCGCCGGGTACTAAACCTCTGATTTCGTGGGTCTCACGGCTACTTTTTATCCGTCGCAGGACCTTAGAATATCTCTAGTTTAGAGGGAGTCTTTTTGCCTGTCCGTGACCAAGCCGCTAACGCCTCTTAATTCCTAACGATGGGATTTTGGGTGAGGGCGATGCGGGGGTGGGCTGGGCAATGCTACGCGCTGGGGTTGCTGATATCGTGTGGTTTGGTTGGCTACGCCGGCAGCGCGCGAGCGCAGGATGCCAGTTCCTGGAAGGAGATTGAGACGAAGTACATTTTTGGTTTCACCACCGGCTCCGGGATTGGCCTGGAAGGTGAGAAAGAATTTACGGTCGACATTATCGGGCGGTTCGGCAAACGCGATGGTCATTACGCCGCGACCGAGACCAAATACGAATTCGAATTCACCCCGAACCAGTTCATCCAGATCGAATTCGGCGCGCTCGGATCGACCCATAATATCGGCGGCGTAACCGATCTGGATGACCGGAGTCAGTTCGCATTGGGCGGAGCTTTCGCGGAATTGCGCTATCTTGCGATCGAGCGAACCTCGAGCAATCCGCTCGCGGTGACGCTGGCGGTCGAGCCGACCGTGCGGCGGATCGACGAAACCAGCGGCGAGCGCGTGCGCAATTTTGAGTTCGAAACCACTGTTAACGCTGATCTCGAACTTTTGAAAAATCGCCTGTTTGCGGGATTCAATTTGCTCTACGAACCCGAGGTCACGCAAACCGCGACGGGGGACACCCAGCGCGAAGCCACGTTTGGCGGCTCCGCGGCGCTGTCGATTCGAATCGCCTCCAACGTCGTCGTGGGCGGCGAGGTCTGGTATCTCAGGCATTATGACGCCGCAAATTTAACGTCATTCACAGGCGACGCGGTGATGCTGGGACCATCGCTCTATATCCAGTTCACGCCGAAAATGTTCATGACCGCGGCATGGAACACCCAGGTCTGGGGGCGCGAGACCGGCAACCCGGTTTCGCTTAATCTGGCGGAGTTTCAGCGTAACCGGGCCAGACTTAAGTTCGCATGGGAATTTTGATCTTCCTCAACACCCGGAAAGGCTGACAGGTGTCTCTATGTTGATGAGAAAACTGACATTGGCCGCGGTTTGCGCGGTCGCGATGCTTCCACTGTCTCCGTCGCAAGCGCAACAGGCGACCGAGATCCAGGTGACCTACTCCAAGGGCCAGTTCCTGCCGAGTGAAGTACGTGCGCCGGCTGACAAACCCGTCATCTTCCGGGTCAAAAATCTTGACGCCAAAGCGATGGAGTTTGAAAGCAAATCGCTACGGGTCGAAAAGGTGGTTGCCGCCAATAGCGAGGGCGTCGTCAACGTGCGGGCTCTGAAACCCGGACGCTACGAATTTTACGACGACTTCAACGAGAAGGCGCGCGGCGCCTTGACTGTACAATAGGCACAATAGGCGTTCACCCGTGTTGGCCGCACTCATCATCGTGTTTCGCGAGGTATTCGAAGCCGGATTGATTATCGGCATCGTGCTCGCGGTAACCGGCTCGGTTCCGCATCGCAATCGCTGGATTGGCGGTGGAGTACTGGCGGGCATGGTGGCGGCCTGCGTCGTCGCCGCTTTTACCGGCGCGTTGTCGCGGGTTTTCGAAGGTATGGGGCAGGAGCTGTTCAACGCGGCAATCCTGGGCGTCGCCGTGATAATGCTGACCTGGCACAACGTCTGGATGGCCCATCACGGCAGGGAAGTGGCCGGAGAGATGCGCGCGGTCGGACAGGCGGTCGCGGACGGAACGAAGTCGCTGCTGGCGCTGGCGGTCGTGGTCGGTGTTGCCGTGTTGCGCGAAGGCAGCGAGGTCGCACTGTTCCTGTATGGCGTGGCCGCCTCTGACGGAGGGTCGGCTTTGAACCTGGCGATTGGCGGGATCATCGGTCTGGCGCTGGGAGCCGCCGTTTGCCTGCTCACCTATTTTGGCCTCATGCGCATCCCGCCGCGGGCATTGTTCGCCACCACCACCGTTCTGATCACTTTACTGGCTGCCGGCATGGCGGCGCAGGCTGTGGCCTTTCTCGAACGCGCCAATTGGCTCAAGTCGCTCGACACCGTGGCTTGGGATAGTGGATGGCTGCTTTCGGAGACAAGTATTGCCGGCCGGACCATGCACACCTTGATCGGTTATACGGATCAGCCGACTGAAATGCAGCTCCTGGTCTATGTCGCCGTGCTGGTCGTGACGGTCATGCTGATGCGGCTGACGGGATCGCATCCAACGGATCGCGCCATCGCGGTAGGCTGATGACCACCGGCGATGCGCTAATCTGATCTGTTGTGGATACAAAACGCCCCCGATAATGCGGGGCGGCGCCGCGGCCGACATAGCGCCGACCGCGCTTCGCTGAAAATCCTGCGCTTGATGCTTACTGCAACGGCGGGTCGCCGCTGGTGCGCTTCTTTGCCAGATCCATCTCGGTGACCGCGATCAGAATCTCAGCCCGGGTCTTGAGGTCGGGCGCCTCAAGCATCGCCTGCTTTTCCGGCGGGCCGTAGGGCGACATCATCGCCAGCGCGTTGACCAGGGCCTCATTCGGTGCGCTTTCGACGCCCTCCCAGTCGACCTTGAGATTGTTGGCCTTCAGAAAATCCGTGAGTACCTCCAGCAGGGCCTCGCGGTCGACCGCCTCTTCGCCCTTGCGTGCGGTGAAATCGTCGACGTAGGGGGAGTAATCCACCTTGCATTGCCGATACGCGGTCAGCACGGCTATCTCCTCTATCACCTTGAAGCGCGCGATGCCGGTGAGTTCGAGGATGTAGCGGCCGTCTCCCGCCTCGGCGAGTTGGGTGATGCGCCCGACGCAGCCGACGCGAAACAGCGCCGGCCTGGCTTCGTTCTGCGAATGAGCCGCGTCAGGCTGGATCATCCCGATCAGCCGATGGCCGTCGCGCAGCGCATCGTCCACCATCGACAAATAGCGCGGCTCGAAAATGTTGAGCGGCATCTGGCCGCGCGGCAGCAGCAGGGCACCAGGTAGCGGAAACACCGGAATCACCTGCGGGAGGTCGCCGGGCCCGCGATATTCGGCATTAATCGGCATCTGCGGTCCCGGCGCTAACTACATCGCTATGAAAACAGAATAGTCGATAGCCGCTTTCGTCCGTCCACGGTGGCCTCATCGGTCGGCCCCCAAGCTTCGAAGAACTGCACCAGTTGCTTCCGTGCGCCGTCCTCGTTCCATTTGCGGTCGCGCTTGACGATTTCGAGCAGTTGATGGGTGGCTTCAGCGCGTTTGCCGCTGGCGTTGAGCGCGGTCGCGAGATCGAATCGCGCCTGATGATCGAGCGGGTTTGCGGCAACTTTCTGTTCCAGCTCGGTCACCGGGCCGAGCGCCTTGGCTTGCTCGGCGAGATCGATCGACGCCTGCACGGCCCTGACGGCGGCATCACCTCGTTTCGATTCCGGCACCATGGCGAGGGTCTGCTTAGCCTGCTCGATGGCGCCGGTCGCCATGTAACATTTCGCGAGCCCCGCGAGCGCCTGGATGTTGGTGGCGTCGGCTGCCAGCACCTCGGCATAGATTGACGCGGCGGAGGCGGGATCGCCTTCAGCCAAGACGGCGTCGGCTTCCCTGAGGATTTCCGCGATATTGGGTTCGCCCGCACCCGGCACGCCTGCAGTCAGCTTGTTGATGAAAGCGGTGACCTGGCTTTCCGGGACCGCGCCCATGAAACCGTCGGCGGGCTGGCCGTTGACGAAGGCAATCACGGCCGGAATCGACTGGATTCCCATCTGGCCCGGAATTGCCGGATGTTCGTCGATATTCATCTTGACCAGCTTCACCTTGCCCTTTGCGGCGCGCACCGCCTTCTCGATGATCGGCGTGAGCTGGCGACAGGGGCCGCACCACGGCGCCCAGAAGTCGATCAGCACAGGCTGGCGTTTTGACTCTTCGATGACGTCCTTCACGAACGTCTGGGTGGTGGTCTCTTTGATCAGATCGGGCGCCGCCTGCGGCGCCGCTCCGCTGCCCTGCTCTACTATCGTCACGGGATTCCTCGCCTGATGTCTTGGGATGCTCTAGCACTTTCCCAGCCTTAATTGGCGCTTGAAAGCCCAATTTGCAATCGGTGGAACCGCGCCCGCCGGGTTTTGGGCTGATTTGGGGGAGGATCGCCGTCGATGCCGGCCATTCGGCCGATTCCGGGCC
Source organism: uncultured Alphaproteobacteria bacterium (assembly GCA_963732455.1). Lineage (GTDB taxonomy): Bacteria > Pseudomonadota > Alphaproteobacteria > Rhizobiales > Xanthobacteraceae > Bradyrhizobium. Next base: position 453,270 of record CAVSZM010000012.1, on the reverse strand, counting down.
GCGCGGGCTGTTGCATTCGAGGGCCGCATTTGGCATAGCTCTGCCCGTTGCCGGCGAGCGATCGCCGCCAATCTCTCGGATGCGGGTGTAGCTCAGTGGTAGAGCACGACCTTGCCAAGGTCGGGGTCGAGGGTTCGAGCCCCTTCGCCCGCTCCAGAAACTCTTGGTACAATAACTTCTGATAGGCCGCCGAAAGGCGGCCTTGTCATTTATGTTTTAGGCAAGCGCGGGGTAAGCAAGAGGCTAAGCCTCGCGTCGTTAGCAGTGAGCATCATTGGCCGTGCGCATCAGGCTGTATGTCGATGAGAACTTCCCTTGAAGAAGGGATCAAGCTTCACAGGTTCGCCGGTATCTTTCCAGAACAGTTTTTGACCGCGGCTGGCCGCCACCGCGAGGCGGTGGTGGCCGCCGACCAGCGTATGGTCATCCGTTGCTTTAGCGATGATCTCGCCGGCTTCGTCCACGATGTTCCTCATGTGCCGCCTCCAATCCAACGCGCCGGCCTTGTTGACGCTCCCATAGACCGGGCATTGGTTCAAACGATGTACCCGAACAATGGTTCGCTGGGCGGACGGCTCAAGCTGTATGTATGTTCGACCAACAGATCGCGGGCAGGCTCTCTGCCTTGATCCCGAAGCACCATGTCGTGCGTTTCCGATATTCCCTTGAGCAAGCCCCTGACCATGAGGATATCCGCCCCGCCCATCCACGGAGGCTCCGGCACGTTGAAAACGGCTTCTTCGGCTACCGGCCATCACTAGAGGTGGCGCGCCGGCCGGCAAGAAGAACGGAAACAATCGGCACGGCACACGCACAAAGAGGCGATCCAAGCAGACCTAGATAATACGACGGCGGTCAGCCGTCAGCGGTGCTCTGTGCTTTTTGCGCAACATTTGTCGACAAACGCCAAGCAACATCGCCATTGCCACAATCCCGCCCAGCCGTCGGGAGATCAACACCGGATTGCCCACACAGAAGGGAGATCACCGATGTCTAATACTCTGACCGTCAAAACTGACGTTGGTGACATTGAAGTTCGCGAGAACGAACTAACATCAATCACCGACAAGAAACTCAAGCAGATGGGAATGTCGCTGCCGGACCTCCACTGGTGCTTTATCAGGGTGAAGTGGTTGGCGAACATAGGCAGGCGCGCTGTCGCCTATAGGAAGCCGGACGGCGGTTTGTTGGTGCAAGGGGTCAAGTTGGATTGATGAAGCGGCATCGCTTTTGACTTATGGCGGAGCAAGCTCGCGCACGATCGAAATCCTGAAATCGCGGCTAGAACTAAATAATCGACACCCCGAAAAATCATCACCCCGAAATTCAATTCTTGCTGCCCGAACCAAATCGATCCCTAGGACCGGGTGTTGGGGGCTATCTCCCAAGCCTAGCCTAATCGCGGCCCCAAATGCACATGCCTAGGCTAGAGTTGCGAAGCGGAGTCAAAGTGATCGAAATCCCAATGGGAGAGAATGACAAAGCCGTCGCTCGCTGGTCGGTGGTCGAATGATTTTGGAAATGATCGTTGCTTGAAAAAATCTCGGTGCGCCAACGTCGAAGTATGCCATTGGTCGACTTCCCTCAGAAAATACGACCGCGTTCCAAGGATGTCGCTGCAACTGGATGCCGTCGACGCGAACGCCTTCGATGGTGTTGCTGGCTCCATTGAAAATCGCAAGGCCCTGCTTCTCGCCAGAATATCGACGACGCCGAACCGGCTGGAACAACTGTTTTTCCAAATTGGCAAAATTTGACGAAGGCTCGCTGTCTCAGCGGGCTTTTCCTTGTCCGGAAAGGCGCCCCGGTCGCAAGCGGCAATCCTTGTTTGCCCGGAGAGTGAGGTCGTCGCCTGCTCGGCGAGCGAGGGTGCAAGCCATCACCCAATAGCCCCGCTATGTCAGATACCGCAGTGCAACGTGACCGAACCTAAATTCGTCTCGAATGAAACCGGTCTAAAGAAATTTTTTCTCAATTTGTTTTCGTCTGACAGAGCGGCGTACCGCGCGCTTCTCTCCCGCTGAGGATGTGATAGCATTTACCGGTCTGAACAAACCTCTCACATCAGACCAAACTTCGTCTCTCGAAAGCTTCAAGACAAATAACACGCGCAGCCGCTCGGCTGCATAGGGAGTGACGCGATGAAATCGGCCTTCAATCGATCTATTCTTGCGCTCGCAGCAATCGTTGTTGTCGCGGGGGCCAGCCAGGTCAACGCACAGCAAAAGGCGCTCAAGAGCTATCAGTCCGGCAACAAGGAATTCTGGACCCATCCACCGGACGACTGGTTCCTCGGCGACGAAACCGAGGCGCAAAAGGGTCTCGCACCGCCATCGGGTCCGCCGACCGGCTCATCGGAAGCCGAACTGGCCGCCATGATGAAGAAGATCAAGCTGCCGCCCGGCTTCAAGATTGAAGTCTACGCGCCGGGCGTGCTGGCCGCGCGCCAGATGGCCTGGGGCGACAAGGGCACGCTGTTCGTTGGCTCTTTCGACCTCGGCAACGTCTACGCCATCACCGATAATGGCGGCAAGAAAGAGGTCAAGACCATCCTCAAGGGATTGAACATGCCCACCGGCCTCGCGTTTCGTGACGGTGCGCTTTATGTCATCGCGGTCGACAAGCTGATCAAATACGATAACGCCGAAGCCAATCTCGACAAGCTCGGCGGCGGCAAGGTGGTCTATGACGATATGCCGTCCTACGCGGCTCACGGCTGGAAATATCTGGCGGCGGACAAGGATGGTTGGTTCTACGTTCCGTTCGGACCTCCCTTCAATGTCGGGATTCCGCCGACCAGCGTTTCGCAGATTCGGCGCGTCGATCCCAAGACCGGCAATGCCGAACTGGTGGCGCTCGGCGTCCGCAACAGCGTCGGCGGCGACGTCGATCCACGCACCGGCAAATACTGGTTCACCGAGAACGCACGCGACTGGATGAGCGACGACATACCGAGCGACAAGCTCAATATGGTTTCGAAGCTCGGCGAGCACTTTGGCTATCCATATTGCCACCAGGGCGACCTGCCGGATCCTAAGTTTGCCATGGGTCACAAGTGCTCGGAATTCACCCCGCCGGTGCTCAATCTCGGCGCGCACGTGGCTCCGCTCGGCATGAAGTTCTATACCGGCGATCAGTTTCCCGCCGACTACAAGAACAGCATTCTGATCGCCGAGCACGGTTCGTGGAACCGGCATAAGTACCAGGGTGCGCGCATCGTGCGCGTCATCGTCGGCCCAGACGGCAAGAACGCCAAGCAGGATGTGCTCGCCTCCGGCTGGATCGAAGGCGACCAGGGTTATCTCGGCCGGCCGGCCGATATCATTCTGGCCAAGGACGGTTCGATACTCGTCGCGGACGACTGGGCGGGCGCGATCTATCGCATCAGCTACAGCAAGAAGTAACGTCTGAAAAACAACAGGCTGCGGTCGCTCGGGGAACGAGTGGCCGCAGCTTCGCGTTTCCGGGTGGATCCGGTATTTCGCTCAATGCCGAGCACCGTCACTTGCGGACCGCGAGTGCGACGAGCAATCCGCAATCTCGAGATTGTCGGCGAGATTCCCGGGTTCGCGTCGACACGCGCCACGCAATGACGAGCGGGGAATGAGAATGGCCATGCCGATCACACGCCGTCTATCTGTATTCAATGCACTATGTGGCCTTGCATTGGGATTATCGTCGCTGGCGAGTGTTCCGGCCCACGCCGCAGATCTCGCCGCAGGCAAGGAAAAAGCCGAGCTGTGCATCGGCTGTCATGGCGAAGGCGGCATTTCGCAAACCGAGAACATTCCCTCGCTGGCAGGCCAACCCGATCAGTTCATTCAGTGGCAGCTGGTTTTCTTCCGCAGCGGCACGCGCAAGAACGAGCAGATGCAGCCGATCGTCGAGCAAATCAACAATGATGATATTCGCAATCTCGGCGCTTACTTTGCTTCGCTAGATCCACCCAAAGCGGCAAAGCCCGACGACAATCTCGATTTATCCAGAAAGGGCGCGCAAGCTGCGGTGGGACGGCGCTGTGCATCATGCCACACCGATTCATACGCGGGAACGAAAGCCGTCGCCCGCATCGCGGGCCAACGCGAGGAATATCTCCTTAAAGCACTGCAGGACTACAAGTCGGGCGTACGATCCGGCGGCGGCGTGGCGGCGATGGCGGATGTCGCCTATCCGCTGAGCGAAGAGGAAATCACCGCACTCGCGCATTATCTCGCACATTTGTAAGGCCTTAGCTCCGCCTTAACCTGAGGATCAGCTCCGTTGGCTCTCATAGGCCTTGAGATGCGTGTAGGCGGTGCGTAGCCTCGGCACTGGCACCTTCGCGGCATCGCCCCGTGCGATCATGTCGCCTACGATGTGATCAGCCTCAACAGGCGCGCCCGCCTTGATATCGCGGAACATCGATGCGGTCAGCGGCGACCCCTCGGTTGTCAGCATTCCGGTGACACGCGTCAAAAATGCTTCACGCGGCGCATGATCTGCCGACTTTGCAACCGCGCTGCACTCGTCACGAACGCCCAGCATGAAATCACGCCCGCCCGGCGCGGCAAGGATATGACCCACCGCCGCGCGCATCAGCGATGTCGAGCTGGCAAGCGTCGCGAGCAACACCCATTTCTCCCACATCTCCTGCATTATGTTTTCGCTCGCCTGCGAACCGATATTGCCGGCGGAAAAAGTCTCGGCTATGGCGCGGACCCGATTCGACATAGTGCCGTCACGCTCGCCGAAGGTCAGCGATTGAAACACCGGCGTGAGCTGCACGACGTGGCGGTGCTCATCAAGCGTCACCGCGATACCGCACTGGCCGCCGAGGACACGGTCTTTGCCGAAGCTCTCGTCGAGAACGTCGAGGTGACGCATGCCGTTGAGCAGCGGGATAATCGCCGTCTGCGGTCCAACCGCAGGCGCAAACGACTTGATCGCATCCTTGAGGTCGAACGCCTTGCAGCTCAGCAGAAGGACGTCGGCTTTTTCGGTGAGTTTGTCCGCCTGCACCGCTGGAGGACTTTTTAGCGTGACGTCCCCATTGGGGCTTTTGATCACAAGACCATCGCGAGCTAATTCCGCGGCACGCTTCGGGCGCACCAGAAACCTCACATCGCGGCCAGCCTGAAGCAGCCTGCCGCCGAAATATCCGCCGATGGCGCCAGCGCCGACCACGAGAATGCGCATCGCTCAGTTCCTTTTGTTGTTGTTCTCGAAGCGGCAAATAGCGAGTGGCGAATAGGGCAATTTGCGCGCGCTACTCGCTAGCTCGCTACCCATTCGCTATTCGCTTCTTTCTCACGTTACCACTTTTCCCCGAACGGGCGAATTTCAAGCTCAAAAGTCCAGGCGCTGCGCGGCTGTTGGTAAAGCTGCCAGTATGAAGCTGCAACCGACGCCGGCGGCATCAGCAAATCCGGATTATCGAGCGCTTCCTTGCCCCAAAGCTTCTCCCGGCGTTCGCGCACCCATGCGGTATCGACGCCGGAATCGATGATCAGATGCGCGACATGAATATTCTTCGGTCCGAGTTCGCGCGCCATTGACTGCGCTACCGCGCGCAATCCGAATTTGGCGCTGGCGAAGGCTGCATAACCGGTGCCGCCGCGCAGGCTGGCGGTGGCGCCGGTAAAGAAGATGTTGCCCTTGGCGCGCGGGACCATCAATCGCGCCGCTTCTCGCCCGGCGACAAAGCCCGCCCAGCACGCCATTTCCCACACCTTTCGGAACACCCGGTCGGTAGTCTCCAGTATCGGAAAGTTGACGTTGGCACCGACATTGAAGATGCAGACTTCGAGCGGCGCGTGCTTGTCAGCATCATTCAGGAATGCCGCCACCTGGTCTTCCTTTCGCGCATCCAGCGCGCGGGCGACGATAGAGCCGCCCGCGGCCTCGATATCCCTGGTCAGGGGCTCGAGCTTGGCGCCGTCGCGTCGGCCAGCGAATACCGTGAAACCTTCGGCGGCGAATTTCTTTGCGATCTCGGCGCCGATATAATCGCCGGCGCCGATCACCGCGGCCGTTGCGTTGCGTTTTTCCATTTCAGGCTCTCCACCAGCCTCACCCCGAGGGTCGGCATCGTCGCCACGTCTCAAGGGATAAAGGCGAAACTCATCCCATGGCTCGCGACGCCGCGAGTGATGCGCGGCTGCTCATCATGAGTTCACGGCAAGCTCATTTGCCCGAAACCAGTTCCTCCACCTCGCGCAGTTGCTCCTTGCCGAAGAACATTTCCTTGCCGACGAAGAAAGTGGGCGAGCCGAACGCACCGCGCTCGACAGCGGACTGTGTGTTCTCGATCAGCTTCGCCTTGACGTCGGGTTCCTGCGCACGCGCAAAGAGTTTTGCCGCATCGAGGCCGGACGCTGTAAGGGCCTTGAGCGCCACTTCGGGGTCGTCCATTTTCTTGGGCTCGACCCACATATGATGAAAAGCAGCATCGGCGTATTTCTCAAACACGCCTTCCAGCTGCGCGGCGACGGCGGCGCGCATCAGGTTGAGGGTGTTGACCGGAAAGAAGGGATTCCAGGTGTAGGGCTTGACGTGAAAGCGCTTCACAAACCGGTCAGTCTCCAGCGCCTGAAACTCGGGCTTGTTCTTGATACCCGCAAGGGATTCCGCCGGGGATTTGTTGTTGGTGGCCTTGAAGATGCCGCCGAGCAAAATTGGGACATATTCGAATTTCACGCCAGTGCGTTTTTCAATCGCCGGGATCGCCTCGTGACTGAGAAAAGCGTTGGGGCTGCCGAAATCGAACATGAATTGCGGGGCGGTTGGGCTCACGGAGGTCTCCCTGATGCAGCGGTTTCTTATATGATCCCTATCATTCTAACCAGCCTAGCGGTTCACATTCACGGGATCAACCGGCTACGTTCTCATGCGTGACGGCACGTTCGAACGACGCCGCGGCAAGCCGACGCGCGTAATCGCGCACGTCGGCGGGCCAGGATGCCGTCCAGGCCCGGAATCGCTCGGCATCGCCTGAGAACAAGGCGCGCGCGACTTCTTCGTAGTGCGGCTTATTTTCACCCATCGCCGCGACGAAACGGTAAGCCGCTTCCTGCGCGTGCCTGATCCGGTCCTTATCCTTGTTGGCGCGCCGTGCTTCATCGACCAGCTTGCGCAACGCGACCGAGGCACCGCCGCTTTGCCGCGCCAGCCATTCCCAGTGCCGCGGTAGCAGCGTGACCTCGCGCGCGACCACTCCCAATTTCGGACGACCCGGACCGCGCGGTGCGGGAAACACTTCTACGGCGGGAGCGCCAGGGATCTCCGGCAGCCGCGCCAGCACTTCGCCGACGGAGCCGCGAAAATCGATGTCGATCGGGCCGCCGGTTCTGCCATCGAAGACAAGTATCGAGGCATCCTTGCGCCGATCGAGTGTCTCTTTCGCCGCTGTGATAACCTGCCGGAGTTCGCCGGACGCAATGCAGCGGTCGCCTGCGAAGGCGATGTAGGCGGCGTCGGATCCCGGATTCATGAAAATCTCCTCATGCGCTAAGAATATATTACCCGGGTAAATCGGCTTGTCAATAATACCCGGGTAATATTGAACTCGACTTTCCGGCCTCCGACTGGCACCACCGACTTCGCACCAAAGCGCCAGCCAGTCCCCGAAGGAACCGCCATGCTTACCGTCCATCACCTCAACAACTCCCGCTCCCAGCGCGTGCTGTGGCTGCTCGAGGAGCTTGGGGTGCCCTACGAGATCATCCGTTATCAGCGTCAGCCGGACATGCGCGCGCCGGCAGAGCTGCGCGCAATTCATCCGCTCGGAAAATCGCCTGTCATCACCGACAATGGCAATACCATCGCGGAATCGGGTGCGATCGCCGAATACATCATCGACACCTATGGCGATGGGCGCCTGATACCGCCGCCGAAAACGCCGGAGCGGCTGCGCTATACCTATTGGCTGCACTACGCGGAAGGGTCCGCGATGCCGCCGCTTTTGTTGAAGCTGTTGTTCACGCTGATGCCAAAGCGCGCGCCGGCCCTGTTGCGCCCGCTCGTGCGCAAGGTCGCCAATCAGGCGCTGACGACGCTGGTCAATCCGCAGCTCAAGCAGCACATGGCGTTCTGGGAAGGAGAACTTGGCAAGAGCGAATGGTTCGCCGGCAGTGCGTTCACCGCCGCCGACGTCCAGATGAGCTTTCCGCTCGAGGCCGCTGCGGCGCGCGGAGGACTCGAGCAGGGTCACCCCAAGGCGATGGCCTATCTGGAACGCATTCACGCCCGCCCGGCTTACAAGCGCGCATTGGAGAAGGGCGGGCCGTATATGGTCGGGCGCTAGCGCATCGTCGCCACTCCTCATCTCGACTCAATGCTGCGTGGATGCGATCACTTCCTTGACCAGGCGTCCGAGGCCGCGGATATCGCCGGTGGGATCGACGGAGTCGCCGAGACGGACGATCACCAGATGCTGCGATGGAATAATAACGATGCGCTGGCCGAGATCGCCGGATGCAAAAAAAGGCGTTACGCGGAATCCCCAGGCTGACGCGCGCCTTCGCATTTTCGTTCTCGCTACGATTGGTCCAGAAGCCGGCGCCGTAGTCGGTATCGAGTGTTGCGGCGGCTGAGAAGTCTACCCAGTCTCCGTGTAGAATACGTCGACCGCCGATCGCACCATCGTTCAGATATAGCAGTCCGAATCGCGCCCAATCCCTGGCGCTTGCCAGCATGTAGGATGATCCCTGCAGTGTGCCGGCGCCATCGAATTCCAGCGTGACGTTTCGCATCCCCAGCGGATTGAACAGTTCGCGCCATGCGAATGCCAACGCTTGCTCGGGGCCGCCGGCGATGTCGCTCTTGAGAAGATAGGGTTCATCGGGTCCATGCAGGAGGACGCACTCGAAGCCCTCGTGAAACGCCGCGCGGCTGCCGAGCAATCCTCCCAGCGAGGCATCGACGGTTTGGCCGGTGCGATCGAGACGATAATCGAGACCCCAGCGCAACAAACTGATGCCCGCACGATCTGTGGTTTCTGCGAGCACCGTTTGTGGGTCGAGCCCGGAGACAAAGGTTTTCGAGCAGATATCGTGCGCCACAAGACCGGTCGCGACGCGAATGGCCCGGTCGGGACGGTAAGCGATGCACAACGCAATCGGCACGGCGAGGATCAACGCGCCTGCGACGAGCCTTCGCAAAACCACCGGCTTCTCCCCGTGCCCGATCAGCGCTGTTGCGGTGAGCCGCTAGCGTGACTTCCGGACCTCGCCAACGGAAGGAAGCGCCATCACGGAGACGCCAGGCGGCGGCACGTCGAGGTCGGGCACGAAGAAATCCGACATCAAGGGCACTGTGGGATCGACGCGGTAATGTTCAAAATCGCGCACGCCGCTTTCGTAAAGCACCTTGTCGTCGATGCAGAAATGTCCGGTAAATTCGCGCGAGGGCTTGGTGAAGATCACATAGGCGGCGTCGCCCATGATCTCCGGTGTGCGGCTGGCGCGCATCATGGCATCGCCGCCCAAGAGATTGCCGACCGCGGCGGTCGCGATGGTGGTGCGCGGCCACAGCGCGTTGACCGCGACCCCCGCGGATTTCAGTTCGGATGACAGTCCCAGCACGCACATGCTCATGCCGAATTTAGCCATGGTGTAGGCGGTGGAGTGTTCGAACCATTTGGCCTTCATGTCGAGCGGCGGCGACAGCATCAGAATGTGAGGGTTATCCGCCTTCTTCAGATGCGGGATGCAGTATTTCGACACCATGAAAGTGCCGCGGGTGTTGATGCCCATCATAAGATCGAACCGCTTCATGTCGGTCATCTGCGAATTGGTCAGGCTGATGGCGCTGGCGTTATTGACGCAGATATCGATACCGCCGAACTCGGCGACCGTTTGATCGACGGCTGCCATTACCTGGGCCTCCTCGCGGATATCGCAAAGGATCGGCAAGGCCTTGCCGCCGGCGGCGCGGACATCGTCGGCAGCGGTATAGATGGTGCCCTTGAGCTTCGGATGAGGTTCCGCCGTTTTTGCTGCGAGTGCCACGTTGGCGCCGTCGCGCGCCGCGCGGAGCGCAATCGCAAGGCCGATACCGCGGCTGCCCCCCGATACGAATAGCGTCTTGCCTTTGAGTGACGTCATATGAAACTCCGATTGCTGGCACACTTAATTTCCCTCCCCACAATGGGGAGGGAACGGCAGTGATCGCTTCAGGCATCCGCATGCAGAATTCGGCCGCGTCTTTCCGGCCGCGCGAAAGCGGCGATAAAGAACACGCCGTAAGCGAGTACGGCGAAGATTGCGATGGCGTTGCCGAGCGCCCGGCCGGGCGCGCAGGCCCAGAACGTACCCCGCTCCGGCACATTCATGTCGCGAAAAAATGCGAGAACGCTGGTATCCCCGATCGGCGCGACTTCGATCGCTCGCGACGGTTCGACGATGCTCATGATGGATGTTCCCCCGGATATTTTCTGGCCGACCTCTTAGGCAGCCCCGCGACGGCCGGTTTTGCGTGGGGTGGCGCAAATCCTACGCTGATCCCTGATGCTGTCATCAGGGAAATCCGCCTGTCCCAGTTCGCAGCCGGTCTATTGTCCGGCGGCGGCCGCGCCACGGGTACGCGGATCGGGGGCGCCCAGCAATCCATTCGCCATCACCGCGATCGAATTGGCCGAGGTCTGGCCGAGCGGTTCGATCACGCGATGGCCTTTGACCCTCAATGCGGCAAGCGTGTCGCCGTCGAAACCGCGTTCGACCCTTACTTCATCCGGCAGCCATTGATGATGCAGGCGGGGCGCCGCCACCGCGGCCGCGATATCCATGCCGTAGTCCAGCACATTGACGATCACCTGCAGCACGGTGGAGATAATCCGGCTGCCGCCGGGCGAGCCGGTCACCAGCACCGGCTTGCCATCCTTCAGTACGATGGTCGGTGACATCGAGGACAACGGCCGTTTGCCGGGGCCGGGCAGGTTAGCCTCGAAACCCACGAGACCATACGCGTTGGACGCGCCCGGCGCCGCGGTGAAATCGTCAAGTTCATTGTTGAGCAGCACGCCGGTGCCTTCTGCGACAAGGCCGACGCCGTAGCTGAAATTCAGCGTGTAGGTGTTGCTGACCGCGTTGCCCAAGCTATCTACAACCGAAAAATGCGTGGTGTTGCTGCCTTCGCGCGGTGGCGTCGCCGAGAGCGCATCGGTCCATGGCGTCGCGTGGTCGGGATCGATGCTCGCGCGCTGCTTGGCCGCGTAATCCTTCGCAATCAGGGTCGCGACCGGCGCGTTGACGAAGGCGGGATCGCCGAGATACCGCGCGCGGTCGGCATAGGCGCGCTTCATCGCTTCTATCATCACATGCAGCGAGGACGCGGAGCCCCGCTTCATCTCGCCGATCGGGAAACCTTCGAGGATGTTCAATGTCTCCACCAACACGACGCCGCCGGACGAAGGCTGAGGCATCGAGATGATGTCATATCCACGATAGGTGCCGCGCACCGGCAGGCGCATGATGGCCTGATACGATTTGAGATCCACCAGCGTCATGATGCCGCCGGCGTCGCTGACCGCCTTCATCAACTTTTCCGCGACCGTGCCTTCGTAAAACCCGCTGGGGCCATGCATTGCGATCGCAGACAGCGTCGCCGCCAGATCGGTCTGAACAAGCATGTCGCCTTCGCGCAACGAAGTGCCGTCGGCGCGGGAAAAGATCCTGGTCGACGCGGGCCAGCGCGCCAGCCGCCGATACCAGTCCGGTAGTGTGTCGGCACTATCGTCGGTGACGACGATGCCTCCGCGCGCCAGATCGATCGCCGGCTGCAGTAAATCCGCGAGGCTGAATTTGCCCGAGCCATATTTCTCAAGTGCCAGCGTCAATCCCGCGACCGTGCCGGGAACCCCGATGCCGAGCGCGGAGTCACGCGACTTTGCGGTATCGGGCTTGCCGTCGGCACCGAGAAAAATCCCCGGCGTGGTCGCAGCCGGGGCGGTTTCACGATAGTCGATGGCGACGTCCTCGCCGCGCTCCCCTGAGTGGATTAGCATGAAACCACCGCCGCCGATGTTTCCCGCGCGCGGATAGGTTACGGCCATGGCAAAACCGGTGGCCACCGCCGCGTCGACCGCATTGCCGCCACGCCTCAGCACATCGGCGCCGACGCGCGCCGACATTTTTTCCTGCGCGACCACCATGCCGTGTTCCGCGACAACGGCGTGAAGGGTGTCGGCGGCGGGAGGTGTGTAAAAGCCGCGGCGCTGCTCTTGCGCGGCTGCAGGCATGCAAAACGCGATAAGCAGCACGATTGTCGCGAATATCTTGTGTCGGTCGACTGCAAGGAAGGTCATCAAAATTCCGCCGCGAGTAAACGCTGTAGGGTACGCAGGGCCCCCGTAGCCATGGATGCTATATGGGTTCCGATGCTGTAGGCAAAACCCTCCTTGTGATTCGGCGGGAATATTTCGAGCATGACGGTAACAATCGCTTCGAACGCACGCATTGTTGATTTGCGGCAGAAATATCCGCCGCGATCGGCCGTTATCGGCTGGATTTTCTTCGATTGGGCGGCGCAGCCCTATTTCACGCTGATCACCACCTTTGTGTTCGCACCCTATTTCGCTACGCATGTGGCGTCGGATCCCGCGAGCGGACAGGCGCTGTGGGGTTTCGCGACCGCGGCTGCGGGATTGACGATCGCATTGATGTCGCCGGTACTGGGCGCGATTGCCGACGCGAGCGGTCGCCGCAAGCCGTGGATCGCCGCATTCGGCGCTCTCCTGGTGCTCGGCTCCTGCTTCATGTGGATTGGAAGGCCCGGCGACATCAGCGTGATTCCACCGCTGCTGCTGGCCTATGCGATCGCGACAGTCGGCGTCGAATTCGCCACCGTTTTTAACAATGCGATGATGCCGTCGCTGGTGCCGCCCGACAGGATCGGGCGATTGTCGGGCACCGGTTGGGCCACCGGCTATGTCGGCGGCATTCTCAGTCTCATCCTGGTGCTCGGCTTTCTCGCCGCCAATCCCGAGACCGGACGCACGTTGTTCGGATTTGTGCCGCTGTTCGGTCTCGATCCCGTCACGCATCAGGGCGACCGCATCACCGGCCCGCTGACCGGCATCTGGTTCGTTGTCTTCGTGCTGCCGATGTTCCTGCTGACGCCCGATTATCCGGCGAAGCATCCCGTCAGCGAAGCGCTGCGCGAAGGGTTGATCGAACTGAGGCAAACCCTCGGCGAATTGCCAAAACGGAAATCGATGGCGGCGTTTCTGCTCGCCAACATGATCTATACCGACGGCCTGGTATCACTGTTCGCGTTTGGCGGCATCTACGCCGCCGGTACCTTCGGCTGGCATACCATTCAGATTGGCAGTTTTGGTATTTTGCTCGCGATCGCTGGCGCCTTCGGCGCATGGCTTGGGGGCAAGCTCGACGATTCCCTGGGGCCGAAGCGCGTGATCGCCGGCAGCATGCTGATCCTGCTGCTGTCGATCATTGCAATTCTCCTTGTAGACAAGGACTCGATCTTGTTCATCGAGGTCGCGCCCCCTGTGCCGGGCGGCGCGCTGTTCTCCGGCGCCGCGGAGCGCGCCTATCTGGTGCTCGGATGTCTGATCGGTGCGGCCGGCGGCCCGCTACAGGCGGCGTCGCGCACGCTCTTGATCCGCATGGCGCCGAAAGACCGCATCGCCCAATATTTCGGACTGTTCGCGCTGACCGGAAAGGTCACCTCGTTCGTCGGGCCGCTGCTGATCGGTCTAACTACGGCGGCGACAGAAAGCCAGAAGGCGGGCATGGCCGTGCTGGTGGTGTTCTTCGTGGCGGGATTGGCGCTGTTGGCGCGGGTGAAGGAATAATCTCTCAATTCGTCGCCTAATGCCTGAAATGCCGGATGCCGGTGAACACCATGGCGATCCCGGCGTCATCGGCGGCCTTGATGACTTCATCGTCGCGCACCGAACCACCGGGTTGAATTACCGCGGTGGCTCCGGCTTCGATCGCGACCAGCAATCCATCGGCAAAAGGAAAGAACGCGTCCGACGCGACCACCGAACCCCTGGTCATCGGTGCGGCAAGTTTCAATTCGTCGGCGGCATCCTGCGCCTTTCGCGCGGCAATGCGGGCGGAATCCACCCGGCTCATCTGCCCGGCGCCGATCCCGACGGTGGCGAGATCCTTGGCGTAGACGATGGTGTTGGATTTGACATGTTTGGCAACGCGGAACGCGAATTTGAGATCGCGCAACTCGGCATCGGTCGGCGCGCGTTTGGTCACGGTCTTGAGCGTGATGTCATCGGCAACAGCGTTGTCGCGGCTCTGCACCAGCATGCCGCCGGCGACGGTTTTAGCGGTCAGGCCGGCTGCGCGCGGATCGGGCAGACTGCCGGCGAGTAGCAACCGCAAATTCCTCCTCTTGGCGATGATCGCAATAGCCTCTTCGGTTGCATCGGGCGCAATGATGACTTCGGTCAAAATTTCGGTAATGACGCGCGCGGTATCGGCATCGAGCGTGCGGTTGACCGCGATGATACCGCCATAGGGCGATTGCGTGTCGCAGGCGAAGGCCTTGCGGTAAGCGCCGGCGAGATCGGCGCCCTCGGCGACGCCGCAGGGGTTGGCGTGCTTGACGATGACGCAGGCCGCGGTGCGCGCCGGATCAAACTCGGCGATACATTCATAGGCCGCATCGGTATCGTTGATATTGTTGTACGACAATTCCTTGCCCTGGAGTTGCCGCGCCGTAGCGACGCCCGGGCGTTTGTCGGGCGTGCGATAGAATGCAGCCGTCTGATGCGGGTTCTCGCCGTAGCGCAGCGCTTGAATCAATCGCCCGCCGAAAGCGCGGAAATCCGGCGCCTCGGTCTTGAGTTCATTCGCGAACCAGTTCGAGATTGCGGCGTCATAGACGGCGGTACGGGCGTAGGCCTTGGCCGCAAGACGGCGGCGCAGCGTCAGCGTGGTCGCGCCTTTGTGAGCGGCGAGTTCATCGAGCACGGCCTGATAATCCCCGGATTCGACCACGACGGCGACATCATCGTGATTCTTCGCTGCGGCGCGGATCATCGCGGGGCCGCCAATGTCGATATTCTCGATGCATTCCTCGAAGCCGGCGCCTTTATCGACGGTCGCCTCGAATGGATAGAGATTGACCACCAGTAAATCGATCGGCGCGATGCCGTGCGCCTTCATCGCATCCGCATGCTCGGCATTGTCTCTGATGGCAAGCAGCCCGCCATGTACTTTGGGATGCAGCGTCTTAACCCGGCCGTCCATCATCTCCGGAAATCCCGTCAGCTCCGAAACATCCCTGACCTTCAACCCTGCGGCGGCAATGGCCTTGGCGGTACCGCCGGTAGAGACGAGATCGATGCCGTGGCCGGCCAAGGCGCGGGCGAATTCGATCAGTCCGGATTTATCGGACACGGACAATAAAGCGCGGGTTACGCGGCGCGGATGGTCGGTCATTCCTGGATCCTAGTGATGGGACCGCCGGGTAGCATGGTTTTGCCTGTCACGAAACCGGCGCTGGCGGCCACGTGATGCGTTGGCCACAATTTTAGAGCGGCAGCTCCGGCTCACGGCGCGCGTTGCGTTTCGCCGTAGTGGCCGAGGCCGAAGTTGTCGAGCGGATAAAGCTCCAGCGGATGTTGGAGGCCTGCCGCGAATCCTGCCGAACCACAATCTGGGCGGTGCGGCGGGGGCCGTCGTTGCCCGCCAGAAACACGCTGTCTTCCAGTTCGACCTTGTCGTCGAGCGCCTCGAAGGTCCAGACGTCGCGGTTCGGCAGCACCAGCATCACTCCGCGTGCGTCGCTGAGCCGGCTCGCCTTCACCGAGGGGTGCAGATGAAACCGCAGCGCGTAGTCGGTCTCGGTACCCCTGATGCGGGCGCCGGGCGCTGGCGACACGGTATCCTCTCCATCGAGCCTGGCGCCGTCATGCGCGGCCATCAGCACCCGGCGATGCACCACGCCGAACCGCGCGAGGTAACCGTCGTGCGATGTGGTCAGCAGCACGCCGCTTGCGACCGGCTCGCGATAGCTTTCCACGTTGGTCGGGCCGCTGATGACGGGGGCACCCTGCAACAGCCGCTTCATCGCCGAGAGTTCAACGAACTGGCAGGATGACGTATCGTGACAGGTTAGCGTCGAATGTGCGATCGTGCTGCGCGCAAATGCTCGCCAGTTGTCTCGGCCGGTGGTGGGCATTCCGCAATTGATGACGATCCGGCTCGGTCCGGACGACATTTCAAACGAGAGGCAGCCGGCGTGAGCGTCCTGGCTGACGCTCGGCGGCGGCGGTGGACCTGTGTCGATGATGACCGTCATCGCGCCGGCATCGAGGCGCTGAAAGCCGGTATGCGGCATATTCGCCATCGGCGCGCCGTGGGTATCGTCGTAAGCGAGCAAGGTCGCCAGCAAATCGGATGGAGCGCTGCTCATGCCGTTAAACAGGGCGAAGCTGCTGTCGCCGTGACGGAAAAAGCGCAGCATCGGCATCATGCGGTCGATCGCATTCAATAGCGCGGGCGGCGGCGCGATGTTGCGGGCGGCGAAGGTCTGCCGCAGCGGCAACAGGTCGATCAATAACTCGATCAGCGCGCCGGGATTGCGTGAGATGTGCCCGCCATCGGGGAGTATTTGCCGCTGCAGTTCGTCGGAGAGCTTGCGCGTCGCGGTGCGGATGTGCCCGGCCTGGTTGGCGAGGCAGAGCGAAGCATAGCACAACGCGATCAGCACCTGCAGCTTTGGTACGCCGTCAATATCCAGCATTGTGTAGCGCAGATAGCGGATTTCGCGCGTCAATCCGCGCAAATAGCGCCGATAGAATTTGCTGTCGGTATCGCCGAGCACCAATGGCGCCTGCGACAACAGCGAGATGACGCGGCGCGCCAGCACGTCGGCGCGGCGGCCGACAGGGCGTTTCTGCGCCGGATTTGAAATCCAGTCGTCGACCAGCGCACGGGCGTTGGCGCGGGTAAGGGCCGTATCGGCAGCGCGCAAATGCCGCAGCCATCCGAAGCCCAGAAGCGCGACCTCCCAATCTTCCGACGGCGGCTCGAGATCGAAGATCGAGCGCCCGTGGCAGGTCACGATCTTGCCGGCGAACACAAAGCGGCCGGCATAGATTTCAGCCGCCCGGGTGGCGTCGGCGGTCCGCAGGTCATGCGGGGCGATCATGAGGCGATCGGCGCGGCCCGGCCACAGCCGCGATAGCGCCACCGAACCGCCGCTTGCACGCGCCATCATGTTCCGGGCGAAACGGCCCATGATCAGCGTCGAAATTCGTCTGCGTTGAGCGACCGACACGCCTTACCTTGATTGGGAGGATTCTCAGCGAATCCTTTTTAATCCGGAAACGCGGCCAAGACACCATCTTGAAAGGGCGCGAATCAGCGGGCTAGGCGGAAATGTGGTGCAAAATCAGGATTTAATCAGCCGCGCAGCGTAAAACCCGTCAAGCCCGCCCAGCCTGGGGTCTTGATGCGGCAGGTGACAGGGCAGGGTGCGCAAGTCGCCTTCTGACGTCAGGATTTCGGTAAGGCCCGCGACTTCGCTGGCTTCGATCGGCGCGCGGCGCACGGAGGACTCGGAGTCGAGAAGGGCTGATATGGCCTGCTCGCCCTCTTCCGGTTCCAGCGAACAGGTACAATAGACCAGTGTCCCGCCCGGTCTGAGCAAAGCAACCGCCCTTTGCAGCAGGTGCTTCTGCAGCGCCATCATTGCGCCGATATCCGCTTCCTGCCGGAGCCAGGCGACGTCGGGATGGCGCCGGATGGTGCCGGTCGAGGCGCAGGGAGCGTCGACCAGAATGCCGTCGAAGCCTTCGCCACTATTTCTTCCTTGCCACTCAACGGCGTCGGCGACCACGGTTTCTGCCTCAAGCGCCAGACGTGTAAGATTGTCTCGTAGCCGCGCCATGCGACCAGGCGAACGATCGACGGCGGTGACACGTGCGCCGGCCTGTATGAGCTGTGCCGTCTTGCCGCCGGGTGCGGCGCAGAGATCGGCTATCGTCTTGCCGGTGACGTCGCCGAACAAGCGCGCCGGCAACGCCGCGGCGGCGTCCTGTACCCACCAACGGCCTTCGGCGAAGCCCGGCAGCATCGTCACCGAGCCCTGCAGCAGCGTGCGCACAGCACCCGTAGGCAATATCTCGCCGTGCAGGCGTGTCGCCCACTGCACGGGATCGGATTTCACGGTGATATCGAGCGACGGTTCGTGGCCGATTGCAACCGCGATGTCGCGTGCGACATTCTCGCCGTAGTGGGCGTTCCACCGCGCCAGCAGCCACGGCGGAACATCGAGCGTCTGCGACTTGACCTCGTCGATCAGCAGTTGCCCTTCGCGCGCGCAGCGGCGCAGCACCGCATTGACGAGCCCGGCATATTTCGCGGCCCGCCGATCCGACTGCACCAGCCGCACCGAGAGATCGACCGCGGCGTGATCGGGCACATCCATCCAGAGAATCTGCGCAGCGCCGATCAAGAGCGCGCTTTGCGCGCGAGGCGCGTCGGTCGGAATGCCGCGATCGAGCAGCCGCGACAGCACATGGCCCAACGTGCCGAGTCGCCGCAAAATCGTCGCCACCAGCCGCCGCATCAAGGCGCGGTCGCGATCCGACAATGACTTCAGTCCGGGATGCGCGCCGGCGCCATCGAGCTGGTCGTCGAGGGTACGGCGCTTATGCAGCACGCCGTCGAGAATATCCGCCGCGATCCGCCGCGCCGCGAGACCGGGCACCTCGGATGGCAGTGCGAATCTTTGAGGAGGCATGGAGCGGGAACATCTCGGGAGATCGGATAGCGATTCACGCCATCGGCGGGAAAAACAACTCTGGCATGGGAATATGCCAAATATAAGAATCACCCTAGCCAATTTACGATCGCGACAACATCTCTATGCCGAGGGCATCGATTGAGCGGGCTGCCCGCGGCTGGAATTCAGAGATGACCGACGATCCCACACGGCCCGCAGGAGCCGAACCTGCACCGGAACGCAAGCAACTTACGCCGGCGGCAAAGCGGGCGCTCGCAGAGGCCGAAGCGCGAAGGCAAACCGCCGAGGCGGGCACCAAGCCGGCGGCGAAGGAGTTTCAAGGTCCGAAGGGTCCTGAGCCGACGCGCTATGGCGACTGGGAAAACAAGGGCATCGCCTCGGATTTTTGAGTGCCGACGTCGCTGGCCTCAATACGTTCAAGTCAGGCGTAGCCAGGTCCCGAGCCGGCGAGACGGCCGAAGCGACGCGCTTGGCCGTGCGACAGCCAGTCGAAGACAACGACCATCAGAAATCCAGCGGCTGTGTCGCCACACTCAGTAAGAGAAAAGCCAAAACACTTACGCACAAAGGCAGCCCAGGCTGCGCGCTCTGGCGTCCAAAATCCCAGAATAGCGACCACGGCGTTGAGGCCAAATGCCGAAAATCGATTTTCTTTGGATCGCGGAGAGGCCGAACTGCGAACGTATAGGGTCGAATCCGATTGTTCCAAGCGGTCCGGTGGCGGACACAGGCAGATCATCATTCAATCAAAAAACCGCGCAGCGGCGCGTCGCGCGTCAGCGCGGCTTTATTATTTTCGATCCCTACGTAACGGATCAATGCGAAACAACCACGGTCGTGCCGACGGAAACGCGCCGGTAGAGGTCGGTGATATCGTCATTCAACATGCGGATGCAGCCGTACGACACGAAACCGCCGACCGAACCCGGCCTGTTGGTGCCGTGAATCGCGTACTCTCCGCCGGCCAGTGTCATCGCGGCGACGCCCATCGGATTGCTCGGCGAACCGCCGGGAATGACGTCCGGGATCGATGGCTTGTCCCGCCTTACTTCGCTTGGGGGCGACCAGGCCGGCTTGAGATATTTACCGTCGATCTGGGTAGTGCCGGCCCATTGCTTGCCCGCCCTGCCGACGCCGACGGGATAACGGACGGCATGGTCCGTATCGACAACCAGATAGAGCCGGCGTTCATTGGTCTTGATCACGATCGTCCCCGGGGAATAGTCGCCCCGGAACCCGACCACATCCGGCCGCGCCTCGGCCTGTGTCGTTATCAACATGCCCGCACCGATAATGGCTGCCAGCGCCATCGCAATTCTAAACGACATTAATTTCTCCGCTTTTGTTTGCCCGCCCTTTTTTGGGCGTGGAATTTGTTGCAAATCCTGCAAAACGGCGCCTTTGCCGCCGTTTGTCCAACGCATTTTTAACCGCTCGCGTTAATTAAGGGGTTTCCGCGGGCCTGCGCCGGGCATCCGACACGGCCATAGAAATAAAATCTTGGAAATAAAGTAAATGCCCCGAAAACAACACTCGCCGAAAAACGTAACGCGAGCGCCGGGTTGTCCCTGACCACAAGACGAGGGCTGACGGCTGGAGCGGCGATTTAGAGCAGGGTTTGCGGTGCGGCAGTTTACTCCCTCGCCCACCGTTGCGACGAGAGGGCCGGGTCGCTTCCCTCAAGCTCCGAAAACGAGTGCGCGCAGCCGTCTCCCCCGGTGGAATCACATGGGCGATCCTACCTCTCCCGTTTAGCGCGGAGAGGCTTAGCGGAACCTCTAGGCCGATGCGTCCTTTTTATTCTGACGGTGTTCGACCAGATCGTCGACCACAGCGGGATCCGCCAGCGTCGAGGTGTCGCCGAGGCTTCCCGGCTCGTCCTCGGCAATCTTGCGCAGGATGCGGCGCATGATTTTGCCGGAACGGGTTTTGGGCAATCCCGGTGCGAACTGAATCTGGTCGGGGGATGCAATCGGCCCGATGTCTTTGCGTACCCACGCCACCAGTTCCTTGCGCAACTCTTCGCTCGGCTCGGTGCCGGACATCAGCGTGACATAGGCGTAGATGCCCTGACCCTTGATGTCGTGGGGATAGCCGACGACGGCTGCTTCCGAGACCTTCGCGTGCGCTACCAGCGAACTTTCGACTTCGGCGGTGCCCATGCGATGGCCGGACACATTGATCACGTCATCGACGCGCCCGGTGATCCAGTAATAGCCATCCGCGTCCCTGCGGCAGCCGTCACCTGTGAAGTACTTGCCCTTGTAGGTCGAGAAATAGGTCTGTTCGAAGCGGGCGTGGTCGCCATAAACCGTGCGCATCTGCCCCGGCCAGGATTTGGCGATACAGAGATTGCCCTGGCATTCCCCTGAAAGCACCTTGCCGTCGGCATCGACGATTTCAGGCACCACGCCGAAGAATGGCTGCGTTGCCGACCCTGGCTTGAGCTTGGTGGCACCGGGCAGCGGCGTAATCAGAATGCCGCCTGTCTCGGTCTGCCACCAGGTATCGACGATCGGGCAGCGCTCGTCGCCGATCACGCGATGATACCATTCCCACGCCTCCGGATTGATTGGCTCGCCGACGCTGCCGAGTAGCCGCAGGCTTTTGCGCGACGTTTTCTTGACGGGTTCGTCGCCGCCTTGCATCAGCGCGCGGATCGCTGTCGGAGCGGTATAGAAAATATTGACCTTGTGCTTGTCGACAACGTTCCAGAACCGCGAATTGTCTGGATAATTAGGCACCCCTTCGAACATCAGGGTGGTCGCGCCGTTCGCCAGCGGCCCATAGAGAATGTAGCTATGGCCGGTGACCCAGCCGACATCGGCCGTACACCAGTAGATATCGCCGTCGTGATAGTCGAACACGTATTGGTGCGTCATCGACGCGAACACAAGATAGCCGGCGCTGGTGTGCAACACGCCCTTGGGTTGCCCGGTCGAACCCGAAGTGTAGAGGATGAACAGCGGATCCTCCGCGTGCATATGCTCGCAAGGACATTCGGTCGTCACCATCCTGGCAGCGTCGTGGTACCAGAGGTCGCGCGAGGGATTCATGTCGACAGCTGCCCCTGTCCGCTTGACGACCACAACCCAATCAACGCCGCCGCTCCTGGCAATCGCGGCATCGACATTGGCTTTCAGCGGCACCTTCTTGCCGCCGCGCAACCCCTCGTCGGCGGTGATGACGATCTTGGATTGGCAGTCGGTGATGCGCTGGGCGAGGCTGTCTGGCGAAAAGCCGGCGAACACCACCGAATGGATCGCGCCGATCCGCGCGCAGGCCAGCATTGCGTAGGCGGCTTCCGGAATCATCGGAAGATAGATCGTGACGCGATCGCCTCTCTTGACGTTGCGGGTGCGCAGGATGTTGGCGAACCTGCAGACCTCGTCGTGCAACTGCCGATAGGTAATATGTTTCGACTCCGAAGGGTTATCGCCCTCCCAAATGATGGCGGTCTGGTTGCCGCGCTTTTCGAGATGCCGGTCGATGCAGTTCCACGCGACGTTGAGGATGCCGTCCTCGAACCATTTGATCGAAACATTGCCGGGTGCGAACGACGCGTTCTCGACCTTGGTGAAAGGCTTCATCCAACCGATGCGCTTGCCCTGTTCGGCCCAGAATCCATTGGGATCGCTGACCGAGCGGGCATACATCTCCTGGTACTTGGCTTGATCGACCCACGCGCGCTTGGCCCATTCAGCGGGCACGTTGTAAATTTTCTCGGACATCAAAGCCTCCACCCATGCGGCCAGTGAACGCGGACACTGCAAGCCGTCTTCGTTGTTGCATCGATTATGCGTCGGGCCGCCCAGCGCCGACAAGCGGAACAAACAAATAAGACCTTTGGCGGGCTCTTCGCCATGAGCGAAATCAAGTCGCAGGCGAAGCGGAGGCGCCGACGGCCCCACCGGGCCACGTCTCCCGCAATCACGATCGCGTTTTGGGTGTCCGAAAAATCCCCCAAGAGCCCGAACTCCGGGCTCGAACGGTACCCAGTAACCTGAGCGCAGTTGGGGACGGACTAGCGTTGCCGGCAATTACCCCCTAAATGGCCTCCCCGGGGCCAAGCGCCCGGCCGGAACCAAAGATCAATGCCCGGCATTACCAGAGTATATTTGGAGCAAGGCGTCTAAAGTCATGATGGATCAGCAGAATTTCGAGGCTGCGCGGCCCGTTTCCGCCGATCCTGCAGTTGCCGTGACACCGGGACATCCTGCGAGCGTCGAAACCCTGGCCAAGGAGCTCGGTCTGAAGCTCGGCGATCAGAACGAGCTCACCATCCGCCGCATCAAGCGCGGGAAGAGTTATTCGTTCGTCCGCGCCAACGGCACGGCGATCCGTCATACCGGCACCATCAAGCGCCTCCACTCGATGGCGGTGCCTCCGGCCTATGCCGAGGTCCGCTACGCCCCCGATCCGAATTCGCATCTTCAGGCCGTCGGCCGCGATGCCGCTGGCCGGCTGCAATACCGCTATCATTCCGATTGGGAAAAGGTCCGCGAGCAACGCAAGGCGCACCGGCTGGCACGCCTGGTCGCGGCATTGCCGAAAATTCGCCGCAACGTCTCGCTGCATCTGTCGGGCGACGCCCCGACCCGCGAATTCGCCCTGTCGGCGGTGATCGAGCTGATTGCGCGCACCGCGATCCGTCCAGGCAATGAATCCTACGCCCGTCTCAACGGCACCCGCGGCGCCACCACGCTCTTGAAATCAAATGTCGTGCTGGAAGACGATTGCGTCGTGCTGACGTTCAAGGCCAAGGGCGGCAAGGCCGTTCGCAAGGAATGTGACGCGGCGAAACTGGTTCGCGCTATCGGCATTCTGCGCAGCGTGCCGGGCAAGCGGATGTTCCAGTACAGGGACAATTCCGGCAACGTCCGCGCTGTCTCGACTACCCAGGTCAACGCCTTCCTGCGCGAGATTGCCGGCATCAAGATTTCGCTGAAGGACTTTCGCACCCTGATGGCATCGGCCGTGGTACTGGAATCGCTGTCGCGGATTTCACCCGCCGCGAGTGCGCGCGGACGCCGCAAGCAGGTGTTGGAAGCCGTTCGCGCCGCCGCCGATGAGCTGTCGAATACGCCGGCGATCTGCCGCAAGAGCTACGTCCACGACACCATCGTCACCGCATTCGAAGACGGTATCCTCGAGCGTTTCGCCGCGACGATGAAGGGTTATCGGTCGCAATCGAAACGCGAGCAGTTGCTGGCGCAAGTGGTGACGGCGGCGGCGGCGTAATTCCCCTCAGCGCGGATCAAACGCCGCCCATCTTGCAGACGATTTTCCATTCTTCCGATGTCACCGGCTGAACCGATAGCCGCGAATATTTCACCAGCGCCATGTCAGCCAGCCGCTTGTCGGCCTTGATGGCGGCCATCGTTACCGGCGTCTTCAACGGCTTGTCCGCCTTGAGGTCTACGCAAACGAATTTGCCGGTCTTGTCGCTCGGATCGGGATAGGCCTCCTTGATAACTTCCGCTATCCCGACGATCTCCTTGCCTTCATTGGAGTGATAGAAGAAGGCGCGGTCGCCTTTCTTCATCTTCACCAGATTCTGCCGCGCGGTGAAATTACGCACGCCGGTCCAGGCTTCGCCCTTGGCGCCCTTTGCGACCTGCTGGTCCCACGACCAGCTCGAAGGTTCCGATTTCACCAGCCAGTATGCCATTGTCATCCCTCCGCCTTGAATGGGCGCGTCAGCAAGCTCTCGATCGCCTCATCAATCGTTGTTGCGCCGCTGAGAATTGCCGCGACCGCCTTTGATACCGGCATATCGACATTTTGCGAAGCCGCCAGTTCGATCAGCACGGGCGCGGTGAATTCTCCCTCGGCGAGTTTATCGCGTGGCCGCTGTTCGCCGCGCCCGAGCGCGATGCCGAGCGCGAAATTGCGCGACTGCAAACTCGAGCAGGTCAGAATCAGATCGCCCAAACCCGATAGTCCCGACATGGTTTCGCCGCGCGCGCCGCAGGCCCGCCCAAGCCGGACCAGTTCGCTGAAGCCGCGCGTGGTCAATGCGGCCTGCGCGGATGCGCCGAATTTCCTGCCGACCACGATTCCAGCGGCAATCGCCAGCACGTTTTTCGCAGCCCCGCCGATCTCGACGCCGCGGACGTCCGAGGTGTGATAGGGCCGGAAGGTCGAAGATCCCAACGCCCGCACCAACGCACTGGCGAGCGGCTCATCGTTCGCCGCCAGCGTGACGGCGGTCGGAAGGCCGCGCGCCACGTCATCGGCAAAACTTGGCCCCGAAAGGATGGCGGGTCGCGCATCGGGCGCGGCTTCCGCGATCACCTCGGTCATGAATTTGTGGGTGCCGCGTTCGATGCCCTTGGCGCAGGCGATGACGGGCGTTGCCTTGACGAGATGACGCGCAAGCGCGGTAGCGGCTTTGCGCAGATTCTGCGCGGGCGTCGCGATCAGAATGATATCGGCAGCGGCCGCGAGAGCAATATCGCCGGTCACTCGGATGTTCGCCTCCAACCGCACACCGGACAATTTTGGATTTGCCCGCGTTGCTCCTATCTGCGCCGCGCTCTCTGGGCTGCGCGCATAGAGTGTGACATCGCGTCCGGCCCGCGCGGCGACACCGGCCAGCGCGGTCCCCCATGCGCCAGCGCCGATCACCGAGACAGATCTGAAAGACGGCATCGCGGCCAAACTCCGCTAGAAACCCGCTCGGGTGTTGGCGAACCCCGCTGGTGCCGTGGCGTTTGCGTCGAGCAGCCAGCGCGCGCGCGGCGGCGCGTCCATCGCATCGGTTAATCCCAGCGCCAATCGCTCGGCGCCGGCCCAGGCGATCATCGCGCCGTTATCGGTGCATAGAGCCGGCGGCGGGATGATCAGCGTAGTCTGCGCTCTGGCGGCGACGTCCTGCAGCGCGCTGCGTATTGCCTGATTGGCGGCGACGCCACCGGCGGCGACCAGCGCGCGGGGCGGACCGAACTGCTCATGAAAGAGTCTCAGGCCCACGCCCAATCTATCCGCGGTCGATTCCAGCACTGCCGCCTGAAAGCTGGCGCAAAGATCGCTGATGTCCTGAGGCTCCAGCGGATTCAGCCGGCCGGCCTCGTTGCGCACCGCGGTCTTCAATCCCGACAACGAGAAATTGGCGTCGGCACGCCCGAGCATCGGTCGCGGAAAGGCGAACCGGGCGGGATCGCCGCCCCTGGCGGCGCGCTCGACCTCGGGCCCGCCCGGGTAGGGCAGGCCGAGCATCTTGGCGATCTTGTCGAAGGCTTCGCCCATGGCGTCATCGACGGTAGTACCAAGACGGACATATTTCCCGACGCCGGCCACCGCGACGATCTGGGTGTGACCGCCGGAGGCGAGAAACAGGCAATAGGGAAACGCCAGCGCGCAGGTCAGGCGCGGGGTGAGCGCATGGGCCTCAAGATGGTTCACCGCGATCAGCGGCGTGTTGTGCACCATCGCGATCGCCTTTGCAGTCGTGAGGCCCACGATCACGCCGCCGATCAGCCCGGGGCCGGCCGCGGCGGCGACCGCGGAAAGCTCGGCAAAGCCGACGCCTGCTTCCTTCATGGCGCTGTCGACGATGCCGTCAAGCACATCGACATGGGCGCGCGCCGCGATCTCCGGCACCACGCCGCCGAACCGGGCGTGCTCTTCAACCTGCGAACGGACGATATTCGACAAAATGCGCCCCGACCCGTCGCTTTGGCGCTCGACCACGGCGGCTGCGGTCTCATCGCAGGTGGTCTCGATCCCCAACACCAGCATGCGCGTGCCGTTATCCAATTTGAGCCCTTGCATCGGTGCCCCGCCTCCGAAGTCCCTGATACGTTGCGGCGCCCTCTGATACGAACTTCGGAAAGCATGAGGGGCGCTACGTGTTTTAATGCCTCCAGTGCCGCTTTTCGATTTGAGGTTCCTGAAACGAGCTTGCCGGCCTGAGCAGGAACTTTACGGTTCGCGTAAAGAAAACGCGTTAAAGTATAAGAGACTGGCACCTCGGTTTCCGATCCCATCAGAGCCGGTCAGGCTCTAGCATTGCGAGGTCTCAAAGTGCAATCGTCCGTTGATGCGAAAGTCCCCGGGCTGAGAATTTGACGCATGGCAATCCTCGTCACACGCCCGCACCCCGACGATGAGACTACCGCCTCGGCGCTGCGCGCCAGAGGCTTCGAGGTTCTGCTGGCGCCGATGCTACGGTTTGAGCCGGTCGCCTTCCACGACGACGAGGACGCGCGCTACGGCGCCGTTATCGTCACCAGCGCCAATGCGTTGCGCGGCATCGAGCCGTACCTCAAAGCCTCCAGGCTGCTCAAGCTGCCGCTGTTCAGCGTGGGAGAGCACACCGCATCCGCCGCCCGCGGCGTTGGGTTCGAAAACGTGATCCCGGCCAATGGCGACGCCGGCGCGCTACGCGATCTCATGCTTGCAAGCGTCAAGACCAAAGAACTGAAGAAAGCCAGCACGCTACTCTATCTTGCGGGCGCCGATCTTGCGCGCGATCTGGCGGGCGAGCTTGGCGAACGCGGTTTTACCGTGGTCACCCACACCACCTACAGGATGTCCCCGGTGTCCAGCCTGCCGCATGACGTATCTGATGCTTTCGCCGCCAACCGGATCGAGGCCGTGCTGCATTTTTCACGGCGCAGCGCGCGCGCATTCCTGGATGCGGCGCGCGCCGCTGGCGTCGAAATATCTGCCTTGGCGATCCCGCAATGTTGTATTTCCGCAGCCGTGGCAACTGTCGTCCGCGATGCCGGGGCCACGCAGGTCATGGTGGCGTCGTCGCCGGATGAAAATGCCTTGCTCGAGGCGTTGGACCGTGCTTTGCGCCCCTGATCGCGCTACAAAGCGATTTCCAGGACACCGGTTCGCGCCGGGAAAGCGCGTTAAAACAAGAGATTAGAGCCTCGGTTCTGATTCAATCACAACCGAGGCCACAAGGGAGCGCGCCGAGTATGGTAGATGTCAGGGGACAGGAACTCAGGAAACGCTGCGATGGCCGATGACGGACCCGAAGACGCCACGCTGCCGCCGGATTCGGGCCGCGCCAAACGCGCGCCGCCCACCATCGATCTCGAAGCGTCGGAAGTGACAGCCGAAGCCCAAAGCGCTGGCGCGGGCGCTGAGCCCACGCGACCATTGCATCGGCCTTCGGCGGCGGGGATCTCCGCTGCCTTTATTGCGGCGATCACCAGCGCCTGTGTTGCCGCGCTGGTCATCGGCGTGGCCTGGTTCGCAGGTTGGCCTGGCGAGGTCGCGCCGCCGGCGGCGGCACCACAGGCCAGCGCCAGCGCAATCGATGCGCTCACGTCCCGGGTCGCCGATATCGAGACCAAGGCCGCCAAGCCCACCGCCTCTCCGTCGGATCCAGCGGCGGCCGCTCGCATTGAAACTCTGGAGAAATCGCTGGCCTCGTTGCGCGGCGAACTTGCCGGCCAGCGCGCGGAGTCGGAGAGACTTGCCGCTGCGGTCAATGACGTCAAATCAGCGCCGCGCGAAGCCGCGTCCCCGCCGGATCTGTCTGCGGTCAACGAGCGCATCGCCGAGATCGAACGTGCAACGCGCGCGCAGATCGCAGAGAGCGCGCAGCAAAGCTCCAAGCCGGTCGACGATGTGCCGCTTCGCCGCGTGGTGGCGGCGGCCTTGCTGGACGTTTCGGTTCGACAGGGCGATCCCTACATGGCGGCGCTGGCGGCCGCGAAATCGTTTGCGACGAATCCGGATGCGCTAAAGCCGCTCGACGGCTTTGCGGCCTCGGGCGTGCCGAGCGCCGCTGCCCTGAGCCGCGAACTGCTCACACTGGTGCCAAAATTGTCGCCACCGGCGCAGGAGAACACTTCCGGCTCCAGCCTGGTCGATCGCCTGCAGGCGGGTGCCGCGAAGCTGGTTCGTATTCAGCGCACCGACGCCGTCGGCAACGATCGCGGTGCGGTGGTTGCGCGGGTCACCGCGGCTGCCCTGCGCAATGATATGGCCGAGGCCAGGCGCGAGCTGAATACGCTATCGCCGGCCGATCGCGCCGCCGCCCAATCTTGGCTCGACAAATCGGATGCGCGCGACGCCGCGCTCGCTTCATCCCGTCAATTTGCGACTGATGCCATGGCAACTCTCGCCAAACCGCAGCAATAGGATTTCGATGGTTCGGATCATTCTGTTTCTGGTGTTAATTGCGCTCGCGGCTGTGGGCGCGGCGTGGGTTGCCGATCAGACCGGCGACGTCGCGCTGTCGTGGGGCGGCTGGCGTGCTGAAACCTCGCTGCCGGTATTCGCGCTGTGTCTCGGCGTGGTCATCATTTCGGCGATGCTGGCGTGGACGATGGTACGGGCGTTCTGGCGTACACCGGGGCGGATCCGGCGCCGCCGGCGCGAGCGGCGTCAGGCGCGCGGCCGCCATGCCATCACCCATGGGCTGCTTGCGATCGGCCATGGCGATTCTGCTACTGCTCGCGCCCACGCTAATGTCGCGCGCCGCCATGCGGCGCACGATCCGTTGGCGCTCTTGCTGCACGCACAATCGGCGCAGCTCGACGGCGACCGCGAAGGCGCCCAGCGCGCCTTCCGCGCCATGGCCGAACGCGAGGACACGCGGCTGTTGGGCCTGCGCGGGTTGTTCGTCGAAGCCCAGCGCGCCGACGATCCGGTCACGGCGGTCATGATTGCAGAGGAGGCGTTGAAGCTCGCGCCCGCGTCGACCTGGGCGTCGCATGCCGTGCTGGGATTTCGATGCGCCAAGGGCGACTGGAGTGGCGCGCTGACGATTCTCGACAACAATCTGGAATCCGGACTGATCGACAAGGCCGCTTACAGGCGTCAACGCGGCGTGCTGCTGACGGCGCGCGCGCTCGAACTGGAGAACTTCGATCGCGATCTGTCGCGCGAGAGCGTGATGGAAGCGGTCAAGCTTGCGCCGACGCTAGTGCCGGCCGCGGTGCTGGCGAGCAAGTATGAGAGCGAGGCGCATCAGGTCAGGCGTTCGATGCGAATTGTGGAGGCGGCGTGGCTTGCGCATCCGCATCCCGATCTCGCCGACGCCTATGCTCATGTAAAACTCGGCGATTCGGCGCGGCAGCGGCTGGTGCGCGTCGAGACGCTAGCTGCCAAGGCGCCCGGCCATATCGAGAGCGGACTTGCTGTTGCGCGCGCCGCCATCGACGCCACTGAGTTCGCGCGCGCGCGCGAGGCCCTGGCGCCTTTCATCGCGGCGCCGACCCAGCGGGTGGCGATGCTGATGGCGGAAATCGAACGCGCCGAACATGGCGACAGCGGCCGTGCGCGGGCGTGGACCTTGCGCGCGGTTCGTGCGCTGCACGATCCGGTGTGGACCGCGGACGGCTACGTCAGCGATCGCTGGCGGCCGGTGTCGCCGGTCTCAGGCCGGCTGGATGCCTTTCAATGGCAGACGCCGCTCGCTTCATTGCCTTCCGACAAGCATGCGGCGATCGATTTGGTTGAATTCAACGAATTGATATCGGCGCCGCGCCGCGTCGAGCCGCCGCGCGAGCCTCCGGTGGAGACCGTGTCTTTGGCGGCGCAGGACAATTCACCGGCACCAGCCCCGGTCGTTGAAACGGCCCCCGCTGCTGCGTCCCCACCGCCACCCCCACCGCCCCCGCCGACCGAATCCGCGCCCGTAACGGCGGCGCCGTTGTTCCGCGCGCGCCAGGATATCCAAGGGAGCATCGACAAGGGTGTTGTGTCGGGCATTCCCTCGGTCATCCCGATCGTCAGGGCGCCTGACGATCCCGGAATTGATGACGAACCCGCAAGCGATGAATTTGCGGAACAAATCAATCCGGCGCAGGCCCAGGCCGGCGGCTGGCGCGGCTTTCTGGCCCGCTGGGGAGGCTGATTGCACCTCGCGGGGCCGCGTTTTTCTTGCCAAGGCGGGCGGTGCCGGATATCAGGTGCGGGCGTTCAACCCCCGCTGCCGAACGCGCCGTTTGGTATGCCGCAATAGCTCAGCTGGTAGAGCACGTCATTCGTAATGACGGGGTCACAGGTTCGAATCCTGTTTGCGGCACCAGATAAATAATTGATATTGATAGCCTTTTTCAGATCGGCCTTGCGCACGATCAAATTGATCTTCTTTAAAGGAACCACCGCGTAACCACGCCATTGTGCTCCTGCGCTATCGAGCCCGGCGGTGAGTCTTCACTCCGTTAATGGGTTGCCGAAGCTTGACCCCGAGCGCTTCGGCGAGGTGCCACAGCGTCAAGGATCGTGTCAGGTGCGCCATTTCGGTACAAAGCCGCGACCCCCGTTCTTGCCAGGCTGCGAGCAGGCGATAACGGCTTGTTCGAGGGTCGATTTCGAGCCGTTGATACGGATGACGCTATCTGCAACCTCGACGGCATCGATGAACGAGCGCAGGTAGGCCTTTCGGAACGAAACGTCGCCGCTGGTGATGTTCTCGCGCATCAGCGACCCGAAGCGCTCGATTTCCCCCTGTCGATATGGGCCGCCGGAGATTGGCCTTTGATTCGCTCCACTACGCTTCGGGCCGATCGCGATCGGCCTTGATGTCGGCAAGGCGTACTTTCAGAACCTCGTCGAGATCAGTGACGCCGTCTTCGACCAGCGCGAAGCGGCGCCGGAGCTTTGTCCTCGGCGATATTTGCCTCCCGGGACAGTCGATCGATCCGGTCCCGGACTTCGCCTCCGGCCGTTGCCTGGAGCGAAGAGCGGCCTGATTGGGTCCGCGATCCACTGCGCCGGATCGCGATGAGTGACGAAGTTAGAGCAGAAGTTCGGGCCTCGTCCAGCGACCGAGTTCGATGATCGCAGTGTGCTCTGCGAAGATCTGGTCTCCACCCGCGCGGTTCAATTTTCCTCGCGGGTAGCATGCTGACCGGGCAACGGCGACGCCACGGTTACCACCGGCCGCTTCACGATGGCGCGCCTGTCCTTCACATAGGCTATCGGAACGCCGAATCGTTCTACCGTGGCGACGATGTCGCCATCGAGATCGCGGTCGCAGTTCATTTGCGTCGGCGCGATGAAGAACTCGGACTCGTCCCACTCGGACCTGAAGTCAAAATGCAATTGCGGAAGAGTGACGGTCTGATCAAAGGGCAACCGTTCTCCGCATACCGCGACGGAGTAGATCATCGGCGCCTTGAGCGTTTCGGCGGGCGCCTCGTTGCGTACAAACGTCTCGAGCATGCGGATCGCCTCGGGCATGCTGTTGAACCAGTAATCCAGGTCGTAGCGGCGGAATGCCCCCGGGAAACCTCCAACGAGCGCATTGTAGGACAGGTTCTCGTAGGGATGCAGCCGGACCAGGGTCGCACCCTCCCACAAGAAGCATGCACCGACCAGAGCGATGGCGCCGGCGGCCAACCGCCGGCCGTTCATTTCGAGCGTGTCAACCAACTCACTGAAACCAACGCCCGCCAGTACCGCGAGCGGAGGAAGCAGGAACAGAAAATGCCGCATGCCGGTAAAGGCGGGTCCGTGAAACAGCACCTGGCTTGCCAGCGGAACAATGATCGTCAATGACACCAAAGCGAGATCGCGGCGCCGCTGCTGCTCGAGGGGTTGCCAAACAAGCGAAATCATCGCCAGGGCCGCGCCGGCCTGGGTGATCAACGGCACCCGAATCAAGAGATAACCCGGAACATAGATCCGTGGCACATCGGCCATCTGATAGACGCGTCCGGCAAAGACGGTGCGGATCGCGTAGTGAAATTCCGAGAAGGCAAACAGGCCGCGGATCGGATTGAGCGGCGACAGCGCAGCCCATGGCCAGACGGTGATCATGATGAGATAGGCCAATACCGCGGCTGGAAATGTCTTGAGCGCGGAGCTCGCCGCAAAGCGCATGCGCGCTCCGCCTCGCTCGTCCCAGGGCAGATAGATGAGCATTGCAAGACCAAGATCGACAAACAGCAGCAACCCAAGGCTCCGCACCCCCAGCGCCGCGCCAGCCAGAAGGCCGAAGGCCGCAACGTCGGTGGCGCGAGGCGACGGCAATCGGCGGACCAAGCGGACGAGGAACAGCGTCGCTCCCGTCATTGGCGCGGCGAACGGAATATCCTTGGTGTGGTTGAACATGGCGCCGTACCACGCACCGCAAAGCGTGAGCGCGACCGCGGCGATCAGACCTGCGCGCGGTCCCGCAATCAATCGCGCGGTCGCCGCACTGGCGGCGATCCCGCCAATCCCCAGCATCGCGCAGAGGATGTGACGCAGTTGATAAGGATCCATGGGAATAACATGGCTGAGCGCTACGGCGACCACGTCGAACAAGCCGCCGTAAAGGTAAAGGTTTTCGAAGGTGAATAAATCGCGAACCCTGAATCCGCTCCGATAGTAGGCGATGATCAGTTCGCCATAGTGATGCTGCACGCCTTCATCGTTGGAGATCGCGTAATCCTTGAAGGTGCACAGCACGATGACGACGAGCGCAGCGATCAGCGCGACGGTGGCGATATCACAGGCGCCGAAGCGCGCGATCGATCGGATCGCCCTGCTCCAGGGCAAGGCTTTCTCCGCAATGCCCGGAAGGTGCTCCCCGGTCAGCTGCGCCTTGGTCTTGATCATCCCGCACCATCACACCTAGCGCGCCGGCTTCCGCAGCAGCTCGGTCAAACGCGCGCGCAGAGCCTCGGTCGCCTTGCGTCCGGTTTCCTGGCCCACCTGCGTGGTCTGCTGCGCAATAGCTTGCGACTTTTCCAGAAGCTTTTTTCCGGCTGGCCGACTATAGAACGCCTCTATCTCGCGCAGCTCGTCCACCGTAAAATTGTTGGCGTAAACGGAAGCGGCGGCGTCGACCATCGCGGTGTAATATGGAGCATAGGCTTCCGCCATCTTCGGAAGCACCGCATCGAATGCGCGTTCGATTTCCGGCCTTTCCTGTGTCAGCACGGGCTTGAGGCCTAGTAGAATGACCGGCAGGAGCGCCTTGTACTGATCGGACAGCCCCAGCGTAGTAACCAGGCTGCGCGCGGCGGTCATAGCCTCGGGGGATGGCATTTGCGCCGGTGCGACGCAAGTCGAAAACAGAAGTATGCTACAGATAATCAATAGGCGTCTGGACATGGACTGACTCCTCTGACGAAGACCGAATGGACAATGACGCTCAAATTGAGCCCTTCCAGGCGCCGGTGGTAATCACGCCGTGCCCGGCCCGGTCGCAGCCTTGGGTGTCTCGAGATCGGTTACCTCGACGAACAAGTCGGGGACCTTCTGGCTCTGATCCAAAGCCCATCCGATTGCTATCATGATCAGGAAGCCGGCGACGCTGACGCCGATCTGCGTCAAGATTCCCGAGTCATACTGCACTAGGATCCAATGCGCTCCAAAGGACAGGAATACACCAATGCAGAAAATCGGCAGCGAATGCCGGCCGCACAGCCTGAGCGGATAAGTCCAATTGGCGGTGAGCGGCCCCCAATTGTGCGGGACATATCGCGACACCAAGACCGCCACAGCGAGGAAGTGCGTAAAACGCAACATGTCGAGATCGGTCTTGTCGATCGGATAGATAGCCTTCATCATCCATTTCGGAATCAGCGATGCCAGGAAGTCGCTGTGCCAGGTCATCACGATCATGAAGGCAAAGGCAATCCACGCAAGGCATATCGCAAACACTATGCGCGATTGAATCAGATGCCAGTATTTGGCGGCGCCCCCGACGCTACACCATGCGGCGAAAAAAAACAGCAATTGCCAGGCAAACGGATTGAAGTACCAGGTTGTGCCCGGTGGATATGAAGGGAAATTCCAGTCGAACAAGCGAGCCAAAACGTACAGGACCGCCGAGCCGAGCAAGGTCAGGTTCGGGCGGCGCACCAGGCACCACAGGACCAGCGGCGAAGCCGCTATCAGCGAAATATAGAGCGGCAGCACGTCGAGATCGACCGGCTTGTACCGCAGCGTGAGCGCCTGCCCGATCAGGATGTCGGGATGCTGGAGAAAATTGAAGACGTTGAATTCATTCTCATACATCGGATTGTCAAATTTCCTGGCGGCACGCGCGATCTGCGCGGTGAAGATCAGGAACAGCATGATGTGGGCAACGTACATTTGCACGGCCCGCTTCCATAGCCGCTTGGTGGCAGCGAGAAAATTACCGCCGGCTATAATTGGACCGTAGATGAAGCCGGCAAGGTAGCCGGAAATGAACACGAAGAACTCGGCAGCGTCGCTGAATCCGTAGTTGCGAAGCGTCAACCAGGCGACGACGTCGTTCGGAACGTGATCGAGGAAGATCATCCACAGGCCCAAGCCGCGCCACAGATCGAGCCGGAGATCGCGCTCGACGGGCCGCATGAGAGCTACTTCATCCTTATGGGCCATCATGTTCTATCCAATTTGTCTTATGTGTGCGTTGCAATGGGACGACTGCGAAAACCGAAGCTTAGCCAAGATGTCTGCCAACCGAAAGGTAGTTAGAGTTGCACGCCAGACTGCGTTCGTTCACTCGATCCACGGCAAATCAACAAGACGCCGTTGGCGGCCTTCCGACCGAGCACCGCCGTAGATGCCCGAGCGGATCGCTCGAAACCGGACCTGCCGAAAGCGCCGGCCGGTGTCGGCTCTTGTGGGGAAGGTACATTTTCATTTCTTCATCTTACCGTCATCTGGCGCCGAAGCTTTGGGCGCGACTGGTCCTGTTGAGGCGACGCTCAGCACGTCAAACGAGACGGTGACCCTGCCCGCTTTTTCAAACTCAAGCGTCATTGGCACTTTGGTGCCTTTCTTCATCCGGCTCTTGAGGTTCGACAGGGTGATGTGATAACCGTGAGGCGCCAACACCACTTTGTCGCCGGGGGAGATCGTCAATCCTCCTTCAACAGGGGTTAAGGTCAGCCCGCCCCCGACCATGCTGCTCTGCTGGATTTGAAGCTTTTCGGCGATTTCCGTCGATCCTCCGATCAAGCGGTCCGGCTTCGTTCCCTTGTTTTCGATCGTCAGATAACTGCTGGCCAATTCTGCACCGCGCGGTGCCGCGCGGCTCCAAGGTTGTGAAATAACGAGATCGGCTACCTTCACCTCCTGCGATTGCACAGGTAAGCTTTGGAGTGCACCACCGGCAAAAAGCAGGAAGGCGAAGAGATATCTGCTGACTTTCACTTTTTTCTCCCTTTTTCTTTCGAATTTTAGATGTCTAGCGAGGCACCAAGCGGATTGCGGATTGAAGAATTCGGGCGGCCATCGAACAGATCCGGCTCCAGACGTCGGCCTCCTCAAATGCTCCTTCGGCTTGGCAGTCACGGAGTTTGCGCCGTCAAGTCGGTCGCAACTGCCTTGGCGCGCTCGCGCCCCGTCATCGCCCACTTGTACCAGGTGAAAGTCCTTGCGATGCCGGACATGATCAGGATGCCGGTGGCACCCACGATGACATGTAGCACCACGCCGGCATCAAGCTCCATCAGAAGCGCGTAGCCCGCAAACGACAGGGCGACCCCGAGAGCAAAGATCTGAAGCGAATACTGCCCGCAAAGGATCAGAGGCCGAAGCCAGTGCGACCGCAATCCGCTCCAGTCGCTCGGCACGAAGCGCAGCGTAACAACGGCCAGCGCCAGGAAATGGGCAAACCTCAACACGTCGAAATCGGTTTTGTTGATCGGATAAATCAGGCGCGCCAGCCAGGCAGGGATGAAGCCTTCCAGCTGCGGGAAATACCAGGTCAAGGTCACGAAGAACGCCGCGCACAGATAGGTGACGGCCGGCCAGAAGACGAGTGGGGAATCGAGAATTGGCGAGAGCCGTCGTCCGCCCCCCAGCGCGCACCAGGCGCCAAACACGAAAAGCAGCTGCCACGCACACGGATTGAACGACCAGAAGCCTTCCCCATACGTCGACAGATGGAGATCGAGCCGGATCGTAAGGGCGTAGAACACGATCGAAAGAGCGAGCGGAAGATCCCTGTGCAACCGTGCAAGCAACAGGACCAGCGGCAAGAAGGCCATCAGCACAACATAGAGTGGCAAGACATCCATATTCAGGGGCCGGAATCGCAGCAGCAGGGCCTGGATCATCATGGGGCCGGGCTCCTTGAAGAAGTTCGCGACCTCCATTTCCTGAATGTAGAACGACGGCTTCTCGGAAACGGCAACGACGTAGGCAATCTCGGCCATCAGCACCAGGAATAGCAGCAAATGCGCCGTGTAGATTTGCCAGACCCGCCGCAGCATACGCGCCGTCCCGATCAGGAACCCGGCCTCGAGCGTGGCTCTGCCGTAGACCAGCGCTGCCGTAAAGCCGGATATGAAAATGAAGATTTCGGCGGCGTCGCTAAATCCGTAATTTCGGATCGTCAACCAGGTCAGGAGGTCGGGCGAAACGTGGTCGATATAAATGAGCCATAGCGCCAAGCCGCGGAACAGGTCTAATCGTAATTCCCGCTGACCGCTGGCGAGAGCAAAGGTCGGCGTCGAGACCGAGGGCGACCAGGAGGCCGCTTGCGCCACCGCAGCCCCCTTGCCCTCAAACGCGGCCCGATCGGCAGCCGACATCCAGCTGGATTCTTCTACACCCGCTGTCATCCCATCCTCGCTCTGCGCACCATCGCCGGGAAAGATCAGACTAGGCGGCGTTGCACCATTAGGGTCCGACCGATCAGGCCAGCAATGAGATCACTTATGCAAGAACATTCGAATCACCTAGCACGCGCTATTGAATTCGGAGGGCAGAGGTATTTTCGTAAATGCATTTTGATAATGCCGATTTCCGACCCATTCAATGGCATGGCGACGCGCAACGTTCCGCAGCGCACAAAAGCTGCGACACTCCCCCGTCTAATTAGGGAGGAGTGTCGCCATGACTGAAAAGAGCGACCGGAAAGAGCTTGAACGGCGGCTTGAACAGGCGCGCCGGATGGCGAGAGACAACGATGACCCGCTTACGAAGGAGCGGCTCGGACAGTTGATCCGCGATCTGGAAGAGCAGCTTCGGTAGCTCAGGCGCAGCGATTATCTAATCTCCATCCCCAGTGAAACCGCCCTTCGTGGTCGGTCGTAGCTTGTTTGCCCCCTGTTCGCGCGGGGCCGGTTCCACTTGCAGTGCGCAAAATCTGGGGGGCTTAAGGGTGGTGAGGATCAAATGAGCGGACCTCAAAGGGCAGCCAAGCTGACGACGATCAATTGCGAGCGATGATGGAGAATGGCATCCGGGTGAGATACTTTCCTGGCAAGGAAAAGGCGCGCTCATGCACTCGCCCTTAAAACGATTAGTCATCCCAGTCGTTGTTGTCTTTACGCTGGCGTGTTTTGCCTATTTCGTCGTCGCACCCGCGCCAGTCTCTCGACCTGCAACCCTTGGAGCTCCCCCTGCAGAAGAGTCCCCGTCGACCGTTGGACAAGCGCTGGCAACGGATACGGTAGACGTTGTTGATCGACTGCGACCGTCCGATGAAGACATAGTGAAAGCTTTCCGGCAGGCTACTGAAGATCGGAAGCCTGAGGAGACTCAGGACGCCGTTCTCAATACCGATGAGCCGGCGATTACTGGGCCTGTCCCGCTACCAAAAAGGCGCCCGACACCGCGCCAATGAATTTCTAAATCTTTAATAAATTCGGACCAACCTCCTAGTGCGAGGAGGCTTCGGACCATGCGTAATCATGACTTCGTGACTAACGGATTCCTCGCATTAACTGCGGCAGGCTTCGTGTTGTTGTGCTCAAGCTTGCTGGCTATCGCTTTCGGCTGATAGGGATCCTACGACTAGGCATCAAAAAGCGCCAACTCGGGTTGAAGCGGTGTTGCGACGAGCCGCGTTTAAGAAACACGTAAGGCAAGCAGCGTAGGCTTTTCCCGGAAGGGAAGCGGAATGGACGAGCACCGCACTGCCCGATGACATCGCGTATTGCAGGCTGGAAAAATAGAGTTCGGCCGCAACGCCATCGACTGCACTGTTCGCAACGTATCTGAAAAAGGGGCCGCGCTCGAGGTAGCGACCCCGCTCGGCATCCCTCAAGGGTTTGTGCTTGTCGTGCCCACCGATCATATTCGTCGGTCCTGCCGCATGATATGGCACAAGGAACGACGCGTCGGCGTAGCGTCAATTAGAGCGGTTTGGAGACAGTTGAACGCCTCGGCGGTGGTTCGAGAGCGGGACACGCGGCATAAGGCGAGACCATTGGCCGCACTTGCTAGCCTTCACGCTTCGCTGTTAGATGGTCGTTGGCCGGGGGACCAACGATGCGACCTCGTGAATCGGCACCGCTTTTTGTGTGGCTCACAATCGGGCTGATGTTCGTCTGTGGTGGCGCATACATCATCGGCTATATGGCGCTGATCGAATAACACACGCCCTATTTGACATTTTAGTTGCCAGGTTAGTTTTGACGTGGTGCCCCATAGGGGCAGGGAATTGGCAGAGAATCTCCGGTTGCCGTAATCGCGCCCGAGTCACTAAAGTCCAAGCCCCGCCGGTTCAGCCCGGCGGGTTTTTCTTTTTCAAGTGTGCGGTTAGCACCGTCTATCGAAAATGTTTAAGCGCTATCCGCGCCGATCCTTATCGCGTGGCCGCGCCCGTAGTCGGCGTAGCTGACGAGGATCGCGAACGTGCCCCGCGCTGTAACATCGCCGACACTCAACACATCACACACACACACACACAAAGAAGTTCCGGAAGACATTTTTTGAGAGCAAGCCCATCGCGCCTAAGCACAAACGAACGAAGCGCGGAACATGGGACGACGACAACAGGTTTTTTGCACGTGTCAGAAAGGCTCCGAAGAAACGCTCGCGCATGACTACTTCGCCGCCGGGTACGAGATGTGCGCCCGGCGGCACCGCGCATCCATAGCACGACAGTCGGTGATCATTCGTCGTCATCCCCGAAATTTTCGAAGAAAAACCACGACGTTAGCATCCCGAGCATACTACGGCCCAGTGTTTGCCGCGCCTCTCAATACCATATGGGTTGAGCCCGGCTTCACGGCAAAGAGTTACGCAATCGCGCTGATATTTCGTCATGAGTGCCACTCCGTTAAAGGTTGGAGTCACCAGAAGCGAGCTGCTTCATATGTTCCTGAATTTCTTGTCGCGCCTCGCTGGCGGCGATTGCGTCGTTAGATGATCGGCTGTGTCACTTGATGGTGTAGATCGTTTTACCTTCCTTGATTGTCTCAAGAACCTTGATGTCGCGTATCGCGTCGGGCTTCACTGTCAGCGGGTTGTCGCTGAGAATGACGAGGTCGGCGAGCTTACCGAGCTCGATTGAGCCCTTTTTGTCTTCTTCCCAATACTGGTGCGCAGCATTAATGGTGATCGCCTTCAGTGCTTGCAGCGGGGTGACACGCTCATCGGGCCCTATCACCTCAGCGGAACGCGATTTACGCGTGACGGCGCTCCAGATCACCAGCATCTGGTCGATCGGAGCGACATTGAAGTCTGTATGGTTTGTCGGCCGCAGGCCCATCGCCATCGCTGTCTTTAAGGGGCTCAAGAAATAGGCCTGTTGCCTGCCGCGGTTTAGAACGTGCGTGTCACCGAAGAAGAAGGCGTGTTCGGTAAACAGCGTCGGCATAAGTTTGTATTCGACGTACTTCTGCAACTGGTCCTTCCGGACGAACTGAGAGTGGACGATAATTGTGCCGCGGTCCCTGGTCGGGTTGCCTGCAGCCGCAAATTCATGCGCCTTGATCGCATTGTCGATGGCCGCATCGCCATTTGCGTGCATGTTCACGCGTAGACCAGCATCGTAGCATTTCTTGACGATGGCATTCGCCTCGTCCTGCGGTATGCCGGGCTCGCCCTTCCAGTCCTTTTCGCCGTTCGGGCCGCCGGTCAGATAAGGTGTCGTAAAGGCGGCGGTCTTCCCTTGAGGAGAGCCGTCCAGAGTGATCTTGCAGCCGCCAATCTTTAGCCGATTTGCATACTTGCCCCATGTTGCCGGAGGATTCACCGCAAGAATCTTGTCGAGGTCGGTAAAGAAGGGATAGGCGATAACATCGATGTACAGTGCACCCCGAGCCGCAGCGCGCTGAAAAACGGCAAGATCACCGGTATGGGTCGCACCGTCCTGCGCTGTGGTCACCCCTGCGCCGGCATAAAGGTTCTGGGCAAATTTTAACTGATCCAGTTCCTGCCGCTGCGTCGGCGCACTGCGATTCGAGAACACCGGGAGATAGGCCGTTTCCATGATCAGTCCGGCGGGCTCATCCGAACCCGCTTTGCGTACGATGACGCCGCCAGGGGGTGTCTTGGTGGCGGCGGAAATACCGTATTTTTCGAATGCGCGCGAGTTTAGCACCGCACCATGCCCGGACACGTGGATGACGTAGACCGGATTGTCGGGAAACGCCGGATCGAGGTCGTCGCGGGTCAGCGGGTGGCCTTTCGCCATCATGTTCTCATCGTAGCCATAGCCGACGATGAGTTCGCCGGGTTTGGCCCTTCGCGCCTCGGCAAATTTCTTTAGTTCAGCTATTATTTCTTGTGCGTTGTTGGCTGGACCCGCCGGCGGCGCTGAAACATTGGCCTGATCGGCCATATCAAGCGCAAAGATGATATGGCTGTGCGGATCGATGAACGACGGCGTCATCGTATGGCCCTTGAGGTCGTGCATTATCGTCGCCTTACCCTTTTCGGCGTTCATCACGCTGGCCTTTTTACCGACCGCGACAATTTTTCCGTCCCTGACAGCGACCGCCTCGGTTCTGGGTGCTTTGTCGTTCACGGTGAGGATCGGCCCGCCAAAATAAATGGCGTCGGCATTCGCAGCCAGCACTGCACCTCCGGGCACCATTGCGCTTAGAAGTACAAGCATGTGCAATTTCATGGGTCTCTCCTCCGCTTAGCTTCGTTGCCTCCCTGGCATAGCACAGGAAGAGACTCCCGTTGTTGGCACTTTCGGACAAGGCGTCCGTGGTGCGCGTGTCCGTTCACCGAGGCAAAGCGCACATCGCGGTCGCACCCGCGAGGTCCGGTTTCTACCCGTTTCGGACCTCGCGCCGGATCAGCGTTTGAAAACATTTGGCTACAAATTCTCCCTCGCCGCGCCGTTGCAAAGTGCTAGGCTTTAGGCGTTGCACAAGCTTGCTCTTCGGGAGGCACATGCGGCGGCGCGAGTTCATCACGCTTTTCGGCGGAGTGGTGGCAGCTTGGCCGAGTCACAATCCAAAAGGGCATATCCGGATCTCCAAAGCTCACCCGTCCTTGTGCGTGCAGCTTAATCACAAGCTGACGAACTCTTTGATGACTGAGGCCCAACTCTTCCGCAATCTCAGGGAGCCCACTGTTTCGCCGCAGTCGATCCGGAACGATCTTGAAGCGACAGGCTTTCCCGCTCGTGGTCGTGTGCCGCCTTTTCGATTGGTTTTGCCTGGCAAGTCCAATCCGCGCCATGCATCCGACAGATGCGAAAGCCGCGTACCGCCGGTGCACGACAGCGTGCGCTTTTGGCCTTGCTGCGAGGCGCGACCTAGCGAGGTGTCACGCCAAAGCCGTGCAGCGGTATCGGTGTGTATCCGCATGGGCGGGCGATTTCATCCGCCGGACCCCACGTCACAGAATGCTCTCACGGCGTCCTTCACCGAGGCGGTAATCAGATCGCGCCGTTTGCGTGAATT
This sequence comes from uncultured Alphaproteobacteria bacterium, assembly GCA_963732455.1. Lineage (GTDB taxonomy): Bacteria > Pseudomonadota > Alphaproteobacteria > Rhizobiales > Xanthobacteraceae > Bradyrhizobium. Next base: position 411,058 of record CAVSZM010000012.1, on the reverse strand, counting down.
CATTTGCAGCTCTTCATCGCGATTGATGATCGAACCCGCCTCGAGCAAGACAGAGGGCATCTTGGCTTCTTTGAGCACGATAAGCGGGTCGTATCGGTAAATCCCGAGATCGGCGTCCACCAGCTCATGTTGGTACTTCCCCATGAACGCCTCTCTGTATTGCCGAGCATATTGCAAACCCCGTCCCTTCAATTGCTTCCCGAGCAGCTTCGCGAAAAGCAGGCTCGCATCGTAGTCCGGGTTGTTACCGGAAACGAAAAGCGAATAGCCGCTGAATCTATCGCTGAAGTGGCTTGGCGTTCCCTCAAACTCCCAATCCTCAAGAAACCAATCCGGCACGGAATCGTGGTGGATCGAAAGCAACAGATCTGCCGGAAGCTCGTTTGCGGTGGCCACGCGCTTGAACAGGCTTGGTCTTGCCTCACCTTCGGTCACCAGTAGCACGGTGCCGGTGAACCCATCCGCTATCAGCCGTTGGTGGATCTGCTGACCTAGTCGCAGATTGAAGTCATACTCCGGGACGCTGCGAGCGCTCAGAGCGCCGGGCGCCTGGACTGTATGTCCGACGTCCACAACGACGCGAAATCGGGAGCGGTCGCATTTTGAAGCATTGCCGGCCTCCGCCGACCATGTAGTGATCTGGGAAGCTGTCATCAGGACCAACGCCAGGAGCGAAGTCGGCAGAAGGCGCCAAAAGCACAGCATGTATGGCACGCAAACCCCTTCGCACGGCATTTTTGACGATAGGACCGACTGTCGCGCCAAACAAGCTGCGCTGGCCGCGCACAAGTCCATTTGTGGCAGATACTGTTGCAAAAGTCGCAAATCGAGAAGCCTAGAAAGTCTCGCGAAAGTGGTTTTTAGACATTCTTGCCGCTGCAACGCTCTGTAGTGCCGCTACCAAGGCCGGTGGTCGTTTTTGTGTGAAACGATGTAGTCCCTCGTATCGCTGCGCGCGAAACGCATCAGCGGTCCTAGAAAATTTCGGCCATCACCTTAGACTTTTTCAACACTATCGGCACATTTGAGACATGGCCCAATGTCCGACTTGAGTTCGCTTTCAGGGGAAGAGCGGAAGTCCAATTTCGGGGCCGTCAGGTCCGTTGATGACACGTCGGCGCCCCTGCTGACCACCGCCCTGGTTGAACACGAACATCCGAGACATAAGAAGCGATGCGGTGTAGCCTGCCCTCACCAAGTCGGAGAACGGCCATCCCCAGCATCCGCGCTGTAGGCGGAATAGGCTGTAGGCGACACCACAACAAGGGGGGCATCGCAGTGGACGCAGATCGAACGACATCTACATGGTGGTCAACCTGGACGTGTGAGGCCGTGCTCAGCGTTCTGCTTGCCTGTGCGCCACAGCTGGCTCACGCTCAAACGCGCTTCGAATTGCGGCCCGTTGAGACGGTTACGCTCAGCACTCAACAGATTTTGTTGGGTGATAAGAATGGCAAGCCTGTGATGCTGGCAGAAGAACTTCGTATTCCCAACCCGGGGACCGACAGGCTTCCAGCCGTTATCCTGATGCATAGTGCAGGAGCAATCAACCCGGCCACAGATCAGTGGGCACAGGAATTTAACAACATGGGCATAGCCGCGTTGTTGGTCGATAGCTTCTCGGGTCGGGGTTTTTACACCCTTGGCGATCAGTCAAAGTTGGATCCTATGCCTATGACAATCGACGCCTATCATGCGCTTGAGTCGTTGGCGCTGCACCCGCGAATTGACCCGAACCGAATCGCCGTGATGGGCTTCTCAAAGGGTGCCGCAGCCGCCGTCTATTCAAGCAATGAGCGTTTTCGGAAGTTGTATGGCCCGCCGAATGTTGAGTTTGCTGCACACATCGGCCTCTACACGCCCTGCTATATGTATCACGATGACGACAAGGTAACGGGGAAACCAATCCGCCTGTTCCACGGAGTGGCCGACGATTTGACTCCGATCGAGCCATGCCGGGCCTATGTTCAACGGCTGAAAGCAGCTGGAGTTGATGCTGCATTGACAGAATATCCAGACACATATCACTCGTACGACTTTTCCTGGAGGAAAGAGCCCTTCAAGCTTGCGCAGTTGCCGGTCGACCGCAACTGCAGGCTCGTAGAGGGTGATGGCGGACAGTTCTTGAACAGCAAGACTGGGAAGCCCTTTGACCCAAAGAATGATCCATGCATGGAAAAGGGGGCGACCCTCGGTTACTACAATGAAGAAGCGACGGTGGCCACGACCAAAGCGGTGAAGGAGTTCCTCGTGGCAACATTTCACCTGAAGTAGTGACGAAGAGCTATTTTATCTGGTGCGCTGCACGCACGATGCAAGCGCGGCGGGAGAGATGCCGCGCGATCATAACCATCAGCTTCTTATTGGCCGCCAAACCCGGCTGCTTGAACGGGTATGGCTGTGATCAGCGGGCGGTAGCGCTGAACTGCTCGACGGCGATTTTTGACCGGAGCGGACAAAATGATTACTGAAATCGCATAGATCGAAATCAAGACCACCAAGGCGCTCGGCCTTATGATGCCTGCAACGCTGCTGGCACGCGCCACTGAGGTGATCGAATGAGGCGGCGAGAGTTTATCACGTTTGTCGGCAGCGCGGCGGCGTGGCCGCTCGCGGCTCGCGCGCAGCAGCCCGAACGGGTGCGTCGCATCGGCGTACTGATGGCGCATGCCGAGACCGACCCGGAATTTCAGGATTACCTGGCCGCGTTCCGGGAGGAACTCCGTAAGTTCGGGTGGACGGAAGGCCGCAATATTCAAATCGACGCTCGCTGGGGGGCGCTCGACAACGCGGAGGCGAGGCAACGGTCTGCGAATGAACTCGTCGCGCTACAGCCCGATGTCATTCTTACGCAAAACACACCGCCTACGGCGACAATGCTGCTGCAAACGCGGGCCATTCCCGTGATTTTTGTGATCGTTGCCGATCCGGTCGGCAGCGGGTTTGTCGCGAGCTTGGCGAGGCCCGCCGGCAACGCAACCGGTTTCATCGTCATGGAGCCGACCATTGCAAGCAAGTGGCTCGAACTGCTCAAGGAGATTGCGCCCAGCGTCAAACGAGCCGCTTTCTTGTTTAATCCGGCAACGACGCCATTTGCCGATATTTACCTGAACCCATTCAAAGCCGCTGCCCCGACCTTCGCGGTGGAGGCGATCGCCGCACCGGTTCACGACGCATCCGAGCTCGAAGCTGTCTTTGCGGCACAAGCTCGCGGGCCCAATAGCGGCATGCTCGTAATGCCGGATGGATTCCTGAATGTCCATCGCGCGGAGATCGTCTCTCTGGCAGCTCGCTACGGTGTGCCCACCGTCTACCCTTGGCGTTTCTTCCCTGAGCTTGGCGGCCTGCTGTCATACGGAAATGAGCAGCGCGATTCATTTCGGCTTGCCGCGACGTATGTCGACCGCATCCTCAAGGGCGAGACACCGGCCGAACTTCCGGTGCAGGCCCCAGTCAAGTTCGAACTGGTCATCAACATGAAGACGGCTAAGGCGCTTGGCCTCGATGTGCCCTTGCATCTGCAGCAGCGAGCGGACAAGGTAATCGAATGATTGGCGATGTCCGAGTCCGGGCCCCATGCCGGACATCCGACTGCTTGGACCATTCCGAAAAATTGCCTAGCCTAGGGTTGAGATGTATCGGGCGACGGCCAGCGGCGCCGCACTGGCCTTCTTGATATCTAGACCGTATAGTTTCGGGACACTTGGCGGTAGCGCGGATGTCGATTTTCTCAAGCAGATTAGGTCTCGCATTCGTATTGGCGGCGCTCTGTCTGGGCGGGCGAACGGCCCATGCCCAAGCCGCCCCTGTGACATATTGGACCCCAGGCTGGCCCGTCGGCTTCGGTGGCAATCTAACCGTCGGCCAGAGTTCGAACACTTACGGCAACTTTCCGAGCTTTGACGGCAGTGACGCCCGAGGCGGCAGCTTTTCCTATATGCGCTACAATTTTCCGAACGGCTGGTTTGTCGGCGGCGAAGGCGGCGGCATGGGGTTGAGGATGAACGGCATCAACCAGGATGGAGCGTTCGGCAATATCCGCTCGCTCTATTACCAAGGCGTGCAGTTCGGCTACAACTTCCAAACCGCGGGCGGGTTACCCCTCACGGTCCATGCCGGTTTCGATACCTTGAAATATAATGCCGGCATCGGTGGCCCTTTTGCCCCCTTCGACACCGTGTCCGGCACGCTGCCAGGCTATAGCGCGCATGCGGGCGTCGAATTCCAGCCGACGCCGAATGTCAGCCTGTCACTCGGGTTTGGTTACACCCAACAGTCGGGACGCATCGATAGCGACATCAATTCGCTCTCGCTGCTCGGCGCTTCTCCGTTTGCCGTCAGCGGTCGCCGCTGACGCGCGCTTTTCAAGGGGGTTGGGAAAAGTGCGGCGCTCGAAAAGCTCAAACGTATGGACGGAAAATCAAACCTTATTGGAGTCATGCGCAAGGTATCGCCGCTCGATCAATCGACACCGGCAGAGGGGGGGATTAGTCTCGCGATAGGGAGTCGGGTCGGCATTGAAGATCCGCCCCATCGACTAGCTCCGCGCCTAGTAGCCACACTAAACCAACCTCAAAGCCGAGCCCTGCTACCATCAACAGTCTGGAATGTAGTTGGTCGGTGAAGAATAGCAGCAGAACAACAGCGACGACTCCAGCCATAGCCGTAAAGGCTCCGAACCTAAGGCTTGCTGATCAACTCATCGCGTTCGCCCGATTTCAAAAACTCATCCTGCCCGATCCCGCCCTTTTGTGCGCAGGCGATGCGCGGCAGGTCGCAAGACCAAACGATAGAAAGGTGACGCAAATGCCTTGCCCCGACAGCCTCTGTTAGGTTCCGTAGACAGCCCACCAATTCCTCTTGGGAATTCATGATTAGGCGCTCCTTTCGGCCGGTCGGGAAAACCCCGTACTGTTGAGCCGAACACCGAAGCCTTCGAAGTATTCCGCGCGGGAGCCTGCAGCGCCACGGCTATATCGTTCTCGACGAAGACCCGATGGCGGCTAACGGATGTGAGCGGGTTCACATTTATCTTCGACGCCAACCCGCCTTCCAGCGGTGACCGCTGACTTGCCAAAATCTCGGCGCTATCCCGCCACGGTCAACCACAATGATCCGGCGAAATGCGAATCATCCGAGCGGGAGAAATCATCATGCGGGCAAATCTGTATAGACGACAGTGCCCTGCCAAAAATCTGGTGTCCTCCGATGCGGTCATCAAACGGGTCAATCGCAGGATGAGGATTCTGGGCATCAGGCTCAAGGCTATGCGGCCCGGACAAAGTCGACAGTACTTCGGTCAGTTTTGTGTGGTCGGTCCTGAGGGCCTCGTCGCCGACAGGCACGTCGATCTCGACCACATGGCGCGTGAGCTGGGAGTGCTCGGGGATGACGAAGAAATTCAAACGCCGAGCGCTCCGGCAACCACATCAACGATGATGTCGGAACATGGCTGATGGAGCGGTTCGCTCAACTGCGGGGGGATTACTGTCACGGCGCTCACGCAACGTCGGTTTGGGCGCTCTCCTTCTCCCCTGCGGTGAGCGCATCGAGATCAACGAGCTGCGGATCGTCCTGATGGAGATCGCTATTGGACCCTCCGCTGCCATGAACGTGCATCAGGGTCTGCACACGCCGCGCATTTAGATAGTCCACGTGCTGATGCCGCAGCGCAACCGGCAGCAACATTTTTGGCAGCTCGACCAGCGCGAACGCCGGAGCTGTGCGCGCCTCGATGCCTTCCCGCCAAAGCAGCGGACTGAGCGTGTAAATCAATTGCCGCTCGATCTCTGAAGGCGGTGGTTGCTCTGGCTCGGGTGTGGCGCGGAGCGTAATGTTCGCGTTGCCCGCGCGGGTGCGTACCGCGGCGGATCGCAGCTCCCAGCAAATCAAGTCCGCCGCCGCGAGAACCTCCCGACGCACCGCATCCACGTTAGTCGCGAACCTGGACGCTTCCGGGATTGACGCCGCGCTTTTTGTGACAGCCTCCACGAGCGCGGCGGCACCGGTACCAAATCCGGGAGCAGCCTGCTGGATTGCCGCAGCCATTGCCTCGATCTCACCCGCCACGACATCGCGGTCGCGCTGCCCCTTGGCGTCAGCCAATGCGCGCTCGGTTGAGGCAATCTGCTCGTCGAATTCTACCAAGGCCGCGCGCAGTGTCTTGGCGCGTTCCTCGACGGCGCGCATGTCGGTATCTGCTCGATCAAGCTGGGCATTGGCGGCACCGGCCACCGCGAGCCGTTCGGCTGCGGCACGTTTTTCTTCAAGTACCGTTTCTGCGATGCGCAACCGGTCGGCCAGCTTAAGCCGCCCCCCCTGCTTATCCTTCAGCGCACTCTCGAAGCGCTCCACCGGGCTGAGCTCACGCTTAAAAAATGCCATAGCGATATCCTCGCGAGTCGCGATCATCCGCCGAATCAGCTGGCAGTTTAATGCGTTCGGAAGATAATCGGAAACGTGAATAACATTGCGGCCTAGGCAGCAGCCGCTTTTGCTCAGTTCTTTTCATGTCTACCGTACCCGCCGCCCACGGTTCCCTCACGGTAACCCGTCTCGCGAACCGCCGCCTAGTGGGAACGCCCGAGCGCGCGGCGCCGCAGGCAGCAGATTTGCGACCTGGCATGAGGCCGCGCGCCGTGGCGAAGTGATCATGTCACTCTCGATAAGGAGGAACGGATCGCCTCTCATCTCCAGACGGCCGAGGGCGTCACAAACGGGAGTTCTTGGCGAATGTTCAGGATTAGAATGGGGATCGACCGTCCCCCCCTCCGAGGTCGTGTTCAGGTATCGGGCGCAAGTCGAGAACACGCCGAAACGGTATTGAGGTGTGTCTTGCGCTCGGCAACGCCTTAACCACGGAAAGTCATGTGAAGTACTCGTCGCGTGCTTCGCGCTTGCGCCGTTCTTCGACTATGAATGAGACAGCGACCGGAGCCACGCCCATTGCGACGATGGCGATGACGAGGAGAACATTGCGCGGTGTCATCCACGGTCGCGGTGGTTCGACGAACACCGGCTCAGGCGGCATCATGATTATGTCGGGCCAGCGGTCGATCCATGCCGTCGCTTGCACCGCAGGATCGATCTCGGCCGTCGCCGCCATGGTGCTCGACCACCCGATCAGATCGGGCGGTACGGTCGGCTGCGCGCTAGCAGCGCGATCATTCACGCTATCGACGACCGGGGCAGGTTTGAGCAAGCGCCTCAAATAGGTCCAGCATCCGTCATCATCGATGGCGAGCACCCGGCTCGGCCATGTGCGCGCGGCTTCGTTCTTGTCAAGACAGGAGCGTGATGCGTGCGCTGGCGCAGATAGGAGAGCCGCTATTGCCAGAACCATGGCGGCGCGGATCATTTCAGCTCTCCGTCGTCACGCGAGGTGTTTCTTTTCGTGACATCGGTCCCTCCCATTCACAAAGCTTGACCGCCCGCGCCGCAAAGTGGGTTCGATAGCGCGCCGCCGCTTCTCACTAAAGAATAGCAAAAACCGCCTTTCCTGATAGACACCCGAACGGGTACACCCCAACCCCCGTCCACTCCGGCGCGCTGTTATCCAATTCTCCCGATCGATCCGATATTCGCATAACCGCGGGGCGACGCGGATTTGGGCACACCAGAGCGCCCCCAGGTGAACCGCGAACTCAGTGAATTCACGCTTCGTAACGGGGGTCGGCGGTTCGAATCCCTGGACGTCGCCGGGCGCACTCTCATGCGCCCCAAACGGCTTGCGTGATCTCTCTCACATAACCGCTTCTTCGACTGGCCTAGTCTCCTTTCGACATCAGGCAACAACTGCCTCTCAGAGGAGACGTAACATGCGCAAATTCATTCTTATCGCAGCGTTAGTTCTGGTATCCGCAACCGCGCAGGCTGGCGTAACGCGAGGTCTGACGCTGGCATCGAACGATGAGCCGGCGGCAGCCGAGCAGCCCAAAGCTGTCGAAGCGCCGAAGGCTGCCGAGGCACCGAAATATGTCGAGAGGCCCGCGGTTGCTACGACCACCGAACAGCCGAAGGCCAACCAGGCCAGAACCGTCGCCGACAAGAACACCCAATCGCTCAAGGTTGAAAAGCCGAAGCGCAAGCGCCAGTCGACCGAAGCGCGCGTCATCTCCGAACTGCATCGCCACGGCATTTATTGGTAAGCCGCCGATGTATTCGGCGGAATTCCGGCTCGATCCAGGCCACTCGCCGGATCGAGCCTAAGTCGAATTTTCTGCAGATATGTGAAGCAGTTCACAGAAGAATATCGCGATCGAGATAATATACGGTGCGAACCCACTTATGGGAGGCACCCGTGTCACCACCCGGCAATCAGAGGCCAGAGGAAGGCGGCATCTGTTGGCTCGGAATTCTTCGAACGCTGCTTGTACAGGTGCTTGTTTTGCTCGCCTTGGCCGGCGCGGTCATCCGCTATCTGAATTGGTCGTCGGATGCCGCCTGGGCCGATTTTATCAGCGCAAGCAAGTCATCGGTGTCCGATCCCGGACTTCATCTGCAGTCCTCAACTCCGGTCCAGACATTCAAGAGCCAAAAGCCTTGCTATCGGAGAACTTGAGCGAGACAGGCCGTGTGCGGCTTCGCCAGTCCATGTGCAATCGCACATCGGGGAACTCGGAGATTCCGGGTTCGATGCTCCGCATCGCCCCGGAATGACTGGGTTTGCTATTCGTGATGACGCTGCGGACCCGGCAATTTGCTACTCGGAAACCGTCTGCACCACGCTATTGACCGGACGCGCGCTTGCCGTTGGCAGCTTCATGTCCTTGACGAGAGCGTCGTCGTACTCAGCCAACGTCTGCAGCGGCGCCTTGGCTTTCATCTGCACTACCTTGTAGCCGCCGGCTTTCAACCGGCGCAGCAGGATGGGCAGGGCTTCGGCCGTGTGTTTTTGGAAATCGTGCATCAGGATGATGCCCTTGCCCGATTTCTCTACCTTGGTCATGACGGTATTGACGATCTGCGTTGCGTCCTTTGCCCTGAAGTCAAAGGAGTCTAGATCGCACGAGAAGATCGCGACATTGCGCGAGCCGAGATAGGTCATCGCCGCGGGTCCGTGCTGCAGTTCCGGGAAGCGAAAAAATGGCGACGGAGGCGCGCCCAGGGCGAACTTCACGGCGCTGAAACCTTTTTCGATCTCGTCCTTGGCCAATTGCTCCGTCATTTTCTTGCTGTTCAGGTTCGCGTGCGACCAGGTGTGCGCCCCGACGGTGTGCCCGGCCGCGGCCACCCGCTTGAGAATTTCCGGATGGTAGGTGGCGTGCTTGCCGATCGGGAAGAACACGGCCTTGGTGCATTCATCCTCCAGCGCCTTGAGCACCGAGGGCGTATTGACCGGCCAGGGACCGTCGTCGAAGGTCAGCACGACTTCCTTGTCGGCCAGAAAATCGAGCTGTTTGAAATGCTCGAAGCCGAAACCCGGTCCGCCCGTCGTGTCCACTTCTACGACGCGGCTAACGCCCAGCGCATCCGGATTTGCGCACGCGGCTTTCTGCGGCGAAGAAACAGGAGCCTTTTGGGGACTGGAAGGCGTGGCAGGAATAGCCGAGGTGACCTCGACATCCTCTCCCGCCGGGACAGGTCTGGCGGAAGCGGTCGTTGCAAGCCGCTCAGCTTGCGGCACGCTGACTGTGTCGGGAGCGGCCAAATCAACAGGCCGGGAAGATGTCCAGAACCATATGGCGGCGAACACAACGGCCGTCACAACAGTCGCCAATATCAGACCTACGGCATTTCGCATCGTTTATTCTTTCCCAAAAAACCGCGCTGCTTTTTCGTCAAGCCATTAATGGGAAATAGTTCTTAACGCCGTGCCAACGCGGCCCCTCTTTGGGCGAAGTAATTTTGGCCGGTAAGATCGCTCGAAAGGCCCCAACAACTCGAAAACGGCACGCTTTAGGAGCGGTTAGCTGAGTGATGGAGATCACAGTCGGCGCTATGCGGTTGAGGCAATCTCGATCCCATCAGAAACGGGCCCGCCGAGCGGGCCAATGGGAGCCAACCATGACCGCATCTTTCACCAGCACTCTTCGCCAGGCCGGTTTGGTGCTGGCTTTCGCCGTATCCTTCTCCACGCTATCGTCGAGCTCAAGCTTTGCCTTTAGCGCCGAGGCGCAGCAAATGTGTACCGGCGACGCCTTCCGCCTGTGCAGCTCCGAGATCCCCAACATTCCGAGAATTACCGCCTGCATGTACAAGCACCGGGCCGATCTGAGCACGGGTTGCCGGACCGTGATGGACCGGGATCTGGCTCAGCAGGCCAAGGTCGCGACGAAGTAATTCGGGCTTGGCAAGGCATTATTTCTGCGTCGTGCCCGGGACAGGCCCGGGCATGACGGTCTGGCTATTCTTGCCGCTGAAAGACGTTGCGACGCCGGTTTGAGCGCATTAGAACGCCCTGAAATCATGACCGGCAGGCGTATCACCATGGCCAGAATTCTTTTCATTATCCCGTTTGTCTTGCTGGCCTCGGCGGCGTCGGCGCAGCAGGGGCAGGACGCCTGTGCGCGGGATGTCTCGCGTTTTTGCCGCGCTCACATGAATGACGGCGACATGGTCATCCTGGCGTGCCTCAAGCAAAACCGGGCCCGGCTAAGCAAGCCTTGCGCGAAAGTCCTCACCGATCACGGTCAGTAATCTCCATCGTCATTCCGGGGCGCGCGTCAGCGCGAACCCGGAAATCTCGCGATAGTTACTTCTGGAATCCGGAGTCGACCCTTCGGGCTGCGCCGGAACCACGGTGGCAAGAAACTACGTGCTGCTGCCCGCGGCCGTGGCGACCGGCAACACTTCATTCGCGGCACGGTCCGGCGTGTCTTCCTTCCAGCGAACCGATCCGAACGGCCGCTCCAGCATGCGGCGGACACGCACCGGATCGGGGCCAAGATGAAAATCCATCGCGCGTTGATGCAGCGCGCGTTCGGACTGCGTGGAGCGATTGCGCTGACGCAGATAGTCGAGCCAAGTCGGGCAATGGTAGCGCTCGGTCCAGAGTTCTGGATCGGCGATGTCGCGCGCGATCGACCAGCCATAGGCGCCGTTGCGCTGGCGGCTGAGTTGCACTTCCTGCATCACCCCGTGGAAGGCGCGAGCGCTTTCCTGGGCAACGCGATATTCGATCTCGACGACCAGCGGTCCGCTGCGCCCGGTCAGCGAAAGCCGCACCTCGGGGTCGGCGAGGACCTCAGCATCTTCATTGCGTGCGCCGACCCGCGGCATTCGCAGCCACAGGCCGAGCAATGGCGAGACGCACATCAGGGTGGCTGAGACCAGCAGCGCGGTTTCAACACCGGCAGCGTCAGTCAGATGCCCCCAACCCCAGCTTCCGATCGCGACGCCGCCGGCAATGGAAGCCTGGAAGGCCGCCAGCGAGCGGCCTGCGACCCAGCGCGGCGCCGAGAGCTGCACGCCTATGTTGAAAAGCGCAATCGCCAACATCCACACCGCGCCGGCGACCACCAATGCAGCTGCGGTCAGCACCGGCTGTCGACTTAACGCGACCGCCGCGATGGCGCCCGCCATGGACAGCGCGCAGGCGCGGATCGCGGCTTCACCGCTCATCCGTTTGCGCAACTCGCCGATGTTCAGCGCGCCGATCACGGCGCCCATGCCGAACGCGCCGAGCATGATGCCGTAGGTTTGCGCGCCGCCATGCAACAGGTCGCGCGCGACCAGCGGCATCAGCGCTGACACCGAACCGCCGATCAGGCCGGTCACAAGCGTTCGCGCCAGCACGATGCGGATCGAGGGAGAGTTGGCGATATAGCGCACCCCCGACACAATCGCGCGGTTGAGACGCTCGCGGGGAAGGCGCGACGGCTCACTGGTACGGCGCCAGAGAAACAGCACTACCAGAAGCGGGATATAGAGCACTGCGTTGGCGGCGAAGGCCGCGACCGCGCCTGCCGTGGCGACGACGATGCCGCCAATGGCGGGGCCAAAACTTCGCGCGATGTTGTAGCTGATACCGTTGAGCGCCACCGCGGACGGCAAATGTTCCGCGGGCACCTGCTCGCTGACCGAGGACTGCCATGCGGGTCCAAACAGCGCCATGCCGCTGCCGACGATGAAGCAGAACGCCAGCAGGATTTGCGGGGTAACAAGGCCGAGCCACGCCAGCACCGAAAGCGCCGTTGCACCCACAAGCGCGATCGATAGCGAGATCAGCGCCACGATGCGCCGATCGTACATGTCGGCGATGGCGCCAGCCGGCATCGAGATCAGCATGATCGGCAGCATCAAGGCGGTCTGGACCAGCGCAACCTTGTCGGCGGACGACGTCATCTGCGTCATGTCCCAGGCGGCGCCGACCCCCTGGATCAACAGGCCGAGGTTGGAGAGCAGGCTGGCGAGCCAAATGCGCCGGAACACCCCATGCTGCAGCGGGGCGGTGATGCTGTCGGCGGCGAACAAGGCGCGTTTCGGCTGTTCAGTCATTGCCCGTTCCGTATAAGCCGATCGTGGCCGGTCTCTCATTTCATGCGATTTGAAGTGATGCCCGCGAAAGTCCTTGGCTGTCCAGTGGTTGCGCAGCCTTTAACGGTCACATAGGGCGGCTAACATGCTGAAAAAATAGCGGGAAGGCACTAAATGCGCATATCGCGGCGGACGATTTCGAAAGGTGCCACGGTACTGCCTTTGGCGGCCAACAGTTTCGGGCTCACTGCCGCATCACCTGCGCGCGTTCCGCAAGATCTACAAATTCATCGCCGGGCGCGAACCGGATCGGACCGCAATCGCGCCGGAAGTGGAAGTCAAGCTAAGCGGCCTCGTGAGGGACACGCCGGGCGGCGTTCAAACCAACCGTCCGGTCGCGGGCGCCCCCGCGATGTGGTGCTGCTCGACGGCTAGGAGCCGGCCGATGTGCGTGCCGACCGATTCGGCCAGCACATTGCGGCTTTCAGCGGCGGAAACCGGCCGTCCCATTGTTCAATCAGGAGCGCATCGTGGCGCGGGCGTGGCCGGCATCGGAAAACAGGATTGCGATCGCCGAGCTGACTTACTAGCTGTTTGGCTGTCTCCCATCTGCGCGCCTTGCTGGCGCCTGGATATTTGGACGATACGGGTGCGCGACGGCGATTTCGGCTGTCGGTAGAACTGCGAGGCCGCTTGTGAGCATAGCCGAAACCTGGGACATTTCGGTCCCGCGTCAACCGCTGGTGCCGCCCAGCCCGCCACGTGCGTCTGAAACCATGACTGCCCTCGGGCGGATGGCGGCGATGCGCGAAAGCGTGATTGGCACCTGGGGGCAGCGCGCCTACGAAGAGGATATTATCAGAGGCCGCTTTTTCGGGCGCAGCAGCTTCATTCTCAATACGGCGGATGCGATCCGGCATGTGCTGGTCGACAACTACGAGAACTACACGCGAACTCCGGCCGGCATCCGCGTCTTGCGTCCGGTGCTTGGCGAAGGCCTGCTGATCGCCGAAGGCCGCGCGTGGAAGCACCAGCGCAGGACGTTGTCGCCGGCCTTTACGCCGCGTGCCGTCACGACGCTTGTTCCGCACATGATTGCCGCGATCGATGAAACGATAGCGAAGCTCCAGGGAGCTAACGCCGGTCCTGTCGATCTGCGCGAGGCGATGCAGCGGATGGCGCTCGAGATCGCGGGGCGCACGATGTTTTCGTTCGAGATGGGCCGCCACGGTCCGGCGTTGCGCGACTTCGTGATGGAGTACGGCGAGCGGCTGGCGCGGCCGCATTTTCTCGATCTCTTGCTGCCGCTGGGATGGCCCAGCCCACAGGATTTTTCGCGCGCCCGCTTCCGCAAGCGATGGACGCATTTCGTCGCCATGCTGATGACGGAGCGCCGCGCAGCCGGCAAGCACGAAGGCGCGCCGCCGCGCGATCTGTTCGACCTGATGGGCGCCGCGCGCGATCCCGAGACCGGTGAAGCCTTCACCGACGAACAACTCGGCGACCAGGTTGCGACGATGATTCTCGCCGGTCACGAGACGACCGCCACCGCGCTGTTCTGGTCGCTGTATCTGCTTGCGCTCGATCCCGCGAGCCAGGACGAATTGGCCGCCGAGGTCCAGGGCGCAACCGTGGACGGCGCGCTCGATATCGAGCGGCTGAAATTTACTCGTGCGGTGGTCGATGAGACCATGCGGCTCTATCCGCCGGCCTTTCTGATTGCACGCGCCGCCGCCGGCCCGGATACGATCGCAGGCATGCCGGTCAAGAAGAAAGACGTGATCCTGATCGCGCCGTGGCTGCTGCATCGGCATGAAAAACTCTGGCGCGATCCAAACGCGTTCATCCCGGCTCGCTTCATGCCAGGCGCGCCGCCGCCAGATCGCTTTGCCTATCTGCCGTTCGGTGTCGGAGCGCGGGTCTGCATCGGCGCGCATTTTGCGCTGGTGGAAGCGACGCTGGCGCTGGCCAAGATCATCGGCGCGTTCCGCGTGGAGCTTCTCGACAAGGAACCTGTGATGCCAATCGGCGTGGTGACGACGCAGCCCGATCGCTCGCCGATGTTCCGCATCGCACGCCGCTGACAAAACCGTCATTTGGACGCACCCGTAATCTGCTCTAAACTCGCGATATGAGCGACATCCAGGCCCAGTTCTCAGTACTGAAGCAGACCGCCGATCCCGCGGTGGCCGATGCTATCCAGCAGCTGGTCGAAAAGGGCGAGGACCACGAACTCAACCGGATCAATGTGCTGGACTTTTCAGCGCGAACCGGGCTCGACGAAGAGCGGGTAATTTCCGGATTCCTTCATGCATCGCGGATGGGATTGTTCGATCTTACCTGGAACGTGCTGTGCCCCGGCTGCGGCGGCGTGCTCGATGCCCACAGCACGCTGAAATCGCTGCGCCATGATGACTATCATTGTGGATTATGCGCCTGCGGATATGAGGCGTCCGTCGACGAGCAGGTCGAGGTCGCCTTTACGGTCAGTCCCCGGATCAGGCGCATCGCGGCGCATGATCCAAACACACTGCCGGTCTGGGAATATTTCAAGCAGGTTTTCTGGAGCTCGGGCGTCGATCTCAACAAGGAGTCCTTCGCGTCGCTGACCGACGAAGTGACGCTGGAAACGCTTGAACTGCCGGCGGGCGAGAAGGCGCTGCTGTCCCTGCAACTGCCGAAGGAATTCATCATCGTGTTCGAACCGGTGACGCACGCCGCTCAGTTCATCGATGTTCAGGGTGAGCCGACCAAGGAGCGTCAGCAACTATCGTTGATTTACAAAAAGACGCAGACGCCGAGCGGCGGAACCATAACGTTGCGTCCGGGGCCGTTGCGGCTGTCGCTGGACAATCAGACCAGCGTGCGGGTGCTGCCGTCGGTTTTTGTCGCGGCCGACGCGCTTCATCATTTGATCGGCAAACGAAAGCCGTTTCTCACCGCCAAGCGGATGCTGACCAACCAGACCTTCCGCGACGTCTTCAAGGCCGACAACCTCAACATCGATCAACGGCTCAAGATCACTTCGCTGACGTTCCTTTTCACCGACCTCAAGGGCTCTACCGCGCTCTACGAGAGGGTCGGAGATCTCGCCGCGTTCGATCTGGTGCGGGCGCACTTCCATGCGTTGCTGGAGATTATCTCTTCGGAGAAAGGCGCGGTCGTGAAGACGATCGGCGACGCCGTGATGGCGACATTCATCAGGCCCGAACATGCGATTGTCGCCGGTCTACGTATCCGCTCCGCCATGGACGCGCTCAACGCCGCGCGCGGGACCAACGATCTGGTAGTCAAGATCGGTATTCATGAGGGTCCGTGCCTCGCGGTGATGCTCAATGAGCGGCAGGATTATTTCGGTCAGACCGTCAATATCGCCGCGCGGGTCCAGGGCCTGTCGACCTCGCAGGCGATTCACATCACGGGACCGGTGATCGACGCACCCGCCGTGACCGCCATCCTGAACAAGGAAGCGATTGTTCCGATTCAGAAACAGGCCGCGTTGCGCGGCATTGCCGACAAGATCGTCGTTTATGAGATACCCTGAGATTGCCGGACGTAGCGGCGAGACCGAAATCCTGCGGATTGCGCGTTGATTTTCTGACCCATATGCTCCCAATAGCCGCCGCCGATATGGCAGCCAACTGACGTCACAGGAATGCGGTAGGAACTGATGCTGGACGGACTACGCCAATTCATCGCCGACGTTATTTCTCCCACCGCGCACCAGGATCGGGAATTTGACGATACCGGGTATCGTCTGGCGGCCGCGGCGCTGCTGATTCACGTTATCTCGCTCGACGGTGAACCGACCGAAATTGAAAGGCGCAAACTTCACGGTCTGCTCGAAAGCAACTTCGGGCTTGATCCCGGCACCGCCGATCAATTGATCGCGTCAGCGACCCGGGTCGAGGGCGAGGCGGTCGATCTCTATCATTTCACCAGCGTCATTTTGCGCTCGGTGAATGAGGAAGGCAGACTCCGCATCGTCGAAATGATGTGGGAGGTGGCTTACGCCGATGGCCAGATCAGTGAATTCGAGGATAATGTGGTTTGGCGTGCGGCCGATCTCCTGGGAGTGTCCTCGCGTGACCGGATCGAACTCAAGCATCGTGTCGCCGGCAGGCGAGCGGTGGCGGTTACCGGCAACTGAGATATCGTGCTGCGGCAATGTGACACGTCATGGCCCGTTCCCCAGGGCCGCAGATGCGCGGTACCGGACATGACGAAATTTTAATGTGTCTGAAAATCGGCCGCTGCGGGGCGCGATAGGCCCCGAATATTGCCATTCAACTTCGCAGAACTGTGTCTTTGCACACGCCGATATGCTTGTAGATGGCTTGCATCCCGCCTAAGGCCTGTGCTCTCGTCGTGGGTGATAGCTGCATATCCTGCAATTTATTTAAGAGCATCCAATCGTGACCGAGCGTGTGACGCTGATTACCGGTGCCTCAGCGGGAATAGGCACCGAACTGGCGCGCGTTTTCGCATCAAACGGCCATCGTTTAGCTCTGGTGGCGCGACGCGCCGATCGCCTGGCGACGTTGGCGGGCGAGATCGCCGCGGCCGGAGGTGCGACGCCAATTGTGATCCCGTGCGATCTCGAACATCCCGATGCCGGAGACAAAATAGCCGCTGTTTTGGCCGCTGAAGGGGTGGAGGTCGAGTATCTCGTCAACAATGCCGGCTTCGGCTTGTTCGGCAAAGCGATCGACCTGGACCGCTCGGCACAACTCGGCATGATCTCTCTCAACATCAGTACCCTGACCGATTTATCGCTCCGGTTTGCCGAGAGCCTGATCCGTCATCGCGGCGGCATCCTCAATGTTGGGTCGATCGCAGGCTTTCTGCCAGGGCCTGGAATGGCGGTATATTATGCGTCCAAGGCCTATGTTCTGTCATTCAGCGAAGCGTTGCGTGGAGAACTCGCTCCACGTGGCGTGCGTGTGACGGCGCTTTGCCCCGGTCCGGTGCCGACGGAATTTCAGGCGCGGGCGGGGTTCGACCCAGGATATGATTCCACGATTCTGAATGTCTCGGCGTCCGATGTCGCGAAGGCGGGGTATCGCGGGCTGATGGCCAACAAGCGCGCGGTCCTGCCCGGCCTCGGCATCAAGATTGTGCCGCTTCTGCTCAGGCTCTTTCCGCGCGGATTTATCCTCGCGGCGGTCGGCCGTTTTCAGTTGCGGAAACGCTGAGAAAACGCGCAGAGAGCCTTTTTGGCCCGCGAATTGCTTCTAAAAATTATGCCAACTCATGCGAACTCATACGAAATTAACGACCACCTAGGTATGATTCTGGTCTGATAGCCGCATAACAGAACAATCGATGACGTTTCTGTCGAACAAGATCAGCGCCGGGAACCGGCTGCACTTCCCGGGCGCACACAAGGTTCCTGCCGCGCCTTCTGCCGCCCCGTTCTTGCTACCGGTTCTGATCGTCCTGCATCAGGAAACTTCCACGCCGGGCCGTGTCGGCAATGTGTTGCGGGCACTCGGACACAGGCTCGATATACGACGTCCGCGGTTTGGTGATCCGCTTCCTGAAACGCTGGATGGCCATGCCGGGGCGGTCGTTTTCGGCGGCCCGATGAGCGCGAACGACCCGGACGAATTCGTCCGCCGGGAGATCGACTGGATTGCCGTGCCGCTCAGGGAGCAGCGGCCGTTTCTGGGAATTTGTCTGGGGGCGCAGATGCTCGCCCTGCAACTCGGCGCGCGGGTTGCGCCGCATCCGGAAGGTCGGGCTCAGATCGGATATTACCCGATCCGTCCGACCGCCGCCGGACTCAAGATCTGCCCACACTGGCCGGATCACGTCTATCATTGGCACCGCGAGGGATTTGAACTTCCGGAGGGGGCCGAATTGCTGGCCGAGGGCAGCGATTTTCCGGTGGAAGCATTTCGAATAGACCATGCCTTCGGCTTCCAGTTTCACCCCGATGTGACCTACGCGATGATGCATCGCTGGACCACGCGCGGCCACGCGCGCCTCGAATTGCCGGGTGCGCGCCCACGCCATCATCACTTCGCCGATCGCGCGGTGCATGATGCGACCGAGCGGGCCTGGCTGAAAGAATTTATCGAGGGCTGGCTCGCCAGAGTGCCGGCGTCGGTCATGTCGGAAGCAGCGGAATAGCGCTCAAGGCAGCTGCTGGTCCCTGAAGGCCTTTTCAAATCCACAAATGTGATAGTGTCGCTTCGACAAGCTTGCGGCCAGCCAATCAGCAAGCAGCGGGGAAGGCGACATGACCGGCGATGAATTCGCGGCTCTGCTGAACGACTTCACATCGTCGGCGGAATCCGGAGACGGTGCGCGCTTCGCCGGACATTTCAGCGAGGACGCCGTCTATTACGACTACATCTACGGCGCCCACAAAGGCCGCGCCGACATCGCGCACATGATGCAGAACCTGTTTCACCGCGACGCGGCGAACTATCGTTGGGAGATGTTCGATCCGGTGTTCGACGGCACAATGGGTTATGCGTGGTCTCTGTCGAGCTTCATTTCGAAGATAGGGCAATTCGAAGGCCGGCACGTGGTGATCGACGGCATGAGCCGCTTCATCGTTCGCGACGGTCTGATCGCCGAATACCGCGAATCCGTCAATGGCGGCGTCGCGATGGCGCAGCTCGGCGTTGAGCCAGATCGCATGACAAAAGTGTTTAAACGCTGGACCGGATGGCTTAAGGAGCGGCCGGAAACGGTGGACTATCTGGCGCGGCCAAAAGGCTCGCGCGCGAAAACGGGAGACTGAAAGCGATGAATCAACAACAACGCGCTGTCGCACACGACGATAACGGGAACAGGGAGGTCGCGGTGACCTATCAGCAAATTCTGTACGAAGTCAGCGACAAGATCGCGACGATCACGCTTCATAGGCCCGACCGCATGAACGCATGGACACCGATCATGGAGCGGGATGTGCGCCAGGCGATGCAGGCAGCGGCCGCGGATGACAATGTGCGCGTCATCGTGCTCACAGGCGCCGGCCGCGCGTTCTGCGCCGGCGCGGACATGGATGCGCTGAAGGGGCTTGATCCCAATGACGTCAGGCGCCTCGAGAGTGCGCCTCCGTTCGATATGAACCGCAGGCCAGACTGGCAGACGCGCTACGCGTATTATCCATCGATTCCCAAGCCGGTGATCGGCATGCTGAACGGCGCCACTGCCGGAATAGGGCTGGTGCACGCGCTGTATTGCGATCTTCGCTTCGCCGCCGACAATACGGTCTTCACGACAGCGTTCTCGCGCCGGGGGCTGATCGCCGAGCACGGCATCAGCTGGATGCTGCCGCGCATCGTCGGTCATGCCAATGCGCTTGATTTGCTGATGTCGGCGCGCCGGGTCTCGAGCGATGAAGCGCTGCGCATCGGTCTTGTCAACCGCCTTTATCCGCCCGACCAGCTGCGGGAGCAGACCTACGCCTATGCGCGCGATCTTGCGGACTTCGTCTCGCCGAGCGCGATCGCGGTGATCAAGCGGCAGCTCTACGATGTACCGTTCCAGACCTTGGCCGAAGCCACCATCGACGCCAACCGGGAGATGGGGATCGCGCTACGCGGCAGCGATTTTCGCGAAGGCGTCGCGAGCTTCATGGAGAAGCGGCCGCCAAGGTTTACGGGGAAGTAGACGAGTTGCTGGAGTTTGTCGTCGCTGAGAGGAGGCTCGCCGAAGCCCGTCTTCGCCCTTCGGGCTACGACGCGCCAGCCTTCGCTGCGATAGGCTTGCCGAGCCGAAGCTGGCGAAGCCAGCGAAGGCTGGTGGAGCCAGGCGGGATCGAACCGCCGACCTCGTCATTGCGAACGACGCGCTCTCCCAGCTGAGCTATGGCCCCTGCACGACCGCCTCAAACGCGAAGGGTGGCGGCCGACAATCGGCGCCATTTACAATCCGTGCCAAGGTCAAGTCAAGAACGGTGAAATCACCGTTTTCAGTCTGATTTGCCCGGAACTTCCCTTGTTTGCGAGGGGTGGAACCGATATTTAGCAGGAAGTCGAATCCGCGACCGAACCCGCGAGCAAGTTTCTCATGCGTGCCGTTCTCGACATCATTCTTATCGTTCTCGATCTCTATGTCTGGCTGCTTATCGCCTCGGCGATCCTGTCTTGGCTGATCGCCTTCAACGTCGTCAATACGCGTAACCAGTTCGTGGCGTCGGTGGCGGAATTCCTCTACCGGATCACCGAACCGGTGCTGGCGCCGATCCGCTCGTTCATGCCGAATTTCGGCGGGCTCGACATCTCGCCGATCATCCTGATCCTGATCATCATGTTCATCCAGCGGGTTATCTCCTATTACATCTATCCCAGCGTATTCTAATCGCGGGCATGAATGCTTGATGGATCCCTGGCGTTATTCCGTCCAAGGCGTCAGCGTCGCGCTGCGGGTAACGCCGCGCGGCGGCCGCGACGATATCGACGGGCTTGAGACGCTCGCCAATGGCCGCACCGTGATCAAGGTGCGCGTCCGCGCCATCGCCGACGGCGGCGAGGCCAATCGCGCGGTTACGGAGTTGCTGGCGAAAGCGCTTGGGGTACCCAGGGCCAACGTGCGGATTCTGTCCGGCACGACATCGCGACTGAAACAAATTGCCGTCGACGGCGATCCGGCGAAGCTCGGCGACGCCTTGCGAACGTTGACGGCGGCCAAGCCGGATTGATTCACGGACAAAGGATTGAGATGACGGCCCGGATCATCGATGGAAAAGCCATTGCCGCCGAACTTCGCGCCCGTGTCGCCGATGAGGTTGCGCGGTTGCGGCGCGCCCATCGGATAACGCCCGGGCTCGCGGTGGTACTGGTCGGCACCGATCCCGCCAGCCAGGTTTATGTGCGCAGCAAGCACAAGCAGACCCAGGCTGCGGGCATGGCGTCGTTCGAGCATGTATTGCCGGCCGATGTCGCACAGAGCGATTTGCTGGCGCTGATCGGAGTGCTCAATCGCGATGCCGCCGTACACGGCATTCTGGTGCAACTGCCGCTGCCGAAATCGCTTCATACCGAAACCATCATCAATGCCATCGATCCCGCAAAGGATGTCGACGGGCTGCATCCGAACAATGCCGGACGCCTCGCCGGAGGCCTTGCAGCGCTGTCGCCTTGTACGCCGCTTGGTTGCATCATCCTGACCAAAAGTGTGCATGCGTCGCTGGAAGGCATGAACGCCATTGTGATCGGCCGTTCCAATCTGGTCGGCCGGCCGCTGGTGCAATTGCTGCTCAACGAAAACGCCACAGTGACCATCGCGCATTCGCGCTCGCGGAACCTGTCGCAATTATGCGCCCGCGCCGATCTCGTCTATGCCGCCGTGGGCAAGGCGGAAATGGTGCGCGCCGACTGGATCAAGCCGGGCGCCACCGTGATCGATGTCGGCATCAACCGGCTGACGGATGCTGGCGGCAAGACCCGTCTGGTCGGGGATGTCGCCTTTCAGGAAGCGTTGAACGTCGCCGGCGCGATTACACCGGTACCCGGGGGCGTCGGTCAAATGACGGTGGCATGTCTCCTGGTCAATACGCTGCGCGCCGCCTGCGCCATTCAGGGTCTGCCGGCTCCGGCGGTTTGACGGCGGTTGGCTCAACCCGCCGTTTTCTCGATCAGCCGCCGATAGAGGCGGATCATGCCGGCATAACCCTCGATGCCGAGGCGTCCATGGCCTCGCTGAGCCTCGCTGCCGCGGCCTCATGCTTCGAGACGCCCGCAAGAGCGGGCTCTTCAGAGTATGACCGAAAAAGCTGTCAACGGATAAGGGGTTTGACAGTCATTGCGTGCCCACGGGTCACGCGAAGCGCCGTCCGATGACAGGCTCCACGAATCAATCCAGCACACGCTACGTCAGATCTGGATTGCTTCGTCGCAGCACTCCTCGCAATGACGTAAAACACGACATAACGCTATTAGCCGCAATTTGAGTCAGACTTTCAGGATATGGGCGCGACGCGCGCGGCGTATACCGACGCCTACTTTGCCTTGGCGCGCGCGATACCTTCCAGAATGAGCTTGTGCGCATCCTCGGGGCCACCCCAGCGCAAAACCTTCACCCATTTTCCGGGTTCGAGATCCTTGTAGTGCTCGAAGAAGTGCTGGATCTGCTGCAGCGTGATTTCGGGCAGGTCGCTGTAGGTACGAATTTTGTCGTAGCGCTGGGTCAGCTTCGAGGACGGCACCGCGATGATTTTTTCGTCGCCGCCGGCTTCGTCTTCCATCAGCAACACGCCGACGGGTCGCACGCTCATGACGGCACCCGGGACGATCGCGCGGGTATTCGCGACCAGCACGTCGCAAGGGTCGCCATCACCCGATAGCGTGTGCGGAATGAACCCGTAATTCCCGGGATAGCGCATCGCGGTATAGAGAAAGCGGTCGACGACCAGGGTACCGGCGTCCTTGTCCATCTCGTATTTGATCGGCTCACCGCCGACCGGCACTTCGATGATGACGTTGACCTCACGCGGCGGATCGATCCCGATCGCAATAGCTTCAATACGCATGGATTGCTCCGCGTGGCTTCGAAGTTAAGTCCCGGATAAGAGTTGGCGCAGGCTTGGGGAGATTTCGACGGGCTTTGTGGCCCGGCAAATTCCAAGGTCTCAGTTGGTCCAGGCGAAGGCGACCTTATCGAGCGACTTGGGCCCGAATTTCTCCGACGATCGCGCGACCATGCGGCCGCCGAGGGCGCGGTAAAACTCCGTCGCCGGATCGTTGTCGGAGAGCGCCCAGATCACCATGCTCTTCAGGCCGCTTTGCAATAAATCGCGCCTTGCGGCCGTGAACAGCCGGCGGCCGAAGCCGAGTCCCTGAAATTCCGGTCGCAGGTAAAGCTCATAGATCTCGCCTTCGAAGTGCAGGCTGCGCGCGCGGTTGCGGCCGTAATTGGCGTAGCCCGCGACCTTGTCGCCGAACACCAGCACGCTGACGCGGCTGCCCTTGCGGATCGCGCTATCCCACCATTGCGGGCCGCGGCGGTTGATCAGCTTCTCCAGCTCGGCACCGGGGATGATGCCCTGATAGGCCGAGCGCCAGGCTTCGTCATGGGTAGACGCCACCGCGGCTGCGTCCGCAGCTTTGGCCGGCCGAACCTCGATCAGGGTTGTGCTCATGGTCCCAATCAAAGCAAGTCAGAGCCTCGGCTTCAAGGTCCATCGTTAATTATCGGTTAACCTGTGGATTTTTTGCATCAGTTCCTTGGCTCGGTTGTGCCGAAAAAGGACAAGCGGGCGCTTCGGGCGGTATTTGGACTGATGGCAGGAGGGTTTATCCAGTGTTTGTCAGTCAAAAGCAGGATTTTTCGGCGGGGGGCTGGCTCACGAAAAAATGCTCTGGACTGGATTCGCCGTGCGCATTTTGACCGCCAATGCGATGCTGTCCCTGTCCTTAACCACGCGCTGGACAAATTTATGCAATCGTTCAAGGCGTTGTTCTCTCTGTTTGTGCTCAGCGCCGTCTGGGCCCAGACCGCGACGGCGCAACCCCGATTCGGCGCGCAGGACGTTAAAGGCGAGCCAAACCGCGTGCAGCAGTGGCTGGTCCCATCGCCCGATTCGGACACCGCAGCGCACGCCGTGCTGTTTCGCCCCGTCGGCGACGGGCCGTTTCGGCTTGCGGTGATTGCGCATGCCTCGACGGAAAACGTGCTGCGTCGCGCGCAAATGCCGCAACCCGAATACCGCGCGCTGGCGGCATGGCTGGTGGCGCGGGGCTTTGCGGTATTGGTGCCGGAACGCTCAGGCCATGGCGCAACCGGCGGACGCTATCTTGAGGACCAGGGCGGTTGCGATGAGGCAGATTATTCACGCTCTGGGCGCGCCACTGCCAACGAAATCGCGGCCGCGCTAAACTATTTGCGCGGGCAATCCTTCGTCCGGCAGGACGGCGCTGTGATTGTAGGGCATTCGGCCGGCGCATGGGGTGCGCTGGCGCTGGCCGGCGAGAATCCGAAAACCATCTCGGCGATCATTGCATTTGCGCCGGGACGCGGCGGCCACGCCAACGATTTCCCCAATCAGGTCTGCGCGCCGCACACGCTGATTGCGTCGGCGGCCGAATTCGGCAGAAGTGCGCGCGTGCCAGTGACCTGGCTGGTAGCGGCCAACGACACCTATTTCTCTCCCGCGCTGTCGCGGCAACTCGCCGATGCATTCCGAAGTGGCGGCGACAAAGTGAACTTTCGCGTGCTCGCCGCGTCCGGTGGCGAGGGCCATTGGCTGGCTGAGTCTGATGCCGGCGTAAAGATAGCTGGACCGGACCTGGATCGCGCGCTGAAGCTGCCGCGTCCGACCGCGGCGAGGAAGCGATGACGAGCGCGCTGGTGATGCAGCCTGGCCGGACGACAACGTGATCCTCTATGACGGCATCTGCGTTTTCTGCTCGCGCTGGGTCCGCTTCGTCGCCGCGCGCGACATCGCGCGGCGCTTTCGCTTCACCGCGATCCAGTCGCCCTACGGCACGCGGCTGGCGCAGGCGTTTGGCGTCGATCCCGATGATCCCGATACCAACGCCGTCGTCCATGGCGGGGTCGCGTATTTCAAATCCGACGCCGCGCTGACGGTGCTATCGCATCTGCGGGGATGGGGATGGGTGCGCCTATTGCGTTTCGTGCCGAAACTTCTTCGCGACGCCGTCTACAACCTGGTCGCGCGCAACCGCTACCGGATTTTCGGGAAGTATGAAGCGTGCTTTGCTCCTGACGCTTCGTTTCGAGCAAGAGTTCTCGAATAGGTCGCCGTCTAACTATTCTGAATTAGCTCCCCCGCTGCCCTTTCTCCACTGTCCCGCGCCCCGTGCGCGGTTGAGAAAAAGTTCGGCGAGGTGGCTTCGCCTGCGAAGAACAAGCGGCCGTCGACCGGCGCTGCGAGAACCTCGCGCTTGCCGGCGTGGCCGGGCAACGCGTGCGAATAGGAGCCGCGCGCGAACGGGTCATGCGCCCAGCGGGATTCCGAAAGCGGCCTTAATTTTCGACGAAAGTCCGAGCCGAGCAACGCCACGATCTCGTCGATTGCCTGCGCCGCCAGCGCGCCTTCGCCTGCGTCTTCCAATTGTTGCGCGAAGCGTCCGCCGAAAAAGCCTTCAATGCAGGGCTGGCCGAACGGACGCAGGTGAAAACTGCCCATCGCGGTACGCATGGTGGCACCGCGCAGATTGCCGTCTTTCGGCAGCGCCTCCGGCTCGTCCAGCGCCAGCACCACCTTGTCGGCGAGACCGAGCGGCAGGCCGCTGGCGGCGTCGATCTTCGCCGGCAGTGCCGGAAGAAAGCGAATCGATCCGTCGGCAATCAGATTGGTCGGCACCGTCACGATCACCTCGCCGGCCGTCAGCGTGCCCTGCGAGGTCTCGATGCGCACGCGCTTGCCGGAATGATCGATCAGCGTCACGTTGCAATTGAGCGCGAGCGGGCAAAGCGCGCCATAGGCTGCCATCAGCGCGCCGTAGCCGCGCCGCACCCGCCAATTGATCCCGGTGTCCTCATAGGCGTCCATGTCGAGGATCGAGACGGAATCGAGCTCGCAACCGTTAACATAAGTCGAGATCGCATGGATCATCGGGTTCCAGCGGTTGCCCGGTTCGAGCCAGGCACTCGCGGGGCCGTCCTGGCCGGTTTTCGCGGCCTCCTCGGCGCGGTCGTAGAAGTCGTCGAGCGCTGCGATGAAGTCGGCGCGTTCCTTGAACGGAAATCCGGCGTCGAAAGTCTGCTCGCGCCACGGCGGGCGAGTCCTGTCGATTTCGAAATTCAGGCCCTTGGCGATTTCAACGAATGAATTCTTGTCACCCGAATGCAGCCAGCCGCAACCGACGTCGAAGGGAATATCCGGCGCCGCCATAATGGTATGGCCGCGGCCGCCGACGCGGTCGCGCGCTTCCAGCACGATTGTCGAGAGACCGGAATTTTCCAGGGCCCGCGCGGCGCCGAGGCCTGCGGCGCCGGCCCCGATAATGGCGACATCGACTTCGGAGGGGAGGGACATGGGATATCGGCGAATGGTGAGCGGCGAATAGCGAATGGAGCCTCGCTTATATGGCTTGCCTGCTCGCTATTCGCTACTCCCTGTTCGCCCGCCTAAGCCACCGCTTCCTTGGCTTTTTCGGCGCGCTTGCGGTCGTTGGCGTCGAGGAATTTCTTGCGCAGCCGGATCGACTTCGGGGTCACCTCGACCAGTTCGTCGTCCTCGATATAGGCCAGTGCCTTTTCCAGCGTCATCCGGATCGGCGGTGTCAGCCGCACCGCTTCGTCCTTCGAGGTGGTGCGGATGTTGGTGAGCTGCTTGCCCTTTAGGATGTTGATCTCGAGGTCGTTGTCACGGGTGTGCTCGCCGACGATCATGCCCTTGTAGACCTTCCAGCCAGGCTCGATCATCATCGGGCCGCGATCTTCCAGCTTGAACATCGCGTAGGCCACGGCCTCGCCCTGATCGTTGGAGATCAGCACGCCATTGCGGCGGCCCTGGATGTCGCCCTTGTAGGGCGCGTAATTGTGGAACAGGCGGTTCATGATGGCGGTGCCGCGGGTATCCGTCAGCAGTTCGCCCTGATAGCCGATCAGGCCGCGGGTCGGCGCATAGAACACCAGCCGCAGGCGGTGGCCGCCCGAGGGGCGCATCTCGATCATCTCGGCCTTGCGCTCGCTCATCTTCTGCACGACGACGCCTGAATGTTCCTCGTCGACGTCGATCACGACCTCTTCGATCGGCTCCAGCCACTCGCCGGTGGCATCGTCCTTCTTCAGCACTACGCGCGGACGCGATACCGACAGCTCAAAGCCTTCGCGGCGCATGGTCTCGATCAGGATCGCGAGCTGCAATTCGCCGCGGCCCGAGACTTCCATGGAATCCTTGTCCGCCGCCTCGGTGACGCGCAGAGCGACATTGCCTTCGGCCTCTCGCAACAGACGGTCGCGGATCATGCGGCTGGTCACCTTGTCGCCTTCGGTGCCGGCAAGCGGGGAGTTGTTGACGATGAACGACATCGACACCGTCGGCGGATCGATCGGCTGCGCCTTCAGAGGGATGTCGATCGAGGGATCGCAGAATGTATCGGCGACGGTGCCCTTGGTGAGGCCGGCAATGGCGACGATGTCGCCGGCTTCCGCCTCATCGAGCGGCGTACGCTCGATGCCGCGGAATGCAATAATCTTGGTGATCCGTCCGTTCTCGATCAGCTTGCCGTCGCCGCCGAGCACCTTGACGGCTTGGTTCGGCTTGATAGTACCGGAAGTGATGCGGCCGGTGATGATGCGGCCAAGATAGGGATTGGCTTCAAGAATGGTGCCGATCATGCGAAACGGGCCGTCTTCGACGGTCGGCGGCGCGACGTGGCGCAGGATCAGGTCGAACAGCGGCTGCATGCCGGCGTCCTTCGGACCGTCCGGGCTTTCCGCCATCCAGCCCTGCTTGGCAGATCCGTAGAGAATCGGAAAATCGAGCTGCTCTTCGCTGGCGTCGAGCGCCGCGAACAGATCGAACACTTCGTTGATGACTTCGGTCGGCCGCGCATCCGGACGATCGACCTTGTTGATGACAACGATCGGCTTCAGCCCGACCTTCAGCGCCTTCGACACTACGAATTTGGTTTGCGGCAGCGGACCCTCGGCGGCGTCCACCAGCACCAGCGCGCCGTCCACCATATTGAGAATGCGCTCGACCTCGCCGCCGAAATCGGCATGGCCCGGCGTATCGACAATGTTGATGCGGGTGTCCTTCCACTGTACCGATGCCGCCTTGGCGAGAATGGTGATGCCGCGCTCGCGCTCCAGATCGTTGGAATCCATCGCGCGCTCGACCACGCGCTGGTTGTCGCGGTAGGTGCCGGATTGCTGCAGCAAGCGATCGACCAGCGTGGTCTTGCCGTGGTCGACGTGGGCGATAATGGCGACGTTGCGAAGTTTCATAGCTCTTCTTCTGGATCGTGCAATGGCTGGAGCGCGATCTCGCCGGAAAACCGGGACCCACTTTTCCGGATCACGCTCAAAAACCTGGAATTCGCAAGGGCGCCTGGCACCCAAAAACGAAACCCGGCCTGAAGGACCGGGCACACCCTGCTCGTTGCGGCGCAATATAATCAGGAATTGCCGGAAAACAATGTGTTGTTTGCGATTTGGTTAGCTGATTTTCGTCCCCAAAACCGTCCTTCTTCAGCGGCTCCGGGTTTCATTGGTGGGATATACCCCGCGCAGCACTTCCTCGAAGTGGTTTTTGACGAATTCGTTGCAAAGGCAGGCCCGCATCTGCAACGCGTCGCGGTTAAGAACCAGGATCGAGCCTCGGCGGGTCTTCAGAACCCCATCTGCCTTGAACGTCTGGATTACCCGGCTGATATAGCTGCGGCCAACCCCGAGCAGGGTCGCAAGCTGCTCGTGCGTCAGTGGCACCACATCGTCGCCATCGGTACGCTCCATCGCCGAGATGATCCATTTAGCGGTGCGCTGCTCGATCGAATGGATCGCATTGCACGCCGTCGACTGGAATATCTGGGCAAGCATGCAGTCCGCATAACGCGCGAAGACGTTGCGCAGCGTGGCGGATCTTGCCTTCGCGGCATCCAGCTTTCCGACATGCAGACGCACGAACGGCCCGCCAAACTTAACCATTATGCGCGTATAGGCCGGCAGATATCCTTCGCTGACAATTCCGCCGACAGCGCCTTCGCGGCCGACAAGAATGGTCTCGACGTCGCGGCCGTCTTCGTTCGGAACAAGGTAAGAGGCAAGACTCGGTCCGCAGGGAAAGTGAACGATCTCGACATCCTCGCCGGGATTGTAGAGTAGATCGTTGGACCCGGCTTCCTCACGCACGAGATGGGGTGCAATCAGCGCGAAATCGCTGGCGTTAAGCCGTCGCAAAAGGTTGTTGAAGGGGCGTTCGGCATCGGCCGGAGTGTTTTCAGGCGCAATCATCTCGAAGTGCCTCTCGCCCGCAGTTTGAACAATAATCAATCACATCAGATCGATATGTGCACAAGTGCACAGACAAGCGAAACCACTATGTGATGGTTTCGCGGCGGGAACCAGTCGATACCTTGTAAAGGCGTCAGCGGCCGGTCCGTTCCGAGTTCTGATCGGATTTCAACCATGGGACCGATTGTCAACGAGATCATGGAACCCGCCACTTCCGACCGCACGCCCGACGACGTGTTGATCGTCGAGGACGATCCAATCATTGCGCTCGACTTCGAAGACACAATTCTTGGATTCGGGGTGAAGACCGTGCGGACCGCGGGAAGTGTGGCCACGGCGCTGAAGATGATTGCCGATCACGCACCGGATTTTGCGCTGCTCGATGTCGGGCTGGTCCGCGAAAAGAGCTTCGCGATCGCCGAGCAGCTGGACGCGCTCGAAATTCCATTCGTCTTCGTCACAGGATACGGCGCCGATGTCAGGCTTCCGGCAGCGTTTGCCGGGAGACCGAGGTTGTCCAAACCCTGTTCGACCGACGCACTCAAAGCCTTGTTGAGATGCCGATCCGATGATGGCGCCAGGCGCTGACGATTTGGCCTATTGCCCGCCGGATTGTTTGATATCTTGCCGCCGCGAATTTCCGCGGCGACGAGGACCATGTCGAGGACAAATAAGGCCAGTCTCGAAGAGATCAGGGGCTTCTTCGCGACCATGATGGCGGTCGCAAGCGGTTCGGCCGATCCGCGATTTGAGCGGGCGTTCGAACTGGTCCGCCGCGAGGCGTTTGTCGGACCTGGGCCATGGCACATCAACGTCTATCAACGCACCATCAAGACCCCGAGCGCCGACCCCGTCTTTCTCTATCAAAACGTGCTTGTCAGGCTCGATGCCGCCAAAGGCATCAACAATGGCGAACCTTTTCTGCACGCTGCCTGGATGGGCGCGGTCGAGCCAAAGCCGGGTGAAACGGTCTGCCACATCGGCGCGGGCACGGGATACTACACCGCGATCCTGTCAGTCCTGACGCTACCCGGCGGGTCGGTGCACGCTTTCGAGATCGATGAAGGACTGGCAAGGAAGGCGCTTGAAAATTTGCGGCCCTTCGAGGGTGTTTCCGTCACGCCAGGCGACGCCACCCGTTTGCCGTTGCCGTCCTCGGATCTGATCTATGTCAACGCCGGCGTGGTGGCGCCACCGCTTGGCTGGCTCAATGCGTTGCGTCCGCGCGGCCGAATGATTTTCCCATGGCGGCCGTCTCAAACCGTCGGCCTGGCGATCATCGTCTCGCGCCTTGAGGCCGGGTTCGGCGTGAAGCCGCTGATGGCGTCGTGGTTCGTTCCTTGCGCCGGCGCATCCGATGCAGGGGACTGTAAAAAGATTCCCGATCAGCACGAGGCCTGGTCGGCGCGATCGGCGTGGTTGACTTCGGACCGCGAGCCCGATGAGACCGCGGTCGCCATCTACAGGGATCTGTGGTTTTCCTCGGTCGAGGTCCCGGCGGATGCATAACGCCCGGCCAGGTTACCCCGCAAGCTTCGGATCTGGCGATAGTGCCACATCGGGGCGATCCCGCAGCGTCACCGTCATCCGTTCGGTTGCGCCGCCTGGGTATCGATGACGGTTTTACAAAGTTCCGGCTGCCCGGAACTGCGCGGCCGCCCTTTGCAGATTCTGCGGCATGCTCATCAGCAGCGCCCTGCGGTCGGCCACGGCGTTGTGGAATTGCTCGAGCGCGATATTGAAGGCGGTCAGCGCCCCTTCCTCGATGGCGCCATCTTCAAAGCAGTGCAGCGTATCGCGCAAAATGTCGTCGGCCTCAGACTGCATCTGGTCAAGTTCTTCAATGGAATCGCTGCGGCGCGCGGCCGCAATCATCTCCAGCAATCGCTCGCGTAGCGAACTATTGTTGTTGCGCTCGTCCTTCTTCAGATAGCTCGCAAACCACGCGCCTGCCGAGCCCATGGCCGACAGGGCCATCAGTCCCCACCAGATGTAATCGCTGTAGCGATCGAGGAAGGTTTTTTCCTCACCGTCGACAAAGGCGGCGGCGCCCGGATGCACGGGGATCGCGGCGTCCTTGTCGGTATCCGGGGTTTCGATTTTCGCAGCCAGCGGAAATTCCGACATCAACGACTGCCGGATCGCAAACAACTGCCCGGTGAAAGCGGCAACCGTCGATTCCGAAAGACCCTTACGCGCCACGATGTGGTGCGAGAAGCTGATCGTCTTCACTTCATCCTCTGGCTTGTCGGGCGACCCGCCAAAGGCGCCGGCTGGAATTTCGGACGCTTCGTACATGGGGTGGTTTTGCGCAATCGTCTCGGCCGAATCGATGGCCAGGAAAGTCGGAGTGCCGCCGTCGCGCGTTGACGCCGCGATCGCATCGGCGGTGATCTTGCTGTTGATCGGTCCGGCGGCGAGGTAGGCATCCGCTCTCTGGTTGCGAACGGCGTCCGCAGCTTCGTTCGCTGGAAATTGAACGATATCGACCTTGCCGGGATCGACGGCATATTGCTGCAGGATCAACTTGAGCAAATTGACATTGGCCTGGGTGCGACCGACGACGCCGACGCGGTGTCCGGCGAGCTGGGGAATCTTGGTAATCTTCGCGCCCGATTTCTTGCCCTTGCCTTTCGCGGCCGGCGGCACCCACAGCACCGCGACGTTCTTGCGTAGCGTCGCCACGGCCTGTGCATTTTTGGGCACGTCTAGATCGCCGCGAATAATGGCGAGATCGGCCTTGCCGTCGGCAAGCGCCTGGGCGCTCGCGGTGGCGCCATCGGTCTGGATCGGACGCAAACGGACGTAACCATGCGTTTGGGCAAAGGCCTGCGTCAGCGCCTGGACGACCTTGACGTCATCGCTGCTTGCGGGACCGACTGCGATCCGTAAGGTCACCGGCCGCATCGCAAAGTAGTAAGCACCCGCTACCGCACCAATGACGGCGAGCATCCCTGCCAGCGTGATGAACATTATCTTGCGCTTGCCCGAGCGTGCCGACGGCGGCACCGGCGGCCCGACAAGGTCGAGGCCTCCCGTCATCGATCTGGCAAATAATCGCTTGAGGTTCAATTTCATATTGCCAATAGGGTTAGAGCGACATTCTAGCAAAATTCCCGCCAACGCGGAGTTACATCTGCGTCATGGTTACCGACCCGGTTTGGGCCAGCTTATCCGCTCTATTGTGGCAAGGATGATCCTGAGGATCTCGTTCGGTGTTAGGGTAAAGTTGGTGTGAAACGGGAGGCGATTATGGCAGTACGGCTGTCGGCGGAGGCACGAAAATCGGCATTGAGCGGGTTGGCGGGGTGGAGCGAAACGGCCGGACGGGAGGCGATTGCGCGAACCTTTGTTTTCAAGGATTTCAACGAGGCGTTTGGGTTCATGTCCCGCGCCGCGCTGGTGGCCGAGAAGAGCGATCATCACCCGGAATGGCGTAACGTTTACAAAACGGTGGAAGTGGTGCTGGCGACCCACGACGCCGGTGGCGTTACCGCGCTCGATATCGAGCTTGCAACAGCAATGAATGCGATCGCCAGGCAGCTCGGCGTCGCCTGATCCGGAAAGAGCCACAAGTAAAGCGCGCTGCTTGCCTTCGCCTCTCCCGTGGACGCGCGAGGCGCGGCGAGTGGCGGAAATGTATCCTCCGTCAAACCACCCCGCTCCCCCGCAAGCGGCAGAGGGGGTTTCTCCGCGATCTTGCGCCGGTGGCCAGACATCACCAGCTTGTAGGCGTATCCGCCAGCGGCGATCTGCCGCGCGGTTTGAGGGAGCCTGAGCGATGGTAACGGAACATACCGTGGGTTTTGAGCCGGCCGACAGGCTGGCGAAGGACCGCGAAAGCGTACGCCGGCGCTTCTGGATCAAGCTCAAGCGGGTTGTTGCCAGGCTTCCCTTCGCCGAGGATTTGCTCGCGGCCTATTACTGCGCGTTCGACAGACAGACACCGCGCCATGTGCAGGCCGCGCTGCTCGGCGCCATCGCCTATTTCATTCTGCCGTTCGATTTCATTCCGGACATGCTGCCGGTGCTGGGCTTCACCGACGATGCCGCCGTGCTTGCCACCGCGATCCGGATGGTCGCGACCCACATCACGCCGGAGCACCGCGATGCCGCCCGCGCCGCCTTGAAGCGCGGGATCGACGGCGCGGTTCCGAATGACCGCGAAGGCCAAGGTTGAATTTCTTGGCCTTCGGCTCAGTCCCTACCGCTGTTTTTGCGCCGCCCGGACCTGCGCCCGCGCATTTTGCTCAGCCTCCCACGCCTGGAACTGCTTGAACAATGCTTCCTTGTCGACGTCAGCGGGCAGCTTTCCTGTCGCCGCCGTATTCTGCTTCAGGAAATCGTTAAACCGGTTGCGCGCAACGGGTTCGACCCCGTGGCTATCAAGCCATTGCTTGGCGGCCGGGAAGCGTTGCCAGTCGGTAAGCGGGGCTGACAGCGAAACCTCTTTCCATTTGGGATGGAAAGGCGGATTCTGGAAGGCGGGAAACTTCGTGAAAAAGTTGTCTACGAACAGAGCGACCTTTCGATAGCGATCGGTATTGGGCGCCCAGTTATAGGCCGCAAGCACCGCCGGTACCGCGATGGTGTCGACCTGCTCCCCATCCGAGATCAGATTGGGATAGTCCTTCGCCGAAAGGCTTGCGGGCAGATAGTCGCCCTGCAGCGGCTTCTCGTAGTTGACCGTCACCAAATGGAACCGATCGTCCTTGAAACTGCTCACGGACTTATATGGCTTGCCGCCACAAACGATGACGGCGTCGATTTCACCCGCCTTTAATTTCTCCATCGCGATACGTTGCTCAACATAGACGACCTTTGGCTTCATTCCGAGCCGCTCGAACACGGTCAGCGCAGTGACGAAGGTGCCGCCATTGGGAAGGTCGACACTGATGGTCTTGCCGTCGAGATCCCTAAGATTGCGCACCGATTTCGACGCGATGACATGCACCTCTTCATTGTAGAGCTTGGTCACGTAGGTGAATTGTTTCTTGATGTCCTTGGCGAAACCTTTTCTCTCCAGGTAGTCGAGCGTGTCGGATCGCACGATCCCGAGGTCCACACCCTGAAGAAACAGAATATCGGCAACGCTCTGAACCGAGCCGCGGCCGACAATCGGGAGCACGCGCAGCTTGTTGCCGTCATCGAGGACCGAGGCTAGGTCCGCGCCAAACTGAACATAGGTGCCGCCAATGGTGCCCGATATCAACGTCACCGTGTTGGCATTCAGGTTTTGCTTTGTACTCGCAGATCCGAATTGAAATATCGCCTTCAGGCTTTCGCTGACCTTCGCAGGGTCAAACTCGGTATCTTCGGCTTTGGCCGTGAAGGCAAAAGCGATCGCCACGGCGAATATCGCCATTCCAAATAATCGTCGCATTGAGGTTCCCCTGCTTTCGTAAAAGCTAGTTCTGCATTTGAGCGAGTTGTTGCTGCGCATCCGGCGAAC
Organism: uncultured Alphaproteobacteria bacterium; assembly: GCA_963732455.1. Lineage (GTDB taxonomy): Bacteria > Pseudomonadota > Alphaproteobacteria > Rhizobiales > Xanthobacteraceae > Bradyrhizobium. Next base: position 376,305 of record CAVSZM010000012.1, on the reverse strand, counting down.
CGAGTTGCGCAGCCTTTTCGTACCAGGCACGCGCCATGGCCGGGTCGGGAGTGATGCTTCTCATATCCGGGGTCCCAAGCACGGCAGGGTCGTAGGTCTGAGCCAACATCAGGGCAGCACTGGCTTCCTGCGCGTCGGCCGCCCGTTCGAGCAACAATCGGGCAGGCGCGATGTCGCCGATTGCGATTAAGTTCCTTGCTCGTTTGAGCAACGCCGCGAGTTCGTCGGCATCGATGCGCCTTACCGGCGTGGCGACGATTACTGGCGGGGCGGCGATTGCTGGCGGGGCGGCGATTGCCGGTGGGGCGGCGATTACCGGCGTGGCGGCGATTACCGGCGGAGCGGCGATCACCGGCGGGGCGGCAGGTGGCGGCTGATGGACTTCAGTTGGGACCTGGGTCTGGACCTGGTGGGCAGACTTAAAAGCGGCAGCGATTTCGTCGCGTGTCGGCGACGACGGACTGATGCTTGCCAATCGCTCCGCAGGTACCGGCGCCGCGGCCGATTTCGTCTGACCGGCGCTGGGCTGTTCCGCCGATACGCCGATCAGCGAAGCTTTGGCGTTCGCAAACAGGGCGAGGGGATTCTCCACCGAGAAAAGCGCTAAACCGATCGCTGTCACGGTTGCCGCCAAAATGCCCGCCTTGATGATTCGCGGTCGGGTTTTCGCCTTATTGTAGCCATTTTCGAAACCTGGCTGTTCGAGGTCGTCGGCAAAATTGGAGAGAAACAGGGGGATGGAATCCTCCGCAAGGAAGTCTCCCCTTTTCGCAGTCGATGGCGTGGAGCGGTGCGACATGAATTCTGAATCGCTCTCGTCTAAGTCGAACGCATCGACATTCTCTTCGTCATATGGAGTAAGCCTTGTTTTCCACGCCATCGTGATGCCTCCGCGCTACACGCAACAATCGGACATTCCGGCCTTGGGCTTGTTATTTAGCTTATTATTGTTGTGGTTGACCAGGCGCCCGTTATGAGCCCTAACTCGCATTGTGAATCAGTCCAAAAGGCGACAATCACCGGCGCGATTTGGGAGATTATTTGATTTCATTGAGGCGAGACAGGACACTTTTCAAAAAAATTTGCGGCGATAGGGGGCATTACGAGAGGCTGCTCGCGTGAGTTGTAATACCAGCCCCAATCATCCCTCCGCGAACGTGAACGCGGTAGTCAAGCCGGGCGATGTCAGCCCCTGACGGACGCTCGAAACCATGCGCTTCAGCGCTGTTATCACGGATGCAGGATCACCTTGCCCATCGCTTTGCGACCCGCGAGCACCTTTAAGGCTTCGGCGGTCTGCGCCAACGGGAAGGTACGGTCGACATGGGATGAGATCTTGCCTTCCGCGGTCCACTTCACCAGTTTTTCCAGATTAGCGCGGTTCTTCTCCGGGTTGAGCCGCGCCCAGGCGCCCCAGAAGACGCCGCGAATATCGCAGCCCTTCAGCAACGCCAGATTGAGCGGCATCTTCGGAATATCGCCCGCCGCGAATCCGATCACGAGGAAGCGGCCCTCCCACGCGATCGAACGCAGCGCGGCCTCGGCATAGGCGCCGCCGACCGGATCGAAGATGATATCGGCGCCCTTGCCGCCCGTGAGCCGCCGCAACCCGTCCTTGAGATCTTCGGTGGCGTAGTTCAGGCCGAATTCGGCGCCGTGCGCTTTGGCGAATTCAAGCTTCTCGTCCGACGATGCGCAGGCGATCACCTTCAGGCCCATCAGCTTGCCAAGCTCGCATGCCGCCAGACCGGTACCACCGGCAGCGCCGAGCACCGCCATGGTTTCTCCTGCTTTCAGGCTGGCGCGATCTTCCAGCGCGTGCAGGGCAGTACCGTAAATGATGATGATGCCGGCGGCGCGATCGAAATCCAGATTGCCTGGAATTTTGACGATGGAATTAGCCGGTAGCGCAATCCTTTCGCGCGCGCCGTTGTGGCCGCAGGACGCCACCACGCGGTCGCCGGCTTTCAGATCGGTGACGCCTGCGCCGACGCTTTCGATCACGCCCGCGACTTCAGCCGCCGGCGAAAACGGGAACGGCGGCTTGATCTGGTATTTGCCCTGGATCATCAGGAGGTCGAAGAAATTCAGCGCCGCGGATCTGATCGATATCACGGCCTCACCGGGTCCTGCCACGGGATCTGGCACATCGGCCAGCACGAGATCGTCGGGGCCGCAATATTGCGAGCAGAGAATGGCTTTCATGGACACACCTGACTTTCGGACGTAACGCTGGACGCTTCATGCCGGATTTGAAGCCGGGCTACAATCTGATTCGAATGCCCGCACTCATGGCGGGGAGGCGGTGACGTTCTATTCCGGGGGCGCGCCCAAGGCGAGACAGCGGAAGCCGCGGGAGGATTGGTTCACTAACCTCCGGATTCCGGATCCAGTGCACGCATCGGTCCGAAATGACGGAGCAACGGGTAAAGAGGCTACCGATGTTTGAAAAAGGCCTGCTGGCGGGAAAGCGGATTTTGATCACCGGCGGCGGCTCCGGGCTGGGGGCTGCGATGGGGCGCCGCTTCGTCGAGCTTGGCGCCGAACTGATCATCTGTGGTCGCCGGCTTGAATTGCTGCAGACGACAGCAGCCCGGATGCAGAGCGATCTTGGCGGCAAGGTAGCCGCGATCCGATGTGACATTCGCGACGGCGCTGCTGTCGATGCCATGATGGACGCGATCTGGCGTGACGCGCCGCTCGACGTGCTGGTCAACAATGCCGCCGCGACGTTTATCGCGCAGACCGAGCAATTGTCGTTTCGCGCGGCGGACGCGATTCTCGCGCCGACGCTGCACGGCGCGATGTATTGCACGCTCGGTGCCGGCAGGCGATGGATCGAAGCGGGGCACAAAGGCGTGGTGCTGAGCATCCTCTCGACATCGACCATCACCGGCCGCGCCTTCACGGTTCCCTCTGCGATGGCGAAGTCTGCCATCCTGGCGATGACCAAAAGCCTCGCGGTGGAGTGGGGACCCAGGGGCATACGTACGGTGGCAATCGCGCCAGGTGCGTTTCCGACCGCCGGCGCATCGAGCCAACTTCGCCCCCAGGGCCGCGACGAAGGGTGGGCATCGAAAAATCCGCTCGGTCGCGTTGGCGAACATGGCGAGCTTGCCAATCTTGCGAGTTTCCTGATTTCCGATTCTGCCGGCTACATCAATGGCGAGATGGTGGTGCAGGACGGCGGCTCGCACTTGCGCAGTTCCGGCGCTGAGGATCTGCTGCAATGGACCGACGCGCAGTGGGAGAAGCAACGGACAACGCGGTCCAAAGGCCAAGGATGAACTGCGCCGCGAGTGCGCGCGTTCTCGACGTACGGGTTGGAGATCGGTTACTGCCTTCCCAAAAAGGCGCATCCCGGCTATCCATCGCCCGTGTGACGATGGGATGCCGAGCCATCTTCCAGTCACAATCATCTTCCAGTCACAATAATGAGGGAACCAGACTTGGTCATGTCCGTGCGGCAAATACTGACAGCTCTGGTGGCGAGTCTTGTGATGTGCGGGGTGGCAGACCTTGCGCAGGCGCAGGGTGCGTCGTCGAAAGCCTCCAAGGGCGCGGCCAAGCCCACCGCCGCAGAGTCCAAGCCTGCCGCCGCGGTTGCGGGCGGCGCGGAGCCGACGCTGATCGGCCAGTTCGGCACCTGGGGGGCCTATACGGCAACCCCGAACGGCAAGAAGGTGTGCTTCGCGCTCGCCAGGCCCTCGTCGTCGAAAACCAATCCGCCGAATCGCCCGCGCGATCCGGCCTACGCGTTCGTCTCCACGCGTCCGGCAGAAAAGGTCACCAACGAAGTTTCGGTAATGATCGGTTATACCCTGAAGCCGGGGTCGGAATCGACGCTGGAGGTTGGTGGTGCTTCCTATGCGATGTACACTCAGGGCGATGGCCTCTGGATCAAGAATGCCGCCGAGGAAGAGCGGATGGTCGACGCCATGCGCAAGGCTGCCGACGTGACCGTCAAGGGCGTGTCGGCGAAGGGCACCGAGACCACGGACACGTTCTCGCTGAAGGGACTCTCCCAGGCGCTCGAGCGGCTGGCGCAGGATTGCAAGCGCTAAGCGGCTTCCACCGTCGAGATCGATGCATTTGGTGCCTTTCCAGCAGACCATGGAAGGCCTATCTGGTGTTCCATGAACGAGACCATGACCGGCACTTCGATCGACGCCCGTTCCGGGGCGAACGTGCCCTTGGAAAAGATCGCGCTTGAAACCTATGTGCCGCCGGCAAAACCGTCGCTGATAGGGTTGTCGCGTGCAGAGATAGCCGAGCGGCTCGGCGCAGTCGGCGTCGCGCCGGCGCAGCGCAACATGCGCGTGCAGCAGCTGTGGCACTGGATCTATGTTCGCGGCGCTAAGAACTTCGGCGAGATGACCAGCATTTCCAAGGAAATGCGTGGGCAACTCGATCGGCATTTCACCGTCGCGCGTCCCGAGGTGGTTGCCGAGCAGGTCTCCAACGACGGCACCCGCAAATGGTTATTACGACTGCCGAGCGGCGACAGCATCGAGAAGGCGCATGAGGTCGAGTGCGTCTATATTCCGGAAACCGACCGCGGCACGTTGTGTGTTTCCTCGCAGGTCGGCTGCACGCTGAATTGCTCGTTCTGCCACACCGGCACGCAACGGCTGGTGCGCAACCTGACATCGGGCGAAATCGTCGGCCAGATCATGGTGGCTCGCGATCGCCTCAATGATTGGGCCGACCGCGCCACTCCGACCGGCGGCCGCCTCGTCACCAATGTGGTGATGATGGGCATGGGCGAGCCATTGTATAATTTCGAAGCGGTGCGCGATGCGCTCCTGATCGTCGCCGACAATGAGGGCATCGGCATTTCCCGCCGCCGTATCACGCTGTCGACCTCGGGCGTGGTGCCGAACATCATCCGGACCGGCGATGAAATCGGGGTCATGCTGGCGATTTCCCTGCATGCGGTGCGCGACGAATTGCGCAACGAACTGGTGCCGCTGAACCGGAAATATCCGATCGCGGAACTGCTGCAGGCCTGCCGCGACTATCCGGGCTCGTCCAACGCGCGGCGTATCACGTTCGAGTACGTGATGCTGAAAGGGGTCAACGATTCTCTGGATGACGCCAAGCTGCTGGTGAAGATGCTCAAGGGCATTCCGGCCAAGATCAATCTCATTCCGTTCAATCCGTGGCCAGGCACGCGCTATGAATGTTCGGACTGGGACCAGATCGAGAAATTCTCGGAATACATCTTCAATGCCGGCTACTCCTCGCCGGTGCGCACGCCGCGCGGCCGCGACATCCTTGCCGCCTGCGGTCAGTTGAAATCGGAGACCGAGAAATTGTCCGTGCGCGAGCGGCAGGCGCTGCGCGCCATGGCGATGACGGATTGATACCATGCCTCACTGCGAAGAGGCGCGTAGTGCCGTCTTGAACCGTGGGTCCCAATGAATTCCTCATTCTTGGAGATGCGGCCAAGGGGCCGCTTCTCAGAATGAGGACTGGGCCAGGGTTCGCGCTGGTGGCAGAGGCCGATAGATGACAAGAATCCTGAGAAGAATCTGATGGCACTGATCGGCCGGCTAGTCGCAATTATGTTCGGATTTCTCGCCGCATGTCTGGTGGCGGGAATGATCGTGGTCGGCGCGGTGTTGTTTCCGGAATTCAGCGATCTCGCAAGCGGTCCGATCGATCCCGGCGCGCTGAACATCGTGCTCGGGTTCGGATTCATCTTCATCAGCGGTTTTGCATTGCTGCCGGCGATGATCGTGGTCGCGATTACCGAGGCGTTTTACGTCAGGGGCGCGCTGACCTACGCGGTCGGCGGCGCGCTGGTCGGTCTGGCATGCTATCTCGGTCTTGTCCCGTTCGATCCGGCAACGCTTAGCTTCGATGGCATAGTCCGGCGTCATCTCGAAATCATGACGGGCGCAGGGATCGTCGGAGGCCTCGTCTACTGGATGATAGCGGGCCGCAATGCCGGCGCCTGGCGCGAGCCGCCGCGCCCGATGACGCCACCGCCGCCGTTGCCGTCGCATTCACCGCCGCAACATTCTCCGCCGTCATGAGGATCAACCTCTTGGCTGCATCTCGAAGGATGAGCTACGAGAATCACGGCCATCCTTCGCGCCCACCGAAGGAGGCTCGAACCTCGGGCGATAATGGCGAAACCCTTAGGCAGGGATGACGAGATCATCCGCTCTTTTCTTAGTGTACCTCCTCGGCTAAACCCCGCGCCATGAACCGGACCGGACTTACCATCGCGCTGGCCTTGGCGCTCGTTGTCGGATTGCTGTTCGGGATCTATCCCGAGCTCGATCTGAAGCTTGCTGCGTTGTTTTACGATGCAACGACGAAATCATTTCCGCTGAAACTCAACACGGTGGCCGCGATCGCGCGTGACGGCGCGATGTGGATCGCGTGGGGCCTTGCGCTTCCTGCGATTGTCGCGCTGATAATCAAGCTGGTGCGGCCGGATAAGCCGCTGCTGATCTCGGGGCGGGCGATCGTCTTCCTGCTGGTCACGCTCATTCTTTCCGCCGGCGTTCTCACCAATCTGACCTTCAAGAGCTATTGGGGCAGGCCGCGGCCCGTAGTGGTGTCGCAATTCAACGGATCGGAGCAATTCGTGCCGTGGTGGGATCCGCGCGGAAGCTGCGGGCGAAACTGTTCGTTTTTTTCCGGCGAAGGCGCCACCGCGTTCTGGACCTTTGCGCCCGCGGCGCTGACACCGCCGGCGTGGCGGCCGCTGGCTTATATCGGAGCAACCCTGTTCGGCGTGACGACGAGCGTGCTCAGGATGGCGTTCGGCGGGCACTTCTTCACCGACGTCGCGGCCGCCGGGCTGGTAACGTTTCTGGTGGTCTGGCTGGCGTTTGGCTACATCTACCGCTGGCGTCCGACCCGGTTGTCTGACGAAAGGATCGATGCCGCGCTGACACGGCTTGCCTGGCCCAGTTACCGCCTCGTGCAGAGATGGTGCGGCCGCGATGTCGGGTCTGAGCCCAGCACGAGCACGCCCGGGCGCACCGGCGCACCCGCATAGGCGCTCCACGCTTGCGCATGGGGGCGTTCTGCCTGTAATCAATTTGCGGTATTCCGATCGAAATAGCCGGCATTCAGTTTGCGGGATACGCGCGTGTCCCCAGCAATATTCCGGCATCCAGTTCAGCAGGATTTACATGAGCAAGGACGTGAAGAAGGTGGTGCTCGCCTATTCGGGCGGCCTGGACACATCGATCATCTTGAAGTGGCTGCAGACCACCTATGGCTGCGAGGTCGTGACCTTTACCGCCGATCTCGGCCAGGGCGAGGAGCTCGAGCCCGCGCGCCAGAAGGCGCTGCTGCTTGGCATCAAGCCGGAGAATATCTTCATCGAGGATTTGCGCGAGGAGTTTGTCAGGGATTACGTGTTTCCGATGTTCCGCGCCAATGCTGTGTATGAAGGACAATATCTGCTGGGGACTTCGATCGCGCGTCCGCTGATCGCGAAGAAGCAGATCGAAATCGCCGAGAAGGTCGGCGCCGACGCGGTTTCGCATGGTTCGACCGGCAAGGGAAACGATCAGGTCCGCTTCGAACTAGGCTATCATGCGCTGAAGCCGGACATCACCATCATCGCGCCGTGGCGCGAATGGGATCTGCGCTCGCGCGAGCAGTTGATCGCGTTTGCCGAAGCGCATCAGATCCCGATCGCCAAGGACAAGCGCGGGGAGGCGCCGTTCTCGGTCGACGCCAATCTCTTGCATACCTCAAGCGAAGGCAAGGTGCTCGAGGACCCCGCGCAGGAAGTGCCCGGCTACGTCTACTCCCGCACCATCGATCCGGAGAAGGCACCGGACAAGGCGACCAACATCACCATCGATTTCGAGAAGGGTGACGCGACCGCGATCGACGACAAGAAATTGTCGCCCGCGACGCTGCTGGCGAAGCTCAACGAACTCGGCCGGGCCAACGGCATCGGGCGCCTTGATCTCGTCGAGAACCGTTTCGTCGGCATGAAGTCGCGCGGTATGTATGAGACGCCCGGCGGCACCATTCTGCTTGCCGCGCATCGCGGTATCGAATCGATCACGCTCGATCGCGGCGCGGCGCATCTCAAGGACGAGCTGATGCCGAAATATGCCGAACTCGTCTACAACGGCTTTTGGTTTGCGCCGGAGCGCGAGATGCTGCAGGCAGCGATCGATCACAGCCAGCAATACGTCACCGGACGCGTGCGCCTGAAACTCTACAAGGGCAACGTCATCGTGGTCGGACGCGAGAGCAAGTATTCGCTGTACGACCAGGACCTCGTGACTTTCGAGGAAGGCGCGGTCGCCTACGATCATCGCGATGCGGCGGGCTTCATCAAGCTCAACGCATTGCGGCTGCGCACGCTTGGCCAGCGCAAGAAAAAGCTGGGGCTGTAGCGGCTTTGGGCATGCCGCGCCGCAACAAAAATGGCCGGGAATCTCCCGGCCATTTCATTCAGCGAATACCCTATCTCAACGCGGCGGTGCGGTGCCCGGCGGCGGCGGCGGGAGTGATGCCGTTCCCCCATTGAGCAATGGCGTGATGCGGCGGATGGTGACGCGGCGGTTGATGCGACTCGGTCCGTCGGTCTGTTCTTTCAGATATTGCTCGCCGTATCCCTGTGAAGTCAGGTTTTCCGCGGGCACACCGAATTGCTGCGTCAGCAACTCGGCCGCGGATTCGGCGCGCCGATCCGACAGCGACAGGTTGTCGACGTCAGAACCGACCGCGTCGGTATGGCCCTCGATCAGAAACACCTCGCGCGGGTTGCGCGCGATCGCCCGATTGAGTCCGTCCGCGATTGCTTGCAGCTTTGCCGCCTGATCGGGCGGAATCTCCCACGATCCGGTTTCGAAGTTGATGGTGTCGAGATCGATGCTCGGCATCAACTGGCGCACCGAGGGGCTGTAGCGGATTTCGTCGAGCGAATAGCGCCGTTCGATCCGGTCCACCGGAGGTGCCAGCATGGTGTCGTAAATCAGCTCGGGCGAGGCGCCCTCCGCGTCGACGATGTAGCGGTCGTAGGGAATGCGGATGATCGGCGGCGGCAGGTCGACGTAGAAGCCGCCGAACGCGCGAGGATCACGGTAGGAATTGTCGATAATGATGATCTCGCGCCCCCGCTCGTCGCGGCGAATCCGGCGCAGCAACTGGCCGTCGCGACCGTTTACCGTGATGATCTGCGAACCATCGGGACGAATCACGATGGTGCGGGTTTCGCCGCCGACTTGCTGGGTCCGGATGTCGCGCGCGCCGAAGCGGAATTGGTCCACCTCGTTGTGGCGAATGAACGACTGGCCGCCGGGATCGCGAATGATGATGCGGCCCGGTTCGGTAAAGACAGTGCGGCCGCCTTCCTGGGTCTCCCGCCTTGCCCCACGGAAGTCATCCATGCGGCGCGGCCCCTGAGCGGCTGCGCCCGGAGCGATGGGCGTCAGGGCTTGTGCCGGAGGCGGGGCGGGCGGAATCGGTGCGCTGATCGTTGGCGGCGCTCGTCGTGCCGGCGGAGCGCCTCCGGGCGGCAGTCCAGTCTGCCCGCCACTTGGTGACGGAGCAGCGTTCGGTGCTGCCGGCGCGGCGTTCGGCGCCGGAACGCCCGGAGGCGGTCCGGTACGCGGTGGAGGTGGTGTAACGGCGCCTCCGGCTGCAGGGGGCGGCCCAGGGGGCGCGGTTTGCGGCTGCGGAGCCGCCGCGGGCGGCGCGCCGGACGCCGGCGGTGTCTGGTTCGGAACTGGCCTCGGTTGAGACTGGCCTGGTGCGGAAGGCGCAGCACCCGCCGGAGGCAATTGCTTGGCGCCCGCGGGTGGCGGCGGTACCGGAGCCGGCGCAGCGCTCGGTGGGAGCGGGGGCTTCGGCGGAGCAGGCGGAGTCGCAGCCGCCGGGGGAGCCGGAGGCGGCGGTGGTGTTGCCGCTGGCGGCGCTACATGCGGTGCCGGGGCTGCCGCAGGCGGGGGGACATGCGGAGGTGGCGCCGCAGCAGGAGGCGGAGGCGTGGGTCGGGGCGGCGGTGGCGCAACAGGCGGCGGAGGTGTCGGTCGGGGAGGCGGTGGTGCCGCAGCCGGAGGTGGTGGTGGAGCGGGTCTGGGCGGGGGTGCCGCAGCCGGAGGTGGTGGCGGCGCTGGGCGCGGTGGGGGTGGTGCGGCGGCGGGCGGAGGCGGCGCCGGTCTGGCGGGGGCGGCAGCGGGCGGTGCTGCCTTCGGCGGCGCCTTTGGTTTTCCATCAGGGCCAACTTCGCCGGCTGGCGCGGCTTGTGCCATTACCAGCGGCGCGGCTTGCGCATGCGATGGAGCGGCGGCGAATTGCATTGTCGTAAGAGCGGTCGTGGCAAGCAGCGCGAGACGAAGTCTTGTCATGATGGTCTGGGTTCCCCGTAGAATTCTTTGCAACAACGTCATGCGATCAACAAATAAGCGTTAGGCCGGATTGTGGCGGCCTTCAAACGCGGACTTGCTTTTATTTCTGAACGCAGAAAGTCCTGACGTGGCTTTGTTCATTGCGCATTCAGATGGTCGTTTCAAACCGAACTTCACATTGTCCCCTGCGGTATGCCCGGAGCGCCCAGGTTCAGATCCGGCTCGATTCCGGCAAGCCGGCCATACCGGCATCGGTCGCGGCTGAAGGCGTACGCGGTCCTTCGGGGCCTCGCACCGGGAGTTCGTCGGGCGTGTAGGCCGGCAACTCCTCGGGTGTCGGCGGTTCGCCAGGATCTTGCATCGGCGGAGGCACCTCGGGTCGCGGATTTCCCGGCGGGGCTTCCCGCGGCGGCTCAGATGGCTGTCCGGGCCTGATCGGCGGATCCTCTTGCGGATCGATCGGCATTTCGCTGTTTCCGGATTTTGTGTCCGCCGCATCAACGGCGCAGATGCGGCGATGTTCCGCGCCACGACGCGGACTAGGCGGAACCGCGAACGAGCAGAGTGTTGCTGCGGGTCTTGCCGGTCGCGGCGTAGCCGCGTGTGAGCATGTCGGCAATGCAGTCCTCTGACCATTCGCTCCGGGACAGATGCTCGATCACCACCGCGCGCGGCCACAGCGAAGGCGGCGCTTCCTTGAAAAAGCCGGTGAGAACGCGGTCCTCATAGCCCTCGACATCGATCTTCAGCGCATCGACGTGCGACACGTTGGCATCGTCGAGAATGCGCTGCAGTCGCAAAGAAGGCACCTTGATGGCATTGCCCGAGATCTTTCCGGTGACGATGTGGCTGGCGCCGAGATTGTCGCCGTCGGTCTCGATCATCAGTTCGCCGTCGGATGGGCCGACAGCGGCGGCCACGAGGATAATCTGCCGGAAGCCGGACGCGGTACGGTTAAACGCAAGCCGCGCGTGGGTAACCGGATGCGGCTCGATCGCGATCACTTTTCCGCCTGCGCCGAGGTGATGCGCCAGCACCATGGCGTAAGTGCCGACATTGGCGCCGACATCGACGAACACGCCGCCGGCGGGCGTGCGTGCGCGCAGGAAATCCAGTTCTTCGAGATTATAGTCGGGATTGAACAGGGCGCCGCGCTCGGTGGCGCTGGCCTGATGATAGAAACGAAACGACGCGCCCTGATACTGGACATCGACTGGGCCCGCGCGCAGCAGGTTGACGAGCCGCGACAGCATCGGGCGGAACGCGCCGCGCTTCAGCCTTGAGCGGTGCGCGAGCGAGATGATCGCCTGCTGCGCACGAGTAGGTGCGAACGCGCCGAACGGGGGCGACGCCGGATCGTTGGCTGCAGCGATGCCGGTGGGCAGTGTCGATGTCAAAAAGTCCTCGCGGAAAGCTTGCGGAAGCGGCGGCATGCATAGCCGATTTTTGCGTACGACTCCAACAAGGCGCAGGGGTCTTATCCCTATCCAAGGAAAGCGCTCACGCTGCTTTCCTTGACGCCACCTTGCGACGCCCCAGGAAATGTCCGAGCAGCCGGCGCTTGCCCTTGCGTGGAATGAGATCGACATCGCTGACCAGCTTGGCGCCGCCTTTGCGCCGTTCCAGCACGATCTTGCGGCTATGGAAGGCTTCCAGCTCAGCGCGATGCGCGACGCTGACCACGGTGGCCTTGGGCAGCTCCCTCGTCATCAGCTCCATCATCTTGTCCTGGCTTTGCTCGTCGAGCGCCGAGGTTGCCTCGTCTAGCACGATAATATCGGGGTTGTGCAGAAACAGCCGCGCGAAGGCGAGCCGCTGCTTCTCGCCGCCAGACAGGGTCTGATCCCACGGCGCGTCGTCTTCGATCTTGTCCTTGAGATGACCGAGACCGACCTTGTCGAGCGCTTCGCCGATCTGCTCCACCGTCCAGTCTTCGGCGGCGGCGGGATAGGCAGCGGCGCGTCGCAGGGTGCCCGAGGGAACGTAAGGTTTTTGCGGCAACATGAACAGCCGCCGGTCTGGATGGAAATTGACGCTGCCGCCGCCCCATGGCCACAACCCTGCGATCGCACGCACCAAGGTACTTTTGCCGGTGCCGGACTCGCCGGCCACCAGCAGCCTTTCGCCGGGCTCGATCACCACTTCTGCCTCGCCTACCACAGCGGTGCCGTCGTCGAGTGTCACGGACAGGTCATGCAGGCTGAGGATCGCGTCTCCTTCGGTTTCGCCGTGCTGGATACGGCCGATGCCGTCACCGCGCTCGGCTCGCTCAAGGCCGTCGAGCGACATCATCAGGGAGGCGATACGGCGCGCGCAGGCGTTCCAGTCCGCGAGCCGCGGATAATTGTCGACCAACCAGCCGAACGCGCTCTGCACGATGGTGAAGGCGGACGCCGCTTGCATCACCTGTCCCAGCGTCATGCTGCCGTCGAGAAATTTCGGCGCGCACAACAACAGCGGCACCACAGGCGCTATCAGGCTCGATCCTTGCGACACCAGCGTGGTGCGCATGTGCTGGCCCGCGAGCCGCGCCCATTGCCGCAATACGCCGGCGAAGGTCTTGTCGATGCCGTCACGTTCTTCCTGCTCGCCGCCCAAAAGCGCGATGCTTTCTCCGTTCTCGCGTACTCGGGTGAGTGCGTAGCGGTATTCCGCCTCCGCCTGGTTCTTGTCCTCGGAGACTTGCACGAAGCGGCGACCGATCACCATGATCGAACCTGAGGCGATTGCGGCATAGAGCACCGCGGCGATCACCAGGAAGCCGGGAATGGTGATAGCCGATCCAGCGATGGTGACCGTCAGTGCTCCGCCGATCGTCCAGAGCACCACGATGAAAGTCGCCGCGGACAGGAATGCAGAGGTTACGCCGGCGGCGAAATCTACCGGCGAATCGGTGGCGACCCGCAAATCCTCGGCGATGCGATACTCCGGATTCTGGTGGTCTCCGCTGACGAGATTGAGTTGATAATAGCGGCCGTTTGTCAGCCAGCGCGACACCACGGAATTGGTCAGCCAGGCGCGCCAGCGACGCTGGACACCCATGCGCGCAAATACTTGCACAACGCCGAGCACGACGCTGCCGATAGCGAGCGGGAAAAACACCGCGGTCAGGTAAAACACGGTAGCGGAATCGCGCTTTTCGATCGCGTCGAAGATCGCGCGGTTCCAGACATTGATGCCGTATTGGAAGCCGACATTGGTGACGATCAGGATTACAAGGCCGATCGAAAATATCCACGCCAGCCGGTCGCCGCTTGTTCCCCAAAATCCCTTGGCGCTGATCCAAAACCGGATGAGCAGATAATCCTTGCGGGCCTGCTCGGCATCTTCCGGAGACATCTCCGGATCGGTTTCAAGCACTTCGGGCGGAGGCGGTTCGACGTGATCGCCGGCCTCGGCGACCAGTTCGACGATAGGTGATCTATCCGTGGCGGACGTTTCGGACTTCGCGGCGGGCTTTGACATGGCCCGATAACGCCAAGAAAATCAAAAGGTTCCTTCGGGTTCCAAAAGGAGGGGCGTTTGCGCGCCGCGGCCCCGGTCTCCCCCCTTCGCCGACCTGCAGGAAGGGCGAGACCTCGCGCCTAAATCTGGCGCTCGACCATCTTCAGCTTAAGCTCGGCAATGGCCTCGGCAGGATTGAGGCTCTTCGGACAAGCTTTGGCGCAGTTCAGGATGGTGTGGCAACGATAGAGCCGGAACGGGTCTTCGAGATTGTCGAGTTGTTCGCCGGTGGCTTCATCGCGTGAATCCTTGATCCATCGTGTCGCCTGCAGCAATGCGGCCGGGCCGAGATAGCGGTCGCTGTTCCACCAATAACTCGGGCATGATGTCGAGCAGCAAGCGCAGAGAATGCATTCATAGAGGCCGTCGAGTTTTTCGCGGTCCTCGTGACTCTGCCGCCATTCCTTTTGCGGCGTTGCCGTGGTGGTCTTCAGCCAAGGCTCGATTGAAGCATATTGCGCATAGAAATTTGTCAGGTCAGGCACCAGGTCTTTCACCACCGGCTGATGCGGCAGCGGATTTACCTTCACCGCGCCGTCCTTCACGTCGTGCATCGATTTGGTGCAGGCCAGCGTGTTCTGGCCGTCGATGTTCATGGCGCAGGAGCCACAGACGCCCTCGCGGCAGGAGCGGCGAAAGGTCAGCGTCGGATCGATGTTGGTCTTGATCCAGATCAGGGCATCGAGAACCATTGGGCCGCAATCGTTGGCATCAATGTAATAAGTATCGACGCTGGGATTCTTGCCGTCGTCCGGATTCCAGCGATAGATCTTGAATTCTCGCGTCTGCGTCGCGCCTGCCGGCTTCGGCCAGGTCTTGCCGCCGGAGATCCTCGAATTTTTTGGCAGTGCGAATTCAACCATTCTTTCAAGCCTTCGCTGTCGTCATCAATATACCCGCGCTTTCGGCGGAATGTATTGAACGTCATTGGTCATGGTGTAGTCGTGCACGGGGCGATAATCGATTGACGTATTGCCGCCATCGTCGATCCAGGCCAGCGTGTGCTTCATCCAGTTCTTGTCGTCGCGGTCGGGGAAATCCTCCCGCGCATGGGCGCCGCGACTCTCGGTACGGTTCGCCGCCGAGTCCATCGTCACCACCGCCTGCACAATCAGATTGTCGAATTCGAGCGTCTCAACCAGATCGGAATTCCAGGTCAGCGAGCGGTCGGTCACGGCGATGTCGCCGATGCCGCCGTACACCTTGTGAATCAGGTTGTGCCCTTCGTCCAGCACCTCGCCGGTGCGGAACACCGCGCAATTGTTTTGCATCACGTGCTGCATGCTGTCGCGCAGCTTCGCCGTCGGCGTGCCGCCGGAGGCGTAACGATAATGATCGAGCCGCCCCAGCGCCTTGTCGGCCGAACCCGCCGGCAGTTCCGGCTGCGTGCCGTTCGGCGTCAGCTTCTCGGCGCAACGCAGCGCCGCGGCGCGGCCGAACACCACGAGATCGATCAGCGAATTGGAGCCGAGACGGTTGGCGCCATGCACCGAAACGCAGGCCGCTTCACCCACCGCCATGAGGCCTGGCACCACGAAATTGTCGTCGCCGTTCTTCTTGGTCAACACTTCGCCGTGATAATTGCTCGGAATGCCCCCCATATTGTAGTGCGCGGTCGGTACGATCGGGATCGGCTCGCGCGTCACATCGACATCGGCGAAAATCCGCACGGTTTCCGAAATGCCGGGCAGCCGCTCGTGCAGCACCTTCGGATCGAGATGATCGAGGTGCAGGAAGATGTGGTCCTTCTTTTTGCCGACGCCGCGGCCTTCGCGAATTTCGATGGTCATTGCCCGCGACACCACATCGCGCGACGCGAGATCCTTGGCGGACGGCGCATAGCGCTCCATGAACCGCTCGCCCTCTGAATTGACGAGATAGCCGCCCTCTCCGCGCGCACCTTCGGTTACGAGGCAGCCCGCGCCATAGATTCCGGTCGGATGGAACTGCACGAATTCCATGTCCTGCAGCGGCAGGCCGGCGCGCAGCGCCATGGCGCTGCCATCACCGGTTTGAGTGTGAGCGCCTGTGCAGGAAAGATAGATCCGCCCATAGCCCCCAGTCGCTAGGATCGTGGTTTGCGCGCGGAAGCGATGCAGCGTGCCGTCGTCAAGTTTCAGCGCAATCACGCCGCGGCAGGTGCCCTGGTCGTCCATGATCAGGTCGATCGCGAAAAACTCGATATAGAATTCCGCGGAATGACGCAGGGCCTGGCCGTACATGGTGTGCAGCATGGCGTGGCCGGTACGGTCGGCGGCGGCACATGTGCGCTGGGCCTGGCCCTTGCCGTAGTCCAGCGTCATGCCGCCGAACGGTCGCTGGTAGATCTTGCCGTCCTCGGTGCGCGAGAACGGCACGCCCCAGTGCTCGAGTTCGTAGACCGCCTCGGGCGCCTGGCGCACCATATATTCGATCGAATCCTGATCGCCGAGCCAGTCCGACCCCTTGACGGTGTCGTACATATGCCAGCGCCAGTTGTCCTCGTGCATGTTGCCGAGCGCAGCCGAAATGCCACCCTGCGCGGCGACGGTGTGCGAGCGAGTCGGAAATACCTTAGTGATGCAGGCGGTGCGCAGTCCGGCTTCGCCGCAGCCGACCACCGCGCGCAGGCCGGCGCCGCCGGCACCGACTACGACAACGTCGTAGGTGTGGTCTTCGATGGGATAGGCTTGCCCGTTGGTAGCAGGAGCGCCGCTACCCCTGCCATTTCCACCTCCGGCCATGGGCTACACTCCAGACGACAGTTTGAGAATGGCGTAGATCGAGGCCAGCGCCACCGCGACCGAAAAGAAGTTGTTGGCCATGATCGAGGCCAGCTTCAGCTTCTCATTGTGCACGTAATCCTCGATCACCACCTGCATGCCGATCTTCATGTGCCAGGCGCTGGCGATGATGAACAGCAGCATGATGAGCGCGATCAGCGGCGAGCCGAGAATTTGCGCGGCGCCGGCCTGATTGCGGCCGAGCAGCATCATCACCACCACGATGACGGGCACGATCAGCAGCAGTATCGCGATCGCAGTGACGCGCTGAAGCCAGAAGTCGGAGGTGCCGGAATGCGAGGCACCGAGGCTGCGGACGCGGCCGAGCGGTGTGCGCATCGATTTCGCAGCCGGAGAATCTTGCGTGCTCATCGTCCGCCTCCTATCGCATAGGCGGCGATCCACAGCAGCATCGTCAGCGAAATACCGCCGATCAGCGCGCCCCAGGTTAGCGCTTCACGCTCGTTTGCCTTGAAGCCGTAGCCGAGGTCCCAGATGAAATGCCGGATGCCGCTGAGCAGATGATGCAGCAGCGCCCACGTGTAGCCGAAGACAATTAGCCGGCCGATGAAACTGCTGGTAAAGGCCTGCACGTTGGAATAGGCGCCGGGTCCGGAAGCCGCCGCGATCAGCCACCAGGCCAGCAGCAAGGTGCCGAAATACAGCGCGACGCCGGTCAGGCGATGAACGATGGACATCGCCATCGTCAGGGTGAAGCGATAGGCCTGCAGATGTGGCGAAAGCGGTCGTTCGATCCTGGCGGTCATTGGCGGCTTTGACGGTTTGCGGGCCCACGCGGGGACCCTTCGGGGATCGCGGTAGACGATTCCTATTTACGAAGTCGAAACAGTCAGCGCAACGACGAAATCTGCCGTTTGCGAATGAATGTTCATAGCTTCAGATGAGCCCTGCATTGACGGGGATTGACAGTACTGCCCGGCGCTGTTGGCTAGCGCCGATGAAGCCCGATTCATGCCGCGTTTTGCGGTGGACGCGAGGGCGGCAAACGGGGCCGGGGACGATGGTCGCTGCATTGAACGCCTCCGAGCTTCTCGAACTGGCGCTTTTGCTGGTGGCAGTGGGGGCGCTGTCAGGATTTCTCGCGGGGGTGTTCGGTATCGGGGGCGGCGCGATCCTGGTCCCGGTGTTTTATGAATGCTTTCGGCTGGCCGGCGTGCCGCTCGAGGTGCGGATGCCGTTATGCATCGGCACATCGCTCGCCATCATCATTCCGACCTCGATCCGCTCCTATCGCGCCCACTACAGCCGCGGCGCGGTGGACACGGAGACCCTCCGGCAATGGTGGCTGCCGGTGCTGATCGGCGTGATCGCCGGCAGCGTGACCGCGCGCTACGCGCCGGAGCGGCTGTTCAAGATCGTGTTCGTAATGGTGGCATGGTCCGCAGCAGTGCGCTTGCTGCTGGCGCGCGAGAGCTGGAAGTTCGGCGACGACCTGCCGAAGGGACCGCTGATGAAAATCTACGGCTTGTTTGTGGGACTTTTATCCACCCTGATGGGGATCGGCGGTGGACTGTTCTCAAATCTGCTGATGACGTTCTATGGCCGGTCGATTCATCAGGCGGTCGCGACGTCGTCGGCGCTGGCGGTGTTGATCTCGATCCCGGGGGCGCTCGGCTATGTCTATGCCGGTTGGCCCGCGGCAGTGCGTCATCCCGACGTCGCCGCGCTGCAATTGCCGTTTGCGATCGGTTACGTCTCGCTGATCGGCGCCGTGCTTGTCATGCCGACCAGCCTCATGACCGCTCCGCTCGGGGTGAAAGCCGCGCATGCGATGTCGAAGCGTACGCTGGAGCTGGCGTTCGGCTTTTATCTCTTTATCGTGGGCGGCAGGTTTGTGATTAGCTTGTTGGGCGGGCTATGACTCCAACCCCTATTTTTTGCCGTAGATATCCGAATAGGTATTGCGCAAAATATTTTTCTGCACCTTGCCCATGGCGTTGCGTGGCAGCTCCTCGACGACGATCACCCGCTTCGGCATCTTGAATTTGGCGATACGGCCGTCCAGCGCTTTCAGCACCGACGTCTCGTCGACCTTGGCGCTCTTGTCGCAGACCACGACGGCGGTCACGCCCTCGCCGAAGTCGGCATGGGGAACGCCGATCACCGCGGATTCGATCACGCCCGGCATGGCGTCGATCTCGCTTTCGATTTCCTTGGGGTAGACGTTGAAGCCGCCGGAGATTACGAGATCCTTGCCGCGGCCGAGAATGTGCACGTAGCCATGGGCGTCGATCTTGCCGAGGTCGCCGGTGATGAAGAACCCGTCGTCGCGGAATTCGGCTTTTGTCTTTTCCGGCATCCGCCAATAGCCCTTGAAGACGTTGGGGCCCTTGACCTCGATCATCCCGATGGTTTCGCGTGCAAGCTCCTTGCCGGTTTCAGGATCGGTGACGCGCACTGACACGCCGGGCAGCGCATGGCCGACCGCGCCGGGAACGCGATCGCCGTCATACGGATTCGACGTGTTCATATTGGTTTCGGTCATGCCGTAGCGTTCGAGCACGGCATGGCCGGTGCGGGCCGCCCATTCGCGATGGGTATCGGCGAGCAGCGGCGCCGAGCCGGAAATGAAAAGCCGCATATGTCTGGTGGATTCGTGGTTGAGCGCGGGGCTTTGCAAGAGCCGGGTGTAGAACGTCGGCACGCCCATCAGCACGGTGGCGCGCGCCATCAGTCTGATGATCAAGTCAGGGTCAAATTTTTGCAGGAAGATCATCGAGGCGCGGGCGAACAGGGCGACGTTGCTCGCCACAAACAATCCGTGGGTGTGATAGATCGGCAGAGCGTGGATCAGCACGTCGTTGCCTGTAAAGCGCCAGTAATCGATCAGGGTCAGCGAATTCGACGCCAGATTATCGTGCGTCAGCATCGCTCCCTTGGATCGTCCTGTCGTCCCTGAGGTGTAGAGGATCGCGGCGAGATCGTCGTCGGTGCGGGCGACCGTTTCAAAATCCGGTTTCGCCTTGGCGGCAGCGTCGGTCAGCGAACCCTTGCCGTCGGCGCCTAAGGTCTCAACCCCGGCGCCAACCTTCGCTGCAATCGCACCGATGCCCTTCGCCTTCGACGGATCGCACACCACCAGCGACGGTTCCGCGTCGCTAATGAAATATTCAAGTTCGTTGAGCGTGTAGGCGGTGTTGAGTGGCAGGTACACCGCCCCGGCTCGCACTGCAGCAAGATACAATACCAGGCCGGGCACCGATTTTTCTGTTTGCGCGGCGACGCGGTCGCCGGGCTTGACACCCCTGCTTACCAGCACATTCGCCATCTGCCCGGCGCGGGAAATCAGATCGCCATAGCTGATGCGTTGCCCGTCTGTTGTTTCGATCGCAAGCCGGGTCGGATCGTCGAGGCCATCGAACAGGCGGGAAAACAGATTGGCGTTCATGATGGTTTTCTGGGGCGCATTCATGCATCATTCCGGTGGGCCGGGCGCGGTCCAGTTGGACGCGGCAATAATTCAATAGCAAAAGCGCCCTTCACAAGGCAACGGAGACAGTTTGCATGACAAATAGCGGGAAACGCGTGGCCTGGGTGACGGGCGGCGGCAGTGGAATTGGCGAGGCCGGTGCCGAAGCGCTGGCGGCGGACGGTTGGACGGTGGTGGTTTCGGGACGCCGGAAGGACGCGCTGGACGCCGTCGTGACGAAGATTACCAAGAGCGGCGGCAAGGCCGAGGCGATCGCGCTGGATGTCAGCAACGCCGCTGACGTGAACAAGGCTGCCGGGCAAATTCTTAGCCGTCATGGCCGCATCGATCTCCTGGTCAACAGCGCCGGCATAAACGTCCCGAAACGCAGCTGGGCGGACATGGAATTGGAAGGCTGGAACAAGCTCGTCGATATCAATCTCAACGGCGTGCTGTATTGCATGCGCGCGGTGCTGCCTGCGATGCGCGCGCAAAAGGACGGCTGCATTATCAACGTCGCGTCATGGGCCGGCCGTCATGTTTCGAAAATGCCGGGTCCGGCCTACACCACCACCAAGCATGCCGTGCTGGCGCTGACCCATTCGTTCAACATGGACGAATGCGTCAACGGTTTGCGCGCGTGTTGCCTGTCTCCCGGCGAGGTCGCAACCCCGATCCTGAAGCTGCGGCCGGTGGTGCCATCAGAAGAGGAGCAAGCCAGGATGCTGCAATCCGAAGACCTCGGCCGCACCATCGCCTTCGTCGCAAGCATGCCGCCGCGGGTCTGCATGAACGAGATCCTGATCAGCCCGACCTGGAACAGGGGTTTTGTGCAGACGCCGAACAATCGGGATTAGCGCGAATGCCCTCGACCCGTCGTCTCGCAGGGACGACGGGAGTAAGCTCATCGCCTGTTCACACGATGATTTCGTTTAGTTCCTTGCCGGAATGTTCGGGCACCAGCAGCATGACCCCGATAGCCATCGCGATCATGAGCACGGGGATGCAGAGGAACGACAGCGCGAACGATCCGGTGTGCTGCTGAAGCGCGACGGTGACGAACGGGAACAGCACGAAGCCGACGAAATAGGCGATCGCCCAGACTACGCCATTGGCAACGCCGCGAACCCGGGTCGGAAACACTTCCGCTGTGAGCGTTGTGCTCGGTCCCCAGAAGCCGAGGAAGCCGAAGCTCCAGGCGAGACCGAACACCCATAGCAGCACGTGATTTTCGGTGTAGACCCAGAGTGTAATGAAGATAGCGCCTTCGATCAGCATTACCACGAATGCCATCCGCCGGCCGATCTTGTCGGCGAGCCAGCCTGCGACGCAGAGGCCGAGGAAGCCGACTATGCCCCAGCACACGTAGAACAAGCTGTATTCGGCCGTCGACCAGTGTTTCTCGGTCGCGAGATACAGCGGCATCCAGCCGCCGACCGTGCCGAAAATGCAAGTGCTGCAGCATGCTACGAATAACGCCACCAATGTGGAGGGCAGTACGTCCGGCAGAAAGACCTGACGGATGCCGACGGATTTAGCTTTTCCGAACCACGCACGGTCATCGTCGCTGACGCGCCCGCCGCTCGCCAGCGTGTCCGAGATGCGCTGCTTGCGGTCCTGCGCGCGCACCCAATAGGGCGATTCCGGACAGGTGGCGCGGACGTAGATCGCGAGCATTGCGATCACGCCGGGCACCATGACGGCGACGCGCCAGCCGAAGTTGGCGGCGACCAGTCCGGTAATGCCGCCTGCGAGAGAGGCTCCAAGACACCAGGTCGAGCGCGTCGCGCTGATGACCCGGCCACGCAGCCGCGCCGGCCAGGTTTCCGCCACCAGCATCGATCCGAGCGACCATTCGCCGTTCAGCGCGAAGCCGACAAGCGAGCGGGCGACAACGAAGGTGGCAAATGTCGGCGACAGCGCGACGACTGGCATCAGCAGCGAGAACAATGCGATGTTGACGGCAAGCAGCGTGCGCCGCCCGAGACGGTCCGAAAGCCAGGGCCAGAAATACAGGCCGGCTATTCCGACGAACAGTGCGATCTGCAGGCCGGAGCGATATTCCGGGACGGTGAGGGAGAATTCCTTGATGACCATCGGCGACACCAGCGCGAAGATCACGCCGTCCATGCCGTCAAAGCCCCAGCCGAGTGCATTGGCGGTGGCTATATGCCAATGCGTTCTTGAAATCTCAACGCCATCGGTAACCGCGCGATAATTGGCGTATTGAAGGTGCTTTTGTTCCAGCGGTCCAACCTGCTCGCCTGCCGGACTTGCCGAGGGAACTGCGATTCCGTCTGCCGTGATGCTGCTCATGATACCTCCCCGCATTGCGCCGTACCGTTGACGGCACGTTGTTTGTTGCCGGCATTCGACCAGAGAGTGGTGCCGGGATACTGAGGCTGGACCAAGTTTCATATTGCGGCAAGAGGATTGCTTGCGGCAGTGCACAGCGGCACGTGCTGGGCGAGTCGCGGAAGTTTCTTGAGAAAAATTCCGTCACAGAGAATTCTGTCGCGGACCGACGGGTCGAGCGAATGCGCGTACGCCAGGACGACGTAGAGGTCTTTTCGAAGCCCACACGGCCGTTGCGGAAAAAAGTTTCAAACATGGAAAAATTTATTCCCTGAAACCGGCCCAGCTACCTCCCGTAACTCGGCCCAACGGCGACGCAGTCCGATCATCAACCGGCCGGCGTCGTTGTTGCCCCTCATCGCCGGCGAAGGTCCGCCGGTCACCTCAACTCATCGGGAGACGATCCATGTCCAAGCATCTTGCACTTTTGTCCGCCGCCGCCCTTGGGGCGCTGGCTCTGACCGCCGCCGTCGTTGCGCCCGTGAGCGCGCAAGACAAAATGATGAAAAGCGAAATGTCCGGCGAAAAGACCGTCATGGTCGGCGGCGCCGCGATGTTCCCGTCGAAGAACATCATCCAGAACGCCGTCAACTCCAAGGATCACACCACGCTGGTCGCGGCGGTGAAGGCTGCCGGACTGGTCCAGACCCTGGAGGGCAAGGGCCCGTTCACGGTATTCGCACCGACCAACGCCGCTTTCGGCAAGCTGCCGGCCGGCACGGTCGATACCCTGGTGAAGCCGGAAAACAAGGCGACCCTGACCAAAATCCTCACCTATCATGTGGTTCCGGGCAAGCTTGAGGCCTCCAGCCTGACCGATGGCAAGAAGCTCAAGACCGTTGAAGGCGAAGAGCTGACCGTCAAGAAGTCTGGCGACAAGGTGATGATCGTCGACGCCAAGGGCGATTCTTCGACCGTCACGATCTCGAATGTCAATCAGTCGAACGGCGTCATCCATGTGATCGACACCGTCCTGATGCCGGCTTCGTAACACCACGCGTGTCCTGATCCTGTCCCCACCGGGGCGCGCGACGGCGAGCCGGGGAAGCCCGGCTCGCTTTTTTGTGACCGCCATGCCCTGCGGGCATCAACTTTATAGTCAGTATTGCAGTAACGAAGTACCGGTTCCCGGCGTATATTGATGATCGAATCTTAGCGATGGAACTGCCATGTCCAGCCTTGCAGCTACCGACGAACGTACAGCACTCGCGACCGCCAAAGTAATTCAGCCGGCGTGGGTCCGGACGGTGCACTGGATCAATGCCGTGGCGATGATTATGATGATCATGTCGGGTTGGCAGATCTATAACGCCTCGCCGCTGTTCGGTTTTAAATTCTCGAGCAGCATTACACTTGGCGGCTGGCTTGGCGGCGCGCTGCTCTGGCATTTCGCGGCGATGTGGCTGTTGATGGTCAACGGTCTCGTGTATCTCACGCTGGGCCTTGCGACCGGCCGCTTCCGCAAGAAGCTGCTGCCGATCACGCCGGAGGGCGTGATATCAGATGCCAGGGCGGCGCTGACCGGCAGGTTGTCGCATGACGATTTGACCAAATATAACCATGTGCAGAAGCTGCTTTATGCCGGCATCATCGTGGTCGGTGTCGTCATCGTGCTGTCGGGTCTGTCGATCTGGAAGCCCGTGCAGTTGCAGTGGCTGACGGCGTTGTTCGGCGGCTATGATGTGGCGCGTTACGTCCACTTCATTTGCATGGCGGCGATCGTCGCATTCCTGGTGGTTCACGTCGCGTTGGCGGTTCTGGTGCCGAAAAGCCTGCGCGCCATGATCATCGGCCGCTGACGAATTTCGAGGAGAACATATCCATGGGCCGCATTCGCTCGCTTCTGATCCCCGGCGTCGACAAGCAACTGCTGGTCAGGGACGCCGTCAAGGTGATGCCGGATCTCGCTCGCAGGCGATTTATCGCGGGTGGCGCAAGCCTCGGTGCGCTGACGCTTTTGACCGGCTGCGACGTGTCAGACAGCTTTTCGGCGGAAGAGATGCTGAAGAAAGTCTCGAAATTCAACGATGGCGTTCAGGCGCTGATCTTTAATCCCGATGCGTTGGCGCCGACATTTCCGGAAAGCGCGATCACGCGCCCGTTCCCCTTTAACGGCTATTATGAGCTCGACGACGCGCCCAGGATCGACGGCAAGGACTGGAAGTTCGAGGTTAGAGGTCTCGTCGACAACAAGAAACCGTGGACGCTGGAGGAGCTCTACAAGTTGCCGCAGGTAAAACAGGTCACGCGCCATATTTGCGTCGAGGGCTGGAGCGCGATCGGAAGCTGGACCGGCACGCCGCTGCGCGATTTCCTCAAACTGGTCGGCGCCGATACGCGCGCAAGATATTGCTGGTTCCAGTGCGCCGATTCCGATGGCTACAACAGCCCTCTCGATATGCGCACCGCGTTGCATCCGCAGACCCAGATGACGTTCAAGTTCGGTGACGAGATTCTGCCGCGGGCCTATGGCTATCCGATGAAGATCAGGGTGCCGACCAAGCTCGGATTCAAGAACCCGAAATACGTGATCTCGATGGAAGTCACAAACGACTACAAGGGCGGCTACTGGGAAGACCAGGGATACAATTCGTTCAGCGGGAGCTGAGTCCTTCTGGTGATGAGCACGTCTTCGCAAATTCTCGACACCCCTTCGAGACGCCGGGAAGACGCCGTTCCCCATCAGGATGAGGAACGCTCGTCAGTCCTTATCGTGGAATGAGGAAGGGGGAGTAGTCTCAGGCGGTCTTCGCCGTCTTCAATCCGAGCCGCGCCTCGACCACATCTCGCATCAGGAATTTCTGGATCTTGCCGGTAACGGTCATCGGAAATTCGTCGACGAATTCGACATAGCGCGGGATTTTGTTGTGCGCGATCTGCCCCTGACAGAACGCGCGGACCTCGTCGGCCGTCAGCGTTTCGCCGGATCGCAACCTGATCCAGGCGCAGAGCTCCTCGCCGTAGCGATCGTCGGCGACGCCGAAAATCTGTACGTCCTGAATCTTCGGGTGGCGATAGAGAAATTCCTCGATCTCGCGCGGGTAGAGATTTTCACCGCCTCGGATCACCATGTCCTTGATGCGGCCGACGATGTTGCAATAGCCCTCCTGATCGATGATGGCGATGTCGCCGGTGTGCATCCAGCCGTTAGCATCCAGTACATCGGCGGTCTTTTCGGGTTCGTCCCAATAGCCCAGCATGACGCTGTAGCCGCGGGTGCATAATTCTCCCCGTTCGCCGCGGGGCACGACGCGGCCCTCAAGGTCGACGACCTTGACCTCGACATGCGGATGAATGCGCCCGACGGTGGACACCCGGCGCTCCAGCGGATCGTCCATGGCGCTCTGAAAGCTGACCGGGCTGGTTTCGGTCATGCCGTAGGCGATTGTTACGTCGCGCATGTTCATCTGTTCGTTGACGCGCCGCATTACCTCGATAGGGCAGGGCGCGCCGGCCATGATCCCGGTCCGCAGCGACGACAGATCGAAGCTGGAAAATTCGGGATGGTCGAGTTCGGCGATGAACATGGTCGGTACGCCATAGAGCGTGGTGCATTTTTCCCGCTCGACGGTCTGAAGGGTCGTCAGCGGATCGAATCCTTCGCCGGGATAGACTATCGTTGCGCCGCAGGTGACGGAAGCAAGATTGCCCATCACCATGCCGAAGCAGTGATAAAGCGGAACCGGAATACAGATGCGGTCTTTTTCAGTCAGGCGCATTGCACGTCCGACGAAATAGCCATTATTGAGGATGTTATGATGCGTCAGCGTGACGCCCTTGGGCGAGCCGGTCGTGCCGCTGGTAAACTGGATGTTGACGGGATCATCGAACTGCAAGGTACCGGCCAGCGTCGCGAGCGCGTCCCGATGGCGCGCGCCGCCCATGCTTGCCACGGTCTCGAACGGAATCGTGCCGGGACAGGCCGGCCCGCCGACCTGGATCACCGTGCGCAGTTCCGGTAACCGCGCCGCGTGCAGATCGCCCGGGTGCGCTTTCGCGAGCTCAGGCATCAGCGTATTCAGCATCTCCATGTAGTTGCTGGTCTTGAATGCCGTGGCCGTAACGATCGCGGCGCACCCGACCTTGGCAAGTGCGAATTCGAGTTCGCTCAGGCGGTATGCGGGGTTGATGGTGACGAGAATAAGCCCCGCCTTGGCGGCTGCGAACTGTGTCAGCGTCCATTCCGGCCGGTTGAGCGACCAGACGCCGATCCGCGCGCCGCGTTCGAGGCCGAGCGCGAGAAAGCCCGTAGCCAGCGCATCGACCCGTTCCGTCAATTCTCTCCACGTCCATCTCACGCCGTGGCCCGGCGAAACCAGCGCCTCGCGATCGGGCCAGCGTGCGCATGCCCGATCGAGACTGCGCCCGATGGTATCGCCCAGCAACGGTGTATCGGCGATGCCGCTGACATAACTATCCGCATTTTCGGTCAAGTCTGCTTCTCCATGCGTCGAGGGACGCCTGCCAAGGATATTGAGGATATCATGAGCAAGGTCTGGTGGGGGGCAATTCCCGGCGCGATCAGTTCGACCGCGCCGGGACAAGGTAGACGCGCCTACGCCGCCTTCTGCGCCGCATCGAGCCCGGCATAGACGCCGCGCTCGAAGCCCGTGAACGCTTCAATGCACTTGTTGTCCACAAATGGCAGCACCTGCATCAGGATCACGCCGCTTACGTCGCGCGAGGGGTCGATCCAGAAATAGGTGTTGGCAAGGCCGGCCCAGGCGAGGCTGCCGGGGCTGCGGCCCTCCGGGGTCTTGGCGGTGTTGATCAGGAAGCTCAGCCCCCATTTCTTCACGATACCGGGAAAGAGATCGACGTCGTTGGTCGCGAATGCGACCGCCGACGTCATCTTGGGAATGGTGAGTTCGCCGATGTGATTCTGTCCCATCATCGCAACGGTTTCCGGCTTCAGCACCTGGTTGCCGTTGCCGCGACCCTTGTTCAGGATCATCTGGGTGAACTTGATGTAGTCGCCCGCGGTGCCGTAGAGCCCGCCGCCACCCATATGAAATTCAGGATCCTGCTCAAGCTCGAACGGAATCGGCGCCAGCGATCCGTCCTCGCCGCGCTGGTGCATGGCGACCAGGCGCTTGCGCTGCGATTCTCCGATCTTGAAGTCGGTGTCGGTCATGCCGAGCGGCGTAAACAGATGGTCTCGCAGGTACGCGTCGAGCCGCTTGCCGCTCACGGCCTCGACTGCCTTGCCGACGAAATCGATATTGGTGCCGTATTCCCAGCGCGTGCCGGGGTCAGTCATGAGGGGGGTCTTCAACGCGGCGTTCTTGCAGGAGGTAATGCCCGGCGTGCCGGTCTTCTCCAGATATTTCACCATGTCGCCGTTCCACATGTCGTAGCACAAGCCGGCCGTATGGGTCATGAGATGGCGCAGCGTGACCGGATTCTTCGCGGCCCGCAGCTTCGGCTCGCCCTTGGCATCGAAGCCTTCAAGCACTTGCGGGGCGGCGAGATCGGGCAGCAGCTTGCCGATCGGTGCGTCGAGCGAGAGCTTGCCTTGCTCCACCAGTTGCATCGCGCCGGCCGCCGTGATCGCCTTGCTCATGGAGGCAATCCAGAACACGCTGTCGGCTGTCATAGGGTCGTCTTTGGACAGGTCGCGTTTGCCGAACGCGCCCTGATAGATCACCTCTTTGCCATTGGCGGCCATTGCGACGACGCCGGGAATCTCCTTGGCGTCGCTTTCCTGGCGCAGGACCTGATCAATCTGAGCTTTGCTTTGCATGGGTCACCTCCCGTTTATTATTTGAAGCGGCCGATCTTCCCCCGGGCCGAGGTTCCTCGCAAGCGTGCGCAGTAGGTTCAGGTGTACCGGTCGCGATCTCGTGATAGTTGCCGCGAATGCGGGTTCGGCGCGCAACTGAACTGCGACGATTGTCGTAAATTTACGGTGGATTGGCTGGCATTATCGATGACCCGGCTGCCCAGCCGCGATATGTTGACTTCGGTACCGGATTGAGGAAGAAGTTTCGTAATAAGACGTTCAGATTACAACACAAATGGACGTTGCCGGACTGGACGTTTGATGCAGATGATTGCGGAGCGATAATGATTTCGACGTGGAGCGAATGGAAACGGTATCCCCGGGCCGGGCGTGGTGAAAACATCGAAGCGCCGATTACACCGGGAATCTACGAAGTGCGCTATACGGGAACGGGTGCGTTGCACTCGTTCGGTGCGGTCGACAATGTCGCCCAGGCATTGTCGCAGCTCGCGACCGGGTCCAAATCATGGTTCGGACGACGCGATCCTGCTGCAATGCCCGACCTCGATTATCGTACCTGCGCGACTTCCTCCAAGGCGGCTGCGAAAGCAGCAGCGGAGCGCATGGTTGGCCGTCGCGAAACCTATATGAGCGGCGCGGCCTGATTTGAGACTGTCATTCCGGCGCGTTCCGAAGCATCGAACCCGGAATCGCGAGATTCCGGCCCGGGTTCGATGGATCATCCCGGAAGCCCGCCGTTGAATTTTTGGTTAGCCCTCAAAATTGCTTGAAGCCGCCGGTGGCCGGTGGCCGATGCATTGCGGCCCATTTGAGCCTATACTCAAAGGTAACGTCGCAAGAAACATCCGAGGAGTAACGCCATGTCCCCGACCGCTGCTGCACGCACTTCGCAAGCCTCCGCGCCTTCGCTGCGGGATCGTCTGAAGGATTCCTCGCTGCTGCGCGAACGCTGCTACATCGACGGCGCGTGGGTCGGCACACCGGTCAATCCCGTGACCAATCCGGTCAACGGCGTCGAGCTTGCCAAGGTGCCGAAGATGAGCACGGCGGAAGCGACCCAGGCCGTCGAAGCCGCCGAGCGCGCGTTTCCGGCCTGGGCGAAACTCACGGCCAAGCAGCGCTCCAACATCCTGCGCAAATGGTTCGATCTGATCATCGCCAACCGCGAAGACCTCGCGCTGATCCTGACCTCGGAGCAGGGCAAACCGCTGGCGGAAGCGCTTGGAGAGGTCGACATTGGCGGCGCCTATGTCGAGTTCTTCGCCGAGGAAGCGCGGCGCGTCTACGGCGAAACCATACCGACGCAACGGCCGGACGCCCGGCTGTTGGCGATTCGCCAGCCGATCGGCGTTTGCGGTGCGATCACTCCGTGGAATTTCCCGTGTTCGATGATCACCCGCAAAGTATCGCCGGCCTTGGCCGCCGGATGCACCGTGGTGCTGAAGCCCGCCAACGAGACGCCGCTTACCGCGCTGGCGTTGGTGGCGCTGGCCGAGAAGGCCGGCGTGCCCAAGGGCGCATTCAATATCCTCACCGGCAATTCGTCGGCGATCGGCAAGGTGCTGTGTGAACATCCGGCCGTGCGCTTTGTCGGCTTCACCGGATCGACCGAGGTCGGAAAGATTCTGTACCGGCAAGCCGCGGTCGGGGTGAAGAAGCTCGGGCTCGAACTCGGCGGCAATGCGCCTTTCGTGGTGTTCGACGACGCCGATATCGATGCCGCTGTCGATGGCGCGATCGTCTCGAAATATCGCAACATGGGCCAGACCTGTGTCTGCGCCAACCGCATCTACGCCCAGGACAAGATCTACGATCAGTTTGTCGAAAAACTCTCCAAGAAAGTCGCGGCGATGAAAATCGGCGACGGCACCGAACAAGGCGTGACGCAGGGTCCGCTGATCAATATGGCCGCAATCGACAAGGTCGAGAAGCATATCGCTGACGCGGTCAAGCACGGCGCCAAGATCGTCACCGGAGGAAAACGCCATTCGCTCGGCGGCACTTTCTTCGAGCCGACGGTGCTCTCCGACGTCGCGCCCGATGCGCTGGTGTCGCAGGAGGAAACCTTCGGGCCGCTGGCGCCGGTGTTCCGCTTCAAGGACGAAGCCGACGTCATCGCGATGTGCAACAATTCGCCGTTCGGCCTTGCCTCCTATTTCTATTCGCGCGATCTCGGCCGGGTCTGGCGGGTGGCCGAAGCGCTGGAGTCCGGCATGGTCGGCGTCAACACCGGGCTGATCACGACCGAAGTTGCGCCGTTCGGCGGCGTCAAGGAGTCAGGCCTTGGCCGCGAAGGCTCGCATCACGGCATGGAAGAATATGTCGAGATCAAATATGTGATGATGGCTGGGGTTTAGGCGCATTCCTGGTTGAGTCCATCCATGAACAGACGCAGCCGCGGCCTCCACTTGTGCGCGTCGAGACCGGACGCCGAATGACCGTACTCACTGTCGAGCAGGAAATAGTCTGCGTCGACGCCGGCGGACTTAAGCCCCTGCATCACGCCGGGGGCGAGCTCCGGCGGAAACAGTTTGTCGGTTCGAGACAGGACGTACAGCACTTTCGACGCGATGTTGCCGAACTGCGCCGTCACATTGAAGCTTCGCAGCGCCTTCGCCAGAATAATCAGCGAATTTGCATCGAACCCTCCGGCCCATCGTGCAGCCTCGCCGCGGATAGCCGCCTCGATCTTTTCAGGGTCGGACATCGTATCCCTCAGGCGGGACTCGATGCCGTAGGTCTTCAGCGTAGCTATGCGGATCTGGGTCATGGTCTCCAGCACGCCGCCGCGATCATAGTAGTCGCCGCCGTTCCAGTTCGGGTCCTGAGATAGCGTGGCGAGCAGCCGCGCTACATTTCCTTCCGACCGTTCGCGCGGCACCGCCGGAGATGTGACGATGGCCGCAATCCCGCGCATCATGCCGGGATAGTTCACCGCCCATTGAAAGGCCTGGAACCCGCCATAGGACGGGCCGACGATCGCAGCCAGCTTTTCGATACCGAGATGATCGAGCAGCGCGCGCTGGGTAGCGACAATATCGCTCACGGTGATTTCGGGAAACCGAGGTCCGTAACGCTTGCCCGTCATGGGATCGATGCTCGCCGCGTTGGTCGATCCGTAGGACGAGCCCAGCATGTTCGGACAAATGACGAAGAAGCGATCGGTATCGACCGCCTTGCCGGGACCGACGATCTCGTTCCAGCTTCCTTCCCCTGTCGATCCACCGGGATCGATCATCTGCGGACCGCCAGTGTTGCCGTGCGTGACCAGCACCACATTGCCGCGATCAGGCGCAAGAAGGCCCAATGTCCGATAGGCGATGGTCACGGCGGGCATGACCACTCCGCTTTGCAGGCGGAAATCGCCGGTGATAAAGGTTTTCACCTCGGATGCAAGAATTCGCGCCGTCATCTTCCCGAGCCCCATGAACGAGGCATCTCAGCATGCTAGCGGTCAGAACGCAAAACCGCCGTGAGCCCCTTGGGTGCCGCGTTCACTGGCACGGCGAGAATTTATTGATCCGTTGCGTTTCCGCCGAACGCGCCGTGACGCCCTGCGCCGGACGCAAAGCGTGTCGCGCCGGATAGCGTTTCGCCCGAGGCAATAACCTCAAGCCCGCCGCGCATTTCGTTGGCGATGGCGTCCTCCTCTTCCAGATCCCATTGCCGCAATGCCGAAAGTCTGTCCGCGCGCATGCAGGTTTGCGGGAAGCGCGCGATATCCTTCGCCAGTGCAATCGCATGCGCGCGTGTTTCACCCTTGGGCACGAGACGGTTGGCAAGACCCATGCGTAACGCCTCGGGGCCGCCTACCGGGCGTCCGGTCAAAATGAGATCGATCGCCTGGGAATGACCGATCAACCGCGGCAACCGGATGGTGCCGAGATCGATCAGCGGCACGCCGAAGCGGCGGCAAAAGATGCCGAAGGTGGCGTCCTCGGCGACGACACGCATGTCCGCCCACAGCGCCAGTTCCATTCCGCCGGCAACCGCGAAGCCTTCGACCGCCGCGATCACTGGCTTCGACAGACGCAGGCGGCTCGGTCCCATCGGCGCGATCGAACCGTGACCGCCGATCTCGCGCTTCTTGTTGGGATCGCCCGCTGCTACGGCCTTGAGGTCGGCACCCGCGCAAAAATAACCGCCGACGCCGGTAAATACCGCGACGGACGCCTCGGCATCGGCATCGAACGCCAGAAACGCATCGAACAGCCTCCGCGCCGTCGCACCATCGACGGCGTTGCGATTATGCGGACGATTGATGGAGACGATGGTCACAGGTCCATCGCGTTCGACAAGCACGGTATCGGTGTCGGTCATGTCAGGCGGTCCTCCCTCTATATATTTATATCTTTCTCTGCGTGTACTCTTTGCGGAGCACGCTTTCCCAAGAGCGAACCTACCGTCTTGCGTCATTCAATTCCATCGCGAACAAAGGCGACCCGGATGGTCGGATCGCCAATCGCCTCGTGGGCGTCCTCGAAGCGAACGCGCCTGGTGATGACATGCTCGGGGTGGAAATGCCCGGCGGCAACATGGGCGACGCAATCGGGCATTTCGGCGCGTACATTGACGCGGCCGATGCGCAGCGTGATTCCGACGCCGTACATGTGCCGCAGCGGCACCGGCGTGGTTTCGGCGAAGTCGCCGTACATACGTTGGCAGATGCCATTGGGCTCCGCCGAGCGAAACGCCAGCAGGATGCTGGCGTCCGTTGCTGCGGCATCGACCACGATGGGGAACAACCCGACCGGCTCCATCACCAACCCCTTTGGCGCTTCGTGAACTTCGGCGCCGAGCGATTTCGCCTTGGCCAGACGCTGCGGATCATCGTCGAGATAGACGACGCGGCGCGCGCCGCAGCTTAAGCCCGCCTGCACCGCAAACATGCTGATAGATTGCCCGCCTCCACCGATCACCAGAACCTCTGCGCCGGGCCGCTGCCGCAGCCAATAGGCGACGACGCTGAACGCGTCGGTGGCGCCGTCGGCAAGTCCTGCTGTCTGCGAAAGCGCGTGACCCTCGGGCTGCCGAACCAGCATGTGATCGGCGAACGGAACGCGGATCAGATCTGACAGCGCGCCGCCATATTCGACGCCGCTGACCGGCTTCAGGCCATAGGACGAGCGGAAGGGCACCGAAGTGCAAGCGTTGGTGAGCCCGCGCTGGCAGCGGTCGCAATGACCGCAACTGATCTGGAACGGCACGATGACGAGATCGCCAGGCACAAAATTCTTCACGGCATCGCCGACCGCGGTCACCCGGCCGGCGGTTTCGTGTCCCAATGCGAACGGACCAGGCAGGCGGGACTTTCCGCTGACGATGATGAGGTCGAGATCGCAGCGCGTTACCGCGAGCGGCTGCACCAGTGCGTCGCGGCCGTCAAGCAATTTGGGCTCCGGCACATCCCACCATTCGATGGTGCTGCCGCGGACATAGGTAAGCTGTCGCATCCAGTCGTCCCCCTTTCGGAGGAGACTGCTAAAGCCTGACAGCGTGGGCAAAAGGTTTGTCCTCAGCCGCGGTGAATAAGATTCATCCGTCGGTTCGGATCGGTCCGTATCTAGGTTGTCCTGAGATCGTCGCCTGTGATGCGGCGATACGCCTCGAGATAGCGTTTGCTGGTGGCGTCAACGACGCTTGCCGGCAATGGCGGCGCCGGGGCTTCGCCATTCCAGCGGCCGGCGCGGCGCTCAACCTCGAGATAATCGCGCAGCGGCTGCTTGTCGAAGCTCGGCTGCGGCTGGCCCGGCTTGTAGGCGTCCGCCGCCCAGAACCGCGAACTGTCGGGGGTCATCACCTCGTCGATCAGGATTATCCGGCCATCCTTGTCGCGGCCGAATTCGAACTTGGTATCGGCAATGATGATGCCCTGCTCGCGGGCAATTTTTTCGCCGAGCGTATAGACGGCGCGGCTCATGCTCTCCAGCTCATACGCCACCTCGTCGCCGAGCACCTCGCGCATGCGGACGATGGTGATGTTTTCGTCGTGGCCGGTCTCGGCCTTGGTCGCCGGGCTGAAGATCGCCGGTTCAAGCTTGCCGCTTTCGAGCAGGCCGGGCGCGAGCTTCTCGCCCGCCAGCGTGCCCTGCGCGGCATATTCCTTCCACGCCGAGCCCGAAAGATAGCCGCGGATCACGCATTCGATCGGAAACACCGTGGTGCGCTTGCACAGCATCGCGCGGCCGGCGAGCGAAGCGCGATGGCCCCGTAGCGCGGGCACTTTGCTGATGATCGCGTCGGCGTCGGCGCTGATCATGTGATGCGGCACCACGCCTTCGAGCTCATTAAACCACCACGCGCTGATCTGGGTCAGCACCGCGCCCTTTATCGGGATGGTCTCGGCCATGACGACGTCAAACGCGCTGATGCGGTCGGTCGTCAAGAGCAGCAGGCGGTCCTCGCCAACGGCGTAGATATCGCGGACCTTGCCGCGCCCGATCCGTGGAAGCGGCAGGTCGCTGGCGAGCATCGTGTTCATCAGTCAAACTTTCGGCGCCATCTCGCGCATCTGCCAGCGGCAAAAAAAGCAGAGCAGGGTTCACTCCGGCAGCGGAATGAATTCGGTTTCGTTGGGGACATGCGCAAAGCGGCCGGTTTTCCAGTCCTGCTTGGCCTGCTCGATCCTCTCCTTGCTGGAAGAGACGAAGTTCCACCAGATATGGCGCGGACCTTCCAGCGCGTCGCCGCCGAGAAACATCATCCGCACCGGCTTTGTCGCCTTTACCGTGATTCGGTCGCCGGGCCGGAATATCAGCAGTCGCGGTCCCTCATAACGATCGCCCGCTATCTCGATTTCGCCATCAATTACATAGATGGCGCGCTCTTCATGGTCGGGGTCGAGCGGAACGCTGACGCCTCGGCCCGCGGTCACCTCGGTGTAGAACCAGGGCGACACCATCGCGACCGGCGACGACACGCCGAACGCACGGCCTGCTATGACGCGCGCGGTAAAGCCGCGATCCGCTACGACAGGCAGATCGGCGGCTGAGTAATGCTGAAACGACGGGGCGATTTCCTCCGATGCCACGGGCAGCGCGATCCAGCTTTGCAGCCCCAGCATCTTCTGACCATTCTTTCGCTGCACGTCCGGCGTCCGCTCGGAATGGGCAATGCCGCGCCCGGCCGTCATCAGGTTCATGGCGCCAGGCTGGATTTCCTGGATGTTGCCCTCGCTGTCGCGATGCATGATGCTGCCGTCGAACAGATAGGTGACGGTAGCGAGCCCGATATGCGGATGCGGGCGCACGTCCATGCCCTTGCCGGACATGAACTGCACCGGTCCGAAATGATCGAAAAAGATAAAGGGGCCGACCATCTGGCGCTTGCCGTGCGGCAGCGCGCGGCGCACCTCAAATCCATCGCCGAGGTCGCGGGTGCGCGGCACGATGACCAGTTCCAGCGCGTCGCAGGAATGGGGATCGCCGAGCACGGGATCGTTGGAGGGAAGCCAGCTCATGGGAACTCCGCGAGTTTTGCGGCGATCATTGCGCCATTATTCGAAGCTGACAACCTTGCATTTCATTGTTCCACCCGCAGCGCGCGGCGGAACAGTTTTCCGGTCGGCCCGGTCGGCATCTCATCGATCCAGTGAAACGCCTTCGGTACCTTGAAGCCGGCGAGGTGGCGCTGCTGGCGCAGGAACAGGCTGATTTCCTCAACTCCCGGCGGCATGCCGCGGGCGACGAGATACGCCTCGATGCGCTGTCCGGTCTTTGGGTCGGGCTGGCCGACCACCGCGCATTGCGCGATCGATGGGTGAGACAACAGGGCGTGCTCGATCTCCTCGCCGCTGACCTTGATGCCGCCGGTGTTGATGACGTTGTCGATCCGGCCGGAGACCCAGAGATAATTATCGGCATCCAGCCGTCCGAGATCGCCACTGCGCCACCAGCCGTCGCGGAATTTATCGCGTGTGAGCTCCGGATCTTTCCAGTATCCGATCGCGAGCGACGGGCCGGATATCGCGATCTCGCCGGTCTCGCCGATTGCGGCTTCATCGTCAAAACCTCCGCCCGGCAGGAGAATCCTGACGTCGCCGCCGACGATCGGCCGCCCGCTTGAACCGATCTTGCCGCGCTCCATTAAATCGCGGGTGTTGGCCATCACGCCCGATGCGGTGAAGGCCTCGCCGGAGAGATAGACGCAGCAAATGTTCCTGCAGATTCTGTCGTAAAGCTGCCGAACGTCGCTCGGCGCCGGGGCCTCGCCCGAGATCGACACCAGCGTTAGCGACGACAGATCGTAATTCTCCGGCCCAGCCTCGAACACCATGCGCCACATGGTCGGCACCAGCGGCGCAAGCGTAATGCGCTCGCGCTCGCAGGACTCCAGAAACGCGACCGGGGTGAACGTCCTGCCGAAACAGATCTTGGCTTTACCAGCCACGTAAGGCAGCACGATGATCGGCCACGCCGCAAACGACGGCTGCATGTAGAGAAGCGTAGCGCTGTCGGAAGTGATCGGCCCCATCACCACCTGACCGCCCTTTGCGGCTTCAAGCAGCGTCTTCTGCGAATGCATAATGCCCTTGGGCTTGCCGGTAGTGCCTGACGAAAGCACGATCGCGGCGATGTCGGCGGGCCTTGGACGATGTTCCGCAACGTCGAAGTGCGCAACCGTCGCGACGATGTCGCTGTAATCAGCCGTGGCGCTGCCGCGCGCACCCAGGCTGATGCGGCAGATCGTTCGGCCGCAGGCCGCGATTGCCGCAATGGCCTCGGCCGCGAGATCGTCGTCATGAACCAGTATTCTTGCGTCGAGCCAGTCAAGCGCCTGCGCCCAGCCGCTCCGGTGTTTCGCGCACATGCAGGCTGCAGGCAATGTGTCCGCTCAGGGGAGCTGCGAACCACGTGACAGCATGCCGCGCGGAGCTGCGGCACAAATAGGCGATCACAGCGCCCGGCGCGGTGCCATTTTCGGCAAAGGCCCGAGCGATCCGCAGCGCCTGATCGAGCGCGTCAGCGCCGGTGATGCGATCGATGTCGTCGACGAACAACTCGTCGCGCCCGCGCCATTGCGCCGAGCGGATGAACAGATCGCTCAGGGTTTCGATGAAAGGCGTGCGGAGCATGCGGAAAGTACTGGGAAGGATGAGCGCAGACATAAGCCTACCACGTCATTGCGAGCGAAGCGAAGCAATCCCGAGGAGACAAGGTCGGTCTGGATTGCTTCGTCGCTTGCGCTCCTTGCAATGACGGCGGTAAGCACTTTCCAAGAAATTTGAGAGGATAGGAAACGATGATTGCGCCCCTTAAGCAAGGCGTCACACTTGCCCAGCCCAATGGGCCGGTCATCGAGACCGAGCGCTTGAGGCTGCGGCAATGGTGTGGCGCCGACGTCGCGCCAAATACGGCGATGCTGTCCGACCCCGGTACCGCGCGATTCATCACCGTCGATGGAAAACCGGTCACCAGTGAATTGGCCGGGTGGCGCAACGCGGCCGTGATGTCCGGGCATTGGGCGCTGCACGGTGCCGGCATGTTTGTGGTCGAGGAAAAAAAGACGGGCCGGTTCGCGGGGCGAGTAGGGCCCTGGTTCCCGCCGGGTTGGCCGGGTTTTGAAGTCGGCTGGGGTATCGCCAGCGACTTTCGCGGCAAGGGCTACGCCGTCGAGGCGGCGCGGGCGTCGATCGACTGGTGCTTCGCGACTTTCGAACTCGACCAGATCCTCCACTGCATCGACTGCGAAAATACCGCGTCGCAGGCGGTAGCGCGACGGCTCGGAGCCGAAAAGCAAGGCGAGATCGACCTGTTCGGCCATGCCGCGGATGTCTGGGTGACGCACCGCGACGCCTGGACGGCGAAGCTCAAGGCGTAAAGCCAGCGGCGTCCTACTGCCGTCCCAGATGCGTGGCGGTTGCGACGCGATCGAATCGCTCCAGCGACAGGATCGCGTCGGCGAGCTGATCGGCCCGGCCGTTCAGCACCGGGCGGGCGAGCGTCAGGAATTTCTGCTGCATCGCCTGCGCGTCCGGAAATGACCCGGGCTCGCCCGAAGGGTCGGTATAGAGCCGCTCGTGCAGACCGTCGTCGGTGAGAATGCTGACGCGCGCGCCGAACGGATGGCTGCGGCCGATTTCGAGGCGATCGTCCTGCACCACGTCGAATTTGTCGGCGAGGGCGTCCACCGCGGCGTCACCCAGCCTGTCGTAATCGTCCCAGCCGAAGCGGCCCTGATCGAGCGCGACGGCGCCGGTAAAGAACATCGAGAACTGCCCGCCGACAATCGAGGTCGGATGCCGTTTGGTGACGGCGTCGCCGGTGAGCGTGATGCCGTTGCGATGCAGGCCGATTTCGACGCGCTTGATCTGGTCAGGCGTCAGATTGTGTTCCCGGCGCATCGCGATCAGCGCGTCGAGTGCGGCGTGGGTATAGCGGCAACTGGGATAGGGCTTCACGCCGATCTTCATGGTCTCGTAGGTATTGCCGAGACCCGCGACAGCCTTGTCGGGATGGGCGTTGTCGCTGTAGCCGACCAGGAGACCGTGCTTGCCCTCGACCAATTCGGTCGCGCCGACAAAATCGTTGCGCGCCAGCGTCGCCGCGATCACGCCATTCATCGCGGCGGCGCCGACCTGGTAGCGTTTGTTCCAGGCGCCGTTGACGAGGAACTGCAGCGAGCCCGCGGCCTGGCTGCCGGAGACGCCGAACGCCGCGATGATCTGCTCCTTCGACAGCCCGAACAGCTTCGCAGCGGCCGCCGCCGCTCCATAAGTGCCGGCAGTGGCGGTGGGATGAAAGCCGCGCGCATAATGCGAGGTGGGGTCGAGCGCGTTGCCGAGCCGGCAGCACACCTCGTAACCCGCAACGATCGCTGTCAGCACGTCGCGGCCAGATGCGCCGACCAACTCGCCGACCGCGAACGCGGCTGGCACGACCGGCGCGCTCGGATGCAGCGAGGAATCCGCATGCGTGTCGTCAAAATCGAGCGAATGGCCGAGCGCGCCGTTGAGCAGTGCGGCCACCGCGGGCGTCCAGGTCTTGGCATCGCCGAACACGGTGGATTGACCGCTGCCGTCGAGCGCGAGAGCTTCCAGCATTTTGAGCAGTGAAGGCGTGGATTCCGCATCGCGCCGCGCCCGGATGGCGCTGCCGAGAAAATCCAGCGTCAGCACCTTCGCGCGTTCCAGCACTTCGTGCGGAATATCCTCGAACTTCAGATTTGCAACATATCCGGCCAGCGTTGCGGTTTCATCAGCCATGGCGTTGCCTCGTTGGTTCCTGACGCACAGGTTTTGGTACGGCTGTCGTGGCGCGCCGTCAACATCCGCTAACGGCGGGTCAGCCCCCTGCTTTCCATCCGCCAGATCAGGAGGTCCATACGGTCCTGCCCGAAGAACGGCTCGTTTTCGAACACGAAAGTCGGCACGCCCCAGTGGCCGGAAGCCGCGTGGTCCCTTTCGTTATCAGCGATGATCCGCTCATAGCGATCGGGATCGGCTGATATCGTCGCGTCCATCGCGGCCAGATCGAAGCCGGCGGCTTCTGCGGCGCGTGCGAGATGATCGCCCTCGTTCCAGCCGCTGACCGAGCCGTCCCACAGTACCCGGCTGATCGCATCGACAAAGACAAGCGAGCGTCCCTCCAATTGCGCGGCGGCGCCGAGGCGTGTCAGGCGGTGGATGTAGGGCTGGTTGTCAGCGACGTCCAGCGTCGTCATATCCTGGACGATGGGGTCCGGTCGGGGAAAGCGGAACGGGATGTTCTCGTGCTTGGCGACGCGGCTGGAGTCGAGCACGACGTAGCGCGCAAACTGCGGATTGGCGCGTTTGAAAAATCCGGGTACGCGCACCGCCAGCGGATAGACCGGGCGCAGGTTCACCGTGGCGTCGTAGTCGGCGATCAGCTTCAGCGTTTTCGGCAGCGCGAGATAGCTGTAGGGGCTGCGGAAGGAAAAGAACAGATCGACTGATAATGTCATGGGACGACCCGGTCAGCTTATTGGCCAGGCGGAGCAAAGCACGGGCCGGACAAGGCGTCCACGGCGGCGCTCCGCACCTCTGCCACGATCAGGGCGCAACCTGTCGCAGCAAGGTGCGGACGATCAGCCGGTGAAACGGCAGGATGATCGCCAAATAGACCCGTCCGAGCAGATTGTGCGTTAGCACCAGCGTGGTGGCGGTGACGCGTTGACCCCCGCCCGAGGCCACGACATCAACCACGACGCGAAAATCGAGATGCTTGTCGTTAAAGCCCGCGACGAGGCGGGCCGGTGTTTCGCTCACGATCGGAAATATCCCGACGGCGTCGGCGGAAGGCCTCGTCGTCGGGTGGGGCGTCTTCAGGCCAAAGGGCGCCACCAGACGATTGCGCAAGATCATCAGTGTCTCGATCCATCGGGGCCGGCGCCCCAACATATTTTCGGCGGCTTGCCGCGCGTCGAACTCGGCATGTTCGATGGCGATGCTGTATGCATCGATGAACTGCGCTCCGGCGAGCAGCGCGGCGGCATCAACGCCGGGTTCGACCGGATGGACTTTCATCGCCAACCTTTCAACCGCGCGAAGCGCGTCCGCTGCGGATCGTCGGCTTCAACTCGCACGGACGATCGGCGCGATCTCCAGGCTGCTCGCGAGCAGGCGGAAACGCAAGACGAGAAGGACGGCATAAACGGCGGTTCCGCACGACAGTCCGATCCAGACCCCGACCGCGCCGAGTTCCGTCCGGAATGCGAGCCCGTATGCCGTGGGGAACCCGATCAGCCAGTAACTGATCGCGGCAAACAATAATGGTACGCGCGTGTCATTCATGCCGCGAAGCGCGCCGGCCGCGACGGTCTGGATGCCGTCGGCGACAAAGAATGTCGCTCCGACTGTCAAAAGGGTCGCGGTGAGTTCGATCGCGACGCCCGCGCTCTCGGCGGCTTCGCCGAAGAAGAATCGCGCGATTGCAAATCGTGCGAGGATAACGGCGAGGGTCATGGTGGACACGAAGGCAATTCCGAGCAGCGTCGCGACGAAGCCTGCGCGTTTGACCGCTGCTACGTCGCTGCGGCCGACAGCGTGTCCGACCCGCACAGTAGCCGCCATCCCGATGCCGAACGGCACCATGAACAGGATGGCCGTGACCTGCAGCGCGATCTGATGCGCCGCCAGCGCGGTGGTGCCGATCAGGCCCATCAGGATCGCGGCGGCGGCGAACAGGCCGTATTCCAGCAGGAACGAGACGGAGATCGGCGCGCCGATCACGATCAGTTGCCGCATCAACATCCAGTCGATGCGCCAGATGCGCCCAAGCACGTGAAATTTCCTGAACGGGCGGCGGCGATAAGCAAACCAGAGGGCCGCCAGAAACATGCCGAAATCGATCATGGTGGTGGCAAGCCCGGCGCCGAACAGTTCCAGCCGCGGCAGTCCCAAGGCGCCATGGATCAGGAGGTAAACCAGCACGGCATTGGCCGGGATGGCGACGAGTGTAATCCACAGTCCCGGCTCCGGCCGGTTGACCGCACCCATGAAGCCGCGGATCGCCAGGAACCACAGCGATGGCGCAACACCCCAGGCCAGACCGAACAAATATCGCTGCGCGAGGTGCGCGGTGGCGGGCGCCTGGCCCAACATCAACAGGATCTGCTCGCCGTATAATGGAAACAGCATTATGGGCAGGGAAATCAGAAGCGCCGCCCAAAGGCCGACGCGGAGCGCGCGCCGCACCAGACGGGGATTGCGGGCGCCGAACGCCTGGGCGGCAAGCGGCGCCACGGCGGACACCAGCCCCATTCCGAAAGTGAAACTGACGAAGAACACTGTGTGCGCCAGCGCCGCCGCAGCCACGGCCTCGTCCCCGAGGCGTCCGATCAGGGCAAGATCGGTCGTCATCATCGCGATCTGGCCAAGCTGCGTCAGTGCGATGGGCACAGCCAGCTTGAGCGTTTCGGTCAGCTCAACAGCGAGGCCGGACGTTGCCGCGGCGGCAGGGGAGGAAAACAAATGCTTTCCAGATCGGATCACACATCCACATTGGCGCTGAGCGAATTGTCCTGGATGAATTCGCGGCGTGGTTCGACCACGTCGCCCATCAGCTTGGTGAAGATATCGTCGGCCTCGTCGACCTCTTTCACCTTCACTTGCAGCAGCGAGCGCTCGTTGGTGTCGAGCGTGGTCTCCCAGAGCTGGCCCGGGTTCATTTCACCGAGACCTTTGTAGCGCTGGAGCGCCACACCCTTGCGCCCGGCGTCAGTCACCGCTTCGAACAGGCCGACCGGGCCGTGGATCGCGGTCTCGGTGTCTTTCCGGCGCAACAGCCCCGGCTTCGGATAGGCTTCCTGCAGCTTCGCCGCGTAATCGTCTAGCTTGCGCGCGTCGGCGGAGCCCAGCAGGGCGTCGTCGATGATGGCGACATCCTTGACGCCTCGCACGGTGCGCTCGAAGAAAAAACCTTCGCCTTCGGTGAAGCGCCCGGTCCAGCCGCGCTCGACTTCATCGGCCAGCGCGTCGAGCCGTCGGGCGATATAGTCCGCGGCCGCATTGGCGGTGGCCACATTTCCGGTGATTTTCGGACTAAGCACGCCGGCGATAGCGGCTTGCTCGATCACGTTGCGATTATAGCGGCTGTGCAGATTGTGCAGCGTGCCGCGGATGACGCGGGCGTCCTCCACCAGCGCCAGCAGGTCGCGGCCCTTGCGGTCCTCCCCGGACGCCAGCTTGAAGACGCAGTCGTCGAGGCCGGTTTCAATCAGATAGTCCTCCAGCGCGCGCTCGTCTTTCAGGTATTGCTCGGATTTGCCGCGCGTCACCTTATAGAGTGGCGGCTGCGCAATATAGAGGTAGCCGCCCTCGATCAGCGCCGGCATCTGACGGAAGAAGAAGGTCAGCAGCAGGGTGCGGATATGCGCGCCGTCGACGTCGGCGTCGGTCATCAGAATGATTTTGTGGTAGCGCAGTTTGGCGAGGTCGAAATCGTCGCGGCCGATACCGGTACCGAGCGCGGTGATCAGCGTGCCGATCTGCTCGGAGCCCAGCATCTTGTCGAAACGCGCGCGCTCCACATTGAGGATTTTGCCGCGCAACGGCAGCACCGCCTGGAATTCGCGGTTGCGGCCCTGCTTGGCGCTTCCGCCGGCGGAATCCCCCTCGACGATGAACAGTTCGGATTTGGCGGGATCGCGCTCCTGGCAGTCGGCGAGTTTGCCGGGCAATGAGGCGATATCGAGCGCGCCCTTGCGCCGCGTCAGCTCGCGCGCCTTTCGCGCCGCCTCGCGCGCGGCCGCGGCCTCCACCACCTTGCCGACAATGACCTTGGCTTCCGCGGGATGTTCCTCGAACCACGCCGCCAGGGCCTCGTTCAGGATGTTCTCGACCACCGGCCGCACTTCCGAGGACACCAGCTTGTCCTTGGTCTGCGAGGAGAACTTCGGATCGGGCACTTTGACCGAAAGAACCGCGGTCAGCCCCTCGCGGCAATCGTCGCCGGTCAGTGCGATCTTTTCGCGTTTGGCGATGGCGTCGGCGTAGCCGTTGACCTGGCGTGTCAGCGCGCCGCGGAAGCCTGCGAGGTGGGTGCCGCCGTCGCGCTGCGGGATATTGTTGGTGAAGCACAGCACATTCTCATGATAGCTGTCGTTCCACCACAGCGCCGCCTCGACGCCG
The DNA here is from genome assembly GCA_963732455.1 of uncultured Alphaproteobacteria bacterium. Lineage (GTDB taxonomy): Bacteria > Pseudomonadota > Alphaproteobacteria > Rhizobiales > Xanthobacteraceae > Bradyrhizobium. The sequence goes on along the minus strand of CAVSZM010000012.1, from coordinate 332,582 downwards.
ATGCCGTTCATTTCGGCATTGATCATGATGGGCGAGGGCACCATCGGCTTCTTGTTGCGATCGAGATATTTGACAAACTCCTCGACACCGCCGTCGTAGTGCATCTCCTCGCGCTTCTCGACCGCGTGGCGCATGTCGGACAGCACGATATTGACGCCGGAATTCAGGAAAGCGAGCTCGCGCAGGCGATGCTCGAGGGTTGCAAAGTCGTATTCGACATTGGTGAAGGTGTCGGTGGAGGCGAGGAACGTCACCTCGGTGCCGCGCTTGCCATTGGCGTCGCCAACCACCTTGAGCGGCGCCACCGCGTCGCCATGGGCGAATTCGATGAAATGCTCCTTGCCGTCGCGCCAGACCCGCAGTTTGAGCTTGCTCGACAGTGCATTGACGACGGAGACGCCGACGCCGTGCAGTCCGCCGGACACCTTGTAGGAATTCTGGTCGAATTTTCCCCCCGCATGAAGCTGGGTCATGATGACCTCGGCCGCGGAAATGCCCTCGCCCTTGTGAATGTCGACCGGAATGCCGCGGCCGTCGTCGCGCACGGTGACGGAGCCGTCGGCGTTGAGCACGACCCCCACCGCGGTAGCATGGCCGGCGAGCGCTTCATCGATCGCGTTGTCGACAACCTCGTAGACCATGTGATGCAGGCCGGAGCCGTCGTCGGTGTCACCGATATACATGCCCGGCCGTTTGCGAACGGCGTCGAGGCCTTTCAAAACCCGGATCGATTCCGCGCCGTATTCGATGGGAACGGAATGCTCAGTGTCGGCGATCGATTGCCGGGCAGGTTCTGTCATGTGAGGCCTTCGAGGATGTCCCGAATCAGCGGCGCAAAACAGGCGCTGATTTGCTTATTTCTGCCATGAAAGGCGCAATGCGCCTAGCGCAAAGTCTCGATCAACAAGTTATTGAATAAATGGGATTTTTTGATGGTTTTTCAAGACGGCCGAAAGCCGATTCGGAGCCCTCGAAAAAGTGCGATACCAGAGCTGGTTTTTTGTCCCTGAATGTGCGGATTTGTCACCTGGGTTCGCCCGGGCAAGGTGGTCGACTTCAGTGTGAAAATGGCAGGCCGCCTGAGAACTGCTAGAGAAGTGAAAGCAGCAGTTCGGCATCTTCACCTGGCGGGACAAATTCTTGCGCCGCCGGGTCCGTGCATTTCAGAGCTTTGGCGCGCGCTTATGGATCGGCCGATATTGTCCTCGCCTTCCAATCGATATCGACCGGATATTGATGGCCTGCGGGCCATCGCCGTGCTGCTGGTAATGAATTTTCATGCATTCCCGGAGGCAATGCCGGGCGGCTTTATCGGCGTCGATATTTTCTTCGTGATATCAGGCTTTCTGATCACCGGCATCATTGCGCGCGAACTCGATCAGCAACGCTTCAGTCTGCTGGCCTTCTATAGCAGGCGGATCAGACGGATTTTCCCGGCATTGATCGTCGTGCTTTGCGCGACCCTGGTGCTGGGCTGGATGTGGATGTTGCCGGCGGCGTATGCGCAATTGAGCGCCGATGTTTTTGCCAGTGCGGCGTTTTTCTCGAATATCGCCTTGCTGTTGCAGTCCGGCTATTTCGACATTGAATCGGCCAGGAAGCCGCTGCTGCACCTTTGGTCGCTCGGTATCGAGGAACAATTCTACCTGTTCTGGCCATTGATCCTGATGCTGGTCGCCCGCTTGCGCCTGAGCATTCTGGTTGCGGCGTCAGTCATCGGCGTTGCGTCATTTGCGCTCAACGTGGCGCTGATTGGTTCAAATCCCGTGGCGACCTTCTACCTGCCTTTCACCCGGGCCTGGGAATTGCTGGCCGGCGCTGCATTGGCCTGTAGCTGGAATCAGATCAGTCAAACCGGCGCCGCAAGCAACCTTCGCGCCGGCGTCGGTCTTCTGCTGATAGCGGTGGCCGCCGGCTTTCTCGATACCCAGCGGGCATTTCCAGGCTGGTGGGCCGTGTTGCCCGTCGCCGGCAGCGCACTTCTATTGTCTGCGCCCGCGGCATGGTGCTGTCGCACCTTGCTGGCCAGCCGGCCATTGGCCTGGATCGGCCTGATCAGCTACCCGCTTTATCTGTGGCACTGGCCGCTGCTGGTATTTTTCGGGCTCATCAAGTTCGGGCCGCTGACGCTGCTGGAGCGGGAACTGATCCTCGTACTTAGCTTTGTACTGGCGTGGCTTACATATCGATTCATCGAGATTCCGTTTCGATTCGGGCGTCCGAGTTCGCTCAAGATCGCCGGTCTTTGTTCGGGCATGGCAGTGATCGCCGCAGCGGGCGGTATTGTAGTTCAGGGACGTGGCTTCGATTTTAGGTTGCCCCCGGAAATTCGCGGATTGGCGGATGTGCAGACGGATGCGTCAAAATGGCGGGTCCATGAATGCCTACTCGATCTCAGTCAGGAAATGTCGTTTGCCAAGAGCTGTGTCGATCGGGATCGCCATCCCCTGGTATTCGTTTGGGGGGATTCGACCGCGGGGGCGCTGATGCCCGGGTTACGCAAGGCTCAGGAAACCCACACCTTCGGCATCGCGCAGTTTACCTCCAATTCCTGCATTCCGGCGTTAAACGCCGATATCAAGGGCACGCCAAACTGCCGCGCGATCAACGATCAGATTTTGGCCCTTGTCCGGGAGATCAGGCCCGACATCGTTTTGCTGCACGGGACCTGGTCGCAACATCTCGATAACGTGGCCGAGACGGTCGCCGCACTGAAGAAACAGACGAATGCGCGTATCGTCGTTCTCGGCGCCGTTCCGGCGTGGAGACGAGGGCTTCCCTCCGAGGTGCTCAGATACTTCATGCTCCATCACGGCTTAATTCCACCGCGCTCCAGTGGCGCGGTACTGTCCAATGATGATGCGATCATGCGCGCGAAACTGGTACCGCTCGGTGCGGAGTTCATTTCCGCTTCGGACGCCCTGTGCAACGCGGACGGCTGTTTGGCCCGGATCGGCGATAAGGCCAGTGACATTTCAGCCAGCGATCAGGTGCATTTGACCGAAAAAGGATCGGTGTTTTTGGTCCAATCCATTATTGACCAAGTACTTGACAGGCGAACTCCGCAATCCCCGAACGAGTCGCAGTAAATATCTCCAGGCTTTTCGGGCCGGAATCTTTTGACAGTTGTCACGCTATTGCTCGCGCGGGCGCGGGGGTTCGGTTCAGATCGAGGCGCGGCGTACGATCTGGCCGGAATCGACGTCGAAAATTTCGCCGGATGCGCCAATATCGGCGAATGCCGCGGGATCGGCGCCGGTCATCCAGACCTGCGCGCCGAGTTTTGCCAGTTCGGCGAACAGTGCGGTGCGCCTGTCCGGATCGAGATGCGCAACCACCTCATCAAGCAGCAATAGCGGTGTGATGCCGGTCATCTCCGCCACCAGATTTGCATGCGCAAGTACAAGCCCGATCAGCAGCGCCTTCTGCTCGCCCGTGGAGGCATCGCGGGCCGGCATGCTCTTCGGTGCGTAGATCACCTGCAGATCGGTGAGGTGCGGCCCATTGAGCGTTCGACCTGCCGCGGCGTCGCGTGCGCGGCTGTCACGCAAAATTTCCCGGTAACGGTCCTCTACCGCTGTAGCGGGTTCGCTGATAAGCGCGTTTTCCATCCAGCCGTCGAGCATGATCTGGGCGGATGGAAACGCGGAAGATTCACCGCGCCCGCGCAGCATCGCGGCGAGTTTATTTACGGTCTGTCCGCGCATCGCCGCCACCGCAACCGCGAGTTCCGCCGTCTCGCGTTCGATCGCGTCACACCAGTGGTCATCGTAATTGCGCACCTCCAATATTCGGTTGCGCGATCGCAAGGAGCGGTCCAGTGCCGACACCCGGCCGGAATGCTCGCTGTCGATCGCCAGCACCAGCCGGTCGAAAAACCGTCGCCGCTCCGATGCCGCGCCCAGGAATAGCCCGTCCATCGAAGGCGTCAGCCATACCATGCGCAGATGATCGCCGAAGGCTGTGGCTGAAGCCACCGGCTCGCGGTCGATGCGGCAGCGCCGGCTGGTGTGCTGGGGCCTCGCTGCCTGGGGCGTCGATGCCGGTGCCGAGCGTTGCCAGCCCAAGCGCGCCTTCGATCTCGGCGGACACCGCCCACGATCCGTCGCCCTGGTTGTCGGCAACATCGTCGAGCGTAGCGCGACGCAAGCCGCGTCCGGGTGACAGAAACGAGATCGCCTCGATGCAGTTGGTCTTTCCGGCGCCGTTCGGGCCAACCAGCACCACCACGTCACCGCGGGTCTGAACGCTCGCCGCGCGATAATTGCGGAAGTGAGTGAGGGTGAGGCGGTGAATGCGGGAGGCGGTCATCCGGGAGAATGTTGATCCTTCTTCCCTCTCCACAAGGGAGAAGCAAGATTAGCATGCGAGTCGCAGGAAATATCCTACACCCGCATCGGCATCAGCACGTAAAGCGCGCCCTTGGAATCCTTGTCCTGCACCAGCGTCGGCGAACCCGGATCGGCCAGTCTCAGCACCGCAACCTCGCCCTCGATCTGAGCCGCGATATCCAGGAGATAGCGCGAATTGAATCCGATATCGAGCGGGTCGGAGGCATATTCGACTTCAATCTCTTCCGTAGCGCTGCCGGAATCCGGGTTTGTCACCGATAGCACCAGCTTGCCCGCCGACAGCGCCAGTTTCACCGCGCGGCCGCGCTCGCTCGAGATCGTCGAGACGCGGTCGACCGCGGCTTCGAAATCCTTCTTGTCGACGATAAGTTCCTTGTCGTTGTTTTGCGGGATAACGCGGCCGTAGTCCGGAAACGTGCCGTCGATCAATTTTGAGGTCAGCACCACATTGCCAATGGTGAAGCGAATCTTGCCTTGCGACAGTTCGATTAGGACCTCGGCTTCGCTGTCCTCGATCAACCGTTGCACTTCGCCAACGGTTTTGCGCGGCACGATCACGCCGGGCATTCCGGATGCGCCTTTCGGCAAGGGCAGGTCGACTTGCGCGAGACGATGCCCGTCGGTTGCGACCGCGCGCAACGTTGCGGCTTTGGCGCTGCCGGCGGAGTGCAGATAGATGCCGTTGAGATAATAGCGGGTTTCCTCGGTCGAGATCGCGAACTGGGTGCGGTCGATCAACCGTTTCATGTCTGTGGCGGCCAGTGTGAACGAATGCGTCATGTCGCCGGCGGCGAGATCGGGAAAATCGTTTTCGGGCAGGGTCTGCAGGGTGAAACGCGACCGGCCGGCGCGGATCGCCAGTACCGAGCGGTCGCCGTCGCCTTCGAGCGCGATCTGCGCTCCGTCGGGCAATTTGCGCACGATGTCGTAAAACATGTGCGCCGGCACAGTGGTTGAACCGCCGGTCGCGGTTTCCGCCGGAAGCGTTTCCGTCACCTCAAGGTCGAGGTCGGTGGCCTTCAGCGACAACCGAGCGTTTTCGGCGCGGACCAGCACGTTGCCGAGGATCGGAATGGTGTTGCGGCGCTCGACCACGCGGTGGACATGGCCCAGCGATTTCAGCAGTTGCGCGCGTTCGACGGTGACCTTCATTGCAATTACCCGCCTGATCCCAGAGATGGAAAAGCCGGGCGGCCCAAAAGGCGCGCCGCGGCATGAAACCCGAAAAGCTCGACCAAAGCTGGATTTGATCAAACCCGCAGGGGGACCGCAAGGTGGCGCGGATGGCCCGCGAGTGCAAGAGATGCGTTATGCCGTTCCCCACGTTTCGCGGGGGAAACCCGCGGTCGTCCCGGCGTTCGCCGGGACGACCAATACGAAACGGCTGCGCCCGGGAGCAAGGAAGCAGCCTACTCCTGCAACTGACGCTTCAGCGATTCCACCTCTTCGGAGAGCGCGGCATCCCTTGCGACCAGGGCCTCGATCTTGCGCACGGCATGCAGAACCGTGGTGTGGTCGCGTCCCCCGAACCTGCGGCCGATTTCGGGCAGCGACCGAAGCGTCAGCGTCTTCGCCAGATACATCGCAACCTGACGCGGGCGAACCACATTCGCAGTACGGCGCGAAGATAGCAGGTCGGATCGGCTGACATTGTATTGACGGGCTACAACCCGTTGAATGTCCTCGATCTTGATGCGCTTGGGTTCCTGCGGGCGGATCAGATCGCGAACTTCGCGTTCGGCCATTTCCAGCGTCACCGGCTGCGCGTTGAGCTTGCTATGCGCCAGCAGGCGATTGATGGCGCCCTCGAGGTCGCGGCCGTTATGGGTGATGGTTCTGGCGAGATAATCCAGCACCGGCGCCGGTACGTCGAAGCTTGCATGATGCGCGCGCGCAGCGGCGACACGCGATTTGAGGATTCCGAGCCGCAATTCTTCGCCGAGCGACCCCATTTCGACCACCAGGCCGCCGGCGAGACGCGAGCGTACGCGGTCGTCGAGGCTTTCAAGATCGGAAGGCGGACGATCCGCCGCGATCACCACCTGGCGGCCGGCGTCGATCAGCGCATTCAGGGTGTGACAAAATTCAGCCTGCGTCGATTTTCCCTGCAGGAATTGCAGATCGTCGATCACAAGCACGTCGATGCCGCGCAACGCCTCCTTGAAAGCCAGCGCAGTCTGTGTTTTCAGCGCGGCCACGAAGCCATACATGAATTTCTCGGCGGTGAGGTAAAGCACCTTGCGTTCGCTGCCGGAATTGCCGGCCCAGGTCACTGCTTGCAACAGGTGGGTTTTGCCGAGTCCGACGCCTGCGTGGATGTACAGCGGATTGAACATCACGCTGTCACCGCGTCGTCCTTCCGCGACCTGGCGCGCCGCGGCGTGTGCCAAGGTGTTGGAGCGGCCGATAACGAAACTTCCAAAGGTCAGGCGCGGATCAAGCGGCGAGCCGCCGAGGGCGTCGTGACTGGCGGACACAGGCGCGATCGCGGTTGCGCGCAGCTCGGGCGCGGGACGGCCGTCGGGCCGATCGGCGCGCCGATGATCGAGCGGGGCGGCATTCTCTCTTGCCGGCGCCGCGCATCGCATCGCGGTGCGCACGGTAAGGTCGATCCGGTGCACTTCCGGCATCTCGGCTTGCCAACAGGTGAGAACGCGTTCGGCATAATGCGCCTGGATCCAGCTCTTGAGGAACCGCGTCGGAACCGAAAGGTGGACGCTCTCCTGTTGCACGCCCTCCAAGTCCATTCGCGCAAACCAACTCGAATAAACGTCCTCCCCTACGCTCGAACGCAGCCGACCTTTCACGCGTGACCAGCGGTCCTGTTCCGTATTTGTCATTGCCTGACGACTTTTCCAAAGGAGTAATGTTGCCTGCGAAATCGCCGTGCGGATCACCCGCAGCGACGTGACCTCAAGTGAGGCTTCGTCTGCAGCCACAGACCGGCCGCTCGGATAAATCCCGCGGGCAGATCATCGGCTGGAAGAGAAACGCTCGCGAGGTCAGCGCGTACTCGACGGTCTGACCGGAATTCGCGCGCGAGGCTGCGCACAGGCGGCGCCTGGGCCGTCCAAAACAAGGTCGCTTGAAAATGGCGTTTGATCGAATGTGGCGTTGATTTCGTAAAGCATACAACCTCCCCGTCCCACCGTGATTGCCCACGGCAAGTTGTCATCCCACGTGCATTTCAATTTTGACCGGCCGCGTCCGAACAGCAAAATCGTTCAGTCGCTACGCCGCTTCGCTCAGCCCGTCCGTTCTTAACCCACCCACTTGCTTCGTCTTTGCGCTTGCGGTTGGCTTATGCGTATCTCTCTTGTTCGAAGCCAGCGAGGCGCAACCGCCTTGCCTGAGAAATTTCGACACAAAACCACCGTCCTCATATTGCTATGAGTTTCGACCCGACACTCGCTTGGAAAGCGTCGCCAACGCGCACACCGCCGCCGATTTGCACGTCCACCCCGTTTCTTAAACCGCGCTGGTCTCAAGAGCCGTGGGCGCCGCGAACACACTTAGAGATACATCATGCCTTATTTCCCGCAACGAAAATGATTCAGCGTGCGTGCCGGCAAAATCAACTCCGCGTTCGCCAAATCAGGCGACAGATTTCGAGGGAACACGGCAAGGTTTTGAATCTGTGCGGAGAATCGAAATGGCGAACCGCTGTCCTGTTTCTCACCGCCGCCTAAAATAAATTCATAAATTGTTTACGTTTGAGCGAGGCGGAATTGAATTTTCGAACAACCTGTCGCCGCTATGCCGATAAGTGACTATGCAAGCGCGTTTTTTCTTGCTCGTCGGAATAGGGTAACCCTGCAAGGCGCTGAACGCCGCAACCCGGTCGCAGTCGCTATTTCAAAGCGTGCCCGGTCAACGATAGGCATCGATTTGGTTGCGGCTCATGAATTTTCTTGAGCCGGACTTATAAATCCGGAAAGTAGAAGCACGGGCACGCAAGAATCTTGCGAGCTGTACCCCAAGGCGCGGTGCGATCTCAAAAAGAAAAAAGCCCGGCACTGCCGAGCTTCTTGACGAATTTCTTTTTCGTTCAGTTCATTTCGCCAGCTTGGCGATCTGATGCGTGAGCCGCGAAACCTTTCGGCTTGCGTTGTTCTTATGGATGATATTGCGCTGCGCTGCCTGCATAAGCTCGGGTTCGGCGCGCGCCATCGCCTTGAGCGCGGCGTCGCGGTCGCCGTTCTTGATCGCCTCTTCTACGATGCGCACCGCTCCGCGCATCTGAGTACGGCGCGACTTGTTTACGATGGTGCGGCGGGCAATCTTGCGCGCCGCTTTCTTGGCGGAAGTAGTATTGGCCATATTCTCAACTATCCTTCGGCGATGCCGACCGCGGATGGTCGGCTTGAGCGCGCCGGCCGTTCAAACGCGTGATCGACGCTGGTGTGTTTTTCGGATGCTCCCGAGAAAGCCAATCACTGGGAGCGAAATACGCTGACCGGACGGAGCCACTCAAAGAACAGCGGCGGCGGGATTGCGCCCGCCGCCATTGGCGCTCTTATAGAGGGCAGGTCTTGCAGCGTCAACGCCTTCTGGGCTCCCCCGCAACCAGGCAGCCCGCTTCAAAAATGCTGATAAGGTGCTGATGAGGTTGAATTTCCCCTGCCGGCCCGCTAATGGCGGATGTGTTTTCGGGCCAGACGGATATAAGGTGACGCATGATCCGCGGTTTTTTCCGACTTGTAGGGCTGCTGCTGTTGGCCGGCGGATTTGTTTTTATGGTCTATGACGGGGCGCGCTGGGTTGCCGATCAAACCCTGCAGTTCACCCGCTTCGGTCAATTCTGGAACGATATCCATCAATCCAGCCAGCAGATGTTCCGGACCTGGGTGGAGGGTCATGCGCCCTGGCTCTGGAACAGCTTCGTCAGAATTATTCTGGACCAGCCGGTATTTGCTGTAATGGGCGTGCTGGGTATTCTGCTGATGCTGCTGTTCCGGCCCCGCAAACCGTTGATCGGTTATTCGCGGAACTGACCCCGGACAAGGCGTTGCAGACTTTATCTTCTGTTGCCTGTGTAACGGGGCTGCCGTGAGCTGCGTAAGGACATATATTAAAGACGCACTTTGTTGCCGCTAATGCGAATGCATCCCGCCCGGAGGTTACCCCATGTTCTTCATGCGCAAAACCACAGCATTGCCGAGCGCAGCCGAAGCGCTGCCGGGCCGTGCGCAAGCGATCCCTACTGCCAAAAGCCATTTTGTGAACGGCCATCAGCTTCGGCCGCCTTATCCTGCAGGTCTGGAACAGGCGGTGTTCGGTCTCGGCTGCTTCTGGGGCGCGGAGCGTAAGTTCTGGGAACTCGGCGATGGCATCTATACTACCGCTGTTGGCTACGCGGGAGGTCATACCGCGAACCCCACTTATGAGGAGGTTTGTTCGGGTCGCACCGGGCATACCGAGGCGGTGCTGGTGGTGTTCGATCCGAAAAAGATCTCCTACGATCAATTGTTGAAGACGTTTTGGGAAAGTCACAATCCGACGCAGGGTATGCGTCAGGGCAATGACGTCGGCACCCAGTATCGTTCCGCGATCTACACCTTCAGTGACGCGCAACGCAAAGCCGTGGAGGTGTCCAAGACGGCCTATCAAAAGGCTTTGGCGGCAAAGGGTTTGGGCACCATCACCACGGAAATCGCACCGGCCGGCGAATTCTATTTTGCCGAGGACTATCATCAGCAATATCTGGCCAAGAATCCGGCCGGCTATTGCGGATTGGGCGGCACCGGGGTGTCGTGTCCGATCGGCGTCGGCGTAAGCGCCTGATCGATTTGCGCGAAAACGGTTTGTTAACCATAACCGGAGCAACACTGGAGCGTCTCGCTATGAGGAATAGCTCCGGTGCGGGTTGCGCGCGCGTTTCGATTGCCGATCATTGCCACCATGACCGCGCTCGCTCTGTCGGGCTGTATGCGCACGACCGGTCCTGTGGCGGTGGAGCAGCCGCAAAGCGATCTCGACTCCATGGCCTACGGCCAGCCCCACAATCCAGCCTCGCAGGGCATCGTCTCGTCGTCATCTGATCTCGCGAATTCCGGTGGCGCAATCAGCGCACTTCGCGCCAGCTTTGCCGCGGCACCGCCGCGTTCTTACGCGCCGGCTCCCGCTCCCTATGCGGCCGCGCCGGTGGCTTATGACACGGCCTATCGGCTCGATGCCGGCGACAAGCTGCGGGTCGTGGTCTATGGCCAGGAAGGTCTCACCAACACTTACGCGATCGATGCCGGAGGCTCCATCACCATGCCGCTGATCGGTTCGGTGCCGGCGCGTGGGCGAACGCCGGCGGGCCTGGCTTCGGAAATCACCGCCAAACTGCGCAATGGCTACATCCGCGAGCCCTCGGTGGCCGTGGAGATAGAAGCCTATCGGCCGTTCTTTATCCTGGGTGAAGTTGCAGCCCCGGGCCAATATCCCTACGTGCCCAATATGAGCGTCGAGAGTGCGGTGGCGATCGCCGGCGGGTTTTCGCCGCGCGCCCAACGCGACCGCGTCACGCTAACCCACACCGACAATTTGGGTTCGATGCGCACGGTGGTGCCGCTCGGCACCGCGCTTAAGCCCGGCGATACCGTTCTCGTTGGCGAACGCTGGTTCTGAATTCCGTCGTCTCACGATGTCATTCCGGGGCGCGAGCGAACCGGAATCTTTTTCCGACAACTTCCGGATTCCGGGTCTGTGCCAGGTAGCGCATCCCGGAAATGACGACCATGAGATTGTTCGCGGATTGCTACCGCCACATCCAGTTGTGGCCCCAATCACCTTTCCAGCCGGCCAATCTGCCTTTGCGGAATTGCAGATAAAGCCGGTCCTGGTAGTTGAACAATCCGTTGCCGCGGATGTTGCGGAATGCCAGGTAGATTTCGTCGCCCGGGCGGCCCCCGATGTAATTGAGCGGCGTACCCAGCGCCCGCGAGGTATCTTCCACGTCCATTCCGATCGCCAGCGGTGTGTTGTTCGACAACGTCGCGGTGAACGGCAATGAATTCGGAACCCTAGCCGGTGCAAATTGCTGGGCGCCCGCAGGGTCAGGCAACGCGAAGGAAATGGCCATCAACAGCGATGCAGTGTATGCCAGCCGACTCATGACCGGACCAGCCTTTCCGGGGCCACGCTGCGCGGGAGGCCGTCGAGGAACGGCAACACCGCGTCGAGGAAGGCCTGCGGCTGGTCGATGTTAACGGCGTGGCCGGCGGCCGGAATGACAACCTTCTTCGCGCCGGGAATTTTTGCCGCCATGTAGTCCGAGGCCGCGAGAAACGGCGCATCATCGGCGCCGACCACCACCAGCGAGGGCACCCTGATATTTGGCAATGACTCAATCACGCGGGCATCGCGCTGAGTCAGCATGCCGCGCGCGGCGCGTGCCAGACCCGACGCGTCGCGATGGCTCACCGTCGAGCGTTCGCGGCTGGCGGATTTCAGGACCTCGAGGCCTTCGCGCTCGAACCGGTCGCCGGTGTCGTGCGCGCGCCTGTTCCAGGTTTCGCGGGCATCGTCCTTCTTGAATCCCGGTCCGGTATCGATGATCAGGAGCGCGCTGACCCGCTCCGGATGCGCGCGATAAAACGCCAGCGACATGTAGCCCCCAAGCGAAAGCCCGCCGATGATGGCGCTTTGGGCGCCGGCCTCGTCGAGCAGCGCGGCCATATCCGCAACCGTCAAAGCTTCGCTATAGGCAGCGGGATCTTCGGGATAATCGGACTGGCCGTGACCGCGCATGTCCCATAGCAAAAGTTTGTGATGTTTCGACAGCGCCTCGATCTGGCCCTGCCACATCGCCGACGTCGAAGAATAGCCGTGGGTCAGCAATAATAGGGGCCCACTGCCGTGAACCTCATAATGGATTTTGACCCCGTCTCGATCGATTTTTGGCATCACGTCTTCCCAAGGCGTTCTGTTGCAGCGTCATTCTAGCGCGATCCGTTCGCCGAGGGGAACGGCTATGCCAGCAGCTTGCGCAATTCCGCTTTCGCCACCTTCTCCAGCGTCGAGCGCGGCATCTGGTCGACGAAGCGGATTTCACGCGGCACCTTGAAGTCTGCCAGCGCATTGCGGCAGGCGGCCATGACGTTGTCGCGCAAATCCGGCGGCGCACCTTCGACGCCCGCCTGCGGGATGATGAACACTACCGGCACCTCGTCGAGCATCGGATGCTTTTTCGCGACCACGGCGGCCTCGCGAACACCCGGCACGATGGCGATGACCTGTTCGATCTCGGAGGCTGCGACGTTCTCGCCTCCGACCTTCAACATGTCTTTGGCGCGGTCGCCAAACCTGATGAAGCCGTTATCCATTAGTGTGACGCGATCGCCGGTGATGAAATAGCCGTGTTCGTCGAAGCTGTCGCGGGTGGCCTTTTCGTTGTGGAGGTATTCCTTGAACAGCGACAGCCCGGGAACGCCTTTGATCAGGAGATTGCCGGTGCCGCCGGGGAGCGTCGGGGCGCCGTCATCATCGGTCACGCGGATTGAGTATTCTGCAGCGGCGCGGCCGATCGCCATCGGCGTATTAGGCTGGTCGACCTCGCCGACGATGCCGTGGGTGATGGTCTCAGTCATGCCCCACCAGCCAATGATCTTGATACCGAATACGGCGAATGCCGGCGGTTCGCAAACCGCGGTGCCCCAGAGCCGGAAGCTGTGCTTCTTCGGAATCTCGTGCTCCAGCAGCGCCTTCATGCAAAACGGTATCGTCGAGGTCCAGGTGCAGCCATGCTCGGCGGCGACATTCCAGAATCGGCTTGCGGAAAACCGCGGCTGAATCACGCAGGAAGCCCCGACCCACAGGCTCGCCAGGACGGAATAGGCCAGTGCGTTGGTGTGAAATAGCGGCAGGTACGTCTGATGCACGTCGCCTTCATGCAAATCCTGATGCGCCGCGTTCACTTTGGCGCCCCACAGCGCATTGGCGTGGGTCCACAGCACCGCTTTCGGACGCGACGTGGTACCCGAAGTATATTGCACGCTGCACGGCGCCAGCGGGTCTGTGGCGCGGCGAGGCCGGTCGGCGCTTTCAGCGAACAGCTTTGCGAAACCATCAGCACGCCGAGCGCTGCGGCCCGGCGCGGGGGCGGCGCCGGCATCGTGCGAAATCACCGCAAGCCAGCGCAAGCCTCGGCAATGTGACGATATCATCTCGGCATAGGCAGGCTGGGTAATCGCGGCGACTGCGCCGCAGTGATCGGCGAAATACTCCATTTCCGCCGGTGCGGAGCGGGTGTTGGTAGTAACCGCAACGGCGCCGAGCTCGGCGCAGGCGAACCAGGTCAGCATCGCCTCCACGCAATTATCCAGATGGATCAGCACGAACTCGCCTGATTTGACGCCACGTGTAACGAGGCCCGCGGCCAGCGCGCCGACGCGCTCGTGAAACTCGCCGTAGCTCCAGATCCGCGCCGGCGCATCGAATGGGGCCCAGATCAGAAACGGATGGTTGCGGCGCGTCTCGGCATGCATTCGCAGCAGCCAGGGCACGTCCATCCCCGCGAATGGCCCGACGATGCCCGGCGCCCGTGTTTCCGGCATGAAGTCCTCCCGTACAGCCCGTGTCAGTTGCTCTCGTTTAACCTGGACGCACTTCTGCCACCGGACGGGGCCGCGATCAAACGGCAATAACCATCACCCCTGCATAACCGCTTCGCCGTTATCGCCGGAGCTACGAGCGTCTTCAGCGAGAAGCGCACGAGCACGGTTCCTCAGGGCGGCGTGCCCTCGTAAGATGAGATCTCGATCAAACTGCCGTCGGGATCCCGGCAATAGACCGACCGCAGCACGCCGCGGGCGCCCTGTTTGGTGACTGGGCCTTCCTCGATCGCCACGCCATGCGCGTTCAGATGCGCGACCACCTGTTCCGGCGTGCTTGAGGTGAGAAAGCACAAATCGTCGCTGCCGGCTGTTTCATGGTCCGCGGTGAACCACTCGACCTTGTCGGCGTTGCGCGGCCGTACGTTGATTTTCTGGTTGCCGAATATCAGCGATGTCCTGGGCGTCTTGCCCGGGCCTGGATCGAACACGTTGATCTCCATGCCGAGAATTTTCCGATACCATTCGGCGGAGCGCGCCACGTCCGAGACGTTGATCACGAGATGATCGAGTGCGTGGACCTTGACAGACATGGATTATCCTTTCGTCGCGGTTCGATGCGCGCGTGCCGCACTGGCCGCCTCGGAATTTGTTTGTTACAACGCGGGCCGCTGTCAATTCAACAGATACGAACCGGATTTTCAGATTCGGGCCGGGGAGAAACTGCATGGCATTACGCCGCACCGCGATTTGTCTGATCGCAATGGGCATTTCGGCAATCGCCTCCATCGGCGGAGCCTCGGCGCTGGACTATCCGACGCGGCCGGTTCGCTGGGTTGTAGGATATCCGCCCGGCGGCGCGACCGATATTCTTGCTCGCTTGATCGGCCAGCGGCTGTCGGAAAAACTCGGCCAGCAATTCGTGGTCGAGAACAAGCCCGGCGCCGGCAACAATATCGGCACGGAGGCGGTGGTCAATGCCGAGCCGGATGGCTACACGGTGCTGCTTATCAATCCCGCGAACTACATCAACGCGTCGCTCTATGGCAATCTGAAATTCAACTTCATTCGCGACATCGCGCCGATCGCGTCATTCAATCGCGTGCCGAATGTGATGACGGTCGCCCCGGACGTGCCGGCGAAGACGGTCGCCGAGTTCATCGCCTATGTGAAGGCCAATCCGGGCAAGGTGAACATGGCGTCATCGGGCAACGGTACCTCGGTGCACCTGTCCGGTGAATTGTTCATGGCCATGTCGGGCACCAAGATGCAGCACGTGCCCTATCGTGGAGCTGCCCCCGCGATCACCGACATGCTCGGCGGTCAGGTCCAGGTGATCTTCGACAACATGCCATCCATTATCCAGCATATCCGCTCCGGTTCCTTGCGCGCGCTGGCGGTGACGACGGCGGCCCGGTCTTCGCAATTGCCCGATGTGCCGACTGTCGCCGAGACCGTTGCGGACTATGAGGCGAGCGCGCTGTTCGGCATGGGCGCACCGAAGAAGACGCCGCCGGAGATCATCGAGAAGCTGAACCGGGAAATCAACGCGGTTCTGGCCGAACCGGAGATGAAAAAGCGGCTGACCGAACTGGGCGGCGACCCGCTGATCGGCACGCCGGACGCGTTCGGTGCGATGATCGCGGCCGAAACCGAAAAATGGGAGAAGGTAGTCAAGTTCGCCGGCGCGCACGTAGAGTAAGGCGCGCCCGGAACCTTTCGAGCGTGGCTCGTTTTTGAATGCGAGGCGACGCCAGGGGAGGAGAGGATGTCATGCGCAGGGCGAGGTTGGCGATATTGGCTTTGTTGTCGGCCGGCGCTGCCACGATAGCCGGTTCCGGCTCCGCGGCCGCGATCGATTATCCCTATTGCATTCAGGGCAGGGGCTGGGGAATTCCTGGCGACTGCTCTTATCGGTCCTATGCCGAATGCATGGCGACCGCGTCCGGGCGAGGCGTCTACTGTAACTTCAATCCGCGCTTCGCATTTGACCGGCAGCGTCGCGAACGTCCCTACCCGAATTATTAGTACTCGCCGGCCAAGGGCTTGACTCCCGCCCGGTCGCGCCTACACTAAACCATATGGTTAAGTATACCAGTCATGCTCTGGACCGCACCTTTGCAGCGCTTGCAGACCCGACGCGACGGGCCCTGCTGGCGCGGCTAGGCAAGCAGGACGCCATCTCGGTGAGTGAGCTGGCGCAGCCGTTTGCGATGTCGCTGCCGGCGATCATGAAGCATCTCGATGTGCTGTCGGACGCCGGCCTGATCGCGCGCGCAAAAACCGGCCGCACGGTGGCGTGCCGCCTGACCGCCAAGCCGATGGAGCAGGCGATGGACTGGCTCAATCGCTACCAGCGCTTCTGGTCCGAAGGTCTCGACCGCCTTGCCGCTTTCGTGGAGGAAGATAGATGGCCACCAAATCAAGCGTTGCCGGCGACGCCGGGTTTATCACCAGACCAAGTCTCACCCTCAAGCGTCGTCTCAATGCCACGCCTGCGAAAGTCTACGCAGCGTGGACCGATCCGGAAAAAATAGCCCGATGGTTCGCGCCGTCGTCGGTCAAAGCCGGCACGGAGCAGGCCAGCATCGACGCGCGAGTCGGCGGGCGCTACCGCTTGAGCTTCACGATGCAAAACGGCGACTATAGCGAAGTCGGCGGCGTCTATCGTGAGATGGTGCCGAACGAGCGGCTGGTGTTCAGCTGGGCGTGGCATTCGACGCCGGAGCGCGAATCGATGGTGACGGTCTCGCTGAAGCCGGACGGTAACGGTACCTTGCTCACCCTCCACCACGAGCAATTTTTCGATCAGGCGGCGCGCGATGCCCATGAGCGCGGATGGAGCGGCATGCTCGATAAACTTGAAGCCTATTTTGCCTGAAACGTCTTGCAGAGGAGCCGGTCATGCAGCCACACAAAATCGTATCGCGGGAAGAATGGATTGCCGCGCAGAAAGCGCATCTGGTGCACGAGAAGGAATTTACGCGGGCGCGCGACCGGCTGAGCGCGGAGCGGCGCGCGCTGCCTTGGGTCAAGGTCGACAAGACCTATGTATTCGACGGACCTGACGGCAAACAGACGCTGGCCGATCTGTTTGCGGGTCGCAGCCAGCTGGTGGTCCAGCATTTCATGTTCGCGCCCGACTGGAACGAGGGCTGCAAGAGCTGCTCGTTCTGGGCGGACGGATTCGAGCGCATGATTCCGCATCTCGCCGCGCGTGATACCACGCTGGTCGCGATCTCGCGCGCGCCCTTGCAAAAACTTGAGGCCTTCAAAGCGCGGATGGGCTGGACCTTCGATTGGCTGTCCTCGGCGGGAAGCGATTTCAATCACGATTATGGGGTTTCGTTTACGCCCGAGGAAATCAAATCGGGCGCCAGGACCTACAATTTCGGCACCAGCGGGTTCGGGATCGAGGACGCGCCCGGGATCAGCGTGTTTTTCCGTGACGAGGCGGGTGACATATTCCGCACCTATTCCTGCTTCGCGCGCGGTCTCGACATGATGAATGCCGCCTACCATTATCTCGACCTGACGCCGATGGGACGGCATGAAGAGGGGCTGCCCTACCCGATGGACTGGCTCCGCTTGCGCGACCGATATGAATCCAAGTCTGGCACTGCCGCCTGCCGCCAGACATAGAGGCGCTGAGCGTTACGCCGCCGCGGCGAGGCTTTTTGCGAAGGCGTCGCGGTCATCGGCCATGCGCTCGCGCGCTTTTTTCCGGTAAGCTCCTGGTCAATGCGCTTGTTAAGGGCCCACTGAAAAAACCGATGAGCGACCCCTGTAGGTCGACCAACGTTCCTGGTGTAGGGGGCTCGCGGGTCACGCGACGAAACCTCGCGCTGTCCGTCATTTAACGGACAGCGTCGATTTGGATGGTAGTCCAATTTCCTTCACAATTCACGGAGCGTTGCCTTCAACGTCCTATGTCTTTGCGGTCAAGGGCCGCCACGGTGGCTACAATGCTTCTGGACCAAGGTCATCGTGATGACACCGATCGCTTCCCCGCGCATCCTACCAGGTGGTCGAGAAATTGTGTTCTATCGTCGAGCAAGAGGATCGGTTCGCGAATAGTCCACCGTGTGCCCGACGATTGGCGCTTGTGTCGACAGATGTGCCTTCGCATGCCTTCCTAACGTGCTATTGTCCATTGCATCAGCCATAGGTGTGCAATGACAGGTATTGCAGAGTGGCTAGCATCGATCGGTTTGGGAGAGTACGCCGGGTGCTTCGGGGAGAACGCCATTGACCTCTCGGTTGTCCCCGATCTCACGGAGCAGGATCTCAAGGACCTCGGCGTCTTGCTCGGGCATCGCCGCAAGATGCTGCGCGCGATCGCAGAACTTAAGGGGGACGTTCCACGAACACTCCAGACGGGCACCAAGCCGGCGCCGCGGGACAGCGCCGAGCGGCGTCAACTTACAGTCATGTTTTGCGATCTGGTGGGCTCGTCGGCACTTTCGGTCCGTCTTGATCCGGAGGATCTGCGCGCGGTAATCGGTGCCTATCACGCCTGCATCGCAGAGGTCATCGCCCAGAATGAGGGCGTTATCGCACGGTACATGGGAGATGGCGTGCTCGCCTATTTCGGCTATCCCCAGGCGCACGAGGACGATGCCGAGCAAGCCACGCGCGCCGGGCTGGCGCTGGTCGACGCCGTAGCCAATCTCCGCACGGATATCGCAGCCGAGCTACAGGTTCGCGTTGGCATCGCTACGGGTATGGTGGTCGTGGGCGATTTGACCGGTGAAGGCGCCGCCAAGGAGCAGGCGGTCATTGGCGAGACCCCGAACCTGGCTGGGCGCCTGCAGACGTTCGCCAAGCCCGGTACGGTGCTGATCTCCGAGAGTACGCACCGGCTCACCGGTGGGCATTTCGAATACCGCAATCTCGGCCCTGTCGCCCTCAAAGGATGGGCCGACCTGAAACCAGCCTGGCAGGTGCTGAGACCAAGCGGAGTGGAAAGCCGCTTCGAGGCGCGGCACAAGGCCCGATTGACATCGCTGATCGGGCGTGACGAGGAGATCGAGCTGCTGTTGCGTCGCTGGCAGCACTGCACGCATGGCGAAGGCTGCGCTGTGGTGCTGACCGGAGAGCCCGGTATCGGCAAGTCGCACATTGCCCTGGCGCTTGAAGAGCGGCTCCAAGCCGAACCACACATCACGGTGCGCCAATTCTGCTCGGCGCACCACACTAACAGTGCGCTATATCCTTTTGTCCGCCAACTCGAACGGACTGCCCGGTTCGAGCGAAGCGACTCGCCGGCGGAGAAGTTCGCCAAGCTCGAGGCTCTACTCGCGCAGTCCGGCGCCGACGCGAGCCTTGTGGTGCCACCGCTAGCCCACCTTCTGTCGCTGCCGCTCGATGACCGCTACAGCGTGCCAGATTTTAGCCCGCAGAAGCGTAAGGAGATGACGTTGGCGGCGCTCTTGACTCAGCTCGGTGGCCTGGCGGCGCTGCGGCCAGTGTACGTCATCTTTGAGGACGTCCATTGGGCAGACCCGACCTCGCTGGAGCTGCTCACCGATACATTGGAACAGCTGCCGCGGCATCGGGTCTTTCTGCTCATGACGGCGAGGCCAGAGTTTACACCGCCCTGGCCAGGTCATGCGCATGTGACGGCCGTCTCGCTCACGCGGCTGAACCGACACAACGGGGCGGCGTTGATCGAGCGCGTGACGGCCGGCAAGACGCTCCCGGAGGAGGTCATAGACCAGATCCTGGCCCGTACCGATGGCGTGCCGCTCTTCGTCGAGGAACTGACCAAGACCGTGCTCGAAACCGGGTTGTTACAGGATCGGGGCGACCACTACGTCCTCAACCGTCCGCTGCCCTCGATGGCAATTCCGACGACATTGCACGCGTCGCTAATGGCGAGGCTCGACCGATTGGCGCCGGTGAGGGAGGTGGCTCAGATCGGCGCCGTGGTGGGTCGCGAGTTCTCCTACGAACTGCTCAACAGCGTAGCCGGGTTATCTGGAGATAAGCTTCAGGAGGCGCTTGCCCAGTTGGTCCGGGCGGAGTTGATATTCTGCCGGGGCGAGGTACCCCAGGCGATCTATACCTTCAAGCACGCGCTTGTG
This sequence comes from uncultured Alphaproteobacteria bacterium, assembly GCA_963732455.1. Lineage (GTDB taxonomy): Bacteria > Pseudomonadota > Alphaproteobacteria > Rhizobiales > Xanthobacteraceae > Bradyrhizobium. The sequence continues at coordinate 312,605 of CAVSZM010000012.1, read as the reverse complement.
CGGGACGCCGCCTACTCGGGACTTCTGAAGAGCCGACGTGCAGCACTGCATGCCACGATCGCGGACGCCTTCGAGCAACGTTTCCCGGAAATTGTGGAGGCACAACCCGAAACTCTCGCGCACCATCTCACGGAAGCCGGACTGTTCGAAAAGGCGGAGGCATATTGGCTGCAGGCCGGCAAGAAGGCCGCCATGCGCTCCGCCAACCTTGAGGCCATCGCACACTTGCAACGAGGTGTCGAGGCCTCGGGCCATCTGCCCGATAGCGCACGAAAGGACAGGCTGGAACTTGACTTCCAATTCGCTCTGGGGCCCTGCCTGATCGCCACCCAGGGGCCAGCCTCGAACAAGGCGATGGCGACCTTCGCCCGAGCGCGTGAGTTGTGCGAGCGCCTCGGAGACCCCCCCGAGCAACTCCAGGTCATGTTCTGGTTGACTACCGCGAGCGTCGTTCGCGGTGAGTTGCCGCTGGCCCAGGAAACGATCGCAGCCCTGCTTCAACTCGCCGAAGCGCGCGGTGATCGACCGGCGTTGCTCAATGCGATGCGCGGGCAGGGTATGATTCGCCTATTCATGGGACATCTCACGGGTGCCCGTGAAGTGCTCGAACGGGCCGTCGAAGCGTTCGAGGCGAGCAGCCAGGAAGATAGATTGGCGGCACGTGCGGCCGGCCAGGATGCCGGCGTTGCCGACCTTGCCCTGATGTCGTGGGCTCTCTGGCTGCTCGGCGACGCCGATACGGCAATCATGCGAATGGACAGCGCGATTCAGCGTGCCGACGCTATCAATCATCCGCATTCGCAGGCGTATGCTTGCTATTATGCATGCATTCTCCACGCCGTTCGCGGCGAGTTCCTGACTGCGCAGAGCCTTGCCGAACGCTGTATCACCCTGTCGGAGGAACACGGATTCCGGCAATGGCGTTTGGCGCGCGCCATTCGGGGCATATGCGTGGCGTCGCTCGATCATTCATCCAACGCACTCGGGGAAATCCGGGCGGCGCTGGACGAATATCGTGGCGCAGGTTATCAGCTCGCCATCACGGCGCTGTACGTGCTCTTGTGTCCGGTCTTGCTGAGGCGCCACGATTGCGAGGCTGCCCTGGAATTGATCGAGCAGGGCCTCGCTACGACCAGCCGTAACAGCGAACGGATCTTCGAGGCCGAATTGTATCGACTGAAGGCGCGCGCGATGCTCATCCGCAGCGCACCAGACGCCAAGGCCGAGGCACAGTCACTGCTCGACCAGGCACTGACCTCGGCAAGAAGCCAACGCGCCAGGGCACTTGAACTTCGAGCCGCAATGGACCGTGCCGCGCTGTGGATCGATCAGGGCCGACGCGAGGAAGCGCTCGATTTTCTCGCGCCAATCTACGCCTCGTTCACCGAGGGCTTCGACACGCAAGATCTAAAGCAGGCAAAGGCGTTGGTCGACCAGTTGCGGTGAGCCGGACTATGGTTGGTCCAAACCGGGCTCCGGATCGCAAATGCGACGATTATGCTCGCACGACTCCAATCCAAAGAAGGACCGCAGCTAAAACGGTTTTTGCCAAGACTTGTTCCCTGGTGCGGGGGGTGGGGGTGGCAAATCCTTGGAGCTTATCGGCGCCGGACCGGTTGGGCTGGTTCATCGGCAAAGTCTTCGAGTTTTTTTTAAGAGAAGAAGCCCACTTGATGGTTGCCTTCAGATCGGACCTTTGGAACGCGCGGAACAATTCGTACCCTCTGCACGCAGGGAAACCTCTTGCGTGCTTGCAAGCGATATGACCATTAATTTTGCTGACGGAATACGTGGGCCTGCGCCAAAACTTGTGAGGGAGGTACGATGCATTTCAAACGTCTCGTTCAGGCCGCCATCGCGGCTCTTGCCCTTGCCGCCGCGGCGCCAGGGTCGGCGCAGCAGGTGCTCAAGGTGGGCTCGACCCCGACAGGGGTGCCCTTCACCTTCCTGGATACCAAGACCAACAGCATTCAGGGCGTGATGGTCGACCTCATCACTGAGGTCGGCAAGGATGCCGGCTTCCAGGTCCAGATTGAGCCGATGCAGTTCTCCACGCTGATCCCTTCATTGACGTCGAGCAAGATCGACATCATCTCGGCGGCGATGTTCGCCACAGCGGCGCGCAAAGAGGTGATCGACTTCTCGGATGCTGTCTATACTTATGGCGAGGGTCTGCTCGTGCCGAAGACCGACAAGAAAGACTATGGTGCGCTGGAAGATTTGAAGGGCGAGGTCGTCGGGGCCCAAGTCGGCACCGCCTTCGTCGATGCACTGAAAAAGACTGGGTTGTTCAGCGAGGTCAAGGTATACGACACCATTCCGGACATCCTCCGGGACGTGAACACGGGCCAACTCAAGGCTGGTTTCGCCGACTACCCGATCCTTGCCTACAATCTCAAGCAGGGCAATTTTCCGGAAGCTCGTCTAGTGGAATCCTACAAGCCGACCATCGTCGGCACGGTCGCTATCGGGGTTCGAAAGGGCGACCAGGATTTGCTCAAGAGGATCAATACCTCGCTCGCCAAGCTCAAGGCGAATGGCGGCGTCGACAAGCTTCTCGACAAGTGGGGGCTCAAGGCACAGGGTGCCTGACACAGGATCGGCGATATGGATTTCGGCTCGCTCCCGAAATCAAAGTGGATCGGAAATTAAGGTTGCGATCATGATGAATTTTAAGCGAGCAAGGTGCACCGCGTGATTTGAATCGATGCAAAATTTCCTGCATGATGCTACCGAGTTCTTTCCGATTCTCCTGCAGGGCGTTTGGCTGACGATCGTCGTCACTGTCGGCTCGCTAGTCCTGTCGACGATCCTTGGGCTGTTTTGGGCGTTAATGCGAGTTTCGGGCGTACGCGCCTTGTCCGGTCTGAGCGCCAGCCTGATCAATGTGATCCGCGGCATTCCAATCATTGTCCTGCTATTCTACCTCTACTTCGTGATGCCCGATTTTGGAATCACGCTGACCGCGCTACAGGCGGCGATCCTCGGCCTAGGCATCGCCTATTCGGCCTATCAAGCCGAAAATTTTCGCGCCGGCATCGAGGCGATCGACAAGGGGCAGATTGAGGCCGCGCAGACGATCGGTATGGGCTGGTGGTTGACCATGCGTCGTGTGGTGTTACCACAGGCCGTACGTATCGTGCTGCCGCCCTATGGCAACATCATGATCATGCTCTTGAAGGATTCATCGCAGGCTTCGACCATAACGGTCGCCGAGCTCGCGTTGCAGGGCAAGCTCATCGCATCCTCGACGTTCAAGAATACGAGCGTGTTCACGCTGGTCGCTCTCATGTATCTCACCATGAGTATTCCGCTCATCCTGTTGGTTCGGCATTTCGAGAAGAGAGCCGGCCGCCGATGATTAAGCTAAACGATGTACACAAGAGCTTCGGTCCGGTTGAGGTGCTCAAGGGCATTACCGCCTCGGTCGAGAAGAGCGAGGTCGTCTGCATCATTGGTCCATCGGGTTCCGGCAAGTCGACCATCCTGCGTTGCATCAACGGTTTGGAAAGCTATGACGGCGGCGACATTCTGGTCGAGGGAGCGCGCGTGGACAGCAATGCGCCATCGATCGTTGCGATCCGGACCCAGGTATCGATGGTATTCCAGCGCTTCAATCTGTTTCCGCACCGGACAGCGATCGAAAACGTCGTCGAAGGGCCGATCTACGTGAAGAACGAACCGCGCGCCGAGGCGCTTGAACGTGGCCGTGCTTTGCTGGCACAGGTGGGCCTCGCCGAGAAGACTTATGCCTATCCCGCGCAGCTTTCCGGTGGCCAGCAGCAGCGCGTCGCCATCGCCCGCGCGCTTGCGATGCAACCCAGGGCGATCCTGTTCGACGAACCGACTTCCGCGCTCGACCCCGAACTCGTCGGTGACGTGCTTACGGTCATGCGCAAGCTCGCCGACGACGGCATGACGATGGTGGTGGTCACCCATGAGATGGGGTTTGCGAGGGACGTGGCCGACCGGGTTCTGTTCATTGATGGCGGCGTCATCGTCGAACAGGGGGCTGCGAAGTCCGTGCTCGATCAACCGCAGCATGCGCGGACACAGGATTTCCTCCGCCGCGTGCTGCATCCCTTGTGATACGAATTTACGGGATCGTATGATGGTGATGCCCAATCCGGTTGGCTTGCCGCCTAGCCTTTATGTGGAAACTGCTACCGCGCCTGTGCCGACGCCGGCCCTGGACGTCGACCGGACCGTGTCGGTCGCGATCATCGGTGGCGGGTTTGCCGGACTTTCGACGGCGCTGCATCTCGCCGAGCAGGGGATCGACGCCATCGTTCTCGAAGCAAAGGAGCCGGGTTGGGGGGCGTCGGGCAACAATGGGGGCCAGCTGAATCCGGGGCTCAAGCTCGATCCCGACACGATCGAGGCGGCGTTCGGTGCTGACCTCGGCCGTCGCATGATCGCATTCGCCTACGACACCCCGACCTTCACGCTCGATCTCATCCGCCGTTATCAGATCGAGTGCGAGGCACGACAAAACGGCACGTTGCGCGCTGCCTATCACGAAACCAGCGCGGCCGCCGTCGAGGTCACCGCGGAGCAGTGCCTCCGGCGCGGCATGCCGGTCAGCGTGCTCGACCGACGCGCCGTTAAGGAGGCGACGGGAACGGACCGATACGTCCGGGCCCTGCTGGATCGGCGCGGGGGCGATCTACAGCCACTGAGCTACGCCCGCGGTCTTGCGCGTGCCGCGATCGCCGCCGGCGCGGCTATCCACGGCCAGACGCGGGCGACGTCGTTACGGCGCGAATGCGGGCGGTGGCGGATCGAGACACCGCGCGCAGTGGTTCGGGCCGAGAAGGTCCTGATCGCTACTAACGGTTTCACCGATGATCTGTGGCCTGGCCTTCGCCGCACGATCGTGCCGGTTTTCAGCTCAATCGCCGCGACCGAGCCGCTCCCCGACGAAGTCGCGCGACAGGTCATGCCGACGCGATCCGTGCTGTACGAAAGCGGCCATATCACTGTTTATTATCGTGTCGATTCGTCGAACCGCCTGCTGATGGGCGGTCGCGGCCCGATGCAATGGATTCGGGACCCTTCCTCGGTGGCCTATCTCATCCACTACGCTGCCCGGCTTTGGCCGGCGCTTCGAGGCGCACGTTGGACACACGGCTGGAACAGCCGCCTGGCAATGACTGCCGATCATTACCCTCATGTGCACGAACCGGGATCCGGCGCCCTTATCTACCTCGGCTGCAACGGCCGGGGCGTTGCGCTCGCGACCGCGATGGGAAAGCAATTGGCGAGACGGCTACTCGAGGGCGAGAGGGCCGAGGTAGACATGCCGATCACAACCCCGAAGCCAATTCGTTTCCATGCATTGTGGCCGTTGGCCGTGAAAAGTGTCGTCCTCTACGGTCGAATTCGCGATCGTCTGGGACTTTAGAGATCGGGGTCGGGTCGGGCGCGCTCGCCGTCGCCACAATTAAGTCCGTGCCTTTGGGGAAAGTGTAAGAGTGCAGGCGGAAGGGTCAATGCGTCCATTTTTTTGCATCCTTGGATTGGCTCTGGCGTGGCTAGTCACGTCGTCCGCGCAGGCTCACAGTCGGGGCTTCGCTTGGTTCTTCGCGCACTCCAGACCTCAAGGAATTTGTTCGGGACAGCATGTGGTGGCGACCTTCTATGCCTCAGGGCGGCGGACGGCGAGTGGTCAGGCATTCGATCCCAGCAGGTATGCGGCCGCGCATCGCACGCTGCCTTTCGGATCGCGGGTAACGGTGACGAACCCTCAGAACGGGAGGTCTGTTACTGTGGTGATTAATGATCGCGGCCCATTTACGCGCGGGGTTACGCTTGTGGCGCCGCTCGCGCGATTGGCATGTACCAAACGCAGTGGGTTTGCATGCTCTGAGAGCGAGTGACTTCATCGACCATCGCCGACAATGGCGGCACCTGGCCGGGCTTCAAGGACTGAGGAAAGTTCCTCGGCACAGATCACGCCATCGGAATGACGGAGGAATGGTATGGATGTCAGGACCGGCGAGATCGCTGAACAGATTTACCGCCTGTCGGTTTTCGTGCCGCAGGCTGCGGACGGCGAAGGTTTCACATTCACTTCCTGATCGCTGGCCAAGAGCCACTGTTGTTCCATTGCGGGCTCAGAAAGATTCCCCATGGTTTCAGCCGCGGCAGGTAAGATCATTCCTCGCCACTCTAAAGAAACACCTCGGGCGGCACGCCGAGCAGGACCTGCCCGACCGACTCGAAATGGGCACCGCGCGCCTGAATCTGCTGAGAGAGCGTGTGCATATCGCGGAAGCGGCGCTCGAACGGGCTGCCCGGGAAGATCGCGTCGACGCCCGCTGCCTTGTAGGCGAAGTCTGCCACCTCGGCCGCGCCCTGGATCGCGTTGGTGCAGGCGAGCCGCACGCAGGCCCGATCAGCGACCTCGATCGGCGCCACGTCGTCGGCGTGCGCGTAGATCGTGGTGAGCGTCTCGATCAGGTAGGCTCGTGCCGAGCCGAGCCGAGCCTCCGCGCGCGCCACCTCGGCCTGCACCACCGCGTTGTCCGCGAGCCGGGCCAGGCCGCGCGGCGCTTTGCGGGACGCCAGTGTGATGAACTCCGACAGCATCGCGCGCGCGATGCCGAATGCCACAGCGGCGACCCCGGTCGCGTAGAGGCACTGCATGGTAAAGGCATAGAGCGGGCCGCGCTCGTTGCGCAGCGTCGGGTCCTCGCGTGTGGTGCTGAACGCCTCGGACACGAACACGTCGTCGACGCTATAGGAGTCCGACGCCGTGCCGCGCAGCCCGATCGTCCGCCAGGTGTCGAGCAGGGTCGCGTCGCTCGCCGGAAACAGGAGCGTGCGGACCGTGGGCCGGCCGAAGCGGTTGAGCCTGAGCGCGCCGTCCGCTTCGAGCACATGACAGTGCGCGCCCATCCAACGGGCTTGCCGGCAGCCGCTGGCGAAATCCCACTTGCCGGTCAGGCGATAGCCGACGTCGACCGCTCTCGCCTGCGAAGCGTTTGGAGGTCCCCACGCTACGATGCTGCGCGGATCAGCGAAGATGGCGTGATTGACCGCAGGCTCCAGATAGGCGGCGATCAGGGAGGAACTGTTGGCGACGAATGCGTTCCACGCGATCGAGGCGTCGTGCCGGGCGAGCTCTTCGATGGCCGCCACGTAGACCGCAGGCTCAGTCTCGTCGCCGCCCGCCGAGCGCGGCAGCAGCATGCGGAACAGCCGCGAGTCATGAAGCCGCCACAGCAACGCCTCGGGGATGCGCCGCGTGCGCTCGATCTCGTCGGCCGCGGCGGCGATCTCCGCCCCGAGCTCGCGAGCGCGGGCGACCGGGTCTGGACGGGTCTGGATGTTCATGCGCCACCTCGGGCTGCCAGGCCCATTGCGGCCGATCGCCCGAGCGCTGTCAACCGTCTCGTCGGCAGATTCAAGTCCTTGATGGACTCGCCGGCGAGGCCGAGCATTCTGCGCGGCTCCGTCTCCCCGTCGGAAAATGGCTGGATGAAGGTAGCCCTTGTGTGCACCGAAAACCCCATCCGTATTGATGGCGTGACGGAATTGCCCAAGCTGTTCGGCGCGAGTGCTTGGACCGCGTTATTGTCCTGGGCGAGGCACATTTGCGCCGGATTCCAAAATCATACGCCGATTACTACAACTCCGTCAGACTACGTCAGAGTTTGGTTTTCGGCACACACAGACACAAAATCGGTGCGCCCCGCGGCCAAACATAGTATTGGCAAAGAGCAATTAGGAAGGAGCCTGCGGAAACCTGGCGATGAGGCGCCGGGGGTCGTATTGCTCCGAATTGACGACCGCTTCAGGTGACCACCGATGTTCAATCCTACTCAGATTGTTGTCGAAGCCTTTGTCAATGAGCTTCAGCTGATGTACGAGCGGATCTACGGACTGCTCGAGCCGAGTTACCCTGGCATCATCGGCTTTGTCGGGCGACTAGCGCTGGAGAACATTGCCAACAGCGATGCCGCCTACCACGACGTTAATCATACCATTATGGTCACGCTGGTCGGGCAGGAGATTTTGCGTGGCCGGCATATCAGCGTCGGCGGGGTCACACCCCGCGATTGGCTGCATTTCATCGTCTCCCTTTTATGTCACGATATTGGATACGTTAGAGGAATCTGCCGCGGCGATGGCGACGGCCGGTATGTAACCAATGTGGCCGGAGACACGGTCAGCATTCCTGACGGTGCGACTGATGCGGCAATGACGCCCTTTCATGTTGCGCGCTCCAAGCTGTTTGTGCGCGAACGCTTCGGCAAGGGGCTCAGTCAGCTCGATATACTTGCCATAGAGGCGAACATTGAACACACCAGGTTTCCGGTACCCAATGACGAGCAACATGCGGCGACCGACGATTTTCCTGGACTACTGCGCGCGGCAGATTTGATCGGCCAACTCGCGGATATCAACTATTTGCGCAAGACCGCCGCGCTATTCACCGAGTTTCGCGAAACGGGAATGGCTGGGGTACTGAAATATCAGAGCGCCTCCGACCTAAGGGCAGGCTATCCGCAATTTTTCTGGCAGGTAGTCCGACCTTTCATCGAGGATGCGTTGCGTTATCTGCGAGTGACCCAGGAAGGCAAATTGTGGATCGCCAACCTCTATGCGAATGTGTTTTCGACGGAGCATAGAGGAGAGGTCATTTAGCTGTGCAAAATTTTCCCGGGAAGCGTGGCGTTTTCCGGAAGCATTTTTTTCCTTGGGAAAGGCCGACAGCAACTCGACTGACCTGTCATATGCAAGTTTGATGTCGGCGCGATCAACCGCGGCCATCGTCTCCTGAGAGGCAGCCTCCCACACCGCTTGCGCTTGCTCCAGCAGCGATTGGCTTTGCTTCGAATTCCCTAGATCCGGTGCCAGCCTGGACCACGTGTCCAGCAGACGAACCTTGACTGCCGCGTTGCCGACCGATGCTTGCCGCAATAAATCGAACGCGGTCTTCACGATATCCCGAAATTGCAGAGGCGGGAAAAGTATACTGACTTTTCCGTCTTCACTACTCCAGATACCGGTCGGTTCCGGCAGGTTAACCAAGCCGCGCATGGCCTCACCGAGCCACTCGATACAATAAAGAGCTGTATAAGTGTCATTGATCGTCGGGCTTAGCGCACGAAGCGCGATTTCAACCAACTGCGCAATCGCGAACTCCAGATCCTGGTCGAGATTGCGATGTCGGCCGAGTTGTACCGCCCCAATGACTGAAGGGCCCAGGGCTTTGGCGCACTGCGCCGGCAGGACGCGGGCGATGGTCTCTGCCTGTCCGACAAACTGCCCGGGACGAAAGAGAAGACTGATGATTGCGTTTGCCTGCGCGGCTTCGCTGGCCAGCCGCTCGAAATGAATTACTTGCACAAATCCACTGATGGCACTGCGCACAACCGCGCCATCTCGCGCAAAAAGCTCTTGAAGCTCTGCGATATCTCGCAACTGTAGTGTGCCAGGAATTTGAGGTGTCTCGCTCGGGCGCCCGGCCTGCAGAGCTCTGGAGTTTGATATCTGGGTCACCGCGGTTTGTAGGTCTTCGAGGATTCCGGGCAACACGTTGTTCGTCTGAATTGACGCCGCGATTTTGTTGTTGAAGAAAACCAGCGATGCGAAGCTAAGCACCACCAGGGCGCAGGTCGTAATGATCGTGAGTTGAGGTACAAATTGTTCCGCGCCATGTTGGCGGACTGCGATGAATGTAAGTAGCGTGTGGAAGAACGTGGCTACAAATAGTCCCAGCGTGATCTGCATCATCCTGTCACGCAGAAAACGGTGCATGAGACGCGGGCCGAATTGGGTTGCCGCCGCGGAAAAGACCAGCAGGCTGACCGAAAAGATCAACGCAAGGACCGTGCTCACCGCGCCAAGAAGTGCACTGAGTAGACCCCGGGCGTCATCGATGTTTCCGATCGACAGCCAAACAGGAGGGGTGAATGCTCCGCGGAAGGCCGCAAGGTCGAGCGCTAGCGTCACTGCAAAGAGGAGGCATGCGAATAACGATAGGCTAAAGGGTATCGGCAGCAGGCTGGTGCCGGGGGCTATATCTTCGAGACGGCGCGGCTCGTTGGGCATTGTTGCTCACTCATCTTTTCACGTTCAACTGCGTTTTCAGATATGCGCGCGGGAGTTTCGCGGCTGGGTGGTCGGCCGACCGCTCAATCGCTGGCGTCCCCGAACGGGGGCGAACGCAGGCGGATTAGCATAGGGATAAAGCGGAAAACATTTGGTTGCATTGAGTTTTTCCGCTTTGATGCGGAGCGGACATTTGGCCTGACAAGCCTTCCACAACCGATTGCCTGCCCTAGTTTCCGTTCTTCGAGTGCCTGGCATTGCCGCTCGCTCGCTCCAATGTGGAATCGAGACGTTGTTTTGTTGCGGTGCACGAGCCTGTTCATGGGGCACTTTTCGGACCTGGCAGGTCCCGGCTGACCATGTCCGTTCTTCGGGGGAGGCTTCCTTGCGGGAACGCGCGCCCTACATCATCGTTGAAGGTACAGCCCCGGAGAGACCTCGATGCCCCGCAATTCTGCACTTGTTCTCGCCTTGGCGCTCGGCAACCTGATCGTGCCCGCGCAAGCCCTTGCACAGTTGACCCCGCCCGCAGGATCGGCCGGCGCCGGCAATTCGGCGATCAGCGGCGTCCCGTTCGGTCCCGCCAATCCCAGAGCGCTCTCTGACCCCAGCGGCATCGGCAATGCCTCACTTATCCCGCCGCTCCGCACCAACACCCCGGTGCCGCCGGTGTCCTACGGATCGGTCAATTCGTTATCGCCGCCGCCCACACGCGTCGTCACGCCGCCTTATGCGGGCGCGTCACAGCGGATCACCAGCGCGCATGACGTCGAGCCAAGAAGTAAGGCACCGGTCCGCCGGAGAGGTCGCGCGCAGGTCAGCACGTTCACGGGGATTTGCCGGGGGTGTTAGAGCGCGTCTGACATTCAGTTTCTCATGCGTTGCATGTCGATATCTCGGCTAATGGCTGCCGGTTCTCACAGAGAACTCAGTTCGCCCTCACGATTTTCGGCGGCTGCCAGGAGCCGTCGAGAATCGGCTGCTTGCCCCAATATGAGCGGATGTAGAGCGAGAAATGGCCGTCCGGAGCAGGAAGCCAGTTGCTCTCTTTGTCCTTGCCGGGGGATTTGGTGCCCGCATAAAGCGTGAGCGAGCCGTCGGCATTTCGCGTGAGGGTCTTGTTCTTCGTCCCGAGCGAATAACGCTTCAGGTCATTCGGATGGAAGAAGTGCTTGTCGTTATACAGTGTGAGCGACCAGAAACCGTTGACCGGCGGCTCCGGCGCAAACGTGATCTCGTAGGTGTTCTTGCCGTCGAGCGAAGCGCCCGTCGTATCCCCATCCGTGTAGAAATATTGCGTCTCGGTCGGCTTGTTGTCGAACATGTTCGACTTCGCTGTGCCGGTGCGGTTGAGCCGGGCGCCAAAAACGGTCGTTGCTTCTGTTGCAGGCCAGCGCCTTGGGGCTGTCACAAAGAAATACAACCGCCCACTCCTTTCGGAGAACGGGCGGCTGATTTTCGAACCTGAATGTTAGTTGTGTGGATTGGCCAGAGTTTCGATGTCCTGCAAGCGCTTGAGCGCAGCAGCGGCTTTCAACGTCTGGTAATTAATACCTGCTGCATTCAGGCTGCTGCCTTCTTGAAACGGGTACTGCGGGATAGTGATAAGGAACTCCTTGACCTTCTGTTGAACCGGCACAAAGAGCCAGATGTTGTCCGCATACCAACGCAAGTAACTGGCGGACTCGAACGGCATGTTCTCGTACGGATCCGCCCGTAGATTCACGATCAATGGCCAGCCAGTGACCTTCCGCGTTCCAGTCGCGATGTTTCCATCCAACATAGCTGAACCGCCCCCACACCTCCAGAACCGGGAGGGGGATGCTGCTGAAGAGGGCATCCAGCCACGCGACGACGGCCGTCATGATCGATCACGGGGCATTGCGACGGTTGCGAAACGTTGTCGCACCAGGACGCGAAGGTCGCCACTCTCCGCCGTGGCGCCACTCAGAACACCGAGACAGTCTTGTCGCGTCATGCCTGCCTCCGAACGGCAGATCATCCACTAAGCTAGAGCGAAGCGGCACTGCGCCGAAAACGCACCAGGGACCACTGGATCGTAAGTGCCAGGCTCTAGCGTCAGCGACAGGTTGGTGTAGGCTTACGCCAAACAACGGGTGGCAAACTCGGGGTCTTAAGGGGGAGCAAACATGGACCTAAAAAAACAAATCATTGTGTACTTCACCTTCACCGTGACCGGCATTGCAGCCGCAAGCCTGCTCTCCCTGATTTCGGCGCCAGCCAGAGCGCAGCAAGCAGCGGTCACCATCGACAACGACGCCATCGGCGGCGTCGTGCGCGGTCCGGTGGGGCCTGAAGCGGGCGTTTGGGTTATTGCGGAGACCACCGAACTGCCGACGAAATTCGCCAAGATCGTCGTCACCGATGACCAGGGCCGCTTTGTGATCCCCGACCTGCCGCCGAAGGTGAACTACGAGGTCTGGGTCCGCGGTTATGGTCTGGTGGATTCGCCCAAACTACGCGCGAAGCCCGGCCAGCAGCTCGACCTCACGGCGGTGCCAGCCCCGAACGAGGCGGCCGCGGCGCATTATTACCCGGCGATCTATTGGTTTACGCTGCTGAAGATCCCGCCGGCCAAGGATTTCGGCGGCAGCAGCGATATTCCGAAAGAGATCACGCAGGACATCTGGCGCCAGCGGATGAACAATGTCGATTGCGTGGGCTGCCATCAACTTGGCCAGGAAGCTACGCGTACCGTCCCGGCCGCGTTCGGCGAATTCAAATCCGGCGAGGAGGCGTGGATTCGCCGCGTTGCCTCGGGGCAAACCGGCGAATGGATGGTGAACCGGCTTGCCGGGCAACTCGGCGGCGTTCCGTTCAAGTATTTTGGTGATTGGACCGATCGGGTGGCGAAGGGCGAACTACCGAAGACCAGGCCGCTACGGCCTGCAGGCATCGAGCGCAACGTTGTCATCTCCTCCTGGGAGTGGGCCACGGAGAAGCACTTTGTCCACGATCTGATCTCCTCGGACCGTCGCAATCCAACCGTCAACGCCTACGGTCCGCTGTACGGTTCGAATGAATACTCGTCCGACGACATGCCGATCCTCGATCCGAAAACGCACAAGGTGACATTCTTCAAAATGCCGGTCGCCGATCCGAACGCGCCGGAGTCGTTTGGACCGCCGCTCCATCCCAATGCCACCGCCAAGCCGATTGGCGCTTCCGCTTATTGGGGCGAGGAAAAAATCTGGAGTCAGAAGGCGAACAACCACAACGGCATGTTCGACGAGAGGGGCAGGGTGTGGTTCGCCGCTGCCGTACGCGGCATCGAGAATCCTGACTTCTGCAAGAAAGGCTCCGAGCACCCTTCGGCTAAGGCGTTTCCGCTCGAACGCTCGCCGCGGCAAGTGTCGATGCTCGATCCCAAGACCATGAAATACAGTTTCATCGACACCTGTTTTGGCACTCATCACCCGCAGTTCGGTTACGACGCCGATAATACGTTATGGTTTTCCGGGAGCGGTCCGGTCGCCGGGTGGGTCAATACGAGGATATGGGATGAGACCGGCGATGCCGCGAAGGCGCAAGGCTGGGCGCCGTATGTTCTCGACACCAATGGCAACGGCAAGGTGGACGAATACACCGAGCCAGGTGCACCAGCGGAGGCGGGTAAGGACATGCGGGTTGCAGGATCCGGCCCTTACGCCGTGATGCCGCATCCGACCGACGGCTCGATCTGGTACGCGGTCAACGTGTTCGCCGGGACACCCGGCTTCATGCGTTTCGACCCCAAGACCAAGCTGTCCGAGTTTTACGCCATTCCAAAGGAAGGCATCGGCGTCCGCGGCGGCGACATCGACAAGAACGGCGTGCTTTGGGGCTCGGGCTCAAACGGCACGCTGATCAGTTTTGATCGCAGCAAATGCAAGAATCCGCTGAACGGGTCGAATGCGACCGGCAATCATTGCCCCGAAGGCTTTGCTTTCCACAAATATCCGGGCCCCGGTTTCGAGGGCTTCGAGAACACCAGCGCCGAGGCCAGCTACTACACCTGGGTCGACCATCACAACACGGTGGGCCTTGGCGAGAATATCCCGATTTCCACCGCCAACCTCAATGACGGCTTCGTTGCCTTCAAGGATGGGCAAATGGTGATGCTGCGCATTCCGTATCCGCTCGGCTTCTTCGCCAAGGGTCTCGACGGGCGCATCGACGATCCGAACGCCGGCTGGAAGGGTCGCGGGCTGTGGAGTACCAGCGGTGATCGCGTGCCATGGCTGATGGAGGGCGGCAAGGGTTCAAAGCCGCGCGCCGTGCACATCCAGATCCGCCCCGATCCGCTGGCAAAGTAGCCGAATCCGAGAGGCCGACGCTCGGCTCAGACTGGCTGTCAACGTTGAGCCTATTGCAGGCATCGACGAGGTAATCGAATAGCAATGTTCGTTGCGGCTCTTAAGTCTGAGCTTTACGAGGTAGCGAGCGCGATGCGATGTGATGGCAGACCGGTCTGACCGGGAACAGGGACAACCTACTTGTGTCTAAGGCGTCATAGCCTGAATAAGCAGAATGGGACCTTTTCGCGGACTCCATCAGGGCCAGCAGTCTCAACCGACTGCATCAACAGGCCGGACAGAAGACTGCACCCGACCAATGCCACTGCGTCAATTTAGCCCTTGCAACGCGGGAGCCATCCACAGAGGACTCAAGTCGGACGTCGCGCCATGTCCGAAAAGTACGCCACAAGCGGACATTCAACCTACGCCGTTGCCGCTGACAAGCTAAGCGGGCCCTGCGTTTGGCTTCCACGTAGCCCAAGTAGAATGCTAGCGTTCTCACCGAACCCCGGCCATCTGATGAATGCCGGGAGAATGCGCCAGCAGAAAGCCGACAACAATCGGGAGGAAACACGATGCGTATTTTCTGGCTTACATCACTCGCTATCTGTGCCGCGGCTATGTTCGGCACCCAAGCCAGCGCGCAGCAGCCGGCGGCGCCACCGTCGCCACCACCCGGCTACGGGGCGCCGATCACACTTGATCAAGCCAAAGCCGCGGTTGCCGCGGCCGAAACCGAAATGAAAACGAACGGTTGGAACATGGTGATCACAATCGTTGGACCAATGGGCGAAACCATTTACCTGCAAAAAGCCGATCTGGCCGCAAACGCGTCGATTACTATTGCACAAGACAAGGCGCGGACTTCGGCCTTGTTCCGCGTGCCTTCGAAATCGTATCAAGATCGGCTCGCGGGCGGCGAGACCTATGTGCTTGGGATCACCGGTGCGACACCGGTCGCAGGCGGCATGCCAATCATCGTCGGCGGCAAGGTGATCGGCGCCATCGGCATAAGCGGTGGCAGCGCGTTGCAGGACCATCAAGTTGCGACGGCAGGAGCCGCAGCCGTCAGGTAACTCGGCGGAATTGCCCTTTCCGATTAAACACTAGCCCTGGCGCTGCTGGGGCTAATAGGACTGCGATACCTCCCAATGTCGCAGTTGGGTCAAACCCGGAAAAGCTCAATGAGAGCAAATGTTTTCTGCTGTTCACCCAACAACGGACATCGCCAAGATACTTCGGCATGTCCGAAAGGTGACACAACCGGACGTCGCAGGAGGCTAAGCTCTCTTTAGTGAGAGCTTTGTTGTGATTTCAGTAATCATATCGTGGCTAGACTCGGTCAGTTGGTTGCGTTGGAGTGCCCGGTGATCGATTTCGACGAACTGCGAGACCTCGCAGACGAAGCTCGTGCCTATATCCAGATGTCCGATGACAAGGCTTTCGCCTTGAGAGCTATTGTTATTAGCCACGACGTGGTTCTTGGAATCTATCCCTCTGCTGAAGGCATGGGCCTGCACGTCATCAAGGGTGACGAGCTTCTCCGCCAGATCGCGAACTCAAACGAGGTTGGCGAATACTCCCGCGCTGCCATCGCAGTTCAGGACCGGGAACAGGCGGAAACGCTTCAGGCGCTCGTGGCATAAATGACGACCGGGCCAGGTCCGCTTTGCCCCCCGACAACGGACATCGAGCATTGCCGGATCAATGTCCTGTGCGAATTGCGAAGGGTATCGAGCCGTTTTGGGCTTTGTCCGCGCTGCCGGACCTTGACTTGAATCAAATTAGGAGAAGCGAAGTCCGCTTACCGGTATTTCGGCGGGGGTTCAGTTCAGTCCTCGAAAGGATCGATCCAATGGCGAAGAATAGCGTTTACCGGATTATCGATGTTGTAGGTGTCAGCGAAACCTCATGGGAAGACGCTGGTCGACATGCTGTGGAAACGGCCGCTGGTTCACTACATGATCTACGTGTGGCCGAAATCACCAAGATGGACATGAAGGTGGAGAACGGAAAGGTTACGGAATATCGCACACGCGTCGCACTCTCGTTCAAGTACGACAAATGATCTGATGGCCGCTTAAGAGGGTCAATTCCGGACATCGGCGGGCGCAACCGGCGATGTCCGTTTATCACAGGAACGGACATTTCCCGGCAGCATCTGAACCATTGAGGAAGATCAAAGCGGCTCGCCATCGAGCGGTTAGTTCTTTACGCATATTACCGAGCGGCGTTTTCAAATGGCGCTGTTACGGTATGCGGCGGGTCCCGCTTTTGGAACTGCGCGGCTCCGCCCTGCTTGTGAACGCAGGCCAAAAAATTTGCTATCGGCGACCATTCGGCGTGAATTGCATCGAGAGAAAAAAGGCGCGAGATTCACTGGCGACTTAAAACCATTTTTGGCGCGTAAACGCAATTAGCTGCGCTTGCAGACTCATTGATGCCTACCTAGGAATGCCGCCATCAGTGCCGAACTACCCAAGGAGGGTGCCGACCGCTCGACAAGGGTAACTCAGGTATTGATAGGAGCCCCGGCGATCCTTCGTTCGGGGCTCCTACAAAGGGGCCACGACGCCAGCCGCTCACGCCGCGAACAGCAAAACAGGTAGCAGCGCCGCCCCGATTCCAGTGCAAATACTACAGCCACGGAGTGCTTCAATAATGTTGAGAAGAGATGATAATAGGCCGACTGGAAAATCAGGCCAGAATAAACGGAAGCCGGAGCAGGAGGGCAAGAAGCCCGAGCCGCGGAGGCGGAAGGCCGCTCAACAACAAGACCCACAGCAGGATCAGTTGCAGGATGCCCCCGAAGCGATCAGCGCACTTATCACGTCGACTGCGAATTCGCCAATTGGCACCTTCCCCAGCGATAGCTCCCCAGTCGTACCGGCTGCATCGGCGGAAACCGTCCCGGTTAGCTATCGAACCATCGCGAACGCCTATCGCAACTACACCAGGCAGTCGCTCGATCAGACGCGGTCCTTTTTCGAGAAGCTCGGAGGCGTGCGGTCGCTCGGCAAGGCCTTTGAGCTTCAGACCGAATTTGCGAAGCAGGCTTACGAAGGCTTCGTTGCCGAGTCGCAGAAGATTCGTGAACTCCACAGTGAACTGGCCACGCAGAGATTGAAGATCTGGAAGGTCTTGTAGCCCGGATGATCCAACCCGGGCTGAATCCGACGCGCCACGCTTGGCGGGTTACTTCCGCTTTCGGCGGAATAGCGGTCATGGCCGGACTTGCTGCTGGCTCGACCGGGTCGCGAATTACCCGTTGCGGACATTTCAGCCTGCGCCCGACTGAAAATTTCGTGAAGTTTGTTTTCCGATAACTCTGCTGGTCTTTTAAGACCAGGAAATTGATCAGATGCCAGTGCCTACGGCCCACCCTGCACCTTAAATCTCTCACACTGCGATCTAAACGACGGGCTGCCTGCACGTCCGCTTTTGCGCGCATAGCGGACTCAAGTCGGACATCGCGCCATGTCCGAAAAGTGCCGCCACAAACGGACTCATGCACCGCAGCAAAACTATTCGATCACCTCGTCGGCGCTGGCGAGCAGCGTCGGTGGCACGGTGAGATCGAGCGCCTTTGCGGTATTCAGGTTGATGATCAGTTGGAATTTGGTCGGCAACTGCACCGGCAGATCGGCGGGCGACGCACCGCGAAGTATCTTATCCACGTAGGATGCGGAGCGTCGAAAGAGGTCCTCGATATCTGGCGCGTAAGAAATCAGGGAACCGCTTTGAGAGATGCCTGAAACCACCGGGACGCGAAACTGCAGCGCCTTTTCGTTAATCAGGACCCGATTTACGGTTAAAAAGGCATCGCTCATCAGAACGAGGCCGTCGCCTCGATCCCTTGTTGCGAAACCCTGCTCGATGTCGGCAACGTTGCCAACCGGCAGTGGGATCGGCGTCACGCCAGCGGCGCTTGCCGCCGCTTCGAATGGCTTCCAGTAATAGTCAAAATAAGTAGCAATCGCCGGATTGAACATGAGTCCGGCACGCTTTGTGCGAGGAGCTACCTCTTTCAGGAGCTCAAGCCATTTTCCCCCGATCGAACCCTCGACATTGATAAAGCCGGTAATATTGCCGCCGGGTCGGGGTAGGCTGGCCACGAAGCCACTACCGACCGGATCGGAAACGGTCACAAAGACCACCGGGATAGTGCTCGTTTCGCGCTGCATGGCCGCAGTGGCGGATGTGGAGCTAGTCAGGATTACATCGGGGTTGAGGCCAACCAATTCCTTCGCGAAGGCTCGGTTTCTGTCGGCGTCTCCGGCTCCATAACGAAAGTCGATTGTGACGTCGCGATCCGGCGTCCAGCCCAAATCGGCGAGCACTTTCAAGAAAGCGGCAACACGGCGCTGGGTGGCCGGATCATCCTCCGCGAATCCTATGAGAGCCCCGATCCGCCGCATGCGTTTCGCCGCCTGCTGCGCACGCGCGACAAGCGGCCAAGTCGCCGCGCCCGCCAGCCCCACGATGAATTCCCGACGCTTCATGTTCGCCCCCCTGGGGCAGAGGGTGGCATCGTAGCAGTTCAAGTGCGCGCTTTGGTAGAGGCTGAAATCCGCTTTGCCACCGCAACATGGGCAGGCTTGCCGATGTCGCAGTTGGGTCAAAAGGCGAAATACTCACTACGAGCAGATGTTTTCCGCTTTGCTCTCAACAACGGACATGCGGTGGCATCACCGCCATGACCGTTTCGTGCCAAACCCCGAAGTGGCCGCAGTTATTCGATCACCTCGTCGGCAAGGGCAACTAGTGTGGGTGGGATAGTGAAGCCAAGTGCCGTGGCAGTCTTAAGGTTGATAACGAACTCGAACTTGTTCGGTGCCTGCACGGGAAGTTCACCTGGACTTGCGCCCCGCAGGATGCGGTCGACGTACGTCGCCGCTCGCCGAAACTCCTCTGCAGTGTTTACGCCATAAGACATCAAGCCGCCGTCGACAGCAAAATATCGATACGGATAAATGGCTGGCGTGCGATGCTGTGCGGCCGACGCGATAATGAACAGGTGGTTGGCTGCAGTGAAAAAGTCCGGGAGCACGATGAGGCCGCCGTTGGACGCACCACTCGCCACCTCGATGACCTGCTTAATTTCGGCGGTATCGGCGACGCCGCGCGCGATCAACTCCACCCCGAGCGACGACGCGCTTGCCTCGATGGACTTAAGGTAGCCGGCGTAAGGCGTAGTCTTCGGATTGTAAATAAGTGTGACCTTGGCCACACGAGGCGCAGCTTGCTTGAGTATCTCCAGCCACTTCCCGCCCATTGTGAACTCGAAATTGGTGAAGCCGGTCGCGTTGCCGCCGGGCGACGTCAGACTCGTCACGAGGCCACTGCTAACGGGATCAGTGACGATAGCAAACACGATTGGTATTGCGGGCGTCAGCTGGCGAAACGCCTTCACCGCAGGCGTGCTACTAGCCACTAGCACGTCTGGCTTGAGCGCGGCCAGTTCCGCAACATAGGCCTCGTTGCGACCTATGCTACTATCGCTCAGCCACCGATAATCAATTTGGACATTCCGGCCTATCGTCCACCCTAGACGATCGAGCTGCTGCAGAAACGCCGCCACGCGACGGCGCGCTTCCGGGTCGCTCTCTCCTAATCCTACCAACCAGCCAATGCGCCGCATGCCGCTTTCCGGCTGTCCTCGGGCGACAACTGGCCATGCGGCCGCCACACCGCCAATAAGCGTGATGAAATCGCGGCGCCGCATGTGAGGCTCCAAGCTCAGGAGACGGCATCTTAGCGGCCAAAACGATTACTTTGATAGGGGCTGAAACCGGCACCGAGAGGATTGCCGGGTGCGGCTAACGTCGCAGTTGGGTCAATCGCGACGTTTGGGAAGTTGACCGATGACTTCCAGTCTTCGTCTGGAAACGGAGATGGCGCTGCATCGCGACAATTTACGCTAAGTGCCAACAGGCGCCCTCCTGCTTGCATTGCTTAGGACGGAATTGTTCGCCACTGAAACGGCTATAAGTTGGGACTTGAGCGCCCAGTACCGCGGTGGCCAAACGACGGTAACCGAGATAGGCTGGCCTCAAATATTCGCGGCGGCGCCATAAAGATTGCCGCGACCTGCCTTGCCTATTGCACCAAGAAATGGAGTTGATCATGCGCGGGATTGCACTCGTGATTACATTCGTGGTCGGATTGATCACGCCGGCGTTGGCTCAGAAGGCCGAGATTGAGGCGGTCAACGCAAAATGGGCCGAATTCTTCAATAAGGGCGATTTCGCAGGCGTTGCATCGCTCTACACCACTGATGCGACCGCATTCCCGCCCGGCTCTGCGATGGTGCAGGGCGGATCCGCCATTGGGGCAATGTGGAAAAGCATGGCGGAAAAGGTTGGCGATCCGAAACTCACAACCTTGGACGTCAAGTCACTTGGTCCCTCCGCGGCACGCGAGATCGGAACCTTCAGCTTGAAAACTAAGGGCCCGTCACCGCAGGAAGTGACCGGGAAGTATGTCGTGGTTTGGGAAAAGGTCGGAAATGACTGGAAGCTCGCATCCGATATATGGAACGATGGTAAGTAAGCTGCTGGCTCCGACTAAATCGTAGCTCCAGCAGACATCGAAGCACGTTTATTCGATCACCTCGTCCGCGCGGGCGAGAAGCGCGGGCGATATGTCGAGACCGAGTTTCTTGGCGGTCTTCAGGTTGATGACGAAGTCGAACTTGGTTGGCTGCACAATCGGCAGCTCCGAGGGCTTTTCGCCTTTGAGGATGCGGGCGACGTAGACACCTGCTTGACGCCACGTTTCCGAGAGGTCGGCACCATAACTGAAAAGGCCACCAGCTGCGACGTCCACGCGTCCCACACAAATTGGCGGAATCCCGTAGCGGAGTCCCTTTACTATGTGCAGGTTTCGGCCATTGAAGCCGAACAGGGGATCGGTGCTGGAGAGGAAGGCGCCCACCTTCAATCGGCTCATCGTCTCGAACGCCTCGTCGAACTCGCTCTCGCTGATGGCGTTCACAACATGAAGGGTTAGCCCCAACGATTGAGCTGCGGCCTTCGCTTCGCTGATCTGTGCTGCAGCGAGCGTCCCTTTCGGGTTCACGAGCAACGCAACGACCAGGACTTGAGGCAGCATTTCCCGCATCAGCGCCATACGCTTTGAAAGGAGTTCCGTTCCGATGAAGGTGGCGCCAGTGACATTGCCCTCGGGCCGGTTGAAGCTTGCAACAAGACCATCGCTGACCGGATCGCCGCCATAGGCAAAGACGATGGGTATGGTCGACGTGGCCGCCTTCGCCGCGCGCGCCGGGACGGGCGATCCCGTCGCGAAGATGACAGATACCTGGCTCTTAACAAGCTCGGCCGCCAGCGCCGGCAAACGATCGAATTGATTGTCTGCCGAACGGTAAAGCGCGGTCAAGTTGCCGCCCTCGACGTAGCCGCCCTCCTCAAGTCCCGCACGAAATGGCTTGATTGCCCAATCGGCCAATTCACTTGAGCTGAGTACCCCCAACGTCGGCTGCTGCGCCTGCGCCGCCAATGGGTACGCTGCGGCGGCTCCAACGAGCATTGTAATGAATTCGCGTCGCTTCACCGGCCAGCTTTCCGATCAGGGAGAAGACCCTAGCTCATTCAAGCGGCTGTGCCCAACAAATCGCATACCGATGTCGCATTTGGGTCAAAACCGGAAAAGCTCTATGCGAGCATATGTTTTCCGCTGCTCATCCAATAACGGACATCACATAGTTCGAGCGCCATGTCCGAAAGGTGCCAACAGCCGAATCATTCGATCAGTTCAGTTGCCTGTATGAGGAGCGCGTTAGGTATCGTGATGCCAAGGGCTTTTGCGGTCTTGAGATTGATCACCAGATCGAACTTGGTCGGTTGCAAGACCGGCAAGTCGGCGGGCTTCTCACCTTTTAGGATTCTCCCGACATAGATCCCGGCCAGACGGTGTCCTTCCGGGTTGTCGGCGCCGTAGCTGATTAAGCCGCCGGCATCGGCGAACGCGCGCGTTTCGTAGATCGCCGGGATCCTATGGCGGGCTGCCAGAGCGGCGAGTTGATCGCGCCTCGCGCCGAAGAATCCGTCCGGCGCGACGATGAGCCCGCCGGCACTTTGCTCCGCGACGCCAGCCCAGGCGTGTCGATCTCGCGCTCATTACTCGCCCGCAGGACCAACAGCCGTCGCCCCAGCTCATGCGCCGCCTCCTGCGTCTCCTGCACCACAGAGTTGGCGGTAGGGCCGTCCGGGTTGACGAGCAAAGCGATGGCCGCCGTCGCGGGCACCAGGCCGTGCAGAATCTCCAGCTTCTTCGAACTGAGCTCATTCGAGATTATGGTGGTGCCAGTGGCATTTCCCCCCGGCCGATTGAGGTTGGGGACGAGACCAACCTTGATCGGATCGGCCCCAACGCTTGCAAAAACGATCGGGATTGTCGCCGTTGCCGTTTTGGCCGCCAGCGCCGTAACGCTTCCGCCGCTGGCGACGATGGCATCCACCTTGCGGCTGACGAGATCGGCCGCCAATGCCGGCAATTGCGCGTAGCGGCCTTCGGCCCAGCGGTATTCAATTTTGACGCTATGGCCGTCGACGAACCCGGTCTCGCTCAAGCCGTGCCGGAATGCCTCCAAGGAGAGTGGGCTGGACTCTGGCGTGTTCGCGCCGAGAAAACCCACCACGGGGATCGACGGCTGCTGTGCGCGCGCCGCGAGCGGCCAGGCCGCCGCACCGCCAATTAGCCCGATGAACTCGCGACGCTTCATCAATTGTCCCGCCCATGATGCTCCAACCAGAGCGTAGGCATTTTTCGGGACAAGTCCAAGTGGCCCGATGTCTCACTTGGGTCAAACTCGGAAGTGGGTGAGCCGTTCGCAGAGAGTTCTGTTCAACCCCGCACAACGATTGATCGGCTTCGTGCAGCGGTCGTTGCCGGCAGAGATAAATCATCGCCCATTCGGCTATACGGAAAACCCATTCAATTCCGCTCGGGCAGGAGGGGCTCATCCAAAGGGTTTCCTAATCGCGCTTATTATATACGGAAAACATTTGATTACGGTATAGGCTGTGCTATGGTCCCCGCAGCCAAGGGAGCCATGCAAATGAAGCGAGTCGCCATCTATCTGAGGGTTTCGACCTCGAAACAGGACACCGCGAACCAACTGCGAGAGTTGAAGACGGTCGCCAAGCGGTCCGGCTGGAAGATCGTGGCCACCTACGAAGATGCCGGCATATCCGGCGCCAAGGGTCGGGATCAGCGCCCTGGTCTCGACGCCATGCTCAAGGCGGTCAACGCCAAAGAGTTCGATCTGGTGGCGGCCTGGTCTGTGGATCGGCTCGGTAGGTCGCTGACTGACCTGCTGAGCATCCTACAACACCTAAAGGACAAGGGGGTAGATCTGTTCCTACACCAACAGGGCCTCGACACTTCGACCACCGCGGGCAAGGCGATGTTTCAAATGCTCGGCGTATTTGCCGAGTTCGAGCGCGGCATCATTCGGGAACGGGTGAACGCTGGGCTCGCTCGCGCGCGCGCCAATGGCGTGAAGTTAGGGCGCCGACGGGTTAAGCCGTCAGTTGAGGCGCGAATACTGGAGTTAAGAGCCGACGGTGACGGCATCTTGAAAATCGGTAGGAAGCTCGGCATCGGCACCAGCGTCGTGCAGCGGGTTTTCAAGGAAGTCCCGTGGAAACGCGGATCGACCGCAGTTGGCGCTAGGAAGTAACCTTGGTTAAAACAAAAGGCCGCCCGAAGGCGGCCTCTGTATTCAAGACGTATGACTCTGGGTCACGCAGCCATCAATGCTGTCTTTGACTTCCGACGATGGGCCATGAAGCCAATGCCTGCGAAGCCGAGGATCATCAACGCCCATGTCGAGGGTTCGGGGTGGCAACCACAAACTCATTGGCGATCACCATGTGCGCAGCCGCCGTCGGGTGATGCCGTCCCAATATTCATATTTGTTGCAGTCGGTACCGGCGACAGCCCCCCGCAGGCATCCATCACGTTGGTAAATCCGAACGCCGTAGGATCTTGAAGATCGAGGTGCCCAGACCGTAAATGTCGAAGATCGATACGTCTCGGCTACGCCAGTTAAATTGTTGTAGAGAGCCGCGTTCATAGCCGACACGAGGGCCGCCGCTAAACCCGCCGTAGGGACCCCCCGCCACCGCCTGGCGCGGGCATCGAGCGGGTCGATCTGTTGCAGGGTTCAGTTATAGGCAACAGTTGCGACGGCAAAGACCAACCGTTTACTTAATTTTCGGCATTAACTCGCAAGCCCGACATAAAGCTTAACGAGCGAGTTTCGTTGTGACAGTTCGATCGATCGGTATTTTGAAACGATCGTCCAGCTTGGGGCGTTAACGGGTCAGCAGCGCCAGTTTGTAGCTGGCGTGAGGTATTAGTGCGGCGTGCAGTAAAAACCATGATGTTAAGGATCTCGACCTGCGCCGCGTTGCTCTTATTGTTTTCGTGGCCAGCGATTTACAACGGCCAGCCGTTCTTTTCGCCAGATACTGGCGCTTATATCCGCGGCTTTGACGCCGGGGTGGCATGGATATCAGGGCGCACCACCGTGTGGACGACTTGGGCCTCGGAGCTGGGTGCGCCGCAAGAAGCGGCGCATGACTTTACGGCTGAAGAAGTAACGAGCTTCCAAAGCCCGGCCTTCATCATAGCAGGACGTTCGGTTTCCTACGGGGCGCTGCTCTACTTGGGTGAGTTGCTGGGAGGACTATGGGCCAGCATTACCATTCAGGCAGCCGCGGCTCTCGCTGCTGTGAGCCTAACGCTCAGGCACCTTAAATTGTTTAGTTGGCCAAAATTAGTACTTACTGCCGTCACGTTGGGCTTCGCCTCGTCGCTCCCATTTTTCACGTCATTTTTGCTGCCTGATGTTTTCGCCGGCTTGGCGCTGCTCGCTGCTGCAAATCTGCTTGCGCTGGGGCACCGATTGACACGTTGGGAGCAGGTTTTTTGGATCTCAATCTTAGCCGCAGCGGTGGTGTTCCACCCGTCTCATCTCGCAATCGTAGTGGTGCTTCTAATCGCAGCGATCATTGCACGACTTTTCAGCACAAAAATTTCGCGTGCTGGCATAGTGGCTCTCACTCTCGCGGCCGGAATTGGGTTCGCAAGCGAAATCGTTTTTGCCCTCGTCGTTGAGAAGCTGTTGGGCGTGCAGATTTCTCGACCACCTGTAGTAACGGCCAGAATGATTGCAGACGGCCCCGGAGCCACGTACCTATATAAAAAATGCCCTCAGGCTGGGCTAGTCGCGTGCGAGTTCGTCGATCGGCTGCTCTCACATTCAGATGCATTCCTTTGGGATACTTCGCCCGCGACGGGCATCTACGCCCGGGCGCCGATAGAGAAACGACGGGAATTAGGAAACGAACAGTTTCGATTCGCCGCCGGAGTGTTGGCCTACGACCCGGTGGGTCAGATTGCCGCTTGGTTGAATGATGCCTTTCTACAGCTGAGGATGGTCGGACTTTCAGATTTCGCGGCCACGGAGATATCGCTCCCACGTCTGCCGCGCGTTCACGCCGAGCGCATGGCGCGATCCTCGGTATGGAGAAAAGATTTTCCCATTAAGATCTTTTCTGCACTGACGATCTTTGCCGCAATCCTCTCTTTCATGTTCGTTTGCGTGACTTTAATCGGGCATTGGAAGGACGTTTCGGTGGAGCAAAAGATATTTTGTTTCGTGATACTCTTAGGTGAAGCGTCAAATGCCTTGATATGCGGAGCGCTCTCCGGACCTCATGAGCGCTATCAAGGACGGCTGACGTGGTTGATCCCTCTTGTAGCGCTCCTATTGAGTTACGAGAGATGGCTCTCCTCAAAGGTGGGGGCGAGCTCGTTGTCAATGGGCGATTGGCGCTTACTGCATCGGCGAACGAACCTTTTTCGCCTCCGGCCTTAGTGCTACCTTAAGAGTTGCTCGGCTGGCGGGATATTGAACCACCGTAGCCAAGCCAGCGCGCGTAACCTGCATGGTCACCGGCCCGTGTTGAGCCATTCGGTCGCGTTACCCAGATCAATGCCATTCGCGTTCGGTGTCATTTTACGAATTATATGAGGTCGCCGTTAACTTCGCTTCCATGTTCATGAAACTGCAAAGCCAAATTTACCGAGCCTTAGACCATTGCAACCGACCATTGTGCTCCTGATGTTGTTCAAAATCAGAGGGTAGACATGAAGCGACTCCTCGCAAAGCTCCTAGCCGACGACGCTGGCGATACTGCCATTTATTTATGAGAGCCTTTTTGGCCCACACCGCCTTTGTATGGGCGGCAATTTTTATCTTTGCGCTATGCCTCTACGCGGTGTGGCGGCCTTACTGAAAGCTTTGCAGCGCGACCATCGGCCCCGCGTTGAAGTTTTACCCGAAGGTTCGAGCCCTCAATCGTGAAAATAACGGGGATGCCAGGCGGCGCCAAGATCAAGAAGGCCCCGCAGTCAGGGCAAGTCGGTCGTGCAGCCTGTCCCATGGCGTAAATTACAAAGAAAACTCGCCGGACGCGAGATTGTTGCAATTTGCGTGGAAGCAACGCGCAGCACTTAAATCAAGGCATGGTCGTCTGTTCACTTTGTAACAGAGGAACCTCATCTGCCTCTTGGATCATGGCAGAACGCGACCGCCTGAAACGTCACGTCAACGTCGACTGAGCCCGCCGGTTCACCCCGGCGGGCTTTTTATCGGTTGTCGATTCTCAAAGTTGGCTGAATAGCTGACCAAATTAGGCGAATTCCAAGCCTCTATTACGTGTCTGCAAACACACCGAAACCTGCCCGCTGTGGGTGCGCCGTGCAGCGAAGCCGACTCGACGCGCTTATAGCCAGCGCCGCAACCGTCGCAAATAACGTCGGTAATCCTCATTCCTCAAACCATGCGCCTGATTGGCGTGCCAGTTCAAGCAATGAAATGCCTACGCCGACAGCTTTTTGGAAATGCCGGCGCGGCGCAACTCGCGATGGTCAATATTGCTCAGCCTCGTGGGGATTACCCGTGGTAGCATTTGACTCGGCGGCATGGCGCCGTCGCATGATACGTTCGACTTGCCCCACATGCGGTTCATGTGGGGTTTTTCATTTCACCAAGGCTTGTCGGGGACACTGAGGTAGTGAACGAACTCTGACAAACGAACAGCGGTTCGAGATCGGCCGGACATTTCAAAGCAAACGGCCCCAGCCAGGGGCAGTGGCTGAGGCCGCAGGGTCTGGGGCACTAGAGGCGTCGGGTGTCAGCCGACATCTCATCAAAGCAAAATCTGCGATCTGTTCTCGAACACAACCCGGGCTACGAACCGAATTGCAAGCTCCTCGGGAGTGGCGGAGCTCAGGCTGGCCGTGTTCAGCATCCACGGCAAATGGTTTTCATCTTCGCCTCTAATTTTGAGTTTTCGACGGTGAGCACATCGACGTACTTCTCCTTCTGGTCGGTCGGAGTTTTGGATGCTGCCGGCTTATCTACCGCAATTGGAGCTCCGGATACTGCGGGCCTGGCTGTAGCAGTCGAAGCTTTGGACGCTTTGGGCTTGCCGAGCGCGTACGGCGGCGCAGTCTTGTTATAACAAGCGAGAAGTTCACCGGCCCTTTGTGTCGGCTGGCACTGCTCAGTTGTTTGCGCCCTTACCATCCCGGAAGCCATGCAAAGCAAAATTACCAGCGCTGCTACTCGCATTTTCGTCCCCTTGAAAAACCCATTCCGACCGTATCACGGTTCAGAATTTGGTGGGGTATCTCGTGGGATGATGGGGACACCAACGCTGTCCGGCACAACGATATGGCGCAGGTAGAGCGGGTGCCGGTGAAGGTTTGATGGTTAATGAAGCCAACTATTTCTAACGGTCAGACTTAACAGGCCTTCAAGACGTTCTCGACAAACTAATCGTAAGGCGGTGGTGTAGAGTGGCAAGCATCTACCGTTTCTCAAATCAAAAGCCGCGTCATCCTTCGGGGTGACGCGGCTTTTATTTCATACGCAATCGCCGTAGCCGTGTAATTTAAGCCGCCCCGTCTTGCCGCTTACCACTTGCCACGATCTTTAGTACGCCATCGTAACCGCCTGTGTGTGGTGGGATTCGAAAACGGTCCTGCCGACACCAGCCCCCAGCCCTAAGGCGGGACCGTGCGTTTTGGTCTTGCGGTTGCGGTAAACGAAAAGCCGTCCGAAGGCGGCTTACTTGGGGGGCTGTAGCTCGCCCTTGAGCCAGCCTGTCACCTTGTCGGTCTTCAGGGAATCAAGCCGCTTACATTCGAAACACAGGTACGTGCGCTGTCCTTTGTCGCGAAGAGGCAACGTAGCCCCGCAAACGAGGCAAGTCGGTCGTGCAGTCTGTCCCACCGTCGTAATTTGCCGCCCCACCGGCGCTCCCGTCCATTCCAAAGAAAACGTTGCGGGGAGAATGTCCTTCCAGTCCTTACTGATAAGGGCATGCTGCAAAAATGTCACGGGACTGTCACAAATCTCGATTAGCTAAATCGCGCCGCCGTCTCCGCGTCGGTGGCCCGCGCGGTCCCGCCGCTCCAGATGCCCCCATCACAGATGGCGGGACCGTGCTTTTTTTGACCTTCGCCTGGTAAAGAAAAGCCGCCGGGAGGCGACGCCCGGAGGCGGCCTCTCAATTCAACCCTGATGATCGTGGATCAGGCGGCCATCAATGCTTGCTTTGACCTTCGGCGATAGACCATGAAGCCGATGCCCGCGAAGCCGATCAGCAGCATCGCCCATGTGGATGGTTCGGGGACCGCAGAAACACCGCCCGCGGCAGCGTAGTTAAAACTGAACCCTTCGCCGCTACTCATTGTCTCATTGAATACGAGCTGGACGTTGTTGGGACCGGCTCCAAACAGGAAGAGGATCAAGTTGTTATTCGAGAAAAATGCCTGTGCCGAGGCGAGGTCATTGAAAGATTGACTTTGGAACAGGTTCCCGTTGTCAAATATTTGAAATAGAGCGCTGTCAAAACCATTTCCGAGGGAGGCGTTACTAATCAAGTCAATCGCAAAAGGCCCGCCGATCGTGTTGTTGAATGTGAAAGTAGCGCTCTCTTGGTAGGTGAGTGCCGGTCCCGCGCCTCCGTAGCCCGCGCCCATCGAACCAAACGCGAGCGTCAAAGGAACAGAAGCGACCGTATTTACCACCGAGAAACTCTGTCCTGCAGTAATGACATTAGGAAAGAGCACGGCACTTCCGACCTGTGCGAGCGCACTGGCTGGCCCAGTGCCACCAACTTGGCTTGTGGCCATAGTTTGAACCGAGTTCACGCTGCCGAAATTGGTTTGGGCGGTTGCTTGTGCCTGCCCACTGGAGCCACTGGTGGTAGACTGCGCTAGGGCGGCATTACCGCTTATTGTTGTAGCAAATGAATAAGCGTTTGCGGCACCAGCATCCCCGGGAGTGCCGTACCCCGTAACAGCACTTCCTCCACCGCCACCCGTCGCTATTGCGGTTGCGTTTGCAGCGCCACCCTGCATCGCAGTCGAGGACGTACTTGCACTTGCCTGTCCGCCGTTACCGCCGCTGCTGCCCGCGAGAGTCGGGATTCCAAGACCTCCACCGCCACCCGTCGCGGTTGCGGTCGCGTTTGCAGCACCACCCTGCATCGTGATTGATGTCGCGGTCGCACTTGCCAGTCCGCCATTGCCACCAATGGATGAAAAGCGTAGCGAGCCCGACGATCCTCCACCGCCACCCGTCGCTATTGCGGTTGCGTTTGCAGCGCCACCCTGCATCGCAGTCGAGGACCCATTTGCACTTGCCTGTCCGCCATTGCCGCCCCTTAGTTCAGCAGACCCGCCATTGCCAGCAGTGGCGACGGCAACTGCCGGTCCTCCAATCGCTGCGCTGGCATTTGCGGTAGCTGCGCCTCCAGATCCGGCTATTAAGCCCGAACCGCCATTGCCGCCGGCCGCCGTTGCGGATGCGGCTCCCCCATTTGAGATGCTCGAATTGGCGGTCGCCGTCGCCGCACCTCCGACGCCACCGAAGCCATTATATCCGGCATAATAAGCTCCGCTGGCGCCGCCGGTGCCGCCGATTGCAACAGCTGTCGCGGAGCCGCTCGTTGCGGCAGTCGCATCGGATGCCGCAGTAGCAGCTCCACCACTTCCGCCGTTGCCACCGCAATCGGAGCAACTCGCACCAAATGAACCGGCTCCTCCGCTTGCAGTGGCAGTCGCGGTCGCCGCGCCATCGTTCGCTATTGAATTAGCAGTTGCGCTCGCGCTACCTCCAGAACCGCCGTCACCCTGATTACGTGCGAGACCTGATGTTCTTGAACCAGTGTTACCGAACGCCGCGGCGTTTGCATTTGCGGTGCCACCAATTCCGTTATTTGTGGCTGTGGAATTTGCAATTGCACTTCCACCGGCGGCTATTCCAAAGATGGATGTTCCAGCTTTTCCGCCATTCGCCTGAGAAAAAGCGCTAACACTGCCACTATCGACCAGACTGGTTGCTGTGGTCGTCGCGACGGCGCCGCCACCAGCGGATGCGAGCAAGGCTATGCCCACGCTATCTCCGCCCGTCGCATAAGTACTAAGATTATAATTGGAGGACCCGTAGGGGTTAGTTCCAGTGAGTATGCTTGTTGCATCGCCTGCAAGTCCCGACAAGCCAAACGACGGCCCGACAACGGCATTGCCACCAGTTGCCGTTTGCGTGAGGTAGAGTATGCCGCTTGTGGCACCACCTACCGCGTCGTTTACGCCGCCATTGCTGAACAGGCTAATGGATGCGCCATTACCGCCGCCGGAAGGCCCAATGCCGCCGTTCCCGCCAATCGCGGTGCCCGATACGGTGACTGTACCGCCGGTTGCTGAACTGCCAAAAACTGCCGGACCAAAGCCGCCGCTCAATAGGGTAGCAAAGCCGCCATTACCACCATGATTACCTGCACCCCCATTTCCGCCGGTGGCAATGACAGAGACCGTGGCCTGTTGACCCGCGATACCGGTCGCTTGGGCGTTGGCGTTACCCCCGGCACCACCTGTGCCGCCGCCGCCAGAGTTTGATGGCCCGCCACTGCCTCCGGTGGCGCTCGATGTGACGGATGCATTGGGGACGCTAATCACTATTGCGTTCGAGGTGGCATTTCCGCCTGCGCCACCGTTACCGTTTGGGTTGCCAGCTCCACCCGTCGCGTTGGCCGTGTTGGAAGGGTCGCTATTCGGTGGCGTGACCGCGTTGGCAACGCCGCCCGGCGCGCCATCGGTGCCGGGACCAGCTACTCCATCAACGCCGTTGATGCCTGCTGTGCCAACTACATCTAATGGGCCGCTTCTGCTGGCAGAGCGAGGGCCGAACCAAAGGTGGCGAGAGAGGTCAAAACTACGAATTTAAGCAATGGCTTTGTTGGCTTCGTCGAGCCTAAAATACGCATGTTTACTGATCCCCTAGCTCAGCGGGCAGCAGAGCGCAACTTGCGGTCGATAGCAATACTGCACACAGGAAACGCCTTCCCAATATCTCGCGCGGTTAAACCCAGCTGCTGTGTCTCTCCAACAGTGACGCATGAGCCGCCGTGCAAAACAGGCTCTTCTTTTGATCGCAGCTTGTAATTGATTTGGCGCAACCATTTGACATAACGCGGAGGGCCATCTGCTGAGATGTTCAAATGACTGCGCTAACAGAAATCCGTCACCACCTCTGCATCGCGGCGGAATGGATCGAGGGTTACATCAAGAGAAAAAGCCGCCCGAAGGCGGCTTCTCAATTCAAACCTGACGTTCGTGGTTCAGGCGGCTTGCTGGCTTTGGCTTGCGGCGATAGGCCATGAAGCCGATGCCTGCGAAGCCAAGGATCATCATCGCCCATGTTGAGGGTTCGGGAACGGCAGCAATCTCGCCCGCCGCATAGTTGAACGCAAAGCCCTGGCCGCCACTCATCGTCTCCGTGAACGCGATTTGCAGATCGTTAGAACCGGCTCCCAGATAGAGGTCGAGTAGATTGTTTGAGAAGTAGGCTTGAGCCGAAGTGAGGTCAGAAAACGACTGGTTGATGAGACTGTTGCCGTTGTCGAAAACTTGGAACGTTGCACTATCAAATCCATTTCCAAGCGAGTAGCTCCCAGTAAGGTCAATTAGAAACGGAAAGCCCACTGCGTTGAACGTAAAGTCGGCAGTCGCTGTATAGGTGAGGGACGAAGCGCCTATTCCCCCGGCGCCCATAGTGCCAAGCGCAATGGTCAACGGACCCACGTTGAAGGGATTAACCGCCGAGAAACTCTGGCCCTCGCTGATCGCGTTTGGCAGAGACACTCCGGTCCCGACTTGTGCGAATGCCGTCGCGGGGATCGGGGAGCCAATCAAGGGTGCAGGCGAGCCGACTGGGCTGGTTGAGGAGGCTTGAACCGAGCTTACACCGCCGAAACCTGTTTGAGCGGTTGCCCGCGCCTGCCCATTTGAGCCACTTGAGCCACTTGCGGATGACTGTGCCGTCGCTGTACCGCCATTAACGGTTTGCGCTGCTGAGAAGGCATTGGCCGTACCTATTAAGTCTCCGCCGTTATTGTTTGGAAAGATCGTGCCGCCGGTGGCAATCGCGGTGGCCGTTGCAGCACCTCCAATCAGATTGCTTGAGGTCGCCGACGCGCTCGCCGCGCCGCCGCGACCAGATCCCATCAAAGCCTTGTTGCCGCCAGTTGCTTCCGCGACTGCAGACCCTCCATTTGTGGCGCTGGCGTTTGCAGTAGCCGCCCCACCGGAAAGAGCAAAACCAACGCCGCCGGTCGCGGTGGCCATGGTTGAACCTCCATTGCTCGAACTTGCGTTCGCTGTTGCTGCACCACCTAGCCCACCATGGATACCGCCACCACTGTCGCCGCCGGTTGCAGTGGCCAACGTTGAACCACCACTTAAGGTCGTCGAAGTGGCGCTTGCGCTTGCATTTCCGCCGTTGGCGGCCTGCGATCCGGCGCGACCCTGGTCTCCGCCCTTACCACCGGTTGCCGTGGCAGCGGTCAGCCCGCTTGCTGAGCCAGCTGTGTTAGCCACAGCCACGACCGAACCGCCGACGCCGGAACCGGTATCCCCGAAAGCGCCCGCCCCGCCGGTCGCAATGGCGTTTGCGTTTGCAGTCCCGCTGGTCGCCGTTGCGTCGGCAGTTGCGTTCGCGTCAGCACCGGGCCTGCCGATACCACGAGTGGTACCTGCATTGCCTCCAGCTGCACCGGCGGTCGCGCTCGTGATACCGCCAACCAATCCGCTCACGGTCGTCGAATTGGCCAGTGCAACGCCAGCGCCTCCGCCAAAATCAGTGCCGTTTCCGCCATTGCCACCCGTTGCGTACGCGCTCAGGTTGTAATTCGACGACCCGTAAGGGTTCGCGCCGACGAGGGTGCTTGACGCACTACCGCCCGCGCCGCCGCCGCCATTAGTCAAAGTAACCTGCCCGCCATTACCGCCAATTGCTGTTTGCGTCAGGTAGAGCACCCCGCTGGTCGCGCCGCCAACCGCATCGCTCAAGCCGCCATTGCTAATCAGGCTGACGGATGCGCCGCCTCCGCCCACAGCAAAAGTTCCGTTTCCACCGCTGCCACCAATAGCAGTGCCAATAACCGTCACCGTGCCGCCGATTATTGAAGTGCCAAATACCGCCGGACCAAGTCCGCCACCCGAGAGCGTCGCAATCCCGCCAGCCCCGCCGCTCCCGGCAGGGAACGTGGCGCCAAAAGCGCCTGTGCCAGAAGCGCCTGTTCCGCCGGTTGCGGTGACCGAGATCGTGACCTGCTGACCGGCAGTAGCCATTCCCTGGCCGTTCGCGTTTCCGCCATTGCCGCCGCTGGTCCCGCTTCCGCCGTTGCCTCCAGTGGCATTGGACGTGACGATTGCGTTTGTGACGCCGATTACGATCGCGTTCGATGATGCATTGCCACCAACTCCTCCGTTTCCCCTGGGGCCGCCCGCTCCACCAAAGCCGCCCGCGCCACCTGTGCTGGTTGCGGTCGCCGAGCCGGTGCCCGCGCCGTCGGGCGTGCTGGTCGTTGCAAGGGCATTGGCATTTCCGCCCGTCCCGCCGTTACCCCCAGCGAAGCCGACATCACCAGCTCCGCCATTGCCGCCGGTCCCGCCGGTCGCGTTCGCAGTATTAGTGGGGTCGCTATTTGGTATTGTAATCGCGCTTGCGGTCCCGCCCGGTCCGCCGTCGGTGCCGGCAGCGCCTATTCCATCAACGCCGTCGATCCCTGCTGTGCCAACTTTATCTAAT
Source organism: uncultured Alphaproteobacteria bacterium (assembly GCA_963732455.1). Taxonomy (GTDB): domain Bacteria; phylum Pseudomonadota; class Alphaproteobacteria; order Rhizobiales; family Xanthobacteraceae; genus Bradyrhizobium. Next base: position 278,048 of record CAVSZM010000012.1, on the reverse strand, counting down.
GTGGCCGCTCCTGCTGGCAGAGCGAAGCCGAAGGCAACGACAGACGTCAAAATTAGGAACTTAAAAAAAGAATTTGTTTGTTATTGAGCCCCCGTGCAAGCCCCATCCCACGTTCCCGCATGGGGTGTGTCAATCGCAACCGGCTAAAGATAGCGGATTGACTTTTAGAGAACCGGGCTGCCCCTAAGTTTCATCGCCATCGGCGACCGAACGCCGCTAAAGCGTGAGGTTATCCACTTGGCGGCGTTCGATATTTCACGTCCCGGCCGTGAAATCCCCCAGCAAGCCTTCGTTACGGGAACACCAGCATGAAGTCTTGTTTATGTGCGCCAAATGATTTGCGTTTTCGAGCCGAACTCTCAGACTAAAGATCATCTTGAAAGAAGCAGTTATTCCTCGGCAAAACCGCCCGAGAATTAGCTTTTTCGTACAGCCTTCCGCCGGCCAATTGTGGCTCTGCTTTTAAGCGCGTCCGCCAGCAACTGCCGCACGCCATCTGCCCGACTGATGTTCAGTAAGGGCATGTCGCCTTTGAGAGCTTCTACGAAGTTATCGATCTCAGTTACCATTACTTTGGGTAGCCGCACTGAGACGGTTTCCATGGTCTCGTCTTTTTTTGGTCTAGGCATGTCGCCTCAGTTGACTCTAGGAAGTAAACGTATACGATTATTACGTACGCAACATATATTTGCGTAAGTTACATTATGTCACACGACCCTTAAACTCAAGACCTTCCTCTTGGGAGCTTTGGCTGGTCCCGTGAAAGTTGATCCCGATCATTGGATTCTGCTTTGCGCGCGTCAGTACGTGAAAACTCTGCGTCAATTCCGACTCGCGGTGACGGCGGATGAACAACAGCGGACCAGAAAGCATCTGCATTATTTGTCTGATTCCGCCGAGCATGAACTTCGCGCAGAGCGAAGCATGAGAGAACGGCGAACCCCCAAGGACGTGCAAACCTATTTGAACGACAAAAATCAAACTCTAGCGCGCCGTCTTAGCGAAAGCGAGGCAGAGGCCGTACGACACTTTTTCGCGATACCGCCGGTGAAAACCATGGAAAATATCTCCGGCGCGGAAATGCTTTCTTTGGCCGATTTATTTGAAGGATGGGCGCAGAATCCCTCTCAGAGCAGCTTCAACATGGCGAAGTGTTTCGGTTGGGCGGATGGGATGCGCGCCTTAGCGGTAGCGATAGGAGCCGACTACGAACCTCCATGCAAAGTCAGTGGCGAACCAGACGATCTTATCAAGTTCATCGCTAAAAAGATCAAAGCCACGACCGATGTCCAAGAACAATGAAAGTGTTTTGATGGCCGCTGATTTGCGACGTCGGTCCTTTCGTCGTCCTGCGCCGCGCAAGCAATTGAGGCGGAGTCTCCGGATGAAGCAATCAAGGGTGCGCTCAAGATGGCACAGCCAAAGGGAATCCAAGCCGGACTCTTCTGTTAGGCCGATACCACTAGCGCCCCATCTGTGCTCGGATAACGCGGAATTCCGGGGCCGCTCGCTGCTGGCGGATGTACAGGATGGCGCTGACGGTCCTGACGTCTATTCGCCCATCGCTTGCTTCGCTTGGAACGTCGTGGGGGTGCGACAGTGACCGAATCCATCAACCTGTTCGAGCCCGACATGATCGAAGCCGTGGCTGAATACATGGCCCGATATGAAAAGGGATCGGGCAGGGTCGGACACCAGTGGGAAAACAAGGACATTCAGCAGAGCTGGCGCAGGCGAGCTGAGAACGCGATAGGCACCGCCGCTCAGTTCATCAGCTCTCAATCTGGGCACTGGAATGCTCCTCGCAAGGAATGGTTCTCTGATCTTCATGGAGCAATGGCTATGTCGATGTACTATGACGAGACCAAAAACGAGAATTTCCAGGATGAGGAGCAGCGCGAGCTTTGGCGCACACGCGCCCATTGGGCCATGATCGCCATGGGGGAGGCGATCCGGCTCTATGCGAGGCACTGACAACGAAAACTTACCGTCTAAACCGTCGCCTATCTCGTAGCGTCCCGAGCCGGGCTCATGACGGGATCGGCGGCCGAACTGCGCACCCACGCCAAGAGTGCGGACATAAAACGGATCAGTATCGATTTGATCGTCAGAGCAGCAGCTCGAATCGAGCGCTTGGCAAAGATCCACCACGGATCCATGCGATTCCAGGAATGACGACCCTTTGAGAGGTAGGATGTTTGCCAGCGCGGAGCCGTCCTTAAGCGCGGTTTCTTCCCTTGGAGGTTTTCGGACGCCGGCCAGCGAACACGCGGCGCCGCCTCTCAAGCGGCCTGCATCCGAAACCCTTCACAGACTTGGAAGTGGCGATGAATTCGCAGAGAGTCCGCTGCACCACCCGCATAACGAACTTGATGAACTTGATAGGCCTCGTGCAAAACTCATGATTTACGCACAAAATGATTGATGCTGATTCCACATGGCTTATTCTGTGCATAAATGACGTGCGAAAGTGGAGGTGGAAAATGGCGCTCTTGGGTTATGGAAGAGTCTCGACAGATGGTCAGTCGTTGACGGCGCAAGTAGCCGAACTGAAAGCGGCCAACTGCAACGAAATCTATCAGGAAAAGATCAGGGCGCGAAATCTGACCGAAAGCAGCTGACCCGGCTTTTGGCCCGTCTCGGCAAGGGTGACGTGTTGGTGGTCACACGTCTCGACCGCCTCGCCCGTTCGACCCGCGACCTTCTGAACTTGCTGGGGGCCGTTGCCGACAAGGGCGCTGGGTTCAAATCACTGCGGGACACCTGGGCGGACACCACCACTGCTCACGGCCGCTTGATGCTGACGGTGTTGGGCGGTCTCGCCGAGTTCGAGCGTGAACTGATCCGGACACGGACTGGCGAGGGACGCGAGCGAGCGAAAGCGAGAGGAGTAATTCTTGGTCGAAAGCCAAAGTTAACCGGCCATCAACGCCGGGAAGCCATTGCTCGCCGGGAGGCGGGAGAGGTGCTTACGGATATCGCTCGGTCCTACAACGTCAGCCACTCGACGATTAGTCGCTTAAGCTAACGATCAAGCAGCAACTTACGTGGGTCGCAAGTTGCCGTCGCGAATAGCACCGCCCAATGTCCGTTGTTGAGAGATCATGAGCAACATGGTATCTCCATCCTCCAGCTGACTGCCGCGAGCCGGCCGAGCCACGAGCCGATTGCTATTTCAAAGCTTCGATCCGCTCCTTCGCATCCTCAATGCCGCCCGCCTGCGCCCGTTCATAAAGCTGGCGCGCCTTCGTAAGATCGCCAGAGATTCCGCGTGCGCGCCACGATTGCAGCACGCGCGCGTCATAAGTCTCGGCCAGCATAAAGGCAGCTCGCGCACTGCCATGCTCAAGAGCGTGCTCAAGCAACGGGCGAGCGCCACTAATATCGGCTTGCCGAAGCAATGCGTTTGCCCGCGCTAGCAGCCTCTGTTCGTCCACCAGGGAGTGGGTAGCGGCACTCGCCACCGTAGATCGCTCGCTCCCTGTGCCGAGTTTCGGACCCAAATCCGAAGCAGCTTCGCGAGCCGTCGACCGCGCCTGCGCCTCCGGACGCGCCAATTCCGCTGCCGACGACCGTTCCGAGGTCGATGCGACGGCTTCGCCAGAAATCCGCTCCTGTGAGCGCTCCTGTCTCTCAATCGTCCTCGAAGAAGACTCAATTATGCACGCCTGCGAGCTATCCGCTGCCGGTTCGCGTGAGTGCAGGGTGAGAAGAGCATTCAAGGCCGCGATCTGCTTCTTGCCGGCTTCGAGCTCGTTCCTGACGGACGTAAGCTCGCGCGCGAGGTCGTCGGCACGATTGCGCTCGCTGGCGCGACCCAGTTCCTGCGTCGCTGCATTGGCGCTGTTGATCTCCGTCATCTGCAACGTTTCAGCGTGCGCCACAGCGAGACGCTCCTCGGCCTCCTTCCGCGCCGAGGCCAGCTCGCGGGCGAGGGTCTCTGTCTTGGCGCATTCTTTCCCAAATGCCAGCTGTTGTTCGATCTTCGCCGCCTCAGCGGCTCGCACGGCCGCCAGGCTCGCCGCACGCTCCGTATCGAGTTCTCCCCGGAGGGAGATTAGTTCGCTCGCAAGGGCCGCCGCCCTGTCTCGCTCCTGTTTGAGCACCTGTTCGAGCGCCTGTTTTTGCTCGACCTCTGCCCCAGCGGCCTGCGCGGCTTTCGAGCCCTCGTTCCGCGCGGCGTCGAGTTCCGCCCGGAGCGAGGTAACCTCACGTGCAAGGGTATCCGCGCGGCCTCGTTCCTGCTCGAGCGCCTCCTTTTGTTTGATCTCCGCTTCGGCGGCCTGCGCGGCTTTCGAGCCCTCGTTCTGCGCGGCGTCGAGTTCCGCCCGGAGCGAGGTAACCTCACGTGCAAGGGTATCCGCGCGGCCTCGTTCCTGCTCGAGCGCCTCCTTTTGTTTGATCTCCGCTTCGGCGGCCTGCGCGGCTTTCGAGCCCACGTTCCGCGCGGCGTCGAGTTCCGCCCGGAGCGAGGTAACCTCACGTGCAAGGGTATCCGCGCGGCCTCGTTCCTGCTCGAGCGCCTCCTTTTGTTTGATCTCCGCTTCGGCGGCCTGCGCGGCTTTCGAGCCCTCGTTCCGCGCGGCGTCGAGTTCCGCCCGGAGCGAGGTAACCTCACGTGCAAGGGTATCCGCGCGGCCTCGTTCCTGCTCGAGCGCCTCCTTTTGTTTGATCTCCGCTTCGGCGGCCTGCGCGGCTTTCGAGCCCTCGTTCCGCGCGGCGTCGAGTTCCGCCCGGAGCGAGGTAACCTCACGTGCAAGGGTATCCGCGCGGCCTCGTTCCTGCTCGAGCGACTGCTTTTGCTTGATCCTCTCCGCTTCAGCCGCAGATTCAGACGCAGACCGCACCTCACCTAGCTCTCCTCGGAGCAACGAGGTCAGCGAACGGGCAAACCACTCCTGTTCTTTTTGTTCTAGCGCCTGCTTTCGCTCCCGCGTCGGCGCGAATTTCGCGGCGTTGCCCTGCCGCGCATCCAATCGTTGAATGTCGATTTGCTCACGCTCGCATTCGAGAATCTGCTTCTGCTGGACGACCGCCGTCTCAACAACCTGCGTGACCAACAAGGATTCGTCCCGCATGGCGGAGGGCTCGATGATCTTGCGAGCCTTTTCGGTTGATACAACGAGAGCCTGGGCGCGGAGACTGCTTTCACTGCACAGTCCTTTGTCCTCCGCCGCTCCAATGAGAAGCCAGAGGACACATACTCCTGAAGCAACAGACGCACGCGCGAGGATACTGCTCGCTGCGCGTGAGCCCTCGACCGTTCCGGATCCCGGCAGCGGATGGATTGGGGAAAGGGCAATCGGCGCGCTCTCCCTCTGACACGAAACGCCTTGGCGTAGTGCCCAATAGGCACTGGTCATGTCACCGCTATCTTGGTCCATCAGGAAAATCGGATTTCCGTACTTTGCCCGCAAGCCCATCGTGATAACCCAAGTTGGGTCTTAAGGCATAATCATCTCATGACAGAGCCTTCGCCGATCGTTTGTCGATGGCGCAATTGAGGTATAGTCAAGAGGGAGTACTGCAATTAAGTAGATCACGCGCGCATTTGATGGTGCACGGCTACGCCGCGGCGTACACTTGAGCCAGCGCTCTCAAGGAGAACACCATGAATAGATCATTCATCATCTTCGCTGGAGTGACTACCACTGTGCTCGCTCTGGTGTTGAGCACGCAAATCAGCAGCTCCGCCAAAATCAGTGCTCCGGCCAAAATCGGCACTGCCGCCAATCAAAAGCAGCCGCATCGGGTGGCTGTGCAGGTCGACGTCAATGACCCCGCCATTATGAATCTCGCCCTCAACAACGTGAGCAATATGGCTCACCATTACCACGAGATCGGCGAAAAGGTTGAGATCGAAGTGGTTGCCTTTGGACCCGGACTGCACATGCTGCGAGATGACACCTCGCCCGTCAAAGCGCGCATCAAGTCCATGAGCGAAACCATGCCACAACTCGCCTTTTCTGCATGTGGGAATACTCGCGAAAATATGACAAGAGCCGAGTCGAAAGACATCCCTCTCATCTCGCAGGCGAAGGTCGTCAATGCCGGAGTCGTCAGGCTCATGGAACTGCAAGAGCAAGGCTGGAGTTACCTGCGACCCTGATACTTCAACAGAGCGCTTGGACAAAAGAGATTTCGATTTGATTGTGAGGTCGGCCTCCTGCTAAGTCGTTGCTTTTTCATTCCTTGCCGCAAGATATGGTCGAGGCGACATACTCAGAGAGCCACATGTGGAGAGTCGCCCGGCATTCCATTTTACTTGCGTGGGATTTTCTCTGATCTGCTTACCAACGCAGCTCATAGCGGGAATGGTGAATTCACCAGCATCGGTCGATCTGGCCAGCAGTTCCAGTGAACCATTCGGGTTTTCTACCACGAAGGTGACCACGGGCGTGTTGCTGGAGAAATGGCTCAAGATCGAACACGAGATTGATGCTGAGCGGCTAGTGTTAAGGAACTGCGAGAGGAACCGCGCATCTTGTCAATCGCGGACAGCGATTCAATTTCTGGCCATTATTTACATCGGAAGAACCTTGGAGGGTCGCGCACGGCTCGGTCATATCAATCGCGCAATCAATCTAAAAATAAAGCAAATGAGCGATTTAGCAATTTACGGGGAGGAGGATGTCTGGAGTTCGCCTTTGACCACACTCGCGATAGGCGCTGGAGACTGCGAAGATTACGCGATCGCAAAGTTGACGACCTTCGGATCGTCATCCTGCGCGACGACGTCCGGGAGGAAGATCACGCGGTTGTCGCGGCGCGGCTCGATGGTAGTTGGCTCATGCTTGACAACCGCCGCATGGTCATGGCCGAGGACCGGCAAGCGCCATACTACCATCCCGTATTTCTCATCTATCATGATGAAGTCAAACGCTACCCTAACACACCATCGACTTCTGTGGGGGCGCGTGGACCTGAACGAGCGGTAGGTCGAATTCGGCGCTGAGTGACGCGGACATCGTTAGACCGACGCGTTTGACACGAAAGAGTCATTGGGGCTGGCGCTCAGGTCGAGGCGAGAGCGGGATTCGCAATATCTTGAATCCCGCAATATCGGGAAACGCATCCGCCGCTTCCGGAGACACCAAAGCCAAAACTGCAGCTGGCACCGCTCCACTGATCAACACATTGATCGCCTTCGTTCGAATCCCGATCAGTTCGACTTCAGAGGCCCCCGCTGCCACGATCGCGGTCCTGACATTACGGACGGATGCAGAATGCTTGTCATCTATCGCAATGGTTTTGCTGGTCAGATCGGATACCGACTTGATTTCCGGACGCGCCATTAGAAGGGCAACCAGATTGTCAATTTTGTTTGGCGAGGAGACGTCCGCATCACTCGGTTCCGGCGCCCGGACTGCCGTGGAGACCGTCACTCGCTCCGCAAGCGCTGTCGCGGCCGCGACCTGCTCCCGTATCGTTCTGCTGCTGGGAATGGCGGCGGCGGCCTCGGGAGCCGAATTCGCGATCTTTGCCGGCGGCGTATCGGACTTCGCAGTGGCGTCACCCGCGGGGTCCAGTCGTGCCAACCGATCGACCGCCTTCGTTTGACTGTTGCTCAGTTCGACTTCAGCTGCCCCCGCTGCCACGATTGCGGTCTGGACATTGTTGTTGGATGCAGTTTGCCTGTCATCTATCTCAATGGTTTTACGGGTTAGATCGGATACCGACTTGATTTCCGGACGCGCCATTAGAAGGGCAACCAGATGGTCCGTGTTGTTTGGCGACGCAGGTGCGGTCTTTTCGGCATCGCCACGCAGCACGGTTTCCGCGTGATTGGAACGGTCCTTATTATTCGCTTTCCGTTCCGGCGCCGGTACCGGCGTGGCGGCCGTCACGTGCTCCACGACCGCCGTAGTGGCCGCCACCACGGCACCACCTCCGGGCCAGTTGCACGCTGCCGCGATTTTACGTCGGACCGGATCCAGGCCGGCCAATGTAAACGTAGTTTCATAAGGCGGAGATTTTCCAGCGTACACTCTAACGAGAAACTGGCCGCCATCCGGTATTGAGCGCAGGAAGCGAACGACGTCGCCTGGAAAGGCGAGACTTCTCCCCCTCTCTGCGGGTTTCCAGCGCTGTTCCACAGACGGCTCTTCGTTGATCCGGTATACGACCTTCACCTCACCCTCGGTGGCCGGTTTCCAGGACCCCGTCGTGGAAATTATCAGTTCCGTGCGCTGGTTGCGACAATGGATGGCGAGCGAGGACGGGGCGTCTTGCGACGACGCCCGCGCCGTCATCAGTGCCGCGATCTGCGGGCTATAATCCACCGGCGACGTCGTCTCGCTGATGATCCAGTCCGTACCTTGAGGCTGCGTGGAATCGGGTTTTTCAATCATCTCCCCTAAGAGCTCGTCGACGCATTTCAATCGCTCCATGCCTTCAAACTGTGCGCATGCCTTCAGGCGATCGACGGCATCTCCGGCTGGAGCGCACAGCGCTTGGCTCAGGCTTGAGAGCACGGTCACAGCGAGAACCCCCACACCCTTCATAGTCACTGCCTCGCCGTCACGGCCTGCGGACGATCAAGCCATTCCTGCGCTGGCCGGAACCGCTCCAGACTCGGTACCTTGGCGCGCAGGTTCACTTCCTTCCACTTCGGATCGAAGCCGGGAGACTGCAATCGGTCGAGGCGACTGAACAGCTGATCGACGAGGCGCGCCACCCGCCGGTATCGGTCGGATTGTTGAGGCCAGTTGTAGGCCGCAAGAATGGTGGGGACGGCGATCGTCGCGACCCGCTCACCCTTTGGCACCAGGCTCGGATAGTCCGTCGCATCGATGGACGACGGAAGATAGTAGTCCTCGAACTTGGTGTCGTATTCGACGGCGAGAAACTTGAAGCCCGGATCCCAGCGTCCCTTCAGAAAGGCGTCAACCGGCTTTGAAGTCACAAACACGACGGCCGATACTTCTCCGCGCTTCATTTGTTCCAACGCCACCTGGTGTGGAATGAACATCTTTTCCACATTGAGGCCTAACCGGCTGAAGATCAGCGGACCGGAATAGGCGGCCGCCGTGCCTTGCGTGTTAAAGTTGACCTTTTTGCCCCTGAGGTCTTCGAGCGACCGGATCTCGGGTCGGACGAAGATGTGCAATTCGGAGGGAAACAGGCTCAGAATGTAGACAAGGCGCCGTTCGATAAACGGTACCTGAGCCTTGTACTCGTCGAGGGCATCCGTGTTGATGATCGCCGCATCAACACCCCTGAGATATAGCAGCGAATTGACATTTTCGGTTGCACCGCCCGACACGATCGGGATGACGTGAAGCTTGTCCTCCTCATTCACAACCCGGGCGATCTCCGCCGCGAGACGAAGCGGCGCGCCTTCGATGAACCCACCGGCGAGACCGACGGTCCATGCATTGATGCGTTCTTTCGCGGCTATGTCGCCCTTTCGCGCCGCCGCCGCCGCCTCGCGCGTCGGGAGGGATTGTGCATTGGCGGGCAACTGCAGGCCAAGCACGGCTAAGGTCATCGTAGCTAATGCCACGGTAGAAAACTTCATGAGCAACATGGTATCTCCATCCTCCAGCTGACTGCCGCGAGCCGGCCGAGCCACGAGCCGATTGCTATTTCAAAGCTTCGATCCGCTCCTTCGCATCCTCAATGCCCTGCGTTCTCGATCATCATGGCCTCAAATTGCGGCCGAGGGGAGCCGCTCCATGCTGGCTTGCTAGCGCAAAACCCTGACCTACATCAGCAATAGCGCGCGCGAACGCGGGCATTACCCACTAGAACGCGCCTTTATCAAGAATCACGCGCCAGGCGCGACAATAAGTCGACGTACCTCACTGCCTTGATCGATTGTTTCGTTCGCGTCCCATGCGATAACAATCCAGTCCAAATCTTCCGAGCTTTGGAACAGCGCGAAATCGATGGTGCGCTAGTGTCAGCCGGCCAGAGTCGCGAACTACAGGCCAAGGGGTTTGCTGCCCTCTTGAAAGAATATCCGCCAGACCTAAGCAGCTATGGAGGCGGGCTGGTTGTTGCCAATGGATTTCTGTCGAACAATCGTGATGTTGTTTCGAATGTCGTGCATGCACTTCTAGAAGCCCTGGCGCCGTGCCTTGGCGGACGGAACAAGGCGAAGGTCATGCAGGCGTTCAACGCAGCTCTCAGCATCACCGACGAAGAAAGCGCTGCAAGCAGTTTAGGCGAGCTGCGACGCAAGCCGTATCCTTCATTGGCGCCGTTGGCAAAGATGCAGACAGTGATAACGATCCTCGCGTGCTGAATGTATCGGTGGCGGACCTCATTGACGACCAGCTTGTTCGCAAGTTCGACGAAGATGGTGAGCCGATGTGCGACGAATCACTTTGACTGTGCAGAGCACGCGCTTCTTTATTGGAGGACAGCGCGGGAACGCAGATGCTCACAATCATAATTGGTGTTCTTATCGTTGTGAGCATCGGCGTTTTAGTTGCTCACGCTATAGATGCCTTTCGGTCGGACAAGCATCCGAACGAACAGCGCCTCCAGGCCAAAAGCACCCGCGGACTTCCCTGAGTCACTGGCGCGGGATCGGGCGCTTCTTTGGCAAGGAAACCAGCGACTAGCGCCACGGGATTCGCAATTTTGCTGCTACTGCGGGCTATCGCAGAACAGCGTACTTAATTGGTTGTAATCCCCTGCCGTAGCGCTTCGCGGCGCTGATATCGCACGCGGATGAAGCCGCCATGAACTCGCTGCCGGTTAATTCTGGAACCGGTCACGGTGACGGCTGCGCGCCCTTCGCGAGGCTGAAAAAAGCGCGCGTAACGCATATCCCAGGACGAAGCCGGAGACAAATAACATCGAACAAAACGCGAGCGTCTCGATTGAATTGCTCATCGCTTTTGAGCGGCCATCGTCGCAATGAGTGTCACGCGAAAACAGAAAGCGGCAGCAACTAGGCTGCCAGTCCGGATCGTATCACCGGGTTGTGGTTGCCATGGTCGAACCTCCTGAGAAGGCGAGCGGGCCACTCTAAATCCTAACCTCAGCGCTCCGCGCCGGGCTGAGCGATGAGGACATCGCCAGAGCGCATGTGAGATGCGGCGGTGGTGATAAATTAGAAACACGGCCCCACCTTTGGACTAGGGGCTGGTGCGGGCGGGACCGTGCCAGGCCACGAACCAATGTCACTCACCGTGACCCGATCTGATTTTAAGCGGATTTTGAGGGAATCAGGGTCGGTAAACGCTGAGCCAGATCAGACATCGCGCGATGCGAGACGCACGGAGCGGTGCTACGATTACCAGCAAGGCGATGCTGTTGTGCATGACAGCACACTCCACCGGAGAAGGTCAGATGAATAATCTAACCATTGCCGTTATCGCAATCGCAGTCGCGCAAGCACTGACGATACTTCTCACCATCGGTCGCGATAGAGAAATCAAGAAACTGCGCGAACTGGTCACTCAGCAGCGGCTATGCATCAGTGAGATAAAGGGATGGCTACTGCGGGAGAGGATTGAGCTTGCTCAACCGCGACGAATGACGCCTGATCCAACACGCGAAGCACCTGAAATCAAGGTGCCTGAAATCACGGCACCTGAAATCGTATCGGAAATCACGGCACCTGAAGTCGTGCTTGGAAGCAAAGCACCTAAAATCAAAGCACTTGAAAATAAAGTGCCGGAGCCAGCGAAAACGCTGAGGGACTTACTTGCCACCGTGCAACCGCTCACTACCCGATGAAACTAAAGAAGCTGCAACTAAACCACTGATTGAAGCCCCCAAAGCGGATGCCAACAAAGGCCTACGGGAAAAAACATCGAGGTACTCTGCGGCTTTCATAAAAAGCGTAAGGAACTGAGGAGGTCCCATCTTGGTGGTTTCGCTTAGGAGGGGCGTTGTTCCAGTGAAGAGGGGTGTCAAGAAAGGCAAACCCATGTTTGGACCTTTCGACGAATCTGAATCCCCGTTGGCGACCTTGGAAACCTCGCTGCAACCGAATCCGCCGCTGCAGGCAGCTATTGGGAGGGAGGTGCCGAACAAGGTTGACGAAAACAGACTTGCGATAACGGTTGCTTCGGCGATGTCGAAGGTGCGGACGCAATAGGGATAATAGGAAAATCCACTACTGTTCACGCTAACCGCCTGACGCGAACGGAATTCAGTTCGTATTTTCCAGCCAACTCAATTCAGATTGCTCCACTAGCCCCCGAACCCTCGACATGGGCGATGCTGCTCCTCGGCTTCGCTGGCATTGGCTTCATGACCTATCGTCGGAGGAACAAGCCAGCATTGATGGCCGCCTGATCACACGAGCATCTTTGAACAGCCGCCACCGGGTTTGACAACGGTGACGGCTCTCTGCGCTCACGCCAGCAAATCCGTTCGCGCATTTTAGCTGGTTTTTTTGTCTGGGACCGAACAGACAATGATCAGTCAGCAAGTCATAATCTCAATTATGGGCCAGCCGAACGTCTGACTTGCCCCGGCTGCGGGGCCTTCTTGATCCTAGCGCTGCGTCCCGGCGGCAAGGGACAACGCACGTTCCAGTGCTTGGATTGCGACCGCCCCGATCCTCTGAAAACGGACCAAAGCAACGGGCTGGTTGGTGGGTGAGCTACAGCCGCCGAAGTAGTTCCCTAATGTGCTGGTGGGTCCCCTTTGGTTCCACCGGAATGCCGCCTTTACGACAGGAACGTTTCGTGATTGCGGCGGGTATTTACAGATGGCCCGCAATCATTGGGTAGGTGCCCCCGCTGTCGAAAGACTGGCGTAGCCCTAGCTTCGACGGAAGACGACCTATCGTGGACCGTGCAAATCGACAGCCTTGCCGCTGGTTTTAAGGTTGTCGGGTCGGGGGATGTCAGCAACTTTTACTGCTCTTCGTGCGACCGCCCGGTGGAACCTTAAATGCCAAAATGTAAGCCGCTGGGGCGGTCAGTTATGCGCATCATATTTTGGACTCAAATTTGCCTCCCGACTCAATTCACTCTGGAGGCGCGACGACTTGGGCGAGTACTTCGCCTGCTAGCGCAGGCAGCGTCAGCCGCGAAAGATTTCCGAACATAGTTGGTGCTGACATGCAGGCGCTCAAAGCAATCACGATGATCGTTTTGGCGCTAGGCATTGCCGCACCGGTATTCGCAGAGCCACCTGATGAGGATGTTAATGGTGCCTACCAGAGTGGCGACTATGCGACTGCACTGCGGCTCCTTCGACCTCTGGCCGACCGAGGCAATCCTGGCGCGCAGCACAATCTCGGCTTGATGTACTCCCACGGCCAAGGCGTACCGCAGGACTACGCCGAGGCAATGAAATGGTTTCACAAAGCAGCGGACCAAGGGTATGCCGATGCCGAAAACAATCTCGGATACATGTACGCCATGGGTCAAGGCGTAACGGAGGACTATGTCCAATCGTACATGTGGTTCAACCTAGCTGCCGCGGCGGGTGACCAAGTCGCGACAAAAAATCGAGAAATAATCGCAACGCTCATGACCCCTGCGCAGATCGCCGAAGCGCAAAAGCTCGCCCGCGAACGGAAACCGACAAAATAGTTTGCCCGGTTCGGTCGAATCCCGCACGAGCGCATATCGGTCCAATGCGTGAAGCAGCGACGATGAAATTGAAAGAGGAGCGACCATTCGCCAATCCGGAAGCGGCGCTGGTGAAGCTGCTCGAAATTTCCAATGCGCTTGAAGCCGATCACGCAGGCCGGATATCAGTCGGCGCGATCAACCATGCATTCGCCGGGCCACCGCATCACTGTGGCCCGGTATGTGGGGCTTGTGACAGACATTGCTAAGTACGATTGCTTGACGTTTGATCGCGGGCGTCCCGCGGCTTGGAAAATTGAGGGGAATTGTTTGTTTCTATCGAATTTGCGTGGGGCGACGCTGCGCGCATCTGCCGTAACTCCTCCTCTATCAGAACGCTTTCTATTAGAATCGCACGCAATGCGAGTCGCATGTCGCCACCAGTGAAGGCCACAATCTCGTCGATTGCCTCATCAAAGTTATCGCGTTCCATCTCGAACACTCCTTTGCGGAGGATAGCGGCGGAAGGAACCTGTAGTTTCATACGTGGTGTAGGGCAACACGGGGCACAGGCCAAGCTCCCACTTATGGGGCTGCCAGTCCGTATTCAGCCTCAAGTCCTAGTAGAATTGTGCGAGTACCGCAAAGCAACTGTGTCAGGTCTGATATCCACAGACAAATTTCGGTTCGCTGCGGCGGCGAAGGGTGAAGGGGGTCCGATCCAGTTGCGAGTAGCAGCATTTCTAGGAGTTGTCGAACCGCGCGCCATCGACCACGAGCATTACCCAAGGTATCAGCGGCTACAGGTTCTCAGGCAGCTGGTGAAGCAAGCCGAGAGCGCGGATAGTGGTCGGGATGCTCGGAACCCCCGTGAGACATTCGTCATGCAAGACACAGACAAACAGCGGACGGAAGAGCTGAATCAGCTCAGGCTGGCCTTGGCGACATTCGCTTTGCAGCTCGACGCATTTGAAGCGCGGTTAAGACGCCGACTAAGAAAGACAAACGTCGGACCCTCAACGTTAGCCTCGCCTCCGGATATTAGATTTACAAAGCTCGGAGCGAAAAATAATCCTGTCCTGCCAAATCCAACTTTCGATCAAACACCATAGCGGGGCCAAGGCGCATGGGATCCAATCCGCCTTACAGATGATCCTCGGCCCGTTTCCGTGAAACCGCGTTCCACTGGCGGAAAAACGCCACTAACTGTCAGTCGTTCCCAGGCAACTGCCCCGGTATAGACTGACCCGCTCTCGCCGTGCTTCGCGTCCATACTGCAAGCTGCGTCCTGTTTCTCACGTTCAGCTTTTTCATGATGTGCCGGAGATGCACTTTTACCGTGTTCTCGCTCAAGTTGAGCCTGCGGGCGATTTGCTTGTTGGCGAATCCATGACCGACTGCCTCGACCACCTTCATTTGTTGCTCTGTCAGAGTTTTAACAGTCGCCTGCGGGTCGAGCGAACCGTCACTGGGAAGGAGGTTGCCTGCTGCTGGCACGAATATGCCTCCACCCTCGACGAAGCGCACGGCCTCGACGGCAAGACTGTACGGCATACTTGTTGGGATGTAGCCCCGCGCACCGTAGCCGATGACCTGATTGATTTCGTCGGAGCCTGTGGCATCCGAAATAACGATAATGCGGGTGTTAGGAGAAAGAGCTTGGATGCGCCCAAATTCGCTCTTTAATATCGGGCTGATACCAGCCGAGGCGAAATAAATGACAACTGCCGGATTCAGTGTTTTTTCTTCAATGTAGTTGCACCACTCCGCCAAGGTGCCAAATCCAACTATGTCGTGATCGGGGAACGATCTGTCGAAGCAATCATGCAAGCAATTTCGAAGGAATAACCTGTTCTCAATTAAAAGAATGACGGACATGGCTACGTCCCTATACTTCCTCTCTTCTTGAAACACTCCCGCCTCTTATAAATTCCATTTAACAGTGTTCGACCCGGCTTAGTCAATAAAAGTAAGCCGGCCATCTATTTGATCCGCGGAAAAAAAGGCGAGAAATCAAATCTGCCCCAATTAAATGATAACACTAATGGCCCCAGCAATCACTGCCCGACGATCACATCTTGCAGAGCTTCTTCCGTTGTTGGCGGATAGTGTTGCAAAAGTCGAAAGTTGCATCAGTCTGAATTTTTGGTGAAACCTTAAAACGCGAAGCGATCGATAATTCAGATAACCTCAGTCGCGTTACCGAAGTCGCCCATGAGTTTAGCGTGAGGCGATGAGGTCCCTCAGATATCTACACGAAAACCGCGCCTGTGGCCTTCAGAATTCTTGACACCTTCGGCAAAACGCCTTTTGCAACACCATCGGCACGAAACGGACATGGCCCGATGTCCGAGTCCGTTAAGCGGCCAAGAGCGGACATTGACTAACCGCCGTGCCCCGCACGCTTACGTGTGGGTAGACGTGAAGAGCTTGTGATGACCACCAACGGCCCGACGATAGCGGTGCTTATAATCGCGGTCGCTGTGATTGCCATTACGTTGACCGTGGAGGATTAGCTACCGAATGATCCGGTGATCCCTGGCGCGTTTTCGGCGCTAGGCGGCATTGCGGGCGGAAAGCCTCGAAGCCTTCGCCGATCGCGGCTACTTCAAAGGCGAGGAGATCCTCGCATGCGAAGCGGCCGGCATCACGGTCACGCTGCCAAAACCTCAAACATCGGATGCGAAGTCGGAAGGCCGCTTCGGCAAACAGGACTTCCGCTACGTGGCTGAGGAGGACATCTACATTTGTCCTACCGGTGAGAAGCTCAACCGCCACTTCACGAATGAGGAAAATGGACTGGTCCTGCACCACTACTGGACCAACGCGTGCCGCACCTGCGCGCTGAAGGCTCAGTGCACGACGGGACCGCAACGTCGCATCAAGCGGTGGGAGCACGAGTATGTTGTTGATGCTGTGCAGGCGCGCCTGGACAGAAATCCGGATGCAATGCGTACTCGTCGCGAGACGGTCGAGCATCCGTTTGGCACGCTGAAGATGCGGATGGGGGCGACGCACTTTCTGATGAAGACGCTGCCCAAAGTGGCGACCGAGATGGCGTTGCACGTGCTCGCCTACAACCTCACGCGCGTGATGAACATCCTCGGTATCAAACCGCTCCTCGCGGCGATCCGGGCGTGAGGAGGGTATATTGTTGTGCGCGGCGTGTGACCGTTCAGGTCGCTCAGCGTGGCCCGACGTTGTGCCCGGATTGACTCCAGAACTCGATACGGCAAAAATATGCTGAAACGGTCGCGTCGACGGAGATCGCGCCCGGTTGCGTGCAGTTTTTGGGGGAGGAAAAGCGTTTTCGCACGGCCTGGACCCACTGCGGACATTCGGCAAACGGCTGTTGCCAAGGCACATCCTCGGGTGATGTCCGATATCGACGGGAGCCCCGTCTCCCAATTTGCTTCACGCACTAAAAAGCCCGGCTGGCGCTCCTGATGGCCTATTGGCGTCAGCAAGTCGTCCCAACTCTCCAGGCAAAATAGAGATTGAAACGGGAGACGATTTCGTTCTCACCGGCCAAACGCATCTTACCAGTGCCACCTTTACCGGCCTCGTCCCGCTCGGTACCAGTCTGAGCAGTGTGAATGGTGTGACCGTCGAAATCTATCGCGTGTTTCCGAATGATTCGACGGTCCCGCCATCCGGGAATGTCCCCACCCGCGCCAACTCACCGTCTGACGTTGCTTTCGTGTCGCGATCATCACCGGATTCAACGCTCAGTTTTACCGCGGGACTGGTGTCGTCGAGTTTTACTGCGGCTAACTCGGTCCTGAACGGCATACATCCAAGTCCTGGTCAATTCACCGGCGGTGATGGTTCGGTCACCGGCCAAGAGGTTTTATTCAATGTAACCTTCACAACACCGCTCGATCTAGGAGCAGACCGCTACTTCTTCGTGCCACAGGTCCAACTCACCGCGGGTGAGTTTTTTTGGCTATCGTCTCCAAAACCAATCGCAGCTCCTGCGGATCTGCAGAGTTGGATAAGAAATGAGGATTTGCAGCCCGATTGGCTTCGGATCGGCACTGACATAACTCATGAGGGACCCTTTAACGCGAGTTTCTCAATTTCCGGCTCCGTCCCCGAACCTTCCACATGGGCGATGATGATACTCGGCTTCGCTGGGCTTGGCTTCATGGCCTATCGTCGGAAGTCAAAGCCAGCATTGATGGCCGCCTGATCCACAATCATCAGGTTGAATTGAAGAGCCGCCTTCGGGCGGCTTTTTCTTTTAATCGGCCTTCACCTTAGGATGTCGCATGTTGGCACTTTTCGGACATGGCCCAATGTCCGATTTGAGTCCGTCATGAGCGCAATAGCGGACATGGGTCAAGAGTTGTCACGGATTTGGATTTACAATTACACCGCCCAAATCAGAGCGTGATCGGCGACGCTGTGCGCGCCGACTTCGACACTGCGATGCTCGCTTGCTGACGCAAATGCTCGTCACGCGACGGCGCGGCAAATAGGCGAGCTGTCCTCTCTTTTTGTCGCCTGGCGCTCGTGACAGTCAGCGCCTCGAACCGGCGCGGCTGCTTACCCGGTGCTTACCCTGGCAAATGGCCTTCACTGTCAAACATCGACTTATTTTATTGGCGCACCCGACACAATTCGAACGTGTGACCTTTGCCTTCGGAGGGCAACGCTCTATCCAGCTGAGCTACGGGTGCGGCGGGGTTCATTTAGCCGATTGGCGGGGCGTCGGCAACGCCCCTGCAAGGCGGGCGGGGAGACGCGCAAGGCGAGCGTCTCTACCCGATTGTCCCGCAGGACCCAGGCTGTAGACTGCGCCTCGATGGAATTGCGTAAGCGAGGCCGCGCTTTAAGGAGATAGTCCATGCGTCCGCTCGAATTTGGCTGGTATCTGCCCACGCACGGCGACACGACGGCCTATGGTGTGGCCGAGGCGCAAGTGCCGGGATCGCCTGACTTGTGCGATCGCGTGGTGCAGGCCGCGGAGACGGCGGGCTTCGAATACCTGCTGATCCCCGTGGGTTCGGTTTGCTGGGAGGCCTGGATCACTGGCGCGTTCATGGCGGCCCGTTCTTCGAAGATAAGGCCGTTGATCGCGGCCAGGCCGGGCTACATCAATCCGGTGCTGCTGGCGAAGATGATATCGACCTTCGACCAGATGTCGGGTGGACGGATCTGCATCAACCTGATTGCCGGCCAGAACGAAAGCGAAGTTGAAGGCGAGGGCGTGCGCTACGCCAAGGAAGAACGTTACGCGTTGATGGAGGAAGAGGTTTCGATCCTGAAGGCTTTGTGGACCACGCGCGGCCCCGTTAATTTCCAGGGCAAATTTCATACGCTTTCGGGCGCGCATATCAAGCCGCGACCGCTGCAGCAGCCGTTTCCGAAATTCTATCTCGGCGGCGGCTCGCGCCAGGCCTGGGAAATGTCGGCGAAGCATTCGGACGTGCATCTGTTTTGGGGCGATCTGCCGGAACGTATCGCTGCGAACATCGCCGAGATAAGAGGGATGGCGAAGGCGCATGGTCGCGAAAATGACATTGGCTTCGGCATGCGCCTGCAGGTGATCTGCCGCGAAGATGAACGGGACGCGTGGGAGGCCGCCGACATATTGGTGCGCAACGCGACCGAGCGGCAGAAGCAGGAGATGAAGACGCTCTACAACAAGTCCGCGGCCAACCAGCGTGTGCAACAGCTCGCGCGCGAATACGGCGATCTCTTGCTTCCACATCTGTGGACCGGCATCACCCGCGTCCGGCCGGGCGCCGGAATCGCCGTCGTCGGCAATCCCTCGCAATGCGCAGCGACGCTCCAGCAATTCATAGACGCCGGCTGCCATTCGTTTTGCCTGTCGGGTTATCTGCACGACGAGGAGGCCGAGCGTTTCGGGCGGCTTATTCGCCCTATACTCGCCGAGAGCAATCGCGGCCGGCTGGAGAAGAAGGGGACATTTGAGCCTTTATTCCCGGGCTCCCCGCCGTCATGCTAGTTACGGCTCGATGATCCGGCGAAACCAATCTGATTGAACCCGGGCGTCCGGCAGGGGAGGCGACGAGCCATGGCTGATTCTTCCGGCTCCCCGGAGCGTGGTTTCGGAGGTTCGGGCAATGCCTGGCCGGTGTTCCGTTCGCTGAATTCGTATCACCTTCAATTTCTCACGCACGACCTGTTTGCGGGCCTCACCCTCGCCGCCATTGCAATTCCGGAACAGATGGCGACGGCCCGGCTGGGCGGGTTCGCGCCACAGATCGGCTTTTTCGCCTTTCTGGCAGGCTCGCTCGCGTTCGCCGTATTCGGAAGCAATCGCTTCCTGTCGTCCGGCGCGGATTCGACCATAACGCCAATCTTTGCGGGAGGTCTTGCCTTGCTGGCTGCGTCCGGCACGCCGCAATACCTGGTGCTGGCTGCGGCTCTCGCGCTCATGGTCGGACTATTGCTGCTCGCAGCCGGAATTTTTCGTTTGGGCTGGATCGCCGATCTTCTCTCGATACCTGTGACGATAGGATTTCTTGTCGGCATTTCCGTGCACATCCTGGTCTCCCAATTGCCTGTCATACTCGGGCTGCCCTCTCCTGGCGGCCCGATGCTCCAGCGCGTGGCGATCCTCGCCAGACATCTGGGCGAAACAAACCTGTTTACGCTTGTTATCGGCTTGGGAGTTCTGGGGATAATCGCCGCATCGGAGCGGATCGATGCGCGCATTCCCGGAGCATTGATAGGCCTCGCCCTGGCGGGTGTGGGAGCGGTGCTGCTCGGACTTGAGAGCCGGGGCGTCACCGTTCTCGGTGCGGTCTCGGTTGCACCGCCGGCGCTTGCGCTGCCGGACATATCGGCCGGTCACTTCGCGAGCCTCGTGTCGCTAAGCCTTATCATCTCAATTGTCGTCATGGTGCAGACGGCGGCAACGACGAGATCGTTTCCGTCGGATCCCGATGAGCCCCCGGATGTCGATCGGGACTTCGTAGGCGTCGGCGTCGGCAGTATCTTGTCAGGACTTATCGGCGCATTTCCGGTCAATGCCAGCCCGCCGCGCACGGCTGTCGTGTGCGAGACCGGCGGACGATCTCAACTCGCTGGCCTCGCCGCCGTCGCCATCGTGATCGCCCTGTTGGCGTTTGGCGCCTCGCTGCTGAGCCGAATTCCTAACGCGGCGCTCGGAGGCGTTCTGCTGTTCGTCGCAATAAGGATCCTTCGTGTTGGCCAGATCGTCGCGATTTACCGGCAGTCATTCGGTGAATTTCTCCTGATCCTCTCGACGGCCGCGGCCATCATCGTTCTCCCGATAGAGCAAGGCGTAGGAATCGGTATTGCGCTCTCACTATTGCACGGCATATGGAGCACAACGCGCGCTCGCGTGCTCATCTTCGAACGCGTTTCCGGAACCTCAATCTGGTGGCCGTCGAGCCCGAATCTCCCCGGTGAGCGAGAGCCCGGCGTCATTGTCGCGGGATTTCAGGCGCCGTTATCATTTCTCAATGCATATGATTTTCGGCGAGATATCCTGGATGCCTTGCGGTCCTCACCCCAGAAGGCGCGGCTGATCGTCCTGGAAGCCACGGGTATTGTCGAGATCGACTTTACCGCCGCCCAGGTCTTGCGTGACCTCATTCGCAAGTGTCAAACCGAGGGCGTCGATTTTGCCATAGCTCGCCTCGAATCCGTCCGTGCTCAGGATGCAATGGTGCGGTTTGGCATCAATGAGCTGCTGGGACCAGATCGTCTGTTCCGCAGCGTGGAGGAGGCGGTAACGGCACTTGGCAAAAACTAGGCGGGAACGATTACCTTGCCGATCGGCCAGAGCGCTATGCCGGCCAGCTTCACATGCGCCCAGGCGAAGGGGATGCCGATAATGGTCACGGCCAGCACGATCGCCGTGCAGATGTGGCCAAGCGCCAGCCACCAGCCCGCGAGCAGCAGCCAGATCAGATTGCCGATCAGGCCCAGCGGTCCGGTGCCGATATCGGAGCGACCGGTGAGGCTGTCGCGGCGCACCGCCTGTTGACCGAAAGGCAGCAACGTGTAAGCAGCGATCGTGAACGCAGCCCTTGCCCACGGCAGGCCGATAATGGTGATTGCCATGATGATGGCCGCGACCACCCACGCCGCTGCCATCCACAGGCCGCCAAAGACAATCCAAAGTATATTCAGAAAAATGGAGACAGGAGGCATGCGTTTTCTTCGAAGCCGGAATGACGCGCGCTCGCGCCGGGTGATTTTGCGTATCCTATAACGATAGGCCGGACTATCAAACCGAATTGCGTCAAGCTAGGATCTGCGCCTCGCCCTCGATTTCCACCGGCATCCCAAACGGTAACTCGGCCATGCCCACCGCGCTGCGTGCATGGGCGCCAGCCTCGGGTCCCCAGAGCTCGAGGATGAGATCAGAGCACCCGTTGATGACGGCGGGTTGTTGGACAAAGCCGGGCGCGGAATTGACCATGCCGAAAATGCGCACCCAATGCGAAATCCGGTCGAGATCGCCGAGCGCGCGTTTGAGATAGCCAAGCATGGACAGTGCGGTGAGCCTTGCGGCCATGTAGCCCTGCTCAACCGTCAGATCGCGTCCGACCTTGCCGAGCGGCGGCGCGAGAGGTCCCTCGGGGCTCTGCGGCCCGTGCCCGGCGATGACGGCGCGGTTTCCGGTCAGACGCACGTTGACGTAGGGAAGCACAATGCCGGGGGGCGGTGAGAATGCCGGCGGCAGGACCAGACCGAGAGCGGCGAGGCGGGATTCGATTTTGGCCATGGAAGAGCTCTTTGCGCGGAAGGGAATGGATCGGACGCATTGTCCCGGCTCATACCCTCAGGACGATGCGCGCGGCGGGTTTCGCAACCGTCCCACGACGCCGGTCGGAAAGAAATAGACGCTGGCGATAAACAGCAGTCCGAGCCACAGCAGCCAGCGGTCCGGATGCAGCAATCCCGGCAGCAGCGGCAGTCCGGCGTCGGCCGCGGCGTTGGAGGCGGCCCCCATCAGCGCCTGAAGGTAGTTTTGTGCCAGAATGAAGATTGTAGCGCCGATAATCGCACCGTAAATCGTGCCCATGCCGCCGATCACGACCATCAGCAAGATGTCCAGCATGATGGAAAAACTCAGCGAGGTGTCGGGTCCGGCATAACGCAGCCACAACGCGTTCAGCATGCCGGCGCTGGCGGCGACGAGGGCCGCAAGGCAGTTGGCGTAAGTCAGGTGGAATACGGTGCGGTAACCCAACGCTTCGGCACGGAAGCGGTTCTCGCGGATAGCCTGCAGCACCCGGCCGAACGGCGAATTCACCACGCGCAGCAGCGCCAGAATCATTACCGCGGACGCCGTGAAAATAAGATAGTAGGTCAGCACGCGCCCGTTAAGTTCGAAGCCGAACAGATCTTTCGAAACCAGGACCGTGCCCGGCCGCAATAATTCCGGCAGCTGAAAGCTGCGGCCGTCCTCGCCGCCTGTCAGCCATGACAACTGCGATGCCAGCACCAGAAATGCCGACGCCACCGCGAGTGTGATCATTGCAAAAAAGATCGCCTCGACCCGCAATGAGAATAGTCCGATCCCGAGTGCCAGCAGCATCGCCAGGGGGAGACCAATAACAACGCCTGAAGCAACCGCGGCCCAACTCGGTCCCATGGAATAAAGCGCGATCGCGATCGAATAGCTGCCGATGCCGTAAAACATGGTGTGCGCAAACGACACCGAGCCGGTGTAGCCGAGCAGGAGATCGTAGGACGCCACCAGTGCTGCGAAGATGCAGATCTTGGTGGCGACGTTCATTGCCTTTGCGCCGGGAAAGACAAGGGGCGTAATGGCCAGCGCCGCTATGATAGCGACAAGCACGATACTGAGGACGCGGCTGCGCGGCGGATCGCCGGAGAGGATCATCATCGGCTGGTCACCGCGTATAGTCCGCGCGGACGCCACATCAGAATGGCGACCATCAGCAGAATATTTGAGACCAGCGCCAGCTTCGGCACCAGAAAGCCTCCGTAATTTGCGACCATGGCGACCAGCAGCGCGCCGATGAAGCAGCCACCGATCGATCCGAGGCCGCCAATAATTACTACGATGAACACCAGCACCGTGAGATCGTTGCCCATAGAGGCGTGCACTTGCTCGCGGTACAGCGCCCACATCACACCGCCAAGACCGGCGAGACCGGAGCCGACCATGAAAACCCCGAGGAACAGCCGCCGGATGCGATAGCCAAGCGCTTCCACCATCTCGCGGTTTTCCACCCCGGCGCGGATCAGGAGGCCGATCTTGGTTCGGTTCAGCACCAATTGAATGCCTGCGAAAACGACGAGGCCGACCAGCATCGCCAGCAGGCGGTATTTTGCAATCGCGATGTCGCCAATGATGAAAGAACCGCGCAGCGATGTCGGCAGCGGCAGCGGTATGATCTGCGGCCCCCACAACGCATACAGCGCCTGTTCAGCGACGATCAACCCGCCGGTGGTCATCAGGATTTGCTTGAGGTGCTGACCGTAGACCGGAAGGATCAATACGCGCTCGACGACCAGTCCAAGCGCGCCGGAGACGGCCATCGACAAGACAGCGGCCGGCGCCAGCACCGCAAGATTTGCCCATAGCGAGTCGGCCTGCACGTAAGGTGCAAGCGGCAACAGCACAAGCGTCGCGACATAAGCGCCAACCGCGATGAATGCGCCGTGACCGAAATTGAGCACGTCCATCAGGCCGAACACCAATGTCAGCCCGGAGGCCATGATGAAGATCATCATGCCCATGGCGAGGCTCGCGACCGTCAGCGTCACCCAGGAGCTTGCCGATCCGATCAACGGCAGCATCGCCAGCGCGAGGATCACTGGCAACAGCACCGGCAAATCGTCCCGTTTCGGCTTGGGCAACGCGCCTGAAGCGGCAAGATCGGTCACTGATGCGTCTCCAGACTGAGCCCGAGCAACCGCTCCTGGAGCGCGACGTCGGCCGCTAGCGCCGCCATCTCGCCGCGGTGGACGATTTTGCCGTTATCCATCACCAGAACCTTGTCGCCGAGCTCGCGCGCGGCATGGAAGTTCTGTTCGACCATGAGAATAGTAGCGCCGCGGCGCTTGATCTCGGCCAGGCATTCGATCAGCGCCACGACAATCGCCGGCGCCAGGCCCTTGGTAGGCTCGTCGATCAGCAGCAGCTTGCGCGGTTCGACGATCGCGCGTGCGATGGAAAGCATTTGCTTCTGTCCGCCCGACAATGCGCCGGCGCGCGACAGCCAGAACCGCCGCAACGCGGGAAAGAATCCGAAAATCCAGTCGAGCCTGACATCGTCGAGCGGTCCGTCGCGCGCCGCGAGCACCAGGTTTTCCTTTACCGAAAGATCCGAGAACACCGCCATGCTCTCGGGGACATAACCGACGCTGAGCCGGGCGATATCCGGGGTCGCGCTCTGCTCGATGCGTTGTCCGTCGAGCGAAATCTGTCCGGCGGATGCCTGCCACAGGCCCATGATGGTTCGGAGCGTCGAGGTCTTGCCGGCGCCGTTGCGGCCCAGCAGCATGGTGGTTTGACCCTCGGCGGCACCGAGGTCGACGCCGTGCAGAATGTGATAGCGCCCGATATGGGTATGCACACCGGCCAGTGTCAGAAGATCGGTCATGCCGCGCTCTTTCCCGGCGCGATGCCGAGATAAGCCTCCTGCACGATCGGCGAGGCGATAACGTCGGCCGGCTTGCCGTCGGCAACGAGCTGGCCGTTGTGCAACACGATGATGCGGTCCGCCAGCGAACGCACCACGTCCATCTTGTGCTCGACCAGCAGAATGATCTTGCTTGTGTCCAGCTTGAGCTGCGCGATCAGATTGAGCACGACCGGAACTTCATCGATGCTCATGCCGGCGGTGGGCTCGTCGAACATGAAGACCTTCGGCTCGAGCGCCATCATAAGTGCGACCTCGAGTTTGCGCTGATCGCCATGAGACAGGGCGGTCGCCGCCACGCCCCGCCGGCTGCCAAGCGCAACCTTGTCGAGAATGACGTCGGCGCGGGCGATCAGGTCCCGGCGCGTCATCCATGGCCGCAACATGTCGTAATGCACGCCGCTTGCGGATTGCACGGCGAGACGAACATTCTCTTCGACGCTGAGGTTTGGAAACAGGTTGGTGAGCTGGAAAGCGCGTCCGAGCCCCGCGCGGGTGCGAAGCGGAGCCGAAAGCTGCGTGATATCGGCGCCATCGAACAGGATGCTGCCATCGGTGGGACGAAGCTGCCCTGAGATCAAATTGAAGTAGGTGGTCTTTCCGGCTCCGTTGGGGCCGACAATGGCGGTCAGCTCGCCGGGACGAAACATGCAGCTGACGTTATTGACCGCGACGTGTCCGCCGAAGCGAATGGTCAGATCGCGGGTTTCGAGAGTGAAGGTCATAAGTCACTCACGGGATGTAAATGCCCGGCACTAAGCCGGGCATCATGCAGGAACACGTCTGGCTTACCGCTTGTTGCGGATCGGAATGTTCATGTCTTCGATCTTGAGTTCACGCACCGGCTCCAGCACGGCCCAGCTGACGTTCGGATCGACCTTGACCTTGAAGTGATACATGCTCTGCAGCGCCTGATGGTCCTCCTTGCGGAAAATCATCTTGCCCTTGGGCGTATCGAACTCCATGCCTTCCATGGCGCTGATCAGCTTTTCCGTATCGGTAGACTTTGCCTTGGTGACGGCGGCGACCACGGCCATACCGGCGGCAAACCCGCCGGCGGTGAAGAAATCCGGCGGCGCGTTGAAGCGCTTCTGATGTTCTGCAACCAGCCAGTCGTTCACCGGATTTTTCGGAATGTCATAATAATAATACGTCGCGCCTTCCATGCCGGGGAGACGCTTGTAGGCGGCGAGCGCCGGCAGAATATTGCCGCCGGTCGAAAGTTCGATGCCATAACGCTTCGGGTCCATATCCTGCAGCTTGGTTAGCGGATCGCCGCCGCCCGCCCAGATCACCCAGATGATCTTGCGCCCCGGCTTGTCCTTGAGCGCGTCGAACAGGCGCTGACCGGCCGCGGTGAAATCTGTCGTGGTTGTCGGCACGTATTCTTCGGCAGCAAGCGTCGCCCCGGTCTTTGCCAGCGCTTCCTTGAAGGCGGCGACGCCATCACGGCCGAAGGCATAGTCCTGCGCCAAGGTCGCAACGGTGACTCCCGGCTTGCCGATCGCAACCGCATTCGAGATGGCGTCCTGGGAGGAATTCCGCCCGGTGCGGAAAATATATCGATTCCACTTCTCGCCGGTAATCTGGTCCGCAACCGCCGGTTCGACGATCAGGACTTTCTTGTTTTCTTCGGCCACCGGAAGGTCCGCAAGCGCAGCGGCCGACGATGTCGTGGCGATGGCGATATCGACCTTGTCGTCCTGATAGGCCTCAGCAAGCGCCGCCTTGGATAAATCCGGCTTGCTCTGATCGTCCTTGGTAATGACAACGATCTTGCGACCGTCGAGCGTCATGGTGCCTTTGGTGGCATATTCCAGCCCCATGCGCAGCCCGGTTTCGGTTTGCTTCGCGTAGGCTTCCAGCGGCCCGGTTTTGCCGTAGATCAAGGCGATCTTCAAATCATCCGCCTGGGCGGCTGTTCCCAAAAAAGCGACGGCAATGGCCTGAACGATGAAGGACGTTCGCACAGCTACTCTCCCAAGGTTTCCGGTTAGGTGATCTACGTGTCACTGATAGGGTCAGGGCTCGCCTCGGGTCAAGGCGGCATTGTGGCTAGAGACGCCTCGTCATGGTCTTGTCTTTGGGGGGCTACGCACGATCCAGTTTAGCTACCGGCGCAAGGCTTCGTTGGCGGGGCGTCAACGGTCGGGACGGAGATTCCGCGATCGCGATCAACGGCGATAGCGATCGGCGCGCGCATAGACCGGGCGGTTTTCCTGAAGCGGGCGGCTTGCCAGGTTGATGCGCGCTTCGCTGACGATCGGAATTGCCGGTTTGAGTTCTTCAAGAAAGATCGGCTTGGAAAAATAGAAACCCTGCGCATAGCGGATTCTGGTGGCGGCCTGCAGGTAGGCGAGTTCTTCGAAGGATTCGAGGCCCTCCGCAATAACGGTCATGCCGAGGGCCTCGCTGAGCGATTCGATCGCTCTCAAAATGCCCTGGCTGCGAGGACGTTTATGAATGTCGGTGATGAACGATCGGTCGATCTTGATCTCGTCGGCGGTGATGTCGGCCAGCGCCGACAGCGAAGAATAGCCGATACCGAAATCATCGATTGATATCCCGACCCCGAGCTTGCGGAAGATCGGCAGGATTTCCGTCTGGAAGTGTGTTTTTGCGACGAAGGCATCTTCCGTCACCTCGATCATGAAGCGCTCGGGAAACCCGGTTGCCTCAAGCGCCTGCGCAAACGGTCGCATGAACTTCGGATTGCCGGCCTGCTTCGCCGCCACGTTGATGCTGATGCTGGTGTCGGCGCCGAACGTTTCATTGATGAGATCGATCGACTTGACGATCTCCGCCAGCACCAGATGAGTAAGCTCGTCGATCAATCCCAACTCCACAGCGAGATTGATGAAGGTGCCGGGCGCCTGAATGACGCCTTCATCGTCGCGCAGACGGACCAGCGCCTCGATGCCCTTGATATCCTGGGTTCTGATGTCGATCTTCGGCTGGAAGGCGCAGCAAAAGCGTTTTTCCAGAATGGCAAGCCGCAGCGCCTGCTCGACCTTGATTCGCGCGAGCGCCTCGCGCTCCATGCTGGCGTCGAAGAAGACCGCGGCGCCCTTGCCCTCGTTCTTGACGCGATACATCGCAATATCGGCGTTCTGGCGCAGCACATCGTAGCTGCGGCCATGGTCGGGATAAAGACTCACCCCGATCGAAGTAGAAGCAAATATTTCCGATCCATCGATGAAAAACGGCGCTCTCAGCCGTTCCAGCGCAAACTGGATGTATTCCGCCACCTCACGCTCGCCCTGGATAGGGTTGAGCAGCAGAATGAACTCGTCGCCGCTGATCCGCGATAGCATGTCGGAATCGCGCAAATCCAGCCTGAGCCGCTTTGCGACCTCTACCAGAAGCGCATCCCCGATCGCGTGGCCGTAATAGTCGTTGATGTGCTTGAAATTGTCGATGTCGAGAAACGCGAGCGCGAACTTGCCTTGCGTTCCGTCGCGCTGCAGAAGGCTGTTGGCGCGACGTTCAACCACGCGCCGCGTCGGCAGGTCGGTCAGCTCGTCATAATAAGCCGACCGGAACAGCTGATCTTCGACGGCCTTTTGCTCGCTGATGTCAGCCGAGCTCGAAAGCAACAGTTTGCGATCTGCGATCCGAACCGGCCGATGGACCGTGAGAAAGACCTGCTTTGCCTCGCCGCTGGTTACGCATTCTTCCGCGACCGCGGGGCGGCCGGAGCGGAGCAATTCAAGCCCGGTTTCGCGACGGCGGTTTAGTTCTTTCGACGCGGGCCCGGACGGCTCGCCTGTGGAAATCCTGAGCTGCGCCGCGGCGGCATCGTTCACCAGCAGGAAATGTCCTTGCTCGTCCTGAACTGTGACACCGCTCGGGAGCATTCTGAAAACATCCCGCAGAATACGCAGCTCGGTATCTGCAGCGAGTTCGCTACCGCCTTCGGTCGTGGCGGATCGCAGGTCAAGTTGATAGCGGCTTTGCATGGCCGCGGACCATGATGGAGTCTCTTGTAGTTTTCGTTAAGTGGCATCAAGAAAGACGCAGACGCGCGGTTAGACGGTCAATTTTGGCCGAAGCGCCGCGAGTTGTCATTAACAGAGGGTCAACGCCGCCTCAGAATATGCGTTATGGCGGGGACCTACTGTCCTTGCCGGCGCGAAGGACCGCTCAGCTTCGTGGTATGCGGCATTGCATCGTGCAATGTATTCCGGTCCTCAAAAAGGCAATTTCAGTCTTGCCCTCGAAAGGCCTGAGCGCCGATTTCAGCAGTTTGGTTCCAAAGCCTGCCTCGCCGACGCTTGTGACCGGGGGACCTTCGGTCTCGTCCCAGGTAATGGTGAGCCGATCGTCTGCGACGGACCATGACACCTGCAATAGCCCGCGCGCAGAGGAAAACGCACCGTATTTTCCAGCGTTGGTGCCAAGTTCGTGAAACATCAATGCAAGGCTCACGGCTAATTTGGCGGGAAGAAACAGCGGATTTCCGTTCAAGATAAATCGAACGTGTCCGTAAGGCCCGAGTTCGGAGAGCAGGAGATCCTTGATATCGCAACCGGTACCGTCGACCTTTGCGATCAGATCGTCGGTCGCGGAAAGCGCCCGCATCCGCTGATCGATGCCGGCCCAGATCTTTGGTTGATCCTGCAGGATTTGATGCAGAACAGCGTGAATCGTGGACAATTTGTTTTTAAGCCGGTGCTGAAGTTCGTCGACAACGAGCTTCCGGTACTCCTCCTCCTCAATCAGGCGCCTTGAGATCTGCCGTTCATGCGAGGCGATCGAGCGATAGTGCTCGACGCCCCATATCGTGAGACCGCAAACGATCAGGTAGATGACCAGAAGCGCCAGTCTTGCAAAATCGGCCGACGCGTCGCTGAAATTCAGGGTCGAACCGAGTATCCCCCCGACCAGGGCGGTCGCGATCCCGACCCGGAAGCCGCCGAACGCGGTCGCAAAGAATACGGCCGGAAAATAAGGCGTGAAAAATACGTCCGGCCGGATCAGTGAGAGACACCACCGCGCGGCGGTCGACAGAACGATACAAGATGCTGCAAATCCAATGCTGAAAAGCGGCGACGGCTGCGATGTTCCTTGCCAGCCGCGCCGGAACTCCTCGATCAATTTCACCATGGTCAAATCAGCCGATCAGCGAATCCGAATAATGCCGAGCATAGCGGAAAATATGCTATCAGCGGCCGCAAAAGGCGAAAACCTGCTCGGATTGAGTATCTGGTGCGCAACAAAGCTTGGCTTGCGTTGTTCCGGCAGGCCGGAGATAAACTTAGAATCAACTTCGCCGATTTCGGAGAGAACGACATGGGAAGGCTAAGTGGCAAGGTCGCGGTCATCACCGGCGCGACAAGTGGCATCGGTCTGAGGACCGCCGAGATATTCGTCGCGGAAGGCGCGCAAATCGTCATCGCCGGTCGCCGCGCACCGGAGGGCGAGGCGCTGGCCAAAAAGCTCGGCGTCGCCTGCATCTTCCGCCAGACCGATGTCACGGTCGAGGATCAGATGCGCGCGCTGATCGGGCAGGCGGTCGAAAAATTCGGCCGCATCGATTGTCTGTTCAACAACGCCGGCGGCCCGGCGCAGACCGGCGGCATCGAAGGCCTCGACGTTCAGCGCTTCGACGCCGCGATGGCGACGCTGGTGCGCAGCGTGATGCTCGGCATGAAGCACGCCGCACCGCATATGCGCCGCCGGGGTTCCGGCAGCATCATCAACAATGGCAGCATCGCCGGGAGGCTCGCAGGTTTCTCGTCGTCGGTGGTGTATGGCGCGGCCAAGGCCGCCGTTATCCACCTCACTAGATGCGTGGCGATGGAACTCGGCGAATCCGGCATCCGCGTCAACAGCATATCGCCGGGCGCGATCGCCACCGGAATCTTCGGCAAGGCGCTCGGGCTTTCGGTCGAGGCGGCGGAGAAAACGCCTGACGTGATGCGCGAGATCTACAAGACCGCGCAGCCGATCCAGCGTGCCGGGCTGCCCGAAGACATCGCCTACGCCGCGGTGTTCCTCGCCAGCGACGAATCCAGTTTCATCAACGGCCACGATCTGGTGGTCGATGGCGCCATTACCGGCGGCCGTAACTGGACGGCGCAGCAGCAGGGCTATGTCGCCATGCGCAAGGCGTTCGATCAGGGCGCGGGATAGGCATCCAGGGAGATTTCGATGTCCGCAACATCTGGTCTGTCGGCGGTGCGCGCTGAGGCCCGGCCATTTTATATGGCGGTTATCGCCGGTCTTGCCTGCGCGTTCGTGATCGGGAAGGCGTTGCCGCTCACGATGGACGCCATCTCGAGTGTCGTCGCACCGCTATGCGCGGTCAGCGATCCCGCGGGATCGACGCTCGACACTGTCGAGCCGATTGCCTCGCACGCCCTGCCGAATGTGCCGGGCAAGCGCGTTACGATCGTGCGCGTGTTCTATGGCCCCGACGGATTTACCCGCGCGCATCGCCACGCAGGCTCGGTTACCGCCTACGTCACCAAGGGTGAGATTCGCTCACAGCTGGCCGGCGGTCCCGTCGAGACCTTTAAGGTCGGACAGTCGTTCTTCGAGCCTCCCGGCGCAACGCATCTGGTGTCGGCGAATGCGAGCAACACGGAGCCCGCGGAACTGATCGCGGTGTTCGTGGCGGACGAAGGTGCGCAGCTCACGACCTTTATCGAATAGCGATATTGGTCGGGTTCCCGCGCCGACCGCCGCGGGATTTACACCGGCGTCACCGTCACGCGCAATCCGTCGCGCGGCTTCGGGATCGGCCACATCTGCCAGTCAGGCGTGTAGCCCGGCTCCAGCGAAACGCTGAGATTCTGCAGGAAATGCCGCGCGAAACATTTGGCCTGCATATAGGCAAAATGCAGCCCGAGGCACATATGCGCGCCGCCGCCGAACGGCACCCAGGCGAAGCGATGACGGGTGCGCTGCGCCTCGTCGGTGAAGCGCATCGGATCGAACGTGTCGGGCTCGGGCCAGATCTCCGGCATGTGGTGGGAGAACAACGGGTTGATGCCAATCATGGTGCCCGCGGGGATCGCGTAGCCCATGAAGCTGAAATCCCGTATCGCGCGTCGCGGCATCGAGGGCACCGGCGGCTTGAGCCGCAGGGCTTCCTTGAACGCCATCTCGGATAAAGGCATGGCTTCGAGGTTATCGAATGTGGTGGGCTCGCCGGCGGTCACGCCCAGCGCCGTCACCTCGTCACGCAATTTCTGTTGCCACTGCGGATTGGCGGCAAGCGCGGCGACGAACGAAGTCAGCGATGAGGTCAGCGTATCGTGCGCGGCCATCATCAGGAAACTCATGTGATCGATGATATCCTGCGTCGACAGCAGCGCGCCGTCTTCATGAGTTCGCCCGGCACAATTGCGAGAAAAGGTCTTCGCCGCCGTTGGCGCGACGGATCGGGATTTGTTCCGAGAAATAAGCAACGATGCGCCGGCGGCCTCGTACGCCGCGCGCCATCGCGGTTCCGGGCAACGGTTTGCGGATAACGGCGACCGAGGCGGCCACCATGTCGACGAAAGCGCGCGTGATCTCGTCAACCTCCGGACCGATGCCGGCGCCGAGAAAGGACGTCGCGGCGAGGTCGAGCGTGAGCTGCTTCATCGCGGGATAAAACAGCATCGGCCCCGGTTGCGCCTTCCATTGTTCCACGCGCGCCGCGATCCCGGTATCCAGCTCGGCAAGATAGGACTTCATCGGCCCGGATTTGAACGCGACCGACAAAGCACGTCGGTGCAGCCGATGCTCCTCGAAATCGAGCAGCATCAATCCGCGCGGAAACAGCAGGCCTAGAATCCGGCCCCAGCCGTGCGTCGAAGAGAACAGCTTGGCCTGGTCGAACAGCACGAGTTCATTGGCCTCGGGTCCAAGCAGGACTAGACTGGTCTCGCCGAATAAATGGCTGCGATAGATCAGGCCGTATTTGGCGGATTGACGCTCGACCTGTCCTTTGGGATCGGCGAGCACTTCGAGTGTCTTGCCGATGATAGGCCAGCCCTCGTCGCCTGGAATGTGCGTCAGCGAATTGCGCTTTGGCGGCGTGAAGCTAAGGGCGGATGGGGCTACACTTTGCATCGACATGGCAGTTGCTCCGGCTGATCCGTTCGACCGCGACCTTGTTGCGCCCGAGATTCGGGAGCACGCAGGCGGTCGACGGCGTAACCCAGGCTAGTAAATAACCTCTTGTCACTCCCCTGCAAAGGCTCATCCAATACGGACTGGTCGATCGATCCAAAATACGCGACAAAACTTGGTGTCGTGATAGGCTGCGACAAATATGGCCAGCGGTCTTTGGTGTGGTCTCATTGGACGCGTCCGGAAATGGAATGAAACGGCGGACCTTCATCGCGGGTTTGAGCTGCTCCGCCACATGGCCCCTGTTAGCACGCGCCCAACAGCCCGCGAGGTTGCCGACGATCGGATTCCTGGGCGCGGCCTCGCCTGAGGTTGCGAGCCAATGGGTGCTGGCGTTCGCTAAGCGGCTGCGGGAACTCGGTTGGGTCGAGGGGCGTACCGTCGCGATCGAGTATCGCTGGGCAGAGGCGCATACCGAGCGCTACAGCGAGATCGCGGCCGAGCTCGTCAGGCTAAAGGTCGACGTTATCGTGACCTGGGCATCCGCGCCGGTGCTCGCGGCAAAACAGGCTACCGCGATCATCCCCATCGTGTTTGCGGCCCAGATGGATCCGGTTGGCGTCGGTGTTGTTGCAAGTCTGGCTCGACCGGGCGGTAACGTCACGGGAATGTCGATCCAGCAGACCGATACCGCGGGCAAGCGCATTGAACTCTTGCGCGAGGTTGTCCCGAAGCTTGCCCGATTGGCGGTGATGGCCAATGCCGGCGCTCCCGGCGCCGTGCTGGAGATGGGTGAGGTGCTGGCGACGGCCCATGGGTTAGGCCTCGAAGTCACGCCAATCGAAATCCGGCAGGCGGATGAGATCGCACCGGCTATCGAGGCTCTCAGGGATCGCGTGGACGCACTTTACGTTGCTTCCGATCCACTCATTTTCAGCCGCCGCATTCAAATCAACGCCCTAGCACAGGGTGAGCGATTGCCGACAATTTACGGAAACCGTGAGTATGTCGATGCGGGAGCCCTGATGTCCTACGGACCGAACTGGGCAGACCTGTTCCGGCACGCCGCAGGGCAAGTGGACAAGATTTTACGCGGCGCAAAACCGGCCGACATCCCGGTCGAGCAACCAACCAAATTCGACCTGATCGTCAATATGAAGACCGCCAAGGCGCTCGGCCTCGACGTGCCGCCGACGCTGCTTGCGCGCGCCGACGAGGTGATCGAATAATCTGGCGCGGGATGCATGCGGCGAGCCGCTCGCATCATGCCTTGCGCTTGGTGGCTTCCTTCAGCAGATCCGGCGCATTGATGGTCGGGATCGCGACCCGTCCGGGACCGGTGAGGGGAAGAGCTGCGGCGGCTTTGTCGTTTTCCATGATCTTCGCCATCACGGCCTGGCCTGCACGCTCGAACACTGCGCGATTCTCGATCACGAATTTCTGCGATTTGCGCAGGCCATCGATATAACCGTTGATCTCCGGAACCACGTAGCGCGCCACCATGTCCCAGCTGCGGCGGGTGTTCTCCGGATTGGCCCAGTCGTGCACGAAGCCGACGATGGTGCCGACGCCGCCGCTGACGTCCATCAGGCTCTTGATGGTTTTGACCAGATCGTCCGGCGTCCCGATGGTGGAGGCGGCGCCTTCGCCGCCGGCGGTCTTTTCCACGGCGTCCTCGGGCGAAGTGAAGGGCTGCAGACCCGGCCGCTGCAGCGTGCGGACGGTATATTCATTGTGCCAGCGCATTAATCCGGCGCCGGCCTCGCGCCGCGCCTGCTCGCGCGTCTCGGCGATATGCCAGCTCAACAATACGCGCCAGTCGGAGCGGCTCACGGTGGTGCCGTGCTTCTTCGCGGCATCCTCGGCAAACCCCCATTGCGTCGGCAGCGCCATCAGGCCCTGCGTCGACATCGAGCCGAGCGAAATGATGCCGATGCCGTATTTGCCGGCCAGGGTCATGCCCGACGGCGAGATCTGCGAGGCCACCACGAACGGCATTTCTTCCTGCAAGGGAAGGATTTGCAGCGCCGCGTCGTTCATGGTGAACCAGTCGCTCCTGGCCGTCACGCGCTCGCCCTTGAACAGCCGGCGAATGATCGCGATCGCCTCGTCCTGACGGTCGCGCTGCGTCATCGGATCGATGCCGAGCGTATGCGCGTCGGAAGCCAGCGCGCCCGGGCCGGAACCGAAAATGGCGCGGCCTCCCGTCATATGGTCGAGCTGCACCATGCGTTGCGCGACATTGAAGGGATGGTGATAGGGCAGCGAGACCACGCCGGTGCCGAGCATGATGCGTTTGGTGCGTTCACCGGCGGCGGCTAAAAACATCTCCGGCGACGCGATGGTTTCCCAGCCGCTGGAATGATGCTCGCCGCACCAGAACTCGTCATAGCCGAGCGCATCGAGCTGCTCGACAAGATCGAGGTCGCGGCGGAATTGCAGCATCGGATGCTCGCCGATGGGATGATGTGGGGCGAGGAAGGCTCCGAATTTGAGGCGCGCCATGGGGTCCGGACTCACTTGTTCTTGCGGATTGCTCGGCCCCAAACTACGGGCTGGGGAAGGCCAAGGCAATCGCTGAGAACCGCTGTCGACGCATGGTTGTCGCGCAGATCAGGGTGACTTACCGTCACCTGGCGCGACATACCGCTGCCCGGAATTCCCCGCCGTTTTTACCCCTCACCGATGTGCCGATGATCGCCGCCGGCGGCATCCGCGACGGGTGCGGCATGGCGGTGGCGTTCGCGCCGGCGCCGAAGGCATCCAGATGGGGACACGGTTTGTGAGCTGCACCGAGAGCCCGGTTCACGCCAACTACAAGAACGCGATCGTCGACGCAAAGGAAACCGGCACGCTGGTGCTCAACAAGAAATCGACGCCGTGCATCCGTGCGCTGAAGTCGGAACGCACCAGAGCGATCCACGGCGAGGGCCTGATGGCGCCCGATGCGCTGAAGGGGATTCGCGAACTCTATTTCCATGGCGACATGGAAGCTGCGCCTGCGCTGGCGGGACAATCGGCGGGCCTGATCGACGCGGTGAAGTCGGCGCGGCAAATCATCGAGGAAACGGTGGCTCAGTTTTTCTCTATCACCGGCAGGCTCGGCGGGTTGGCAACGGCACGGGCATTCGGATGAGTCTTGTCCTCGTCTGGAAGAGGCGCGCTTGCGCCGCTTCCACGAAGGACGGGGCAAATGGCTCTACCTCATGGCGTTGCATGGGCCGGGACGCTCGCCGTTCTATTGTTGGCGCTGCTCTCGCGGGGCCGGCCGACGCCAATTAAGGCAGGCCGACATAATCCTGGGGACTGACAGCGCTCGGTCTTTTTATTTTGCAGTGCAGCAACTATCTGGTCTTGGTGGGGTTAAGAAGTCTCTCGCCAAGGAGCTGCCGGTGTCCCTCGCTAAAAATATCGAATTTCTGCGACGACTGCCAAAACTTAACGGTATCAATGGCTTGACGGATTTCGGGCGGAACCGGAGGCCGGTTCGCCTCAGTCCTCTCGTTGAGACCACCAACTTTGGGTCCAATCCTGGCGGTATCAGGATGCTCTCGTTCGTCCCGGGGAACCTCCAGCAGCCACCGGCTTTGGTCGTTGTTCTTCATGGATGCGGGCAGACCGCCGCCGGCTACGATTTGGGTGCCGGCTGGTCGAGGCTCGCAAAACGCTATGGCTTTGCGTTGCTGATGCCCGAGCAGCAGACCTCGAATAACGCCAACGGATGCTTCAACTGGTTCAATCCGGAAGACACCGCGCGAGACAGCGGTGAAGCCTGTTCGATCCGGCAGATGATCGCGCGGATGGTTGACGACATCGGCATCGATCAGCATCGCATATTCGTCACCGGGCTTTCCGCCGGCGGCGCCATGACGTCGGTCATGCTTGCAACCTATCCCGAGGTGTTCGCAGCCGGCGCGGTGATCGCGGGACTGCCGTTCGGTGTCGCCAGCAATGTGCGGGAAGCGCTGAATGGAATGTTCCAGTCGCCATCCCGTCCGGCCGGCGAGTTGGGAGATCTGGTGCGCGGCGCGTCAAATCATAAAGGCCCTTGGCCGAAGCTCTCGGTGTGGCATGGCAGCGCCGATCGCACAGTCAATCCTGCCAACGCCAATGAAATCGTCAAGCAATGGCTCGACGTGCACGGTTTGCCTTCGACACCGATGTCGGAGGGCACCGTCGATGGCTATCCTCGCCAGATCTGGTGGAACGCGGATGGCGAAACCATCGTCGAATCCTACACCATCACCGATATGGCCCACGGCACCCCGCTCGGGACTGCTGAAAACGACGAGCGATACGGCGCGCAGGGCGCGTTCCTGATCGAGGCGGGAATCTCTTCGTCGTATCACATTGCGAATTTCTTCGGCCTGACGGAATGGATTCGTCAGCCCAAGGTGGCTTCCGCAGCGGAAGTAAAGCAAGCCGTGAAGACCGTCCCGGTGATTTCGCCGGCGCCCCCGTCGGTACCGGATCTTGCCAAGGTGCTGTGGCCACTCACGACCCTCAATCGCCGTCCCGAGCCGGCTCGCGGGCCACGGCGTCGCGCGATCGATGTCGGCGCTGTCATCACGCGCGCGCTTACGGCCGCGGGCCTTATGAAATAAGGACGCTTGCGGCATGAAATCAAGCCGCAAGCATTTCGCCACATTCATTGGCCGCGGATGCCGCATTCGCCGGCGGTTTTGTTCCAGCCCCTGAAGAATATTTTGGAACCAAATGCCGGGCCGTGAATTGGCTGAGATTGTGACAGGCGGTTAAGTTCCGGCTGCTAATTTGGGCTGAACTCACCACCGATCATTCCTGATGTTGAAAATCGACAGACCGACTTCTGCGGATTTCCTTGCTGGCGGCGGGGAAATGGGCGCGTTGACGCGGGCGTACAATTGGTCGGCAAGTCAGCTGGGGCCGCCGCAGACCTGGCCGCAAAGTCTGCGAACGGCGCTGCGCATTTTGCTCAACACCAATCACCCGATGTTCATCTGGTGGGGTCCTGGCCTTATTCAGTTCTATAATGACGCCTATCGCCAGACGATGGGGCCGGAGCGCCACCCGAGCGCTCTCGGTCAGGGCGGACGGGAGTGCTGGGCGGAAATCTGGGATATTATCGGCCCGCAAATCGAACAGGTGATGAGCGGTGGCGGCGCGACGTGGCACGAGAACCAACTCGTTCCGGTGACGCGTCACGGCAAGCTCGAACAGGTCTACTGGACCTACGGCTACAGCCCGATAGACGAAGATGACGGCATTGGCGGCGTGCTTGTCGTTTGCCGCGACGTGACCAAGGACTATCTCGCGTCCGCCGCGTTACGGGAACGCGAGGCTGAACTCGCGCGGGTCCAACAAATCGGGCGGATCGGGGGCCTCGAGGTCGATCTCAGGACCGGCTTCCGCAATCGCCGGTCGCCGGAGTATTTGCTGATTCACGGGCTGCCGCCGGAAGCGGCAAACGAATCTCACGAGGACTGGGTCCGGCGCATCCATCCCGAGGATCGCGAAGCCACCGAAAAAAAATTCCGCGACGCCGTCGCAGGCAAGGTGCGAGAGTACACCGTGCAATACCGGATCATTCGTCCAAGTGACGGCGAGACGCGCTGGATTTCGGTAAAATCGACGATCGAGCGCGACGAGAATGGAAGAGCCATCCGGCTGGTCGGCGCGCATAGCGATGTCACCGAGCAGGTGGTGGCGGACCTGGCGCTTCGGCAAAGCGAAGAGCGGTTCCGCAATCTTGCGGACCAACTCGCCGAGCTGAATGCGACGTTGGCGCAACGTGTCGAGGAAAAGACGCGGGAACGCGATCGGATCTGGAACGTGTCGCAGGATCTTCTGGTCGTCGCCGATCGCAACGGCGTCTGGCGAACGGTAAACCCGGCCTGGACCAAAACGCTCGGCTGGAGCGAGGCCGAATTGCTGAACCGCACTTCCGAATGGCTCGAGCACCCCGACGATGGCGGAATAACGCGAGCGCATGTGAAGAAGCTCGGTGACAGCGAAACCACCGTCAAGTTCGAGAGTCGCTTTCGTCATAGGGACGGATCGTACCGGTGGCTGTCGTGGACGGGGGTATCCGACAAAGACCGCAACTATGCGGTTGCCCGCGACGTGACCGCGGAGAAGGCTGCGGCCGAACGGCTGAAGGCCACCGAGGAGGCATTGCTTCAATCCCAGAAGATGGAAGCGGTGGGCCAGCTCACCGGCGGCATCGCACACGACTTCAATAATCTGCTGACCGGAATCGTAGGATCGCTGGATCTTTTGCAGACCCGTCTCGATCAAGGGCGGACCGATAACGTTGCGCGCTACATCGACGCGGCAATGACATCGGCGAACCGCGCCGCCGCGCTCACCCACCGCTTGCTTGCCTTTGCGCGGCGACAGCCACTGGTCCCGAAAAGCGTCGACGCAAATCAACTCGTCGTGTCACTGGAGGATCTCCTGCGCAGAACGATCGGCGAGACCATCGATCTTGAAATCGTCGCGTCGAATGATTTGTGGGGCACGCTTTGCGATCCCAATCAATTGGAAAGCGCGCTGCTCAATCTCGCC
Organism: uncultured Alphaproteobacteria bacterium; assembly: GCA_963732455.1. Taxonomy (GTDB): domain Bacteria; phylum Pseudomonadota; class Alphaproteobacteria; order Rhizobiales; family Xanthobacteraceae; genus Bradyrhizobium. Next base: position 238,327 of record CAVSZM010000012.1, on the reverse strand, counting down.
ATCAACGCACGCGACGCCATGCCGGATGGCGGCAGGCTCGCTATCGCCACCGCCAACGTACGCTTCGACAGCGTGACCGCGGATACTCCCGCGCTTTCGCCCGGCGATTATGTCTCCATCAGTGTCACCGACACCGGCGTGGGCATGAGCGCGGAGGTGGCGGCGCGCGCCTTCGATCCGTTCTTTACAACCAAGCCGATCGGGCAAGGCACCGGACTTGGGCTTTCGATGATCTATGGTTTTGCGCGGCAGTCGAACGGCCACGTGACGATCGACAGCAAATTGGGGCGGGGGACATCGGTCAAGCTCTATTTGCCGCGTCATCTTGGCGATGTCGCGGCTCCGCATGCGTCAGCCGTCCGGGCGCCGGAGCTTGCCTTCACCGGCGAGACCGTGCTGGTGGTCGAGGACGAGCCGGTCGTACGCGGGGTCATCCTGGAGATGCTCGGGGAACAGGGCTACCGGACGCTCGAAGCCGTCGATGGACCGTCGGGCCTGCGAATCCTGCGCACGAATGAGCGGATTGATCTACTGGTCACCGACGTTGGCTTGCCCGGCATGAACGGCCGTCAGGTCGCGGATCAGGCGCGGGAAACCAGGCCCGAGCTCAAGATTCTTTTCATTACCGGCTACGCCGAGAGCGTCGCGATATCCAACGGCTTTTTGCAGCCGGGCATGGAAATGATCACCAAGCCGTTCGACCTTGACCATCTTGCCCAGCGAATTCGCGCGATGATTTCGGGATAGCCGGGCGGTTACAGCGGCGCGGTTTCGGCGATCAGCTCGATCGGCGTTACCACGACGTCGCCGCCGGCGACCTGCCGGGTCTTCTCCGTATAGTGTTTGAAAAAATCCCGCTGCTGCAGGGTCTTGATGGCCTGTTCGTCGACGGCTGCGGCGAGATGATAATAGCTGGAATCGTCGCGGTTTTTCATGCAGCGGTAGATGATTTTTCCCTTCAGCTCGGGATCGTTGTTGAGGGCGGAAATGAACCGGCCAATTTCCTGGTGCCAGTCCTCCGAGGTGCCGTTGGCAAACTGATACTTGATCATGAAATGTTTCATCGATGGCTCCTTCGTGGTCACGCAGTGGAGATATCAGACCTTCGGCGGCGGCGCTTCGCCTCGAAACACCGCGGCATTGCGCTTGGCGAACTCGTCAAACGAGGTCGGCGGCCGCCCGAGCAGCGCCGCGGCGTCAGGCCAGACCTTAGCCTCCTTGCCGTTACGCCGCTCGGCGAACAATTCGAACAGGGCATCGGCGAGGTAGGGCGGCATTCCGGCGGCGAGCTGGGCTCGTCTCGCATCCTCCGGCGGGACATTGACATAGCGGATGGTCTTTCCGGTAGCGGCGCAGAGTTTTGCCGCGACCTCCGTCATGGTGAGCGCTTCCGGACCGGTGAGGGGATAGATTTTGCCCTCGTGCCCCGAACCGGTCAGTACTTTAGCCGCGACCTCGGCGATATCGCCGACATCGATCGAGGCGATCCTGGCGTCCTCCATCGGCAGGAACATCGCGCCCTTGGCGGCGATCATCGGCGCCTGCCGAAAATAGGCCGACATGAACTCGCCGGCCCGTAGATGCGTGAACGCCATTCCCGAGGTTACCAACCTTCTCTCGATTTCACCGTGCATCCGGGCGAACCGAAACGCCGAATCGAGCTCCGGCATGATCCCGGACAGTTTGACGACGTGTCTTACCCCAGCCTTGCTGGCTGCATCGATGAAGTTCGACTGAATATCGAGCATGTCGGGGGCCGACGAAGAGATCAGCATTGCGCGGTCGATTCCGCGCAAGACCGCCGCGAGCGTCTCGGGACGCGCCATGTCGCCTTGCACGATTTCAACGTGGGGCAGTGCCGCGATCGCCTGGGCCTTGGCGGGATTGCGCACCAGCGCGCGCACGGCGACGCCACCAGCCGACATCACGCGCAGCAACTCTTTCCCGTTCAGTCCAGTGGCGCCCGTCACGAGGATCATTGTTCCGTTTCCCAGTTGCACGCCGTAATCTGGCGCTGATAGGCGCGATAATGCAAGTATGGACAAAAATGATACTATGGACTCGCTTGGCGCTTGCTCGTAGTTTGCTCGGAAACGAGAGACGCATTGGAGATCATGCCATGGCGAACGCAAAATCGGCGTTGACGTGCGGATGCCCGGTCGCGGCGTTCCAGAAAATGATTAGCGGCAAGTACAAGCTGCGGATCGTTTGGGATCTGAAGGATGGCGCAAAGCGCTATGGCGAGATCAGAAGCGGCCTGCTGCGAGGTTTGGATGGCACCTCGGAAATCGCGCCCCGCGTGCTGAGCCGCGAATTAAAGGCGCTCACCGAGACCGGGCTGATCGACCGCAAGGATTACGGCGTCGTTCCGCCGAAGGTCGAATATCGCCTCACCCGCAAGGGCAAGAGTTTTATTCCGGTCATTGCCGCGATCCGCAGCTGGGGCGCGCGGCATCTCGCGCCAGGCGACGCGGTTGAGATGATCGCGGCCGAATAGAGGTGCTGCGCCTCACATCGCTCCGGTGAGAAACGGATTGGTCATCCGCTCCTGGCCGATGCTGGAGCCCGGGCCGTGGCCGCAGATGAATCCGACATCGTCGCCGAGCGGCAAGAGCTTGTCGGTAATCGACTTGATCAGTGTGGCATGGTTGCCGCCGGGAATGTCGCTGCGTCCGACCGAGCCGTTGAAAAGCACGTCGCCGACATGCGCGAAATGCATTACCTTGTTGTAAAACACCACGCTTCCCGGCGAATGGCCGGGGCAATGCAGGATGTCGAAGGTCAACTCGCCGATGGAGACCTGGTCGCCCTCGTTGAGCCAGCGGTCCGGCGCGAAATCGCGCACGCCGGTCATGCCGAACCGGGCGCCGCTCGTCACTACATTGTCGAGCAGGAACTTGTCGGCGATGTGCGGGCCTTCGATCGGGACCTTCAACGCGTCGCGCAGCTCGGCGGCGCCGCCGACATGGTCGATGTGGCCGTGGGTCAGCCAGATCTTTTCCACGGTAACGTTGGTTTGCTTGATCGCAGCCTGAATTTTCGGAACGTCCCCGCCGGGGTCGATCACTACGGCCTTTTTGGTGACTTCGCACCAAATCAACGTGCAGTTCTGCTCAAACAGCGTCACCGGAATAATGACGGCGCCGGCTTTTGCCTTGGTTTCGGCTTCCTGGGTCATGTCAGCACATTGCCCATTTTTTTCGGCTCGCCAAGTGGAAATTGACGTCCAAATGCGGCGTAAAAAGCCATGCCGTTCCGGCCACAAGCGTTCAAATTTGCGGCTGACCTGGCGCGAGCGGCCTTTTGGTCGGCTTGCGGAATCGGATAAGCTCTGCCTGCAATGGAATCGCCCATACGCCAGATAAATCTCGTGCCGCCGCCGGACCGCCGTCAGTCGGAGACGGCGCTGGCGATCGCGCGCGGCACCGCCCGGCTGTTACGATCGCTTGGATTTTCCTGCATCAGCGAATTGCCGCTGCCCTCGGGACGGCGTGCCGATCTGGTGGCCCTGAACGAGCGCGGCGAGATCTGGATCATCGAGATCAAATCATCGATCGAGGATTTGCGCGCCGACCAGAAATGGCAGGATTACCGGGCGCATTGTGACCGGCTGTTCTTCGCTTTCACCCAGGATCTGCCGTGCGAGATTTTCCCGCAAGAAACCGGCCTGATCGTTGCAGACGCCTATGGCGCGCATATGCATTGCCAGGCGCCGGAGCATCGTCTGCCGGCGCCGACGCGCAAGCTGATAACCGTGCGGTTCGCCATCGCCGCGGCGCAGCGGATCAATCGCCTGGTCGATCCGCAGGGGCATGGGGAGTTTTAGAATATTTTCAATGCGGGTGGCCGCATCCTTCGAGAGGGCGCCTCGCGCTCTGCAATCGCGGCTCCGAGCAGGGAAGGATTATTTGCGAGGTATGCAGATGAAACGGCCCCATCCGTTGATTTGCCCGACGGGCAGTTTGTCGATCGGGCTGTCCAGCCCCTTCTTCAAAAAAATCCCGCTTCGGCGCTTACCCAAATCAAAACTATAACTCCCGTCGTCCCATCCCCCAGAAGGGCGTTTCGCGATCGTCACAAACGCGGGACGGGATGCGGTGGACGCGGGCAGCGTTGCGGACGAACGGCGCATGCAGCGGACGGCGAAGTCGTGTGGTCCTGACGCCTCGACGCCGGCGTCAAGTTGGCGGGAAACATTTCCGCCGATGACGGTGACAATCAAGCCCGATCGCCGGGGAGAGCACGAAGGAAACCGTTAAAACCATTGCGCGGGGAATGCCGGGTGTTTCCGGTGTGACCGTGGTGACTACGCTCGTGTGCTTTGTTTTATTTCGCACGCGAGGCTGCGGGCGCAACGCGCGCCCGGCATTCCCTGCGCCTTCTGATTTGAGAGGAAGGCAAGAAATTCAAGGCAAAACTCGCGCCCATCGGCGGCGAGATCGCGAAGCCGTGACTACGAATGAAGGTTGCTGTTTGAAAATTGCGTCGTCCCCGCGTTCGCGGGGACGACGTTGAGCGCGAGAATTACCGCGGGGCGCGCTTTGCCAGAATGCGCTGCAGGGTGCGGCGATGCATGTTCAGCCGCCGTGCAGTTTCAGAGACGTTGCGGTTGCACATTTCGTAAATGCGCTGGATGTGCTCCCAACGCACACGATCCGCCGACATTGGATTATTCGGCAGTTCGGACTTATCGGTGCCGCTTGCGAGCAATGCAGCGACGACGTCGTCGGCGTCGGCGGGCTTCGAAAGATAATCAACCGCGCCCATCTTCACCGCGGTCACGGCGGTGGCGATGTTGCCGTAGCCCGTCAGTACGATCGCGCGTGCGTCCGGACGCTTGCGCTTCAGCGCCGACACCACGTCAAGGCCATTGCCGTCGCCGAGCCGCAAATCCACAACCGCGAAGGCCGGCGCCGCCTTTCCGATATGCGCCAAGCCATCGGATACGCTGTCGCAGGATGTCACCGTGAAGCCGCGGGTTTCCATGGCGCGCGAGAGGCGCTCCAGAAACGGCTTGTCGTCCTCCACGATCAAAAGCGAGCGATCGGCGTGGCCGGTCAGTTCGGCGATGGCGTTCACGGTTTGAGCATCCTCATGTCGGAGACTGAACATATGGCGCGGCAACGCGGCGCTGCCAAGGCCACCTGAGATCTAATTACCGCGCCAACGGCCGGGAGCGGTTCTAAGATGCTGGTTCGGCGACGATATCGCCGGTCTCGAAGCGGCTTCGCGGCCATGCGATCTGAACCACGGCGCCATGATCTGGAAAGATCCGGTTAGTGAAGGAGACCTTGGCGCCGGTGCGCTCGAGCAGCGTTCGGGCGATAAACACCCCGAGACCAAGGCCCCTGTGGCCGCCCTGGGCTTCGTCCGCACTGCGCCGCCGCGACAGATAGGGTTCGCCAATTCGTTTCAGGATGTCCGGTGCGAACCCCGGTCCATCGTCGGAAATCACGATCTCGACGGTCTCGGTATTCCACCAGGCGTTCACCTCCACCGCCGCGCGCGCGAAATCGACGGCGTTTTCCAGGATGTTGCCGACTCCATAGAGGATCGCCGGATTTCGTGTGCCCACCGGCTCGCGGGTGCCCGCGACCGCAATCCGGACCTTGATCGTGACGCCGAAATCGCGATGCGGCGCCACCGTTTCCTCGATCAGCGTGGACAATGGCATGCGGTCGAACGGCGCGCCGGTCGCGGACAGCTGAGTGATCTTGGCCAGAATATCGCGGCAGCGCTGCACCTGTTCTCGCAAGGTCTTGATGTCGCCGGCGAACTGACCGTTATCCAGTGAGGCCCGCTCCAGCTCACGCGAGATCAGAAAGATCGTCGAGAGCGGGGTGCCGAGCTCGTGAGCGGCGGCAGCGGCCAGACCGTCAAGTTGCGTCAGATGTTGTTCGCGGGCCAACACCAGTTCGGTAGCGGCCAGCGCATCCGATAGCTTGCGGGATTCCTCGGTGACCTGAAACGCATAAAGACTGGTGACCCCGATCGCGAGCACGATCGAAAGCCAAACGCCGAACAGGTAGATCGGCGGCAGCACCAGAGGTTCCTCGCTGTCCCACGGCAGCGGCAGATGGAAGAATACCAGCACGGAGGCACATGCAACCGCGAGTGCGCCGAGCGCGATCGTCAGCCGTATCGGCAGTGCCGTCGCCGATATCAGAACCGGGGCAAGAAAAAGAAATGAAAACGGATTTTGCAGGCCGCCGGTGAAAAACAGCAATCCGGCCAGTTCGACGATGTTCAACGCCAGCAACGCCGCCGCATAGGCCGGCTCCAATCGCTGCATGGGGTTGAAGGCCATCTGCAGTGCCAGGTTGAGCAGGGCTGACAGGCCGACGATGGCTACGCAGGGGATGACCGGGACGTCGAACTCGAGCCCCTGCAGCACAATGAAAATGGCGGCAAGCTGTCCGAGCGCGGCGAGCCAGCGCAGCCGCAAAATAGTATCCAGACGGACATAGCGGCGCGGATGGCGAAAATCGGAGGCAGCAACGTCGGCCATGTCAGGAGTTTAGCCGCGCAAGGTCCCGACCACAAATTCGCTGATCCAAGGTGCTGCCTTTCGATCCCAAATTCGTGTCGAAGTCTTGCGCTTGCCGCCGCGATGGCCCAATGAACGGCCCGCATGATGAATAAAGGCGCAGTCATTTCCGGCTTGCCAGCGAGCGATCCGACAGGATTCGCGGCGATCGAGGTCGCGCACCTCGTCAAGCTCTACAAGACCACCCGCGCCGTCGACGACATATCGTTTCGCATTGCGCGGGGCAGCATCACGGGCCTGCTCGGCGGCAACGGCGCCGGCAAGACCACGACCATCGCCATGATCATGGGGCTGGTGCTGCCGACGTCAGGGCGCATCCGGGTGCTGGGCCGCTCGATGCCCGACCAAAGCGCCGATGTGCTCGGCCGGATGAACTTCGAGAGTCCCTATGTCGATATGCCGATGCGGCTCACGGTGCGGCAGAATCTCACGGTCTTTGGCCGCCTCTACGCCGTGGAAAACTTGCGCGTGCGGATCGAAAAACTCGCCGCCGATCTCGACCTCGGCGACTTCCTTGACCGGCCCAATGGCAAACTTTCCGCCGGTCAGAAGACACGGGTCGCGCTGGCGAAAGCGCTGATCAACCAGCCCGAACTATTGTTGCTGGACGAGCCGACGGCGTCGCTCGATCCGGATACCGCCGACTGGATCAGGCAGCATCTCGAGACCTATCGCAAGACCCACGATGCGACCATCCTTTTGGCATCGCACAACATGCTCGAAGTGGAACGGCTGTGCGACCGCGTCATCATCATGAAGCGCGGCCGCATCGAGGACGATGACAGCCCCGACAACATCATGGCCCGCTACAACCGGGCGACTCTCGAAGAAGTGTTTCTCGATGTCGCCCGCGGCCGCGTTCAGGAAACGGCGCCATGAGCGAACTCGCCATCATCGGCGGTATCGCGCCGCATCGCATTGGCGCGATGATCCTGCGCTACTGGTATCTTTTGCTCTCGTCGTGGCCGCGGCTATTGGAATTGCTCTATTGGCCGGCGTTGCAGATCATCACCTGGGGCTTCCTGCAGAATTATATTGCGCAGAACGCCGGGTTTTTTGCCCGTGCCGGCGGCACCCTGATCGGCGCCGTGATTCTGTGGGATATCCTGTTTCGCGGGCAGCTCGGCTTCTCGATCTCATTTCTCGAGGAAATGTGGGCGCGCAATCTCGGCAACCTGATGATGAGCCCATTGAAGCCGATCGAGTTTTTGATCGCGCTGATGGTCATGAGCCTGATCCGGCTGGCGATCGGCGTCATTCCCATGACGCTGTTGGCGCTGTTTCTGTTCCACTTCAATTTCTACGGCATAGGGCTGCCGCTGATTGCCTTCTTCTGCAACCTGATCTTCACCAGCTGGTCGGTTGGCATTTTCGTCTCGGGACTGGTGCTGCGAAATGGCCTGGGCGCGGAAAGCATCGTCTGGACGCTAATGTTCGCCCTGATGCCGCTGGCCTGCATTTACTATCCCGTAACGGTGCTGCCGCATTGGCTTCAATATGTTGCCTGGGCGTTGCCGCCAACCTACGTGTTCGAGGGAATGCGGTCGTTATTGATCGATCACGTGTTTCGGGCCGACCTGATGATGGGGGCGCTGTTAATTAACGTCGTGCTCCTGATTGCATCATTTGCGATATTTCTTGCGCTTTTGCGCAGCGCCCGCCGCCATGGTTCGCTGATCCAGGGTGGCGAATAAGTCACTTATCCCATGAATTGAGGATCTTGGCCCAGTTCAGCACTGGATATACCGATCTGTGCATTGACGCTTTATTACCCATTCGGCACTATGCTGCGATGCAAAAGGGACTTGAGGAATAAATGCCGATTGGTGAATTTGGCGGCGCACCGCCACTGGTGGCCCAAGGCAGCCCGGCGCTTACGACGCCGATGTACTGGATGTACGAAATGGCTCATGCGTCGCTCAATCCGGCGCGGGCGGTTACGGACGCGACGAAAATCCTGTTTCAAAATCCGCTCAATCCGTGGTCGCACACCGAGTTCGGCAAATCCATCGCCGCCGGTTGCGAACTATTCGAGCGGACGACACGCCGGTACGGCAAACCCGAATGGGGCATCAAGGACACCGAGGTCAACGGCGTGCGCACGCCGATTGAAATACGCCCGATCTGGGAAAAGCCGTTCTGCCGATTACTGTATTTCGATCGCAAGCTGACGCGCCCGTTGCGTGCACCGCAACCGCGCATGCTGATCGTCGCCCCGATGTCCGGTCACTACGCGACGCTGCTGCGCGGGACCGTTGAGGCCTTTCTGCCTACCCATGAGGTCTATATTACCGATTGGTCCGATGCCCGGATGGTTCCCCTGACGGAGGGTCGCTTCGATCTCGATGACTACGTCGATTACGTCATCGAAATGCTGCACGTGCTCGGCGGCAACATGCATGTTGTAGCTGTATGTCAGCCCTCGGTGCCGGTGGTGGCGGCGGTTTCCATCATGGAAGCCGAACGCGATCCCTACGTTCCGATCTCGATGACACTGATGGGCGGTCCGATCGATACTCGCCGTAATCCGACGGCCGTCAACAATCTCGCCGCTGAGCGCGGCATCGACTGGTTTCGCAGTCACGTCATCACCAAGGTGCCGTTTCCCCATCCTGGAGTCATGCGCGACGTCTATCCGGGCTTCCTGCAGCTCAATGGCTTTATCAGCATGAATTTCGACCGCCACATGGACGCCCACAAGAATCTCTTCAAGGACCTTGTGAAGGGCGACGGTGATCTGGTCGACAAGCACCGCGATTTCTACGACGAATATCTCGCGGTCATGGACCTGACTGCGGAGTATTATTTGCAGACGGTCGATACCGTGTTCGTCAAGCACGCTTTGCCCAAGGGTCAGATGACCCACCGCGGCAAGCCGGTCGATCCGTCGAAGATAAGCCGCGTTGCGTTGATGACGGTGGAAGGCGAGAACGACGATATTTCGGGTCTCGGACAGACCGAAGCGACGCACTCGTTGTGCAGTTCAATCCCGAATCACCGCCGGGTGCATTACGTGCAAAAGGGCGTCGGTCACTACGGCGTCTTCAACGGCTCCCGATTCAAGTCGGAAATCGTGCCACGAATCTCCGATTTCATGATATCGGCGGCGAGCGCAAAGCGTTCGTTGGCCGCGGCAGCGGAATAAGCGCCGATTTTGACAATCCCTGCACGGATTCGGCTTTCACGGCCGAGATGCCGTGTCGATTCGCAGGGACTGTTAACCCCCTGAATTGGCCCAATGAAACCTCAATTCGCCGTCATCGAAGGAATGAGGCTGATTTCAATCTTTGAGGGGGGTCGGACGGAGCGGTTCCGGCCAAATTTTTTTACTCGTACCCCTTCCTGTAGGGCCGGATGATCGGTTAGCCCCTGTATATTGGGCAAATGATTTGTTTTTGCGCCGAACGATTCCGCTGGCGGCGGATATGGCAGAATCCGGGCGAACTCCTGATCCCCGGACTTGCAGACATGGCCACTCGCGCCCTCCTTTATCGGCGGCCTTACGAACCTTCGACTCTGTTGGTCAAGCACGGCTCGCAAATCTACTCCGTTCGGTTACGGCGCCACCGGCGCGCGCGGCGCTATACCCTGCGCATTCATCCAAGCGACCGCGAAGCGATCCTGACCATGCCGCCGCGCGGCACGCTCGCCGATGCCAAGGATTTCGCGCAGCGTCACGGCGGCTGGATAGCTGCGCGTCTTGGCCGGCTGCCCAAGGCGGCGCCGTTTCAACCGGGCACCGTGGTGCCGCTGCGCGGCGTCGCGCATCGGATCGTGCATCGCGCGGGCGTGCGCGGCACGGTGTGGACCGAAACGCGCGACAGCGGCGAACGGATTCTCTGCGTGGCGGGGGCGGCTGAACATATCGAGCGGCGGGTGCATGACTACCTGAAGCGCGAAGTGCGTAAAGATCTGCAGAAGGCGACGCAATCCTATGCCCAGGAGCTGGGCGTGAAGGTCAAGCGGCTGTCGATTCGCGATCAGTCGAGCCGCTGGGGTTCGTGCACCGCCGCAGGCTCATTGTCGTTCTCGTGGCGGTTGATCCTCGCGCCGCCTTATGTGCTGGATTATCTCGCCGCACATGAAGTGACACATCTCGTCGAGATGAATCATTCACCGCGGTTCTGGAGGGTAGTTGCCAAGGTCTGCGGCCATGTCGAGCGTGCCAAGAACTGGCTCGATACCTACGGCAATGATCTGCATCGCTACGGCATTCAGGACTAGCCTACCGCCCGAACAGCCGATCCACCAGCCAGCCGTCAAGTCCGCTCGCGGCTTCCGGGCGCACCGAGGTTCGCATCGGCGCCGGCCGGCCTGCGGGACTTGTTGCGGGAGATGGCGTGCTGACCGCGGGCGCGCTGGCTTGCGATGCGGCCTGCACGACGTTCGAGAAGAAGCCGCCAGCTTGAGAGCCCGGCAATGCGACCGCCGCGACGCCCTGATGGGCCGATCGCATGAAACGGGTCCAGACCTCCACCGGCAACCCGCCGCCGGTTGCCTTCTTGGTCGGCGAATTGTCGTCATTGCCGAGCCAGACACCGGTCACGAGATTGGCGGTGTAGCCGATGAACCACGCGTCGCGGAAATCCTGGCTGGTGCCGGTCTTGCCGGCGGCCATCCAGCCTGGAATCTCAGCCTTGCGCGCGGTGCCGCTAAGCAGGGTTTCCTGCATCATCGTGTTCATCATCGCGGCATTGCGTGGCTCGATCACCTGGCCTAGCTGGTCGGCGGGCCGGGCATACAACACCTTGCCCTCGGTGGTGCGGATCTTGTTCACGACATGGGGGGCGACGCCCTGGCCGCCATTGGCAAACGGCACATAGGCGCCGACCAGTTCGGTGAGCGAGACTTCCGAAGTCCCCAATGCAATCGAAGCGTTGGCGTCGAGCTTCGATGAAATGCCGAGCCGATGCGCGGTACGCACCACGTTCTTGGGCCCGACTTCCAGTCCCAGCCGCACCGCAACGGTGTTGAGTGACAGCGCCAGCGCCTGCGTCAATGTCACCGCGCCGAAATATTCGTGGCCGTAATTCTCGGGCCTCCAGCCCTTGACGTCGAGCGGCGCATCCTGCCGGATCGTCTCCGGCGTCAGGCCGGCTTCGATCGCCGTGAGATAGACGAACGGCTTGAACGCCGAACCCGGCTGGCGCTTGGCGGTAACCGCGCGGTTGTACTGGCTCTCGGCATAATTGCGCCCGCCGACCATGGCACGCACGGCGCCGTCCGGGCTCATCGCCACCAGCGCGCCCTGGCTGACATTGAACTTCACGCTTTTGGCCGCGAGTTCGTCGATCACGGAGGCTTCGGCGACGCTCTGAAGTTTCGGATCGATCGAGGTTTCAACCACGATGTTCTGGTCGATCTGGCCGATGAGATCGTCGAGCACTTCTCCGATCCAGTCGGCTACGTAGTTGATGGTGCCGGCGCCCGCCGCTTTCACATTGTAAGAGGGATGCCCGATCGATGCTCGCGCCTGCGCGTCCGTGATGAACTTTGCCTCCGCCATGGCAGTGAGTACGGTCTCGGCGCGCTTTTCGGCACCCTCGGGATTGCGGTTTGGGGCCAGCCGCGACGGCGATTTCACCAGGCCCGCAAGCATCGCGGCTTCCGCCAGCGTAACGTTCTTCGCGGATTTTCCGAAATAGCGTTGCGCCGCGGCCTCGACGCCATAGGCGCCGGAACCGAAATAAACCCGGTTGAGGTAGAGCTCGAGAATCTCGGACTTGGAATGCTTGCGCTCCAGCCAGAGCGCGAGTTCGACTTCCTGCAATTTTCGTTGAAGCGTGCGCTCCTGCGTCAAAAACAAATTCTTGGCGAGTTGTTGCGTCAGCGTCGAGCCACCCTGAGAAACGCCGCGATGCAGGATGTTGGCCACCGCCGCGCGGGCTATGCCCAGCGGATCGACTCCGTAATGCGAATAGAACCGGCGGTCCTCGATCGCAATGAAGGCCTTCGGCAGATAGAGTGGGAGATCCTTCAGCGAGACGTTGGCGCCGGCCATCTCGCCGCGCGTCGCCAGCACGCTGCCGTCGAGGCCGACGATCTCGATCGTCGGCGGCCGCTTCGGAATTTCGAGGGCCTGGATCGCCGGCAAATGCGCGCCGACCCAGACGATGACGCCCACCAGCGCGATTACCGCCCACAGGCCGAGCACTGCACCCCAATAGAACAGCCGGTAGAGTCCGCTTCGTGCCCGCCCCCTGGATCTGCGCTTGCGGCCCGCGCGACTGGCGCGCGGCTTTCGCTCGCGCGGTGTATCGTCATCGGTATCGTCCGTCTTGCGTTTGGGCGGTGGCTTTTTCGGCGCTTCGTCGGCGGCGGCGATGCGATCCCGCGGACCTAGGCGCAATTCCGCGAGCGATGCGGCGAGCCCGAATTGCGGCTCCCGGCGTCCGCTGCTCTTTTTCCGGCCCCACGCCATACGCAAAAACGCCCACGCCACACGATACGGCACACTAGCGAGGGGGTTTTAAAAGCGCGTTAAGCGAGAATTAAGGCTGGCAATGTGAGAGGCGTGCAACGGCTTGAAAACGATGGATTTCATGGATTCTTAACCCTACCGCAACGCGACTGTTCACGTGGAGGTCTGCGTCTTGCCGATGCCGGCATAGGCTGAGCCCCGTCCGCTGAACGGCACCGTCCGTCCGATCTTGATCTGGGGGGTGCCATCGCTCACGAGAAGCTGGAGCAACGGATATCGCATTGCGAGGCAATGCCCGCCTGAAAGATAAACGATCTTACGCAAGGAAGAGCAGGATCAACGCGACGGCGGCGGGCGCTGCCTGCACATACAGAATCCGGCGGCTGACGGTCGCGGCGCCATAGACGCCGGCGAACCCGACAGGTGCATTTGCCGGGACACGCCAACACGCCCCACATGCGCGGCGCGATGGTCGGCGGTGTTTGCGCAAAAAGATTGATGTTTGAAAAAACCGCCAGCTACGATCGTATCAACGCGCTGACCGCGTGGAGATCTTGGACTATGCACACGCACAGCTCTTCCATTTCGGTCGTTGGCGGTAACAAATCCGGCACCATGATGGTCATCATCCCCGCGCCGGACGCGGCTCGGACACCGTGATAGGAATCTTCGAGAGCAACGCATAGCGCAGGCTCGATTCCCAACCGCTCGGAGGCTTTCAGAAAGGGGTCAGGATCCGGTTTTCCGCGCGAATAATCGCCCCGCGCGACGATTGTCTGAAATCGGTCAAGCAGGCCGCGGGCGGCCAGGTGATGCTGTACGTCTTCATGGCGCGAGGATGTGGCGATTGCGCGTGGCAGTCGCGCATCGTCCAAAAAGTCGAGCAGCTCAATTGCTCCCGCCTTCAGGCAGAGTTGCAATTTGGTCATCGCGTAAAATTGCTTCTCTGCTGTCGTCCAGAACAGGTCGAAATCGAACTCCTTCCCGCACTGCTTTTTGAACGCGATCCGGGTTGCCTCACCCGACATTCCTATCGTGGAAAGATAGAAGTGCAGGGGAATGTCATGGCCGCCGTCGGCGGCTACGGCCATGATCGCGTCCCGGTAGATGGCCTCGGTGTTGAAGATCAGGCCGTCCATATCGAAGACGACAGCGCGGGCTTTGCGGGGCAGTTTCGCTTTCGGCGGCATCAGTCTGCTCGTTGAAGGATGTCAATCAAGCCGCGGGCCGCGCCACGGCCTCGTCGTTGGCGAGCAGATGAATCAGCGCGCTCTTGATCGCGGCCTGCCTCGTCGGAGCATTGATCTGCGCGCCGAGCAGGTCGGTGACGTAAAACACGTCGCGGGCGCGCTCGCCGAAGGTCGCGACATGGGCCGAGGCGATGTTGAGGTTTAGTTTCGATATCGCGGTGGTCAGCTCGTACAGCAACCCCGGCCGGTCGAGCCCGGATACCTCGATCACCGTGTAGCGGTCCGACCACTGATTGTTGATGATCACTTCCGGTTCGACCACGAATGGCCGCGCCTTGCCGCTTCCAGCGGCACGCCGCGCCACCACTTCGGGCAGGCGCAATTTGCCTTCGAGTACGTCCTCGATCATTTCGCCGATCCGCGTAGCGCGCCGTCCTTCGTCCTCGTCGCGGTCGTATTCCCTGGTGATGGCGATAGTGTCGAGCGCGCGCCCGTCGGTGGTGGTGTAAATCTGTGCGTCGACGATGTTGGCGCCCGCCGAGGCACAGGCGCCGGCGATGATCGACAGCAACCAGGGATGATCGGTTGCGAGGATGGTCAGCTCGGTGACGCCGCGCGCTTCGTCGAAGCCGACATTGATCGCCAGCTTGTGGCCGGCCTGTTCGCTGGCGCGCAGGAAGCGGGCATGGCGGATCTTGCGCGGCAGTTCGACCTTGAGCCAGTACGCGGGATAGTGTCGTGCGATATAGGCGCTGAGTTCCTGCTCCGACCATTCCGTGAAGGCCGCGCGAAATTCCGCCTGCGCCACCGCGATGCGCTGCGCGCGGTTGACCTCCGAGAAGCCGCCCGTCAGCACCGGCTCGGTTTCGTAATACAGCGTGCGCAAGAGCTGCGCCTTCCAGCCGTTCCAGACGCCGGGACCGACGCCCCTGATATCGGCGGTGGTCAGGATCGTGAGCAACTTCATCTGCTCCACCGATTGCACCACGGCTGCGAAATTCTCGATGGTCTTGCGGTCGGATAGGTCGCGCGATTGCGCCACCGTGGACATCGTCAGGTGCTGTTCGATCAGCCATGCACTCAGTTCGGTATCGGCGGCGTTGAATCCGAGCCGCGGGCATAGCCGCCGCGCCACCTTTGCCCCGGCGATCGAGTGATCCTCGGGCCGGCCCTTGGCGATGTCGTGCAATAGCGTGGTGATGTAGATAACCGCCCGGTGCTCGGGACGGATCTTGCGCATCAGGTCGCTGGCGACGATGAATTCGTCGTTGCCGCCGCGTTCGATGTCCTGCAGGTAGCCGACGCAGCGCAACAGATGCTCGTCCACCGTATAATGATGGTACATATTGAACTGCATCATCGACACGATTTTGCCGAAAGCGCGAATGAACTGGCCGAGCACGCCGGTCTCGTTCATGCGCCGCAGCACGATTTCGGCATCGTTCGACGTCAGGATTTCCATAAACAGCCGGTTGGCTTCCGGATCCTCGCGCAGTTGCGTGTTGATGAGCTTAAGCGAGCGCGTCACCGTGCGCATCGCGTCGGGGTGAAAGGCGAGATTGTTCTTCTGTGCGAGACGGAAAATCCGGATCAAATTGACCGGGTCGTGCTTGAAAATATCGGGCGCTGCGAGATTGATGCGGTTGTTATCGACGATAAAATCGTCGCTATCGGGCACCCGCCGCCGATTCATGCTCGGCCGCAGTCGCGCCATCATCCGGCTTAGAACCGGCGCCGGCTTGGCCTGTTGATCTTCCAGCTTGGCGCACAAGATCGCGGTCAGATCGCCGACGTCCTTGGCGACCAGGAAATAATGCTTCATGAAGCGTTCGACATCCTGCATGCCTGGATGCGATGTGTATCCGAGGCGGATGGCGATCTCTCGCTGCATGTCGAACGACAACCGTTCTTCGGCGCGGCCGCTGAAGAAATGGATATTGCAACGAACCGACCAAAGAAAATCGGCGCAGCGGCGGAAGGTCCGGTATTCCTGCGCATCGAACACCCCGCGTTCGAGCAGCTCGTCGGTTTCGCGCACGCGATAAACATATTTCGCGATCCAGAACAGCGTATGCAGATCGCGCAATCCGCCCTTGCCGTCCTTGACGTTGGGTTCTACCAGATAGCGCGATTGCCCGGCGCGGCGATGGCGCTCCTCGCGCTCGGCAAGCTTGGCGGTAACGAACTCGGCCGCCGTGCCCTGCACGACCTCCTTGTCGAATCGTGCCACCAGTTCATCGTAGAGCGGCTGGTCTCCGGTCAGGAATCGGGTCTCGAGGATCGCGGTGCGGATCGTCATGTCGCCGCGCGCCTGCCGGATTGATTCGTCGACCGAACGCGTGGCGTGGCCGACCTTCAACCCCATGTCCCACAGGCAATAAAGAATGGCCTCGGCGACCTGCTCGCCCCAGGCGGTTTGCTTGTAGGGGAGAATGAACAGGAGATCGATATCGGATTCCGGCGCCATCAGTCCGCGGCCATAGCCGCCGGTGGCGACGACGGCCATGCGCTCGGCGCCCGAAGGGATCGGCGAGCGATAGAGATGGCGCGTCGCGGCGGAAAACAGGATGCGGATGATTTCGTCCTGAACGAAACACAGCCGTTCGGCACAGCGCCGCCCGTGACGATCCTTCAGCAGCACAGCTTGCGCCGTGGCGCGGGCCGCGATCAACTCGGCCTTCAGCAGTTGCGCGACGGCGGAACGAAAAACATCCTCACGGCCGCCATGCTTTACGGCGAGCGCGTCGATCGCGGCGGTAATCCTCGCGGTATCGAAACGCTCGTCGGCTTCGGCCCGGCTCTCGGTCGCAGCGCTGTCCATAACCTACCCCGATATCGGACGGCGCTGACGCTGTCACGGGACATTCTGGGATAACGGCAGGCCGATGTTGCATTCCCCGGGGTTTGAGCAACGTGGCCAGCGTAGCTATCCCTTTGAGGGTGCGCATTTTGTCGTTGACGTACTCGATTAACTAATTGAAATAAAATGGTGTTTCTAGGGTCCGAGAACTGCGACGCGGGCGGGAGTGGTGACATCGGTGCAATCTTTCGTTACATCCAGCACGCTCAACTTGTTCCGGAGAAAACCATGGACGCCGCTGAACTTCGCGCCACGCAGGCCCCGATCAAGGATCGCTACAAATCCGATCCGAAGGCCGCTGTCATCACGCTGAAGGCCAAAGGCTCGATCGAGAACGAGGGCATCGCCTGCAAGGTCGAGACCGGCCGTGCCTTGGCAGTGGCTGGCCTGCATCCGGCTAGCGGAGGTTCCGGCCTTGAATTGTGCTCCGGCGACATGCTGCTTGAAGCGCTGGTCGCCTGCGCGGGCGTGACCCTGAAATCGGTGGCGACCGCTGTCGAGGTGCCGTTGAGGGCGGGGCTCGTTAGTGCCGAAGGCGATCTCGATTTCCGCGGCACGCTCGGCGTCGACAAGGAGGCGCCGGTCGGCTTCGCGGAAATTCGCCTGCGTTTCGATGTCGATACGGACGCGCCGCAGGACAAGCTGGATCTGCTGTTGAAGCTCACCGAGCGCTATTGCGTGGTCTACCAGACCATCAAGAATGGCCCGAAACTGACGGTGACGATGCGAAGGGTGTGATCGCTACCAATGCGGCGTCGTCCCTGCGAAAGCGGGGACCCATTACTCCCTGTCCTCTCGTCTTAAGAAACGCGCTTTGGCGGCCCACCTGCAATACGAACGGCTTTGGTTATGGGTCCCGGCTCGCGCTTCGCTTGGCCAGGACGACGGTTAGGCCAATGTCCCCCGATCTCATCTTTATCCTGACGCTCGCGCTGCGCATGGCGGTGACGGCCGCGTTCGTGGTGTCAGCGTCCATTATTGCCGAGCGCTCCGGCCCGGTGATCGGCGCACTGGTCGCGACGCTGCCGATTTCGGCTGGTCCTTCTTATGTGTTTCTCGCGCTCGATCATGATGCCGCGTTTATTGCCGAGGGTGCGCTGGCGAGCCTGCCGATAAATGCTGTGACGATTTTCCTCGGCCTGACCTACGTCGTGCTGGCGCAGCGCCAGAGTGCGCTTGTCAGTTTTTCCGGCGCAATTATCGTGTGGATCGT
Source organism: uncultured Alphaproteobacteria bacterium (assembly GCA_963732455.1). Classification (GTDB taxonomy): domain Bacteria; phylum Pseudomonadota; class Alphaproteobacteria; order Rhizobiales; family Xanthobacteraceae; genus Bradyrhizobium. Next base: position 220,096 of record CAVSZM010000012.1, on the reverse strand, counting down.
ACTTGCCGCGTTGTCACGAACGGTTCACTGGTCGCTCGCCGGCGGCCTTGTGGCGAATGCCATTGCCTTTGCGATTTGCCTCCCGCTGCTGCGGCGCTTCCGCAACGTCAAAATGCCGCTGCTCAAGCGGCGCTGGTACGATATCCCGCTACGCGCATCGCTGGTTGCGACACTGGTCGCAACCGTCGTCGCGTTGTCCGGCTGGGTTGGCCCTGGCGTTAGCGGCACGATCGCGCTGTTTCCGGTGGTGTTCACCAGCATGATGCTGATCCTGCACCCGCGTATCGGCGGGCCGCCGACCGCCGCGGTGATCGCGAACTCCGGCTGGGGATTGTTGGGGCTAGGTATCGCGTTTGCTGTAGTGCATCTCGCCGCGCAGCGATTCGGTTCAGCGGTCGGGCTCGGCCTTGGGCTGGCGACCTGCGTGAGCTGGAATCTCGCGCTGTGGTGGTTCAGCCGAAGACGCATCGCACGCTGAGGGAGCATTTGCGCCGCAACGCGGGGCCGTCTCGAAGGATGCGGCGCGGCCTCATGGTTCGAGACGGCGCAACAGCGCCTCCCCACCGAGAGGGAACCTTTTGTTATTCCTCATCCTGACCGGATGAGTAAAAACCTATTGCTTCGGCAATTTCGCCTTCAGCGCATACAGCGCTTCCAGCGCGTCGCGTGGCGACATCTCGTCCGGATGCAGCGCCCGCAAGGCTTCGATCAGCCTTTCCGCCTCGCTCGGCGGCGCCACCTCGATCGCGGCGCGTGACGGCACGGCGAATAGCGGCAGATCGTCGGCGAGCGCCCGCGCGGTCTGGCCGCGGTCCTGCGCCTCCAGTTTCGCCAGCACCGATTTGGCGCGCGCGATCACCGGCGCGGGCAGGCCCGCGAGTTTTGCCACTTGAATACCGTAGGAGCGGTCGGCCGAGCCCGGCAGCACCTCATGCAGGAACACCACGTCGCCCTGCCATTCCTTGACCCGCACGGTGGCGTTGAACAACCGCGGCAGTTTTGCGGAGAGCGCGGTGAGCTCATGGTAATGGGTGGCGAACAACGCACGGCAACGATTGGCCTCGTGCAGATGTTCGATCGCAGCCCACGCGATCGACAGGCCGTCGAAGGTCGCGGTGCCCCTGCCGATTTCGTCAAGGATCACCAGCGAGCGTTCGCTGGCTTGATTGAGAATGACGGCGGTCTCCACCATCTCCACCATGAAGGTGGAGCGGCCGCGCGCCAGGTCGTCCGCCGCACCGACGCGCGAGAACAGCCGGTCGACAATGCCGATCCTCGCCCGTGCCGCGGGCACAAAGCTGCCGATCTGCGCCATCAGCGCGATCAGTGCGTTCTGGCGCAGGAAGGTGGACTTGCCCGCCATGTTCGGGCCGGTGATCAGCCAGATCTGCCCTGAATTTTGTCCCGGTCCCGGCGAAAGATCGCAGGCGTTCGCAATGAACGGCTGACCGTCGCGTTTCAGCGCCTGTTCGACCACCGGATGGCGGCCGCCCTCGATGGCAAAGCCGAGCGATGTATCGACCTCAGGCCGCGTGTAGTTGTCGTCGACGGCGAGCTTCGCCAGTGCGGTCGCGACGTCGAGCAGTGCGAAAGCATACGCGGCGGCGCGCAGATCGTCGCTGGCGGCGGCGACCATCGCGCACAGCCGCTCGAAGATTTCCAGCTCAAGCCCGAGCGCGCGGTCGCCGGCGTTGGCGATCTTGGCTTCGATCTCGCCCAGTTCCGCCGTGGTGAAGCGGGTCTGGCCGGCCAGCGTTTGGCGATGGATGAAAATCGCATTCAGCGGCGGCGTCATCAATTTGTCGCCATGCTGCGCCGTGACCTCGACGAAATAACCGAGCACGTTGTTGTGGCGGATCTTCAGGCCCTTGACGCCTGTGTCGTCGGCGTAGCGCGCCTGCATCGCGGCGACGACGAGGCGCGAGGCGTCGCGCAGACTGCGGGTCTCATCGAGGGCTGCCTCGTAACCTTCGCGGACGAACCCGCCGTCGCGCTTGATCAGCGGCAGTTGCTCCGCCAGCGCGCGCGTGAATTCGCCCGCAAGCTCGCGCGAGGGGCGGCGCAACACCTCCATTAAGCCTGCGATCTCCTGTGGCGGATCGTCAAGCTGACTGAGCCGCGCCAGCGCCTGATCCGCGGCGACGATGCCGTCGCGCAGGCCGGCAAGATCGCGCGGGCCGCCGCGCCCCACCGACAATCGTGCCAGCGCGCGCGACATATCCGGTGCCGCGCGCAGCGTGGCGCGGACATCGTCGCGTGCCGCGGTATCCGCCGCGAAGGCGGCGATCGCATCTAACCGCCGCGCAATCGCCGCGCTGTCGGTGAGCGGCGCCGCCAGCCTTTGTGCAAGAAGGCGCGATCCGGCCGCGGTGACGGTGCAGTCGATGGCGTCAAGCAGCGATCCGCGCCGCTCGCCGGCAAGCGTCCGCGTCAATTCGAGATTGGCGCGGGTCGCGGGATCGATCGCCATGGTCGTGCCGGCGGCTTCGCGCGAAGGCGGCGACAGCGGCGGACGTTTGCCCAGTTGCGTGCGGTCGATATAGGTGACGGCGGCCGCGGCGGCCGTGGCCTCCAGCCGCGACATCGCGCTGAGGCCGTCCATGGTGGCGACGGCGAAATAATCGCACAGCCGCCGTTCAGCGGTGGCGCTGTCGAACACGTCGCGGGTCAGCGGCGTCACCGCCGGTAATTCGCGTAACAGCGGCCCGAGATCGGCATCGCCATACAGGGCGTCGGTAACGATCGCCTCGTTGGGGTTGATGCGTGCCAGCGTCGCCGCGAGTTCGCCGGTCGAGCATTCCGTGACGATAAATTCGGCGGTGGAAATATCGATCCAGGCGAGCCCAATGCGGTCGCTGCCCGCCGATCCCCGGGCGCGCGCGATCGCGAGCAGATAATTGTTGGTCCTGGCGTCAAGCAAGGTGTCTTCGGTGAGCGTGCCCGGCGTTACCAGCCGCACCACATCGCGGCGCACGACGCTCTTGTTGCCGCGCGCCCGGGCTGCCGCGGGGTCCTCCATCTGCTCGCATACGGCGACGCGATGGCCGGATGCGATCAGGCGGTGCAAATAGTCGTCGGAGCGTTCCACCGGCACGCCGCACATCGGGATATCCATGCCCTGATGCTTGCCGCGCTTGGTGAGCATGATGCCGAGCGCGCGCGAGGCGATTTCGGCATCCTCGAAGAACAGCTCATAGAAATCGCCCATCCGGTAGAACAGCAACAGCCCGGGATTGGCGGCCTTGATCTCGAGGTATTGTTCCATCATCGGCGTGACGCGCGCCGCCGCTTCAGCGGCCGGCACGGCGTCGGTGGGCAGGGGAATGGATTGCTGGATCGTCATTGCGCCGCAAACTACAAAATTTTGCCGCCCGATCCTATTGGTTTGCCGCTGCTATGCGTGTTTTCCACGCCCGCCGCGCGGCCCATCGCACGCCACCTCGGACCTGCGGGCATAACGGACCTCACGCGAAAGCGCCGCTGGAGCGAAACCGTTAATTGACCTGCCGCGCACCCGCTCCTAAAACTCGCCCTTAATTCCGGCGATCACCACGGAAACGCGGCATTCAGGGAGAGATTCAATGCGCGATGTGTTTGTTTGCGATGCCGTACGGACCCCGATCGGCCGCTTCGGCGGTTCACTGGCAAAGGTGCGCGCCGACGATCTGGCGGCCGCCCCGATCAAGGTCTTGATGGCGCGGCATCCCAAGCTCGACTGGTCCGCGGTTGATGAGGTCTATTTCGGCTGCGCCAACCAGGCCGGCGAGGACAACCGCAACGTCGCGCGCATGGCGCTATTGCTGGCGGGCCTGCCGGAATCGGTTCCGGGTCTCACGCTCAATCGCCTGTGCGCCTCGGGGCTGGATGCCGTCGGCGCCGCGGGACGCGCGATCCGCGCCGGCGAGATCGATTTTGCCATCGCCGGCGGTGTCGAATCGATGACGCGGGCGCCGTTCGTGATGGGCAAGGCGCCGGAAGCGTTTTCGCGCTCGGCCGAAATTTACGACACCACCATCGGCTGGCGCTTCATCAATCCGCTGATGAAGGCGCAATACGGCGTCGACGCGATGCCCGAGACCGGCGAGAACGTCGCCGAGGAATTCCAGGTGTCGCGCGCCGATCAGGACGCGTTCGCGATCCGCTCGCAGCAGCGCGCAGGCCGGGCGATTGCCTCGGGCTATTTCGCCGAGGAAATCACGCCGATCACGGTACCCGGCGGCAAGGCCGGCCCCGTCAGCATCGACAAGGACGAACATCCGCGTCCCGAAACCACGCTCGAAGGCCTGACCAAGCTGAAGCCGATCGTGCGCAATCCCGGCACGGTCACCGCCGGCAATGCGTCCGGCGTCAATGACGGTGCAGCCGCGATGATCCTCGCCTCGGAAGCCGCGGTGAAGAAGCACGGCCTGACGCCGCGGGCGCGGATTCTCGGCCTCGCTTCGGCGGCGGTGCCGCCGCGCATCATGGGCATCGGCCCCGTGCCGGCAACGCGCAAGCTGATGGAGCGGCTTGGACTGAAAATCAGCGATTTCGACTTGATCGAGCTGAACGAAGCCTTCGCCAGCCAGGGGATAGCCTGCTTGCGCCAACTCGGCGTCAAGGACGACGCCGATTTCGTAAACCCGCACGGCGGCGCCATCGCCCTCGGCCATCCCCTGGGGATGAGCGGCGCGCGGCTGGCAATGACCGCGGTGCACGGCATGGAGAAGCGGGGCGGCAAGCGCGCGCTGGCGACGATGTGCGTCGGCGTCGGTCAGGGCGTCGCGATGGCGATCGAGAAGCTGAACTGACGTTTGCCCGAGACGTCGTTGCGAGCAGCGCAGCGACGAAGCAATCCAGTTTATGCCTTTGTCCTGATCGCCTCACGGAGCCAGTCACCGGTCGGCGTGAAATAGCTGCTGCCGAGGCAAGGCTGCGTCCGAACGAACCGGAACGGCGCTGCCCTGGGGAACGCCCTTGCACCATTCTAAGTTACTCGATGTTCCGTCCGGCTACGACGTTGTCGTGATTGGCGCCGGAGCCGCCGGCATGTCGGCCGCTCTTTTTTCTTCCATCCGAGGTGCCAAGACGCTGCTTGTCGAGAAAACCGGGTTTGTGGGCGGCACGTCGGCGCTGTCGGCAGGATCGATCTGGATACCGAATACGCGTCATGCATCGGTTGTCGCGGCGTCCGACAACGCTGCGAACGTCGAGAGATATCTGCAGCAGATCGTGGGAAATCGGTCGGACGCCACTCTGCGTGCGGCCTTCCTTGAGGCGGGTCCCGAAGCGGTCGAAGTGCTGGAAAATCATTCCGAGGTGAAGCTGCGCGCCTATGCTCGCCATCCGGACTATCGCTCGGAACTGGAGGGCGCGGCCGTGGCGGGACGTGCCCTGGAACCGCTGCCGTTCGACGGGCGGTTGCTTGGCGAGGCGCTGAGACTCGTTCGCCGACCGCTTCCGGAGTTCACGCTGCTTGGCGGAATGATGATCGACAGAACCGATATCGGTCATTTGCTTTCGGCCACGACATCGATGACATCGCTTCTGCATTCCGCGAGGCTGCTGGCGCGATATGGGCGTGACAGGTTGAGCTATCCGAGGGGTTCCCGGCTTGTGATGGGCAACGCTCTGGTCGGCCGGCTTCTTTATTCGTTGATCCGTCGCGATGTGGACATCTTGACGGGCGCGTCGCTCAAGAAAATTGTCCGGGATGCCAAGGGCTGCGTGACGTCTGCGGTTCTGGTATCGGGCGGCGTCTCGCGCGATATCAGCATCAACGGCGGGCTGGTTCTGGCGGGCGGTGGATTTGGCCGCCACGCCGAGCGACGACCCGCCGAGTTGGGAACCGATCCGCAGTGGTCCTCCGTTGCGCCAGGCTCGGACGGTGACACGCAAGACAGAGCACTCGAGATCGGCGCACGCATCAGCGACAGGGATCTCAGCGCTGCGTTCTGGGCGCCCGCATCGATCCGGCGCCGCCGGGACGGATCCCAGGCGGTGTTTCCGCACTTTGTACTCGACCGGGGCAAACCGGGGACGCTGGCTGTCGACGGCCATGGTCGCCGCTTCGTCAACGAAGCGGTATCCTACCATCAGTTCTCGCTGGAGATGCTTGCAAACAAAAAGTCGGCGATCCCCGCGTTTCTCATCGCGGATGCGGTGGCTGTGCGAAAATACGGTCTCGGCATGGTGCGTCCTGGCGGTTGGGGAACGAGAGCCGCCATTGCCGACGGATACCTGATCGCCGCAGACACGATCGAGCAACTTGCGCAAAGATTGAATATCGACCCCGGCAATTTGCGCGAGACGGTCGACAAGATGAATGACTACGCGCGAACCGGTCGCGACCTGGAATTTGCCAGGGGGAGCACGGTGTACCAAAACCACAATGGCGATGCGTCCGCCGTCGGATCCAACCCCAATCTCGGCCGGATTGCGACGGCTCCCTTTTATGCGCTTCGGCTCTATCCTTCCGACATCGGCACGTCGGCGGGACTCGTAACGGATGACGTGGCCCGTGTACTGGATTCCGGCAATCGCCCCATAGTCGGACTGTACTGCTGCGGAAACGACATGCAGTCGATCATGGGTGGAACCTACCCCGGACCTGGGATCACGCTCGGGCCGGCTATCGCGTTTGCCTACGTCGCCGCGTCAGACGCAACCCGGCTGCTCGGATCACCTGAGCGTCCCGATAGATAACGCGTGCGCGACGCAGCCGTCGATGTGGTCGACAAGAATCTTCTTTGCTTTTTCGGCATCTCGTTCGAGCGCGCATTCCAGCAGCGCCCGATGTTGCCGGGCCGTATCGCTGCCGCGGTACTGCAATGCGTATCTGAAGTATTTATCGAACACGACGGCATGGGTTTGCATTAGCTCGCGCGAGCCGCAGCTCGATATCAAAGCTTGATGAAATTCACTGTCGTAACGTTTGCGAAGTTCGGGATCGTCTCCCTCGGAAAGGATGACGCGCTCGGTGGCGGCCAGCTTGTGATGCGCCGAAACCACGCGGCCCTCCCATTCCATGTCGCCGGCACGGAAGGATTCGGTCATCGCGTGGTGTTCGAGCAAGATTTTAAGTTGGGCGAGCTCTTGAAGATTCTGGATTGATACCGGCGCGACCTCGAATCCGCGCTGGCCTTCGGCAACAACAAATCCTTCCGACGCCAATCTGTTCAGGATCTCGCGCAGCGTACTGACACTGACGCCGTAGTCCTCTTTCATCGAGTCGAGCTTGAGGCGCCCGGACGGCGTCAAGATACCGAAAATAATGTCCGAGCGAATACGGCGATAACCGCTGTCGCCAGCCGACATGGGTGCCTGGGGGTGTTCCAAAATCGTCAACTCTCAATCCGGCCTTGTATTTTGCGCTGGCTCGTCACAACCGACTTGATGCCGCAAACATACCGCCGAACGTGGACTTCACAAGAAGCAACAATCATCACTCATTTCTCATTACATCATATATTCTTTGAAATCTCATTTGACAACAATTATGTTATATGGTTTTGAGCGGAAACATGATGCCGGAACGGCAATTGGCGGCAAGAACCCGCCGTCCGGCAAGGGTTGGTTTCAGGGAGGAATCGATGAGGCTGTTTTCAGGTCTGTCCGCTGTCGTACTTGGAGGGGCGCTCTTCGTCGGCGCCGCATCCGCTCAAGAAATTCAAGAGCGGACGGTCCGTTGGGGACATCTCAATAACACCGACCATCCCATAAGTTTTGGCGTCAAAAAATTCGCGGAAATCCTCTCAGCCAGGAGCGGCGGCAAGCTCACATTCGTGAGTTTCCCTCGTCGCAGCTTGGAAACGAGCTGCAGCAGCAGTTCGGCGGGTAGCGACTCGTATTCTGTACAAAAGGGGGAAGCCTGATGGCCGCCAGAATTATGATCTTGAATGGACCGAATTTGAATTTCCTGGGTATTCGTGAGCCTCACATCTATGGCTCAACGACCCTTAAGGAAATTGAGGCGAACTGCCAGGAACTCGCCAAGTATCTCGGGATTTCGATTTCGTTTCACCAGTCCAATCTCGAAGGTGAACTCGTCAATTTGATTCAGTCGGCCCACGGCAGTGCCGATGCGATCATCATGAATCCCGCCGCCTATTCGTTTACGTCAATCGCACTGATCGATGCGCTCAAAATATTCGAAGGACCAAAAATCGAGGTTCATATCTCCAATATTCACGCAAGAGACGAACTGCATCGGCACTCGATCACGTCGAGCGCTTCAACCGCCGTCATTTGCGGTCTCGGCCCTTACGGATACATCGCTGCAATTTTGGCTGCGGTGCAAAGGCTGGGGAAGCTGCCCGATACGGTTCCAGCGTCATTGAAAGGGCTTCCGGGCGAACAGCAAAGCATATAGATCAACCGTTCGGGAGGAGTAATGATGCGCGGAGCGGGCTTCCTTGCCATCTGGAGCGACGTAGAGGGAGCACATCTGACCGACTATCGTCACTGGCTGACACGCGAGCACACCACGGAGCGCGTGACCACAAAGGGCTTCCTCGCGTCTCGCGTGTTCCGCGCGGTGCGCACCGACATCGAGCGCTTCTTCATTCTCTACGAACTGGAAACGCCGGAGGTTCTTGACGGACCTGCTTACCTCGCGCGCCTCAACGCACCCACTCCCTGGTCGCAGCGTATCATGCCTCAACTCGGCAACTTCATTCGCGGCGGCGGTGTTGTGAAAGCCCGGGCGGGGCGGGGAGAGGGTTCCACGATTGTCGCGCTGCGCGTCGAACATCTGCCGGAAACGCCCGGGCGCCTCGCCGACGATATCGCCGCGCTCGACGGGATAGCGGCGGTTCAGATCGGCGCGACCGATCTCGCCAGAACCTCGGTTCCCACCGTCGAAAAAGGGATGCGGCAGCATGAAGGCATTTTTGCCGGCCTGCTGCTCATCGAAGCGCTGGACGAGAAATCTCTTCGCAGCGCCTTGCGCAGGGCGGCCGAAATAGCGCCTGATGTGGTTGGCGATGCCGGCAATCCCGAGATTTATCAAAGCATCTTCGCGCTCGATGCGCGCATCGCCTGGATCGAATAATGCCGTCGTTCTCCCTCGCCGCGCTGACCGCGCTCGAACTCGCGCCGCCCGAATTGATCGAGGTCGCCGCTGCCTGCGGTTACGACGAGGTCGGAATCCGGCTTTTGCCCGCCACGCCCGGAGGCATGGCCTATCCGTTGATGGAAGATGAGGCGAGCTTAAGGGAAACGATCGCGCGGCTCGACGCGACCGGCGTGACTGTTGCAGACCTGGAGGTGGTCGCATTCAGACCGGACACCGATATAGCTGCATTCTCGGTGTTTTTCGAGACAGGTGCGCGGCTTGGCGCCAAGCATATTCTGGTCGCGGCGTATGATCCCGCGCTCGACCGGTTTGCAGACCGTTTTGCGAAATTTTGCGAGGCTGCGGCTCAATACGGATTGACCGCCGATCTTGAATTCATGCCATGGACGTCCGTGCCTGATCTCGGGACCGCCAGTCGTATTGTCGAAAAAGTCGGAAAGACAAATGCCGGCGTGCTGGTGGATGCGTTACACTTTGACAGGTCGGGAAGTTTGATCGGCGATATCGCCGAAATTCCCGCCGGTCGACTTCACTATTGGCAATTGTGCGATGGCCCGGCCGAACGGCCGACGACACACGAAGAGATGATGCGAGTGGCCCGAACCGAGCGGATGTTTCCCGGGGAGGGTGGCATTGACCTCGTTTCGCTGGCGCGCGCCATGCCGGCGGATATCACGGTCAGCATTGAGGTCCCGACCGTGGAACTGGCGAGGACGGTCGACGCGTACGCTCGCGCACGGCGTGCGCTCGCCGCGGCCAGGCGCGTCATGGCAGCGGCGTGAGCCAGCCGATCGGCTGTCGCTTTCGTCATTGCCGGATTCGTATTAGCGTTTCTGACGCAGCCGCTGTCCAGGGAGTGCGAGATGATTGTCGAGCGTCAGCAGGATGTCACGATTGCGGCTGCATCCGTGATGGAGAAGACTTCAGACCCGCGGTTGCGAGAAATCATGGTGTCTCTCGTCAAGCACCTTCATGGCTTTATCCGCGACGTTCGGCTGACCGAGGCGGAATTCCGCGAAGCCACCGCCGTTCTGGGTGAGATGGGTAGAACTCTCGACCGACACGCACAACGAAATAGTGCTGATGGCCGGCTCGCTCGGAGTCTCGTCGCTCGTATGCCTTCTGAACAACGGCGATCAGGGCAATACCGATACGGCGCAATCGTTGCTCGGGCCTTTTTGGCGGCTGCACTCTCCTCGGGTTGAGAATGGGAAGTCCATCGTCCGATCCGATACGCCCGGTGCGCCGCTCTTCGTCAGCGCGCGCGTGGTAGACAATGCCGGCAATCCGGTCGCTGAAGCGGAAGTTGATGTCTGGCACGCTTCGCCGGCCGGTCTTTACGAAAATCAGGATCCCGAACAAGCGGAGATGAACCTCCGCGGGAAGTTTACAACGGATGCCAACGGTTGCTTCTGGTTTCGCACGGTGATGATGACCGGCTATCCGATTCCAACGGACGGGGTTGTCGGCCGTCTGTTGAAGTTGCAGAACAGGCATCCATATCGACCGGCTCATCTCCACGCGCTTATTTTCAAGCCGGGTTTCAAGGTTTTGATTTCACAGGTCTACGATCCCGCCGACCCGCATATCGACACTGACGCACAGTTTGGCGTGACCCAGGCGCTCATCGGCGATTTCGTGCGCCATGAAGAATCCCATCCGACCGAACTCGATGTCGGCGCACCCTGGTATTCACTCGACTACGTCTACAAAATGGAACCAGGCGACGCGATACTTCCACGACCGCCCATCAAGTAGCAGATACCGGTCCAAATGATGGTCCCGGCGGATCTCACAAGGATTCGAATTCGTCCACGGAAAACAGAGTTATTCATGACCGTCGTTGATTGCGTCGTCTGCCGGATCTTCGTCCGGGTGTCCTTCGCCGTGCTTATTCTGCTGGGGCTCATCTTTCCTCAGCGTGAGGCCAGCGCGGACACCAAATACCCGAACAAGGCCGTGCGTGTTGTTTTGCCTTTTGCTGCCGGCGGCGTTGCCGATATTACGGCGCGCATTATTGCGGAACGGCTTGGCGGCAAGCTTGGGGGCCGATTCTACGTTGAAAACCAGCCCGGCGCCGGCGGCATTGCCGCGGCTCGAACGGTTATCTCTTCTCCGCCCGATGGCCATACCCTGGCATTGCTGTCCAACGGAACCGCGATCAGCGTCTCGTTGTTCAGTAATTTGCCCTACGATCCCCTGAAGGATTTTGTCCCGATTTCGAGTTTGGGTTTCTTTGACTTTATCTTCGCTACCAATTCGGACTCGGAATTCAAAACGCTTGCAGACTTTATTTCGGCCGCAAAGGCAACGCCGGGCGCTCTCAATGTCGGAACGATCAATGTTGGAAGCACACAGAATTTGTCGGCAGAACTTCTCAAGACCGCGGCGGACGTTGATTTCGTGATCATTCCCTACCGAGGGACTCCTGATCTGCTGGTATCCACCATGCAGGGCAACCTCGCTCTCATGATCGATAGCTATTCGTCGATGAAAGGGAATCTCGCCGACAAGAAAATCCGGGCATTGGCGTCGTCGGGTCCTGTGCGCTCGGAAAGCACTCCGGATATTCCCACCTTGCAGGAAGGCGGCGTTGCCAACTACGACGTTGTCTCTTGGAATGCATTGTTCGCGCCTGCCGGTACACCACCGGAGATCGTGAAGACACTCAACCAGGCCCTGCGGGAAATCCTCGCCGAGATGGACGTGAAGAAGCGGCTTCTTGAACTTGGTATCGAGGCCAAGGCAAGCACGCCCGACGAGATATCCGCCAGACTGAAGTCCGATATCGAAAAGTGGCGAAAGGTGATCGAGAAGGCCGGTATTCAGAAACAATAGGGCCCCATGAACCTCAAACAGCTCGAATACTTCGTGCAGGTGGCCGGTCTGCGCCGGCTATGGTCACGCGGTGCTCGCAGTCAGGGGCGTTGCAGCATCGGCGCGCTCCGGTGAGTTGGTAATGCGCAGACTCGTCGATCCGGCGCCCGTGAGCGTGCTTTGCCCTGACCATCTCGGCGTACAAGCGTCCCACGCCGCTGACGCAACATTCGATGCGGCTTTTGACAGCGCTGGTAGGCGAGCTTCCCGGCTGATCAGTTTCGGCATGGTTCGCGCCTATAGGCTATGCCGGATCGGTATATCTGTTATAGGGGGCGGGCGCTGGCGAAGGGCCGGTCAACTCGCCAGAGTACGGCGTAACATCATGACAGTCATTCTGCAGGTCTGATCCAATGCAAACCGCCATTCGTTGCCTTTTCATGCGCGGGGGCACGTCGCGAGGCCCGTTCTTCAATGCCAGCGACCTGCCCGCCGACATCCCGACCCGCGACAAGGTGCTGCTTGCGGTGATGGGCTCGCCCGACAAGCGTCAGATCGACGGGCTCGGCGGCGCGCATCCGCTCACCAGCAAGGTCGGCATCGTCTCCAGGGGTTCCCGGCCCGGCGTCGATCTCGATTTCCTGTTCGCGCAGTTGCAGCCGGACAAGGACACCGTCGATACCACGCCCAACTGCGGCAACATGCTCGCCGCGGTGGTGCCTTTCGCGCTCGAGACCGGCTTGGTCCAGCCCGGTGGCGATACCACCACGCTCCGCGTGCTGACGCTCAACACCGATATGCAATGCGACATCGCCGTGCAGACGCCGAACGGCCATGTCGAATATGAGGGCGCGGCCCGCATCGACGGCGCGCCGGGCACGTCCGCGCCGATCAAGATCAACTTTCTCGATACCGCGGGCTCGGTCGCGCCGGGACTGCTGCCGACCGGCCATGTCCGCGACGTGATCGACGGCATCACCGTGACCTGCATCGACAACGGCATGCCGTTGGTGATCTTCAAGGCCGCCGATGTCGGCCGCACCGGCTATGAGAGCGTCGATCAGCTGAATGCCGATACCGAGTTGAAGGCGCGGATCGAGCGGCTGCGCATCGCCTGCGGGCACGCGATGAAGCTTGGCGACGTGACGGGCAAGAATTACCCGAAGATGACGCTGATCGCGGCGCCTCGTGCCGGGGGTGCAATCAGCACGCGCAGCTTCATCCCGCATGTCTGCCACGACGCCATCGGCGTGCTGGCGGCGGTGACCGTTGCCACCGCCTGCGTGCTCGACGACTCGATCACGCAAGGCATCGCAGTGGTGCCGGGTCAGAATGAAAAAACCATCTCGGTCGAGCATCCGACCGGCGAATTCAGCGTCGAGATCGAGGTCGATCCTGCCAACCCGCAAAGCGTGACCCGCGCCGCGCTGCTGCGCACCGCGCGCTTGCTGATGCGCGGAGAGGCGATGGTCCCCGCCTCGGTCTGGGCCGGACATCAGGCCGACGATCGCCGAGCAACCCTCGAACCCCGTCGCGCCCGGCAAGGATAGATCAATGATCATCGACGTTCACGGCCACTACACTACCGCGCCGAAAGCGCTTGAGGATTGGCGCAACCGGCAAATTGCCGGCATCAAGGATCCGGCGGCCAGGCCCAAGGCCAGCGAGTTGAAAATCAGCGACGACGAATTGCGCGAGAGCATCATCGCCAACCAGCTCAAGAAGATGCAGGAGCGCGGCAGCGACCTCACCATCTTCAGCCCGCGCGCCAGTTTCATGGCGCACCACATCGGCGACTTCAGCGTATCGTCGACCTGGGCCGCGATTTGCAACGAGCTGTGCTGGCGCGTCAGCCGGCTCTTTCCCGACAGCTTCATCGGCGCGGCGATGCTGCCGCAGTCGCCGGGCGTCGATCCGAAGACGTGCATCCCCGAGATGGAGAAATGCGTCAAGGAGTATGGTTGCGTCGGCATCAACCTCAATCCGGACCCGTCGGGCGGGCACTGGACCTCGCCGCCGCTTTCGGACCGGCACTGGTATCCAATTTACGAGAAGATGGTGGAGCTCGATATCCCCGCCATGATCCACGTTTCGACGAGCTGCAACGCCTGCTTTCACACCACGGGCGCGCATTATCTGAACGCCGACACCACGGCTTTCATGCAATGCCTGACCTCGGACCTGTTCAAGGATTTCCCGACGCTGAAATTCCTGATCCCGCATGGCGGCGGCGCGGTGCCCTATCACTGGGGTCGCTTCCGCGGCCTGGCGCAGGCGCTGAAGAAGCCGCTGCTCAAGGAACACCTGCTGCGGAATATCTTCTTCGACACCTGCGTCTATCACCAGCCCGGCATCGACCTTTTGACCAAGGTAATTCCGGTGGACAACATCCTGTTCGCCAGCGAGATGATCGGCGCGGTGCAGGGGATCGACCCCGAAACCGGCTTCTACTACGACGATACCAAGCGCTACATCGAGGCCTCCACGACCCTCAGTGCGCAAGACAGGCACAAGGTCTACGAAGGCAATGCGCGGCGCGTGTTTCCGCGTCTCGATGCCGCCCTGAAAGCGAAAGGCAAGTAACATGAGCAGCCCGATGAACAACCTCGGCGTCGTCAAGCGCAACATCGTTCGCGCGGACAAGGCGGCGGTCGAGAAGCTGTCGCGCTTCGGTGTAGCTACCGTCCACGAGGCGATGGGCCGCGTCGGCCTGATGCATCCCTATATGCGGCCGATCTACCCAAGCGCGCATGCCTGCGGAACCGCGGTCACCGTGCTGCTGCACCCCGGCGACAACTGGATGATGCATGTGGTGGCCGAGCAGCTGCAGCCGGGGGACGTGGTGGTCGCGGCCTGCACCGCCGAGAACACCGATGGCTTTTTCGGCGATCTGCTTGCGACCAGTTTCCGCGCCCGAGGCGCGAAGGGCCTGATCATCGACGGCGGCGTGCGTGATGTGAAGGACCTGACCGAAATGCAGTTCCCGGTCTTTTCCAGGGCGATCAGCGCCAAGGGCACGGTGAAGTCAACCCTGGGCTCGGTGAATATTCCGGTGGTTTGCGCCGGCGCGCTGGTCAATCCGGGGGACGTGGTGATTGCCGACGCCGACGGTGTCGTCGTCGTTCCCGCCGGGATCGCGCAACAGGCGGCGGATGCGGCGGAAGCGCGCGAGGCGAACGAAGGCGAGAAGCGCGCCAAGCTGGCGGATGGGGTGCTGGGCCTTGATATGTACAAGATGCGTGAGCCGCTCGCGAAGGCCGGCCTCAGATATATCGATTGACCGCCATGTCCATGGCTTCAAACCGTTGGCATGTCGGCCTCGTCGGCTACGGCGAGGTAGGCCGTATCCTCGCCGAAGACCTGCGGAAGCAGGACCTCAAGGTCAGCGCCTATGACATCAAGCTCGGCGGCGATCAGGCCGGGCCCTTGCGGGATCATGCGGCGTCATTCGGCGTCGCGTTGGCTTCTTCACATGCCGATCTCGCCGCGCAGGCTGACCTGATCGTCTCCGCCGTCACGGCGAGCCAGGCCGTGCCGGTCGCGGCCGCCTGCGCACCGGCAGTGAAAAAGGGCGCATGGTTCCTTGATTTCAACTCGGCCTCGCCCGGTGCAAAAAGGCGCGCGGCCGCGCTGATCGATGACGCCGGCGGACGCTACGTCGAAGGCGCGGTCATGACGTCGGTTCCGCCGTACCGCATCAAGGTGCCCTTGCTGCTGGGCGGCGGCGGCGCCCGGGAACTTGCGCCGCCGCTGGTTGAACTCGGCTTCAACGCCAAGGTCGCGAGCGATGAACTCGGCGTCGCCTCGGCGGTCAAGATGTGCCGCAGCGTCATGATCAAGGGTCTGGAAGCGATGGTAATAGAAGGGTTTACCACCGCACGGGCCTACGGCGTCGAGGACGCGGTGCTGGCTTCGCTGGCGGAGACTTTCCCAGGCATCGACTGGGAAAAGCAGGGCGCCTACTTTTTCCAGCGCGTCATCGAACATGGCCGGAGACGCAGTGAAGAGGTGCGCGAGGTGGCCGAGACCGTGCGGGAGATCGGGCTCACGCCTTGGTCGGCGCAGGGCACCGCCGAGCGCCAGTCCTGGGTCGCTGACCTCGCCGACGATGGCCTGTTCGGCTCGAAGGGGACCAAGGAATTTGCTCGCAGCCCCGACTGGCGTGCGGAAGCTGACCGAATCCTCGCCAGGCTCAAGCCCAAGGATTAAGAGACACGATGGAATTTCAGAAGACCCCCGGCTGGCTGGACTGGTACGCAGGCCCTTCCAAGCCCCGATTCAAGGTGCCGGCCGGCGCGGTGGACGCGCATTGCCATGTGTTCGGCCCGGGCACCGAGTTTCCTTACGCGCCGGAGCGCAAATACACGCCCTGCGACGCGTCACGGCAGCAGCTCTACGCGCTGCGCGACCATCTCGGCTTCGACCGCAACGTAGTGGTCCAGGCCACCTGCCACGGCGCCGATAATCGCGCGATGGTCGATGCGCTCACGCATTCCGGTGGCAAGGCGCGCGGAGTTGCGACGGTCAAGCGCAGCGTCGGCGATGCCGAGCTCCGTGCGATGCATGAAGCCGGCGTGCGCGGCGTGCGCTTCAACTTCGTAAAACGCCTAGTTGATTTCACGCCCAAGGAGGAGTTGATCGAGATTGCCGGCCGCATTGCGAAACTGGGCTGGCATGTCGTGATTTACTTCGAAGCGGTGGATCTGCCAGAATTGTGGGACTTCTTCACCTCGCTGCCGACCACGATCGTCGTCGACCACATGGGCCGGCCCGACGTCAGCAAGCCGGTCGACGGTCCCGAGTTCGAATTGTTCGTGAAGTTCATGCGGCAACACCCGAACGTCTGGTCCAAGGTGAGTTGCCCGGAGCGGCTATCGGTCGCGGGCCCGCCTGCGCTGAATGGCGAGCGGCATCCCTATCTCGATGTGGTTCCGTTCGCCAGGCGTATCGTTGAAACTTTCCCCGATCGCGTGCTCTGGGGAACCGACTGGCCACACCCTAACTTGAAAGACCATATGCCCGACGACGGTCTGCTGGTCGATTTCATCCCGCACATCGCGATCACGTCAGAACTGCAGCACAAACTTCTGGTCGACAACCCGATGCGCCTGTACTGGCCCGAACACTTCTGAGGAGGCGACCTATGTCACTCGACAAACCCTACAAGGACGTGCCCGGCACGACCATCTTTGACGCCGAGATGTCGCGCCTCGGCTATCACCTCAATCAGTTTTGCATGTCGCTGATGAAGGTCGAGAACCGCGCGCGCTTCAAAGCGAACGAACGCGCCTATCTCGACGAATGGCCGATGAGCGAGGAGCAGAAGCAGGCGGTGCTCGCGCGCGACCTCAACCGCTGTATCGCGCTAGGTGGCAACATCTACTTCCTCGCGAAGCTCGGCGCAACCGACGGCAAGAGTTTCCAGCAGATGGCCGGCAGCATGACCGGCATGACCGAGGAACAGTACCGCGACATGATGGTCAGCGGCGGCCGCTCAGTCGAAGGTAACCGCTATATTGGGGAGAAAAAGTGATGGCCCGTATCCTTGCGAGCGTCTACACGTCGCACGTGCCGGCGATCGGCGCGGCGCTCGATCTTGGCAAGAACGCCGAGCCGTATTGGCAGCCGGTCTTCAAGGGTTACGAATTCTCCAAGCAGTGGCTGAAGGATCACAAGCCGGACGTCATTTTCCTCGTCTTCAACGATCACGCCACCGCGTTCAGCCTCGAGATGATTCCGACCTTCGCGATCGGCACCGCGGCCGAGTTCATTCCGGCCGACGAGGGTTGGGGTCCGCGGCCGGTACCCAGGGTGATCGGCCATCCGAAACTGGCCTCGCACATCGCGCAATCGGTGATCCAGGACGACTTCGATCTGACCATCGTCAACAAGATGGACGTCGATCACGGCCTCACGGTGCCGCTGAGCCTGATGTGCGGCCAGCCGCAGGCGTGGCCCTGCCCGGTGATCCCGTTCGCGGTCAATGTCGTTCAATACCCGGCGCCCTCGGGCCGACGGTGCTACATGCTCGGCAAGGCGATCCGCAAGGCCGTCGAGTCTTACGATGAGCCGCTCAACGTTCAGATCTGGGGCACCGGCGGAATGAGTCACCAGTTGCAGGGGCCGCGCGCCGGGCTGATCAACAAGCAATTTGACCAAGCCTTCCTTGACCGCCTCATCGCCGACCCGGAGGGTTTGGCCGCGATGCCGCACATCGACTATGTGCGCGAGGCCGGCAGTGAGGGAATTGAACTGGTGATGTGGCTGATCGCCCGTGGAGCCATGAGCGATGTTAATGGCGGCAAGCCGCCAACCGTGCGGCATCGCTTCTACCATGTGCCTGCCAGCAACACCGCCGTGGGTCATCTGATTTTGGAGAACAATTGACGTGACCAAGACGATCAAGGTGGCGCTCGCCGGCGCCGGAGCGTTCGGCATCAAACATCTCGACGGCATCAAGAATATCGACGGCGTGGAGGTCGTGTCTCTGGTAGGCCGCAGGCTGGATGCGACCAGGGAAGTCGCCGCCAAGTATGGGATCGCGCACGTCGCCACCGACCTCGCCGACAGCCTCGCGCTCAAGGACGTCGATGCGGTGATCCTGTGCACGCCTACCCAGATGCATGCATCGCAATCCATCGCATGCCTGAAGGCCGGCAAGCATGTGCAGGTCGAGATCCCGCTCGCCGATTCGTGGCGGGATGCGCAGGCCGTCGCCGAGTTGCAGAAGCAGACCGGACTGGTTGCGATGTGCGGTCATACGCGCCGATTTAACCCCAGCCACCAGTGGGTGCATCGGAAGATTGTTGCCGGCGACTTCAACATTCAGCAAATGGATGTGCAGACGTTCTTCTTTCGCCGATCGAACATGAACGCGCTCGGCCAACCCCGCAGTTGGACCGACCACCTGCTGTGGCACCACGCAGCGCACACAGTGGACTTGTTCGCCTACCAGACGCGCTCGCCGATCGTGAAGGCCAACGCCATCCAGGGCCCGATCCACCCGACGCTCGGGATCGCGATGGACATGTCGATACAGCTCAAGGCGGCCAACGGTGCGATCTGCACGCTCAGTCTGTCGTTCAACAATGACGGTCCGCTCGGAACTTTCTTTCGCTACATCGGCGATACCGGCACTTATATCGCGCGGTATGACGACCTTTTTGACGGCAAGGATGAGAAGATCGACGTCTCCAAAGTCGACGTGTCGATGAACGGGATAGAGCTGCAGGATCGCGAGTACTTCGCCGCCATTCGGGAGGCCCGCGAGCCGAACTCAAGCATCGCCCAGGTGCTGCCGTGCTATCAGGTGCTTCAACGGCTGGAGCAACAGCTCGACCCCGATTGAAGCGGGGCGGCGGTTTTGATAATAATCGCGCGGCGATTGTGCGGGTCGTGCCGGGAACGCAAGGCCGCAGCCGAATCCTACTCGATCACCGCATGTTCCGGGATCAACTGCTTGCGCAGCGCGGCCTTGGTCGAGCCGATCATGATCGCCAGCGGAATGGCGCACAGCGTGAAGATCATCACCATCTGGTAGTCCTGCGAAAAGGCAATGATTTGCGCCTGCAGATTGACGATTGCGTCCATCATGGCGCGCCCCTTGTCGGTGCCCATGTCGATCATGCCACGCACATCCGGCATCTGCATCGCATGGTTGAACGGATTGACGTGCTGCGACAGCACCGCATAAACGCGCCGCGATCCCTCGGTCAGCTGCGCGATGACGACCGAAATGCCGATCGAGCTGGCGACGTTGCGCATCAGTGTGAGCATCGCGGTACCGTCGGTGCGCAGATGGTTCGGCAGTGTCAGGAACGCCACCGTGCTCAGCGGCACGAACACCAGTCCGAACCCGAATCCCTGCGCCACACTGACGACGACGATCTCCGGAACGCCGGTCTGATCGGTCCAGCCGGTCATGTAGAACAGCGAAAGACAGGTCAGGCTGAGACCGCTGACGATCAACGTGCGCGCCTCGATATATCGCATCAGCCGGCCGACCATCATCATGGCGACGAAGGTACCGCAGCCGCGTGTCGCCAGCAGCAGGCCGGCGGTGATGATCGGATAGCCGATCACGTTCTGCAAGAACGGCGACGATACCGCCATGGTCGAGAACAGCACCAGCCCCATGACAGCCATGAACACACAGCCACCGACGAAGTTCTTGTCCTTGAAGATCGCAAACTGGACAAACGGCGTTGGCGTCGTCAGCGAATGCGCGAAGAAATAATAGAAGCCGATGATCGAAATGATGAATTCGGCGATGATTTCGTTGGATTCCAGCCAGCCGAGCTGTTCGCCGCGGTCGAGCGCGATCTGCAAGGCGCCGATGCCGACCGCAAGCGCCAGGAATCCGAACCAGTCGAAGCGCAGCTCGCGATTCTTCCCGGTCTCGTCCATGAAGACCATTAGACCGAGCACGGTGAAGATGCCGAACGGCAGGTTGACGAAGAATACCCAGTGCCAGGAATAGGTTTCGGTCAGCCAGGCGCCCAGCGACGGGCCCATAATGGGTCCCATCATCACGCCCATTCCCCAGATCGACATCGCCTTGGCGCGCTCGTGCAGCGCGTAGGAGTCCAGCATTACCGCCTGCGACAGCGGCACCAGCGCCGCGCCGAACATGCCCTGCAACAGCCGGAACAGCACCATCTGGTTGATGTCCTGGGCTAACCCGCACAGCACCGACGCCACGGTAAATCCGCCGGAGCACAGGATGAAGATGCGCTTGCGGCCGAACCGATTGGCGATCCATCCCACCGGCGCGGTCATGATCGCAGCCGCGACGATATAGGAGGTCAACACCCAGTTGATCTGGTCCTGCGACGCCGACAGGGTGCCTTGCATATAGGGCAGCGCGACGTTGGCGATGGTGGTGTCCAGCGCCTGCATGATGGTCGCGGTCATGGCGCAGATCGTCACCATGTTCCGGCGCAGGCCGGGAACCGCGATCGGGGATGCGGCCGAACTCGGCATGATCTTCAGTCCTGGTTCGCTACCGCCGGCGAGAGGCCGAGCAGGGCAGCGAGAGAACGGCGATGACCGGTATCGATCGTGGTATAGGCGCTCATGCCCGCCTTCAGCTTCTGGACATACTTGTCGTTGCTGTCGAAATAGATTCGTACCGGGACGCGTTGCACCACCTTGACGAAGTTGCCGGTCGCGTTCTGCGGCGGCAGGATCGCAAATTGCGCGCCGGTGCCGGGGCTGAGCGAACCCACGGTGCCCTTGAACACATGATTGGGGAAAGCATCGACGTCGATGGTGACCGGCTGTCCGATCGCCACATACGTGAAATCCGATTCCTTCGGATTGGCATCGACCCAAGGCTTCGATGTGTCGATGATGCTGAACACGGGTGTGCCGGCGGCGACAAAACGGCCGAGTTGAATCTGATCGACCTGCGTCGCCACGCCGCTCATCGGCGCGCGCATCACGGTGTGATCGAGATTGCGCTCAGCCTGGTCGAGCGCCGCCTTGGCCTGGGCATAGGAGGGAAACTGCTCCAGCGGCAAATCGGGATTGCCGAGCAGCTGGGTCTTCACAGTGGAGATCTTCTGCTTGAGCAATTCGAGCTGGGCGCTTGCGGTTACAAGGCCAGTCGCCGAATTGTCGAGGTCGAGCTGCGAGCCGACATTGCTCTTGACCAGCGAAGACTTGCGATCGACGTCGCGCCGCTTCAGATCGACGCCCTGCTCCGCAAGATCGAGCAACTGGCTGTAAATCTTCAGGTCGGCCACAAGATTATCGTAGGTGATCCGGGTCTGGTCGACATTGGCCCTGGCCTGCTGCACGGCGAGACGGAACGGCACCGGATCGATTTCGAACAGTACGTCGCCTTCGTTGACCTGCTGGCCTTCCCGAACCACGACCTTTTCGATCTTGCCGGAAATATCCGGCGTGATCAGAACCTTCTGCGCGCCGACATAGGCGTCGTCGGTGGTCACGTAGCGTCCACCATTGAGGTAGAAGACCAGCCCGGCAATCAGCGCCGCCAGCGGCAGCACCACAAGCAAAAGCACGCGACGATAACGCCGCATGCCAGCCATCAATCGGCGGCGCGGCTCCGCGGCGATTTTCGTCGGGGGCTTCAGTGGCGGGCTGCCCTTCTGATCGGGCGGAAATTTCAGTACCGGATCAGCCATAGCGCTGTTCCTTCCTTGGCGGTTCCCCCGCGGCGTTCTGAATTGCGTTGCGCACGTTTTCCTTGATCGCTTCAAGTTGGGCGAGCAGACGGTGGGCGTCGGCAGGATTGATGCCCTCGAGCGCGGTCGCCGTCAGTTCGGAGCGCAGTCCGCTCAATTTGCCCAGCAGCGGGCGTGCGGCCTTGCGCAGATAGAGCCGGTTGACGCGGCGGTCGGTCTCGTCGCCGCGGCGTTCGATCCAGCCGTTGTTGCAGAGACGATCGATCAATCGCGTCAGGGTGATCGGCTGCATTTCCATTTGTTCCGCAAGTTCCGACTGCTTCAGGCCCTCGGTGCGTTCCACCTTGGCCAGCACCGCCCATTGCGCGCGGGTAATGCCGTAGCGCGCGGCCTGCTTGTCGGCATAGGCGCGCACCAGGCGTTGCACTTCACCGAGCGTAAACATGAAGTTCATATCCACGGAACCGCGGGGCATCAGCGTCGTCTCCATAAGCTTGAATATAATAAGCTAGCTTATGAATTTGACATGGCAAGTAAACGGAAGGCTGACCCGCTGTGAGCACATGGCTGGCTGGGAACAAATGGCGTGGGATTTAGGAATGCCGGTCAAAATGCTACCTAGTGCTGCGGTGCAACTTTCAACTCCGGATTAGACGGGCCGGAGTAGCCGGGTTACATGATGGCCAAATGGCATCGCCGAAATGACACTGACAAAACCGACATTTCCCGCGCCCGATCACGATCACGACCGCTGCACCGCGGATGCGATCGATCATGCCGAGCAAGTCTGCAAGCGGCGGGCGCAGAAATTCACGCCGATCCGGCGTCAGGTTTTGCAGGCGCTGCTGTCCAGCCACCGTCCGCTCGGCGCCTATGAGGTGATCGACGAACTCGCGAAATCGATGCCGCGGCCGGCGCCGATTACGGTGTACCGCGCGCTCGATTTCCTGATGGAGAACGGGCTTGTCCACCGCATCGAAAGCCGCAACGCGTTTCTGGCCTGCGCGCACGACCATGACGCCGCGGCGATGGTGGCTTTTCTGATCTGCGAGCGCTGCGGTTCGGTCGGCGAGATTCCGGCGGCGCCGGTGGCGCAAAGCCTTAACGTCGCCGCGCGCGCCACGGGCTTTACGCCGAAATTGTCCGTCGTCGAAATCACCGGCACCTGCGCGCATTGCCAGAAAACCGCGTAAAAACACGGCGCCAAGCCGGCACGGGGGTTCATGTCTTCTGAACAATTGGCCATCAGGTACGCCGGGCGACCGCTTAGTCCGGGCGCCATCGCATTGATGCTGGTGCTGTGCCTGAGCTGGGGCTTCAACCAGATCGCGGTCAAGCTGGCGCTCCCGGACATTCCACCGATGCTGCAGGCCACGATCCGCTCTTCCGGCGCGTTGCTTGTCCTGTTTCTGATTGCGCGCGTGCGCGGAGTGAAATTGTTCGAGCGCGATGGCACCCTGCGCGCCGGACTGTTCGCGGGGGTGATATTCGGAGTCGAATTCATACTGATCTATCGAGGCCTGTTGCTGACGTCGGCGTCGCGCGCGGTGGTGTTTCTCTACACCGCACCGTTTTTCGTAGCGCTGGGCTCCTATCTGTTTCTCGGCGAACGGTTGCGCGCCTCGCAATGGGGCGGCCTTGCATTGTGTTTCGGCGGCGTCGCGCTCGCGATCGGCGTGCCCCAGACCGATGTCGATGCGAATGTGCTGCTTGGCGATCTCCTGATCGTCGTCGGCGGCGCGATGTGGGCCGCGACGACATTGATTGTAAAAACGACCGCGCTGCTCAAGGCGCCCGCCGAAAAGGGCCTGGGATACCAGGTGGCGCTATCGATCCCGATTTTGGGGTTTGCGGCGTGGATTTCCGGCGAATCCATTAACCGGGTTCCCGGCCCGCTGGCGCTGTCGCTGATGGTTTATCAGGCGGTTTGGGTGGTCGGATTGACGTTTTTACTATGGTTTGCGCTGATCAAAACCTATTCCGCCAGCAAATTGTCGGCTTTTACCTTCATCACCCCTTTGTTTGGCGTCGTTGCTAGCTATTTCATCTTGCATGACACCCTGACACTGGCGTTCGGGGCAGCGGCCGTGCTGGTGATTGCCGGGCTTTACCTGGTCAATCGCCCCAGCCCGCCTAACATTGATCCATTGCTGAATGTCACCAAAACCTGATATCCGAGACCCCATGAACAAGCCCGAAAAACCCCTGCAGAACGACGTCGCCGGCCCCAACACCCGGCACAAAACCACCCAGGTCATGGTCGGCAATGTCGCCGTCGGCGGGGGCGCGCCGATCGTGGTGCAGTCGATGACCAATACCGACACCGCCGACGTCGCGGGCACGGTGGCGCAGATCGCGGCCCTTGCCCGCGCCGGTTCCGAATTGGTGCGCATCACGGTCGACCGCGACGAAGCCGCGGCCGCCGTCCCTCATATCCGCGACGCCCTGCGCAAGCGCGGCATTACTACGCCCCTGATCGGCGATTTTCATTATATCGGCCACAAGCTTCTGGCGGAGCATCCGGCCTGCGCCGAGGCGCTCGACAAATACCGCATCAATCCCGGCAATGTCGGTTTCAAGAACAAGCGCGACAGCCAGTTCACCGATATTGTCGAGATCGCGATCAAAAACAACAAGACGGTGCGGATCGGCGCCAACTGGGGTTCGCTCGATCAGGAATTGCTGACCAAGCTGATGGAAGACAACGCCAAGTCTCCCGATCCGCGCGATGCCCGCGCGGTGACCCGCGAGGCGATGGTGCAGTCGGCATTGCTGTCGGCGGCGCGCGCCGAGGAGATCGGCTTGCCGAAGAACCGCATGATCCTGTCGGCGAAGGTCTCCGCTGTGCAGGACTTGATCGCGGTCTACAAGGAATTGGCCACGCGTTCGGATTATGCGATCCATCTCGGCCTTACCGAGGCCGGCATGGGATCGAAGGGCATCGTGGCCTCGGCCGCCGCCCTCGGCATTTTGCTGCAGGACGGTATCGGCGACACCATCCGGATCTCGCTGACGCCGGAGCCCGGCGGCGATCGCACGCTGGAAGTGCAGGTCGCGCAGGAACTGTTGCAGACCATGGGTTTCCGCACCTTCGTGCCGCTGGTGGCGGCATGCCCGGGCTGCGGTCGCACCACCTCGACCACCTTTCAGGAGCTGGCGCGCAGCATTCAGGATTTCATCCGCGACGAAATGCCGAACTGGAAATCGCGCTATCCCGGTGTCGAATCGCTCAACGTCGCGATCATGGGCTGCATCGTCAACGGCCCCGGCGAATCCAAGCACGCCGATATCGGTATTTCCCTGCCGGGTACGGGCGAAACGCCTGCGGCGCCGGTGTTCGTCGACGGCAAGAAATTCCGCACCCTGCGCGGCCCCAATATCGCGACCGAATTCAAGGCAATGGTGATCGACTATATCGACCAGCGCTATGGCGCGGGTGCAAAGCCGACCGCAGCGGAATAAGTGTAGCCCGGTTGGAGCGAAGCCAAATCCGGGATGATCACGCGATGGGCCGATCCCGGATTGCGCTTTACTCCAACCGGGCTACGATGCTCGAATAAATAACAAGGGGGACTCGCATGAGCTCGCTGGCCAGCAAGCAGGGACCCCGCTATCGGCACATTGCTGATGAATCCGAGCGTTACGAGACCATCGGCGTAGAGAAGCTCACGCCGATCATCGGCGCGGAAATATCCGGCGTCGATCTGGCGAGCTCGCTCTCGAACCGGACGATGGACGAGATCCACCGCGCGCTCGCGGAAAATCTCGTGATCTTCTTCAGGGATCAGCACATCACGCCGCAGCAGCATCTCGCCTTCGGGCGCAAGTTCGGCGAGCTGCACATTCATCCCGCCGCACCTCACGAGGGTGACGATCCGGCGCTGATGAAGATCTACGCCGACAAGGATTCGCCGCGCGCCAATGGCGAGGGCTGGCATTCGGACGTATCCTGCGATGTCGAGCCGCCGATGGGCTCGATCCTCTACATCCGGCAATGCCCGC
Source organism: uncultured Alphaproteobacteria bacterium (assembly GCA_963732455.1). Taxonomy (GTDB): domain Bacteria; phylum Pseudomonadota; class Alphaproteobacteria; order Rhizobiales; family Xanthobacteraceae; genus Bradyrhizobium. The sequence goes on along the minus strand of CAVSZM010000012.1, from coordinate 194,071 downwards.
CGCGCGGCGGCGACACGCTGTTTGCGAGCATGTATGCGGCCTACGAATCGCTGTCGGAGCGGATGAAGACCTACCTCGACGGGCTCACAGCGCTGCATGACGGGGAATTGGCCTATCGCGGGCTCTATGCGAATTATGGCGTCGCCGACCGGCCCGCCTATCCTCGCGCCGAGCATCCGGTGGTGCGCACCCATCCGGTGACCGGCAAGAAGGCGCTGTATGTCAACCGCGGCTTCACCCGCCACATCGTCGGCATACCTAGAGACGAGAGCGATGCGATGCTCAACTATCTCTACCAGCACGCCGAGAATCCGTTGTTCCAGTGCCGCTTCCGCTGGACCGAGAACGCCATCGCCTTCTGGGACAATCGTTGCGCCCAGCATCGTGCAATGTGGGACTACTGGCCGCACACGCGCGCCGGCACGCGGGTGACGGTGAAGGGCGAAAAGCCGGTGTAGCGGCGTACTGCGGTCATTGCTTCCGAGCGATCAACCCGACGATCACCGAAAAACCGGCTGCCTGCAGTTCTAAGGCGTAAGGTCGCTGCTGCAGGGTAGTTCAGGCGCTTTGTGTGGTCTACGGCTCAAAGCCGTGATGCGACGGTGCGGCGAACCTCCTTGTTGGATGCTCGCGCCGCGTTGACGCCCCGCTCCGCCTGCGCCAAGCTTGGTCAAAAGCAAGACAAAGACCCCCGGAGGACAGCCATGCTCCGCGCCGAAGACAATAAATTCCTGACCGAAAGCGGTGCGGGCACGGCGATGGGCGAGTTGCTGCGCTGCTTCTGGTTGCCTGTTCTTTTGTCCGAGGAATTGCCGGAAGCCGACGGTCCGCCGAAAAAGATCGTCGTGATGGGCGAGGAGCTGCTCGCCTTCCGCGACTCACGCGGCGTGGTAGGCGTGATCGATCAATATTGTCCGCACCGCGGCGCCAATCTCTGGCTCGGCCGCGTTGAGGAATGCGGCATCCGCTGCGTCTATCATGGCTGGAAGTTCGACACCGACGGCCGCTGCGTCGACATGCCGACCTCCTATCCCGACCTCAATGCCAAGGACCTGATCCGCATCAAGTCCTACCCGGTACGCGAATGGGGCGACATGATCTGGGCCTATATGGGCCCGGCCGATGCTGTCCCTGAATTGCCTGACCTGGAGATGGCGCTGGTGCCGGCATCGAACCGCTACGTCTCGAAGAAGTGGCAGGACTGCAACTGGGTGCAGGCGCTGGAAGGTAGCATCGACACCGCACACTTCACGTTCGCGCATTTGAGCTTCGACAAGGACGAAAACGAGGTACTGGATATCAAGAAGCACTTCGTCAATCCGATCGCGCGCATGAACTCCGACCATATGCGCTGGATTGCCCAGGACCCGCGCCCCGTCATCAAGATCAATCCGCATGACGCAGGGCTTACGATCGCGGGAGGCCGGCTCACCGATAACGACAACATCTACTGGCGCATCGCGCAGTTCCTGATGCCGGTGCATGCCTATGCGCCGAGCGCGATGCCCGGCGAGAATATTTTCGGCCAGAGTTTCATACCGGTGACCGACACCAACTGCTGGATCTACACCTATGCCTGGAATCCGGAGCGTCCGCTGACACAAGCCGAGCGTGACGGCTACGACCGCGGCAACGGCGTGATCTCCGAGGTCGACGAGAATTATATTCCGCTCCGCAACAGGTCGAACGATTACCTGATTGACCGCAAGCTGCAGAAGACAAAAAGCTACACAGGCATCAAGGGCGTGTCCGAACAGGACGCTGCCGTGCAGGACAGCCAGGGTCCGATCGCCGACCGTACCCGCGAACATCTCGGCCCGACCGATCTCGGCATCATGCACTTCCGAAAACTGGTCATGGACTGCGCCCGCGCGCTGCAGCAGGGCGAGGGGCCCGCGCATCTCGCGCATCAGCACCGCTACGCCGTACGTTCCGGCGCCTGTGTAACGAACAAGGCGAAGGACCTCACCGCAGTCATGGTCGAGCGATTCGGCGACGAGACCGGTTATGTCGGGCGACGGCGGACCGCGGCGGCGGAGTAGCAGGCACCCTCAATATCATCGTCGTCCCGGCTCGCGTGGAGCCTGTCATCGGGGCGGCCGGAGGCCGGACCCGTTGTCTTGGCCGGGACGAGGTGTCTGACGATGTGGGTAGAGACATCCTCAAAAGGGTACCTTGCGATATTCGCGGTTGGCGAGGCTCGCTTCTTCCAGATCGAGATCGCGTTCGATCCGCCGCCTGATCTCGTCGGTGATCTTGCCGTCGCGCAGCAGCTCGTGAATGAATTTCCGCTCCGCTGCAATTAGTTCGCGGGTCAGCTCGGTCCCCGTCGCCGAGACATCATGGGCATCGGGATCGAGCGAAGCCGGCAGCTGGTTGGCGCGGGTCTCGTGCCGCGCGCGCAACAGCTTGACCACCTCGTCGGACAACTCGCGATCGTCGGTCATGGCGTCGAGCGACTTGAGCGCCACGCTAAGCGCTTCGCGCCGCGCCGCGATTTCCGACTCGTGCTCCGCCACATGTTCGTCGCGGCCGGCCTGCGCGACGCCGAGCCACCGGACCACCGGGGGCAGTCCGAGTCCGAGTCCAACCAGGGTGATGAAAATGACGCCGAAGCTGACGAACAGAATCAGGTCGCGATATGGAAAGCCCTCGCCGTTGGGGAGCGCGAACGGCAGCGCCAGCGCCGCCGCAAGCGACACTGCGCCACGAACCCCGGTGAAGGCGAGCACGAACACCCATTGCCACGGCGGCGACGGGTCACGCGTACGCACGCTCTTTAGAAGCCGCGGCAGGTACACTGCGGGATAGAGCCAGGCGAAACGCGCGACGATGATCATCAAGGTGACCAGCGCGGTCGTGAACAGGATGTCGTCTAGCTGAAACGCTTTCGACCTCTCGAACAGCGATCGCATCTGGAATCCCGTCAGCAGGAACAGCAGACCCTCGATCAGATAGATCACGAGATCCCAGAAGAAGATGCCCTGCAGCCGCGTCGCCGAAGAGATCAACAAAGGCCCGTTCCAGCTCATATAGAGTCCACAGGCGACGGTGGCGATCACGCCGGAGCCGCCGAAATGCTCCGGGATCCAGTAGGCGACGTAGGGCGTAATCAGCGATAGCGTTATCTCGATCTGGGGATCGCGAGCGTGGTGGCGCGCTCTCAGGCTGAGCCAGCCTACGGCGGCGCCGAACAACGCCTCGCATGCGACAATCACGACGAATGCGCCAGCCGCTTCCGGCAGTGAAAACATTCCGGTCGAAATCGCTGCCACCGCGAAGCGATACAGGATCAGCGCGGTGGCGTCGTTCGCCAGTCCCTCGCCCTCCAGGACGACAAGGATTCGGCGTGGCAGTCCGAGTTTGCGGGCGATCGCCAGCGGCGCCACCACATCCGGCGGCGCAACGATGGCGCCGAGCAGGAAACCGACGTTCCACGGCAGCCCGATCAGATAATGCGTCGCGGCCGCCACCGCGAACGCCGTGAAAATCACGCAGCCGACCGCCAGCAAAATGATGGGTCGCAGGTTGAATTTGAATTCGCGCCAGCTCATGGCGACGCTCGCCGAGTAGATCAGCGGCGGCAATACCATCAGCAGCACCAGTTCCGGCTGCAATTCGAGCAATGGCATACCCGGCACGAAGGCGAGAGCGGTGCCGGCCAGCAGCAGCAGGATCGCCGGCGCGACATTGATCCGTCTTGCCAGCAACGCGGTGCCCGCCAGCACCGCCAGCAGAATCAAGAATATCTGGAATTTGGCTTCCACGACCTCGGATACCTCCCCCTCTCAAATCGCCCGGAAGCCGCAAGAGGTCAATGCGGCAGGAGTCGGCCACCACACGCAAATACCGCAGCCAAGTTTCAACGCCACGGCTGACGAATTTGTGACCGTCGCACCCGCAGTTTTGAAAAACCGGTTCGATCGGAGCCCCGTACCATCGGGACTCTGCACAGGGATGCAGCGACACAAGCGGGAGCATCGTCATGAGACAGATTGGCGAACATGCGGTTGTGATCGGCGCCAGCATGGGCGGCCTGCTGGCCGCGCGGGCGTTGGCGGATTTTTTCGAGAAGGTCACCGTGCTGGAGCGCGATGTGTTTCCGCTCGCCGATGTTCCGCGCAAGGGCGTGCCGCAGGGGCGTCACGCACATGGGCTGCTCGCGCGCGGTCGCGATGTGATCGAGAAATTGTTCCCGGGCTGGACCGACGAGGTTGTCGCGTGCGGCGGCGCCAGGGGCGATATCGCCGACGATGCCTACTGGATCGGCCATGGCGTCACGCTGAAGACCGCGCCGAGCGATATGGTCGGACTACTCGCTTCCCGGCCCGTGCTGGAAGGCCATGTGCGGCGCCGGCTACTGGCGCTGCCGAACGTGAGCGCGATCGAAAGATGTGCGGTGCACGGGCTGGTCGCGAACGACGAGCGATCCGCGATCAAGGGTGTCCGCGCCAAGGTCGGCAACGGCGTCGAACAAAGTATCATCGCGGACCTTGTGGTCGATGCCAGCGGGCTCGGTTCGGTGAGCCCCGCGTGGCTTGAAGGGTTCGGCTTTCGGCGTCCCGAGGAAGAAAGAATCGAGATCGGGATCGGATACACCACCCGCATCTATCGGCGCCGCCCCTCAGACCTCGGCGGCAAGCTCGCGGTCGTAGTCGCCGGCAGCGGGCCGAACTGGCGCAACGGCGCCGTTCTATTCCAGACCGAAGATCGCTGGATCGTCAGCATCGGCGGCTATTTCGGCGACCATGCGCCCGACGACAACCAGATGTTCGCGGCCTATGCACGTTCGTTGCCGACACCTGAGATCCACGACATCGTGACCCGTGCCGAGCCGCTAACCGACTTTTTTAGCTACCGATATCCCGCCAATCTGCGGCGGCGCTACGAGCGGCTGGCGCGGTTCCCGAAAGGTTATCTGGTGTTCGGCGACGCCTTGTGCAGCTTCAACCCGGTCTACGGCCAGGGCATGACGGTGGCGGCCCAGGAAGCCGCATTGCTGCAAGAGTGCCTTCGCGACGGGGACGCCGACCTGGCGCGGCGCTTCTTCAATAAGACAAAGGCCGCGATCGATACCCCGTGGGACATTGCCGTCGGCAACGATCTGCGGCACCCGCAAGTGCAGGGGCCGCGTCCAGCCAAGGTCCGGTTCATCAACTGGTACATTGGCAAACTGCACATGGCGGCACAGCACGACACCGCGCTCGGGAACGCGTTCCTGCAGGTCGCCAATTTGCAGGCGTCACCGACACGGCTCTTGCACCCGGTCGTGGTGATGCAGGTGATCCGGGGAAACCTGAGCCGGCGCTTGCGCAGGAGTAGAGAGGCGACGCAAGCCGGCGCGCGGGCCTAGCGCGGATGGCGCAAGGGTGGGTGCCGGTTTTGCGATCAGAATATGCGCATATAAACTAATCACTCGCGCATGTCGTAGCGATACGACTTCGAGACGATTTGCCAGCCGTCCTTGAGTTTCATCGCTACGAGATAGTCGGTGAAGTAGCGCGGCGGCAGCTGGCAGCGCACCTTGATGAAGGCGGTGGAATCATCGGAACGGTCGATGGTGACGATGAAATCCTCGCGCGGCTTGCCCTCGGATTTTGCCGACGGACGTTTCCGGATGCGATCGCACCAGTCCGGCACGGTCAGAACCCGCAGTTCGCCCTTTTCCTGCCAGCGCAGGTCCGCGGTGGGATGAAAGATGGCGCCGATCTTGTCGGCATTGCCTTCGTAGAGGCCATCGAAATATTGCTGGACGATGGCCTCGACGGTGGAACGGTCATGACTCACGGTGTGCCCTCCCTGTTTTATTCTGTTCGTTATTCCGGGACGCGCGCAGCGCGAACCCGGAGTCTCGAGAAATATACCGTCACATCAAAAACACGCCCTTGCCGTCGACCTGCTTGTCGAACAGTTTGTACGCTTCCTCCGCCTGGTCGATGGACCAGCGATGGGTGAACAGCTTGTCCACGTCGATGCCGCGCTCGACCGAGAACCGCGCGCAGTCCGCCTGAATGATGTTGGAGAACGTCCACGACGCCACCAGCGTCAATTGCCGCCGTAGCAGATGCGGGCTGACATCGATATGGACGTCGCCGCCTTCGCCGACGAAGCACATCGTGCCCCACACCTTGGTAGAGCGGATCGCATTCAATCGCGCGTCCGGATTGCTCGAAGTGTCCAGCGTCAAGTCAGCGTAGCGTCCGTGGGTTAGATCCTTGATCGCAGCCACCGGGTCGTTGGAACCTGGGTTAACCACATGATCGGCGCCGAACGCTTTCGAGCGCTCCAGCCGCTGCTGGCTGATATCGAGCGCGATCACCTTTGCGCCCATCGCCTTGGCGTATTGCGTGGCCGCAAGTCCGACCGGGCCCTGGCCGAAAATTGCGATAGTGTCGTTGCCCGAAAGGTTCATGCGGCGCAGCGCGCTGTAGGCGGTGCCTGAACCGCAGGCGATCGCCGCACCGGCGCTGAACGACAATTCGTCGGGAAGCGGCACCAGCGTGTTGGCGGGCACCTTCAGATATTGCGCGTGGCCGCCATGGGCGTTGTTGCCGTAGACCTTGACCGGCACCTCCTGGCAGAGCTGCTGCCATCCGGAGCGGCAATGGTTGCACTGCGTGCAGCCCTGATAATGGTGCACCATGACGCGCTGGCCGATTCGCGCCTCCTTCGCATCGACGGCGGAGCCGGCGGCGACCACCACGCCGCAGGGTTCGTGCCCGGCGATGACCGGACCGTCCCTCATCGGAATCCCCGTCGGCTGGGCCTGCCCCTTCGGGCGGCGGTACTGATGTAAATCGCTGCCGCACATGCCGGATGCCTTCATCTCGATGACCACGTCATGGGCATCCGGAGTGGGATCGGGGAACTGCATCAATTCCAGTCCGCGTTCGCCCGTGAACACAACGCCGCGCATCGCTACCTCCGCTTTCTTGCTTGTGGGCTGATCTTGAACGCAAAAATCCTGATTGGCAAAGTGCGAACCGGCAGCGATCTGGCGTGACTAAGGATAAGGAGTTCCGCTGCCTGTCGCGCCTCGCCAGTTGATATCCCGATGTATCGGCATCCGGTTAGTGATCTGGCTCACAGGGCACGGCGCGGACTTCTGGTAGGCAGGTTGCTGTGATACAACCGCCGCAGTTTTCGGAAGCATCATGATGAATTCGTCTGGATTTCTAAAATTGTACCGGTTTTTCCTCGCGGTAGGGCTGCTGCTGGTGTGCCAGCCGGCGCTTGCCGAAAAGCGCGTGGCCCTAGTGCTCGCCAATTCCGCCTATCAGAATGTGGCGGCGCTTCCGAACCCGGTCAATGACGGCGCAATGATCGCGGCAACCCTGAAGGAAGCCGGCTTCGATGTCGTCGATTCGCGCCACGATCTCCCGGCTCTGGAGACGCGCCGCGCGCTGCGCGACTTCGCCGACCGCGCGCGCGATGCCGACATCGCCGTGGTCTATTATGCCGGCCACGGCCTGGAGGTGGATGGTACCAACTACCTGATCCCGGTGGATGCGAAACTGGAGCGCGATACCGACGTTTACGACGAAGCGTTCTCGCTGGACCGGGTGCTGCTGGCGATCGAACCCGCCAAACAGTTGCGGCTGGTAATCCTCGACGCCTGCCGGGACAATCCGTTTGCCAAGGTCATGAAGCGGACCGTTGCCTCTCGCGCGATCGGACGAGGTCTCGCCAAGGTCGAGCCAACGAGCCCGAATACGCTGATCGCCTACTCCGCCAAGGCCGGTTCGACCGCGCTCGACGGCGACAAGAACAGTCCGTTCACGACGGCTCTGGCAAAGCACCTTACGACGCCGGGGCTCGATGTGCGCAGGGCGTTCGGATTCGTTCGCGACGACGTGCTGAAGAACACCGGCAATCGGCAGGAGCCGTTCGTCTATGGCTCGCTCGGCGGGGACGACATGCCGCTGGTGCCAATCAAGGCGGCACCGTCAACGCGGGCGTCCAATCCCCAGGCTGAGGTGCGTCAGGATTACGAACTGGCGCAGCAGATCGGCAACAAGGCCGCATTGAACGCCTTTCTCGCGCAATATCCGGATGGCTTCTACGCCGATCTCGCCCGGAGCCAACTCGCCAAGATTGCCGCCGAGAGCGGACAAAAGCCGCAGCAGGTGGACACGCCGGCCAACAAGGCTTCCGAGAGCAAGGTTGCCGTCAATAATGCGGCGGCGGACCAGGCCACAGCCGGCCCGTCGACGGCCGCGAAGACTCAAGGTGAGAGAGCAACGAACCTTGCCTCGCTGAACCCCAAACCGACGCAGGCCGACATCGCGAGATCCGTGCAGACCGAGTTGCGCCGCGTCGGCTGTCTTAACGCCGCCGCCGACGGCGAATGGAACGCCGCGTCGCAACGTTCGCTGGCGCTGTTCAACCGGTACGCCGGAACGAAATTCGACGTCAAGCTTGCAAGTATCGATACGCTCGATGCGATCAAGCTCAAGTCGTCGCGGGTCTGTCCGCTGATCTGCGAGCACGGCTTCAAGGCCGACGGCGACCGCTGCAGCAAGATCGTCTGCTCGGAAGGCTCGTTCGTCAATGACGACAACGAATGTGAGAAGCAGCGCGCGAAAACGCCAACCGCACGGCGCAATGACAACGATCGCCCCGATCGCGCAGTGAGGGATCGGCCAAAGCCCGAAGCGGGCTCGGCCAAGCCGCAAGCATCGGGCCAGATCGTTTGCGGTCTAACTGGCTGCCTCCCGGTCGCTCGAGGATGTCATCTCGAGTTTAGAACAACCGCGCAGGGCGGGCCCTATGAGGGCGGCGGCGGTAACATACAGATTTGCAAGTGAAATGAATCAAGCGAAGCGCGACGCCCCTTTCGTCGCCGTCATTTCCGGGGTGCGCGTGAGCGCGAACCCCGGAGTCTCCGCGCCCGGGCATCTCTGGAATTTCGGGGTTGATGCTCGGCACCGCCCCGGAATGGCGTTCCTGAAATTCAAATCGCGCTTGCGGCGATATTGACCATCAACGCGACCAGCGCGGTATTGAAGACAAAAGAGATGATGCCGTGGGCGGTCGCTGTGCGGCGAATGGTCTTGTCGGTGATGCCGACGTCGGAGACCTGCGCGGTCATGCCGATCACGAACGAGAAATACACGAAGTCCCAGTAGTCGGCGTGGTCGTGCTGGTCGCCGCTGGGAAACTGCAAGCCTCCGGGTTTGGCGCCGCGGTAATAATCATGGGCGTAATGCAGCGCGAAGGTGGTGTGCACAGCGGCCCAGGACAGCGCGATCGTCACTGTCGCCAGCGTCAGTTGCGGCGCGCTGCGGCCCGATGCGCCGAGCTCGAACACGATCGCGGCGATGCTGGCGAACGCGCCGAGCGCGGTTACCAGCAGGATCAGAAATTGGCCATCGTCCTGCAGCACCGCGTTGCGCCGGATATGCGTCAGGCCGCTGCGCAGCACCATGGTGTAGGCGAGCAGCAAATACAGCGCGATGAAAACGTCCCAGCCGATCAGCAGACGCGTCACCAGCCGCAGTGAACCCGGCAGTAGAAAAAAGGCCAGGATTCCGATCAGAATCGAAAAGAAGGTGCGCGGACGCGCGTAGACCACGCGGACCGGCTTCGACATCTTCCGGAAGCGGAGAAGAATGGGATCGTCGGCTTCCTTGTCCGCCATCGGCGCCTTCAATTTTTGCGTTCGGCGACGAAACGCGCGGCAGCGCGCAGTACCTCGCCCTTTGCGCCGAAGATCGAAAGCGCGGAATCGGCGCGCGCCAGGAGATCGCGCACGCGCCGCTTGGCGCCCTCGATCCCGAGCTGGGTGACGAAAGTGGTCTTGCCGAGCGCTGCGTCCTGGCCGGTCTGCTTGCCGAGCGCCGCCGCGTCGCCCTCAACGTCCAACAGGTCGTCGGCGATCTGGAAGGCTTCGCCGAGCGCGCGCCCGTAATCATCGAGCGCCTGATATTCCTTTTGCGAGGACTGCCCGAGGATCGCGCCGGCGATGCAGCCATAGCGCAACAGCGCCCCGGTCTTCATTTGCTGCAGCCGCGCAACGTCGACCGGCTCGCGGTCACCGAAGCGGCCTTCACCGGCGAGGTCGAGCATTTGGCCGCCCGCCATGCCGCCAATCCCTGAAGCCCGCGCCAGCGCGCGCGTCAATGCAAGGCGCACGCCCGCCTCGCGGTGGATCTCGTCGCGGGTAATGATGTCGAAGGCGAGCGTCAGCAGCGCGTCGCCGGCGAGGATCGCGGTCGCGTCGTCATAGGCCTTGTGAAGGGTGGGCCGGCCGCGGCGAAGATCGCTGTTGTCCATCGCCGGCAGGTCGTCATGAATCAACGAATAGCAATGAATGCATTCGAGCGCGGCGCCGGCAAGCAGGGCTGCCTGGCGCGGGACGCCGAATACGGCTGAACTCTCGACCACCAGAAACGGCCGCAGCCGTTTGCCGCCGCCGAGGCTTGAAAAACGCATGGCCTCGATCAGCCGTTTCGGCCGCGCGATTTCGTCTGGCAAAAGCGCGTCGGACAAAAGTTTCCCGAGCAGGGTTTCGGTATCCTCCGCGGTCTGGTCCAGTCGTTTCGCAAAGTCGGATAGTGCAGTGCCGGTCGTCATCAAAGGCAGCTCCAGATCGAGTTGCCGGGACAATCGGTTATGGCATCGGCTTCGTCAATTCCGGGGGAGGGCTCAAGGCGCCCTAAAACCGCTGGAAAAAGCCGCAACTATCATGGAGATATCTTCGATGCCGGTCGTTTGTCCGCCCGCGCCTTGAACCAGAAATATCGAATTTGCGCGTTGCCCGAAATTTGTTGCTGATTTTGCTGGTCGCGCTGTCGCTGCCTTACGTGCTGACGCCGCTCTATCGCGCCGGCCACCCGGTCTCCACGTTGATGGCCTGGCGTTGGCTGACCGGCGCGCCGGTGTCGCGGGAATGGATCGATTTCGGCGCGATTTCGCCGTCGCTGCCGCGCTCGGTGGTCGCAGCCGAGGACGCGAAATTCTGCAGCCATCACGGTGTCGACTGGGGCGCATTGCGCGAAGTAATTGATGACGCGGAGGATGGCGAAGTCACCCGCGGCGGCTCGACCATCACCCAGCAGGTGGCGAAAAACCTGTTCCTGTGGCAGGGCCGCAGCGTGATCCGCAAGGCGCTCGAGTTTCCACTCGCACTGTGGATCGATCTGGTGCTGCCGAAGCGGCGGATCCTGGAAGTTTATCTCAACATCGCAGAGCTCGGTCCGTCCGGCCAGTTCGGTGCGGAAGCAGGCTCTATCTACGCCTTCGGCCACCCGGCATCAGGCTTGTCGCCGCGCGAAGCGGCCTCGTTGGCGGCGATCCTTCCCAATCCGGTCAGGCGAAGCGCCCGCAATCCCGGCCCCGGGGTACGCCGTTTGGTTGGGACCTACATGGTCCGGGCGCAGGCGCCGGCATTGCAGCGGTGCTGGAGCGAAAATCGCGCTTTTTGAGCCAAATTTCGACTATTTTGGATGGACGCAACCCTAGCTTTGCGCGACTCCATCCTCTATAAGCGCGGCCTTATCGGCATTCAGCTCGCGCCAAAAGCGTATCAGCCGTCCGCTTTGGGACGATGCCTCCGACAACACCCCTAGAGGACACCGATATGGCCGTTCCCCGAAGAAAAACATCGCCCTCGCGGCGTGGCATGCGCCGCTCGGCGGATGCCCTGAAGAAGCCGACCTACGCCGAGGACAAGGATTCCGGCGAATTGCGCCGTCCGCATCATCTCGATTTGAAGACCGGCATGTACAAGGGCCGGCAGGTTCTCAAGGCCAAGAAGGAATCCTGATACCGGCGGGAGGCCGAACGCCCGCGCCATCGGACGGGGCTCGCCCGAGACAGGTAGCATGGCGACGGCTCTCGCGGTGGCAACGCCTGCCAGGGCGTTTTCTGGCAAAGTGGAAGCCGGGTTGCTGCAAGAAAATGCTCTAATCTAGACTTGGACTTGCGCATATTCCGACCGCAGAACGGGTATCCACTTTTGCGGAATATGCGCGAGTTCTCGTGCTTGAAAAGAAGGCCTCGCCGATGTCCATGGTCGGTTTTCCGCTTCTTCTGATCCCGCTTGCGATCTACAACATCATCGTCTTCCTGATGCCCGGCGTTTCTTTCGCCGATCCGCTTCTGAATCTGACGCTGATGTCCGGCGCCGAGTGGCCGCTCACGCTGAGCGATATGCTTCTCGCGCTCAGCATTTTGTTGCTGCTGTTTGAGGTCATCAAGGGCGCGCGTCCGGGTGCGAAATATCTCACCGATCATCTGTTGTCTCTGATCGTGTTCGGCGGTGCGGCGGCCGAATTTCTGCTGTGGCCGCGGTTCGGCACCTCAACCTTTTTCCTGCTGACGATGCTTGCGCTGGTGGATTTCCTGTCGGGCATTGCGTTGCGCGCACGGCGCGGATTGGTGCCGTCAACCGCTGCGGTCTCCGGTGGGGGCGCCCGAGCACCCGCCGCTAAGCCCGAACCTCAATTCGATCCCGCACCGGCGCCATCGGTGCCGGCGGCCGCTTCGGTCGCCGAATCCGTGCTGCTGGATCGCCCTGAACCGAAAATCGTGCATCCCGACGTCACGCCGGGCGGACCATCGCCGCAAGTCCCGTCGCCGGGATTACAACCCGGCAACGGTCCGTCGCCCTCGCCGGACGGGCCGCCGACTCCGCGTCGCTAGATGATTTGCCGTGTTCGGATGCCAGGGCCCTGGACCTGAAACAGGTTCGCTCTATAGGCAATCTGCGCATCGGCAGGCGTCGCTCGCCGAAGATTGCGCGTTTGCGGGGCATGTTCGGCGGTTGCGATCAAATGCGTGACAAAAGTCGAGTTGGGCCGGGGCAGGTGTCTGGGAGCCTGCGACCACAGCGCCGACTGGACTATCGGTACCAAAGCGACGCAGCGGGGTTTTGCGTCCGCAATGACGTCATCATCTACCGTCTGCTCCAGTCGATCGGTGCTCATCATCGTAAGTCGAAATCCGGCTGAACTGTCACGTTTTGGGACGTTGCGACCCTTTGCACTCTTATCGTCGCAAGGGTCGTGCCGGTTCTCCCGGCCGTGTTCGGGGTGACGGTGCAACGTGGTTTGCGGAATATTTATGAACTTTGGCTAGGGTCGGTGCCGGAACAGGAAGTATCCTCAGTCCAGGAATCATCCGGCAGTGTCCTGAAACGAGGCGACCGTGACATCCGTTCTCCCGCAAGCTTCGACCATCCTGGCTTCGCTCGGGCAGGCAGCCTTCGCGTGGGACATCGCAACCGATGCGATCGCCTGGAGCGATAACACCGCCTCGGTCTTTTCGGATATCCCGGCGGCGTCGCTGGCGAGCGGCGCGGAGTTTTCAAAGCTGATCGAGCCGGTGCGTTCGATCCGGTCAGACGCGCTTGGCCACTCGCCGCCCGCACGCGGTAGCGACGGTGCGTCCTACCGAATCGAATATGGCGTGCGGATGAGCACGTCTGAGCCGCTGCTCTGGATCGAGGAAACCGGCCGCTGGTTTGCCGGCGTCGACGGCCGCCCGGCGCGCGTCCAGGGCATTGTCCGCGTTAACAACGAACGTCATGCCCGCGACGAGCAACTGCTGAAACTATCGCGGCGCGACCCGCTGACCGGCGAACTCAATCGTACGCATCTGGTCGCGTCGCTGGCCGAGACCATAGAGGAAGCCGCACGCTTCCGCACATCCTGCGCATTCATGCTGATCGGCATCGATCATCTGGCGCGCATCAACGACGCGTTCGGTTTCGATGTCGCGGATGCGGTGATTTCGGAAGTGGCCAATCGCATCCGTATACGGCTGCGCGCCGGCGACGTGCTCGGCCGGTTCTCCGGCAACAAATTCGGATTGATCTTGAAGAACTGCACGGTCGACGACATGAACATCGCAGCCGAGCGGTTTCTGGCCGGCATTCGCGACGAAGTGGTGCCGACCAGTTCCGGACCGGTCTCGGTCACCGTGTCGATCGGCGCGGTCAGTGTGCCGCGTTACGCGCGTAGCGCCAGCGAGGCGATCAACCGCGCCCATGAAACGCTCGATATGGCGAAACGCCGCCGCGCCGGGTCGTTCTCGCTGTGGCGTCCAAATGTCGAGCGCGATGCTCAGCGTCGCGTCAATATCCGCGTTACCGACGAGATCGTCACCGCGCTCAACGAGCGCCGGATCGTGATGGGGTTCGAACCGGTTGTAGAGGCCCGCTCGCGCAGTGCGGCGTTCTACGAGTGCCTGATCCGCATGGAGCAGGAGGACGGGCAGGTACTGTTGGCGCCGGACATCGTTCCGGTCGCGGAGAGGCTCGGCCTGATACGCCTGGTCGATCACCGGGTGCTCGAGCTTGTTGTGGCCGAACTCGCCGCATCGCCGAACGTGCAGCTTAGCCTCAACATTTCGCCCGACACCACGATGGATCCGGATTGGTGGGCCTCAATCGAGTTGTTGATGCGTGCGCATCCCGGCGTGGCCGAGCGGCTGATCGTTGAAATCACCGAAACCGTCGCGATACAGGATATCGACGACTTGCGCGGCTTCGTCATGCGTCTGAAGAACTTGGGCAGCCGGATCGCGATTGACGATTTCGGCGCCGGTTACACCTCGTTCCGGAATTTGCGCAAGCTCGGCGTAGATATCGTGAAGATCGATGGCGAGTTCGTGCGGAACGTCGCACGCTCTGCCGACGATCGCGCCTTCGTGCAGACACTGATCGATCTGGCGCGCCGGCTGGAAATCAAGACGGTCGCGGAATGGGTTCAGGACGAGGAGGCAGCGTTGATGCTGCGCGACTGGGGCTGCGACTATATACAGGGGCGTTTGATCGGGCTTGCGTCCTCGCAACGGCCTTGGGAAACGAGGGCCGGGACGGCGCTGCCGGTGGCGAGCTGAAACAGCCCGCCACCTCCCGGCGAACACCGGGACGATGGCGGAAAGATCGAGTGCCCCTCAGTCTTCCTTTTTCGGCTCTTTCGACATGCGCTCGAGACGGTCCTGCATGTCCTTCATCTGACGGCGCAGGTCGTCAATGTTGTCTTCTTCCGGCGCCGGTTCAGGTTTTTTTTCCGGCTCGGCTGCGGTGGCGGCCGCTCCGCTGCGCGGCGGCACGAACGGCTTGAACATCGCGAATGTTTGCTGAAACAATTCCATGTTGCGGCGAACGTGTTCTTCCAGCGGCGCGAACGGCGTTCCGCTGAATGTGTTTGTCAGCTGCTTGCGGAATTTCTCCTGTTCGCGCGTGAGCGTGTCGATCGACTGTTCGAGATATTTCGGCACCACCATCTGCATGCTGTCGCCGTAAAATCTGATCAACTGGCGAAGGAAAGTGGTCGGCAGCAAATTCTGTCCGGCCTTGTTTTCCTGTTCGAAGATGATCTGCGCCAGCACCGAACGGGTAATGTCGTCGCCGGTCTTGGCGTCGTAGACGAGGAAATCCTCGCCCTCCTTCACCATCGCGGCGAGGTCCTCGAGTGTCACGTAGGTGCTGGTACCGGTATTATAGAGCCTCCGGTTTGCATATTTCTTGATCGTGGTGGGTTGGTCAGATTTCGCCATGGCTTACACATGCACCCCGAGGACAAGGAACCCGACGGCATGGCCGAGGGGTTAACGAGCAACGCATTGCAGCAAAGGTAAGCATTTTCAACGCGGTTCGGCTACCGTTTTGTGCGGCACGGTTAATTCCAAAGCATAGGCACCGCTCAGGAAAGCGCCAGGAGCGTCATTTTGAATGCGCCGCGGCGCAATTTCACGCGAGGGACGATTGACATGCCTCAACGAGCTTAACAGGATGAGGTGAGAGACTGGTTTGCCAATCCGGCGCCCGCCATCCAAGACCCTCAAGCCCAGGAGATGTCCATGTCAGACGATGTCGTCATCGTCAGCGCCGCCCGCACCCCGGTCGGAAGTTTCAACGGTGCATTCGCTACCATGCCGGCCCACGATCTCGGCGCCATCGCCATCAAGGCCGCGCTGGAGCGCGCAGGCGTTGAGCCAGGCCGTGTCTCCGAAGTGATCATGGGGCAGATTCTGACCGCGGCGCAGGGCCAGAACCCGGCCCGTCAGGCCTCGATCGCCGCCGGCATCCCGGTGGAGAGCCCGGCCTGGGGCGTCAATCAATTATGCGGCTCGGGCCTGCGCACGGTCGCGCTGGGCTATCAGGCGCTGCTCAACGGCGATTCCGAAATCGTCGTCGCGGGCGGTCAGGAATCCATGAGCATGGCCCCGCACGCCCAATATCTGCGCGGCGGCGTGAAGATGGGGCCGGTTGAGTTTGTCGACACCATGATCAAGGACGGATTGTGGGACGCCTTCAACGGTTACCACATGGGCAATACCGCCGAGAACGTCGCCAAGCAATATCAGATTACCCGTGCCCAGCAGGACGAATTCGCCGTCGGTTCGCAGAACAAGGCCGAGGCCGCTCAGAAGGCCGGCAAGTTCAAGAACGAGATCGTTCCGGTTACGATCAAGTCCCGCAAGGGCGACATCATCGTCGATACCGATGAATATCCGCGTCACGGCGCGACGCTCGATGCGATGGCCAAGCTCAAGCCGGCATTCGAGAAGGACGGCACGGTTACCGCCGGAAGCGCCTCCGGCATCAATGACGGTGCGGCCGCGGTAGTGCTGATGACCGCGAAGCAGGCGGCCAAGGAAGGCAAGACTGTACTGGGGCGCATCGTGTCATGGGGCCAGGCCGGCGTCGATCCCAAGATCATGGGTACCGGGCCGATCCCCGCCTCACGCGCCGCGCTGAAGAAGGCCGGCTGGAAGATCGGCGATCTCGACCTGATCGAGGCCAACGAAGCCTTCGCGGCGCAGGCCTGCGCGGTCAATAAGGACCTCGGCTGGGATACCTCGAAGGTCAACGTCAACGGCGGTGCGATCGCGATCGGCCATCCGGTCGGCGCTTCCGGCGCGCGCGTGCTGGTGACGCTGCTGCATGAAATGCAGAAGCGAAATGCAAAGAAGGGCCTCGCCACCCTGTGCATCGGTGGCGGCATGGGCATCGCCATGTGCATTGCACGCGACTAAACAAACGGCAGCGGATGCGTTGAGTGATGAAAAGATCAGCTCGCAACCCCGCAGCGCAAAGCTAATAGGAAAACGCCCGGCCTTGAGCCGGGCGTTTTGATCTTGATGTTGGTCAAACGGCCCGCTTAATTCGAAGCTATTAAAAAAGTGGAGTTCAAAAAAAACCAAGGGAGGAATTTGAGATGGCACGTGTTGCGTTGGTAACGGGAGGAACGCGGGGCATTGGCGCGGCGATCAGCAAGGCGATGAAGTCCGCCGGGTACAAGGTTGCCGCCAGCTATGCGGGGAATGACGCCGCCGCGGAAGCGTTCAAGGCCCAAACCGGCATCCCCGTTTATAAATGGGATGTGAGTTCGTTCGACGCCTGCGCCGCCGGTGTCAAGAAAGTCGAGGCCGACCTTGGCCCGGTCGATGTGCTCGTCAACAATGCCGGCATCACCAAGGATGGTGCTTTTCACAAGATGACGCTTGAGCAGTGGAACGCCGTGATCAACACCAATCTCGGCTCGCTGTTCAACATGACGCGCCAGGTGATCGAAGGCATGCGCGCCCGAAAATTCGGCCGCGTCATCAACATCTCCTCGATCAACGGTCAGAAAGGCCAGTTTGGCCAGGTCAACTATTCGGCGGCCAAGGCCGGCGATATCGGCTTCACCAAGGCGCTGGCACTGGAAAACGCCAAGGGCGGCATCACCGTAAACGCGATCTGCCCGGGCTATATCAACACCGAGATGGTGCAGGCCGTGCCGAAGGATGTGCTGGAGAAAAGCATCCTGCCGCTGATCCCGGTCAATCGCCTCGGTGAGCCGGAGGAAATCGCCCGCGCCGTGGTGTTCCTCGCCGCCGACGAGGCGGGAGCGATCACCGGCTCGACGCTCTCGATCAACGGCGGACAATATATGGTCTGATTGCCGCCCGGCGTCATCGTCATGAGTTGCAAGCGATGACGCCGCGCACGGCCACGCTGATCGGACTGACCGCGATCGTGCTGTGGTCGCTGTTGGCGGTAATCACAGTGGCTACGGGGAAAATTCCCGCGCTCCAACTGGCGGCAATGACGTTCGCTGTCGGCGCGCTGGTCGGACCTCTGACATGGATCGGGCGGCCGGACGCCATCCGCGCATTGCGGCAGCCGCCGCTAGTGTGGATCGTCGGGGTCGGAGGGCTGTTCGGGTATCATGCGCTGTATTTCCTGGCGCTGCGCTTGGCGCCTCCGGCCGAAGCAGGCTTGCTGAATTATCTCTGGCCGCTCCTGATCGTATTATTTTCGTCGCTGCTGCCGGGCGAGCGACTGGCGCCGCACCATATCATCGGTGCGCTGCTTGGGCTCGTCGGCACGGGGCTCTTGTTTGCAGGCGACAGCAGGAGTGGTTATGCGACCGGCCAAGTGTACGGACTGATTGCCGCGTTCGTCGCAGCGTTCGTGTGGGCAACCTATTCGGTGATGTCGCGCAAGCTCAAATCGGTGCCGACGGATGCGGTGGCAGGCTTCTGTTTTGTGACCGCGCTACTCGCGGCGGCAGCGCATGGAATCTTTGAGATAACAATCTGGCCCGATAGTCCGGCGCAATGGCTGGCGATCATTGCGCTCGGCGTCGGACCAGTAGGTATCGCATTTTATGCCTGGGATATCGGAATGAAACGCGGCGATATCCGCGTCCTGGGTGCCGTGTCCTACGCGACGCCGCTGCTTTCGACCGCGTTTCTGATTCTGGCCGGCTTTGCGAAGCCCAGCGCCAGCATCGCTATCGCCGCGGTCCTGATCGCCGGCGGCGGCCTGATCGCCGCAAAGGATACGATCGCGCGGCGCTAAGCCACAGGCCGCCAATCCCGCGGCTTGTACAACTCCTCCGGAATTTGCCCGAGTTCGGAGCGCTGAAGCTTTTCTGGAGAAAGGCCATAGAACTCCTGAAAGCTCATGATCAGCGGGCGCCACTTGTCGGGATCGATGCGGTTGAGTTGACCCTTCATCATGATCGCCGGATGCGCGTGCACGCGGGTGACCCGAACCTCGATGGCCGCTAGATTGCCGCGCCAGATATCGTCATCCTGCGCCACCTCATGGACCTGCGCCACCTTCGCCTCGATCAGGACCGCGCATTCGGCGATGCGAGGCGCTGTGACGGTCTCACCCGGCAGCGCAGCCAGGCCGCTGACAGCGAACTTGTCCTTCTCGTGCCGATAGCCACGCTTGATCTTGCCCGGAGGCACCTGATCCGAACCGGTGGTGCGCGCGAGACGATCAACGGCGCCGACAAGGTGCGCCGACGGGCGTCCCGAAATAAAGAATCGCCGGTTCGATAACCTGCGAATGCGCAATGTCGGTGATATCGATCGTGCCGTGCATGTCGGCCTTCCTCCTGAACCCTGGATGTAGAGTGAAGGCGTGCACTCACCCACCCGATTTCCGACTGAAATAGCTCAGCGAGGAGGGGACCAGTCCGGACCGGCCAGCTCGAACTTTGCAAAATCAAAGCCGGGTGCGACGGTGCACCCCACCAGCGTCCAGTCGCCGGTGCTTTCGGCAGCCTGCCACGCATGGGCCCGTACGATCGCCTGCGGCAGGTCGCCAGCGGCGAGATCTGGACCAAGCGTGAGGGCGCGCTGGCGGCCGTCGTCGGCAATTCTCAGCGTCAGTGGGCTACCGGCGTAATAATGCCAGACCTCGACCGCATCGATACGGTGCCAGTGCGAGCGCTCGCCCCGCGCCAGCAGGAAATAGATCGCCGTCGACACCGAACGCCCGGTTGCGTCGAGGCGCGGGTCGCGAAAAGTCTCGCGATAGTGCCCGCCCTCGGGATGCGGCTTCAATTCAAGCCGTGCGACGATGTCGGCGGCGGAAGGCAGCCGAATCATCAGAATTTGTTCTTGCGTTCGCGCAATTCACCGAACACTTCGGCGGCGCTCCTGCCCTTCATCCGCACGCTGGCCGCGACGGAGGGCTCGTCTGCGCGCAGGAACACATTGGCTTTCTTCTCTTCGCCAAGCAGCGTCGGAACCGTTGGCTTGTTGTCTGCGCGCAAACGGGTCACTTCCTCGGCGCGCGCTTTCAGAGCGGCATTATCGGGCTCAACGGTGAGCGCGAATTTGACGTTGGCGGCGGTATATTCATGGCCGCAGTAGAGTTTGAAATCGTCGGGCAGAGCGCGCAGTTTGAGCAGCGAGTCCCACATCATCGGATAATTGCCCTCGAACACCCGTCCGCAGCCGATCGAGAACAGCGTGTCGGCCGCGAACAGCGCTTTTTCGCCGTCGAAGACGTAGCTGACGTGATCGAGGGTGTGGCCCGGTGTTTCCAGTACCCTTGCCAAAAGACTTCCGATCTTCACCACGTCGCCCTGGCCGACGCGCAGGTCGGCATTTGCGATTTTCGCGGACTTGTCCTGCGGTGCGACCACCCGGCACTTGTATTTTTGCTTCAGCTCAGCGATGCCGCCGACATGGTCGCCATGATGATGGGTGACCAGAATATCGGTCAGCGTCCATCTCTCGCGCTCCAGCGCCTTGATAACGGGCGCGGCTTCGGGCGCGTCGATCGAGGCAGTGGCCTTGGTTTCGGGGTCGTGAATCAGGTAACCGAAATTGTCGGTAAGGCAGGGGAAGAGGCGAATTTCGGCAGCCATGATATCTATATCTCCATGATCCAGATTAGCATTTTCCGGCAAAGTGGAATCCGGTTTGCGGCGGAAATGCTCTACCTAACAAATCGCACGTATTCTGGTCGCAAAACCGGCATCGGAATACGCGCCGGGCGTAACGCTAGCACAGCCATATAGGCTTGAAATATGGCGTTAACGGCGAATGAGCAATGCGATATTCAGGGCGCATAGACCCCAACCAGCGTGTTAGATTGAGATCATGACCCTTGATGTCATCGACCTCCGCGATTTCTATTCTCAGCGCCTCGGCGTCGTGGCGCGACGGCTGATCAATCGCGGCATTCACGCGCGCTGGCCGGACGCGCAGGGCCAGCGCGTGCTCGGCCTGGGCTATCCGACGCCCTATCTCGGCCTGTTCCGTGAGGATTGCGAGCGCTGTATTGCCTTTATGCCGGCGGCGCAGGGCGTGCTGAAATGGCCGACGTCGCGGCCGGCGCTTGCAACACTGGTCGATGAATTTTCACTGCCGCTGCCGGATGCCGCCGTCGACCGCATTCTGCTGGTTCATGCGCTGGAAATGTCGGACGATCCGGAGGGCCTGTTGCGCGAGGTGTGGCGGGTGCTGGCGCCGTCCGGCCGCATGATGGCTGTTATTCCGAACCGGCGTGGGGTCTGGACGCGTACCGACAACACGCCTTTCGGGCACGGCCGGCCCTATTCGCGCTCGCAGATCACGCAATTGCTGCGGCAGACCTGGTTCACGCCCAGCGCGTGGGGCGAGGCGCTGTTCATGCCGCCGGTCGGCGGCGGCTGGTTCCTGCGCTCGGCCATGGCGTGGGAGCGCGTCGGCGCGGCGCTGTCGCTGCCTTTCGCAGGCGTTCATATCGTGGAAGCCACCAAACAGGTCTATCGCGCGATCCCGGCGCACCGCGAGCGTACGCGGCTGATTCCGACGCTGGAGCCGGTGCTGGTGCCGTCGTCATTGCAGCGGGATGACGTCTAGCCCTTCCGCGGGCCGTCCCGTGCCGGGACGACCAGTACAGCGCAAGTTGCGACGTTCTACTCGTTCCCCGGATTGAAATCGTCACCCGGCGTTGCCGGGGCGGACATGCCTTCGGGGCGCGGGCCATGCGGCCGGCGGCGCCGCCGCGGGAAGCGCTCGCCGCTGTTATTGCCCTCGAAACCGCCGGGGCCGCCGTTGATCTGCGGCTGCGGCCCCGTGATGAACGATGGCAGCCGATCGACACTGACATTATCGGCGATGACCGGCTGCGGCTGCGGTTGAAACTGCGGCTGCGGACGATGATCGCGGTGACCGGAGTGTTCGCGGGGCTGATGCTGGTCGCGTTGGTAGGGTTGGCCCTCGCGTTGGTGGTCGCGCGGATTGTTGTCGCGCGGCACGAACGGCTGGGGCTGCGCCGGAACGAAGCCGGGCTCCTGCCCGAAATTCGAAAAGCTTTCGCTCTCGTCGTCGCCCTCCTCCGAGGGCATTTCATTCTCGGTGCGCGGCTGCGGTTGGTTCTGACGGAACTGTTCCTGGGCGGCGGCGATCAGGCGGAAATAATGCTCGGCGTGCTGATAGTAGTTCTCGGCGGCTACCGGATCGCCGGAAGAGCGCGCATCGCGCGCCAGCTGCACGTATTTTTCCGCAACGTGCGATGCGGTTCCGCGGATCTTGATGTCGGGTCCGTTGGACTCGAACACCCGGGTCATCGGGTTCTGGCCGCGCCGGTTGTTATTGTTGTTATTATTGTTGTTGTTCCGGTTACGCATCCGCTTGTTGTTGTTCTGACCGTTTCTCATGTCTTGCCTTTATTCCAGCCCTGAAGTTGTTTGCCTTGGATGGTTGTCGTCACAGTCGCTTCGCCCAATCCGTCACGCGTCACGCGCACCGAATCGCAGCGCAGTTCAATTCCGCACAGATTATGCCGTACGTCGCGGTCAACAAAGACGCGCTCCCCAACAGTCCAGCGGATGCCACTGGCTGCATCAAATCATTCCGCCTGCCAAAACAAGCACAGGTTTCTCGCGTGAGTTTTCAAGCGCAATATCAGGCTTTCGTTCGCTTTGCGGTCGGAAGCAGCGCAGCTCTCTCAGCCATCGCGCTCAAGTGGACCTGCGTTTTGGAACCTTTCACTCGGGGCGGGCTCTCGCTTTGAGAACTCTGGCCTCCACCCGTAGCATCTACGGGGCCAGCAACCCTGGACCGATGTTGTAACCGGAACGTAGTCGCTCCCGGGGAATATTCCAAGTGGTTTTTTTGCCCCCCAATCGGGCTTTATGGGGGCAATCTTCGGCCCGCGACGGCCCGGCGAATGCCCGCCAGATCGGTTTTGGCAGGCCTCTCCAGCATTAACCCTGTTGCCGTCATCAATTCTTCAATGTCCCCACTTTGCCGCTGCCCCACTTCCACGACAAGTACGCCGCGGTGCGCAAGCAGCCGCGCGGCCTGCGGAACGAGCACACGGTAGGCGTCAAGTCCGTCCGTGCCGCCGTCCAGCGCGCGATGCGGATCGTAATCGCGGACCTCGGAGGCGAGTTCAGCGATCTCCGTGGAGCGAATATAGGGCGGGTTTGAGACGATCAGATCGAACGGATTCGACAGCGCCGCCGCGTAATCGCAGGCGACGAAAGCAGCACGACGGGCCAGCCCCAGATTGACGGCATTGGCGCTTGCGGTTCGTAAGGCAGCCACGCTGACGTCGGTGGCTATCCCGAAGGCATCGGGCAATTCGGACAATAGCGCCAATAGAATTGCTCCTGAGCCGGTACCGATGTCGGCGATTCGCAACCGGTGATCCGGAGGGGGGACGGCACGCAACATTTCCAGGGCCAGCTCAACCACCGTTTCGGTGTCCGGCCGCGGTACCAGCGTAGCGGGGGAGAGTAGCAACGGCAGTCCCCAGAATTCCTTGTGGCCGAGAAGGCGTGCGATCGGCTCGCCCTTGAGACGGCGGTGCGCGAAATCCTCCAGACGCTCGGATTCACCGGGGGTGATGAGCCGATTTGCCGCTGCGATCACGCCGGTGAGATCGAGTCCCAGCACTGCGCCAATCAGAATCCGTGCGTCGAGTTCGGCGGAATCGATTTGCCCGGATTTGAATCGCGCCGTTAGCGAACGCCGCGCGCCTTCGACGGTCTGTCCGGCGAGCGATTCGGTCACGCACCCTCCTCATGACCGGCGAGGCGCCACGACAATCTCAGTGGCATCCCGGCGAAAGCAGAAATCCAGAACCACAGGCGCTCCTCATGGCGCGAAGTGGCAGCCTCCGCCGCCCACCTCGAAAGCTCTCGGCATATGAGTCCCCGCTTTCGCGGGGACGACGTGCTGTCAAGGCTCACGCGGCCGCACCCTGGGCGGCGAGCTGCGCGGCCTGATGCTCCGTGGTCAGCGCATCGACCAGTTCGCCCAGCGCTTCACCCGTGATCACCTGCGGAAGCTTATAGAGCGTCAGGTTGATGCGGTGGTCGGTGACGCGCCCTTGTGGAAAATTATAGGTGCGGATGCGTTCTGACCGGTCGCCGGACCCGACCTTCTCGCGACGATCGGCCGAACGCGCGGCATCGATGCGCTGGCGTTCGGCGTCATAGATGCGGGAGCGCAGGATGTTCATTGCCGAGGCACGGTTCTTATGCTGCGAACGGCTGTCCTGCATGTTGACGACGATGCCGGTCGGAATGTGGGTAATTCGGATTGCCGATTCGGTCTTGTTGACGTGCTGGCCGCCGGCGCCTTGCGAGCGCATGGTTTCGATCCGCAAGTCATCGCTCTTGATCTCGACATCGACCTCCTCGACCTCGGGCAGTACAGCAACCGTCGCCGCGGAGGTGTGAATCCGCCCCTGCGTTTCGGTATCGGGCACGCGCTGCACCCGGTGCACGCCGGATTCGAATTTCAGCCTGGCAAAGGCGCCGCGGCCCTGCACTTCGGCAATAATTTCCTTGAACCCGCCCATAGTGCCTTCGCTGGCGGAGATCACCTCGACCTTCCAGCCCTGCAGACTTGCGAAGCGCTCATACATCCGGAACAGGTCGCCGGCAAACAGCGCGGCCTCGTCGCCGCCGGTGCCGGCGCGGATTTCCAGAACGACGTTGCGCTCGTCCATGGCGTCCTTGGGCAGCAGCGCCACCCGGATCTGCTGCGCCAGTTCGACGCTGCGCCCCCGCAGCGTTTCGCGCTCGGCCTCCGCCATGCCGCGCATCTCGGGCTCGGTCGCGGGATCGGCGATCAGAGCCTCGATATCGGCAATTTCCGCGCTGGCGGCGCGGTAGGCTTTTACGGCGTCGATCAGCGGATTGAGTTCGGCAAGTTCGCGCGTGATCCGCACATAGTTCTCGGAGTTCACCTGGCCAAGCAGCTGCGCTTCGAGCGAGGCGTGGTGCGCCAGCAGAATATCAAGTTTGGCCTCGGGGAGCATCGACATGGCTTGGTCTCTAGTTGCAAAAAGGGGCTGCTGTACGGACGGAGCCTCGCTACAACGACAACCCTTCGGCCTCGGCGAATTCCGTCAGCTTCTGCCGGATCGACACGCTGCCGGACGGCGCATCGAGCAGCGGCGTCATCATCGCTTCGGCCTTTTTGGCGTCGAGGTCGAGGATCATCGCCTTGACCGGACCATGCGCGGTAGCCGATAGCGACAGCGAGCGATAGCCCAATGCGATCAGCGCCAGGGCGCCGAGCGGCTTTGACGCCATCTCGCCGCACAGCGATGCGGACTTCTTCGCGGCATTTGCTTTCCGCACAATCTCGCGAAGCGCCCGCAGAATCGGGGCGGACATGGTGTCGAACCGTTCGGAAACCTTGGCATTGCCCCGATCGACCGCGAACAAGAACTGAAACAGGTCGTTGGATCCCACCGAGATAAAATCGACCTTTTTCAGGAGTTCGTCGAGCTGATAGAGCAACGCCGGCACTTCCACCATGGTGCCGACATCGATCCGTTCCGGCAGTGGGTGGCCATGCTGACGCAGGTAGGTCAGTTCGCGCTCCACGATAGCCTTGGCGGAATCGAATTCGGCAACTTCGGTAATCATCGGAAACATGATGCGCAACGCGCGGCCGCCGCCGGCGCGCAGCAGCGCGCGAATCTGGCCGCGCAACAGTCCGGGCCGGTCGAGGCCGAGCCGGATCGCGCGCCAGCCGAGCGCGGGGTTCTCCTCGATCACGGTCTCCATATAGGGCAGCGCCTTGTCGCCGCCGATGTCCAGCGTCCGGAACGTCACCGGCTTCGCACCCGCCGCGTCCAGCACGGCGCGGTACAGCGCGAGCTGGTCGCTGGTGCGCGGCAGGCTCTGGCCGATCATGAATTGCAGTTCGGTGCGGAACAGGCCGATGCCGGCGCTACCGGTGTCGTCGATATGCGGCAGATCGATAACGAGGCCGGCGTTGATCATGAGTTCGACGTGCTGGCCGTCCCTGGTCAAGCATGGCTTGTCGCGCAATGCCGAATACTGCGCCTGCCGCCGGGCGCGAAACCGCACCCGTTCCGCATAGGCCGATTCGATTTCCGCAGAGGGGCGGATGTAGATCGAGCCCGAGGTGCCATCGACGATGATGGCGTCGCCGGGATCGGCAATGCCCGGCGCGTTCGGCACTTCGCCGACCGCTGGAATGCCGAGCGCGCGAGCTACGATCGAGACGTGGGAATTGGCGGTGCCTTCCTCAAGCACCAGCCCGCGCAATCTTTTCCTGTCGTAGTCGAGCAGGGCCGCTGGTCCCATCGCGCGCGCGATCAGGATGGCATTGTCAGGCAGCTGTTCGC
This sequence comes from uncultured Alphaproteobacteria bacterium, assembly GCA_963732455.1. Lineage (GTDB taxonomy): Bacteria > Pseudomonadota > Alphaproteobacteria > Rhizobiales > Xanthobacteraceae > Bradyrhizobium. The sequence goes on along the minus strand of CAVSZM010000012.1, from coordinate 167,721 downwards.
GGGAAGGCGCGTGATCCCGACCGACCAATTGCCGCATCAGGCGATGGCCCAAATCTTCGAGGTCGTGCAGGCGATCGCGCAGATAGGGATCGGTGGAACGCAGCATGCGCGCGCGGGTATCGGACTGCACGCGCTCGACGGCGGCCTCCGCGGTGAGGCCGGTGGCGACCGCCTCGTGCAGTCGGTGCGACCAGCCGTGATCGTTGGCAAACATGCGGTAGGCTTCCAGCACGTCGCGGTGCTCGCCGCCCTCGGCGACATCGCCGCGCTCCAGCATGCGGTCGAGATCGGCGCGCAGTTTTGCAAGCGCCGTATCGAGCCGTTTGACTTCCTTCGGCAGGTCCTCGGCAATGTAATTGGTGATGACGACGCGCGGCTCGTGCAGCACCACATGGCCGAGCGCGATGCCGTCCGACAGGATGGCGCCGATCTTGTGCAGCGAATGCCGTGCGGCCGGCTCGGCGCCGGGCTCCGCCAGCGCGGATAATTCGCCCGAGGCGATCATCTCCGCGAGCACCATCGCGGTGGTCTGCAGCGCCTCGACCTCTTCCTCGACATAGGTGCGCTTGGCGCGGTTCTGCACCACCAGAACGCCGAGGGTATTGCCGGCACGCAAAATCGGAACGCCGAGGAATGAATGATAGATTTCTTCGCCGGTCTCCGGGCGGAACGAGAATGCCGGATGATTTTGCGCATCGCTCAGATTGAGCGGCGTCGCCTCGCTCGCGACCAGGCCGACAAGGCCCTCATGCGCGCTCAGGACGGTCCTGTGTACCGCATCGCGATTGAGGCCTTCGGTGGCGTAGAGTTCCAGCGTGTTGTCGACGCGAAGCACGTAGGTCGAGCAGACCTCGGCCACCATGTTGGCAGCGATCAGCACCACGATCTTGTCCAATCGCTCCTGGGCGCTGACCTGCTCCGCCATGGTTTCGCGGAGCCGTCTCAGCAAGACGCGGGGGCCTCCCGACGCGCTCCGCATGTGCTGGTATCCTCCCCCGCAAATCCAGCAGACCGGGTGGCCGATAGCTGGCGTTAAACTCAAGAAAAACAACAATTTTATTCATTCGGCGCCACCGCAAGCCCGGAATATCGGCCGAATCAGGATAGCCAAAACAGTGGCACAGTTTGCGGCAGCCCACCTATCAGGCCGTATAGCGAATTGAAGCTTGTTTTGCCAAGCAAAACGCCTGCCAGAGGTCATAACGTCTCTGTCAGCCCAATGCTGCGGGCGCTAAGGGAAAATTATTCTAAACCTGATCGAGCCCATAGAGCGTGTGCAGCGTCCGCACCGCAAGTTCAGTATAGGCGGCGTCAATCAGCACGGAGAATTTGATCTCGGAGGTCGTGATGGCGCGGATGTTGATATTGCGCGCGGCAAGCGCGGCAAACGCTTTGGCGGCGACGCCGGCATGGCTGCGCATGCCGCTACCGATGACCGAGACCTTGGCGACATCGGTGGCGCTATCGAGGCGCGCATAGCCGATCTTGCTCTTGGCCGACGCGATGGTTTCGCGGGCGCGGGTGTAGTCCGAGGCCGGAACGGTGAAGGTGAGGTCGGTGGTGGCGCCGTCCTCCGAAACGTTCTGCACGATCATGTCGACGTTGATATTGGCTTCCGCAAGCGGTCCGAAGATCGAGGCGGCGACGCCCGGCTTGTCCTGGATCTGGCGAACGGAAATCTGCGCTTCGTCCTTGGAAAAGGCGATACCCGTGACGACGTGGCTTTCCATGATTTCCTCCTCGCTGCAAATCAGCGTGCCCGGCGGCGTGCCGTGCGGGTCGATATCCTCGGGCTTTTCGAAACTGGAACGGACGAAGACCGGCATATTGTGCACCATGCCGAGCTCAACCGAACGGACTTGCAGAACCTTGGCGCCCTGCGACGCCAGTTCCAGCATGTCCTCGAACGCGATTTTGTCGAGCCGGCGAGCCTTCGGAACCACGCGCGGGTCGGTGGTGTAGACGCCGTCGACGTCAGTATAGATATCGCAGCGGTCGGCATGAATCGCAGCCGCGATCGCAACCGCCGAAGTATCGGACCCGCCGCGCCCGAGTGTGGTGATTCGCCCGGTTTGCGGGTTGACGCCCTGGAAACCTGCGATCACGGCCACTTCCTTGCGATCCTTGAAACGGTTGATCAGCTCGGTGCCGTCGATCTCAAGAATTCGCGCCGATGCATGGGCGTCGCTGGTCTTGATCGGGATTTGCCAGCCTTGCCAGGAGCGCGCCTGAATGCCGACCGCTTGCAGCGCGATCGCAAGCAGCCCGGCGGTGACCTGTTCGCCCGAGGCCACTACGGCGTCGTATTCGCGCGCGTCATGCATGGGCGATGCCTCGCGGCACCATTCCACCAGTTCGTTGGTATTGCCGGCCATCGCGGAAACCACCACGGCGACGTCATGGCCGGCATCGACCTCGCGCTTCACATGCCGCGCGACATTGCGGATGCGGTCGATATTGGCGACCGACGTGCCGCCGAATTTCATGACGAGACGGCCCATGACGACTGGTGCATTCCTCAAGAGGATAACTAAGGTGACTTGCGCGTAAACGGAGGCGCGCGAGCCAAAAGGCGCGTATACATAGCGGCGCGGTTGGGGGCAAGCAACCAGGTTCCGGCTATCCCGTGGGGTGGCGCGGGACGCCGTAGCGTAGGGTAATTGAGGCGCAATGTATGGGGCGTTATATTGACGATATCCTGCAGCCCGGCGAGAAGGTGCTGTATTCGACCAACGCGCACTGGATGTTCTACTTGCCGGCGATCGCGGCCTGGATCCTGGCCATAGTCCTCTTCTTTCTGTCGCGCACGACCATCACCGAAGGGATCGTCCTGCTGTGCCTGTCGGCCTCGGCCGTCGTGGCGATTGCCGCGCTGTATTGGACCGTAAAGGCCTGGTTCCATCGCTGGACCACCGAGACCGACGTCACCAACCTGCGCGTCGTCCACAAGAGCGGGTTCATCAAGCGCCGCACGTTCGAGATGAGCTTGGACAAGGTCGAGAGCGTCGACGTCAACCAGAGCATTCTTGGCCGTATTCTTAACTACGGCAGCGTTACAGTGCGGGGCGTCGGCGAGGGGTCTGAGACTATCGATTCCATCGCTTCGCCGCTCGAGTTCCGCAACCACATCACCGCGCGATAGGAGCGGCACGCAGCACATGGCCATGCAACAAGATACGCCTACTGATTTTTCCGGCGCCCGGGCGTCCACGGTCGACCCGGCCGAAGTCGCGAAGTTTTCCAAACTGTCGGACGAATGGTGGGATCCCAACGGCAAGATGGCGCCGTTGCACAAGATCAATCCGCTGCGGCTGAGCTACATCCGCGATGCGGCCTGCCGCAAGTTCGAGCGCAACGTCAAAAGCCTGAATTGCCTTTCCGGCCTGCGGATCCTCGATATCGGCTGCGGCGCCGGGTTGTTGTGCGAGCCGTTCACCCGACTCGGCGCGCAGGTCATCGGCGTCGATCCGTCCGCTACCAATATCGCGGCGGCGCGATTGCACGCCGACAAGGCGCACCTGTCGATCGATTATCGCTGCACCACCGTGGAGCAAATGGACGTGCGCGAGCGTTTCGACATCATGCTGGCGATGGAGGTGGTCGAGCACGTCAGCGATGTCGGCCTGTTCCTCAATCGCTGTGCCGCGATGCTCAAGCCCGGTGGCATGATGGTGATCTCGACGCTGAACCGCAACTGGAAGAGCTTCGCGCTCGCCATTGTCGGTGCGGAATACATCCTGCGCTGGCTGCCGCGCGGCACCCATCAATGGGACAAATTCGTCACCCCGGATGAACTCGCGCACCATCTTCAGAACAACAAGCTTGCCATCACCGAACAGGCCGGCGTGGTTTACAGCCCGTTCGCCGACCGCTGGAGCCTCTCCTCCGACATGGACGTGAATTACATGGTGGTAGCGGAGGGGCAGACCTGACGCCGCCAACCATCGGTTGGCAATGCGTCGCGCCATATAGAGATGTGTTTCGTATAGCAGATCGCAGCGGTCGCCCCGCGCGGCGATGGCGTTGGCGGCATCCTGCAACACCTCTTCCAGCTGCGCCGCCGGGATCAACCGGTGATCCGAACGTGTTCTCAGCCAATCGGTATAACTCGCGCCGTCGTGCGCCCGGCGCCACGCATAGCTCTGGTGGATGGTAGGTGCGAAGCGGCCCGGTTCGTCGAACCATCGGCTTGAACCGCTCGGCAGGTGATGCGTCGTAGAGCGACGCGACCTGATTGAAGGGTGAAGCGCTGTTCCATGAACCCTCCCTGCGCGTTTTAACATTGCATCCGCCAACAGGCCAAGCCGCGCTGGAAAATCGTCGCTTTCTTTCGACTCTCGCAACACTGTCATGATTCCGTTCCGGTTGACCACGAGAGCCGCGCCCGGCACGGTGGCTGCAATTCTCCAGCCGGCCAAGTGAATCCCACACATGATCAGCATCGCCACGCTCTGGATTCCCTTCACCATTACTGCGGCGCTGGGGCAGGTCGCGCGAAATGCGATGCAGCGGCAATTGACCGGCCCGCTCGGCACCTGGGGCGCCACCAATATCCGCTTCCTGTTCGGCTTTCCGTTCTCGCTGGTATTCTTCGCGGCCGTGCTGGCCGCGACCGGCGATCATGTGCCGTGGCCGACGGCCGCGTTCTGGCCATGGCTCTTGCTCGGCGCGCTCAGCCAGATCGTCGCCACCGGACTGATGCTGGTCGCGATGAACGATCGTTCGTTCGTGGTGACGACGGCATATCTGAAGACCGAAGCGATCCAGACCGCGATCTTCGGTTTTGTCTTTCTCGGCGATCACCTGACGGTGCTGAAGATGGTCGCGATCCTGATCGCCACGCTCGGCGTGGTCATTACCGCGCTGCGGCCCGGGGGAGAAAAAAGCTTTGCCGAGTTGAGGCCGACGATCATCGGCCTGGTCGCCGCGGCGGCATTCGCACTTTCGGCGGTCGGCTTTCGCGGCGCGATCATCACCGTGTCAGGGGTGTCGTTCGTGACGGCGGCGTCCTACACGCTGGTGTTCGGGCTGTTCGTGCAGACGCTGGTGCTGACGATCTATCTTCTGGCGCGCGCGCCCAACGTGCTCAGGAAAATCCTGGGGCTGTGGAAGCCCTCGATGTTCGCGGGCTTCATGGGGGCGTTCGCCTCGCAATTCTGGTTCCTGGCGTTTGCGCTCACCGCCGCCGCCAACGTGCGCACGCTGGCTTTGGTCGAGGTGCTGTTCGCGCAGGGAGTTGCGTATTATTCGTTCAAGCAGCCGCTATCGGGCCGCGAGCTTTCCGGCATCGCGCTGATTGTGATAGGTGTTGCACTGCTGGTTGCGGTCTAGCGCTTGATCACGATGAGGACGGCGCCCGCGGCGATCAGCGCTATCCCGAGCCAGCCGTTGAGCGAGGGCCGTTCGCCGAGAAAGATCACGCCGAACAGCGCCACCAGAACGACGCTCAGTTTGTCGATCGGCGCCACCAGCGTTGCCGGCCCGAGCTTGAGCGCGCGAAAATAACACAGCCACGACGCACCGGTGCCGAGACCGGAGAGCACGAGAAAGATCCAGCTCTTTTGCGAGATCGGTCCGGGACTGCTGAATTGGCCGGTGGCGAACAGGATCAGCGAAAAGCTGATCAGCACGATGATGGTGCGGATAAAGGTGGCGAGGTCGGGATTGATATCCTCAACGCCGACTTTCGCAAAGATCGCGGTCAGCGCGGCGAATACCGCCGACAGCACCGCCCAGACTTGCCATGACGACAGCGTTTCCGGGTTCATGGATGGTCCTTTAGATAGAAGGATATGCCGTCATTCCGGGGCGCGCGGAGCCCGAACCCGGAATCTCGAGATTCCCGGATGTGCAATTGCGCATCTGAGGTCTGATGACGCTGCGCGTCAGTTTCGATCGTCCGGCAGCACCGGCAGCGGCGAGACTTCGACGCCTTCCTCGATCAAGGAGCGCGCTTCATCCGGCGAAGCCTCGCCGTAGATCGGACGATGCTCGATATCGCCGTAGTGCATCTTGCGAGCTTCGTTGGGAAAACGCTCGCCGACATTGTCGGCGTTCTTCACGATATGATCGCGCAATTCCCTGAGCTTGGCGCGCAGCTCGCGCTCCTGCGCCATCATCAGGGGTGTGGAAGCGGGCGCCGTGACATCCACAGGCGAGGCAGGTTCGGCGGCCGCCGTGCTATCCCGCCCCTTCTTGCTGACGATCTGCGGCGCCATGATGGCCTTTTCCACCTTGGCCGAACCGCAGGCGGGGCACGTCACCAGCTTGCGCTTGACCTGGGAATCGTAGGCGGACGAGCCTTGAAACCAGCTTTCAAATGCGTGGCCTCGTTCGCAGTGCAGGCTGTACCGGATCATGCCGATCCCCGCACCAGATGCAGATGCTCGGGCCCCGCCTTGGGGTCCGCAACGCTGAAGCGCCGGCCATGCTGCAGCGACGGCACGGCCTTGCGAGCGGTCTCGACCTTCGTCGGATCGATCTTCGCCATGAAAACGCCGGGCTCGATGCCGCCTTCGGCGAGCACCTCGCCCCACGGCGCGACGATCAGAGAATGGCCATAGGTCTCGCGCTTGTTTTCGTGCACGCCTCCTTGCGCGGCGGCAAACACGAAGCAGCCATTCTCGATGGCGCGGGCACGCAGCAGCGTGTGCCAATGCGCTTCGCCGGTCTTTCTGGTGAAGGCCGATGGCACGGTGAGGAACGACGCGCCGCTTTCGGCGAGCGCGCGATACAGTGCCGGGAAGCGCACGTCGTAGCAGATGGTCAAACCGATGCGGCCCCACGGCAGGTCCGATATCACGGCGGTTTCGCCGGGCTGATAGTTGGCGGATTCTCGATAGGTCTCGCCGCCCGGCAGGTCGATATCGAACATGTGGATCTTGTCGTAGCTTGCGAGCACGACGCCGTCCGGTCCTATCAGGAACGATCGGTTGACGGCCTTCTCGGGAGAAGCGCGCAACGCCAGCGAGCCGACATGAAGATGGATTTTGAGTTCGGCGGCGAGCGAGCGATAGGCCTTCAGCGAGAGGTCGTCCTCCTCGGCGGCGAGATGTTCGAACAGCGCCTTGCGGTTAAGCTGCATCATGTTGCTCACTTCGGGGGTGAGCACATAGTCGGCGCCCTGGGCCGTCGCTTGCCGGATCAGCTTGATTCCCTGTTCAAGGCTCGGCTCCGGCAGCAGCCCGGTGCGCATTTGCACCATCGCGGCAGTGAAGGTGAGATCTGCGCTCATGAATTGGCCTTTTCGCCCGCCAGCAACGAATCGAGCCTTCCTTCGCGGTCGAGGGTGTAAAGCTCGTCGCAACCGCCGACATGAGTCTCGCCGATGAAAATCTGCGGGAAAGTCGAGCCGACGCCGGCGCGATTCCACATCTGTTGACGAAGCGTCGAATCGGCAGCGACATCGTGCTCGGTGAACGCGGCTTTTTTGCGCGTCAGCAGCGATTTGGCGGCGCTGCAATAGCCGCAGCCCGGACGGGTGTAGATTTCGATGGCAACGGTCATGTCGCGCTCTGAAAACGAAAGATTACCCGATTATATGGGAGCTTTGTGGGTATCCACAACCCGGGCGAACACCAGCACGTCGACCTGCGCGGCCTTGGCGCGAAGAAGCGCCCGCGCGCAGGCATCGACTGTGGCGCCGGAGGTCAAGACATCGTCGATCAGCACCACGCGACGACCTTGAATCTCGGATTGGCTGACCGTGGCAACCCTGAACGCGCCTTGCACGTTGGCGGCACGCTGGGATCGGGACAGGCCGATCTGCTGCTGGGTCTGCCGGACGCGGCGGAGTACTTCCGCCGCAACCCTCACGCCGCTTTGGCGCTCGATTGACCGCGCCAGCGCTCCGGACTGGTTGTAGCGGCGGCTCCAACCCCGCCGCCAATGCAGCGGCACCGGTATCATCACGTCGGCCTGGTCGAGCAGTTCGCGGCCGGCCCGCGCCATCCATCGGCCCATTGTCGGGGCGAGATCGGTGCGGTCCTGGTATTTCAACGCATGCACCAGCGTTCGCGCGACGTCGTCATAGCGCACGGCTGCGCGGGCGCGCGCATAGGCCGGCGGATCCGATATCGCTTCCATCGAGAGCATGCCGGGGCCGGGGTCGTAGACAAAGGGAATGCCGAGCTTGGGGCAAAAAGGCGGTGCGATGAACGATAGCTTTGCCCAGCATTTGGCGCAGACGCCTTCGCCGTCGACCGGTTCGCGGCAGGCGACACAGAGCGCCGGCAGCGCAATGTCGAGCGCAAGCCGGGCTATGTGAGACCATGCGCCGCGGCAAGTGTTCAGCGCGCCGCGCAGGTGGCCGGTAATGGATTGTGATGGTGATGCGTCAGCGCCCATTCGCGGAGGCTAGCGCCGGCTAGCGGAGTGCTCAAGGGTACCGCATTGCCGGATGTGTGGAGCGGCGAAGTAGCTCCGGGGATATCCAGCCTCATCGCCGCGCGACGCGCTGGCGAGAGCCCGGCCGGTAGGCGAGCCTTGCGTGGCCCGGGCAATAGGGCAGGCCTTTGACAGGCGTGTTGCCGCAGAAACAGAAATCCTCAGCGCCCGGCGTACTGATCGGCCAGCGGCATCTCTGCTCGCTCAACTCGAGCAGCGAGCAGCAATGTCCGTTGTGGATTGGCTCGTCGTCGGCTTCAGGCCACGGTTCGGCATACAACGCCTGGAGCATCTGATATTGGAGCCTTGGCACTGATCCCCGGCGGCGTCCCTTCGCGGCACCCTTTCGCGCGGGGCGTCGTGCATCGCCGCTATCTTCGCGCGTCAGATTGAGGCGGGAGAGTTTGCCGATGACGGCGTTGCGGCTCACCCCGATGTCGTCGGCAATTTCGCGGCAGGTCAGCCCGGCGTCAAAGCGGCTTCTCAGGAGTTCGACGCGTTCGGCAGTCCAGGTGGGTTGGTTGGCGGGCATGTGTGATGGTCCCAAGCTACGAGTCATCGCTTCCGAATCCTGCGGCCTTGCCGTCGCCCAAACCGCCGCATCCCCCAGAGGTTCCCCTTAGGGCGTCTTGCCATTGTCGCGGATCGCAAGCAGCCCGTCTTTAATGGCGAGCCGAATGCCTTCCTCGATCAGGGTCCTTGCGACGCCGGGAACGCTGGTGCCGTGGGTGCCCTGTCTCACCAGCTTTTCCAGATAGCCGATGGTGGAGAGCGCCAGCGTAATCGGAACACGGTCGGTTTCGGCTTTTTCTGTGGCCATGCCAAAAGCTAGCCCTTAACGGGTGTACTGAAAAGTATCTTTTTAGAGTCTATTTGGATTCATTCGGAGTGTTGCGGTTGGGGCCTGGTTTTGAGCTTCATTCTCGCGACCGTCCCGCCAGGCGCTCAAGGGCGTCCGATTGCCAGAAATGGGGGGATCGGCGTACCAACCGGCGTGGCTCCGAACCCGAACATCGCGCCTGTCCTGTTCGACCGCGCTTTACTGCGGGCGCGGCAGTCGCGCGCGCTGGGGTCTGGTCCCGCGACGTTTCTGCTCGATCGCGTCGCGCAGGATATGGCGGAACGCCTGCACGCGGTGCTGAGAGAATTCAAAAATGCAGCCGACGTCGGTACCCCGGGCGATCAGGTCGGAAAGGTTTTGCTGGAACGCACAGATCAACTCGCGCGGATCGATCTGCCGGAGCTGGAGTCAGAGCCGCTTCCATTCCAGCCGGAGTCGCTTGACCTCGCGGTTTCCGCTCTCGCCTTTCAGTTCGTCAACGATCTGCCCGGTGTGCTGGCGCAGATCCGGCGCGCGCTGAAGCCCGACGGGCTGCTGCTGGCGGCGATGATCGGCGGCGATACATTGACAGAGCTCAGGCAATCCTTCGCGTCGGCCGAAGCCGAGTGCGAAGGCGGCGTCTCGCCGCGCGTCGCACCGTTTGCCGATCTGCGCGACATAGGCAGCCTCTTGCAACGCGCGGGTTTCGCGCTGCCGGTCACCGACGTCGATCGCATCGTGGTGCGCTACGACAGCGCGTTCGCGCTGATGCAGGATCTCAGGCGCATGGGCGCGACCAATATTCTGGTCGAACGGCGGCGGACGCCGACCCGTCGCGCCACATTGTTGCGCATGGCGCAGATTTACGGCGAACGCTTTGCCGATTCCGACGGCCGCATCCGCGCCACCTTCGACGTGATCTGGCTGTCGGGATGGGCGCCGCATGAGAGCCAGCAGAAGCCGCTGCAGCCGGGTTCGGCGAGGGCTGGTCTGGCGGAGGCGGTGAAGCGGCCAAAGCCGTAGTGCTTTGCCTCTGAACCATGCGGCCGCTCGGGGATGACGGGCCCGCCCTCTACATCAGCAGATCGATCAGATGCGGGATCAACGGAATGTCGGCCGGCGGCATCGGGTAGTCGCGCAATTTGTTGGCGCGGACCCAGGCGAGCTTCTGTCCCTCCCGCGCGATCGCGTCGCCGTCCCATCGCCGGCAGATGTAGAGCGGCATCAAGAGATGAAAATCATCGTAGGCGTGGCTGGCGAAGGTGAGCGGCGCCAGGCAAGCTTCCTTGACGATGATGCCGATTTCCTCCTGCAGTTCGCGGATTAGCGTCTGTTCCGGCCGCTCGCCGCCTTCGACCTTGCCGCCGGGAAATTCCCACAACCCTGCGAGCGTTTTGCCGGCCGGTCGTTGCGCAATCAACACCCGCCCGTCGGCGTCGACCAGCGCGCAGGCGACGACGAGTGTGACGTTGATATGAGCCATGCACCAGATGCTTTGGAGACCGGTCTCGGCGAGACCTCGAACCATTTAGAAGCATTTCATTAACTTCATTCCGTCGACAATTCTACATTGTGCCGATAATTCTGCGGTCGCGATAAGTCATATTTAATCCGGGCGCGCTAAATTTTACGTAATTTGAACCGATATAGGCTTCGCCCCATGCGCTCCCTCTTCGACTTGGTCGGCCGTTTCCGCAGCGATCAACGCGGCAATATTGCGGTGATTTTTGTCATCGCATTGCTGCCCGTTCTGTCCGCGATCGGTTGCGCGATCGACTACAGCAGGGCGGCGCAAATTCGCAGCAAATTGCAGGCCGCGGCCGACGCCGCCAGCGTCGGCTCGATTGCGAAAACATCGCCAGCCTTCATTGCCGCAGGCTCGATGACGGTTGATGGACCGATCCCGGCGGGAGCGACGGATGCATCCAATATTTTCGTTGGCAATATGACAGGAGTGACCGGTTATACGCTTAACAGCGTGTCACCTGTCGTGACCAAATCGGGCGGAACCGTCACCTCAGTCGTTCAGTTCTCCGCCAATATCGCAACGATGTTTCTCGGCGTGATGGGCAAGAGCGAGATAAACGTCACCGGTACCTCGACGTCCACCGCCAATATGCCGCTCTTCATCGACTTCTACCTGTTGCTGGACAACTCGCCGTCGATGGGCGTCGGTGCGACGCCGGCCGATGTCGCGACGATGGTCAACAACACGTCGGACAAGTGCGCGTTTGCCTGCCATGATCTCAATGACTCCAACAACTACTACAAGCTCGCAAAAACCCTGGGCGTGACGACGCGGATTGACGTGCTGCGGACCGCGACCCAGCAGTTGATGGATACCGCCGCGGCAACGCAGACTTATTCAAGCCAGTTTCGGATGGCGATCTACGATTTCGGCGCTTCCGCAAGCACCCAGGGAGTACGGGCCTTGTTTTCGCTGTCGTCGAGCCTGACGAGCGCGAAGACGGCGGCGGGAAGCATCGATCTGATGACGGTTAGCGGCCAAGGCCAACTGAACGATCAGGACACCGGCTTCACAGCCATACTTCCGGCGATCAACAACGTGATCGGCGCTCCGGGAACGGGTACGGCAGCGGCTCCGCAAAAGTACCTGTTCTTCGTCTCCGACGGGGTCGCGGACGAATCCAATGCCGGCTGTCTCAAGCCGACCACCGGCGGGCGCTGCCAGTCACCGATCAACCCTGCTTTGTGCACCACTCTGAAGAACCGTGGCGTCAAGATTGCCGTGCTCTACACGACCTATCTCGCGTTGCCGACCAACGCCTGGTACAACAGCTGGATTGCGCCGTTCAATCTTGGGCCCTACGGCCCCTCGCCGAACAGCGAAATTGCCATCAACATGTCGAGCTGCGCCTCGCCGGGACTTTTCTTCGAGGTCAGCCCGACCCAGGGCATTTCGCAAGCGATGAATGCGCTATTTCAGAAGGCCGTGGCTGACGCCCGCATCAGCAGCTAAATTTAGCAGGCAAACACCGCGCGCAGCGTTACGACCGGTAATCGCCGTTAATCGCGACGTATTCCTGGGTAAGGTCGCAGGTCAGCACGCGGTCGCGGCCTTTGCCGAGGCCGAGCGCGATCTTGATCTGGATCTTCGGATTCTTCATCGCCGCCGAGAACTCCCGCCTCGTCATAGGACGGATCGCGCGCGCCTCGACTGGCGACGCGGATGCCGTTGAACGAGATCGCGAGCTTGTCGCGGTTGGCGGGCTCGCCGGCTTTGCCGACCGCCATCACCACGCGTCCCCAATTGGCATCCTCGCCGGCAATCGCGGTCTTCACCAGCGGCGAATTGGCCACCGACATCGCGATTCTGCGCGCCGATCCTTTCGACATCGCACCCTCGACAATGATCTCGACCAGCTTGCGCGCGCCTTCGCCGTCCCGCGCGACCTGTTCGGCGAGATCGGCAAGGACGGTACGTAAGGCCTTGGTGAAGGCCTTGAGGCGGGGATCGCCCGCACGGCTGATTTTCGGCGCGCCGTTGACGGCGGCTGCGCCGGTGGCGAAAGCGAGCAAGGTATCGGACGTTGACGTGTCGCCGTCGATGGTGACGGCATTGAAAGTGTCTACGACGCCGCTCTTCAAAAGCGATTGCAAGGCGCCCGCCGCGATTGGCGCGTCGGTGAACACGAAGGCCAGCATGGTCGCCATGTCGGGCATGATCATGCCGGCGCCCTTGGCCATGCCGTTGATGGTGACTACTGCCTTGCCGAGCTTCACGGTCGCGGTTGCTACCTTCGGAAATGTATCGGTCGTCATGATCGCTTTGGCGGCGTTCATCCATTCGTCCGGCACGGCGCTTTCGGCCAGCGCGCCCAGCACGCCGTTGAATTTGGTAGCGTCGAGCGGCTCGCCGATCACGCCGGTGGAGGCGAGAAACACCTCACTGGGGCTGCATGCGAGCGCCCTGGCGGCAATCGATGCCGTCAGCGCCGTCGCCTGCCGTCCGGTCTTGCCGGTGAAGGCATTGGCGTTGCCCGAATTCACCACCAGCGCGCGGGCCCGGCCGCGGCCTAGTTTGGCGCGGCACCATTCCACCGGCGCGGAGGGGCACTTCGATTGGGTGAAAACACCGGCGACCGTGGTTCCCTTGTCCATGACCGCGAGCAGTACGTCGGTGCGGCCCTTGTAGCGGATGCCCGCGGCCGCCGTTGCAAGCTTCACGCCTGAAATCACGGGCATGTCGGGGACTTCGGTCGGGGCGAGCGGTGAGACAGCGGTGGACATGAGTGCGCCTTATCTCGACAAGAATCACTTTGTGGCCGGATTTATTCCAGCCACCCACGTCTTCACGGCTGTCGAGTAGGTTTTAAGACGTGGATGCCCGGGACGTCGCGCAATTTGCGCTTCAGCCCGGGCATGACGTCAAACTACTGAAGTCCGGTTGCGAAGTCGATTTACTTTTTCGACGGGGCCATCTTGGAGTCGGCGGGCTTCGCAGCTTCCGGCTTGGCCTCGGCCTTCACCGCCGCGTCATCGGGCTTGTCCATGCGCTCGACCTTGGCGGTTTCGCGCAGCTTCGCCACATAGTCCGCCTGCGCCTTGCGCGTCACATAGGTTTCGATCTGGCTCTTGACCTGCTCGAAATCGGGCGCCTTGCGGTTGCGTTTTTCCTCAACCTTGATGATGTGCCAGCCAAACTGGGACTTCACCGGGTCGGAGATTTTGCCCGGCTCAAGGGCGAAGGCGACGGTAGAGAATTCCGGCACCATCTGATCCTTGGTGAAAAAACCGAGATCGCCGCCGTCGGACGCGCCGGGATCTTTGGATTTCTTCTTGGCGAGTTCGGCGAAATCGGCGCCCTTCTTGAGTTCTTCCGCGATCGCCTTGGCCTCATCCTCGGTTTCGACCAGGATATGCCGGGCGTGAACTTCTATTTCGCCGGTGATCTGCTTGGAAGCGTCCTCATAGACCTTCTTCATGGCCTCGTCGGTGGTCGCGGCCTTGCCCTCCGTCGCCAGCAGGCTGTCCATCAGCAGCCGGTTGCGCGTAAACGCAAGCCGCTTTTTGAAATCCTCATTATTTTCGACTTTCTTGTCCTCTGCGGCCTTGGCGACAATCTTCATATCGATCAGGAACGCCAGCACGTTTTCTTTCTTGGTCGCGGGATCCATCTGCGCGAGGCTGGGCCCAAGCTCCTCCTCGGCCAAGGCAAGGTCGCTTTGCCGTATTTCGGCGCCGTTTACCTTGGCGAGCACGGGGTTTGCTTCTTCAGCGCGCAGCGGGACACCGGTGAGCAGAACCATGGCGAGACAGCCCGTCGCGGCGGCGAGGCCAAGGCGCAGGCCGGTTTTCGTTTCCGGGAACGAAGTGGTCATGGAAAATCCTTATCCAAAGATGGGGCTGATTGGGGCGGCGGGACACTCGCCCAATCATGTGACCTTGGCAACGCGAAAAGTCTGTCAAAATGATGAAATCCTTGACAGCTTGGCGCCGTTGACAAGCCTCTGGCCCAGCCATATCTCTGCAAAACCGGGTCGATGGCGATAGCGCGTATTTGGCTGCGTTTTCGGCCGTTGAACCTCGGATTGCTGAATTCCCACTCATTTGGCGGATGCCCCCGGATCGGGACCGGCGCCGCGATGCGTCACGATGAGTTGATAGGCTACCGGGTGGACCATTAAACGGCTGCAACGCCGAACCGCAAGAACAGGAATCTGGCATGATCGGCGCGCTCGCCCGCAAGTTTTTCGGCTCCGCCAATGACCGGCGGATCAAGGGATATCAGTCCCGTGTCGACGCCATTAACGCCCTTGAGCCGGAGATTGCCGCATTAACGGACGAAGCGCTGAAAGCCCGCACCGCTGAATTCCGCCAGCAACTCGCGGACGGCAAGACCCTCGACGACATTCTGGTTCCGGCCTTCGCCACCGTCCGCGAGGCGGCCAAACGCACACTCGGCCAGCGACATTTCGACGTGCAGCTGATCGGCGGCATGGTGCTGCACGAAGGCGACATCGCCGAGATGAAAACCGGCGAAGGCAAGACGCTGGTCGCGACACTTGCGGTCTACCTCAACGCGCTGGCCGGCAAGGGCGTCCACGTCGTCACCGTCAACGACTACCTCGCCAGACGCGACTCCGAATGGATGGGACAGATCTACAGCTTCCTCGGCATGACAACCGGGGTGATCGTCCACGGCCTCGACGACGCCGAGCGCAAGGAAGCCTATGCGCGCAACATCACTTACGGCACCAACAACGAATACGGCTTCGATTATCTGCGCGACAACATGAAGTACCGGCTGGAGGACATGGTCCAGCGCGGTCACTTCTACGCGATCGTCGACGAAGTCGATTCGATCCTGATCGACGAGGCGCGCACGCCGCTGATCATCTCCGGCCCGCTTGACGATCGCTCGGAGTTCTACAACACCATCGACACCTTCTTTCCGAAGCTCGACAAGACCGATTACGACGTCGACGAGAAGCAGCGCACGGTGACGCTGACCGAAGCCGGCATGGAAAAGATCGAGACCCTGCTGCGCGATGCCGGTCAGCTCAAGGGCGATTCGCTCTACGACGTCGAGAACGTCTCGGTGGTTCACCACATCAACCAGGCGCTACGCGCGCACTCGCTGTTCCAGCGCGACAAGGACTACATCGTCCGCGACGGCGAGGTCATCATCATCGACGAGTTCACCGGCCGCATGATGCCGGGCCGACGCTATTCCGAAGGCCTGCATCAGGCGCTGGAAGCCAAGGAGCATCAGCCGGTTCAGCCGGAAAATCAGACGCTGGCCTCGATCACGTTCCAGAATTATTTCCGGATGTACGAGAAGCTCGCCGGCATGACCGGTACCGCCGCGACCGAGGCCGACGAACTGTTCGATATCTACAAGCTCGAGGTCGTGGAAATCCCGACCAATGTGCAAGTCGCCCGTCTCGACGAGGATGACGAGGTCTATCGTACCCAGACCGAGAAATACGCCGCGATCCTGGCCGAAGTGGAGCGCGCCAATGCGCGGCTGCAGCCGGTGCTGGTCGGCACCGCTTCGATCGAGAAATCCGAAGTCCTCGCCGACTATCTGAAGGCGCACGGCTACAAGCAAATCGATTTCGGCAACGAAAACGCGATGGAAAAGCTTTACGCCGCGGCGCGTGCGGGCAAGCCGGCGAAGCTGTTCGCGGTGCTGAACGCGCGCTTTCACGAACAGGAAGCCTACATCGTCGCCGAGGCGGGCGTGCCCGGCGCGATCACGATCGCGACCAACATGGCCGGCCGCGGTACCGACATCAAGCTTGGCGGCTCGCTCGAAATGCGGATCATGCAGGAGACCGCCGGGATCGCAGACGAGACCGAGAAGGCCGCGAAGATCGAGCGCATCAAGGCCGACGTCGAGCGCTTCCGCGAAATCGTGCTGAAGGCGGAAGACGTCATCGAGGTCGAGCCGGCCAAGGGATCGAAGCCGGCCAAGACAGTGACCCGGCCGGGCGGCCTCTACATCATCGGCTCCGAACGCCACGAATCGCGGCGCATCGACAACCAGCTGCGGGGCCGGTCCGGACGTCAGGGCGATCCGGGGCGCTCGAAATTCTTCCTGTCGCTGGAAGACGATCTGATGCGGATTTTCGGATCCGACCGGCTCGACACCATGCTGACGCGGCTCGGTCTCAAGGAAGGAGAGGCCATCATCCATCCCTGGATCAACAAGGCGCTGGAGAAGGCTCAGCAGAAGGTCGAAGCCCGTAACTTCGACATCCGCAAGAATTTGCTGAAGTTCGATAACGTCCAGAACGACCAGCGCAAGGTGATCTTCGATCAGCGCGTCGATCTGATGAAGGACGAAAGCGTTGCCGAGACCGTCGCCGACATGCGTCGCGCCTTCGTCGAGGACGTCGTCACCAAGCACGTGCCCGAACACGTCTACGCCGAGCAGTGGGATGTTACCGGCCTGAAGGAAGAATTGAAGCGCGTGCTCGACATCGATCTGCCGGTCGATCAATGGGCCAAGGAAGAAGGCATCGCCGACGAGGAATTGCTGTCGCGGATCGAGCAGCGCGTCGACGAGCACATGGCGGCCAAGGTGGCGCAATGGGGCCCCGACGTGATGCGTTACGTCGAGAAGACGATCCTTCTGCAGACCCTCGATCACCTGTGGCGCGAGCATCTGGTGATGCTCGATCACCTGCGTCAGGTGATCGGTTTGCGCGGCTACGGCCAGCGCGATCCGCTGCAGGAGTACAAGTCGGAAGCGTTCAGCCTGTTCGAGGCGATGATCGCGCATTTACGCGAGGCGGTAACGGCGCAGCTGATGCGCGTCGAAATCGTGCCGCCGGAAGACCAGCAGCCGGCATTGCCTCCCATGGAAGCGCACAAGTTCGATCCGAATACCGGCGAGGACGAACTCGCGTTCGCCAATGCTTCCCTGGTGCCCACGGCCACCGCCAACCGCGATCCTAAAAATCCAGCGAGTTGGGGCAAGATCGGCCGCAACGAGGATTGTCCATGCGGTTCAGGCAAAAAGTATAAGCACTGCCACGGCAGGTATGTGTGAGCTGGTGCGTTTGATCACGCGCTGAAATCATCATTCGCCACGGGTCTCGACTCCGGCGAGGCCGATGACAGGCGCGTGCGGATGATCAGATATTCCGCGCCGTCTCGATTTTTCCGAACGCCTGGAAATACGGGATGCCCGCTGTCGCGGGGGTCACGGCTTCTTGGAAAACCGGAAAGTTACTTCACGGCGGAGAAGCGGCTCTCGAACGAGTTCGCCGACACGATCGGCTGTGAACCTGCGACCAGCCCGTCCTTCGCGGCAGGCGCGGGTGCGGCGGCGGGCGCTTCGGACGGCGATGGTTTCAGCGGCGGGCGAGCGGCAGCCTGTTTCGTATCCGGTGCTTTCGGTGCGGCGGCGGCCTTCGAGGCCGATGCATCCGGAGCCGGCGGCTCGTTCCGCTTGGTCTCGATGACTTTCGGTTTTGCCGGTATAGGCGGCGCACTTGCGGTCGTGTCCGCAGCGCCGCCGAGGCCTACCTTGCGGGCGAGGCTGCTAAAGAAGCCCTCTGATGGCGCGCTCGGCACCGCCGACGCCACTCGGGTCGCGGGCGCGGGCGCCATGGAGGCCGCCAGCGGTTCTTCCGGCGATGTAACGGGCCCGCGCGGCGGATTGACGTGGGATGGAATCGTGCCGGGTGCGCGCGAAAATGCGGTGAGCGACAGGCTTTGACCTTCGCCGCCTTCCGACAGTCCGGTGCTACCGTCGGGCAGCTTGGCGGCGAATACCCTGTTCATGCCGCCGTCGATGCCGGTGTTGATCCGGGCGACGGGCGTTCCCCGTGAAATCAGCTTCGCGGTCTCGACCTGTTCTTCCTGCTGCCTTACGCGCACGGCGTCGGCGATTTCATCCGGGATGACATAAGCGGGGCATTTCGCAGAGGCGTCGAATACCAGATCTCGCTTGGCATCCGGCGTCTTCACGGCATCGAACACGTATTTCTTCTCGCAGAAATCGACCTTCGGCTCCTGCCGCGTTACCTCGAAATGATCGTAGCCTTCCTTGATCATTTTCCAGAACGGCATGTTAGGATTGTTGCGATGTTTCGCCATGTTGATTGGCGTCATCCTGAACGGATAGGCCTGCAGCTGGAACGCGCGCTGGCCGCCGAAGAAGGATTCTCGCCCCAACGAATAGATTTCCGCGATCTGCTCGTCGGTCATGGCGTAGCAGCCGCGCGACGAGCAGTCGCCATGCACCATCAGCTGCGAACCGCTGCGTCCCAGCGCCTTATCGAATGCATTGGGATAGCCGGTGTTGAATGAAAGATAATATGCCGACTGCGGATTCATCTGCGCTGGCGTGATCGAATAGAAGCCTTCCGGGGCCTGGCGGTCGCCTTCGCGGACCTTGGGTCCGAGGTCTCCCGACCAGCGGCAAATCGGATAGGTCTTCAGCAACGCGAAGCGGCCGGAGCGATCCTGCTTCCAGACCTCAAGCTCGGCCTCCTGCTTGAATAGCCGGACCAGAATCGGCGATTGCAGGTCCATATCCTTCGCCGTCATGTCGGCGATCAGTTTCGGCGGTACGGGCTGGTTGGCCTTGGCGTTATTCGCGAGCGAGATTTCGTCACCGTTGCAGCCGGCCAGAAGCACACCGGCCGCCAGCGCGGCCGAAGTGATGAGCGCGCGGACCAGCGAGCGATAAATCAATGCAAAGCTCCACACCCAACGGGCAATTTTCGCACCCCGATTATAGCGTTCATGCCCTGAAGCCATTGACTAAAATACTATCCTTTGGGCCCCCCGGTCGCAAGTCGATGCTGGCGTTGCGTCGGGTTCTACCTCAGGCATGGTCAATAGATGTTAAATATTGGTGTCTGGGCCTAATTGCGGCCAAAACGCTGGAAATTTTGAAAAAGCCGGGGGTTGGGGAGGCGGGTCGCCGTTTCCGGCTATCCGTTTTTGGCAAAATATGAAGGTTCAGCCTAATTTCCTGCCGATATCGAGGAATTTCTGGCGCCTCTGCCTGCGAATCATGTCGGGATCGAGATTGCGCAGGTCGTCCAGGGCTTGCGCGATGGCGTCGCCGGTGGTCGCGATCATGGCGTCGGGATCGCGATGGGCGCCTCCGGCCGGCTCCCTGAGAATGGAATCGATTACGCCAAAGCGCAGCATGTCCTGCGCCGTGATTTTCATGCTGGTCGCGGCTTCCTGGGCCTTGGTGCCATCGCGCCACAGGATCGAGGACGCCGCCTCCGGTGAGATCACGCTGTAGATGGCGTGCTCGAACATCAATACGCGGTTCGCCGTCGTGATCGCAATGGCTCCGCCGGACATGCCTTCGCCGGTGATGATCGCAACATTGGGCACGCCGAGCGACAGGCAGGCATCGGTGGAGCGCGCAATCGCCTCGGCCTGTCCGCGCTCCTCCGCGCCGATGCCCGGATAGGCGCCGGCGGAATCGACGATCGAGAGCACGGGAATGCCAAATCGATCGGCCATCTCCATCAGCCTGACGGCCTTGCGATAGCCTTCAGGACGCGCCATGCCGAAATTATGCTTGATGCGCGATTCGGTGGTGGCGCCCTTTTCCTGGCCGATCACGCAGATGCTCTCGCCGCGGAAACGGCCGAACCCGCCCATCAGCGCTTCGTCCTCGCCGAACTTGCGGTCACCAGCCAGGGGCGTGAATTCGGCGATCAGCGCGTTAATAAAATCGGTCAAATGAGGACGTTGCGGATGGCGTGCTACCAGCGTCTTCTGCCACGGCGTCAAATTGGCGTAGAGGTCGCTCAGCGCCTGCGCAGCCTTTTCCTCGATCCGCGAGATCTCTTCCCCGATGTCGCTGCCGCTCGCCGCCAGCGCGCGCAATTCATCGACCTTGGAGTCGAGTTCGGCGACGGGCTTTTCGAAATCGAGATAGCTGCGCATTTGATCCGGCATCAAATCAATATAAGGACGAACCCGGTTTGAGGCGAAGCGGATTTCGCTCCGCGCCAATAAAGCTCGCTTCTTCAATTATTTAACGCGCATTCTGACGCAGATTAAGACCATTCTGCCAAAGCGCGCCAAGAAGGTCGCGGGCGGAAATGGCTCTTTCACGGCAGAAGGCGACGAAGTCAAGACGGCAGAGCGTGAGACTATTTCTCCCCCAGTGGGTGCAGGTCGCGCACAAGGCTCTTCAGACGCTCTTCGACCACATGGGTGTAGATCTGGGTTGTCGAGATATCGGTGTGGCCAAGCAGCGTCTGCACGATGCGCAAATCGGCGCCGTTGTGCAACAGATGGCTCGCGAAGGCATGACGCAACACATGCGGGCTGACCAGTCGCGGCGCCAGACCGGCGGCGGCTGCGAGCTCCTTCAGGTCGCGCGCGAAATGCTGCCTCGTCAAATGCCCGCTCTCGCCGAACGAGGGAAACAGCCATTTCGAGAACGCGGCATCTTCTTTCTTTTCCGGCTTGAGCGCTTCCGTCGCGGCTAGGTAATCGGCCATCGCCTGTCGCGAAGCATCGTTCAGCGGCACCAGCCGTTCCTTGTCGCCCTTGCCGCGCACCACGATCATGCGGGCATCGCGCCGCGACGCCGAGTGCGGCAGCGCCACCAGTTCCGACACCCGCAGGCCGGTGGCGTAGAGCACCTCAAGCAGGCAGTACAGTCGCATTGCGCGAAGTCGCTGCAGCGCAGAAGCTTCCGGCGATTCTGTCAGTGCCTTCGCGCGCGCCAGCAGACGGTCGACGTCCGACATCGACAGCACCTTCGGCAGGCCGCGGCCACGCTTCGGCCCGGACAGGATCGCCGCCGGATCGTCGCTGCGAATCCCCTCGTTCAGCAGGAAGCGAAACAGGTGCCGCATCGCCGACAGCCGGCGCGCCACGCTCGATGACTTGAAGCCACGCGCGCCGAGATCGGCGAGGTAGTCCCGTAGTGCCTGGGTTTCGACGCCGGCGAAGCCGTGGCCTGCACGGCCGAGAAATTGCTTGAAATCCGCGAGATCGCGGCGATAGGCATCGAGCGTATTGACGCCAGCGCCCTGTTCTGCGGCGAGCATGTCGAGGAAGAGGTCGATCAGTCTGGTATCGGAGGTCTTGCCGGAACGCATTTGGCTTCGCCCTTCCCAAGGGAGAGGTGACACTCGCGACCACCTACATCAACGAATTGGACTCTACGCCTATTTCTTGAGGAACCGGTCCGCGGGGATGGTGACAGTCATTTCCCGCGGCTTGGGGTTGACGAAATTCGCCAACGCAAAAATCACCCCATAGATGATCCCGCCGATTACAGCGACGGCCGTCAGAAAGCGGAACAGGCTGGGCATCGGCGAGCCTCAGGCGGCGAATTAACCATTGAAATCATCGGGGATGGCCGGACCAGACTACCAACATGTTCGCTCCTCCGTTGCAAGAGTCTCTGGCTACGGTATCGGCGGGGGTAGTATAGGTGGCGCGGAACACCGCATCCGCGGCGACCGAGCATCGAGATGCCTGAGACAGTCTCACCGGCCAGCACCAGCACGTCCCAGGATGCCGAGATCGCAGCGGCGCTGGGAACGCGTTCGGTCGTGCTGGTGGGAATGATGGGTGCCGGTAAGTCGACCATCGGACGGCGGCTGTCTGCGCGGCTGCGGTTGCAGTTCCTTGATGCGGATGCGGAAATTGAGGCGGCGGCCGGCATGTCGATACCGGACATTTTCGAAACCCATGGCGAGCCGCATTTCAGGGACGGCGAGGCGCGGGTGATCGCGCGGCTGCTCGATGGCGGCCCCGTCGTGCTCGCCACCGGCGGCGGCGCATTCATGCGCGAGGAGACGCGCAGCCGTATTCGCGGCAAGGCGGTTTCGATATGGCTCAAGGCGGATGCCGATATCATCATGCGCAGGGTCAAGCGCCGTGCCGATCGCCCCCTGCTGCAGACCGAGGATCCCGCCGCGACTGTCGATCGCCTGATCGAGCAACGCGAACCGGTTTACCGGCAGGCCGATCTGACAATCTGGTCGCGCGATGTCCCGCACGAAAAAATCGTCGACGAATGCGTCGATGCCTTGCACGGCTTTCTGTGCGGCGCGAGCGCGGCGTCCGTCGGGCAAACAACATCGAGCACAATGGACGCAACACGATGACCGCGCCCTTGAAGCATTCCGATCAGATAACGGTCGACGTTGCGCTTGCCGAGCGCGCCTATGACATCGTGATCGGCCGCGACGTGCTGCAATCATTGGGTTCTCGTGTCGCCGCATTGCGGCCGGGTGCGCGTACCGCTATCGTTACCGATCGCAATGTCGCAAGACACTGGCTCGATAAAACCGAGGCCTCGTTGTCGGAGGCCGGCATTGCCACATCGCGAATCATTGTCGATGAAGGCGAAGGTTCGAAAACCTATGCCGGTCTCGAACGGGTCAGCGAAGCGCTGATATCGGCGAAGATCGAGCGCAACGATCTGGTGATCGCGCTTGGCGGCGGCGTCGTCGGCGACCTCGCGGGCTTCGCAGCTGCGATCCTGCGCCGCGGCGTCGATTTCGTGCAGGTGCCGACCTCGCTGCTGGCGCAGGTCGATTCTTCGGTCGGCGGCAAGACCGGGATCAATTCGCCGCAAGGGAAAAACCTTCTCGGCGCGTTCCATCAGCCGGTTCTGGTGGTGGCGGATACCGCCGTGCTCGACACCTTGCCGCCGCGCCAGTTTCGCGCCGGCTACGCCGAAGTCGCCAAGTATGGCGCGCTCGGCGACGAGGCGTTCTTCGCCTGGCTGGAAGCCAACCACCCCGATATCTTTGCCGGCGGCACGGCGCGCGAACACGCGATCGCCACCTCTTGCCGCGCGAAGGCTGCGATCGTGGCGCGCGACGAACGCGAAACCGGCGAACGCGCGCTGCTCAATCTTGGTCACACCTTCGGCCATGCACTGGAGGCGGCAACGGGTTTTTCCGACCGGCTGTTCCATGGCGAAGGTGTTTCCGTCGGCATGGTGCTGGCGGCGGAATTTTCCGCGCAACTCGGCATGTGCTCCGAAACCGACGCGACGCGCATCAAACGCCATCTTGCCGAGGTTGGTCTGCCGACCCATTTGCAGGATATCGCGGGATTTACCCAGGAAGGACTTGCGGATGCCGACGCGTTGATGGCGCTGATGGCGCAGGACAAGAAGGTCAAGCGCGGCCGGCTGACCTTCATTCTGTTGCAGGCCGTCGGCCGCGCCGTGATTGCCCCCGACGTCGAACCTTCGCTGGTTCGCGATTTTCTGAAAGCCAAACTGGCGCGCAAGACCTAGAGCCTGATCCGGAAAAGTGGAATGCGGCTTTTCCGATAGGATCATGCTCCAACCATAGATGAAGTGATCGTCACGTCATGGACTGGCTTACATTCTCCATCGTCATCGGCTGTCTCCTGGTCTCCGCGTTCTTCTCGGCAAGCGAGACGGCGCTGACCGGCGCGTCCCGCGCCAGCATGCTGCGGCTGTCGAAACAGGGTAATCGCGAAGCCGGCGTAGTCTCGAGCCTGTTCGCAATGCGCGAGCGGATGATCGGCGCATTGCTGCTTGGCAATAACATCGCCAATATCGGCGCCTCTGCGCTCGCGACCGGCATCTTCACCGCGTGGTTCGGCGAGGTGGGCGTGCTCTACGCTACCGCCGTAATGACGGTGATGGTCGTGATCTTCGCCGAGGTGCTGCCGAAGACCATCGCCATCAATGCGCCGGACCGGGTGGCGCTTTTGGTGGCGCGTCCGATGAAGCTGATGGTGTACCTGCTGGGACCGCTGCTCACCGTGATCGAGGCGATCGTCCGGATGCTGATGAAGGCGCTGGGCATCAAGATCGGCGCCAACCAGCCGATCCTGTCGCCGACCGAACGGTTGCGTGGCGCAGTCGATCTTCTTCATCACGAAGGCAAGGTCGAGAAACAGGACCGCGACATGTTCGGCGGGCTGCTGGATCTGCGCGAACTGCAGGTCTCCGACGTGATGGTTCATCGCACCGAAATGGTCATGATCAACGCCGACCTGCCGGCGGAAGATCTGGTGCGTGAGGTGCTGGCTACCGAATACACCCGGATTCCGCTGTGGCGCGACAAACCGGAAAATATCGTCGGTGTGCTGCACGCCAAGGATCTCTTGCGTGCGATTCGCGCCGCGGAGGGCGATTCCGCCAAGATCGATGTTTCGACCATCGCGCTGCCGCCCTGGTTCGTGCCGGAGATGCGGTCGGTCTCCGAACAGCTCAAGGCATTCCGCCGCCGCAAGACCCATTTTGCGCTGGTGGTCGACGAATACGGCGAAGTCGAAGGCATGGTGACGCTGGAGGACATTCTGGAAGAGATCGTCGGCGACATTTCCGACGAGCATGACGTGGTGGTGGCCGGCGTTCGCGCGCAGCCCGACGGCTCGGTGGTGGTCGACGGCTCGGTGCCGATCCGCGATCTCAACCGCGCGATGGACTGGCATCTTCCGGACGAAGAGGCGACCACCGTCGCGGGCCTGGTGATTCACGAGGCCCGCTCGATCCCGGAACGCGGCCAGAGCTTCACGTTTCACGGTTTCCGTTTTCGCGTCCTGCGCCGCGAGCGCAACCGCATCACCGCGTTGCGGATCGTGGCGGTGCCGCGCGAGGCCGAGGTTGAGGAGAAAAAGCCGAAACGAGCGGGTACTGCGTTTTAACTCTGGTTTGAAGTAAAATGAGGAACCGCGCCGTCCGAGAGTCTGCCCTGGAGGCCACCCGGTGGCTGGCGTAAGGCAAGGATGGTTGGTGGAATTTCAGCCCCCGGCTTCCCCCGGCGCCTGGGCCTTGATCGCCAGGGCGTGCACGGAGCCTGCGAGTTCCCCCGACAGCGTCTCATTAATCATGCGGTGACGTTCGATCCGGCTCTTCCCTTTAAAGGCCGGCGACACAATATAAACCCTGAAATGCGTCTCGCCGCCCGGCCTGTGGCCGGCATGGCCCTCATGCAGATGTGATTCGTCAGTGACGTCGAGGCTTTCCGGCGCGAAAGCTTCGCGCAACTTGTTTGTGATAATGTCTTTGATGCTCATGCCGGCGGCAATACGTCCATGACCGGGCTTCGTCAATGGCGCATCGAGGGTGAGGTATTCGCAATGTCAAGACTTGAAGCTTTCCGTATTGCGTTGTCATAGTCAGCCATGCCGATCGATTCATCGAAGTTCTTCGACTCCATTCGCATCAAGCCGAACAAGCTGAGCGCGAAGCAGCAGGCGCAGGCGCGCGAGGCCTCCGCCATGTGCGAATGGCCGGACTGCAAGAACAAGGGGCCGCATCGTGCGCCCAAGGGCCGGACCAACGATAAGGAATATTGGCACTTCTGTCTCAATCACGTCCGCGAATATAACCAGTCATATAATTTCTTTTCCGGCATGAATGCGGACGCGGTCGCGCGTTACCAGAAGGACGCACTGACGGGTCACCGTCCGACCTGGAAAATGGGCGCCAATACCAGCGCCAAGAAGGGAAAGGGCAGTCCCGAGGCCGACCTCGAAGGTGCGTCCGATCCGTTCAGCATGTTCAGCGAACTCAACGGGCGCGGCCGATGGCGACCGGGCCCGGGCGCCGAGGCCAAGGTCGAAACCCGGAAGGTGTTCAACGCCGAGCGCAAGGCGCTGCAGGTGATGGGGCTCGGCTCCGATGCGACGCTCGAGGTCGTCAAGGCGAAATACAAGGCGCTGGTGAAGCAGCACCATCCCGACGCCAATGGCGGCGACCGCTCCACCGAGGATCGCCTGATCGAAATAATCAAGGCGTATAATTATCTGAAGACCGTGGTGCGCGGCGCGGGCTAGTTTCTCTCGTCGCCGCCTGCGAAGCAGGGGCCCGTGACCGCCAGCGCTAATTGCTCTTAGAAGCCGTCTACCCGATCACCAAATCGATAGGCCGTCCACATATGGCTCCCTGCTTTCGCAGGGACGACAGCGGGATTGTAGTTCCGCTGTCGTTCACTTCAAAACGTCCTAGTCGTGCAGGGCAGCCGGCATCGGGCCGATATAGGCCGAACTTGGCCGTATCAGTCGGCCGCCGCGCTGCTGCTCGCGGGCGTGGGCCGTCCATCCTGCGGCGCGGGCAACCGCGAAGATCGGCGTAAAAGCCTGCCGCGGGATCGTCAGTGCGTCGAGCAAGATCGCGGTGAAGAACTCCACATTGGTGTCGAGCGGACGGTCCGGGTTCTTCCGCCGCAACGCCTTGCGGATATAGGCCTCAACTTCCCCTGCGAACGGAAGATCGGCGCCGCCACCGGCCAAACGCTGGATGGCGCCCTTGAGCACATCTGCGCGCGGATCGCGGACGCGATAGATACGGTGACCGAAGCCCATCAACCGTTCGCCGCGTGCCAGCGCGTTGTCGACCCATGGCTTGATGCGCTCCCCTGTGCCGATGGCATCAAGCATTTCCAGAACCGGCTCCGGTGCGCCGCCATGAAGCGGTCCGGTCAGCGCGCAATACCCCGCCGTGACCGAGGCGAACAGGTCGGCCTGTGTCGAGGCCACGACGCGCGTAGCGAACGTCGATGCGTTCATGCCGTGATCGCACACTGTCACGAAATAGGCATCGAGCGCCGCCACCTCGCGCGTGCCGGGTTTGCGGTCAAGTATCATCGACAGCGTATCGGCGGCATGGCTGACGGTCGGATCGGGCGCGATGGGGTCACGGCCCTTCGCGCGCTGCACCAGCGCGCCAGCGATCACCGGAAACGCACCGACAATCGTGGCCTCATGTTGCAATCCGTTTTCCGCCCGCAGGCCGGCGATGGCGGCACGGAAACCATCGACGATCGATAGGCCGCGGGTAATTCCCAGCAGGTCCGGAAGCCGGGCAAAGGCGCGTTCGCGGGCCGCGCCCAAAGCCGCGCGCACGGCGGCCTCGCCGACCGGGTGGCCCGTACCACCGTTCCACAACCGCGCGGTCACACCCTCGAAGCCGGTTTCGCGCACGAGGTCGCCAACACGTTCGCCGGCGATAATCAGTTCGCCACGCTCGCCATCGACGTGGCTGAGCACGGTTTCGGCGGCGGGAATGCCGTCCAGCCCGATCGGGCTCTTGGAAAGTTGGAGGTTCATGGTCCGTCTCCTTTGAAACTTCAAAGATCGGCCCTCTCGACAGATTGATCAATCTTGATTATATAAATCAATATGAAAAAATCCGCGGCCCTTTACCTCTCCGCCCGCGAGGCATCGGCAGAACTCGCGATCTCGCCCGCCACGCTCTACGCCTATGTCAGCCGGGGATTGATCCGTTCGGAGCCCTCGACCAATTCGCGAAGCCATCGCTATCGGGCGGAGGACGTCCGCGGCCTCAAGGAGCGGCGCACTCCTTCGGCGGAGCCGCGCGGCTTCAAGAGTTTCGACCCCGATCTGCCGGTAATGGATTCGGCGATCGCGACCATCACCGAAGACGGCCCGATCTATCGCGGCGTGAACTGCGTCGACCTTGCGGAAAAGGACACGCTCGAACACGCCGCGACGTTGCTGTGGGATGTGACCGGCGTCGATCCGTTCTCCCGCGACAACTGTCCGCTTGTGTCGGGCGAAATGCGCGCGGTCGCCGAGGCTGCGCGCCATGCCGCGCCGATCGATCGCGCTATCGCCGTGCTGGCGCTGGCCGCGAGCGCCGATCCGCGGGCTTTCACCCGCGCCCCCGACGGCCGCGCGATGGTCGGCGGCCGCATCCTGCGTCTGGTAATTGCGACGATGTTGAACCGCACATCGTCACCGGAGCCGCTTCATTTGCAGATCTCCAAAGCCTGGGCGCCGGACCACAAACACGCCGCCGATCTGATCCGCCGTGCGCTGGTGCTGCTGGCCGATCATGAACTCAACGCTTCGACCTTCACAGTGCGGTGTGCGGCATCTACCGGATTAAATCTTTATGATGCAGTCATTGCCGGCCTCGTGGCGTTGAAAGGTCCCAAACACGGCGGCGCCGGGGTTCTGGCGGCGCAGTTCGTGAAGACGCTCGTCGATCGCGATGTAGCCCCCGTCATCAGAGAGCGCGTTGCGCTCGGCGAGCGTTTTGCTGGTTTCGGTCACGGCGTCTACAAGCACGGCGATCCGCGCGCTCGCGCGTTGCTGGACGCGCTGGCGCGCGCGGGCGCGGCGGAGAAACTCACCAGGGAAATTCCGGAGCGGATTGCGGAAGCGACCGGCGAATTCGTCAATATCGACTATGCGCTCGCGGTGCTGGTGCATACGCTGGGTCTGTCGCCCGGCAACGAACTGGTGCTGTTTGCAATGGCGCGCACTGTCGGATGGATCGCGCATGCAAGCGAACAATTGCAGCATGGCAGGCTGATCCGCCCCCGCGCCCGCTATATTGGTCCGGCACCGGGGCGCAGCCCGGCTTTCGGTCGGTCATGAGGAATTGCAGGAGTTTCGTCTCCCTCATTATCTGATCCGCGCGGCCGAGCAGCGAGAGCGGCACGGTAGTGCCGAGCGCCTTGGCCGTCTTGAGGTTGACGATCAATTCGAGCGTGGTGGATTGCTGCACTGGCAGCTCGGCAGGCTTCTCGATGAATTCGCGGCGTTCCAGCGTCGTGAATTTTTCCGCCCGCTTGATCGGCGAGGAATCAGCTCAGGAGACTGACGGTTAGCATATACGGGGATATCGCGCAGGCGGAAATCAGCGGATCTTCCGGCGCACCGGCTCCGTCGCAGGTTCGATCACCCCTCCGCCATGCCGGCGGCGGATCGTCCAGGTGGCCAGCGCGACGATCAACGCACCGCCGATCACGAGCGGCATCCAGTAATGTTTGGCCGTGCCGCCGACGCCCGCGATGCCACCGTAATGTTCGAGAGCGGATACCGCCGCCACGCCAGGCAGCACATGTGCAGGCGCCCACAGCAGGATCGCCGCGATGTTGACGGCGTAAAAGCGTGGTGGCGACATGCCCAGCGCGCCCGCCGTAATCGGCACGAAGGCGCGAATCGGCGGCACGAAGCGTGCGAAAAATACCGCCAGTGCGCCCCAATGATGAAAGAACTCTTCGCTCTGCGCGATCACGCGCGGATAATTTGTCATCGGCCAGGCACTGAGAATTTCGCGCTGGGAGCGATGTCCGATCCAGAAGGCGGATCCATCGCCGAGCATTGCACCGGCAGCCGCGGCCGCCAGTACCCATTCAAGCCGCAACTCGCCGCCGGGCACCAGTGCGCTCAGCGCAAGGATGATGGTCGAGCCCGGAATCACCGAGCCTACGACCGGAACGGCCTCCAGTAACGCGGCGAGGAATAGCGTGAGATAGGCAAGCCACGCATGTGCCGAGACGAACGCAATCAATGGATCGACGAATGAAACCACAAAATTCCTGTACCGGCGCTGTCGGGGTCAGGCGCAGACCTAACATAACTCATGGCGGGGGTGAAAAGTGCCATCAAAAGCCGCCGCCCCCGATGGGGGTTCAAATTGAACAGGTGAAAGTGCGGCGTGATTCGCAGGGCAGCCTTCCAAAAACCGGGGCCAGTGCCTATGTTGATGAAAATGCAACGGAACTTTGATTGGACCCGTGGGCTTCTGCCGGCCGTTGCTCTCTGATAGGTTCGCGCCAGCACCCATCCGCAAGCCACACCGCAAATCTGGTTTCGGGAGCGTCCGAGACCTCGGAGGATTGATGACGACCGCCGCCATGACCAAAGTGCAGGAGCCCGCCGGTTTGCCCGACATGAAGGTGTCGGTCCGGCAGGTCTTCGGTATCGACAGCGACCTTGAGGTACCGGCCTATTCCGAAGTCGATCCGCATGTGCCGGACATCGATTCGGATTACCGCTTCGATCGCGCCACCACGCTCGCCATCCTCGCCGGCTTTGCCAAAAACCGCCGCGTGATGGTCACGGGCTATCACGGCACCGGCAAGTCGACCCATATCGAGCAGGTCGCGGCGCGGCTCAACTGGCCGTGCGTGCGCGTCAATCTCGACAGCCACATCAGCCGTATCGATCTCGTGGGCAAGGATTCCATCGTCATAAAGGACGGAAAGCAGGTCACCGAATTCCGCGATGGCATTCTGCCCTGGGCCCTGCAGCACAATATCGCGCTGGTGTTCGACGAATACGACGCCGGCCGTCCCGACGTTATGTTCGTGATCCAGCGTGTGCTGGAGGTTTCCGGCCGCCTGACGCTGCTCGACCAGAACAAGGTGATCAAGCCGCATCCGGCGTTCCGTCTGTTCTCGACCGCCAACACGGTCGGCCTCGGCGATACCTCCGGCCTCTATCACGGCACGCAGCAGATCAATCAGGGCCAGATGGACCGCTGGTCGATCGTCACCACGCTGAACTATCTCGCGCATGACGAGGAAGTCGAAATCGTGCTCGCCAAGGCGCATCACTACCGCACCTCCGAGGGCCGCGACATCGTCAACAAGATGGTGCGGCTTGCCGATCTCACCCGCAACGCCTTCGCCAACGGCGATCTGTCGACGGTGATGAGCCCGCGCACGGTGATCACCTGGGCCGAGAATGCCGAGATTTTCACCGACATCGGATTTGCGTTCCGCGTCACCTTCCTCAACAAGTGCGACGAACTGGAACGGCCGCTGGTCGCTGAATTCTATCAGCGCTGTTTCAACACCGAACTGGCGGAGTCCTCGGTGAACGTAGCGATGAGCTGATGCGATGGCAGCGATTTCCGTCGAGCGCACGATTGGGAAGACCAAACGCGCGGTCCTTGGCGGATTGATTCGCTATAACGGCGAGAAGATGGGGAAGCAGAAATATCGCCGCTTTGCCGTTTCGCTGAATGACGATGGGGCGATAGTCGGCGGAATCGTCGGTGAGGTCTGGATGACCGTACTGTTCATCCAGTTCTTCTGGATCGAGGAACGGTTTCGTGGAAAGGGCCACGGGACGGCACTGATCGAAAAGATCGAGGAAGAGGCCCGGCGGTTTGGGGCGGTGCGATCCTATCTCGACACGATGAGCGTCCAGGCTCCAGGCTTCTACCGGGAATGCGGATATGAAACGTTCGGTGCAATCGACGGCTATCCCGGCGGCGTGACGCGTCACTGGTTTACCAAGGCGCTGTAAGGACCGGTAATGACCACCAACACCAAATTCCGCACCGGATCGAAGGAAGCGCCTACCGAGCCGTTCAAGCGCGCGGTGACGGCCTGCCTGCGCGCGATCGCGAAAAAGCCGGAGCTTGAAGTGACGTTCGCCGCCGAGCGCCCGGGCCTGTCGCCAGGCAAGGCGCGGCTACCGGAGCCGGCGCGCAAGATGACCCGGCGGGACGCCGCCATCGTGCGCGGCCACGCCAACTCAATCGCGCTGAAGCTCGCCTGCCACGATCCGAAAGTGCACCGCAAGCTGATGCCCGGAAACCCCCAGGCGCGTGGCGTGTTCGAGGCCGTGGAGCAGGCGCGGGTGGAGGCGCTTGGCTCGCGGCGGATGGCTGGGGTTGCGAAAAATCTCACCGCGATGCTCGACGATCATTTCCATCGCGGCAAGTTCGACGAGATCACCGACCGCGCCGACGCGCCACTTTCGGACGCGCTGGCGATGCTGGTGCGCGAACGCCTGACCGGCCTCGCGCCGCCGGCGGCCGCCCGCAAGATGGTCGACCTGTGGCGTCCGATGCTGGAAGACAAGATCGGCACCCGGCTCGACCGGCTCGATCGCCTCGCCGAGGATCAGGCGAAATTTGGCGACGCCGTTCATGACCTGCTATCCGCGCTCGAACTCGGCGACGATCGCAACGCCGAGGCAGACGAAGACGAAAACCAGGACGATAACCGCGACGGCGAGAACGATCAGTCCGGCGCGGAGGGTTCACCTGACAGCGACGCCGCACAGGAAATGAGCGCCGATCAGGCGCAGGCCACCTCGGACGAGATGTCGGAGAGCGCGATGGAAAGCGCGCAGGCCTCCACCAGCGACACGTTTGACGACGGTGAACTCGGCGACGATGAGACGCCGGGCGAAGCGACGCGGCCGAACTCGCGCAGCGCCAATGAGCCGCGCGGGCCGGAATATCATGCTTTCGCGCCGAAATTCGACGAGGTGATCGCGGCCGAAGACCTTTGCGACCATGATGAGCTGGAGCGCCTGCGCAGCTATCTCGACAAGCAGCTCGCGCATCTGCAGGGCATCGTCGCGCGACTGGCGAACCGCTTGCAACGCCGGCTGATGGCGCAGCAGAACCGCGCCTGGGAGTTCGATCTCGAGGAAGGCATCCTCGATCCGGCGCGGCTGTCGCGCGTCGTGACCGATCCCTACCATCCGCTGTCATTCATGCATGAGAAGGAAGCGACGTTCCGCGACACCGTGGTGACGTTGCTGCTGGACAATTCCGGCTCTATGCGAGGGCGGCCTATTACGGTGGCGGCGACCTGCGCGGATATTCTGGCGCGGACGCTGGAGCGCTGCGGCGTCAAGGTGGAAATTCTCGGCTTCACCACGCGGGCGTGGAAGGGTGGTCAGTCGCGCGAGGCATGGCTTGCCGCCGGCAAGCCGCCCAATCCCGGACGCCTCAACGATCTCAGGCACATCATCTACAAATCCGCCGACGCGCCGTGGCGGCGCGCGCGAAAGAATCTCGGGTTGATGATGCGCGAGGGCCTGCTCAAGGAAAACATCGACGGCGAGGCGCTGGACTGGGCGCATAAGCGGCTGCTCGGGCGCGCCGAGCAGCGCAAGATACTGATGATGATTTCGGACGGCGCGCCGGTCGATGATTCGACGCTGTCGGTCAATCCCGGCAATTATCTGGAGCGCCATCTGCGCCATATCATCGAGGAAATCGAAACCCGTTCGCCGGTCGAACTGATCGCGATCGGAATCGGGCACGACGTCACGCGTTATTATCGCCGCGCTGTCACCATCGTCGATGCCGAAGAACTCGGCGGCGCCATCACCGAAAAGCTCGCCGAGCTGTTCAGCGAGACCCATGGCGCTGTACCCGCCGCGACAGGCCCTCGGCGCAGATTGCACTCTTGATTGTCCTTCGAGTGGAGCGAGCGAGCCCGGAAGGGCGATGGCGGGTTGCGCGCCCGTGAGGATTGACCCGCTCTCTCGCCGCCGCTTTCTGCGATTCACGGCGGCAGGCCTTTCGACGATTGCGGCGCCAGAAATCGCACGGGCACCGCTCGCAACGCAGCCGCCGCCGAAGGCGATCCCGCCGGACGAGTTCTCGATCGCCGCTGATCGCGATCTCCGAGCGCGGCCTCGATGCCGCGGGCGATATGATTGCATTCCTGGTGGGCGGCCCGACGCCTGGACAGTTCAGCGTTCGTCGCACCAATGATTTCGATGTCAGCGACGCCGTCTTGTTGCCGTCGGGCGAATTGCTCGTACTGGAGCGGAAGTTTTCATGGCTGACAGGCGTCGGCATCCGCATTCGGCGCATCGCGCTCAAATCGGTGGCACCGGGCGCCGTGGTCGATGGTCCCTCGATCTTCGATGCCGATCCGGGCCACGAAATCGATAACATGGAGGGGATCGACGCTCACGTTACCTCAGAGGGCGACACCGTTCTGACGTTGGTGTCCGACGATAATTTCTCGATGATCCAGCGCACGCTGCTGCTGCAATTCAGATTGGTGGACTGATGAATGCGATCCGATCGTCCGCGAAAGTCTCCGAACACGGGAACGCCGCCTCTGCTTCAGCCCGGGCATGGTCGATCGCAGGGCCGGTTCGTTCGGCGACGCCGGGAGTTGGTAATCGCCGCAACGGGTCTTAAGGTATCCCCCGAGCCGATCCTCCCTCCCGCCCGGATATCCCCTCCATGAGTGTTCTGTTTTCTCCGTTCCAGCTGCGCGGCCTTGCGCTTCCCAATCGCATCATGGTGGCGCCGATGTGCCAGTACTCCTCCGTCGACGGCGAGGCCAATGACTGGCATTTCACCCACATCAACTCGCTTGCGCTGTCGGGCGCGGCGATTTTCTGCATCGAGGCGACCGCGGTGGAAGCGATCGGCCGCATCACGCCGGGCTGCCTCGGCCTGTGGAACGATGCCACCGAAGCTGCGCTGAAGCCGATTTTGGCGGCGGTGCGCAGGCATTCCAAAATCGCGGTCGCGATGCAGCTCGCCCATGCCGGCCGCAAGGCGTCCAGTCATGTGCCGTGGAACGGCGGTCAGTTGATCCCGCTTTCCGAGGGTGGCTGGCAGGCGCAGGCCCCATCTGATGTGCCGCACAAGGAGGGCGAGGCTGTGCCGCTGGCGCTCGATGCGCGCGGCCTCGCGCGTGTGCGCGACGCCTTCGTTGCGACGGCGAACCGCGCCGAGCGGCTCGGCATCGACGCGCTCGAGCTGCATTGCGCCCACGGCTATCTCCTGCATCAGTTTCTGTCTCCGATCTCCAACAAACGCACCGATCAGTATGGCGGCAGCTTGCAAAATCGCATGCGCTATCCGCTGGAGGTGTTCGACGCGATCCGCGCGGCGTTTCCGGAACGAAAGCCCGTCGGCATCAAGGTTTCGTCGACCGATTGGGTCGAGGGCGGCTGGGACCTGACGCAGACAATCGAATTTGCCGGGGAATTGAAGAAGCGCGGCGTCGACTGGGTCGACGCCTCCTCCGGCGGGGTGTCGCCGCTGCAGAAGATTCCGCTCGGCCCCGGCTATCAGGTGCCGTTCGCGCAGGCG
Organism: uncultured Alphaproteobacteria bacterium; assembly: GCA_963732455.1. Lineage (GTDB taxonomy): Bacteria > Pseudomonadota > Alphaproteobacteria > Rhizobiales > Xanthobacteraceae > Bradyrhizobium. Next base: position 132,481 of record CAVSZM010000012.1, on the reverse strand, counting down.
ATCAAGCAGGCGACCGGCGTCAACACCGTTGCGGTCGGCCTTCTCACGCAGGCGAAGCAGGCCGAGGATATCGTCGCGTCGGGAAAGGCCGACATGGTCGCGCTGGCGCGCGGCATGCTCTACGACCCGCGCTGGGGCTGGCACGCCGCGGCCGAACTCGGCGGCCATGTCGATGCGCCGCCGGCCTATTGGCGCGCGCCGCCGCACGAGCAGAAGGATTTGTTCGGAGCCACGACCTTCGGCGCGCGGTGAGCGGAAGCCGTCATTGCGAGGAGCGCAAGAGAGATTGGTTCGGCTCGTCGATGTTTAGAGCGCGCGAGACGAATCCCCAAAAACAAAAACAGCCGGGTCTTGCGACCCGGCCATTCAAAACTCTCTCCCGCTAAACCCGCCTTGGCGAGAACTCAGCTCGCCTTCTTCTCCGGTGCCGCCTTCGCCGTCTTCTTCTCGATCGCCCGCTTCAGTTCGAGCGCGCGGGGCGAGAGCTCCGTCGCCTTGGCCTTGATCAAAAATGCATCAAGGCCGCCGCGGTGATCGACGGACTTGATCGCATTGGTCGAAACCCGCAACCGCACGTTCCGCCCCAGCGCGTCGGAAATGAAGGTGACGTTGCACAGGTTCGGCAGGAACCGGCGCTTGGTCTTGATATTCGAGTGGCTCACCTTGTGGCCAACCAGCGGGCCCTTGGCCGTCAGTTCACAGCGCCGCGACATCTCAAGAAATCCTCTTCCATCCCCGGGCTTAAAGCCCTTCCGGGGTTCAAAATTACGTCCATCTTGGGAACCGCGGACGTATAGGGGGAGACCGGCAGGGCGTCAAGGTTTTGCGCCGGTAACGAAGGCCGAAAAAGCCCAATTCGCGGGCGTTCGTCCGCTTCGAAACATCATATAAACGGCGCATTCACCGCCGACATCATCCTTGCGGCAGGTTTTGGCCGCGCTGGCGCGGATTCGTTCGAAAAGCGCGCAGATCGGTTGTTTGCCGGACATTTTTGCCTAGATGACAGATTAATGCGCCTACAGCAGGACCGCCCCTCAGTGAACGCGCACAGCATGATTTCGCCTCGGCTGGCAGCAGCGCCGCCGCGGCTGTTGGGTAGTCTGTGCGCGCTCGCATTCATGCTGTTCGCGGCCCCGTCCGCCTTCGCCCAGGGCAAGTTGGAAGCACGTTACGAGGCGACGCTCGCCGGCATCCCGGTCGGCAAGGGCGTCTGGACCATCGACATCTCGGACGATCAGTTTTCCGCTTCTGCCTCCGGTGGCACCTCGGGCCTGTTGAAGACGTTCGCCGGCGGCACGGGCACCGGCGCAGCCCAGGGCCGCGTCGTCAACGGTTCGCTGGTTTCGACGAATTATTCCGCCACCACCACGACGTCGAAAAGATCCGAAGCCATCCACATCGTCATGTCCGCTGGCAATGTGAAGGAATACGGGATCGATCCGGAGCCGCCGGCCGACCCGGACCGGCTTCCCATAACCGACGCTCATCGCCGCGGCGTCTTTGACCCGATGACGGGATCGATGCTGCGTGTGCCGGGTACCGCCGATCCGGTCAGTGCCGACGCCTGCCGCACGGGGGCCGCGATTTTCGATGGCCGCATGCGTTACGATCTCAAGCTCGACTTCAAGCGCATGGAAACCGTAAGGGCCGAGAAGGGCTATCATGGCCCGGCAGTGGTCTGCGCAATTTATTTCTCGCCGATCGCCGGCTACATCCCCGATCGCACGGTGATCAAATATCTCGCCGCCCAGCGCAACATGGAGATCGCGTTTGCACCGATTGCCGGAACCCGCATCCTGGTCCCGTTCAGGATGGTGATCCCGACACCGCTCGGCACCGCGATGCTGGAGGCTACCCAGTTCATCACACAGGCGACGCCGCCACGCGTCGCGAAAACGCAATGAGGCGCGCCCGCAACGGAATCGCTCTCTCCCCCCTTGCGGGGGAGGGTCGGGGAGGGGGTAGCCGCATCGGGACCCCGGTGCGGACCCCCACCCCCGACCCCTCCCCGCATGGGCGTGGGGAGCGATAGACCGAGACTCAACTTAACTCTTGCTCGCTTCTGATTCAACTCGTCGTTCTCGCAAATTTTAAGGGTTTCGACCGAAATCCGCCGGTTGTCGGACCCGCTCAACCCTGATCTAGTGCCGCAATGAGGCCTAAACGCGAGATGTTGCGGTGAACGAAGCCGGAGAACATGCGAGTCAGCAATTCGGGCGCGATTCGTTCCGAACTCGTTCCAGAGCTTAAACCGCGACCTCGAATGCGTCGCATTGTGAAACACTTCGACGCAGAAACTTCCGGAAAACATGGCCTTTTCGTCATCACCGTCTACTTTCGCAAACGAACGCGCTCCCGGCGCCGGCGTAACCGCGGTGCTCGGGCCCACCAACACCGGAAAGACCCATCTCGCCATCGAACGGATGCTCGCGCATTCCTCCGGCGTAATCGGCTTGCCGCTCCGCCTGCTGGCGCGCGAGGTCTATAACAAGATCGCCGATCGCGCCGGCGTGGATTCGGTTGCGCTGATAACGGGTGAAGAAAAGATCAAGCCGCCGAAGGCGCGGTTCTGGGTCTCCACCGTCGAGGCCATGCCGAGGGATCTCGATGTTTCATTTCTCGCGGTCGATGAAATCCAGATCGCCGCCGATCTCGAACGCGGCCACGTCTTCACCGATCGCATCCTGCATCGGCGCGGCCGCGACGAAACGCTGCTGCTCGGGGCTGCGACCATGCGCCCGATCATCGAACGATTGCTGCCCGGCGCCAGCATCGTCACGCGGCCGCGGCTGTCGCAGCTTGAATTCGCGGGCGATCGCAAGATCACGCGGCAGCCACGGCGCACCGCGATCGTCGCGTTCTCGGCGGACGAGGTCTACGCGATCGCCGAACTGATCCGCCGCCAGCATGGCGGCGCGGCAGTGGTGCTGGGATCGCTGTCGCCGCGCACCCGCAACGCGCAGGTCGCGATGTTCCAGTCCGGCGACGTCGATTATCTCGTCGCGACCGATGCGGTGGGCATGGGTCTCAACCTCGACGTCGATCACGTCGCGTTCGCATCCGATCGCAAATATGACGGCTATCAATTCCGCCGCCTGAATCCGTCCGAATTCGCGCAGATCGCCGGCCGCGCCGGCCGCGCCACCCGCGACGGCACATTCGGGACCACCGGCCGCTGCGCGCCGTTTGAGCCGGAACTGGTCAACGCGCTGCAGAATCATACCTTCGATAGTGTGAAAGTGCTGCAATGGCGCAATTCGAAACTGGATTTTTCTTCGCTTGGCGCCTTGCAGGTGTCGTTGGCGCTGACGCCGTCTCACGATGCGCTGACCCGCGCCCCGATCGCGGAAGACCTGCGCGTGCTCGATCACGCCGCGCGCGATGCCGATGTACGCGATATGGCCCACGGGGCTGCCGCGGTCGAACGGTTGTGGGACGCCTGCCAGATTCCGGATTACCGCAAGATCGCCCCGGCCGCGCATGCCGAGCTGGTCACCACTTTGTTCGGCTTTTTGATGCACAAGGGCCGGGTTCCGGACGCCTGGTTTGCCGCCCAGGTCGAGCAGGCGGACCGAGTTGACGGCGATATCGACACTCTATCGGGCCGGATCGCGCAAATCCGCACCTGGACCTTTGTGGCCAATCGCCCGGACTGGCTTGCCGATCCCGAGCATTGGCAGGGGATTACGCGCGACGTCGAAAATAAATTGTCCGATGCGCTGCATGAACGGCTCACGGAGCGTTTCGTTGATCGCCGTACCAGTGTATTGATGCGCCGCCTGCGGGAAAACACAATGTTGAATACGGAAATCGGCAAGACCGGCGAAGTGATTGTAGAAGGCCATGTGATCGGTCGCCTCGACGGATTCACGTTTGCGCCCGACGCGGCTGAGGCCGGCTCCGATGCCAAGGCATTGCAGGCGACCGCGCATAAGGCGCTCGCCGGCGAGATCGACGCGCGCGCCGAGAAATTATCGGCGGCACCGGACGATCAGTTCGTGCTGACGTCGGATGGCACCATCCGCTGGACCGGCGATGCGGTTGCGAAACTGGTCGCTGCCGACGACGCGCTGCATCCGCGCCTCCGCATCATTTCCGACGAGCGTTTGAGCGGCGCGCCGCGCGAAGCGGTGCAGACGCGGCTCGATCTGTGGCTGAAGACGCATATCGAAAAGCTGCTGGGACCGCTGTTCGACCTCGCCAAGGCCGAGGACATCACGGGGATCGCGCGCGGCATCGCTTTTCAACTGATCGAAGCGCTCGGCGTGCTGGAGCGCTCCAGGATCGCGACCGAGATGAAGGATCTCGATCAGCCGTCGCGGGCGTCCTTGCGCAAATACGGCGTTCGTTTCGGGGCCTATCATATCTATTTTCCGGCGTTGCTGAAGCCGGCGGCGCGCGCGCTGGCGTCGCTGTTGTGGGCGCAAAAGCACGATAACGCCGACATGTCGGCGCTGTCGGGTGCGCAGCATCTCGCGGGCAGCGGCCGGACGTCGTTCCCGGTCGACAAGCTGCTCGACCGCGACGCTTATCGCGTCCTCGGCTATCGGCAATGCGGCGAACGCGCGCTGCGGGTCGATATTCTGGAGCGTCTGGCCGATCTCATCCGTCCCGCGCTGTCATGGCGTGAAACTTCGCCGGGTACAAAGCCTGCCGGCGCGTTCGACGGGCGCGGCTTCGTGGTCACGCAAGCGATGACGTCACTGACCGGTTCGGCCGGCGAAGACTTTGCTTCGATTTTGCGCGCGCTCGGCTATCGCATGGAGCGCCGCGCGGCGCCGCCTCCGAAACCGGCGCCGGTGGTGGTCGAAACCCCTGCTACGGAAGCAAGTCAGACAGAAGCAGCGCCGGCCTTGGAAATATCTTCCGAAGCATTGGTGGAGAGCACTGCCGCTATCGCCGAAGCGGTTCCCGCGGTGACAGCGGTCGCGGCCGATAGCGATGTTGCGCCGGCTGCTGAACATGCGGCTTCGCCGCCGTCAGCGGCGCTGCCATCGGACATCGCGATCGCGGCCGGCGCAGAAGAACCGATCTCCGCCGAAGCGCAGCCGAATCCGCCGGCTTCGTTCGAAGCTGCAGCGGTGGATGCGCCGCAGCATCAAGCCACCGCTGAACCCGCGACAGAAAACGTTGCCGCTGTCGAAGCGGCAGCGCCGGAGGCGGATGCTCCTGCGGCAGCGCCCGATGCGATTGCGGCGCCGGAAATGGTGGAGGTCTGGCGGCCCGGTGGCCGTTCGGAAGAACGTCGGCCGCGTCATGATCGCAATCGTCATCGCCATCAGGAACGTCCCGCAGAAGGTGCTGCGCCTGCCATGGCCGCTGGCGAGGCCGGCGAAGCCGCCAAACACGAGCGGCACCGGCGCGGACGGCGCGACCGCAACAATGATTTCCGCAAACCCCGCACCGATGCGCCGGTCGAAGCCGCGCCGGCGGCAGCGCCGGACGCCGCGCCGGTTCGCGAACCGCGCGAGGATAAAGTCCACCAGCCGCGCGAGCGCTTCCAGGGCAAGGGCGGGGACGCCGACAAGCACAAGGGTAAATTCGGAGGTCGCGACAAGGGCGGACGCGAAAAAGGCGGACGCGACAAGCGCCCCGACAGCGGGCCGTCGCATCGGCAGTTCGCCACCTCAGCGCCGCCGCGCGAACGCGAGCGTCCGGTCGATCCGAATTCGCCTTTCGCCAAACTGGCGGCGCTCAAGGAGCAGCTCACCGCCAATCGCAAGGATCAGCGCTAGCGATCATTCCGTCATCGAATTGGTGTTGCTTGGAGCGCCAGCGTCTCGATAAATGGTTGTGGCACGCGCGGGTGGTCAAGGCGCGCACCAGCGCTGCCGCGCTCGTCGAGGCCGGCCATGTCCGCATCAATGGCGTGCGCGAGAAGGCGCCGGGCCATCCCGTGAAGGCCGGTGACGTGCTGACAATAGGGCTTGATCGCAGCGTGCGCGTTCTCAAGGTCGTCGGATTTGCGGAGCGGCGGGGCGATGCGTCCGCAGCACGCGTGCTGTACGATGATTTGCAGGACCGGCGAGAGTAACTATCTGTGTTCTGCCGTCGTACAGGACCGCTTTAAAACGCCGCTTGGGAGTGCAGCGCTTCACTTGCGGCTGCGGGGTTCCTGGGCTACGCAAACCACTCAAAACTGACTCGTTTCGGAGCCTTGGATGACTTACGTCGTCACTGAAGCCTGTATTAAGTGCAAATATACCGACTGCGTTGAAGTCTGCCCCGTGGACTGTTTCTACGAGGGCGAGAACATGCTGGTCATCCATCCCGACGAATGCATCGATTGCGGCGTGTGCGAACCTGAATGCCCGGCCGACGCCATCAAGCCGGACACCGAACCCGGTCTGGAGAAGTGGCTCGAGGTGAATACCGAATATGCCAAGAGTTGGCCGAACATAACCCAGAAGAAGGAATCCCCTCCCGACGCCAAAGATTTCGAGGGCCAGGAGGGTAAGTTCGAGAAATATTTTTCTCCCGCCCCTGGGACCGGCGACTGATTGGATGCGGGTTTCAACTTAACCCTATTACCGCTGAAATTGCCGAAACCGCCCCGCAAAGCGTCCGGATAGGGCGTAAATCATTGATTTTCACGGAAAATGTGCTATATTGGGCATATTCCAAGCTGAACCCGTCAGCCCGCTTATGGCCCCTATGGGTTCCCGTGCAAAACATCGAACAGGGGCGTGGCAATTCCGCGCGCAGGCTGTGTCACAGAAAACGCGTAAAAAGAGTGCTTCCAAAGGTTCCAAAAAAGCCGCCGCGGCCAGCCGTGGCGGAACCAAGAGCCGTGCCCGGAAGGATACCCGGACCGCCAGCAAGGCCTCGGCTGCAAAATCCTCAAAAAACAAAAGAAGCGCAATGCCAAACAAGACTGCAAAAACTGCCGCGAAAGCGACGGGTTCGAAAGCCACTGCTTCGAAGGTTGCCTCCAAAACTGCACCAAAGACCGTCGTGAAAACTGCCGCCAAGCCGGTGGCCAACAAGCCTGCCGCCGCCAGCAAGCCCGCCGCAAAGCCCGTGGCCGTTGCGCCGCGGGTCGAGGAGCCGAAGAAGGTTCTGACCCAGCGTCAAGGCTTCAAGACCAACGAATTCGTGGTTTATCCCGCGCATGGCGTTGGCCAGATTCTGGCCATCGAAGAGCAGGAGATCGCCGGCGCGAAGCTTGAACTATTCGTGATCAACTTCATGAAGGACAAGATGACGCTGCGGGTGCCGACTGCGAAGGTTGCCAATGTCGGCATGCGCAAGCTGTCGGAACCCGCACTGGTCAAGCGTGCGCTGGAAACCCTGAAGGGTCGCGCGCGCGTCAAGCGCACGATGTGGTCCCGCCGGGCCCAGGAATATGAAGCCAAAATCAATTCGGGAGACATCGTCGCGATTGCCGAAGTGGTGCGCGATCTCTATCGCTCGGAATCGCAGCCCGAACAGTCCTACAGCGAACGTCAGCTCTATGAAGCGGCGCTCGATCGTCTGTCGCGGGAAATCGCGGTCGTGCAACATGTGACGGAAACCGAGGCGGTGAAGGAAATCGAAGGCCAGCTCGCCAAGAGCCCGCGCCGCGGCGCCAAGGCTGAGACCGAAGTCGAGGCGGACGGTGAAGCCGATGTTGACGCCGCCGATGCGGATGCGGATGCCGATGGCGACGATGCCGCGGTCGCGGACGAAGCGGCGTAAGTAACTTCGCGGGATCCCAAATAAAATAGTCAAAGCCCGGTCGACAAGACCGGGCTTTTTGCCGTCCGTCATCCGGCAATGTCAATCAGCATGGCCGTACCGGCTCACGCTTCGGCTGGCTGGGATAACGGGAATCAATCAACCACGATCTTGACCCGGTCCCGCGCCTTGACCTGCGCATGAGTGTCGATGCCGTTCAGGATACGAAAGCGTTCTGCCGGGCGGTCGACGCCGGCCATGCGGTGTGACAGCGATTCCACGGTATCGCCGGGCTGCACGGTAATCACTTTTATCCGCAGCGGCCGCGCGGCCTGAATCTCTTCAAGCGTCAATCGGCGGAAGGAACTCACCGTTTCGCGCGCGTTGCGGTCGCTTTCGGTGGTCTTCTGCCTGGTGGCGAAAATGAAGCGGTAGACGTCGCTGCCGAAACGCAGCGCATAGACCCGGAATTGCCATTGATCGCCATGCGCGTTAGCGGACGCCGCCGGGAAGCCGTTGATCGTCAAATCCTCGGTCGAGGACTTGTCGACATTCTCCATCCAACCCGAACTGAGATAGTCGCCGAGCGACTGTTCCGCCGGCACCCTCACTACATCGAAACGCATCGCCTGGGTGCCGCCCTCACGTACACCGATCACGGCCTGCGCGGTATTGTCCAGCGTGAAGGTATCGGGTGCTGCGAAAGTGAAGCCGAGCTTGGGATGCAGGAAGCGTCGGCCTCGAACGAATCCCTCGCTGGGATCCTCGCCATAGACGATATTGTCGATGGCGGCGAGATAGGTTTCGCGGTCGCGTTCGCCGCCTTCGGGTGACGTGTACTGCCTCGCGTTGGCCTGCGCGTTCTGCACGCGCTCCGGCGTCGCCGGGTGCGACGACAGAAAGTCCTGCACGCGCGGATCCAGCGAGGTCTTGCCTGCCTTCAGCTCGGCGTTACGCTCCATCGAAGTCAGGAAACGCGCCGCGCCGTAGGGATCGAAATGAGCGCGCGCCGAAATGCCGACGCCGATACCGTCCGCCTCGAACTCCTGGGCGCGTGAAAAGCTTGCCATCGTCAACTTGGTTTTCGCGAGCGCGAGCGCGGTGAGATCGGGATCGTTGCCCATGTCGGTGACGACGCGGGTAACGACGGCGGCCTGGCGGGCCTGATCCTCGCGGATCGATGCATGTTTTGCCAGGACATGCGCCATCTCGTGCGACAGCACCGAGGACAATTCCGAGGTATCGCTTGCCAGCGCGATCAGGCCGCGCGTCACGTAAAGCTGGCCGGTCGGAAGCGCGAACGCGTTCACCGCGCCCGAATTGAGGATCGTCACCTTGTAGGCCTGATCGGGACGATCCGATGCCGCGACCAGCCGATCGACCGTTTTGCCGATCAGGGCTTCCAGCTTCGGATCGTCGTAGGCGCCACCATAGGAGGACAGAATTCGTTCATGCTCGCGCTCGGCGGCCGGGCTTTGCGCAACCGTGCGGGCCGGCTTGCTGATGGGGTTTGCTACCGGGGTCGGGGTCTGAAACCGGGCGATATCGCCGCAGGCGGCAAGTGCAAAGGACGCGCACAGCAAGGCGGCCACAGCCCAAACGCGGCGGTTCATCCAGGTCTCGCGCCGTCCCGCACACTCAGCCACAGCAGCTACTCGTAAGTTGTCCCGCGAGCTAATTCCCGCCAAGCAATTCAATCTGCCCCACCCGGAGCACTTCTATTCGCGGCCCGCCACGCGCCTCGACCCAGCCGCGAACCCGAATCCGTCGATTTTCGAAGGACTTAAGGACAATTCCGGCGGCCTCTAAAGCCGATAGCATCCGCCTTGAAATAGTCACAGCAAAGTCCCGTGTCCAGTTCCGTCCGAAATTCAGATATGTCGTTGCTCCGGCCTGCCGGACGGACAAGACCTTGCCCTCGACTACCGTAAAACGCCCGATCCCGGTCAAAATATCGCCCGGACTTTCCGCGTTTTTTATGGCCGTGGGATCGGCCCAGGTTCCCTGTTTTGCCCGATGCGCGGCCGCCTCGGCGGCATTCAGGATCGTAGCACAGTCCTTGTTCGTTACGGTGCCGGATACCAGCGCATCGCCCTGCGCCAGCAACATGCCCTGCACCAGGGTTTCGGAGGAAGCGAGAAACACGAAGGCGGGCTGACGGCCGTAACGGTCGGGCGTGTCGTCTTCCCCGCGCAATGTCACCTCGCGTTCGGCAATGATTCTGGCGAGAGCCGAGGTGCGGTTCGCCTCCGCGTTTTTGGCCACGACGGGTTCGATGCCGGCGAGGCGGACTTCGCGGCCATCCTGCAGGCGAAAGGTGCGGTCATCGATAACGACGGCGACGCGGCCTTCACCTTGCGGTTCGAAGGAGCATCCCGCCGCCATCGCCGAACTCGAATCCTTGGCCACCAGCATGAAGCCGCACGTCAACGCCGTCGCGGTAAATCCGCTGCAACGCCCTGCGGTTCTGGACATCGGTTTCATGACGCGGCTCTATGTCTGACTTGAATCCTGTATGCTGGCGGCGATCCGCGGGTAGGCTCTTATCCGAAATTGTTTCGGCAGCGAAGGGGAAGTCGATGGAAGTAAACGGCATCGCGCATGTTTTTCTGACCGCGTCGAATTTCGAACGCTCTCGCGAGTTCTATCGCAAGCTGCTGCCGTTTCTCGGTATGAAGCCGGTCATCGATACCGACGCGGTCTATTACTGTGTCGGCGGCCGCACGGCGGTCGCGATCCGCGCGCCCGCGCCCGAGCACGCAGGTAGCGCATTCGAACAAAATCGTGTCGGCCTTCACCACCTGTGCTTCCGTGCCCGCGAGCGCGCCGATATTGATGAACTGCACGGCTTTTTGTGCGCGCTTGGCGTCACGATCGTTCGCGCGCCACGTGAAGACAAATGGGCGCCAGGATACTACTCGTTGCTGTTCGAAGACCCCGACGGAATAAGGCTGGAACTCAACCATGTTCCGGGAAAAGGCCTTTTGACGTGAGCGCCGCGTCATCTCGGTCGCGCCATCGATCATTCCGTTTTGCGGAAAAATGCCCAGGTTGCAAAGTGAACGCATGACTGGCCCATCTCGCCGCGGCTTGCCGCTGCCCATCGCTTACGGCATGATTGCGGCACCTGAAATAAAGGCCGCAATACAATGCGGCATGTCGACAGGGAGGCTTCAATGAAACGCGTTCTTTCCGGCGTCCTCGCCTCGGTGCTAGCGCTTGCCGCCACCGCTGCCATGGCGCAGAGCAAGCCTCCGCTGAAACTCGGCGGCATCCTCGATATGTCCGGTCTCTACGCCGACATTACCGGACCCGGCAGCGAGACGGCCGCGAAGATGGCGGCGGAAGATTTCGGCGGCGAAGTGCTTGGCCGCAAGATCGAGATTATAGCTGCCGACCATCTCAACAAGGCCGATCTTGCCGCGAATATCGCCCGCGACATGCTCGACAATCAGGGCGTCGAGATGCTCTTTGACGTAGCGGCGTCCGCAACCGCGCTCGCCGCCGGCGAGATCGCGAAGGCACGCAACAAGATCGTGATCTTCAACGGTCCCGGATCGATCCGCCTCAGCAACGAAGCCTGCGGCCCCTACACCGTGCATTATGTGTTCGACACTTTCGCACAGGCCAACGTGACAGGTCTTGCCACCGTCAAGCAGGGCCTCGATACCTGGTTCTTCCTTACCGCCGACTACGCCTTCGGACAGGACCTTGAAAAAGATACCGCCAATGTCGTGCTGAAGTCCGGCGGCAAGGTGGTGGGCAGCGTCCGGCACCCGCTCAATACGTCGGATTTTTCATCGTACCTGCTGCAGGCGCAAAGCTCGAAAGCCAAGGTGATCGGGCTCGCCAATGCCGGTGGCGACACCATCAACGCGATCAAGCAGGCGGCCGAGTTCGGATTGATGAAGGGCGGTCAAAAACTGTCGCCGCTGCTCGCATTCGTGACCGATATCGACGGCGTCGGCCTTGAAACCGCGCAAGGGCTGTTGCTCGCCGAGGCGTTCTATTGGGATCTCAACGACGATACCCGCGCGTTTTCCAAACGCTTCATGGAACGCGTCAAGCGGGTGCCGACCGCAGCGCAAGTCGGCGTGTATTCGTCGGTTACGCATTATCTGGAGGCCGTGAAGGCCGCGGGAACCACCGATCCGGCCGCCGTCATGAAGATCATGAAGGACACGCCGATCAACGACGTGTTCGCAAAGAACGGCAGGATTCGCGAGGACGGCCGCATGGTCCACGACATGTATCTGTTTGAGGTCAAGAAGCCGTCGGAATCCAAGGGCCGCTGGGATGATTACAAGCTGCTCGCGACAATTCCCGGCAACGAGGCGTTCCAGTCGCTCGAACTTTCGCGCTGCCCTCTGGTGAAAAAATAAGCGCGGAAAAACTCGGCTCTGTCACTGCGAGGACGCAAGCAACGAAGCAATCCATGTTTCCTGAGGTTGGCCCTCGATTGCCGCGCTTCGCTCGCAATGACGCTCGAAATTCATGACGAACAACAACAACGGTTTAGCAAAGGCAACAACGTATGAACGACATGGTCCTTCAGAAGCTCGATCAAGGGCTGCTCACGATCACAATGAACCGTCCCGATCGGCGCAATGCGCTCAATCCTGATATGACGCGGGGTCTGGTCGAAGCGGCGCGTCGCGCGGCCGAGGACCATGAAGTCCGCGCCGTTCTTCTCAGGGGTGCGGGCGGCACGTTCTGTGTCGGCGGCGATGTGAAATCGATGGCGGAGGGGCGAGCGCCGCTGCCGTTCGAAGCCAAGATGGCCAATCTCCGGCGCGGCATGGAAGTCTCCCGTATTCTCCATGAGATGCCGAAGCCCGTGGTGGCACAGGTTGACGGCGCGGCCGCCGGCGCTGGTCTTTCGATCGCGCTGGCCTGCGATCTCCGGGTCGCCAGCGCGTCCGCCAAGATCACCACCGCCTTCGCCAAGGTCGGCTTGTCTGGCGATTACGGCGGGACCTATTTCCTGACCCATCTGCTCGGCAGCGCAAAGGCGCGGGAGCTTTATCTGACGTCACCGGTGCTAACCGCGCAGGAAGCGCTCGCGCTCGGCATCGTGACGCGCGTGGTTGCAGACGCCGAGGTCGAAGCGGCGGCGCACGAACTCGCGATGTCGCTGGCGCAGGGGCCGTCGGTGACGCTGGGCTATATCAAGCGCAACATCAACAACGCCGAGCACCTGTCGCTGGAAGCCTGTTTCGACGCCGAGGCGATCCATCATTCGCGCTCCGGCGAGACAGTCGACCACAAGGAAGCCGCGAAGGCATTTGTCGAGAAGCGCAAACCCGTCTTCCAGGGTCATTGAAATGGCCAGTGCCGACGAACTTCGGGAACGCGGCACCAGCTATACGAGGCTGCGCCAAATCTGCCTGGTGGCGCCGCATCTCGAACCGGCGATCAGCGATATCGCAGGTATCATGGGCCTCGGCGTCTGCTATCGCGACGGCAACGTCGCCAAATATGGTCTGGAGAACGCGCTGCTGCCGGTCGATACCATCCTCCTGGAAGTGGTAGCGCCGTTTCAGCCCGGCACCGCGGCAGGACGCTTTCTCGACAAGACCGGCGGCCGTGGCGGATACATGGCGATTTTCTGCTGCGACGATCCCGACCAACGCGGCCAGCATGCCAGCAAGATGGGCGTCCGCGTCGCCAATGTCATCGACCATGCGCCCTATCATGGCGTGCAGCTGCATCCGCGCGATTGCCGCGCGGCATTCATCGAATTCAATCACACCGACGGCAGCGATGACGTTCTCGGCCCGTATCCGCCGGCCGGACCGGACTGGCAGAAATCGATCCGAAAGGATGTGACGCAGGCATTGACCGGCGTCGAGATGCAAAGCCCCGACCCCCTGGGGCTGGCCGAGCACTGGGGACGGATCATCGGGATCGCTGTCTCCAAAAACCAGAGCGGCGAGCCCGTACTTGAGCTTCCCAATTGCAGCTTTCGCTTCGTCAAGGGCGCAAGCGACATCATGAGCGGTCTGACGTTTCGGGTCGGCGATATCGCCAAAGTACTGGATGCCGCCAAAGCCAGAGGTTTCGCGGCGTCCGGCGATTCGTTTCTGCTCTGCGGCGTCACTTTCCGGCTCGCGGCGTGAGCATCGCCGTCATCCGCCCCCGTGGGCATTCATAGCAAGAACAAGCAAGGACACCTGTGAATGCCGGCTGCGACTGCAATCATCAAACCCAGGCATCCGCTCGACACGTTCTTCTCACCTGACAGTATCGCCCTGATCGGCGCATCGCGAGATCTGGAGAAAATCCCGGGCCGCCTGCTGTCGATGCTGCGCAAGAATGAGTTTCCGGGCCGGATCTATCCGATCAATCCCAATTACAGCGATATCGACGGACTGAAATGCTATCCGTCGATCTCGGCGGTCGGGCAGCCGATCGACCTTGCCATCATCATCATTCCGGCCCGCGCGGTGCTCGGCGCGCTTGAGCAATGCGCCGCCGTCGGCGTCAAGAATGCGGTGGTCGTCTCGTCGGGGTTCGCCGAGGAGGGCGGCGACAGCGCGGCGATGCAGGACGCCATGGCGGCGCTGGCCAAAAAGACCGGCATGCGGATATCCGGTCCCAATGCGGAAGGATTTTACAGCGAAGCCCAGCGCGTCGCCGCGACTTTCAGCCCGACCGTCGATGTCAAGCCGGACGCACCGCGGCTGATCGCGACCAAACAGCGGATCGGGATCGTCGCGCAGAGCGGCGGCATCGGCTTTGCGATCTATCACCGTGCCAGGGCGCTTGGCATTGCGCTCAGTTACGTCATCAGCACTGGCAACGAGTCCGATCTCGGCGCCGGCGAATTCCTCGATTATATGGTGCAGGATGCCTCGACCGGCGTCATCCTGCTGTTCATCGAGGGCATTCGCGACGTCGGGAAATTTCTCGCGGCCGCCCGTCGTGCCGCCGAAACCGGCAAGCCCGTCATTGTCACCAAGGTCGGCCGCTCCGGCGCCGGCGAGCGCGCAGCGGCGTCGCATACGGCCAGCATGGCCGGCTGGTCCGCGGCCTATGACGCGGTATTCGCCAAATACGGCTTCATCGTTTCCAACGATCTCGATGAAGCCGTCACCATCGCAGCGGTGTTGACGACCAACCCGATGCCCAGGGGCGATCGCGTCGCCGTTCTCACGGTGTCGGGCGGCGCGGGCATCTGGGGCGCGGACACCGTCTCGATGCAAGGCTTGCAGGTACCGGAACTGTCCGCGCCGATACAGGCGGAAATCAGCGCGCTGCTTCCATCCTACGGCGCGGCGCGCAACCCGATCGATGTCACCGCGCAAGGCGTGCATAGCGGCGGTCTGCAGAAGAGCATCGATCTGCTGGACGTCTCCGACGAAGTCGACGCCATTTTGGTGGTGCTGTCGTTATCGAGTGATACCAGGATGCCGTTCAAGCGGGCGGAACTCAAGCCGGTGCTCGATGCTCAGAACAAGCCGATCGTGTTCTATTCCTACACGCTGCCGTCCCAATTCGCGCGCAACGAACTTGCAGCGTCGGGCGCCGTCGTGCTGTCGGGGTTGACGCATGTCGGTGTCGCCATGCGTCGGATGGTTCAGCGCGCCAGGTTCAAGCTGGCGCCGCCGGCCGACGCCGCGGCATCGCTGCCTGACATCTCCGCGCATCTGAAATCCGCTGTTCTTTCCGAATCCGAAAGCAAATCGCTGCTGCGCGAGGCCGGCATTGCATTGCCTGACGAAATCCTGGTGACGGAAAAGAGCGCGCTGGACAATGCGATTGCCCGCGCGGGCTTCCCGTTGGTCTTGAAAATCCAGTCGCGCGAGATCCCCCACAAAAGCGAAGTCGGCGGCGTGCGCGTCAATATTGCGACCAAGGGCGAGGTGTTCCTGGCTTACGAAGCCTTGCTGGAAAGCGCGCGCCGTCATCGCCCCGATGCTGAAATTCAGGGCGTCCTCGTCGGTCCGATGGCTAAAAAGGGCGTGGAGATCATCGTCGGCACCATGGAGGATGCGACGTTCGGACCGATGATCATGGTCGGCCTCGGCGGCATCACCACGGAATTATTCAGGGACGTGGTCTACCGGCCTGCGCCGGTGAGCGCGACCGAGGCCGCTGCGATGCTGGCCGAACTCAAGGCTGCGCCTCTGCTCAACGGATTCCGGAATGCTGCGAAAGCGGACATTGCGTCACTGTCGCGATTGATCTCGCAAATATCCGCGCTCGCTGCGCGGTTCCGCGAAACGATTTCCGAGATCGAGATCAACCCGGTGCTGGTGCATCCGGAGGGGCAGGGCGTCACCATCGTCGATGCGCTGGTGGTGCCGAAGGCTCGCTAACGTTTCCACATGTCGTCCCCGTGCACGCAGGGACCCATAACCGCTGATGCCGACAATTGCAGGAGGTGTCTACCCGAGTGCCTCTTCCGGAGGGCACGGCGTAGGGGTCCCCGCTCGCGCCTCGCTTGGCAGGGGCGACGAAGATTCCGGAAATCACCGTCCCTTGAAATTCGCAACACGGCGCTCCGCGGTGGCCTTGACGCCTTCCTTGAAATCCTCGGTCGTGCGCAGCCGGTTTTGTTCGACCAGTTCGTGGTTGGTAGCGGCCAACACGCGGTCGGCGAGACCGGCGCGCATCGTCGCGCGGGTCGAGAGCAGGCCGAGCGGCGAACACTCGGCAATTTCATGAGCAAGCTTCATTGCCGCCGATCGCACCTGATCCTGCGGCACGCACTCGTTCGCAAGGCCCATCTTCAATGCTTCTTCGCCGGTTACGCGGCGGCTGGTGTAAAAAATCAACTCGGCATTGTTCTTTCCGACCAGTTCGGGAAGCGTCGTCGTCAGCCCGAAGCCGGGATGAAAACCGAGCTTGGTAAAGTTGGCCGCGAAACGCGCCTCAGGGCAGGTGACGCGAAAATCCGCCGAGACGGCGAGACCGAGCCCGCCGCCGATCGCGGCGCCGTGGACGGCCGCGACGATCGGCTTCTTGTTGCGGAAAATCCGCACCGCCTGGACATAGAGATGGTTGATCGGAAGGTTCGACGCCGGATCGGTCTGCGCGCGCGCCTCGGCTTCCTGTCGCGCGGGATCGCCGAAATTGGCGCCGGCGCAGAATGCCTTGCCTTGCGCCGCAAGCACCACCGCGCGCGCCTCAGGATCGTTGTCGATGTCGGTGAGCGCGTCCGCGATCTGGTTGATCAGGGAGACGTCGAAGAAGTTCAGTGGCGGTCGCTGGATCTCAATCGTGGTGACGTGGCCGGTCTTCTCGACGCCGATATCCGTGAATTTGCTCATGATGGTCCTCGATCGAAATAAATAATGTTGAATTGGCGCAGGCCGCACGCCTAGCGCAGTCCGAGTCCGCGCGCGATGATGCCGCGCAGCACTTCCGTGGTGCCGCCCTGGATGGTCAGCTTGGGCGCGGTCTTGATCGCGAAGGATAGCTGGTTTTCCAGCGTTTCGTGGTTGCTCGCATCGGCATCGACGAACGCGGCGAGATCGCGAACCCGGTGCGGCAGCTGCTGCTCCCAGACCGTGCCGATGTCCTTGACGATCGAGGCTTCCACGACCGGTTCCTTTCCGGCCTGCAGCATGCCCGCGACCGACACCGACATCCGTCGCATGGTGTGTAGCTGCGCCACCAGCCGCCCTATGCCTTCGGCGCTGCGGGTATCGGGCTTCGATCCGACCGCGCGAACCAGCTCGGTCAGCACGTAGTAGGTTTCCAGAAAGCGCTCCGGCCCGCTGCGCTCATAGGCAAGTTCGCTGGTCGCCTGCTTCCAGGCGCCGTCGATTTCTCCCAGCACATGGTCGTCGGGCATGAAGGCGTCGGTAAACACCACCTCGTTGAATTCGAATTGGCCCGTGATCTGGCCGATTGGATTGACCTTGATGCCGGGGGTCTTCATGTCGACCAGAAATTGCGTCAAGCCGTGACGCCGATTTTCCTTGGTCGGTGGCGAGGTACGGAAAATCGCAATCATGTAATCGGCGATATGAGCAGATGACGTCCATATCTTGGTGCCGTTGATCAGCCAGCCACCGTCGGTCTTGGTCGCCTTGGTCTTGGCTGCGAACAGATCGGAGCCTGAGTTAGGTTCGCTCATGCCGATCGCAAAACAGACTTCACCGCGGCAGATGCGTGGCAGGATGTCCATCTTGATATGCTCGGGCGCGTATTTCAGCAGCACCGGGCCGCTCTGCCGGTCGGCGACGAAAAAGCGTCGCGTCGGCGCGTTGGCGACGCGCATTTCCTCGGTCACCACATAGCGTTCGAGAAAGCTGCGCTCATGCCCGCCATATTTCTTCGGCCACGTCATGCCGAGCCAGCCGCGTTCCCCGACACGGCGGCTGAATTCCGGCGCGTCGGTGTCCTCGCGATTGGGCTTGTGCGGATCGAAGGTGCCGGCGGCGATCTCTTCGGCAAGGAATGCGCGTACTTCCTTGCGCAGCTTTTCGCATTCGGGCGGCAAGCGGATCGGATCGAAACGGAGGGCTGCGGTCATTTTCAGTCTCGACTTTCGTGCAGGCGAACTTGTGAATATCAGCGCGAGGCCACCAGCGGCCACAACTCGTCGGCGCCGCGCTCGGCGACCATCTTGCCGAGCTCAACCGCCCAGTAGCTCTCGGAGCCGAAATCGTCGCGCCAGGACAGCGCGCGCAAGGAATAGCGGTGCAGGATGTGCTCGATCGTAAAGCCGATCGCGCCGTGCACTTGATGGGCGATGGCCGCGCCCTTTTCGGCGGCTTCCGAACAACGGATTTTTGCCGATGCCGCTTCGAGAAACACCGCATCGTCGAACGATTTGCTGTTGGCGATGGCATCCGCGGCCGAGCTTGCGGCCGCGAGCGCAGCCGCGGCCTCGCCGGCGAGTCTTGCAAGATTGTGCTGCACCGCCTGGAACTTCGAGATTTTCTTTTCGAATGCGACGCGCTCGTTCGAGTAACGCACGCTGACGTCGAGCATCGATTCAAGCGCGCCGGCAATTTGCAGGCTTCGCGCGACGCCGCCCATCAGCATCAGCGCTGTCTGGTCGAAGCCCTTCGGCGCCGGCTTGATGGCGACGGGCGGGACGTTGTTGAGCGTCACGATATCGCTGGCGTCGCTGGCGAGATTGAGCCCTTCCTCGACCCGGCAGGCGCCTGCATCGACCAGCGCGATCGAAAGACCCGACGCGCCGCTTGCGAGCACCGCGATGTGTTTGGCGGCTTTGGCGAAGGGAACGCCGCGCGCCCGACCGGACAAGGTGCCGTCGGCATTGAGCGTAACGTGGTCCTTCGGGCTTGCGGGTACGACCGTCATCATGCCTTCGGGCGACGGAATCTTTGCCTGCGTCAGCAGCCATCCTGCCAGCATCGTTTCGGCGAGCGGCACGGCAAGCGCGAAACGGCCGGCCGAACTCAATACGCTAAATCCCTCCGCCATGCTGGCGCCCGAGCCGCCGCAATCCTCCGGCACCCACGACAGCGGCAAGCCGGCCTCGGTCAGCGCATGCCAAAGCGGCGCTTTCCAGCCACCCTTCTTGTCACTGTTGATGGTTTGCGCGTCGGCGAGATCCGCAAAAATCCGTTCCGCGGTCTCGGCGACAATGTTCTCACTCTCCGCCACAGCGTTCCCCGTTTTGAGATAGCACACCGCGCCCGATCGTTCGGCCGGGCGTCGGGTGCGGTCTTTTTCTTGCACTGCATGATGAGGAAAAGCCACCGCCATGACAAGCACTGATGTCCGCAGGGCAGCCTGCGAAGGCAGCATGAAACGGCAGCCGGTGCAGAATTAATTCCGCGCAACGGATATTCGCCGATTTGCAGGCGTTTTGCCGCGCGATATGGTAGATCGCGGCCCGACTGGAAATCAAAAAGAGGAAATACGGATGTCGAAGGATGGTTTGTGCGTGATCGTAACGGGCTCTGCGTCGGGTCTTGGGGCCGCGACCGCCACTATTCTGGCGAAAAGCGGTGCGCGCATCGTCGTCAATTATTCCTCAAGCCAGAAGGAAGCCGAACAGACCGCCGATCTTTGCCGCGCAGCCGGCGGCGAAGTGGTCGTGGTGCAGGGCGATGTGTCCCGCGACGAGGACTGCAAGAAAATCGTCGCTGCAGCCGCGCCGTGGGGGCGCCTCGACGCGCTGATCAACAACGCCGGCACCACCAAGCACATGGCGCACGATAAACTGGACGGACTGTCGGCGGAGGATTTTCAGCGGCTGTTCGGCGTAAACACCATCGGCCCGTTTCAGATGGTGCGGGCAGCGAGAAGTTTGCTGGAAGCCGGCGCAAAGGCTACAGGGCGTGCGTCCGCGGTTGTCAACGTGTCGTCGGTCGCGGGGATCAGCGGGGTCGGTTCCTCGATCGCCTATGCCGCAAGCAAGGGGGCGCTGAACACCATCACCTTTTCGCTGGCGCGCGCGCTGGCGCCCTTGATCCGCGTCAATACCGTCTGTCCCGGCTATATCGATACGCCATGGTTCACCAAGGGCCGTGGCGAGGCCGGCGCCAAACAGGTCCGCGATACGGTGATAGCAAAAGTGCCGCTGAAAGTTGCCTCTTCAGCGGACGATATCGCAGCGCTGGTGTGTTTTCTCGCCACGCCGCAATCAAGTAACATGACCGGCGAACTGGTCCGCATGGACGCCGGGTTGCACCTCATCACCTGAGATGTCATCCTGGACAGCGCGCGGTCGGACCTGATCCGGGCGACACCGGTTTGTTTCTCCCTATTTCCCGCCCGGATCGGAAATCACACCCCGGGCCACGAGCCTGTTCCAGATGAACAGCACCACCAGCGCGCCGATGGTAGCGGTTATGTACCCGGCTCCCTGACCCGGGTCGTAATGGCCAATGGCCTGGCCGATCGCCGTAGCAAGAAAAGCACCGGCGATGCCGAGCACAGTGGTCAGGATGAATCCGCTGGGATTGTTAGGGCCAGGCGACAGCAACCGCGCAACAATCCCCGCGACGAAGCCGACGATAATTATGTGTAACATCGCTGTCGTCCTTTTTTTGGAAATGCAGAATTTCGAAAAACCAGTGCCGTTCGTGCGAAGTGAACGGCACCGCAATATCCACCGGCATTAAATCCGGCCCGATAACTCGCTTTCGGTCGGCAGCCGTCCATCCGGCGTCAAATGGTTGATCACGTTGGGCAAATGCTGGCTGAGGCCCTCGAGCAATTCGTCGCGCGACAGACCGCTTTGCGACATCAGGCTGCTGATTTGATCGGCGCCCAGGGCGCTGGCGAGATCGCGGGACGAAATCTGCTTGTTGGGTCCCGGGCTCACCCATGAATTGGCTACTTCGCCCTGGCCGTTCTGCTGGAATTGCTTGAGTAGGTCGCCGATCCCGCCGCTGATCACGCTTCCCGCGGCGCCGCCCGCGAGCAGGCCGCCCAATCCGCCCTTGAGAAGGTCACCAAGACCTCCGTTGCCGGGAAGGCTGGCATTCACGGTATTACCGGGCGCCGGCGCTGGCGCGGGAGTTGCTCCGGGCTGGCTGCTGCCGCTCAAATGCTTAACCGCCTTCCAGGCGAGCAGTCCAAGGATGGCCATGGTCATCGGCGACATGCCGCCGCTGCTCTGCGCGTTGGGATTGCTCGGGCCGCGCGGGCCATTCTGCATCCCGTTGAGTACGTCGAGTAAACCCATTGTTCTCTCCTGCGGAGTGCTTGCCCCGCGAGAAACATAACGGCGCGACATGAAGGTTACAAGGCGCGGGCCCGCTAGCCGCAACGCGCCGCTCAGCGAATAGGCACCGAACGGGAACGTCTGCTATCGAACCTGCGAACCCGAGCAAGGGCGGGCGGGATAATTTTCGAAAGAACGATCGGCGTGGCTGGCGCCGGCCTGTTTTGTCGGCGGTGTGTGCTGCCGCGCCCTCGTGGGATCGGCCTTGAAATGGCGACGATCAAGAGCAAATTGGTTGCAGTGATGTGGAGGAAAGATATGAAACGATTTTATGCAATGTTCGCGCTTGCCGCAGTTCTGGCTCTCTGCGGCTGGTCTTCGGTCGTGCCGGCAAGGGCGGCGCCACCGACCGTCACGCCGTCGCCGGGATATGACGCAAGACTGCAGGAGCAAAGAGCCGCGTCGGCGGTCTATTCACCGGTCGTGCCTGCTGCCAAACCGGTTACCCGGCGTCACGTGAAGCGAACCCACGACGTTTCGCACTGAAACCCCGCTCATGCCGACGCGATTCCGTATCGGGCCACATCTAGTCCCGCTTGCCTTCGTTGTGGGCTTCGCCGAAAGCCCTCAGCTTCTCAATGCATGATTTGCACGGGATTATCGTCACTATCAGCGCGCCTTCACCCCCGAACCGCGACACTCCGTATTTTTGGAGTGAAGGCGACTTGAATACACGCTAGCATAACGCCGAATTAAAATACCAAGCTAAGGCGGATATCAGCACTCGCGTTGGCCATCGAAGCTGGATCGGTCGATTGGCGTGCACATGAGGGGGCAAATGGTTAGGCGACCGCGGTTTGTTTGTGAAGAGACGGCAGATCCGAATGGACCGGCGCCGGCCGATATATTCACATCGGGAGAAATTCCCTGGCCCGACGAGCGCCCGTTGAACGTTTATGCGTTCGATCCGAGCTTCGGCCGGTTTGTCGGCAACTATATGATGGCATCGGTCCGTTACGAAAAACTTCAACCCGGGCCGGTTGGGGAGAGGTTCGCGGTCATCGATTACGACGGTACCAGCAAGACTTTTTACACGCCCGTGGACCTCGACGACCCGAAATTGCTGGTTACGGGAGGCCTTGCTCCGAGCGAAACCGACCCGCGCTTCCATCAGCAGATGGTCTATGCCGTGGCGAGCGAAACCCTGCAGCGGTTCGAATCTGCACTAGGCCGGCGCATCCACTGGCGGAGAATTGCGGGGTCGCACGCTTCTGCTCCGGAGTCGCGAGCGGCTTCCCGATGTCTCAATCTTTTTCCGCACGCGATGCGCCAGGCCAATGCCTTCTACAGTCCCGCCGCGCACGGCATTCTGTTCGGCTATTTCAAGGCCAGCCGTACCCAGCCGGGGCGCAATCTGCCTGGCCAGACCGTGTTCACTTGCCTGTCGCACGACATTATCTCGCATGAAACGACGCATGCGATCGTCGACGGGATACGCGAATATTTCATGGAGCCGACCAACATCGATGTTCCGGCGTTTCATGAGGCCTTTGCCGACCTGGCGGCGCTGTTTTGCCACTTTACTCACAAGAACGTTCTTCTGGACACGTTGCGGAAGACCGGCGGCAGGCTGTTCGATTTACAACTGAAGCCCGAGGTTCAGATCGATAACGATGTCGATGCGCCCACCATTCAGGCACAGTTAGCCGCTGCGAATCCCCTGATCGCGCTCGCACAACAATTCGGCGAGGCTTCAGGCATGCGCTCAGGGCTGCGCGGCGCGCTGGGGACACCTCCGAATTCGAACGACATCAATACCAGGACCGAGCCGCATGATCGCGGATCGATCCTGGTTGCAGCCGTTTTCGACGCGTATTTTACCATCTACACGCGCAGAACCTTTGATCTCTTTCGTATCTTCCGTTCCGGCGGCGGTACGGTGACCAATGGCGACCTTCCGATTCCTCTGGCCGAACGTTTGGCGGCCGAAGCCAGCCGAACCGCGGAGCAGTTTTTCGTCATTTGTGCTCGCGCGCTCGACTACTGTCCTCCCGTCGATATTACGTTCGGCGACTTCCTGCGGGCGGTTCTGACCGCCGATCTGGATATGCATCCCGACGATCCCGACGGCGTGCGCAATGCTTTCATGGAGGCATTTCGGCTGCGCGGGATCGTCGCGGACGAGGCCGCTTCGTTTTCGGAGGAGTCGCTGTTTTGGCCAAAGGTCCAGCGCGGCAGGCTGGAGGTCGAAGGGCTTGTATTCGGTGATCCAAACGGGCTGACGAGCGCCGAGAAGGATACCAACGCAAAGGCGCTTCGCGCTTTTGTCGAGGCGAATGCAAGGCTGCTGGGTTTCGATCCGGCCTCGGGGCCGATCAAGGCGCCCTCATTTCATCCGATGTTTCAGACGGGGCAGGACGGCCGCCTGTTCGTCAACATGGTCGTCGAGTTGGTCCAGACGACAGAAAAGCCCTTCGACGCTACCAGCCCCGGAACGTTCCCGATGCGCAACGGCGTCACGCTGCTGATTGCACAGGATCCGCCGGACGACGACCGAAGGCCGAAGCCAAGAGTTCGATTTGTGATCCAGAAACTCTACTCGCGGGAGCGGGAGGAGCGGGTGCGAAACTATTATCTTTCCAGCGGACGAGCGCCCGACGATAAAAGCCTCTCACGTGCGAAGAAGGAAGACGACTCGCGCTTTCAAATCGACTTCGGCCTTTTGCATGCAGGAGTTTGAAAAATGCCAGCCGCAAGAAAGGCAGCGTCTCGTTCGAAACGGCCGGTCGCCGAAAAGGCGAAACGAAGCGTTCCCAAGGCCGCCAAAACCACGCGCAAAAAGCCTGCATCAGGCGCGCCCTCCGCAGTACCGGCTTCTTCCGGTCAGGAT
This sequence comes from uncultured Alphaproteobacteria bacterium, assembly GCA_963732455.1. Classification (GTDB taxonomy): domain Bacteria; phylum Pseudomonadota; class Alphaproteobacteria; order Rhizobiales; family Xanthobacteraceae; genus Bradyrhizobium. The sequence continues at coordinate 108,335 of CAVSZM010000012.1, read as the reverse complement.
GCAAAAGGGTTGCGGGTTCGCATGTTTCGGGTCGGCTTCGGCGATTTCTTTCTTTTGACGGTGCCGACCGGCAACGGCCCCCGGCATATTCTGATCGACTGCGGGGTGCACGCGAAAGACCTCGGGAGCATCAAGGACGCGGTTGCGCAGATGGCCGCGGAGTGCCAATCGAAGCTTGCACTTGTCATCATGACGCATCGGCATGCGGATCATATCTCCGGGTTCGGCACATGCAGCGATGTCTTCAGCCAGTTCACCGTCGATCGGGTCTGGATGCCCTGGTTCGAGAATCCGGCGGATGAAACCGCCGTCAGTTTTCAGGCCAGCCTTACGGCGCTGGCGGGCCGGCTCACCACCCGGCTGGCGGCGCGCGGCGATCCGGCATCGGACCAGCTTGCCGCGATGGCCGACAACATCACGGGCGGCATGGCTGCGGCAGGCGGAACCGGTAATCAGAAGGCGCTCGATGTGCTGCACAGGGGATTCAAGAACACGCCGGCGCACGATTATTACAAGGCCGGCGACCAGCCGACGCTTCCTCAGGACCTCGTCGATGCCGGCCTTTCCGCGCAAATTCTGGGGCCGCCGAGCGATCGTTCGCTGATCTCGCAACTGACCAACACCTACGACCAATATCTTACGGATGCGGCGCCATCCGATGACGGACCTGCCCGGACTTTCCCGCAGGCATTTCAGGTCGAGTCCTATCCCGAGAATGCCTTCAAGTTTTTTGGCCCGGATAAGGTCAAGGCTTTGATCAACAGCGTCCAACCGAACGTCCTGGCCGCGCAGGCAAAGGCGGCCGACAACACACTCAACAATCAGAGTCTCGTCATTTTGTTCAGTTTCGCAGGCAAGAACCTCTTGTTTGCCGGCGACGCCCAATGGGGCAATTGGGAAAACTTTCTTTACGGGGGCGCCTTCGGAACACCCGGTCACACCGAAATGACAGACAAGGCGAAGGCGATCCTCGGCAAGATCGATTTTTACAAGGTCGGCCATCACGGCAGCAGAAACGCGACGCCGAAGGACGCGGTTGCCGCCATGCGGCTCGGCTGCGTCGGAATGTGTTCGACGCAAATTCACGCGTATAACGAGGTGCCGCGCGAGCCGCTTTTGCAGGCCTTGAGCCAGAGGATGGAGGGAAAACTGGCGCGCAGCGATCAGGTCGCCGTGAAAAATGAGGGACCCAATTCCGATGCCGGACCGCTGCCGAAGGGATTCAACGACCCGACGGGAGAGCTGTTCATCGACTACGAATTCTGAGCCCACGGATTCGGACAAGGGATCGCGCGGTCAAACGATCTTGACCTAACTGGACGTTGCATCTGTCTCATCGTGCTTCATGAGCACCACAAGCGCAGACCATTGTTCCATACGCCCGCGCGCGGGTCTTAGCGTCAATTCGACTTTCCTCTGCAAATCGCTAGGGTATGAACCGTACTTTTTTGTTGCTTTTCGCAGACTTCTCGCCTGCCGATTTATACGCCTCGATCGCTTTCTCTGCGGCCCTTCTCCCATGTACCCGGCCGGCTTCCAGATTGCTGTGATTCCATTTGAAATCGATGTCGTGTGACACGTGAATCTCGACGACCGTTCCCTTCCACTTTTTCCCACTGCGGAGGGTGTCATACTGGACGTGGTATCTGAACAGCCTCACGTCATCTTCGCCGACTGTCGCCGCGAACAGCTGGCAGAGATTTGCCAGGGAATCGTGAAGGTTGTTCGGTTTTTGTATTTGCTTCTGATCGACAATCCTGCACACCCAAATTTCGTCTAGCTCGTTTGGATCGTTGTATTCCTCAAGCAGGGTCTCGAAGTTGACCGTATCGACAAGCGCCCCCTCGCAAAATGTGACCCCCCCTATCTTTACGGTTTCTTCGACGAATGGAAGCGCCGAACACGCACATAAAGTGGATGCATTGATGGGGCCTCTGGGCAATTTGCGTTTCATTTGATTGTTGTCAAAAAACGCAAGCTCCCGCTTGTCGAGATCAAAGGCGTTGTGAAAGATGAGCGGCATACCGGGATGGAACAATCTCTCGAATTTTATGCGTTTCATAAAGCTGCTCTCCGGATAGTTTATCCTGGAGAGACCATTGACGCCGGACAGAAACATCAGCGACGCCAGATAGCGGACGAAGGGATTGGGCGCCAAAACCTGATTCAAAATCCACCCATTGACGTCCCCCCTGTCCCAGTTATTTTTGGGATCAAAGAGCATTGACACGGTCTCCGTGAAGGCGCTCATCATTCTGTGCGGTAGCCATATCCCCTTATAATTCTGGGTATCACGTAGAAATTTTATCAAAGCTTCTGTGTTACCAAACCAGTCCGTTCCAAACACCGAGTTTATGGGAAAGCGTTCATAGCTTTCGTCATCGCGAAACACGTAATCCTTGAAGAATTGAAGCGTCTGCCCGGCTTTGTTCGGCCCGTCGAACTGATTATAGACTATGCCGACCCACGCACCGATGCAGGACAATGACCACACATCAAACGTGATCTTGGGATGTGACTGAAGGGCTTCCAGGACTCCGATATGCAGCCCGGCTGCCGGCCCGCCGCCACCAAGCGTAATTGCCCTCTTCATTGGACTCTCCTCTAAAGCGAATTTTGATGTCTGGATTTGCTCCAATGGAATTTCTGTGCTGGGCGAAAGGGTATGTAGATCTCCTGCGCGCCAGGATACGACTGCCGGTGCCAGGCGAGAATCCCAAGTTGGGCGATCCGCCTGCCTTTAAAAGTGGCGACTTGTTCGCTGATCGCCGCCGGTGTCCGCACACTTTCTGCTTATTGCAACTAGCACGCGTCCCCGCGAGCCAATGTGAACCAACTCACATTTGCGCCGCGAAAATCAGTCCCAGGCTGGTGGAAATGACAGCCGGTTGATCCGGCGCGCTCGGTCCGACGCGTGGTCCATGAGATTTAACGACCCGGCGGGAGAACTGCTTATCGACGACGAGCTAATTGTCTTGCTGTCGTGCATTGATGGCTTGCGCGAAATGTCGTAGGAACCCTCATCAAAGGGCCGCGATCGGGGTAACAGATCGTCTGGCCAATCGATCCGGTCCCGTAGCTCAGCTGGATAGAGCGACGGTTTCCTAAACCGTAGGTCGCATGTTCGAGTCATGCCGGGATCGCCAGATTTTCAATAAGTTATCGCCGGGTGGGCAGATCTGGCAACCCGGCCGGGCCTGCACTGGGCAACAAAAAAACGCCGCCGAGCCGAGACTCGACGTCGGGACCTGCTATCATCTCTGCGTTGTCAACGCGCCTGACTCAAGAAAGGGAGCAATTGCGATGCTTTGGACCATCATCATCGGTTTTATCGTTGGAGTGGTTGCCAAGTTCCTTATGCCTGGCGACAAATATGAGCCGACAGGCTTCATTCTAACGACAATCTTGGGAATTGTAGGCGCGTTCGTTGCAACTTACCTCGGGCAAGCTGTCGGGTGGTATAGGCCCGGAGATTCGGCTGGCTTCATTGGTGGCGTGGTCGGCGCAATTCTCGTCCTCGCTGTCTATGGCTTCTTCGCAGGTCGCCGAGGGCGCGCCACCTGATGAAGTCGAGCGCGAGATCAAGGAGAGCGTTGGCCTGCTAGAGGGACACCCCAAGGGGGAGCTAGTCACTCTCCCTGGGGCAGAACTCAATTCATTCCGCTCCGCGACAACCAGACCATGCGCGCTGCAGCGATTAAAAAGCCCGCCACAGATCGCGAAGTGAACATTCAGCCGTTGCCGGTATCTAATGATACGCAGGTTGATTCTACGGCGTGGCAAGCCGTTGGGTAAAGCGGGCCTCACGATCCGGTTCAACGAGCATCCGGCGCGTGAGGTGCGAGGCATTTGCTTGACCCTCCCAATCCGAGCGATCCTGAAGCCGTTACAGATTGCGGCGGTGCGGCCTGCGCATCACATAAGAACGGGGGTTGGTCGATCGGAGTAAATGCGATGCGTTCTGTCTTGGCCTTAGGCCTTTTGATCGCCCTCTGTACTTCTGCCGACGCCGCAAGGGTACATCATTCCAAACCGCGACATGTCATCGTTCGTCCCAGCCCGGTTGTGGACCCACGCTTTCCTCCGGTCCTCCAAGACCAGACCCCTAGCTACGACGATCCCTCCAAGTTTGGCGGCGGCTGATCTGCGGCGACTTGAAGGGATTGCTCGAAACCGTATGACGGTGCAGCCGTATTCGATCATGCCTGCCGGATGGGTCTGGAGGACCTTGTCTCGAAGCGGCTCGACGCAAGCTATCGGAGCGGGCCGTCTGAGGGATCACGATGGCATCGCTTCGGGCGGTCTTTTTTTGCCGGCGGTTCCAGAATTAACCCGCGGCACCGGCATCAAGATTAACGAGCGAGTTTAGTTGCCGGTGCCGCTCGACATTCTATCCTCCAAATAGTCGCGCAGTGTGGCCGAAACGTTTCATCTGTCGCCCGCCGCACGATCAGGGTCCGCCGCTGCAGCCAGGGCGGCGGCCCGGCCCAATTCGTGGTGTTGGCGGAAAGCGTAATGAAGCGGCGACGCAATTTGATCCTCTCGATCGTGACGGCCGGATGCTGGATAATCTTGCTCGCAATAGTTTTAAATTCTGTTTTTGCCGCAAGCAACCTCAACAAACAAACCCGGAGCAAGGATCGGCAAAGCGCTCAGGGTCGCTGATGAACCTTGAACGCATCGCGCTCGGCCCCAGCGGGTCACGTTATCGCTGATTTAGCGGCCCCGCGGCCGGCAAACGTCTGACCTCGGGTCGAGAATACGAGCTCCGTCAGCAGTCAATTTCAGCGCTGAACGCCATATGTCTTGTCGCGCAGCCGCCGCATCCCGGCCAGCCAACGGTCAATGCCGGAGGCTTTCCGCTGCATGTATTCGTGTACTTGCGGGTGGGACAGGACAAGGAAGCGTTCAGCTTCCATTGCCTCGATCACGATACGGGCGACCTCGGCAGGCTGCATGACGCCATCGACCCTCGCAGCACTTGGACCTGGCGTCGTCATGCCGGTCTGCACCGACTGCGGACAAAGCACGGAAACGCGAATGCCGCGGTCGCCATATTGAATGGCGAGATGCTCCGCCAATGCCACGGCGGCATGCTTCGTTACGCCGTACGGCATGGAATTCAGCGAAGCCAGCAGGCCAGCGGCGGATGCCGTATTCAGCAGGTAGCCGGATCCTCGCGCCAGCATGCCGGGCACCAGCGCGCGCGCCGCGAAAACGTGGCTCATGACGTGCACCCGCCAGCTCACGTCCCAGTCGGCATCCGACGCGGTCTCGTGTCCCTTGCGCGAGAGACCCGCGTTCGAGAAGAACACGTCGACGGGCCCAAACTTTGCCTCGGCAGCTGCGATCAGCGCTTGTATGTCGCTTTCCTGTCCGACATCGGCGGTCACGGCCAGGCCGTCGATGTCACCTGCGACGCTTGCAAGCCGGTCGCGCGATGACTTGAGATCGGCGACAACCACTCCGAGCGCGCCCCCCTCGGCGTAAGCGCGGGCGACCGCCGCGCCAATTCCGCTCGCTGCTCCCGTAACCACGCAGACCTTGTCCCTGACGAGCATCCTGCAGCATCCCTCTCCGGCGGTGATCCCGGTGATATCTTTTCTTCGTTCCAGTTAGAGTCATTTCGGTTCGATGCGAGTGGCTCCGCATTGTGAGGAGGTGCCTGCGCCGTCTCGAACCATGAGTTGACGCGCCATTTCAATCCAGAATTGATCTCGCGGGCAACCGATTTAGCATTCAACCCTGATAAAGCCCCTTGTCCCGCGCCTGACGGATGGCGAGGCCCGCCAGCATGTCGAGCATCGGCGTGGAAAGTCCCGCGGCCCTCGCAAACGCCGCCGGCGCCCTGACCAGCGCATCGATTTCCATCGCCCGGCCGAGCTCGTAGTCCTGCAGGATCGAAGGCTTGTGTTCGGGCGCGGGGCCGCTGCGGGTGACGCGCTTGACGCCAGGGCAGCAACTTTGTCCCACGGCGTTTGCCTCATCGAGCAGGCGCGGCACGACTTCGCGCAGCGCCGGGTCATCCCTGACCGCCCTCGCGGTTTGACCGGTCAACAGACACAGCACCGACATTGACATGTTGGTCAGAAGTTTGGCCCAGATCGCCTCCCTGATCCGCGCCACTGGTGGCGAGCCGATCGAAGCATCCTTGAGCGCGGTGCGCAGTCGCTCGATCCGCTCACTCTCGCCGTCGTCGCACTCGCCGACCAGCAGCATGTTCCGGTCGGGAGAAAGATTTGCGACAACGCCGGGTTCGACGACCTCGTTCGACGAATAGATCACGCCGCCAATGATCCTCTGCGTCGGCAGCGCGGCGCGCAGCCGGCCGCCGGGATCGAGGAAGGCCAGGTCGGGCGGCGGCGGATGATCAGGGGGCAGGCCGAGGTCGTACCACCAGGGAATTCCGTTCTGCGCGAACACGACCGGCGTGTCTTCGCGGAGCAGCGGTCGAAGACCGCTCGCGAGGCTACTGACGCCGGTCGCCTTGAGCGTGCTGATGACAAGATCCTGGGAGCCGAGCTTTGCCGGGTCGTCGGATGCCCTGACCTTCGCATTGAACGCGGCGTCGCCAACACGAAGCGTCAGGCCTTTTGCCTTCACCGCCTCGAGATGAGGTCCGCGCATCACGCAAGATACATCATGTCCGGCAAGCGCGAGACGCACCGCAAAATGACTGCCAACAGCGCCCGCGCCAAATACACAAATCCGCATCGAGTAAATGTCCTGTCATGGGCCGACGAATGAGATCGCACTTTCTACAAGCCTGCCCCGCGACGCAACTGCGCCGCGCGTGTCCCGTTTGCGTTTGTACGGTGCCCTCAGGCGAGATAGCCTAAATTCCTCGTCCGAGGCATGATTGCCCACTGACCATCCGGGAACCCCAAATTGCCCCCTAGGTCCATCGAAGAACCCGCCCGGCAGGTGCCGCTGTACGGCGAATATGAAGTCGTAATCCTCGGCGGTGGACCCGCCGGGATCGCAGCGGCGGTGGCTGCGGCGCGCGCGGGACGGCGCACCCTGCTGATCGAGCGCTATGGCTTTCTCGGCGGCATGGGGACGGCGGCGGGGGTTACCAATTTCTGCGGCCTGCATGCCAATGTCCATGGCGCGATGCATCGGGTGGTGCGGGGCATCGCGTCCGATCTGCTCGGGCGTATCGACCGTCTCGACGGGCTCAACGCACCGCATCTCATCCTGGGGAAAATTCTGGCGCAAGCCTACGATACCGCGGCCTACAAGATCGCGGCCGACGACCTGCTCGCCGCCCACAAGGTTGATGTTCTCTTTCATGCGCTCGGCGCCGGCGTGGTGATGCATGACGAGAAACGCATCAACGCCGTCATGGTGGAGACAAAAGCCGGGCGACAGGCGGTGCGCGCGGATATTTTCATCGATTGTTCCGGGGATGGCGATCTCGCGGCCTGGGCCGGCGCGCGCTTCGAGGTCGGCGACAACGCGGGCAGCATGCTCTACCCCTCGATGATGTTCCGGCTCAACGGCATCGATCCGGAGAAAGCCGGCGACGCGTGGCGGACGATCCCTGCGCTGATGGAAAAGGCCGAAGCCTCGGGCGAACATCATTTCCCGCGCAAGGCCGCGATCGTGCGGCCGCAGCGCTCGCAGATCGAGTGGCGGGTCAATTTCACGCAGCTCGCACGTGAGGACGGCCGCGCGATCAACGGTCTCGAACCCGACGACCTGACGCGTGGCGAGATCGAAGGCCGCCGCCAGGCCGTGAACGCCTTCAATTTTCTGCGCACGGTGCCGGGTTTCGAGAAATCCTACATTGTCGATCTCCCGCCGCAGCTCGGCATCCGCGAGACCCGGCGGATCATCGGCGGGTATATGCTCAGCGGCGAGGACGTGCTCGACTGCGCCTCGTTCGACGATTCGATCGGCGTCAACGGCTGGCCGATGGAATCTCATGTAGCGGGCGACGTGATCTTCAAATTTCCGCCGATACCGGAATCACGCGGTTTCAACGAGCTGCCGTATCGCATGCTGGTTCCCGCCGAGATAGACAATCTGCTGGTGGCCGGGCGCTGCGCCTCGATGACCCATGACGGCCAATCAGCCGCGCGGGTCTCCGGCGCCTGCTTTGTCATGGGCGAGGCTGCGGGCACCGCGGCGGCACTGGCGCTCGGGGGGAATACGATCCCGCGTGACATCGCTGTCGACAAATTGCAGAACCAATTGAAACAACAAGGGGCCTTTCTCGGGCAGGATCAGGCGATCCCCGAAGGGCTGTAATAAGTGACGGAGGAAACTGGATGACGCAGCCCACTCGCGCCTGTCAAGCGCGGCCCGGATATACGCGGTTCTTGTGCGCGAGTTTGCTGGCGATGCTGGCCTTGGCGGTATCGCCGGACGCACGGGCCGGCGACGCATTGAAGGCGAGAGTCGGCGTGCTGAGGCTGTCGTCGTCGGCGCCGGTGTTCATCGCGCAGGACAAGGGTTATTTCCGCGACGCCGGCCTCGATATCGAACTGAAATTCTTCGATGCCGCGCAGCCGATCGCGGTCGCAACCGCGTCGGGCGATATCGATTTCGGCATTACCGCCTTCACCGCCGGGCTTTATAATCTCGCAGGCAAAGGCACGTTGAAGGTGATCGGCGGCATGAGCCGCGAAAAGGCGGGTTATCCGCTGATCGGCTATTTCGCCAGCAACAGCGCCTATGCCGCCGGTCTCAAGACGCCCAAGGATCTCGCGGGAAAACGCGTCGCGGTGACGCAGGTCGGCTCGAGCTTTCACTATTCGCTCGGCCTGCTCGCCGACAAATATGGATTCAAGCTCAGCGATGTGAAGGTGCTGCCGCTGCAGTCGCTATCGAACGCAGCCGCTGCCCTGAAAGGCGAAACCGTCGATGCCGCATTGTTGCCCGTCTCCACCGCGCGGACGCTGATGGACGCCGGCGGTGCGAAGCTCCTGGGCTGGGTCGGCGACGAGACGCCGTGGCAATTAGGGGCGGTGTTCGCATCGCCCAAGACCTCGGCCGACAAGCCGCTGGTGACCAAGCTTCTGGCTGCGCTGGCGCGCGCCGACCGCGAATATCACGATGTGATTCTGGCAGCCGTCGTCGACGGCAAGGCGCCGGTCAACGACAAGACCAAACCGCTCCTGGAGATCATCGCGAAATACACCAACCTGCCGGTGGAACAAGTGGTCGGCAACTGCGCCTATATCGATCCCGACGGCAAGCTCGACATAAAGAATGTCGGCAACCAGATCAGCTGGCTGCAGGAGCAGGGGTTCGTCGACAAGGGATTTACCGCCGACGCCATTATTGCGAAAGATTACGTGAAGCCGGATTGATGCTGAATGGATCTGATCGCTGACAAAATCGGTCACCGGTTCGGGGCGCTCGAGGTTCTCGACAGCGTATCGTTCACGGTTGGATCGGGCGAGGTGGTCGCGGTCGTCGGTCCGTCCGGCTGCGGCAAGAGCACGCTATTGTCGATACTGGGCGGCCTGCTGCAGCCGAGCGCGGGGTCGGCGGAACTGCGCGGCGCTCCGCCGCCTGGCAGTCTCAATCCGCTGACCTTCGTGTTTCAGGATTTTGCGCTGCTGCCCTGGTGCACGGTCGAAGAAAATGTCGAATTCCCGCTGCTGCATACCGGTCTGGCGAGGAACGATCGCCGCGCCGTCGTCGGCGATGCTTTGCGCCGTACCAGTCTGTCGGATTTCCGCGCCACATACCCCAAGCAATTGTCAGGCGGCATGCGCCAGCGTGTCGGCATCGCGCGCGCGCTCGCGGTACGGCCCGCGATCCTGCTGATGGACGAGCCGCTGTCGGCGCTGGATTCGCAAACCCGCGAACTGCTGATGGAGGATTTTATCGGCCTGCTCGCCGATGGTTCGATGGGCGCGGTTTATGTGACGCATAATCTTGAGGAAGCGGTTCGTTTGGCGGATCGCATTGTCGTGCTGTCGCGGCGGCCCGGCCGCGTCCGCGAGGTCGTCACCATTCCTTTGACGCGCGGTGAACGCGGCGACATCAATGGCCGCGGGCGGTTGCTGGCGCTGCAGAGCGAACTGTGGTCCCTGATCCGCGAAGAGGCGATCGATGCCGAGCGTGAGGTCCAGCATGCTTGACCGCTCGAAAATACCGGCGGGGTCGCCGCAAGCCGATCTTAACAGCGCGCCGCGGCCGGTGGCGTTTCGCGGCGAAGGATTTGCGCCGAAAGCGGGCCGCTATGCGGGCTGGATCGCGCTTGTCTTGGCGATCGGGCTTTGGCAATTGGCCGGCAGCGCCGGCTGGGTCAATCCGCTGTTTCTGCCGACGCCATCTGCGATCGCGCGCGCGATCTATCAGCTCGCGTTGAGCGGCGCGCTCTGGCAGCATCTGTCGTATTCGATCATGAGAATCGGCACCGGCTGGATTCTCGGAACCATTGCAGGAGTCATCGTCGGCTTTGCCGTTGGTCTCTCCAGCCTTGCGCGCGGCATCGGCATCACCTTCATCTCGGCGCTGTTTCCGATTCCGAAAATCGCGCTGTTGCCGCTATTGATCCTGTGGCTCGGGATCGGCGAGGAACCGAAGATCGCCACCATCGCGTTGGGCGTGTTCTTTTCCACCGCGATTTCGGTCTATAGCGGCGTCGATGCGGTGCCGCGCAACCTGATCCGGATGGCGCAAAGCTTCAACGTGCCGTTTCACGCCATCGTGCGCCGGGTAATCTGGCCGGGTGCGCTGCCGTCCATTCTCGCCGGTTTCCGAATCACCGCTTCCGTCGCGCTATTGCTTGTAGTGAGCGCCGAGATGATCGGCGCCGAATTCGGCATCGGCGCCTTCGTGTTGCAGGCCGGCAATCTGATGCAGACCGATCAACTGCTCGCAGGCGTCGTCATCCTGTCGCTGTTCGGTCTCGCGGTCGGACGGCTGATCAATCTGTTGGAAACCCGGCTGCTGCACTGGCGGTGAGTTCTACTCCCTCCCCCTTGCGGGGCGGGTTGGGGAGGGCGGGAAACCCCCACCCCCGATCCCTCCCGCAAAGGGGGAGGGGAGGGAAATGCACCCTTCTAACCAGGAAAGACGTGGATGGCCGAGACCGGCCCGGCCATGGCGTTGTTTCTGTCCTGCCTGCCGCGCTCTCTTACGCATTCCCGCGATCTTCGCGGAACAGGTCGAGCTTCTGCTGCACCGGACGATCCGAGAAACTGAACAGCACGGAATCTTCGTCGGCCTCATGGGTGACCCACTGCCAGCTCGGCACCACGAACAGATCGCGCGGACCCCACTCGAAGCTCTGCTCGCCGATCCGCGAACGCCCGCGTCCTTCGATCGCCGCGAAGACCGTGGCGTCGGTCGAACGGTAGCGCGCGGTCTTGAAGCCCTTCGGCAGCAACTGGATGAAGGTGCCGATAGTGGGCATCGCGAAATCGCCGGTTTCGGGATTGGAAAACTTGAGCTTGAGGCCGTGGCAGGCATCCCACTCGCCGCGCACTTTCGCCTGTTCCAGCGCCTCGCGGGTGTAGTGATAGGGATAGTTGAAAATCGGCGAGGTCTTTGATTTGCGCTTCTCGTCGACCGGCAGCAGATTGTGACCGTAACGTGCGAAACTGTCGCCCGCGGGGCGGGTAATCTTTTGCTGATCCTCGTTCGATCCCTCCGCGAAGGAAGCATCGAAGAACTGCACCATCGGAATATCGAGCCCGTCGAGCCAGAACATCGGCTCGGAGCTCTCGTTGGAGTGGTCGTGCCAGGTCATCGACGGCGTAATCACGAAATCGCCGGGCTCCATCGCGGTGCGCTCGCCGTCAACAGCGGTATAGGCGCCCTTGCCTTCGAGAACGAAACGCAACGCCGACTGGCTGTGCCGGTGCGCCGGCGCAACGTCGCCCGGTATTACCATTTGAACGCCGGCAAACAGCGATGTTGTGATTTTCGACTGGCCGCGGAGGCCGGGATTTTCCAACACCAGCACCCGTCGCTCGGCTTCCTTGGCGGTGATCAGCCTGCCGGCTTCCGTCATGTAGTCGCGGATCGCATCGAAGCGCCACAGATGGGGCCGGCAGGCGCTCTTCGGCTCCGGCGTGATCAAATCGCCCATCACGTTCCACAGCGCTGAGAGATTCTCGCCATCGATCTTGCGGTAGAACGCCTCGCGTTCCGGCGTCTTCTGTACGGCCTCCATGGCAGCCTCCCGTGGTTCTTGTCGGTCCAATGATTGACAGCATACTTACAATGCGGATAGCGTCAATGACGCATCCGAAAGAAAGCCAAGGACTTTGGGAGGTTCCGATGAAGCTGCACGGCTATTTCCGCAGCAGCGCCTCATATCGCGTCAGAATCGCGTTGAACCTGAAGGGCTTGAGCGCGGACCACCTGCCGCACCATCTTCGCAAGGGCGAGCAGCGAGATCCCGCCTATCTTGCGATCAATCCGCAGGGGCTGGTTCCGACGCTGCAGGACGATCGCGGCGCAATCCTTACTCAGTCGCTGGCGATCATCGAATGGCTGGAGGAAACCCATCCCGAACCGCCGCTGCTTCCGAAAGACCCGCTGCGCCGCGCTCACATTCGCGCCTTTGCGATGGCGCTCGCCTGCGATACCCACCCCGTGCAGAATCTGAAAGTTCTGGCGCGGCTGCGGGACCTCGGCCTGCCCGACGAACAGGTAACCGGCTGGGCGGCATGGGCCAACCGCGAGGGTCTCGCCGCCTGCGAAACATTAGTCGCTCGTGAGCCGGGCCCGTTTTGTTTCGGCGCAACGCCGACGATGGCCGATCTCTGCCTGGTGCCGCAGCTTGCGAATGCGCGGCGCTTTGGCGTCGATCTCTCAGCGTTTCCGCGCCTGTTGAAAGCCGAAACGGCTGCGAAAAACATCAAGGCGTTCGCGGACGCCGCACCGGAGCGGCAGCCCGATGCCGAATAAGCAAAGCGCCGTGACGATGGATGCCGTTTACAGCAAGCCCGGCTACCTGTTTCGCCGGATGCAGCAGATCGCGGTGTCGATTTTCGTCGAAGAGTGCAAGGCTTACGACCTGACGCCGGTGCAATTTGCCGCCCTGGTCGCGATTGATACCCATCCCGGCATCGATGCGACGCGGCTTTCCGCCGTTATTGCCTTCGACCGGTCGACCCTCGGTAGCGTGATCGAGCGGCTGGAGGTCAAGCAATATATTGAGCGAAAGCCGGCGCGCGAGGACAAGCGCATCAAATTGCTCTACCTGACCAAAGCCGGCGCCGCGTTGCTGATTGACATCATGCCGTCGGTCGATCGGGCGCAGGTGCGAATGCTGCAGCCGTTGAAACCAGCCGACCGCAAGACCTTGCTGGCACTGCTGGCGCAACTGGTCGATCTCAACAACGAGGCGTCGCGTGTGCCGCTGCGCGCCGAAGACGCGCTCGAACATTTCAGGAAATCAAGCTGATGGGACCGACGGCCGCACGACCTGTCCTGATCGCAGGCGGCGGCATCGGCGGCCTCGCCGCGGCGCTTGGGCTGGCGCAAAAGGGGATTCCGTCGATCCTGCTGGAAAAAGCCTCGGCACTCGGCGAAATCGGCGCGGGCATCCAGCTCGGACCCAATGCGTTTCATGCCTTCGATTATCTCGGCGTCGGAGAGGCGGCGCGCAGCATGGCCGTCTATATCGATCAGCTGCGGTTGATGGATGCGCCTGTCGGCCGAAGAGATCACCCACGTCGACTTACGCGACGCCTTCCGCTCGCGCTTCGGAAATCCCTATGGCGTGGTTCATCGCGGCGATTTGCACGGCGTATTCCTGCGAGCGTGCCAGAACCACGACCTGATCGAGTTGCGCGTGAGTTCCGAGGTTCTCGACTACGATCAGGACGGCTCGTCGGTCACAGTTCGCCTCGCCTCCGGTGACAATGTCACCGGGTCGCTGCTGATCGGAGCCGACGGTCTGTGGTCGAATATCCGCAAGCGGGTGGCCGCTGACGGGCCGCCGCGGGTTTCCGGTCACACCACCTATCGCTCGGTGATTCCGACCGAGGAGATGCCGGAGGACCTGCGCTGGAATGCGGCGACGCTATGGGCGGGTCCTAAATGCCACATCGTTCACTATCCGCTCTCGGGCTGGAAAGTGTTCAACCTCGTCGTCACCTATCACAATGATGCACCGGAACCGGTCGCCGGCAAGCCGGTGTCCGATGAAGAGGTGATGACGGGCTTCCAGCACCTCCACGATCGCGCGAAAGATATTATCCGCCACGGCAGGAACTGGAGGCTCTGGGTGTTGTGCGACCGCGATCCGATGGAGCGTTGGATCGACGGCCGTGTCGCTCTTCTTGGCGATGCTGCGCATCCGATGCTGCAATATTTCGCGCAGGGCGCCTGCATGGCGCTGGAGGACGCGGTGTGCCTGTCGCACATGCTGGGGGCATACCCCGACGATCACGCAAGCGCGCTCGATCGTTATCGTCTGCAGCGCTTTCCGCGCACCGCGCGCGTGCAACTGCTGTCCCGCGCCATCGGCGAGCACATCTATCACCCCGCGGGCGAACACGCGCGCATACGCAACGCCATCATGAGCGCGAAGACATCTGAAGACTATTATGGCGATCTCGCCTGGCTCTACGGTGGAACGGGGCTGGCGGGGTAGGTCGCTGTTTTTCGTCATCATTGGCATAAAGCGCTAAGTCTTCAACAGCGCCTGCCGATCGATCTTGCCGGTTCCGGTCTTCGGCAGCTCGTCGATGAACCTGATGTCGCGCGGATATTTGTAAGGCAGCAGCTTTGCCTTGACATAATCCTGCAGCATCTTCGTCGCGTCGATTTCATCGAACGCGCGGCTATTCATGACGACGACAGCCTTCAGGGTCATGCGCCGGTCCGGCAATTCTGCGGCAAACACCGCGCATTCGCGGACGTCGGGATGCTCGGCGAGGCAGAGCTCCACCTCGAGCGGATAGACCCATTGGCCGGAGATCTTGATCAGGTCGTCGGCGCGGCCGCGAAAGAAATGAAAGCCATCGCCGTCGCGCACAAATCGGTCGCCGGTGTAAATCCAGCCGCCGTCGCGGACGGTTTCTGAGGTTTTGTCCGGCCTGTTCCAATACAGCGGCGTGTTGGAATCGCCGCGTACCCATAAAATGCCTTCCTCGTTGTCACCGACCTCGCGACCGTCCTTGTCCTTCAGCGCGACTTCATAGCCGGGTACCCGAAGACCCGCGGCTCCGAGTTTTTTCTTGTCCGGCCGATTGGACAGGTAAATGTGCAGCGCTTCCGTCGAGCCCAGCCCTTCGACGATCTCAAGGCCCGTGAGAGTCTTCCAGCCATTGAATACGTCGGCTGAAAGCACCTCGGCGGCGGATAGCGCCATGCGCAGCGACGAAAAATCGGTTGCAGCCGCGTGCTCGGTCTTGGTGAGCGAGGTATAGAGCGTCGGCAATCCGAAGAACACCGTGGGGCGAAAACGCTCGATTGTCTCAAAGATCGCATCCGGCTTTGGCTGGCCCGGCAGCAGCAAGGTCGCGGCGCCCGCGGAGAAGGGAAAGGTGATCGAGTTGCCGAAGCCGTAGGCGAAGAACATCTTCGGCACGGAAAAGCAGATGTCGTTGGCCTCAAGCTTCAGTACGCTTCGCGCGAACGCGGTATCGCTATAGGCCATATCGTGCTGCAGATGGACGATGCCCTTGGGCCGTCCGGTAGAGCCCGACGAATACATCCAGAACGCCATTTCGTTGCGGTGGGTATCGGCTTCCGCAAGATCGGCGGGAAAACCCTGCAGCCAGGGCTCCGCGACGATCGAATTCGGCACAGCGTGTTCACCGGGGGCGCCGTTGACAACGATCAACGTGTGTATCGCCGTATCCTTGAAGGCCTGTACGTCGAAGCGGGTGCAAAATTCGGCGTCGGCAACGGCGACGGAAGCCCCGGAATCCGACAAATAAAACTGCAGGAGATCAGGCGGCGTCAGCGTATTGATCAAGAGCGGCACGAAGCCAGCGCGAACCGCGCCGAAAAAAGCCGCCGGATAGGCCGGCGTATCGTCCAGGAACATCAGGATGCGGTCGCCACGGCTCAGTCGCAGCGATTGCAGGCCGTGTCCCCACCGGGAAGCCTCCGCGCAAAGCTCGGCATAGCTGCGCTTTCCCGCCGGGCCTGTCAGAGCAAGCCTGTTTCCCCGGCCCTGCGACAGGTTGTCGAACAGGATGCGGCTGGCGTTGTATCGTTGCGGGATCGAAAAGCCGATCTCCAGCGCACCGGGGCTGTCGGACGGGACCCCGTCGGCGACCTCAAGCGTATCAACCGGCTTTCGCGGCGTCATCCCTTGCTCCCGCCCTGCTGCAATCGATGTTTCGACGCTTCGTAGTGCGACATGAACGACGGCGACATCGCACGCAGGCGCTCGTCGTTGATCCGGCCGGAGCGGGTGATGTAGCTGTAGGCGAAGTCCATCAGGCCGAGCCTCATATGCTCGGGGAATTTTTCGTACCAGCCGGCGCTGGTGCGTGCCGCCGTCACCAGCTTTTTCACGATCGGTTTGCGCTCGGTCTGGTAACGATCGAGCGCCGCGGGAATATCCCGTTCCGCCTCCAGCGCCTTGGCCAGCGCAATCGCATCTTCGATGGCGAGCCGCGTGCCCGACCCGATCGAGAAGTGCGCCGAATGCAGGGCGTCGCCGATCAGCACAATGTTTTTGAACGACCAGTGCTCGTTCCAGATCCATGGAAAGTTGCGCCACACCGATTTATTCGACACCAGCCTGTGTCCGTCGAGCGTGGATGCGAATACGCGCTCGCAAATAGCTTGCGATTCCTCGACCGTCTTGCCGGCAAAGCCGTAACGCTGCCAGGTCGCCAAATCGCATTCGACCAGGAATGTGCTCATCGATGGCGAATATCGATAGTGATGCGCGTTGAACGAGCCAAGGTCGGTTGCGACGAAGGTCTGCGACAGCGTTTCGAACCGCTTGCTGGTGCCGTACCAGGCAAACTTGTTGGCGGAATAGGACAGTGAAGTGCCGAAATCGCCTTCGAATGTACGGCGCACCAGCGAGTTCAGGCCGTCCGCCGCGACGATCAGGTCGTAACCGGTCAACTGATCCGCGGACTGGATCAGCGTTTCGTATCGCGGTGTGACGCCGACGGAGGCTGCGCGCTGCTGAAGAATCCTGAGCAGATCGAGCCGGCCGATCGAAGAGAAGCCGACGCCGTCGATTTCGACGCTTTCGCCGCGCAGATTAAGCGTGATGTTCTTCCAGCTCTCCATCCTTGGTGTGATGGCGTCGACGGTGTCGTGGTCGTCTGCGCGCAGGAATTCAAGCGCCTGCTCGGAGAATACCACGCCAAAGCCCCAGGTGGCGCCGGCGGCATTCTGCTCAAACAGATCGATCAGGGCGTCCGGGTGACGTTTCTTCCAGAGATAAGCGAAATAGAGCCCTCCGGGGCCTCCGCCGATAACGGCGATGCGCACAATCTGCCTCCCCCAATGATCCGGCATGCGGAGAAATTCAGAACCGTAAGGAAGTATACATATATATGCCAGAAGCACCGATTGGCCGAAATCCACTTCGGAGTCGCTGCTTATTCCGGCAGTCCGGCTTGCCGCAATCCTTCTTCCAATCGCGAGAGGTCTTCAGCACGCCGATAAGGGCCCAGCACGTTTTTGAGAGTGGAAACACGTAGCGCGGGATTGAGTTGCCGCAGCCGAGCCATTGCTTTGTGTGATTGCTCCGGCCGTCCGGCCATTGCGTTGCTTGCGGCGGCCATACGTAATCCAGGTTGATAGTCCGGATTGTCCTGCAATGCCATTGCCGCCCACGATGCCGCTTCGTCATAGCGGCCCAGCAAGAAATGTGCAAACGCGGTCGCGCCTCGGAAAGCCATCACTCGCGGATCAAGTGGGCTCAGGCGCATGGTACGCGCGAAGCGCTCGATCGCCGATTCCGGCTCGCCGAGAAAGTTTTTTACCCAGCCGCCGTGAAACCATGCCTCGGCCAAATTGGAATTGAGCACAAGCGCGCGATCGATTAAGGCGGCGCCTACCTCGAGATCGTGAACAACATAAGCTAGCGCCCACCCGCTGGCGGCGAGCGCGATCGCGTCATCCTTGCCCAACTCAACCGCCCGTTGAGCGAGCCTTTTCACTTCGGCAATCTCGCTCGCTGTGCCTGAAAACCAGCCATTGGTCTTGGTTAGGACGTAGCAATTGGCCGCACGACCGTAGGCAGATGCAAAATCCGGGTCGAGCTCGATCGCGCTGTTGAACAGGCGCAATGCCTCGTCGTTCGCTTGCCGGTCAGTAAACTGATAAAACCTGGCCAAACCGCGTAAATAGAGGGCATAGGCGTCGAGGCTCTCGGTCGGCTTGCGCTTGGCACGCTCGATCTCGGCTTTTTCCACCGCTGGCGCGATCGCCCCGACAACGCTCTCGGTCACCTGGTCCTGCAGATCGAAGACGTCGCCGAGCCCACCATCACCGGTCTGCCCAAAGATGTGCCCCAGTGGCGGTATCGACGAGCTGTCCCGTGATGCGCACCCGGTTTGCCGCTTTGCGAACGCTACCTTCCAGCACGTAGCGCACCCCAAGCTCGCGCCCGACCTGCTTTACATCGACGGCGCGCCCCTTGTAGGTGAAGCTCGAGTTGCGGGCGATGACGAACAGCGCCTTGAAATGAGACAGCGCCGTGATGATGTCCTCGACCATTCCATCGGCAAAGTAATCCTGTTCAGGATCACCGCTCATGTTGGTGAATGGCAGAATAGCGATGGAGGGCTTGTCGGGGAGCGGGAGTACTTGAGCCTGGCTAACGGTCGAACCTGAATTTACTGCGGAAGCGGTTTGACAGGTCAGCCGAACCCGCCATGCCCGCATAGGCTCAGCAATATTTTTGAGGGACTGCGGTCGCATATCATCACAGGCAACCTCGATCTTGCCCCGGACCTGCCGATAGGCATCATCGGACATGCAAACCCCGCCCGGTTCGGCGATGCCCTCAAGGCGGGCGGCAATGTTGACGCCATCGCCGAAGATGTCGTTGTCATCGAAAATGATGTCACCGACGTGAATGCCGATGCGAAATTCGATCCTTTGATCCTGCGGCACGGCGGCATTCTGCTCGGCCATGCTGCGCTGGACTTCCGTTGCGCAGCGTACAGTGTCGACCGCGCTGGCAAACTCCACGAGCATGCCGTCGCCGGTGGTTTTGACGATGCGTCCGCGATGCTCAGCTATTTTGGGCGCGAAAACCGTTTTTCTGCAGGCTTTCAGTTGCACCAAGGTGCCTTCTTCGTCGGCGCCCATCAGGCGGCTGTAGCCGGCGACGTCCGCCGCCAGCATCGCCACAAGTCGCCGTTCCACGCGCTCTTTGGTCAAAGAATGCCCCAAGTGCGGAAATTGAGCCGCGCGCATCAAAGCATGGCGCGTCGTTCTCCGGCTAGGGCCAAATTGCCGAAACAGGTCCAGGCCGCGCCAAAATGCTGTATGGCTGGGGCGCGCCAGTTAGTCCGCGCGGCATGCTCCGAGCGTTGAAGGCCGGCCGACCTTCCGAGTCCACGCCTTGGTCCGTCTCCGGACCGGTGCGTTACACCTTGATCATTCGCTTGCCGCGGTTCTCGCCGGCAAGCAATCCGATCAGCGCCTTCGGCGTATTCTCAAGGCCATCGATAACGTCCTCCTGAACCTTCAGTTTGCCCGAAGCGACCCACGATTGCAGGTCTGACAGCGCCTCATGGCGCTGTTCCATGAAATCCATCACGATGAAGCCCTGCATGGTGAGACGCTTTACGACGATAAGGCCGGGAACGCCGCGCGGTCCGGTCGCCGACGGCACGCCGTCATATTGCGAGATCGCGCCGCAGCAGGCGATGCGGCCGCGATTGTTCATTTGCGCAATGCAAGCTTCGAGGATGTCCCCGCCGACATTGTCGAAATAAACGTCGATGCCCTTGGGAGCCGCGGCCCGGAGCGCCTTGAACACCGCTCCGTCCTTGTAATCGACCGCGGCATCGAAGCCGAGTTCTGAGGTCAGCCAGTTGCATTTGTCCTTGCCGCCGGCGATGCCGACGACGCGACATCCCTTGATCTTGGCGATCTGGCCGACAATCGAACCAACCGAGCCGGCGGCGGCCGAAACCACCACGGTTTCACCGGCTTTCGGCTTTCCGACATCGAGCAGTCCGAAATAGGCGGTGAGGCCGGCAATGCCGTACACGCTTAGCAGATGCGTCATCGGCTCGACCTTCGGCATCTTGTTCAGATGCTTGGCGGGAACAACAGCGTAATCCTGCCAGCCGGTATCGCCGAACACGATATCACCTGGGGCAAGGCCTTGCGCTTTCGAGGACACGACTTCGGCGATGCCGCCGCCGGCCATCACCGTATTGGCCTCGACGGCCGCGCGATAGGTCGCGCCGTGCATCCACGCCCGGTTGGCGGCATCAAGCGAAATATATCGCACCCGCAGCAACACCTCGCCTTCTCCAGGCTCCGGGATTGCGGTTTTGGACATTTTAAAATGCTCCGGCCCAAGTTTCCCGGCCGGCTTCTCTACCAGCAAGACCTGACGATTGACACTGTCACCCATGGCGTTCCCTCCCGGACGTGGCGCTCTCGATGCAATTGACCACGCACGAAATACGCGGCTGCACAGATTGTGCGCTGCGTACGACGCTAGTCGCCGGACGCTCATTCCACAACGGGAACATTGTGGCAAACGCCTCAAGTTTGAAGCGAGTTGCGCCGCCCCCAGAATCTGCCAAACTCAGAGCCGCCGGAACCGACGGGGGTGGCCAATGTCCAACAGGTTTACGCAATACATTCTGATCGCGATGGCGCTTGGCATCGTGATGGGGACGCTGGTTTTCAACTTTCTCCCCGACATCCGGGCCGATATCGCAGCGGACGTAAACCTGATCGCGATGCTGTTCCTGCGCCTGATCAAGATGATCATCGCGCCCCTGGTGTTCGCGACCCTGGTCGGCGGCATCGCTCATATGGGAAGCGGCTCCAAGCTGGGGCGGATCTTCGCGAAAACCATGGGCTGGTTCATCAGCGCGTCGTTCGTCTCGCTGCTGCTCGGATTGGTCATGGTCAATCTGTTGCAGCCGGGTTCGAATTTTCCCGGCACCCTGCCGGACAAGACGCAATCCACGGGATTGCCGGTTTCGGCATTCTCGATCGAGAAATTCCTGACTCATTTGATTCCGACGTCGATTGCGGACGCGATGGCGCAGAACGAGATTCTGCAGATCGTGATCTTCGCGGTGTTCTTCTCGGTCGCCATGGGCGCGATGCCCGAGCGCTCCAAGCCGATACTGGCGCTGATCGATGACCTCGGCCACATCATGCTGAAGGTGACGAGCTATGTGATGCTGTTCGCGCCGCTCGCGGTCTGGGCGGCCATCATGGCGACGGTGTCGAAGAACGGTCTCGCTGTATTGTGGAAGCTGATCGTCTTTATGGGCGGCTTCTATCTCTCGCTCATGATCCTGTGGGCCATTCTGATCGTGGTGGGTTTTGTCGTCATCGGGCCCAGATACAGCCATCTGCTTCGGCTGATCCGCGAACCTCTCATGATCGCGTTCTCGACGGCGAGTTCGGAAGCCGCGTACCCCAAGACGCTCGAGGGCCTCAACCGCTTCGGCGCGTCGTCGCGGATTTCCAGCTTCGTGCTGCCGCTCGGTTATTCGTTCAATCTCGATGGCACGATGATGTACTGCACCTTTGCAAGCATCTTCATCGCACAGACCTATCACATCGAAATGTCGCTCGGCACGCAGCTTGCGATGCTCGCGACCTTGATGATCACTTCAAAGGGTGTCGCCGGCGTCCCGCGCGCTTCGCTTGTCGTGATCGCCTCGACCCTGAGCCAGTTCGGCATTCCCGAGGCGGGGCTGCTGATGATCATGGGCATCGATACGTTCCTCGACATGGGACGCAGTGCTACAAATGTGATCGGCAATTCGCTCGCCACCGCTGTGGTGGCGAAGTGGGAGGGCGAACTCGCGCCCGAGCACGCGCTTGGCCCCGACGACGTCGTGCCGCCGGATATGGTCCCCGGCGAGGTTCCGGGAATGCAGGCCGGCCACGTATAGGAGGTGAGCCATGCGCTATCCTCTGACGCGATGCGTGCTGGCAGCAAGCTGGCTTGCCGCGGTGTTCTTGACGACGGCGGCTGGCGCCCAGAGCG
Source organism: uncultured Alphaproteobacteria bacterium (assembly GCA_963732455.1). GTDB lineage: Bacteria > Pseudomonadota > Alphaproteobacteria > Rhizobiales > Xanthobacteraceae > Bradyrhizobium. The sequence continues at coordinate 86,230 of CAVSZM010000012.1, read as the reverse complement.
GCGGCAGCGAAGGACTTAGCCCGACGCTTGCAAATATCAAAAACACACATGTCGTGCGTCTTGGCTATCGCGAGAGTTCGCCGCCGTTCTCGTTTCTCGATCAGGCCAATCGGCCGATCGGCTACAGCCTCGAACTCTGCGAAGCCATCGTCGATGAGATCGGCATCGAGGTCGATGACGCCAATCTGAGGATCGAATACGTCAAGGTCACATCGGACGACCGCATTCCGGCGGTGGTGCAGAACAAGATTGACCTCGAATGCGGATCGACCACAGCCAATGCGGAGCGGAGCAAACAGGTGGCGTTCTCGCCGCTGATGTTCGTGGCCGGCACCAAACTTATGGTGCCGAAGGCCTCAACCATCTCGGGACCAAACGACCTGAAGGGCAAAACCGTGGTGGTCACCAAAGGCACCACCAACGAGCAGGCCATGCACGCCGTCGACAAGAAGTTCGCACTCGGCCTGAACATCGTCACCGCGGCCGATCACGAGCAATCCTATCAGATGCTGGTGGACCAGAAGGCGGATGCATTCGCGACCGACGATATTCTGCTGTACGGCCTGATCGCGCGGCACAAGGCGCAGGACAAGTTTCGCGTTACCGGCGAATATCTGTCCTACGATCCCTACGGGATCATGTTTCGCAAGGGCGAGCCGCAACTGACCGCGGTCGTAGAGCGAACCTTCCGCAAGCTCGGTTCGAACCGCGATCTGGTTCCGCTCTATAACAAATGGTTTGTCTCGCGCCTGCCCACCGGCGAGAAGCTCAACGTCGCGATCTCGCCGCAACTCGAGGAAGCGTTTAAAGTGCTCGACGACACCCAGGGGACCAGCAACTAGCGATTTCGGTTCTCTTCGCTTTCAGCTTTCGTCAGAAAAAGTTCAGGTCCTGGGCACGGCCGCCGCCGGCGACCACAGCGTATTCGATGCCCACGAATAGTCCCCCGGCCACATATATTTTCCGATGAAGCGAGACGGCCAGCGCCTGGCTGACGCTGACGGCGTCCTCGATGGTCACGGCGATGCGAGCGGCTGCTTCCGGATTGGCCTTGCGAGCCGCGGCGGCGATGCGTTCCGCGTCTGCGCCCTTGTGGTGCGCCCTTGTGCAGATGATCGTGTCGAACGACGGCGCCAGCGCGCTTGCGATTTCACTGACTTTCTTGTCGAAGGAAACGCCGATCACAAGAATCCACTCCCGTGCTCCATAAATCGCCTTGAGGCTCGCGAGCGATTGACAGATGGCATCTGGCGTATGACCGACGTCAACAACGGTGAGCGGATCTTGCCGAATAACTTCGAGGCGGCCAGGCCAGCGGGCGTCGCGGAGGCCCGCTCTCACGGCGGCATCGATCCCGGCGGCGGCTTTTCCGGACCGCTCGCGTCCCAGCCAGAGCAGGAACAGGGTGACAGCGACGGCTGCATTGTTGAATTGAAACGCGCCGAGCAGGCTCGTTTCGAGCGATCGAAAATCGCAATCCCCGAATTTGAAATCGAACCGCTGCCCTGACGCCGAAACGGTTTCGCCGGCGATCCCGATCTGGCCGCGGACAAACAGGGACGTGATGCCGCGATGCCGGTTATATTCGATGAGATGCTGCCTTAAGTTTCGGCAATTCTCGCCATAGACGATTGTCCCGCCCGATGCACAGGCGTCGCTCTTGTCTGAAGCGATCAATTCCAGGGAATGGCCAAGCAGTTCGACGTGCTCGTAGTCGACCGAAGTCACACCTGTAGCGAGTGCGCCGACCAGACGTACCGGGTCGTAGCGGCCTCCGATGCCGGCCTCGAACACGGCGAAATCGCACTTGCTTTCCTGAAAATGCAGGCAGGCGAGCGCGAACATGGCTTCGAAGGCGCCGAATTTCTCGCCCCGACGCTGCGATATCTCGGCGATAGCAGCTTTGATTCGCAGCGCAAGGCGCGCCTGGTCATCATCGCCAACGGGCGCTCCATCGATCTGAAAACGCTCGTTGACACGAAGTAGATGCGGCGAGGTGAACAGTCCGGTTCGCAGGCCATAGGCGCGGGCGATGCTGGCGCAGAACGCGGCCGTGCTGCCTTTGCCGTTGGACCCGGTTACAACGACCGAAATGTGTGAGAGCCTCGCGCGATCCACCGCGATCGTGTCGAGCAACTCGGCCAACCGCGCCAGACAAACGCCGTCACCGTATTTCGGAAGATCAAACACCCAATAGTCCCATCGCAGAAAAGGTGTGACGCCAGATTTTCAGAATCAGGTCGCTTCTGCCGGAATCCTCCAGCAGCCGGATTGACGGATTGGAGTTTGCCTCGATCACGCGTATCGCAAGCGGATCTCCGCCGATGTCCGTAAACATGTCCACAGCCGTTACACGAAGTCCAAGCGCCCCGGCGGTCTTTCCAGCCAGAGTGAGCGCCGCCTCGGCACGAGGGGCTTCGAGCGCCATCGTTCCCCCCGCGCTCAGATTCATCCGCCCGGGAATTTCCCAACGCTCGCCCTTGGGCAGCACGGCGTCGAGCGATGTATCACAGTCAGGCATTGCCGAAGCCGGCGAAAGACCGCGGGATTGCAAGGTTTCATTGTGCGCGATCAACAGATCACGGATGGAGTGCACGCCGTCGCCCGGCAAAAAGGGCGGGTATTTTCGCGCCGCATAGACGACATCGTCGTCAAGCAGAAAAACCCTGTATTCGATCCCGGAGACGATCGGCTGAAGCAATATCGAGTCGTAGTATCGGGAAGCCTCACCGAAATATCGAACAAGCGATACTTCATCGTGAACGGCTTGGGCAAAATCGCCTCGCGATCCCTGCAGGGGTTTGACGAATGCCGTTGCACCCAGTTTTCTGAAATATTCCAGCGCGTCTTCGCGCTCATGACCCGCAGGGCGATGGGCGCGGTGCCGGTCATGCAGGAAGAAATATTCGCCGCCCAGCGTCGGAACTCCGGCGCGTTCAAGAATCTTATTGGTGAAATATTTGTCCGATGCCAGCGTTGATGCGGTGGCGTTGTTTTGCGGATACCATGAACATCGCCCGGCGCCGAAATGAATGCTTCGGGTTTTTGAGGCGACGCTGACGACAAATCCTGTTCCGCCGTCGATGTCTTGGAACGCAAGGCCGAATTCAGAACAGGCATATTCCGCGTAGACCGATTGGTCCGGGTACGAGCTTGGCTTTCCCGATCGAAATTCCCTGAGGCTTCGCATGCGATATCCGGCGATCTGGCATTCTGATTATTCCTAACGATTTTTTCACCGAGCGTGGAAATTAATTGCCGGATTGATGCCGAATTCAGCAAGTTAATTGCGTGCAAGCAGGCTTCACGATGGGGATGTGTCGAACACTTTTTCAAAAAAATCGACTGCAATTCTGAACCCTCAATTGCGCATCAGGGCTTATTGACTAACTCTGATTTTGGCGTAGTCACACGCTAAATAGTCAATCGTTTCAGGGGTTTTTGCCTCTTCCGGGGCCGGAACAGTTAGATCGTTCTACAACAAGACTATCGGAAAAACCAAAACACATGAGCGCATTCCATAGAGAGAAAGTTCTTTCTGTCCGGCACTGGACCGATACGCTTTTCAGCTTTACCGCCACCCGCAATTCCGGCTTTCGATTCCTGAACGGGCAGTTCGCGATGATCGGCCTGGAGGTGGATGGCCGTCCGTTGATGCGCGCCTACAGCATGGCGAGCGCCAATCACGAAGAATCCCTGGAATTTTTCAGCATCAAGGTGGCCGACGGGCCGCTGACTTCCCGGCTTCAGCGGATCAGGGAAGGCGACACCATCCTGGTCGGACGCAAGGCGACCGGCACCCTGATTGCCGGCAATCTGATCCCGGGCAAGCGCTTGCTATTGCTGTCGACCGGAACAGGTTTGGCGCCGTTCGCGAGCCTGATCAAGGATCCCGAGGTGTACGAGCAATTTGAAACCATCGTTCTCGTTCACGGCTGCCGGCAAGTCTCCGAACTTGCCTATGGCGAGGAGCTGGTGGCGAAGCTGCATGACGACGAACTTTTCGGACCGCTGCTAACCGGGAAGCTTGTGTATTATCCGACCGTCACGCGCGAGCCGTTCCGCAATCGTGGCCGCATCACCGATTTGATCACATCGGAGCAATTGTTTGACGATATCGGACAGCCGCCGCTCGATATCGAAACCGACCGGATCATGATGTGCGGCAGTCCCGGCATGCTGGAAGAACTGCGCCAGATGTTTGAAGCGCGCGGATTTGCCGAAGGCAGCAACAGCGAGCCCGGCCATTTTGTCATCGAGAAGGCGTTCGTGGAGCGTTAGCGTTTCCATGGTCGTTCCCCGATGCGCCAATTGATGCGCCTGAGGGAATCTCGTGCCGACAATTTCCGGAATTCGGGCCTGCGCCAAGCGACGCATCCGGGGATGACGGTGTGCCCCGACAAGCAATGTTGATGGTGCAGGTCGGTTATCGGCTGCTATAAAAGCAGCCGAACGTCGCGTGGCTTGTTGTCAACGCGCCGACACCGGGAGCGACCGAGGCTTTGTCCGAATCCGACCATGGCGGCACCACCAAAACGGCCTTTGTATTCGCGGGCGGAGGCAGTTTTGGAGCCATTCAGGTAGGCATGATGCATTCGCTCGCCGCCCACGGCGTATCGGCGGACATGGTGGTGGGCTCCAGTGTCGGGGCCCTGAACGGTGCTTACTTTGCCGGCGATCCCACGCTGAAGGGCGTTCTGCGGCTCGAAACCATCTGGCGCGGATTGCAGCGGCACGACGTTTTTCCGGTCACGTGGCGGACCCTGATGGGGTTTATCTGGCGGCGCGATTTCCTGATTCCGCACGACGGGATTCAGAAGCTGATTGACGACCATCTACCCTACCGCAATCTGCAGGATGCAAAGCTCCCGGTTCATATCGTCACGACCGATATCGTCTCGGGCGACAGCATTGTGTTGTCGGAGGGTTCGGCCGCTCAGGCGATCATCGCCTCAACCGCGATCCCCGGTGCTTTTGCGCCGATCCGCTATAAGGATTTTTATCTGGCCGACGGCGCGATTTCCAGCAACACACCGATCCGCGTCGCGGTCGCGAAGGGCGCGCAGCGCCTGATCATTCTTCCGACGGGCTACGCCTGCGCAACGCATACGCCTCCGACCGGCGCGGTTGCAAACGCGTTGCATGCGCTGACATTGCTGATCGCACGGCAAATGGTGAGCGAACTCGAAGGCCTGGACGCTGACATCGAATACTTCGTGGTCCCGCCATTATGTCCACTGGTGGGATCGCCTTATGACTTTTCGCGAACGGCCGATCATATCGCGCGCGCTATCGAGAGCACCGATTCGTGGCTGGCGCAAGATGGCCTCGAGCGAGGCGGGATTCCCGACGAGATGCGTCCGCATAGTCACTGATTCACGCCGCAGTGCCCGTACTGGCGCCCGACCCCTTCTCCCGGGGAGCTGCGCCTTCGCCGCGTCTCGAAGGAAAGGAGAAATGGTCTCATGGTCTGAGACGACGCAAGAGCGCCTCCTCGTCACGAGGAGTTCAACCGTTCGAGATCAGATCAAGTTAGGTTGCACTGCAAAAAGAGTGCGTGACAAGTGTATCCCTCGCCACAGGACGGATTGATCCTCCGCCGGATGATTCGCTAGCTTCGCGGGCGATGCGCTGTCATATCCAAGACCAGTACGCGAGATAATGTGTACAACATTGTCCCGACAGTTGGATTAGGCTGCGGCCGACAACAATAATACGGCAGAACTTGCCTGAGGGGTTCCATGGAAACGCTGATGATTCCGTTCTCGCCGCGCTACATCGTTTTGACGATTTGCGCCGTCGTCACGGCTTTGCTTCTCGGCCTCGGGATCGTGGATCGAAAAGTGTTCGATCTGGGCTTGATCCCGATCCTTATTTTCGGCGGCCTGACAGTTCTCGGCATTCGCGATCTCCTTCAGCAGAATCACGCAGTTCTGCGAAACTATCCGATCTCGGCGCATCTACGCTTCCTGCTCGAAGAGATCAGGCCGGAGATGCGGCAGTACTTCTTCGAAAGCGAGAAGGACGGCATGCCGTTCAGCCGCGACACCCGCGCCGTCATCTATCAGCGCGCCAAGATGGTGCTCGACAAGCGGCCGTTCGGCACCCAGGAGGATGTCTATCGCGACGGTTATGAATGGATGCACCATTCGGTGGCGCCCAAGCCTCGCGCGTCCGAGCAATTTCGTGTCACCATTGGCGGTCCGGACTGCGCCAAGCCGTATTCGGCATCGGTCTTCAACATCTCGGCGATGAGCTTTGGCGCGCTCAGTCCCAACGCGGTGCGCGCGCTGAACGCGGGCGCCAAAAAGGGCGGTTTTGCACATGACACCGGCGAGGGCGGTGTCAGTCCCTATCATCGCGAAAACGGCGGCGATCTTATTTGGGAGGTTGGCTCCGGATATTTTGGGTGCCGCAACCGCGACGGCTCGTTCAATCCGGAAGAATTTTCGCGCGTCGCCACCGACGATCAGATCAAGATGGTCGAACTCAAGATCAGCCAGGGCGCCAAGCCCGGACATGGCGGGGTTCTTCCTGCCGCCAAGGTCTCTGAAGAGATATCCAGGATCAGAGGCGTCAGCATGGGCGAGGACTGCATTTCGCCGGCCACTCACCGTGCATTTTCGACGCCGCTGGAAATGATGGCCTTCATCGGCGAGATGCGTCGGCTGTCCGGCGGCAAGCCCGCCGGATTCAAGCTGTGCATCGGCCATCCCTGGGAATTTCTGGCGATCTGCAAGGCGATGCTGCAGACCGGAATCTATCCGGATTTCATCGTGGTTGACGGCAACGAAGGTGGCACCGGAGCGGCGCCGCTGGAATTCATGGACCATCTGGGCATGCCGATGCGCGAGGGCGTTAGTTTTGTCCACAATGCGCTGATCGGCATCAATGCGCGCAACCGCATCCGTATCGGCGCCGCAGGAAAAATCGCGACCGCTTTCGATATGGCGCGCGCCATGGCGATCGGCGCCGACTGGTGCAATTCGGCGCGCGGTTTCATGTTTTCGCTGGGCTGCATCCAGTCGCTGAGCTGCCATACCGATCGGTGCCCGACCGGCGTGACCACACAGGATCCGACCCGCAGTCGCGCACTTGTGGTACCGCACAAGATCGAGCGCGTTTACAATTATCATCATGCTACCCTGCACGCGCTGGCCGAGCTTCTTGCCGCCGCGGGACTTGAGCATCCGCAGCAGATCCGGCCGATCCATTTCTCGCAGCGGATCTCCACGACCGAGGTGCAGACATTCGCGCAGCTTTATCCGTCGCTACGCCCCGGTGAATTGATCGACGGCACCAGCGATCGGCGCTTTCGCGAGGCCTGGGCTATGGCGCGCGCCGACAGTTTCTCGCCGGCGGGTTGAAGGTCCAATTCCCTGGAACAGCGAACGTGTTCGCCGGGTGACGGGAGTTCAGAACTCGCCGTGCAGACGCCCTGAGAAGACCGAGACCGGTCCGCGATCGGCGTTATAGGCGGGGTTTGTAATGAACTGATAATCGGCGCTCAGCGTGAGCTGCTTGTTGAGTGCGAGCGCATAGTAGCTTTCAAAGATTCGCTCGCGCCGATAGTTGAGTTGGCCATCTCCGATCAAGGGGCCGAGCCCGCCGGCCGCGATGAAGTCGCGATGGTCCGTGGACAGCGCGTTGATCGCCCCGCCCACTCCGATCACATCGTCGGGCCTGCCCCATCTGGTGCCTTTGATTGAGGCGCCGAACGCGAGGCTCGCGTCAATATCGGTGAACGCCATGATCTCGGTTTTGCCGTTGTTCCAGCTCCAGCGGCCGAACAATCCAATCTCGTCGTTCAATGCCTGTTCGAGATTGATGACGTAACCGTATTTGATGCGGCCCGTGCGGGTTTGCGCGATATCGAGATTGAGAGCCGGATCGTTCAGAGTTTCGCGGTAGCTTCCGGAATACGCGCTGTTGAGCCATGCGAGGGTGCGCAGCTTTCCGGGCTGGGAGAACAGCGAATACCGCGTTTCCAGTTCGAGAGTGTAGCCGCCGCGCTGAAAGATCTTGGTATCGAAATTGTTCGAATTCGACACCGAGTTGATCAGGAAATAGCCTGATCGCAATGCCCAGTACTTCTGATTGAGCTCTGCGGTAGCTCCATAGGTCAGGCCGAGCTTGTCCGCAGGATAGTCGAAAGCTCCGGGCGCCCACATCGACCAGTTCATGAAGTCCTTGCGGGTGTCTTTGGCGTAGCTATTGCCGTCGAAGATATCTATGACTGCAAACTTGCCCGCCTGCAGAGTCAGGCGGGAAACATCCACCTTGGTCGCGAGTTGTGAAGGACTGGATGGCAATTCTTCCTGCTCGCCGCCGAGCCCGATGGTCTGGCGTAGAAACAGCCGCGACGTGTTGTAATGCGGGTAGGGAAAGTTCGATTTTTGCGCTTCGCCGCTGGGAAATCCGCCGGCGCCGACCGTATCACTCAATCCAAATCCCTGCAGCAGCTCGGGGTTATAATATAGCTCGCCGCCCTCCCATAGACGAACATCGAGGAACAGACTGTTGCTCCAGGTCGCCTGTGCCTGAGGTGCCGGAGTCAGACTGTTCGGGCCGCTATAGGGCGCGCGAAATGCCGGATAACCTTGCGGCAGGTAAGTCGTTTGACCGTGGATTTCCCAGCGATCGGATTCCGGATCCGTCAGCGATGTTTTCGGCAGGAAATTGCCCGAACCCGGCCAGTCGATCTTGCGGTTGAGGCCAACGCGGAGCGATCGGAAATCCAGCGTCGACGCATACTGCGTCGTCGATGGCAACCTGATGTCGGCCCTTCCGAATTGGCTGTAGAGATATTCGAGCCGCACACTCCAGTGCGGCGCGAAGCCATATTCCACTCCGCCCCCGGCGGCCCAGCCGAGTCGCGTGTTCAGTGTTCTTTCATCGTTACCGATGGCGGGCGCGTTGACGAACCGCTCGCCGGCAAATGCAAGCCCGCCGGTGGCATAGGTCAGCCACGGACCGGCAACATAACCGACGCGGCCGCGCACAGTCCCCACATAATCCCACTGCTCGGCGACATCGGACCGCGCCGTCACCGACGACGAAACCACCGAATTCGAGGTGAAATAATTCGGAAAAGTAATATCCGCTTCGGCTCCGAGCAGTATCCCGGATGGCAGCCGATAATTGTAACCCGCCTGCACGCCGCCGATCACGCCGTTGAAGATGTTGTTGGTCGCGGTGATCGCCGGATCGGTGAGTACGGCGCTTGAGGAGCCACGGCTGAATCCGGCATGGGCGCCGACATAGAACCCGGTCCAATCGAAGACGGATTGAATTGGCAAAGCCTTGACCGGCATACCGATGTCGGCGGCGACAGCAGGGCGATCGAGCGCGAGCAGGCTCAAGCCCACGCCCGCGACTACGCTCTCCCAGGATCGGCTGCATCGGTTCATCGTACGAATATTTCCAGCGCCAGCATTCCGGCGATCTCTTTCGTCATCAACGCAATTACGCCGGCGCCCTAACAGCAATAAAACGAAGCTAACCATCCTGCTCGTCTGGATTTGCCGATTGTTGAGCTCAAACGCCAGATCGAACGGAGGCGCAATACATGCCTCAGCCTTATTGCAAATCATTCGCAATTGGAAGAAGGAACGCCGACGATGCTGCAGAATGGAATCGTCTAGTGACGCGGGTGCAACACAACGGAATGAAATCGCAAAATAAGAAAGCCATCCCCAATCAAGCAGATTGATTTAGTCATTTGCTGAGCGAGCGTGTTGGACTTCCACGGTGACATGGGACAAGTCGGCGAATCTGGCCAGTCTCTGCCGGTAATGCGCCGCCTGACGTTCCCCCGCGGTTGCGACAGAGACGATGGCGCCAAGATGCCCCGGCCCAAGTCGCCAAAGATGCAGGTCGGTGACATGATCGCCCTCGCTTTCGATGACCATGCGGACTTTCTCTGCCATCCGCGGATCCGGTGTGCGATCGAGCAGGATGCCGCCGGTGTCACGCAGCAACCCGATCGACCAGTTGGCGATAACGAGCGCGCCGATGAAGCCGGCGAGCGGGTCCATCCAGAGCCAGCCGAACACGCGTGCCAGCAATAACCCGACAATGACCAAAACGGATATGGCGGCATCGGCCAAAACATGAATGATGGCGGCCCGCATATTGTTGTCGCGGTGATGCGCGCCGTGCGCAGCCCCGTGATCGTGCTCTTCGAATTCCAGCACGCATTCATGTTCTTGGCCCGCCTGCACCAAGCGAACTTTGGCGGCAAAGGCGTGCGGCTCCGGAATCTCGTCGTAAGATTCCAGATATCCATCCCGCTCCTTGAAGGCGAACAGCTGCCGGCTGCCATCCGGCCTGATCGTCTCGATGGTGACGTCGGAGGCTGCCGGCAAGACGCTCGTATTTGCCCTGACGCGAAAGCGCGGCGGCACATTGTCCTCAAAGACCTCGATTTCCAGAATGCGGCGGCCCAACTCGATGCGACGCAGGTCCTCGTCGTGATCATGATCATGAGCGTGACCATGACCGTGATGACGCCCGCCAGACAACAACCATGCGCTGGCGATATTGACCGCGAGACCGAGGACGGCAATCGGGATCGCCTCGTTGAAGCTGATCGGAACCGGGTTGAGCAGGCGCGCTACGGCCTCATAGCCGATCAGTAGCGCAATCATGGCGAGAACGATCGCACTAGAATACCCCGCCAGATCGCCGAACTTTCCGGTGCCGAATGTGAAACTGCGATCGTTGGCGTATTTGCGGGCATATGTATAAGCCAAGGCGGCTAGCAGCAGTGCGCCGGCGTGCGTCGACATGTGCAATCCGTCGGCAATAAGCGCCAGGGAGCCGAACAGAGCGCCACCGATGATTTCGGCGATCATCATGACGCTGCAAAGTACGATCACCGCCCAGGTTCGGCGTTCGGATTTTTCGTGGTCTTCGCCCAGAAAGACGTGATCGTGCGGGGGAAGCTGAAATACCGAGTTGGCTTCGATCATGTCGCTCTCTCACTTCAGGTAGGAGTGGACCACTTCAATGAGCTGATCCGCCGCGCCGGCGTTGAGTGCTCCCGGATTCCTCTCGGGGTCGACGAGATGGGTTCGGATGTGGTCTTCGACCACCTCGGCCATCAGACCGGCGACGCCACCGCGAATGCCCGCAATCATATGCATGATGCGCTCGCATTCGGCCTCCTCGGACAGGGCGCGCTCAATTGCTTCAACCTGGCCGCGAATGCGGCGTACCCGGGCGAGCAGCTTCTTCTTCTCTCGGATCGTATGTGCCATGACACCAATATAGGGTACCCCCCTATGCTAGATCAACCTGGGCGTTTTGATTTGCCGCAAGGCCCGGCGACAACTTTTGGATGATGTTTGCTTTTGCCCGCTACCGCATCGTCCGGACGTCGATGAAGAGCATTGTGCAGACTTTTTTGATTCAACATCGAGACAATGTTTGTCCAGCGCTGGATCGCTAAAATGACATCGGTGCGGCCTGATGTCGTTCAGACCCGGGAGGTGTCACGTGCTGCTGCCCAAAGCCTTGCGATACCATTCATGAATGTCTTCTCGAATCCGATCGCGGAGACCGATCGCATTGGCGATGCCGCCCGTGCCGGTTTGCTTGCGACAGTAAGCCGGCTTCCGCCTCACGAAGCCTGCTCGAAATTGGGGTCCGCCCTGGAAGGCCTATCCGGCACCGAGGCTGCCGCACGCCTGAAGAAATACGGACCCAATCTCGTCGCGCGCGAACGCAAGGCGACAATTGCTGAAGAGCTCTGGAGTCGTGCGCGCAATCCGTTGAACGCATTGCTGCTGACGCTGGCGACCGTCTCGTATTTTTCAGGGGATGTCCGCGCTGCCGTCGTGATCGCCGCGATGGTGGTCTTGGCCATCACAACCGCCTTCATCCAGGAACACAGGTCAAATGACGCCGCAGCTCGGCTGCGCGCCATGGTTCACACTACGGCGAGCGTCAGGCGCAGCCCGTGTCCACCGGGTGACCCGTTCTCCGAGATTCCGATGGATGACCTGGTCCCGGGCGACGTGGTGCGGCTTTCTGCGGGAGACATGATACCGGCCGATTTGCGTCTGCTCGAAGCCAAGGACTTGTTTATCAATCAGTCCGCTCTGACAGGCGAGTCCATGCCTGCCGAGAAGCATGCTGTGGCCAGCACTCATGACTGCGACGACGCATTCGAGCTGCCGAACGTCTGCTTTATGGGAGCAAATGTCGTGTCCGGATACGGCACCGGCGTTGTCCTGCAGACGGGTTCGACAACGTTCTTCGGCCAGCTTGCTCACGAGATTGCCGGACGGCGCGTTCCGACTGCCTTTGACCTCGGGATCAACAAATTCACCTGGCTAATGATCCGTTTCATGCTGGTCATGGTGCCGGCAGTTTTCGTGATCAACGGTCTGACCAAGCACGATTGGCTGGAGGCTCTGCTCTTCGCTGTGGCGGTGGCGGTCGGGCTGACACCGGAAATGTTGCCGATGATCGTCACGGTGAATCTCGCCAAGGGCGCGATCGCAATGTCGCACAAGAAAGTGATCGTCAAGCGCCTTAACGCGATCCAGAATTTCGGCGCGATGGACGTGCTGTGCACGGATAAAACCGGCACCCTCACCCAAGACCGTATCATCCTGAAGCGGCACCTCGACATTCAGGGGCAGGAATCCGAACAGGTGCTTCAGTATGCCTTTCTGAACAGCCACTTCCAGTCGGGACTCAGGAATCTGCTCGACAAGGCGATTTTGGCGCATGTCGATCTCAAGGAGACATTGCGCATCGGGGAGGGGTATTCAAAAATCGATGAAATCCCCTTCGATTTCTCGCGCCGTCGTCTGTCGGTGGTGGTCGAGCGTCAGGACGGCAAGCATCTTCTCATTTGCAAAGGCGCCGTCGAGGAGATCTTCGCTGTTTGTTCGACATACTCTCTTGATGCGGAAGTGGGACGGCTTGACGAAAGTCATTTTGAGGTGGCCAAACAGCAAACGATCGCACTCAATTCCGACGGATTTCGCGTTGTCGCGGTCGCTTACAAGGAGATCGATTCGTCAAAGACTACGTATACGATCGGAGACGAGGCTGACTTAACGCTCCTCGGCTACATCGCCTTTCTCGATCCGCCGAAAGAGAGCGCCCGGGAGGCAATCGCGGCGCTGGCGCGCAAAGGAGTTCAGGTGAAGGTCCTCACCGGCGACAACGAAATCATTACGCGCAAGATCTGTCATGAGGTTCAACTGGACCCGGGCGAAATCCTGCTTGGCGCTGGAATCGCCCGGATGAGCGACGTTGAGCTGGCGGAGATCGCCGGCCGCACAACGGTCTTTGCTAAACTGAACCCCGCGCAAAAGGAGAGGGTGGTGCGGGCCCTTCACGCCAAGGGACATGTGGTTGGATTTCTCGGCGACGGGATCAACGACAGTCCGGCCTTGAAAGCTGCGGACGTCGGAATCTCCGTGGACACGGCGGTCGATATCGCCAAGGAGTCCGCCGACATTATTCTGCTCGAGAAGAGCCTGCTCGTCCTTCAGGAGGGCGTCACGGAAGGCCGCAAGGTTTTTGCGAACATCACAAAGTACATCAAGATGGGCGCGAGCTCGAATTTCGGGAACATGTTCAGTGTTGTCGGGGCAAGCATATTCCTGCCGTTCTTGCCGATGGCCCCGATCCAGGTCCTGACGAACAACCTTCTCTATGATTTTTCGCAGACAACAATTCCTACGGATAATGTCGACGAGGAGTACCTGGCGTCGCCGCGAAAATGGGATATCGGCAACATCTTCAAATTCATGTTGTTTATCGGACCAATCAGCTCGATATTCGACTACGCGACATTCGGCATGATGCTCTATGTCTTCGATGCCTGGACCAATCCGTCGTTGTTTCAAACCGGATGGTTTGTCGAATCCCTTCTGACCCAAACCCTTATCATTCACATCATCAGAACAGCGAAGGTCCCGTTCATCGAGAGCCACGCAAGCCCGGCGCTCATCGCGACGACGGTGATCATCTGTGCTATCGGAATAACGTTGCCCTTCACCTCAGCGGGTTCGGCGTTGGGTTTTGAGCCACTTCCCTGGCTCTACTGGCCGTTGGTCGCGGCCATGCTGGTGACATACGCCATACTCACTCACCTTGTGAAAGTCTGGTTCATTCGAAGGTGGGGACTTTGAGAAGGCATCGTGCCTGACGGGCGTAAATCACGGATACAAAAAGCCGACCCGCCCCATGGGGACGACCGGGAGGGTCGGGTGCGACACGGGGTGGATGAGGCGCCCGTGCCGGACGCAGGATCCACGATCGGAGCGTTTTCGAGCGAAGTGGATACCGGTTCGCGCGAGGAAAACGCGCCAAACAGAAACCCTTTCAGTCGATCATTAGTAGTTGCAGGTGCGCACGCGACCCATGAAGTTGCCGTAGGCATCGAACTGGCGAACCCAGCCGTCGTTCGCGGCGATCGCGCTGCCGACCACGGCGGCGCCAATGAGACCTGCGCCTATGCCCCAGCCAAGGCCGAAGCCCCCGGCTTCTGCCGGGGTGGTGGTGGAAGCGATGCTGCCGGTGACGGCGAGTGTGGCGAGAGCAAGAGCGGCAATTTTGGTTTTGATCGACATCAGAAACTCCATCCGGTTGAGAGCGGCCCGTTTTGGTCCGCTTGCCCAGCTGGACGGGGCGTCCGCGAATCCGGTTCGAATCGTGTTCGCAGAATCCTGCGCTTTGAATATTTGTTTGTGATTACAGATAGTTAGGTGAATGGTCGTCAGCTCGTCGGGCCGTTGGCAAGGTCTTTCGGATCAAATTTGTCGACGTCTGCGAGCAATTCGCAGAACGCACGCGCGCCATGATCGAGCAGAAGCTGGCCTTTCGCTGCGGATGCCTGCGTGGCATTGCCGGCGGCGCCGCTCGAATGAAGGTCCTGGGCCTGCCAGGCAAACGGTGCCGGCCGGTGCGGGGAGAGCCAGCGATAATCCTTTTCCATCGCGATACCGGCGGGAGGAAAATCGGCGATCTCGCCGCTGCGCACGTGCTGCGGATATCGCGCCAGCATGATCGATGTCTCGACCGCGCCGCCGTGGATGCCGTGACGCAATTCTTCCGCTGAAAACAATCCCTCCGGCGCACCAAAGCGAGACCATCCCGTGGTGACGACGAGAAGCCCGCATGTTGCGCGCAGATCCTGCGCCACAAGGGTCATGGCCGCGCTGTTGCCGCCATGGCTGGTAATCATGACAAGCTTCTTGACGCCTGCGCGCGCGACGCTCGTTCCGAGCGCCATCCAGCTCTTCAGCGCGATTTCGGCCGGCAGCGTCAGCGTGCCGGGATAGTCGATGTGCTCGGTGGAAATCCCGACTGGCTGAAGGGGAAGGAACGTCGCTGGAATGGTGCTGGAGAGCAGCTCGCGAACCCGCGAAAGATAGGCCTGCGCAATCATCACGTCGGTGCCGACGGGCAAATGCGGACCGTGCTGTTCGGTTGCCGCCAGCGGCAGGACCGCGATCCATCGCGCCGGCTCCGCCCCGGCGATGTCAGGCCAGTGGATGTCGGTCCAATCGCGGGGAGGAATGGCTGATGTCATCGAGCGAATATTTCTTTAGACAGATTTGCAAGGTAGTTTGTATTCATGCGAAAGGACGCAACCAGCGTCCAGTGCTTCCTATCATGGGCCAGAATGATCGACGGAGTCCAATCATGAACCCGGCCATTTTGCCGCGAGAGTTAATTGCCGGCCTTGTGGCCGTTGTTATGGCCATTTTGCCCGCGGGCGCTCAAACCGCGCTGGACAAGGTCTCGTTCGGAACCAACTGGGTTGCCGAGGCTGAGCACGGCGGATTTTTCCAGGCCCTGGCCGACGGCACCTACAGGAATTACGGGCTCGACGTCACCATCGTGCCGGGCGGCCCGAACGACAACAACCGCATGCTGCTGATTGCCGGCAAGCTTGACTTCTTCATGAGCGCAAACACCCTGATGTCGTTCGATGCGGTCGCCAACAACGTGCCGGTGGTGACCGTCGCCGCCATCTTCCAGAAGGATCCGCAGGTTTTCCTGACCCATCCGGATTCGAAAATCGCAAAACTGGAAGATCTCAAACCGCTGACGCTGTTCGTGTCCAAGGAAGGGATCTCCAGCTACTTTCAATGGCTGAAATCCGAATATGGGTTCAGCGAGGAGAAAGTCAGGCCTTATACATTCAACCCGCAACCCTTTATCGCCGACAAGCAAAGCGCGATGCAGGGCTACGTCACCTCGGAGCCGTTCGCGGTCGAAAAGGCGGCCGGATTCAAGCCAGGGATCATCTTGCTGGCCGATTATGGTTTCAACACCTACTCCACATTGATAGAGACTCGCCGCGAAATTATCGACAAGAAGCCGGACCTCGTTCAGCGCTTCGTCGATGCCTCGATCGTCGGTTGGTACAATTACCTCTACGGCGACAACGCGCCCGCCAACGCGATGATCAAGAAACTCAATCCGGAAATGACCGACGAGTTGCTCGCCTACTCGCTAGGCAAGATGAAGGAATATGGCATCGTCGATTCCGGCGATACCCAGCGTGACGGTATCGGCGCCATGACCGACGCTCGGGCAGCAAGCTTCTTCGAAAAAATGGTGCGGGCCGGCGTGGTGCGCGCCGATATCGACTTCCGCAAGGCTTACACCCTTCGCTTCGTCAACAAGGGCGTCGGCCTCGATCGGCGGCCGAAGAACTAGAGGTGCGATGACGGAGTTCGCAGCCTTGTCCGAAGTAGAACTCCCGCACGGCCGGTCTCGCGGTGAACCTGCGTGGGGTCACCAAGGTCTACGACAACGGCGTGGCAGCGCTGGGCCCGCTGGACCTTGACGTGGGCAGGACCGAATTCGTGTCCCTGCTCGGGCCATCGGGTTGCGGAAAATCGACCGCGCTGCGTCTGATCGCGGGCCTCGGCAGCCCGACATCCGGCACCGTCGGCGTCTCGCAACCTCCCGGAGAGGCGCGCGCGGGCCGTTCCATCGGCTTTGTGTTTCAGGAGCCGACCCTGATGCCGTGGACAACCGTACGGGAAAATGTGCGGTTGCCGCTGAAACTTGGCCACGCGCCGATTACCGAGGCGAACGCGCGCGTTGACGAGGCATTGACGCAAGTGGGGCTTTCCGAATTCGCCGGCGCCTACCCGCGCGAATTGTCGGGCGGCATGAAGATGCGGGTCTCGCTGGCGCGCGCATTGGTGACCGATCCGGATATCCTCCTGATGGATGAACCGTTCGCCGCGCTCGATGAGATTACCCGTTTTCGCCTCAACAACGATCTTCTCTCGTTGTGGCGCGATTTGCGCAAGACCGTCATCTTCGTCACGCATTCGGTGTTCGAGTCGGTGTATCTGTCGCAGCGGGTGATCGTGATGACGTCGCGGCCCGGCCGTATCCACGCCGAATTTCGTATCGACGCTCCCGAGCCGCGGGGGGAGGATTTTCGGACCTCCGCGGATTATGTCGGCTATTGCCGCGAGGTTTCGAGCGCGCTGGCGCCTTCTTATCCCGGGCGGTCCGGTTCATGAGTTCCTTGCAGACCCCGCCTTTGTCCGCCGAGCAGGCGACGCCTGATAGCCGCACCCTGCGCATTGTCCGAATCCTGCTTCCCATCGCCGTGCTCGCGATCGGCATCGCGATATGGGCGTTCGTGGTGCGCGTCAACGACATTCCGCCCTACGTCCTGCCGGGACCATCAGCGGTTTTTGGCACACTCGTGCGCGACTGGCCGGTGCTGTCGCAATCGCTGTTGGTTACGTTGCTGACCACGTTCGAAGGGTTCGCTGCCGCTGCCGTCGGCGGCATCGCACTGGCGCTGTTGTTCAATCAATCGAAATGGCTGGAATACTCGCTGTTCCCCTATGCGGTCATCCTGCAAGTCACGCCGGTGATTGCGATCGCGCCGCTGCTTTTGATCTACCTTCCGCAGCAAACCGCCGTCGTTGTCTGCGCCTGGATCGTCGGATTCTTTCCGGTGCTGTCCAACACCACGCTCGGACTGAATTCCATCGATCGCAATCTGGCCGGCCTGTTTCAACTTTACGGCGCATCGCGGATGCAGACGCTGCGCTATCTCAAACTGCCGTCCGCGTTGCCATTCATCCTCGGCGGATTGCGGATCGCCGGCGGCCTGTCGTTGATCGGCGCCGTGGTCGCCGAGATCGCGGCGGGTTCCGCCGGTGCCGGTTCCGGCCTTGCCTATCGAATCGCGGAGTCCGGCTACCGTCTCAACATTCCCAGAATGTTCGCAGCGTTGCTGTTGCTCTCGGCCGCCGGAATTGTCATTTATGGGCTGCTGGCGCTAACCTCGCATCTGGTGTTGCGGCGCTGGCATGAGAGTGCGCTTGGAAAGGAAAACTGATGGCTGCCGGGAATATTTCGTCCGAGAAAATCGACTTGCTGATCTATGGCCCGGTCAGGCCAATTCTCGAAAACGGTTTTTCCGACCAGTTCGTCCTGCATACCGCTGAAACCAAGCACGACCTCGAGCGATTGACGCCGGCCATGCTGGAGAAAATCCGCGGCATCGCGGTGACCTACCATACGGTGCATGCCGACAAGACGGCGCTGGCGCGTTTTCCGAAACTCGAAATCGTCGCCAGCTTTGGCGTCGGTTACGATCACGTCGATTCCGCTTACGCCCGTGAACACGACGTCGTCGTCACCAATACGCCCGACGTGTTGACCGAAGAGGTTGCCGACGTCGCGATGGGACTTTTGATCTCGACCCTGCGTGAGTTCGTCAGGGCCGACCGCTATTTGCGCTCGGGCCTGTGGACGACGCAGAACTATCCCCTCAGCGTCGGATCGTTGCGCGACCGCAAGATTGGAATCGTCGGCATGGGAAGGATCGGCCAGGCGATCGGACGCAGGCTCGACGCCTCCCGCGTTCCCGTGGCCTATCACTCGCGCAATCCGTCGGCCAGCGTGTCGTACGAGCATTATCCCGATCTGGTCGAAATGGCGAAGGCGGTCGATACGCTGATCGTGATTGTCCCGGGCGGCGCTTCGACGGCGAAAATGATCAATGCCGATGTCCTGAAGGCGCTCGGCCCGCGCGGCGTTGTCATCAACGTGGCGCGCGGCTCGGTCGTCGATGAGCCGGCGCTGATCGCGGCTCTGAAGTCGGGCACCATCCTGGCTGCGGGGCTCGATGTGTTCGCCAATGAGCCTGCAGTGCCGGAGGAATTGCGCACGATGCAGAACGTGGTGCTGCTCCCGCACATCGGCTCCGCTTCGGTGGTGACCAGAAACGCCATGGATCAGCTGGTGGTCGACAATCTCAAAACCTGGTTTGCGGGCAAGCCGCCGCTGACGCCGGTAGCGGAAACCCCGGTGAAAGGCCGCTGATGACGGGTCGGCTTGGCATCGCGTTTGCGGCACTGCTGGCGGCGATGATCTGCGGATCGCCGGCGCGGCCGCAGGATGCCTCGACCCTGAAAAAGGATATGGTCGGCCAGTGGGAGCTCTCGACCACGGAACGCAGCAAGACCTGCGTCGTCACGCTGAGGGGCGATTCGACGGCGCAAGGCATGAGGCTTGAACTCGAGCCCGGTTGCGCCGCGGCGCTGCCGTTCACCAAGGATATTGCGGCCTGGAGCGTCAAGGGACTGGACATCGTGCGGCTGCAGGATGCCGCGGGACAGCCGGTGATCGACTTTACCGAAGTTGAAAGCGGAATATTCGAAGGCCTGCGAACCGGCGAAGGCATCTACATTTTGCAGAATCTCGCCGCCGCGCGCTCGCTTGCAAAATCGATGGATCAGATGATCGGCGACTGGTCGATGGTTCGCGGCAACGGCCGTCCGATCTGCGGCCTGACCCTGACCAACACGGAGACGACGCCGGACAATTTCGCGGTCTTCCTCAAGCCACGCTGCGATCCCGCCGTCACGGCATTTGCGCCGACGGCATGGCGGCTGGAACGCGGCGAGTTGTTGCTGATGTCGGCGAGCGGGGAGGTCTGGCGTTTCGAGGCCGACGACAACGCGCAATGGCGGCGGGTGCCTGACAGCGTCGATCCGCTCATCATGCTGAGGCAGTGATGCCGAAACCGGAGATCATCGGTTCTGCACGGTCGACCTACACGCGCGTCGTATGCATGGTCTGCGAGGAGAAGGGAATCGACTATGTGCTGACGGAGCGGCCGCTGGGAGCGCCGGAGATCCGTGCCATTCATCCCCTCGGCAAAATGCCGGTGCTGCGGCACGGTGACGTCGAGCTATTCGAATCAAAGGCCATCGCGACCTATCTCGATCACAGCTTTCCGGGCCCATCTATCTTCCCGTCCGATCCCCGCCTCGCCGCGCTTACCGAGCAATGGGTCTCGCTCGTCAATACCGTGATGGACCGCACCCTGATCCGGACCTATCTGGTTGCGTATATCGCTCCGAAGACATCGGATGGAAAGCCCGACCGGGAGGCGATCGAAGCCGTCATGCCGGCGGTGCGCGAGCAGTTGGGAATTCTCGATCACGCGGTCGCCAAGACCGGCTATCTCGTCGGCGATCAGTTCACCTTCGCCGATATCAATTTGCTGCCGATCCTGCATCGGATCGGCCAGGCTCCCGAAGGCGCGCAAGCTCTCGCCGCCGCGTCTCATCTCGCCGCCTATTACGAACGGCACGCGGCGCGGCCGAGCTTCAGGAGCACCGACCCGCCTTCCGGCCCGCCGGGACGGGCCAAGCCGGGTTAGCGCGTCGATCCCGTGAGATCGTGCGGAACTGCGAAGCGTTGCGAGCTTTTCCGTTCAAATCAGCTTCAGCGCCTTCATGCTGGCATGCCCGTTCTTGCCGACGATGATGTGATCGTGCACGGAGATGCGGAGCGGACCGGCGATGTCGATGATCGCGCGCGTCATCTGGATATCCGCCTGCGACGGCGTCGGATCGCCCGAGGGGTGATTGTGAACCAGGATGATCGCGGTCGCCGACAGTTCCAGCGCCCGCTTGATCACCTCGCGCGGATAAACCGGCGTGTGGTCCACGGTGCCGACCTGCTGCAGCTCGTCGGCGATCAGCTGGTTGCGCTTGTCGAGATACAGCAGGCGAAACTGCTCCTTGTCGGCGAACGCCATGCTGGTCCGGCAATAGCCGATCACGTCAGCCCATGACGACAGCATGGTGCGCTGTTTCAACCGGCCCTTGGCGATGCGGCTCGCGGCCGCGCCGATCAGCTTGAGTTCGGTGATCGTCGTGACCCCGACGCCATCGACCTCGCGCAGGCGGGTATCCGGCGCATGAATGACCTCGGCGAACGAGCCGAATTTCTTGATCAGTGATTTGGCCAGCGGCTTGACGTCGCCGCGCGGCAAGCTGCGGAACAGCACCATCTCCAGCAGTTCATAATCGCTCAGGGCGTCGGGCCCGTTGTCGCGAAAGCGCTGCCGCAGCCGTTCGCGATGGCCGTGATAATGCGGCGCCTCGGCAGAGGCGGACTGGTTTCGCGTATCGCTGGTATCCGCGGGCATCGGCGCAACACACTGTTCACAGGATGATCCGGACAGATCATGCTTAAACAACAGGAAGTGCGCCAACATGCCGTGTCGGCCAGGTTTTGCAACCGTGAATTGCCGACGGCTGCCGTTGCCCGGTGGAAATTATGCCGCGCCCGGCGGCTTTTCGGCGTGGCGCTGCGACAGCGTGAAGATTTCGACGCCGTTGGCGGTTACGCCGACCGAATGCTCGAATTGCGCCGACAGCGAACGGTCGCGCGTCACCGCGGTCCAGCCGTCGGACAATATCTTCACATGCGGCTTGCCGAGATTGATCATCGGCTCGATGGTGAAGAACATGCCGGGCTTCAGCGTCACGCCTTCGCCGGGGCGGCCGATATGGATGATGTTCGGCTCGTCGTGGAACATGCGGCCCAGGCCATGCCCGCAGAAATCGCGCACCACGCTCATGCCCTGCGGCTCGACGAAGCTTTGAATGGCATGACCGATGTCGCCGGTGGTGGCGCCGGGCTTCACCGCGGCGATGCCGCGCATCATGGCCTCGTAGGTCACCTCGATCAGCCGTTCGGCCTTGCGGGCAATCGGGCCCACCGCGTACATCCGGCTGGAATTGCCATACCAGCCCTCGACGATGAAGGTCACGTCGATGTTGACGACGTCGCCTTCCTTCAACAGCCGGTCGCCGGGCATGCCGTGGCAGACCACGTGATTGATCGAGGTGCAGGTCGAATAGCGATAGCCGCGGTACATCAGCGTCGCGGGATAGGCGCCATGGCCGAAGGCGAACTCGCGGACGAAATTGTCGATCCGCGAGGTCGGCACGCCCGGCTTGACGATATCGGAGAGTTCGTCGAGGCACTTTGCCACCAGTGCGCCGGCCTTGCGCATGCCGGCAAACCCGCTCGCCCCATGCAGCTTGATCTGCCCGGTCTTGCGCAGCGAGGTGTCGGTGGCTTCGATATAGCTCATGGGCTGAATGTATCTTTGCGAGAATGGCTGATTTACGGCCCTAATTTAATGATCGGCGCTGTTAGTGCAAGCCAAGGCCGGTAGTCCACATTCTCACGGCTGGGCCGGAACCGGACAGCATCCCCAGGTTGCGCCGGGCTGAAAAAACCGCATCGGCGGTCAGCTCGACACTTCCACCGTGGTCTCAACCGGCAACGCGCCGCCGCGGATGCGGATTTCACGTACCGGATAGGGTACCCGGATGCCCTCGCGCTTGAAGGTCTCCCACAGCGAGAGCATCACCTCGCTCTTCACATTGTCCATTCCGTCCGGATCGGCGATCCAGAAGGTCAGGGCAAACCTCATCCCGGCCTCCGCGAATTCCACGAGTATGCAGTTCGGCGGCTTGAGCTTGATCGCGCGCGGCGCCGCGGCGGCAATCTCGTTCGCCAGTTTGCAGACCAGTCGCGGATCGGCCTCGTAATTGGTGCTGAAATTGACCTTCACCAGCGTATTCTTGTCGGTGTAGGTCCAGTTGGTGACTTTTTGCGTCACCAGATCCTCGTTCGGGATCAGGAATTCGCGCCCGTCGCCGGCGGCGACTGAAATATAGCGCGTCTTCATCGCGCTGATGCGGCCCGAACTGTCGCCGATGGTGACGAGATCGCCCGGCTTCACCGATTTGTCCGCCAGCAAAATGATGCCGCTGATGAAATTGGCGACGATCTTCTGCAAGCCGAAACCGATGCCGACGCCGGCCGCGCCGGAGAAGATCGCCAGCACCGAGAGATTGATGCCGACCGCGCTCATCACCGCGGCGACCGCGAATATCATCAGGGCCAGCCGGATCATCTTGACCAGCAGCACCTGGATCGACGGCGTCAGGTCGGTGGATCGCGTGATCCGGCTTTCCGCGAAATTGCTGGCGATATTGGACAGCCACAGCGCCACGACCAGCAGCACGCCGAGCTTGATCAGGAGTAGCGGGGTAAGCCGCAATCCCCCCAGCACGATCGAGACCGAGTCGAGCCCCTCGATGACCGGCTCAAGCTGGCCGAGAATGCTCAACGCCGCCATCAGCCACGCCGACAACGACACCAGCCGAACGATAAACGTGTTGCGCATGACCGATGTAACGAGGCGGATGATCAGCCATGCGAAGGCAAGTTTGGCGGCGATCACGAGCAGATAGCTGCGGCTCGGCCACGTCGACGTCACCATGGCCACGCGCGTCAGCATCATCAGTGCCGCGAACACCGCCGTCGGCGCGCTGCCGACCAGCACGCGCATGAACAGCCGCAGCGGTGCCGGCCAGCCCATCGCGAGCGACGTCATGTCGATCCGCGAGCGAACGACGGCGCCTGCGCCGAATGCTATTCCGGCGCCGGCCAGAATCAGCCCGAGCTGCAGAAGAACCAGGGCGACGTGACCTCCGCGCCAAGCGACGCGTGTCGCGGCGTGCAGGATTTCGGGAATTTCATTCGGGTTCATCGTCAAGATCTCGTCTCGAGGCGGCAAACAGCGTCAGATAAACCTGATTCGAATATCCGGCAGATTCCCACAACGGCGGCGCCGGCGCCATCGCCACGATATGCCCGGTGAAGCGAGTTGAAGCCGGTAAATCGGGCACATTGTCGCTAACGGCAGAAATGGGTTGGCGTCGAACTGTGGCGACGATAAGGATGCAATTGCAAGTATTTGCGATGTTTTGCGAAGGCTCATGGCTTCTCTCGATTCGGTCAGCATAGCCATTCTTCTCGGCGCGGTTCTGGTGATGGCCGGCATTCTGTCGAGCCTGCTGGCGCTGCGCTTCGGCGCGCCGCTGCTGCTGGTGTTTCTTCTGATCGGCATGCTGGCCGGCGATTCCGGTCCGGGCCAACTGCGGTTCGACGATGTGCGCACCACCTATCTGGTGGGATCGGTGGCGCTGGCGCTGATCCTGTTCGACGGCGGCCTGCGAACGCGGTTTCAAAGCATCCGCGCGGTGCTGGCGCCATCGATGGCGCTGGCGACGATCGGCGTGCTGCTGACCGCGCTGATCACCGCGCCGGTCGCCAGATATGCGCTGGATCTGAACTGGACCGAAGCGCTGCTGGTGGGCGCCGTGGTGGCCTCGACCGACGCGGCGGCGGTGTTTCTTTTGGTGCATACGCAGGGCCTGCGGCTGCGTCCTCGCGTCGGCGCGACGCTGGAGGCCGAATCCGGCACCAACGATCCGTTCGCGGTATTTCTGACGCTGATGCTGGTCGAACTGATTTCGGTCGGCGAAAGCTCGGCCTGGCATGTCGCGCTCGAATTCTGCCGCGAGGCCGTGCTCGGCGCCATCGTCGGCGTCATCGGCGGCCGCATGGTGGTGCTGGCGCTCAACCGCGTCGCGCTGCCGCAGGGCCTGCACGCGCCGTTCGTCGCCACCGCCGCGCTGGTGATTTTCGGCGCGGCGCAGATCGCGCACGCCTCGGGGTTTCTCGCCGTCTATCTCGCCGGCATCATCATCGGCAACCGGCCGACCCGCGCGCACAATTCGGTGGTGACGTTTCTCGACGCCGCCACGTGGTTTGCGCAGATCGTGATGTTCGTCCTGCTCGGTCTTCTGGTCTCGCCGCAGCGGCTGGGGAGCAGCGTCATTCCGGCTGTGATCGTGGCGCTGGTCTTGATGCTGGTGGCGCGGCCGCTCGCGGTGTTTCTCTGTCTCGCGCCGTTTCGCTTCAACTGGCGCGAGAAGATCTTCATCGCATGGACCGGCCTGCGCGGCGCGGTCGCGATATTTCTGGCCTCGATCCCGATGCTGGTCGGCCTGTCCAAGGCCTATCTGTATTTCGACGTCGCCTTTGTCGTCGTCATCATCTCGCTGCTGCTGCAGGGCTGGACGCTGGCGGCCGCGGCGCGGCGGCTGCATGTGGCGCTGCCGCGGGCTGATCGCGGGCCGCGGCGCGTGGAGCTCGATCTGCCCGGCCAGCTTGAGCAGCAGCTGGTCGGCTATCCCGTTCGTCCGAAGAGCCTGTATTTCCGGCGTGGGCTGGTCCCGTCATGGTCGAAGCCGACGCTGGTGATCCGCGACCAGCGGATTCTCTCGCCCGCCGAGGCCGAGCCGATCGCCGCCGGCGACTACATCTATCTGCTGGCGCCCCCGGAAAAGGCCGAGGCGCTGGATCGCTTCTTTATCGACATGCCGCCGAGCTCGGCGCCCGATCCGCATCTGCTCGGGGATTTCATGGTCTCCGGCGAGGTGACGCTGGGCGACATCGCCGCGGCCTACGGCGTGAGGGTGGATGCCGAGCAATCGAAGCTGACGCTGGCCGATTATTTCGACGTGCACCTCGATCATGCCCCGAAGGAAGGCGCGACGCTGGAGCTCGACACCATCGTTCTGGTGGCGCGCAGTCTCGGCGGCGGCAGGGTCAACGTCGTCGGCCTTCGGCTGCCCGAAGACGAAGAAGAAACCGCGCCCTTGACGCGGCTGGCGTCGTTCAAGCGCAAGCTCTCGGAGATGTGGTCGTCGGTCGCGGGAATCTGATCGCGGCGGTGAGGGTCTCTCTCTCTCTCTCTCTCTCTCTCTCTCTCTCTCTCTCTCTCTCTTTCCGTCATCCCCGAAGAGCGCGCCCCTTTGGCCGCGTCTCGAAGGATGCGCCGCGTAGCCTCATGGTTCGCCCTTCGAGACGCCCGCCTCCGGCGGGCTCCTCAGGGTGAGGGATTTATCTTTGGCTCCTCACCGTGAGAGACCACTTCCATCTCTCCCTCATCCCCGGGGAGCGCGCACCCTCTGTCCCCCCTCATCCCGAGGAGCGCGCTCTTCGCGCGCGTCTCGAGGGACGGGGGGCGGCATCCGCGCGCGCTCATGATTTGAAACAGCGCCTCCTCACCGTGAGGATTGCAATCTCCTCCGATCGAATGACGCGCACACCTGCGCTCGCGTCCGCGTTGTGTCACCGAATTGCACCACCTGCCGGCAAACCGCTCGCCAGTGCCGCTTCCCTGCGCTGTGTCCTGCGTTCGCAGGACGCCGGAAATTTCGCCCGCATTTACCTTGAAGCCCGTCGCAGCGCCGAGTCCGGCCTGTCGACTGCGTCGAGACGGGGAATCGAAATGAAGTTGAGCCGGGCAGCTCGCGATGGCCTTGCGCAACGGCGACGGGCGCGTCGGCGCCTTGCGCAAATCCATGCGCTGGTGCTGCTGATCGCGCCATTCGCGGCGGTCGGCCGGGCCGAGGCGCAGTGCGCGCCAAATTCGCCCGTTAACAACACCACCGTTACCTGCACCGGCACGACCACCAATGCGACCGGAGACGGCTACGGCACCTCGACCGATACCGGCAACACCTACAATATCGTCACCGGCGCTACGCTGACGGGAGCAGCCAATGGCTTGGTCTTTAACAGCGGAACCGCCAACAATTCTGGCTCTATCTCGGGGGTGGGTGGCATCTCTGCAATTACTGATGCGGTGGTCAACAATTCCGGTGATATTTCGGCGAACGCCGTAAACGGCGAAGGCGTCCATGCCTCCACCTTTCACATTACAAACTCCGGCAGCATTTCGGCGAATGGCAGCGATGGCATCGCCGTCAGTGGTTTCGGCGGCGTGAACGACATTACCAATTCCGGCACTCTTTCGGCGACAGGCACGAACGGGGTCGGCGTCGGCACCAAGGCCATCGACGGCACGGTTGTCGTGAACAACTCCGGCAAAATCATCGCAACCGGTACCGGCGGTACCGGAATCGCCTCCGGGGTCATCACCCTCATCAACTCCGGCTCGATCCAGGCGGGCGCAGGAAGCGATGCCATAGCCGCCGCGAGCCTCGCCAACGTGACCAACTCCGGCCTGATTACCGGGGGAGTCAACGCTATCAGTGGCTTCGATACCGCCGTCATCAACTCCGGCACGATTTCCGCGGGAACGAACTTTGGTGTTTTCGGCGACACCAGCGTCAAGGTAACGAATTTGAGCACCGGCATCATCTCGGGCGGAGACATCGGTATTATTTCCAAGAGGTTCGCCAGTGTCGACAATGCCGGCAGTATCTCGGGCGCGAGGCTCGGTATTTTCACCGGCACAAACGCTACCGTCACTAACTCCGGCACGATTTCCGGCACGACCGCTATCATCGTCGGTGGCGCCGCCAACATCACCAATTCCGGCGCCATTATCGGCACCGGCGGCACGGCGATCAAGCTGTCCAGCGCCGCCGATACGCTGACGCTGTTGCCGGGTTCGCGCTTCGTCGGTGTGGTCGATATGGGCTTCGGCGCCGATGTCGTGAATATTTTCGGCGCCGCGCCTTCCAGCAAGCTGTCGTCGCTCACATCCATCGTGCTCCCGACCTTCGTCAACTTCACCGGCACCCTCAACACCAGCCTTTCCGCCGGCGGCTTCAACGGTCCGACGGTGCAGAGCGGAACGCAGCTCGCAACGCTCGATCCCACCGCGCTGGCGCAGGCCGATCGCAGCCTGATGGATTTCACCGGCGGGGTGTCGTCGCTGGTGCAGGGCCGGCTCAACGGCGTGGCGTCGGCCAATGGCGGGATGATGGCGATGTCGTATGCGCCCGAGAGCGGCAAGGACAACGGCAAGGACAACGGCAAAAGCGGGCCTTTCGCAGGCGCGTTCGGCATCAAGACCGACTGGATGAACCCGGCGCCGATCACGGTGTGGACCAACAGCTTTGGCGGCCAGCGCACCCAGGATGCGACCGATACGACGCTGCGCAGCACCTCCACCGCCTGGGGCGCGGCGATCGGCATCGACCGCAAGGTGCGGCCGGACTGGCTCGTCGGCGCCTTCATCGGCGGCGGCGCCGGCGCGCTTTCGGTCGATCTGAACTCGCAGACCGTCAATACCGATTCGGTGTTCGCCGGCGCCTACAGCCGCTTCGAATGGGCGTCGCAGTTCTTCGACTTCACCGTGCAGGGCGGCAGCGCCGCCAACAAGTCGCGGCGGCTGGTGCTCAACAACCTCGCGGCGGGCGGCATCGAAACCGCGAGCGCCAACTACAACGGCTGGTACGTCAGCCCCGAGGTCGCCTACGGCTTTCGCTACGCCATCGGCAACGGCTATGTGCTGACGCCGACCGCGCGGCTGCGCTATGTCGCGGGCCGGTTCGACGGCTACAACGAAACCGGCTCGGCGCAGGGCTTGAGCGTCGGCAGCCGCACCCTGCAGGATTTCGAGGAGCGCGCCGAGGTCGACATCTCCCGGGTGACGACGTTCTTCGGCGGCGATCACAGCCTGAAGACCAACCTGCATGGCGGCGTGATCGCGCTGCAGCGGGCGGGCGACAACATCGTCAACACCGTATTGATCGGCCAGAGCCTCGCCTTCGCCACCCCCGGCAAGGGCAGCGCCGTCGGCGCGGTGTTCGGCGCCGGCTTCGACTACCACATCCGCAGCGACATCGCGGTATTCGGCGCCATCGAAGGCATCGCGATGTCCGACCAAAGCCGCATCGGCACCGCGCGAGGCGGCGTCCGCGTGGCGTTTTGAGCGGGGGGTGTGGGATTTCCTCATTGAGTCTTCATCCCCGGGGAGCGCCTCTTGGCGCATCTCGAGGCCTCATCCTGAGGAGCGCCCCTTGCCGCGTCTCGAAGGATGCCTTGCGTCCTCATGGTTCGCCCTTCGAGACGCCCGCCTGCGGCGGGCTCCTCAGGGTGAGGGCATTGTCTGTGTGGCCTCACGGCATTGTTTGAGGGCGACTTGTTGTAGTTCCTCCCCCCCGTTATTTCCATCTCCCCCTCATCCCGAGGAGCGCGCCGTTCGCGCGCGTCTCGAGGGGCGAGGGGCGAGCTGCTAAAAACGAGCGGATCGAAATGACCGAAGGCGCCTACCTCTACATTGTCAGATGTGCCGACGGGAGCTTGTACGTCGGAACAACCCGCGCCACGCTCGAAGTCAGAATAGCGCAGCACAATGCCGGGATATTGGGAGGCTATACCAAGCCTCGTCGGCCGGTGGAGCTGATCTTCTCGCAATGGTTCGATCGCATCACCGATACCATTGAAAACGAGCGCAGGCTCAAGAAGTGGAGCCGGGCGAAGAAGGAAGCGCTCATCCGCGGATACTTCGCCTCGCTGCAGCAACTCGCCAGGCGCAGATCGCCCCACCCTTCGAGACGCCCGCCCGCGGCGGGCTCCTCAGGGTGAGGGCGAGTTTGTGAGTGACTCTCCAAGCGGGATTGTTTGTGGGTGACTTGTTTGTGAGTCCTCACCCCCGAGGATTTCCATCGAGGGAGGCTGCACTTGCAGCCTCATGGTTCGAGACGGCGCTGCGCGCCTCCTCACCATGAGGGGTTATGTTATTCCCTCTCCCCCTCATCCCGAGGAGCGCGCCCTTGCGCGCGTCTCGAGGGACCAGGGAAGCTGCACTTGCAGCCTCTTGGTTCGAGACGGCGCTGCGCCTCCTCACCATGAGGGTCTATTTGCGATCCTCACTCCCGGGGGAAAACTAAGCACCGGCCGGCAACACCTCGGGTCCGCCGAAGGCGATCACGCGGCCGCGCCGGAGCATTACGATCTGCGTCGCCAGTTGCCGCATTTCGCCGGCGTCGTGGCTGACATAGACCATGGGCACGCCGGTTTCGTCGCGCAGCCGCACGAGATAGGGCAGTATTTCCACCTTGCGTTCCTCGTCCAGCGATCCCAGCGGCTCATCCAGCAACAGCAATCTCGGTTGGGCCAGCAGCGCGCGGCCGAGCGCCACGCGTTGACGCTCGCCGCCCGAGAGCTGCCCGGGACGACGGTCCAGCAAGCCGCCGATGTCGAGCAGGTCGGTGACGCGCGCGCGCTCCACGGCATCGTCGGCAAGACGGTTCATTCGCCGTCCGTAATCGAGATTCTCGCGCACATCGAGATGCGGAAACAGCCGCGCATCCTGGAACACATAGCCGATCCGGCGGCGGTGCGCCGGAACGTGGACGCGCAGGGCGGTATCGTCAAGCGTCTCGGTGTCGATGGCGATGATGCCGCGATCGGGCCGGAGCAATCCCGCGATGATGTTGATCAATGAGGTCTTGCCGGCGCCCGAGGCGCCGAACAGTCCGGTAACCCGGCCCTCGCTGGCGAAGCTGGCATGAAGCGAGAATTCGCCGAGCTGCCTTGAGACGTCAACGCGCAGCATGATCAATTCCCGTGCAGGCGCTGGGTCGCGCGCCGCGCGAACCATTCGGAAGCAATCAGCGCGGCAACAGCGATCAGAATCGAAACCACCACCAGCCGCAGCGCCGCGGTGTCGCCATCCGGCGTCTGGATCAGCGAATAGATCGCCGAGGAAATGGTCTGGGTCTCGCCGGGAATGTTCGACACGAAGGTGATGGTCGCGCCGAATTCGCCGATCGCCTTGGCGAAGCCGAGCACCATTCCGGCCACCACGCCCGGCAGCGCCAGCGGCAAGGTGATGGTCAGGAACACCCGCCAGGGCGCGGCGCCCAACGTTCCCGCGGCCTGCTCCAGCCGCCGGTCCACCGCTTCGATCGACAAGCGGATCGGCCGAACCAGCAGCGGAAACGACATGATGCCGCAGGCCAGCGCCGCGCCGGTCCAGCGGAACGCCAATACGATCCCGAGATGGTCGGCGAGCCATGCGCCCACCAGGCCGCGCCTGCCGAACGTCAGCAGCAGCAGGTAACCGGTAACGACGGGCGGCAGCACCAGCGGCAGATGGATCAGCGCATCCGCAATCGACTTGCCCCAGAATTCGCGCCGCGCCAGCAGCCACGCCACGGCGATCCCGAGCGGCGTCGCCACCAGCGTCGCAACCGTGGCGACCCGCAGCGAAAGCTGGATCGCCGTCCATTCCGCTGGGGAGAGTTCGAACACGCGCCGGCGATCAGGAGGTCGGGCGGATCAGGAACGTAAATCCGTATTTTTCGAGCACCGTCTTTGCAGCGGACGAGCGCAGGTAAGCGAGATAGTCGGCAGCTTCCGCTTTGGCGGTCGCCGTCGCCGCGACCGGATAGATAATGGAGGGGTGGGAATCCGCCGGGAAGGCGCCGACGATCTTGACGCCGGGTTCGATTTTCGCGTCGGTCGCATAAACAATTCCGAGCACGGCTTCGCCGCGCGCCACCAGGGTCAGCGCGGCGCGCACGCTCTCCGCCATCGCGAATTTCGGCTCCGCCGCTTGCCATGCACCGAGTTTTTCCAGCGCCGCCCTGGCGTATTTGCCGACCGGAACCGCCTTGACATCGCCGGTGGCGATCTTGCCGTCGCCGGCGAGTTTTGCCAGGTCGAAACCTGGTCCGATGGTTACGTTGTCGATTTTCGAATCCTTCGGCGCGATTAGCACAATGCTGTTGCCGAGCAGATTGACGCGCGTCGACTCGCTGATGTTTTTCCTGGCGGTCGCATAGTCCATCCAGTCGGTGTCGGCGGACAGGAAAATATCGGCCGGCGCACCCTGTTCGACCTGTTTTGCCAGTGCCGAGCTTGCGGCATAGCTCGCGACGATCTTGACGCCGGTTCTTGCCGTATAGGCGGCGTCGATCTCGTCGAGCGCGTTCTTCATCGAAGCCGCGGCAAACACGGTGAGGCTTTTTTCCTGGGCAAAGGCAGGCGACAGGCCCGAGGCGCAGAGGATAACGAAGGCGACGAAAACTGCGGCAAGACGATGCATCGTGGCGCTCCATGCGTGTTCGCCGCGCTATCCGCGCGCGCAAAATCAGGCGTTGGTCGTGGTGGAATGCGACAGGCGGAAGCGCCGTTCCGTCGATCCAGAGGACTTACGATCCGTCCGGACATCGCGAGCAAAAACAATAACAGGCTGGAAGTCTGGGTAAAGTCCCTTTGGCCTATTCCGACGGCTGAATGGCTATCGATACCGAATCCTCTCCGGCCCCGCTGATCTGCAGCACGAACGGACTTGCCGAAATCTCGTACTTCATGGTCTTGCGAATGCCATCGCAATCGGTCGCGCCGCTGAAGGCCTTTGGCTTCAGAAGATGTCCGTCCTGCACCACATCGACCCAGCCGCCGGCGGACAGGCTGATGGTGTACAAGCCGGCCTTCGGCGCCTTGAATCCCGCGAAGCCGGCAAAGGTGCCTTCCTTGGGCGCGCGCTCGGGAGGCGAGGGTAGTTTGGCTTCCGCGGTCGCCCCCAAGGCGAGGATGATCCCCGTTGACGGCAGCGAAGAAAGTTCAATGCCCGACGCAAGCCTGACGCGATCCGGGGCGGTCAGCACCGCGCGTTCGCGCTCGACCGGCCATTTGAATTTGTCGCAACCGCTCGGTTCTTCCGCCGCCCAGGCGGGAGTTGTTCCGAGCAATGCAAGCGCGAGGAAAAGCGATGCGCGCATGATCAATCCACCGCGATCATGACGTCGGACGCCTTCACCACGACGGTCACTTGATCTCGGGCCTTGATGCCCAGTTCATCCACCGCCTCATTGGTGATTGAGGACGTGACGATCTGGCCGTTGCCGATATCGACGCGGACATGCGAGGTGGTCGCGCCCTTTTTTACTTCGATAACGGTGCCCCTGATCTGGTTGCGTGCACTGATGCGCATGATGGTCCTCATGAATTGCGCTGTGCGCGGCGGCCGCCGCGCACATGCTGGCTACTGGTTAAAATGTGAAGCCGGAACCGCCGTCCCGAAGATCGCTCGCGCTTACGGCGCGGGGATTGCCTACCCTAGCGCATTTTCAGACCGAATGAAATCGCGTCGGCCCGAGGTGCGCTATTGCTTCGCATCCGGCGCGGCCAAAACCTGGCGGCAGGCAGCCGGCATTTGCGCCAGCGTCATCGGCGGTTTCGGCTTCGGCGGCACTTTCGGCGGCTTCGGGTGGATCGTCGAATCCTTGAACCAGTAGGCGAGATCGCCGGCGCTACAGCCCTCGCTTTCCGACGGCGGCGATTGGCCCTCGCATTCGCCGCTGCCGGCCGGACATTTGATGCGGATATGGAAGTGATAGTCGTGGCCGTACATCGGCCGTACCTTGGAGAGCCAGCTTCGATCGCCCTTGGCCTCGCGGCACAGCGCTTTCTTGATCGCGGCGTTGACGAAGATGCGCTGCACGCTCGGCTCCTGCGCGGCGGCGCGGATCACCGCGAGATGGTTCGGCGTCCAGACACCGGGATCGATGTCGAGCCGGTCGGAGCGCACCATCATGACCGCGGACATTTCCTCGCGCTCGTTGCGCGACAATTGGCGGTTCGGCATCGGCGTCAGCCAGATGTCCGCGTCGAGTCCCACCTGATGGCTGGCGTGCCCGGTGAACATCGGCCCGCCGCGCGGCTGCGACATGTCGCCGATCAATATCCCCGGCCAGCCCGCCTCCTTATGCGCCTTGGCCGCCAGCCGCTCCAAGAGCGCGACCATGTCGGGATGCGCCCAATTGCGATTACGCGACAGCCGCATCACCTGCCAGGTCTTGCCATCGATCGGCAGCGCTTCCGCGCCCGCGATGCAGCCCTTGGCGTAGAATCCGACGACGTGCGTCGGCATCGCTGCCGGCAGGACCTTGCGGCCGAACAGCTCCTTGGCGCCGAGTTTAGGATCGTTGGGATTGGCCAGCGGCGGCAGCGGCTTTGCATCGACGCTGCCCTTGTCCTGCGCCAGTGCGGCGGTGGCACTGACAATCGCGGCGCAAAACAGCAGGAAGAGAATCAGGCGGGGGTTCATCAGATCACTCTATCGCAAGCCTAGCACGGAATCAGCGCTTTCGGATGATGCGCGCCAATGGCGGCGGATTTCACCCGGTCGATCCGGATCGTGCTGCCGCTTTTCGTCTCCGCCGTGAGATAGCTCGGCTGTCCCCATTTCAGGGTTTCCTGCAGCGCGCCGACGCCCTTCGTCGTCCTTGCGGTGTCGATGATGAGACGCCGCAGCGCCAGCAATCTTGCCTTGACGGGTTTCGGGTATGCGTTGAAAACCGTGTCGACCGCCGGGTCCGGGCAATTTGCGCGCGGCCTTTTGGCGGGCTTCTTTTTCCCGATGCTGTTTTTCGCAATGCGCTTCATCGCGCCGATAAGAATTGCACGGCTTGAAAATTGTCAAGACGCCGAGCCCCGCGAGACGAAACCGGTGCCCAGGATCGCCTTGCCGACATCTTCATAGTGGGTATCGCGGGCCTGGATCTGTTGCGCGATGGCGTGCATGTCGCGGAAGCGGCGCTCGAACTTGTTGGCGCTGAACACGGCCGTGGCGCCCGCCATGTGATAGGCGGTATCGACCACCGAGGCTGCCTGATGGATCGTCCATGTTGACGCCAGGCGAAGTGCCGTGCGGTGGTCTTCGGTGAGATTGCCGGTACGCGTCAGATCGTGCCACACCTCGCCGGCCGTCGCATAGAGATAGGCACGCGCCGCGCGCAAGCTGCCTTCGGCGCGGCCGATCTCACCTTGAACCGCGTTGTTCTCGCGCATCGCCTTGAGGCCGACCGAAGCCTTGCCGCGCGCCAGTTCGATGGCGGCATCAAGCGTGGCGCGGGCCACGCCGACCGAGACCGCCGCGAAGCCCAGTCCGAACACCATGTTGGTGGAGAGCCGGTAGAGCGGCCCTTGTTCACGCAGCGCCGCGGGATCGTCGCGCAACGCTGCGAATTTTTCCGGAATGAACAGATTGTTGACCGAATAACTGTCGGTGCCGGTGCCGTTGAGGCCGATCACGTCCCAGACGTCGTGCATCGTGGCGCTCGCCGCGGCAAACAGAATCGTGCGCACTTCCGGCGCGCCATTGGGCTTCAGCCGCCTCGTGCCGTCTGCTTCGACGATCTGGACATGGGCGCCGAGCCAGCTCGCCTGACGCGAGCCGCTGGCGAAGTCCCAGCGCGCGGTGGCGCGATAACCGCCGGGAACGACCTGCACCTCATTGGCGATCGCACCCCAGGCGAGAATGCCGGGCGGTACATTGAAGATCTCGTGCGCCGCATCGGGGTCGAGATAGGCTGCCGTCATGGCGCAGACCGAGCACTGGCCGAGGCACCAGGCCGTAGAGGCGTCGGCCTTGGCCACTTCCTCGAGCATCCGCATGAAGATTTCCGGAGCAACCTCGGCGCCGCCAAGGCTTTGCGGCAGAAGCACGCGATAAAGCCCGTTCTCGATCAGGGCGGAAACCACCGGCTGAGTGAGACGCCGCGTCCGCTCGATCTCGTCGGCCTCCCGCGCGATCAGCGGCGCCAGCGCCTGCGCGCGTTCGATCAGGCCGAAACCGGGAAGCTTGTTCATGCGTCTCCTCGCGCCTTTTTGGGTTCTGCCTGGCGAAGGCGCAATGGTGATCTATCCGCCGCCGCCGATCAAGGTGGGCGAGGGGTACCGGTGTCGCGGACGTGGACCGCATAGCCTCCGCGCGAACCCGGAATGATGCCAGCCGATAGCTTCAGCTATCCACCTTCAGCGCGGCGATGAAGGCTTCCTGCGGGATATCGACCTTGCCGAACTGCCGCATCTTCTTTTTGCCTTCCTTCTGCTTCTCCAGAAGTTTGCGCTTGCGGGTGATGTCGCCGCCATAGCATTTCGCGGTAACGTCCTTGCGCAGCGCGCGCACGGTTTCGCGCGCGATCACCTTGCCGCCGATCGCCGCCTGGATCGGAATCTGGAACATATGCGGCGGGATCAATTCCTTCATCTTCTCGACCATGGCGCGGCCGCGGCCCTCGGCCCGCTGGCGGTGCACCAGCATCGACAGCGCATCCACCGGTTCGTTGTTGACGAGGATCTGCATCTTCACGAGGTCGGCCGGCTTGTAATCGGTGAGATGATAGTCGAACGAGGCGTAGCCCTTTGAAACCGACTTCAGGCGGTCGTAGAAATCGAATACCACTTCGTTGAGCGGCAGTTCGTATTTAACCATGGCGCGATTGCCGACGTAGGTGAGTTCTTTCTGCGCGCCTCGGCGGTCCTGGCACAGCTTCAGCACGCTGCCGAGAAATTCGTCGGGCGTCAGTATCGTGGCCTCGATCCACGGCTCCTCGATCTCGGCGATCTTGACCACATCGGGCATATCGATCGGATTGTGAATTTCGATCACCTGCCCGTCGGTAAGGTGCATCTTGTAGATCACCGACGGCGCGGTCGCGATCAGATTGAGATCGAATTCGCGGTGCAGCCGTTCCTGAATGATTTCCAGATGCAGCAGCCCGAGGAAGCCGCAGCGGAAACCGAAGCCCAATGCAGCCGAGGTTTCCATCTCGAACGAGAAGCTGGCGTCGTTGAGCCGCAGCTTGCCCATGGCCGCGCGCAAAGTCTCGAAGTCGTCGGCATCGACCGGAAACAGGCCGCAGAACACGACGGGGATCGCCGGCTTGAATCCCGGCAGCATGTCCGTCACCGGCTTGCGGTCGTCGGTGATGGTGTCTCCGACGCGGGTGTCGGCCACTTCCTTGATCGCCGCGGTAATAAAGCCGATTTCACCGGGGCCGAGCTCGTCGATCTGCTGCATCTTTGGCGTGAAGAAACCGACGCGCTCGACGTCATAGGCGGCGCTGGTGCCCATCATCCGGATGCGCTGGCCCTTTTTCATCACGCCGTCGACGACGCGCACCAGCACCACGACGCCGAGATAGACGTCGTACCAGCTGTCGACCAAGAGCGCCTTCAGCGAGGCTTCGCGGTCGCCTTTCGGCGCCGGCAGCCGGTGGACGATAGCCTCCAGCACGTCGTCGATGCCAAGACCGGTCTTCGCCGAAATCATCACCGCGTCGGAGGCATCGATGCCGATCACGTCCTCGATCTGCTGCTTGACCTGGTCCGGTTCCGCCGCCGGCAGGTCGATCTTGTTGAGGACCGGCACGATCTCGTGACCCGCATCGAGGGCATGATAGACGTTGGCAAGCGTCTGCGCCTCGACGCCCTGACTGGCATCGACGATCAGCAGCGAGCCCTCGCAGGCGGCCAGCGACCGTGAAACCTCATAGGCGAAGTCGACATGGCCGGGCGTGTCGATCAGATTGAGGATGTAGGTCTTGCCGTCCTTGGCCGGGTACGT
Source organism: uncultured Alphaproteobacteria bacterium (assembly GCA_963732455.1). Taxonomy (GTDB): domain Bacteria; phylum Pseudomonadota; class Alphaproteobacteria; order Rhizobiales; family Xanthobacteraceae; genus Bradyrhizobium. Next base: position 48,924 of record CAVSZM010000012.1, on the reverse strand, counting down.
CAGCCGCACGGTTTGCGCCTTGATCGTGATGCCGCGCTCGCGCTCGATATCCATGGAATCGAGCACTTGTTCCTTCATCTCGCGCGCCTGCAAGCCTCCGGTGGTCTGGATCAGACGGTCGGCCAGTGTCGATTTGCCATGGTCGATATGCGCAACGATGGCGAAGTTGCGAATGTTGGAAATAGGGATGGATGTCATGGGCGCGGGATAGCATTGGCGCTCCGGGGCGGCAACCATAATGCAGCATTTTAGCGGGCCTTCTTCACGCCAAGCTGATTCCACTTATGTCGAAAACGCGCTACGCAATCGGTTATGTCAGGTGTTCAGGTATTGCCCGCAAAAGTGCACGCGCGCGCGTCGTCGGTGGTCCGGCGAATGGCTGCGTGGCTCGCGGCGTCGGCATCGGATCGCGCGGCCGGCCTTTGGCTGGTGATCGGCTTCGCCGCCGCGCACGCCGTGCTCTGGACCTTCATCCTGGTCAATCTCAAGGCGGCGCAGGACGTCCATATGGACGTCGCGGAAGCCTTCGCGTGGGGCCAGAAGTTACAGCTCGGTTACGGCAAGCATCCGCCGCTGGCCGGGTGGGTGGCGGGCATCTGGTTCAAGATATTTCCGGTCGCCGACTGGGCCACGTATGCGCTGGCGATGGCGACGCTCGGCTGCGGGCTCGCAATCAACTGGCTCATCGCGCTGCGCGTGGTCGATCGCCGCCGCGCGTTCTTCGTGGTGGTGATGCTCGCGCTCTATCCGATCTTCAATTTCAAGGGTTTCAAGTACAATCCTGATCTGCTGCAACTCGTGACCCTGCCGCTCGTGGTGCTCGCCTATCTGGATGCATTCGAGAAGCGCAGCGTGCGCGCCGGCTTGTGGCTTGGCCTCGCGGGCGCGCTGGCGCTGATGACCAAATACTGGGTGCTGACCATGATCGGTGCGATCGGATTGGCCGCGCTCATTCATCCCGACCGGCTCAAGTTCCTGCGCTCGCCGGCGCCGTGGGTCGCCATTGCCACGCTGGTCGCTGCAATGATTCCACATCTGATCTGGTTGAAAGAAGTCGACTTCGTGCCGCTGACCTATGCCGGCGACGTCTATGGTCTGTCGAGCCGCGCGCAGAGCGCTCAACTGGTCCTGGGCTATGTCGGCCACAATCTGGCGCTGCTCGCGGCACCCGTTGCGCTGGCGGCGATTGCGTTGGCCTGGACGCCGCGATGGTCGGCGATCCCGGTGCGGCAGCCATTGGCGTTGTTGACGCGTGCGTGGTCGCGCGGTGCGAACGCGGGCGTGAATGCCTCGCAGGCGCTCAATATCTGGATCATCCAGCTCGTGGTCGCGATCGGACCGCCGCTCGGCGGCTTGATTTTCACGGTCTACATGAAGACCGATTGGGGAATCTCGCTGTTCTTCCTGACGCCGCTGGCGCTGGTCGCGATTCCCTGGCTGCGGCTCCAGAAGATTGCGCTGTTTCATATCGTAGCGATCTGGCTGGCCGTCACGCTCGCGGTGCTCGTCGCCTCGCCCTACATCGCCGCCCTTGAAATGGCGCAGAACCCGAACGGAGCCTCGACCTACGGCGCGCGCTCGGAACTTGCCCGCGAGTTGACGGAAGCCTGGCACGGACGCTTCAACTCACGATGGGCTGTTGTGGCGGGCACCACGGAAATCGGAGAGCCGATGACTTTCTATAGTCCCGATCATCCGGCTCCGTTCACGCCGGGTGAGCTATGGTCGTCGGGACTGACCTCACTCGAAGAGGCCAAGCGGCTCGGCTTCATCGGCATTTGCGATACCACGGACGGGCGATTGCCGGTGTGCGATGCGTGGATGGCGGCGAACGCCGTCAACGCCGAGCGTCTTTCCATCACGACCCAGCGCTTCTTCCACGGGCGTCCCGGTCCGGCGATCAGCTGGAAGGTCTATATCGCGCCGCCGGCGAAATAGGCGGACGGCTTATCTCCGAAGCTTACGTGCTTTCTTCATTGAACTTGCTGGCGACCAGTTCGGTGATCGCTTCGATGGCGGCTTCGGCCTCGGGTCCGGTCGCCGAGACGACTATGGATGTGCCCGGCCCCGCGGACAGCATCATCAGCCCCATGATCGACGTGCCGCCGACCGTCTCGCTGCCCTTTGTCACCCATATTTCGGCATTGAAGCGCTCGACCATCTGAACGAACTTCGCCGAGGCGCGCGCGTGCAGACCGCGTTTGTTGATGATGGGAAGTTCCCGAGACACCGCGCCGGGAGGGGCGCTTGGTCCGGCAGCGTTTTCAGGCGACGGGGCGTCGTCGCTCATTTGCCGGCGAGAACCCGGCTCGCGATGGTGACGTATTTGCGGCCGGCTTCCTGGGCCATAGCGATAGCGTCGGGAAGCGACCGCTCTTCACGAACCTTGGCAAGCTTGACCAGCATGGGAAGATTGATACCTGCAAGCACTTCCACTTTCGGGCGGCTCATGCAGGAGATCGCGAGATTCGAAGGTGTGCCGCCGAACATGTCGGTAAGGATGGCGACGCCATCGCCGCTGTCGACGCGATTGACTGCTTCGATGATATCGCTTCGACACAAATCGGAGTCGTCCTCCGCTCCGATTGTGACAGCTTCAATTTGTTTTTGTGGGCCCATGACATGTTCGAGCGCCGCCTTGAACTCGTCGGCAAGGCGCCCATGGGTCACAAGTACCAGACCAATCATTGGAAACTCCTCGCGGGTGCTTTTTTTGGTGCACCGCACGAACGCGCCACTTTGACCATCCAGAGCCCCCGCGCAAGAGGGGATCTTCGCGATTCTCCCGGAATTTAGATGTAGAGAGGGGAGCATGCGCCGGTCTATTCGGTCGCAATAGTGGGGCTTATATGGTTACCAAATCCCTTCAGGCAATCAGGCGAAATTTGCGCCGAATCTGAACTCGCGGTTGTCGTCAGTGCAGCCACAACCAACGGGAGCGCCGAACGGCCGGGTTCAACGGGAATTCGAGGTATTATTATACCCGAAATCCGTGCTTGAAGGGCCTCTGGCGGTGGCAATCGCTCGGCATCCTCAGCCGAGAGATCGACGATCAGGCCCACGATGGCTTCTTCGGTGAAGTCGCAGCGGCGAATGCCAAGCCCGCGAATTTCAATCAGACCGGCTAGTTCGCACGCCGGCCGGACAACGAGCTGCCCCTTGCTTGCGTCAAGATGGACACGATCATCGCCGACCAGCACCGTCGGTGGAATTTGCCCCGAGCGCCCGGCAAGGATGAGGTCGAACGCCAGCCGCGATTTGCCGGCGCCTGACGGACCGCGGATCAGCACCGCACGATTTTCCACCAGCACTGCGGAAGCGTGGACGCTGGCGCCGGCGTCCGTCATGGCGCGGGCAGCCTGACCACAAAGCGCGCGCCCGCAACGGTCGCTTCACCGTCGGCGCCGACCGGGCCTGCGCGATTCTCTCCCCAGATGCGCCCGCCGTGTGCCTCTATGATTTGCTTGGAGATCGACAACCCCAATCCGGAATTCTGACCAAAGCCCTGATGCGGACGATCGGTGTAGAAGCGCTCGAAGATTTTTTCGAGCGCATCCTCGCGAATCCCGGGCCCATCGTCATCAATCACGATTTCAATTTCCGATCTCACGCGGCGGCAGAAGATGCGTACCTTGCCGCCGGCGTTGGAAAACGATTGAGCGTTGACCAGCAGATTGGAGATCACCTGTCCCAGCCGGGAATCATGGCCCGGCACCGAGAAGGTGTCCGCCTGGCCGCGACCTTCGAAGCGGACTTCGACGGCGACGTCATAGCCGAGCCGGGTTTCGTTGGCGACCGACGTCAGAGTCGTGAGCAGGCGGCGAAGATCGACCGGCGTCATGTCTTGCCGCTGCAGTTCGGCATCTAGTCGGCTGGCATCGGAAATATCCGAGATCAGCCGATCGAGCCGTTTGACGTCGTGCTCGATCACCGCCAACAGACGCGCGCGGCTGTTCTCATTGCGCGCCAAGGGGATCGTCTCGACCGCGGATCGCAGCGACGTCAGCGGGTTCTTGAGTTCATGGGCGACATCGGCGGCGAACATCTCGATCGCCTCGATGCGGTTATAGAGCGCATCCGTCATGTCGCGCAGCGCGCCCGACAGATGTCCGATCTCATCGCGACGGCGGGTGAAGTCGGGAATTTCGACGCGGGTCCTGATACGGCGGCGAACGCGCTCGGCGCTGTCGGCAAGTCGGCGCACTGGGCCTGCGATGGTGCTCGCCAGCAACAACGACAGCAAAATCATCACAGCGGAAGCGACGCCGCCGACTTTCAAGATCGCAAGTCGCTCGGCGGTCACCATCTGATCGATGTCGTCGCCCTGGGTCGAGAGCATCAGCGCGCCGTTTATTGCGCGGAATCGCTGCACCGGAACCGCGACCGAGACGATCACCTCGCCGCGGTCGTTGACGCGCACCATGCTGCGCTTCTGTCCCTTCAGCGAGTCTGCGACCTCCTCATAGCCGTTGCCGTTCTCCGGCCCCAGTTCGCGATAGAGCGGAAGATCGCCGCGATTGAGCCAGGTCCGGATCGCGATCATCGCGCGTTCGACGATGCCCGGCTTCGCCGAGGATGGCGGCGGCAGTTCGAAGCGCAGTACGTTCTCGAGATTGCGGCTGTCCAGGATCAACCCACCGTCGCGATCGAAAATGCGAGCACGGGTCTTGGTCGGAGAAATCAGCGTGCGCAGGACAGGTGCGACTCGTTCCGGATTGATCGGGAAAACCAGCCCGGAAAATTCGTCCGGCGCGCCGTAAGTCTCGCCGGGCTTCAGGTCGAGCAACCGGTCGGGATCGATGGTGATGGTGTTGGTCTGGACAGTCGCGGAAGCCGCGATGGCGCCGGCGATGATCTCGGCCTGCACCAGGAGGCTTTGCGCCCGCGCGTCGATCAGACCGGCGCGGAACTGCGAAAGATAGAGGACGCTCGCTACCAGCGCGACCAGACCGGCGAGATTCAGTGAAACGATGCGGCGAGTGAGACTGGAGAAGCTGAGCGCCAAAAAGAACTGACCGGCGCGGCGCAACCAGCCGAGCGGCCGCTGCCAGCCTTGCGCGGGTGGATTTTCGACGGCAGCGGTGTCGAACGCGACGGACGACGAGACATCCTCGGCATTGAGGCTTGGATCAGGCTGCGTTCGATCAAGCAATGGCCAAAACCGCCGGTTGTTTCGATTGCCTCTCGCGAGGCTCGGTGCCTTCGCAACCTATCCCAAGGGGACGGCGGCGTCAGTTAGCAAACCCCGCATGAATGCTCGGCCAATCAGGTTTCCTTGAAGCGGTAGCCGACACCGTACAGGGTTTCGATCATCTCGAAGTCGTCGTCTACGACCTTGAACTTCTTGCGCAGCCGCTTGATGTGGCTGTCGATGGTCCGATCATCGACGTAGACCTGATCGTCATAGGCCGCATCCATCAAGGCGTTGCGGCTTTTCACCACCCCGGGGCGCGTGGCCAGCGCTTGCAGGATCAGAAATTCCGTCACCGTCAATGTCACCGGCTCGTTCTTCCAGGTGCAGGTATGACGCTCCGGGTCCATTCGCAGAAGTCCGCGGTCGAGTGCCTTGGCATCGGTTTCCTTCGGTACGGCGGTGGGATCCTTCGGGGCCGCGCGGCGCAGCACAGCCTTCACGCGCTCGACCAGCAGGCGCTGCGAGAACGGCTTGCGGATGAAATCGTCGGCACCCATTTTGAGACCGAACAATTCGTCGATCTCCTCATCCTTGGAGGTTAGAAATATCACCGGCAGATCGGACTTCTGCCGCAACCGCCGCAACGTCTCCATGCCGTCCATACGCGGCATCTTGATGTCGAGGATTGCAAGGTCCGGCGGACTGGTGCGGAAGCCGTCAAGCGCAGATGCACCATCCGTGTAGGTCATGATGCGATAGCCTTCGGCTTCAAGCGCGATCGAGACGGATGTGAGAATGTTGCGGTCATCGTCGACCAAAGCGATTGTGGGCATGAGCCTGCTTTCCGAAACGGAGGGCTGGAACGGCGAGCAATCCAGCGGTGCGCCGCATAAATGCGCTTCGTAGATGGTCAACGAGCAATGCAAGCTGGGCTGAAGTGTGACCAAGTTCCCGAAACGCCTGCGCTAAACGTTGGTTCCAACCTATATAGGCACCACTTTCGCCCGGAAAAGGCCTTTATTGCAATGAGATGTGCGGAGATGATCGATGCAACCGACCGCTGATTTCGATGCTTCCCGGCTGGCCCGGTCGCTGCTGCGCCGCAGCCGACAAGGGGCATTGGCGACCCTGATGGCAGGTAGTGGCGATCCCTATTGCTCGCTGGTCAACGTCGCAAGCCACGCCGACGGCTCGTCCATTCTGCTGATTTCGCGGCTGGCGTTGCACACCAGAAACATCCTTGCCGACTCCAGGGTATCCCTGATGCTGGATGAGCGGGCCGCGGGTGATCCGCTGGAGGGATCGCGAATCATGCTGGCTGGCCGGGCCGAGGAGGCCGGCGCCGACGATGCGGAGATCCTGCGCCGCCGCTATTTAAACGCTCATCCGTCCGCGGAAGTCTTTGTAAATTTTAAGGATTTCTGCTTTTTTCGGATTCGGCCGGCCGCGGCTCATCTGGTGGCAGGTTTCGGACGGATCGTGGACCTCAAACCCCAACAATTTTTGACAGATATTTCCGATGCCGGAGCAGTGCTGGCGGCCGAGCAGGGCGCCATCGAGCACATGAATTCCGATCATCGCGACGCGATGAACCTCTATGCGACCAAACTCCTCGGAGCAGGACCTGCAAACTGGCGCTGCACCGGCTGTGACCCGGATGGGATCGACATGCAGGCCGGAGCGGTAACCCTTCGGCTGGATTTCCCGCGGCGGATTGTCACCCTTGCTGCGCTGCGACAGATGCTGAAAGAACTCGCCGAGCAAAGCCGCGCTGCAGCAAGCATTTGAGCCGAATCAATCACCACGGAATAAACCAAATATTGCGGGATCGGCTTGGCAAGCCCGGCGTTCATCAGTAATAGGTCGCCGGGCCGAGGCCGGAAGGCTATATTGACGGTCACCGCACCAAGGCGCGTCTGGCGGCATTCGCGCTGGAGTTACGCGGGTTCGAGGAGGATTCTTCCGTGCAAGAGACGGGCATACGCAACGGTGCCTTCGGCGCCGACAAATTCGGCTTTAAGAATCTCACGAGTGTGCACTGGAATCTTTTAACGCCGCAACTCTACCAATATTCACTGGCAGCGGGCGAGGCGGTGCTGTCCGCCGACGGTGCGTTGTGCGCGGATACGGGCGACTTCACCGGCCGCAGCCCGAAGGACAAGTTCACGGTTCGCGACGCCACCACCGACAAGAACATGTGGTGGGCTGGTAACCAATCAATCACGTCGGAGCAGTTCGACGCGCTGTACGTCGACTTCCTCAAGCATGCCGAGGGCATGACGCTGTTCGCGCAGGATCTTTACGGTGGCGCCGATCCCAGCTTCCAGATCAAGACCCGGGTCTATACCGAACTCGCCTGGCACTCGCTGTTCATCCGCACGCTGCTGATCCGGCCCGAGACCTCGGCGCTCGCGAACTTCGTGCCCGAACTCACCATTATCGATATTCCCAGCTTCAGGGCCGATCCCAAACGCCACGGTGTGCGCTCCGAGAACGTTGTCGCGATCGATTTCGCCCGCAAGATCGTCCTGATCGGCGGGTCTTATTATGCCGGCGAGATGAAGAAGTCGGTGTTCACCACGCTGAACTATTATCTCCCTGCAAAGGGCGTGATGCCGATGCATTGCTCGGCCAATGTCGGACCCAAGGACGACAGCGCGATTTTCTTCGGCCTGTCCGGGACCGGCAAGACCACGCTGTCAGCCGATCCGAAGCGCACGCTGATCGGTGACGACGAGCACGGCTGGGGCAGGGACGGCATCTTCAATTTCGAGGGCGGCTGCTACGCCAAATGCATCAAGCTGTCGAAGGAAGCCGAGCCCGAAATCCATGCTGCGAGCAAGCGCTTCGGCGCGGTACTTGAGAACGTGGTGCTCGACGAGGACACAAGCGTGCCGGATTTCGACGACGGCTCGAAAACCGAGAACACGCGCTCGGCGTATCCGCTCGATTTCATTCCCAACGCGTCACGTACCGGCCGCGCCGGTCATCCGAAGAACGTCGTGATGCTGGCGGCGGATGCTTTCGGCGTGTTGCCGCCGATCGCCAAGCTGTCGCCGGCGCAGGCGATGTATCACTTCCTGTCCGGCTATACCGCCAAGGTTGCGGGCACCGAGCGCGGCCTTGGCAAAGAACCGCAGCCGGAATTCTCCACCTGCTTCGGCTCGCCGTTCCTGCCACTCGATCCCTCCGTGTACGGCAACATGCTGCGCGAGCTGATTGCCCAGCACAACGTCGATTGCTGGCTGGTCAATACCGGCTGGACCGGCGGCAAGTTCGGCACCGGCAGCCGGATGCCGATCAAGGTGACCCGCGCGCTGCTGACAGCGGCGCTCGACGGCTCGCTACGATCAGTTGAATTCCGCACCGACAAATATTTCGGCTTTGCGGTCCCGACAGCGCTGCCGGGCGTACCGAGCGAGATTCTCGATCCGGTAAACACCTGGCAGGACAAGGCCGAGTTCGACAAGACGGCGCGCGCGCTGGTCGGCATGTTCCAGAAGAATTTTGCCAAATTCGAAGCACAGGTCGACGCGGACGTCCGCGCCGCCGCGCCGGAAGTGAAGCTCGCGGCGGAGTGACACGCCAGGACATTCCGTGGCGCGGCGAGCGCGGGCCGGGAATCTCGATTTGGCAACCTCCAGATTCCGGGTGCGCCTGATGGTGCATCCCGTAATGACGGAAGGTTCGGCTATTCGCCTCAGTTCATGCCTTGAAATACCCAATCTGGGTCGTGGTCGCGAGCAAGCGCCCGCCGGGCGACCACAGTTCGCCGGTCTGGTCGCCGTAACTCTTGTGGAAGATCTTGGCATCGGCGACGGCGAGCACGCGGGTGGTATCCTCGGCAGCAAGATCTGCCGCGTCGGCGTGGAAATAGGTCGTCAGCGATACCGTGCCGAACGGCACGAGTTCGCCTCTGGCATGGAAGACGCGAGCGAAGAACGCATCCGACATCGACATCAGCGACAGCACATCGATCTTTCGCGGAATGCGGTCGCCAATCCATAGTTTGGAAAATGCGCTCGCAGGCATCGCTTGAGGCTTACCGCCGAAATCCGGTTCGCCATCGACGAAGCGAAAATCATATTGCTTCACCCAGGGCGCCGCGACCTTTGGGTAGGGCAGGATCTGTTCGAACGGTACGGCTTGCGGGAATGTCGATTGCTGGTGCGACCACGACGGACGCCGCTCGGCAAATACGGCGGTCGCGAGCGTCGCAACGTCGGCGCCGTCCTGCGTCATCTCAACCGACCAATGCTGCGTCGACCTGTTGGCTTTCACCAGGCGAACGTCGAGATCGAATGCGCCTTGCGCGATCGGCGCGCAGAAATTGACGGTGAGGGAGAGCGGATCGCCGGCGCGCTGCGGATGATCGATCAACGCTCGCAGGATTGTCGCGGCGGTCGCTCCGCCGAACGGGCCGACGAAAGCCCAGTAGTCGTCGCTGGTCCGCCCCTGCCAGCGGCTGTCGCCGGCGATAACCCGCGTGGCGTCGTCGAAAAGGTGCTGGGTCTTGGCAAGCATGGATTTCTCCCGATTCTCCCGCGCAGTATCATGGCTACGTGGGCGAGTTCAATGACGCGGCAGGTAATGATTTCTCGATGATCGGCCTGGCGGAAGAGGTGGGCCGGTCGGTTCGGTGGATCCAATTCAGCGGGTTGCGCCGCGCTGCACGCCTGGCTGTTGCAACCCCTGCGGAGGGGTTCCGTGCACCGGTACGTTCCAGATGTCCTGGGCATATTCGCGGATGGTGCGGTCGGACGAGAACCACGGCATCCGCGCAACGTTCAGGATACTGGCCCGCGTCCAGGCCGGCACCACCTGCCAGCGCGCGTCGATGCCGCGCTGGGCCTCGTAATAGGCGTCGAAATCCGCGCTGACCATGTAGTGGTCGAGATGGCGCAGCGCATGCGCGATGGTTTCGAACCGGCCGGGATCGTCGGGCGAGAATTCACCGCTCCCGATCGCGTTGATGGCGCGAGAAAGCTGCGGCGACCGCCTGATGACATCGGTCGCATCCAATCCCTGCTTGCGCCGAACCACCACATCCAGCGCCTCCATGCCGAAGATCGCGATGTTCTCCGGGCCGACGTGATCGCGGATTTCGAGATTGGCGCCGTCGAGCGTACCGATGGTTAGCGCACCATTTAACGCGAGCTTCATGTTGCCGGTGCCGGAGGCTTCCATGCCCGCGGTCGAAATCTGTTCGGAGAGGTCGGCGGCGGGAATGATCACCTCGGCGAGGCTGACATTGTAGTCGGCGAGGAACGCGACCTTCAGACGTCCGGCGACCACCGGATCGTTGTTGACAACCTCGGCGACGTCGTTGATCAGCTTGATGATCAGCTTGGCGGAACGATAGCTCGCCGCCGCCTTGCCGGCGAAGATTTTCACGCGCGGTACCCAGTCACGTTGCGGCTCGTCCTTGATCGCGTGATAGAGCGCGACGGTTTCAACGATGTTGAGCAATTGCCGCTTGTATTCGTGGATGCGCTTGATCTGGACGTCGAACAGCGCAGCAGGGTCGACCTTGACACCGAGGCGTTCGCCGATCAGCCGCGCCAGCACGATCTTGTTGTGGTGCTTGACCGCGCGGAATTGCTGCTGGAACGCGTTGTCGCTGGCGCGGGCTTCGAGACGTTCAAGCTGCGAGAAATCATCGAGCACGGCTTCGCCGCAGGCCTCGCGTAACAGGTCGGTCAGCCTGGGATTGGCCAGCATCAGCCAGCGGCGGAAAGTGATGCCATTGGTCTTGTTGGTGATGCGGGCCGGATAGAGATGATTGAGATCGTGGAATACGGTCTCCTTCATCAGATCGGAATGCATCGCCGAGACGCCGTTGATGCGGTGCGATCCGACGAAGGCCAACTGCCCCATCCGCACCCTGCGGCCGGACTTCTCGTCGATCAGGGAGACCGAAGCCCTGAAATCGACGTCGCCGGGACAGCGCGCGTCCGCGAGCGCGAGATGCGCGACATTGATGCGGTAGATGATCTCCAGATGGCGCGGCAACAGGCGTTCGAACAATTCGACCGGCCAGGTCTCGAGCGCTTCCGGCAGCAGCGTGTGGTTGGTGTAGGACAGCGTCGCCACGGTGATCTGCCACGCTTCGTCCCAGCGGAAGTTGTGAAGATCGACCAGAATACGCATCAGTTCGGTGACGGCGAGGCTGGGATGGGTGTCGTTGAGTTGCACCGCGGCTTTCGACGCCAGACCGCGCAATTGCCCGTCCGATGTCAGATGGCGCTTGACCAGATCCTGCAACGAGGCCGAGACGAAGAAATATTCCTGGCGCAGCCGCAGCTCGCGTCCCGCCGGGCTCTCGTCGTTCGGATAGAGGAACTTGCAGATCGATTCGGCGCGCGCCTCCTCGGCGCTGGCTCCGAGATAGTCGCCGGTATTGAACACGTCGAGCTTGAGCGGGTCGGGCGAGCGCGCGGACCACAGCCGTAGCGCGTTGACGTGCTGGCCGCGCCATCCCACGATCGGGGTGTCGTAGGCGACGGCTTGTACGGTTTCCGCCGGATGCCAGATCGCGAGGTCGCGTCCCTTCACTTCGACGTGCTCGACGCCGCCGCCGAAATGCACGTGGTAGACCACCTCCGGCCGCTGGAATTCCCAGGGGTTGCCGAAGCCCAGCCATTCGTCGGGATACTCCTGCTGCCAGCCTTGCGTGATGATCTGGCGGAACAGGCCGAAATCGTAGCGAATGCCGTAACCGATCGCAGGAATCGCCAGTGTCGCCATGCTTTCCATGAAGCAAGCCGCGAGGCGCCCAAGACCGCCATTACCGAGCGCTGCATCCGGCTCGCATTTGCGCAAGTCGGAGAGACCGACGCCGAGATCGCCAAGTGCTGCCTCGAAGATCGGCAACAGCCCCATATTGTTCAGCGCATCGGTGAACAGGCGGCCGATCAAAAATTCCAGACTGAGGTAATAGACCCGCTTGCGGCCGGCGTCGTAGCTCTGTTTTTCGGATGTCAGCCAGCGGTGCACGATGCGGTCGCGCAGCGCCAACGCCGCCGCCTTGTACCAGTCGTGCCGGGTGGCCATCCCGGCGTCCTTTCCGATCGCGAGCCGGAGCTTGGTGAGGATCGCACTCTTGATCTCGGCCAGCGCGAGTTCGTCGATGGGCTGATTGAGCGCCGGAGAATTTCCGTGGTGATCGGGCAAACTGGGCATCCCTCAACTAGAGTCCCATGGAATGATACGCGTCTTATGCCGGGATCGAAACCCGCCGCTGGGCCTCGTTTGTGCAATCCGTGCATGGTTTTTATGCAAGGACCGGGCCGATTCTCCGGAATCTGCGCCCTGCGTTTTGGTGATATGGTGGAAACCGAAAAACAGGATGCCGCGATAACCCAGGGAAGGACCGGGCCATGAGATTGACGATCGAGATTGTCGCCGCCGCACTTCTGGTGTTCTGCATCAGCGCCACCAGCGCGGCATTCGCCGCGGGCAAGTCCGGCAAGAGCGCCGACGGCCTGAGCTGCTCGTTCAGCGTGCCGGCAAACGCTTCACCCGCGGCGCGCTGCGCAGCCATCCGCCGGCAGTGCGGCGGAAAGTTCTACGCCAATTATTGCGGCGACAAGCTCTTGTCGGCGATGTGAGGCGAAATGAAAAAGGCCGCCATTTGCGGCGGCCTCACTTCGTCTTCATGCGATGAACGTGGTATTTTCTAAAATGAAGGAGCCAACCGGCAATCCAGCCTGTGGCTGAACCCGCCCGCGAAGATGGCCAGGACAAGATACCCTGTCACGGACTGACGATGAGCTATCCGTGCTTCGTGAGTGCCATGAGCAGCATGTTGACGAACCATCGCCCCCGGTATGCCGGCGGCTGAGCCTACACAGACATAAATGAATCTCTTCATCTTCGGGTTGACCTCCGCCTCCTGAAGCTCGGTGGGCTGGGTGAGTCTCGCTCGTCATGGAACAAATTAAGAACACTTTAGCAAGTCTTTGATATATCATAGTGATTCGGCACGTTGCCACACAACATCTATGGTCTATCCGAGATTCCGAGGACTACATGTCCACCATCGCCTTCGATCAATTCGCGCTCACCCGCATTGCCGACTTCGCACGCTCGCTGTCGCGGCTGCATCAAGCCTCCCGCCGCCGGCCGGTCGATGACGACCAGATCGATCGCGAGTTCAACGCCGTCTGCATGTCGGTGTGGGGCTACACCACCGATGACTTCAGCGACGACCTGTTTTCCGACGACGATCACGTCTGGCTCGATTCGCTCGACGAAGCGCATGCGCGCATCTTCGCCGCCGAACAGGGCTACGATCTCGTCGAAGCCGAGGGCATGTTGACGGACTGGTGGGGCTATTGCTGGATGATCCTTGCCGAGAAGCGCGGCCTGTTGACGCCGGAAAACCGCGCGGCGGCGCGCGCTTCCATCGAGGAAAAATATCTGTCGGCGCCGAACGTGATCGGCGTCATCGTCGGGCGGTAGTTATTTCCGCCCGACGATGCCGAGGAGGCGCGCGGCGCTATCGATCCTTCAAGAATTCTCCGGCCTTGTAGAGCGACCGAAACGGAATGCCGGCTTCCGCGAAAGTTTCGGCTGCGCCTTCATCGCGGTCCACCATGGTGAACACCAGCGCGATCTTGCCGCCGGCATCGCGCACCGCCTCGGCCGCTTTCAGCGCCGAGCCGCCTGTGGTGGTGACGTCCTCGACGATCACCACGCGCTTTCCGTTCAGGCTCTCGCCCTTTGCCAGCCCTTCGACGGCGAGCCTGGCGCCGTGCTCCTTGGGTTTCTTGCGCACGAAGAATGCCGCGATCGGATGTCCCTTGATCCAGGAGAGCTGCGCGATCGCGCCGGCAAGCGGCACCGCACCCATTTCCAGTCCGCCGACATAATCGAGACCGTCGTCCTTCAGCGCTTCATAGGTCAGTTCCGCGAGCAATGCGGCACCCTCGGGATCGAGCATGGTCGGCTTGAGATTGAAATAGAAATCGCTCTTGCGGCCCGAGGCCAGCGTGATTTCGCCGCGACCGAACGAGCGCTTGCGGATGATCTCGGCGAGGCGGGCGCGTGAGGCTGATTTGGACAAGGCGCTTTTCTCTTATGGGGCGGGCAATGTATCGGCGGTTTCAAACACATTCCAGAGCGGAAGTCGCGCCGTCAACAGCGTGTGCAGGGACGACCCGTGAAACGCGCGGTTGTAAGGCTATCGGGTTCCGGGGTACTGGATAGCCCGCTTTCGCGGGATAAGACAAAAATGACGATTGAACTTCACACCTGGAACACGCCGAACGGCCGCAAGATCAGTGTTGCGCTGGAAGAGATGGGACTGCCGTACAAGGTTTTCCCGGTGAATATTGCCAAGGGCGAGCAGATGGCGCCTGATTTCCTCGCGATCAGCCCCAACAACAAGATTCCGGCGATCGTCGATCCCGACGGCCCCCATGGCGAGCACGTCAGCGTATTCGAGTCCGGCGCGATCCTGCTCTATCTCGGCGAAAAGACCGGCAAGTTCCTGCCCGCGCCGTTGATCGAGCGCATCCCCGTCTATGAATGGCTGATGTGGCAGATGGGCGGCTTTGGGCCGATGCCGGGGCAGGTTCATCACTTCATTGCGCTGGAGAACGAACAAGACCGCGCCTACGGCCTGAAGCGCTTTATGGCGGAGACGCGACGGCTCTACGGGGTGCTGGATCGCCGCCTCGCCACCCGCGAATTCGTCGCCGGCGCGCTATCGGTCGCCGACTTTGCGATCCTCGGCTGGGCGTGGCGGCATCCGCGCCACAAGGTGGAGCTCTCGGATTTTCCCCATGTCGAGCGCTGGTACAACGCGCTCATGGCGCGGCCCGCCGTCAAGCGCGGGATGGAGGCGAAGCTGGATTGAGGTTCTATTTTTGCTCCCTCTCCCGCTTGCGCGGGAGGAGTATCAATGCGCCTCGTCCCAATTATTCGCAGCTCTTGCGTCCACGTGCAGCGGCACCGAGAGCAGCACCGCCGGGAACGGCGCGTCCTGCATGGTGTGCTGCACGACCGGCAGCGTCGCCGCCACCTCGTCGTCGGGCACTTCGAAGATCAGTTCGTCGTGAACTTGCAGGAGCATCTGCGCCGAGAGCTTCTTCTGCGCCAGGGCATCTTCCATCCGGGTCATGGCGCGGCGGATGATGTCGGCGGCGGTCCCCTGCAGACGCGCATTAATCGCCGCGCGCTCGTTGAAGGACCGGATCGAGGCATTGCTCGCCTTGATGTCGGGGTAATGACATTTCCTGCCGAACAGCGTCTCCACATAGCCATGCGTTCGGCAGAAATCCCGCGTCTCGTCCATGTAGGCGCGGATACCGGGGAAGCGTTCGAAATATTTCTTGATGTAGGCGGAGGCTTCCTCTCTGGGAATGCCGAGCTGGTTGGCGAGGCCGAATGCCGAGATGCCGTAGATGATGCCGAAATTGATCGCCTTGGCGCGGCGGCGCACCTCGCCCGGCATATCCTTGACAGGCACGCCGAACATTTCCGACGCGGTCATGGCGTGAATGTCGAGCCCGTCGCGGAACGCCTGCTTGAGCACGGCAATGTCGGCGATCTCCGCCAGCAATCGCAGCTCGATCTGCGAATAGTCCGCCGACACCAGTTTGTGGCCAGGCGAAGCAACAAAGGCGCGGCGGATCTTCCGGCCGTCCTCGGTACGAACCGGAATGTTCTGAAGGTTCGGCTCGTTCGACGACAACCGTCCGGTGGTGGTCGCCGCCAGCGCGTAAGTCGTATGGACGCGGTGGGTCTGCGGATGCACGTAGGTCGGCAGGGCATCGGTATAGGTCGATTTCAGTTTCGACACCTGCCGCCATTCCAGAATTTTCTTCGGGAACTCGTGACCCTGCTCGGCGAGCTCATCGAGAATCTGCGCCGATGTCGACCACGCGCCCGTCTTGGTCTTGCTGCCGCCCGGCAATCCCATCTTGCCGAAGATGATGTCGCCGAGCTGCTTGGGGCTGCCCGGGTTGACCGGTTCGCCCGCGATCTCCTGAATCTCGGATTCGACGCGCGCGGCGGTCTGGGCGAAATCGCCCGACAAACGCGACAGCACCTGGCGGTCGATCGAAATGCCGCGCCGTTCCATCCGTGCCAGCACGCCGATCAGCGGCCGCTCCAGCGTTTCATAGACCACGGTCATGCGCTCGGCGACAAGACGGGGTTTGAGCACACGCCATAGCCGCAGGATTACATCGGCATCCTCGGCCGAATATGCGGTCGCCTTGTCGATCGCGACCTGATCGAAGCTGAGTTTCCCTTTTCCGCTGCCGGTCAGCTCGCCGTAACTCATGGTGGCATGGCCGAGCCATCGTTCGGCAAGTTCATCGAGCCCATGCGAATTGCGGCCGGCATCGAGTGAGTACGACATCAGCTGTGCATCGTCGTGATTGCGGATTGTGATGCCGTGCTGCGCGAACATCACGGCATTGAACTTGATGTTGAAGCCGATCTTGAGAATGCCCGCCGATTCCAGCAGCGGTCGCAAGGCCTCGAGTGCGTCAGCGGCCTTGATCTGGTCCGGGGCGAGTCCGGCCGCGAACAGCCCTGCACCATCACCTGACTGCTTGTGGCTGAGCGGGACGTAGGCGGCGTCGTTTGGCGCCAGCGCCAGCGCGATGCCGCACATCTCGGCTTGCATCGGGTCGATCGAACTCGCCTTGGCGTCGATGGCGAAATGACCGACATCGTGTACGCGCGCGATCCAGGCGTTGAGCTGATCGAGGTCGCGGATGGTCTGGTACTTGTTGCGATCGAGCGGGACTTTTCGCGCGGCTTCGGCGCGCGCCGCGGCGAGCGCATGGGGAGTGAGAGGTTGAGCGTCTTGAGCGTTGCCTTTCCCCGAACGCTGCGCGCTCCCTCTCCCGCTTGCGGGGGAGGGCGGCGTGCGGGTCCTTTCTTCGGGGAACAAGCCCGCGCCCGGATCGCTGTGCGATCCGATCTCCCGCGCAGGCGGGACAGGTGCGGAGCCGGCGCGAGCATTCGCGCCACTACTGTTTTTCCCGTCCGCCTCCACATCCGCCGGATCGATCTGCGAATACTCGGCGACGCGGCGGGTCAGGGTGGAAAATTCCATCGCCTTCAAGAACGCGATCAGCTTGCGCGCGTCGGGCTCGTGCACCGCGAGTTCGTCGAGCGGCACGTCGAGTTTGACCTTGTCGTCGAGCAACACCAGTTTCCTGGAAATCCGTGCCTTCTCGGCATTGTCGATCAGCGCCTCGCGTCGCTTCGGCTGCTTGATCTCGCCGGCGCGCTTGAGCAGCGTCTCCAGATCGCCGTATTCGACGATCAGTTGCGCCGCGGTCTTGATGCCGATCCCCGGCACACCCGGCACGTTGTCGGTGGAATCGCCGGCGAGCGCCTGGACCTCGACCACCTTTTCCGGCGGCACGCCGAACTTCTCGATCACTTCGGCAATGCCGATGCGGCGGTCCTTCATGGTGTCGTACATCGTCACCTTGTCGGTGACGAGTTGCATCAGGTCCTTGTCGGAGGAGACGATAGTCGCGGTGGCGCCACGCTCGCCCGCCTCGCGCGCGTAAGTGGCGATAAGGTCGTCGGCCTCGAAGCCACCTTGCTCAAGGCAGGGCAGATCGAACGCGCGCACGGCCTCGCGGATCAGTGCAAATTGCGGAATCAGATCGTCCGGAGCCGGCGGCCGATGCGCCTTGTAATCGGGATAGAGCTTGTTGCGGAAGGTGACTTCCGACTTGTCAAAGACGATGGCGAGATGGGTCGGCCGGTTGTCCGGCGGCATGTCGCGCAACAGCTTCCACAGCATGTTGCAGAAGCCGAGCACGGCATTGACCTGTAAGCCGTCGGATTTGCGGTTCAGCGGCGGCAGCGCGTGGTAGGCGCGGAAAATATAGGAGGAACCGTCGACCAGAAAGACGTGGTCGCCTTTGGCGGGCGCCTTGACGGCAACGGGTTTCGCAGTGGCTTTTTCTGATGTTTTAGGCATGGCCGCAACTTAGGGATTTTTGCGGCGATTGACAGCCTTCGGGCGCGGTAATTTGGCGAGCCGCGCAACCAAATTGTTGTCGGGCAGAGCGCGCGCGAGCGGGGACCCATAGCCACCGCGGCCACCGCCGGATCGGCTTGAGGACGCCTGGACACCATCCGATTTAACAAAGGCCGGTGGTTATGGGTCCCTGCGTCCGCAGGGACGACACAGCTATTCCGCAGCCTGCAACACGCGGCTGGTCTTTTTCGGCGCGATCCAGAACGCGGCGGGACGATCGAACAGGAAATTTGCGCCGGCCAGCAGCGCTGTCCGCCACAGCGCCAACGCTCCGACGACACCCACGATTGTAACTACAAGCGAAATCGTCCCGATGTCGTGGACCGGCGCGGTCCGCAACAGCAGCGTGCGCGTCGCTGCCATCGGCAGGAAGAACGCAAGATAGATGACGATGGAATGCTCGCCGCAAAAGCGCAGGAAATTGAGCCGCTGCGCCCGCGCCAGCAGCGTGCCCATGGTGACGATGGCGCCCGCGCCCGAAAGCCCGAGCATGAGAGAGATCAGCGGCCATTCGCTGAAACCTGACACGACCAGGCTGGCGTTGATCAGCGCCCACGCTGCCAGTCCAGCGACCGACCACGCGGGACGCGCCCGCGCGCGGTCGGACAGCGCGAAAACATAACCGGCGAACCAATAGCCTGAATAGAAATAGACAAAGCGCGCACAAAATTCGTCGATCACGGTCCAGCCGGTGGCGATATGCGCCATCTCCAGTAACGCCGCCAGGGTCCAGATGGCCAGCGGCGGCATTTTGCGTGTCGCCTTGGCAACCACGAAGAACACCGGCAGCAAATAGATGAACCACAAGGTACCGAACGGTTCTATGAAAGACTCAAGATACATCAGGCCGACATGGGCCCAGCCGGTCTCGGCGGCGAAGGATGGCGCCTTGAAGCCGAACTGGATCGTGACCCACAGCACATAGAAATAGGCGAAGTGCACGACCTTGCGGTCGAGATAGGTGCGCCAGTCGCGGTCGATCACGACCGCCAGGAACAGGCCCGAGATCAGGAAGAAATCCGGCATCCGGAATGGCTTGGCGAACGCGACCAGGTGATGCATGAAGCCGATCTGGCCGGCTGCCGCCTCGACGCCCAGCACCGAATGCATCATCACCACCATGACGATGCAGATGCCTTTGGCGTAGTCCACCCAGTCGATCCGTATGGAACTCTCGGTGACGGCAGATGTGCCGTTTATGGTCATCGGTGTCCCTTTTCGGCGCGGAGTGGCGGCATCATCGGCCCGATCGGTTTCATTCTCCTTTATTCATACAAATGACATGCCGGTTTCCGGAACCTTCCGGTTTCCCCTTTGCCGAAAAATGCTCTAAGACCCGCCTCAAAATCGGATCAGACGTTAACCATCATCGACGGGTTTCTGAATGCGCATTGCCATGATTGGCACGGGCTATGTGGGGCTGGTGTCCGGCGCCTGCTTTGCTGATTTCGGCCACCATGTCACCTGTGTGGACAAGGACGGCGAGAAGATCGCAAGCTTGCGCCGGGGCAAAATCCCGATTTTCGAGCCCGGCCTCGATGCGCTGGTGGCTTCCAATGTGAAGGCCCGGCGGCTGGATTTCGCCACCGATCTCGCCGCGCCGGTCGCCGAGGCGGATGCGGTGTTTATCGCCGTCGGCACGCCGTCGCGGCGCGGCGACGGCCACGCCGATTTGACCTACGTTCATGCCGCCGCGCGCGAGATCGCAGCTGCGCTCGCCGGCTTTACGGTAGTCGTCACCAAATCGACCGTGCCGGTTGGCACCGGCGATGAAGTCGAGCGGTTGATTCGTGAGACCAATCCGTCGGCCGATGTCGCGGTGGCTTCCAATCCGGAATTCCTGCGCGAGGGAGCTGCGATCCGCGATTTCAAGTTTCCCGACCGCATCGTGGTCGGAACCTCGGACGAGCGTGCACAGAAGGTACTCGGCGATATCTACCGGCCGCTGTCGCTCAATCAGGCGCCGCTGATGTTTACGGCGCGGCGTACCGCGGAACTGATCAAATACGCAGCCAATGCGTTCCTCGCCACCAAGATCACTTTCATCAACGAGATCGCCGATCTTGCCGAGAAAGTCGGCGCCGATGTGCAGGAAGTCGCACGCGGCATCGGGCTCGACAATCGCATCGGCCCGAAATTCCTGCACGCGGGGCCGGGTTTCGGCGGCTCGTGTTTCCCGAAGGACACCCGCGCGCTGGTGAAGATCGCGCTCGATCATGACGTGCCGTTGCGGATCGTCGAGGCAGTGCTCACGGTCAACGACAACCGCAAGCGCGCAATGGCGCGCAAGGTCGCAAGTGCTGCCGGAGGCAGCCTGCGCGGCAAGACCGTCGCCGTGCTCGGCCTCACCTTCAAGCCCGACACCGACGACATGCGCGAGGCGCCGTCGATTCCCCTGGTGACCGGACTTCTCGACATGGGCGCGGAGGTGCGCGCGCATGATCCGGTCGGAATGGAGCAGGCGCGCCGCGAATTGCCTGACATCGAATATTGCGACGATCCCTACGCATGCGCGCGCGGTGCTGATGCAATGGTGGTGGTGACCGAGTGGGTGCAATATCGTACGCTCGATCTGCAAAGGCTGAAGCGCGAAATGGCGCAACCCGTGGTCGTCGATCTGCGCAATATTTATCGTCCCGAAGACATGGCCGCACTCGGCTTCACCTACGAAGGCGTAGGCCGCGGGGCGGTATAGGCGGGCTCGTCATGCGCGCAGGGACAATCTGAATCGTGCGCAGCTTCGACACGCCCCTTCCGATCGACGCGGTACTCGGCGAACTGGCGCGTATGCTCGCCGGCAACAACGCGGCGGTGCTGGTGGCGCCTCCCGGCGCCGGCAAGACCACGCGGGTGCCGCTGGCGCTGCTCGACGAGCCCTGGATAAAAGGCAGGAAGATCATCGTACTGGAGCCGCGGCGGATCGCGGCCCGCGCCAGCGCGGAGCGCATGGCTCATACGCTGGGCGAGCGAGTCGGCGAGACCGTCGGCTACCGCGTCCGGTTCGGCTCGAAGGTATCGCGCGCGACTCGAATCGAGGTCGTCACCGAGGGCATCTTCTCTCGCCAGATTCTCGACGATCCGGAATTGTCCGGCGTTGCCGCGGTTCTATTCGACGAGTTTCACGAACGCTCGCTCGATGCCGATCTGGGCCTGGCGCTGGCGCGAGACGCCCAAGTCGGACTGCGCGATGATCTGCGCATCCTGGTGATGTCGGCCACGCTCGATGGCGCGCGGGTGGCAAAGCTGCTCGGCGAGGCACCTGTCATCGCCAGCGAAGGCCGCGCCTTTCCAGTGGAAACTCGCTATCTCGGCCGCAAGGCGGATGCGCCGCTGGAGCGGCAGATGGCAGATGCGATCGCGGTGGCGCTGCGCGCCGATCCGGGTTCGGTGCTGGCGTTTCTGCCGGGCGCCGCGGAAATTCGCCGGACCCAGAACTTTCTCGGCGAGCGTATCCACGATGCCTCCATCGAAATCGTGCCGCTCTTTGGCGCACTCGATGCCGCCGTGCAGGATCGCGCCATCGCGCCGGCGCCCGAGGGCCACCGCAAAGTCGTGCTGGCGACATCGATCGCGGAGACGTCACTGACGATTGAAGGCGTCCGCATTGTCGTCGATTCCGGCATGGCGCGGGTGCCGCGCTACGAGCCCGACATCGGCTTGACGCGGCTGGAAACCGTACGTGCTTCACGCGCCGCGGTCGATCAGCGCCGAGGCCGCGCCGGCCGCACCGAACCCGGCGTTTGCTACCGGCTGTGGGACGAACCGCAGACCGCGTCGCTTTCGGCCTATACCCAGCCCGAAATTCTGAGCGCCGATCTCTCGTCGCTGGTGCTCGACGTCGCGCAATGGGGCGTAGGCGATCCGACGACGCTGGCATTTCTGGATTCGCCGCCCGCGCCTGCGCTGAAGGAAGCGCGGAGCCTGTTGCGCGAACTCGGCGCGCTCGACGCCGACGGACGGATCACCGCGGAAGGCAACAGCCTGCGTGCGCTGGCGCTGCCACCGCGGCTGGCGCGGATGATCGTGGATTCGCATGGCCTGGGAACCGGCGAGGAGGCCGCGGAGATTGCGGCGGTTCTAACGGAACGCGGCCTCGGCGGCGACAGCGTCGATCTCGATGCCAGGCTGGATCAATTCCGCCGCGACCGATCGCAACGCGCAAGCAGCGCGCGCGGTCTGGCGCAGCGCTGGGCGTCGCAGGTCGCTTCCGGGGAAAAGGCCGCCGCGACCTCGGCTTCTCCCTCTCCGCAAGGGGGAGGCGAGCCCTCCACCGGCGTGATGCTCGCATTTGCATTTCCCGAACGCGTCGCACGCAATCGCGGCAATGGCAGCTTCGTGCTCGCCAACGGGCGCGGCGCTGCGGTGGAACAGACTTCCGCGCTGGCGCGCGCACCCTATGTCGCGGTCGCCGAATTGACGGGCACGGCAGCGAACGGGCGCATCCTGTTGGCGGCGCCGATCTCGCTGGCAGACATCGAGCTTCGCTTCGCCGATCAGATCGAGACCGCCGACGAGATTTTGTTCGACCGCAACGCGATGGCTTTGCGGGCGCGGCGCAAGAAAACATTGCATGCGATCACCTTGTCGGAGGCGCCGATGGCGCTGTCGCCCTCGATGGAGACCGCGCAGGTGCTGGCCGATGGGCTGATCGCTTCCGGCCCCGACAAGCTGCCATGGTCGAAACCTCTGAAGCAGTGGCGCGATCGTGTGATGTTCCTGCGCAGGGCGGAGGGCGAGACGTCACAGAACCCTTGGCCGGACTTGTCCGATGATGCGCTCGCGGCGAAACGCGAGGTATGGCTGGTACCTGCGCTCCACGACAAGACGTCGCTGAAGGAGTTTTCGTCCGGCGATCTGTCGGAGGCGCTGATGACATTGCTGCCCTGGGAGTTGCGCGCGCGGCTGGAGCGCGAAGCGCCGACGCATTTCGAGGCGCCGACCGGGACCATGCTGGCGATCGATTACGAGGCCGAGCAGGGACCGACAATCGCGGTCCGGCTGCAGGAATTGTTCGGGCTCAATACCCATCCATCGATCGCGAAAGGCGCGGTGCCGCTGGTGCTGGAGCTGCTGTCGCCGGCGCATCGGCCGGTACAGGTGACACGCGATTTGCCGGGTTTTTGGCGCGGCAGCTATGCGGCGGTACGCTCCGATCTGCGCGGGCGCTATCCGAGACATTCCTGGCCGGAGGACCCGTCGAGCGCCATGCCGACCCGGCGGGTGAAGCCCCGGGGAACGTGAGGGAAAGCCTCCGTTAACGCTTCGCTCATCCTTTTAGCGAAAATGGTAGGCTTCGACGCTGCGATCGGTCGCGGTTTTGCGGCTGACGTGGTGATATTGCGGGTCCCTCGGATCGAGTGTGGCGTGATGCGTAGTATTATGATCTTTGCCGCCTTCATGATCGGCCTTGGCACCATCATGGCGCAAATGGCGGACAGGATGACGGCGACGCCGGCGCTCGCCAGTACCGCCCTCCGAAAGGCTGCCCCGGCCGAGACACCGGCACCGAGCGGTCTTCGCAGCCTCAGCATCCCGCGCGACTCTCGCGGTCATTTCCTGACCGAAGGCCGGATCGACGGCCAGCGCATCGGTTTCATGGTCGATACCGGCGCATCGGTGATCGCGCTGAACGAAACGTCCGCGGCTCGGTTCGGTCTGCGGCCGTCCCGCGGCGACTACAACGCCACGGTCACGACCGCCAACGGCACCATCAAGGCAGCGCGCACACAGCTCGCGATGGTCGACGTCGGCGGGCTAGTGGTGCGCGACGTCGATGCCATGGTGCTACCCGACGAAGCATTGTCCGAAAACCTGCTCGGCCTGTCATTTTTGTCGAAGCTGAAACGCTTCGAATTCGCCAACGGCCAGATGGTGCTGGAGCAGTAAAACTGCTTTGCTGCCGATCCGCCGCGGTTAAACGCCACAAAACGGCTTTCCCGCCTTCCGCTACGCCCATGCATTCGCTATGGCTGCGGTACATTTTTCTCAGCGGTTCACGACGAGGCATTTGAATGTTTCCGAAGCCGAAATCCGTGCTGGTTCCCAATACCTATGCCTATGAATCCGAGCCGATGGTGAAAGCGACCGGGTTTCGCGAATACGACGCCCGCTGGCTGTTCGGCAAGGAAATCAACTTGATGGGCATTCAGGCGCTGGGCATGGGGCTCGGCGCGCTGATCGCGGAACTCGGCGTCAGGCAGGAAATCGTTACCGGACATGATTTCCGGGGTTATTCGGCCTCGATCAAATATGCGCTGATTTCGGGAATGATGGCGGCGGGCTGCAAGGTCCACGACATCGGTCTGTGCATGACACCGATGGCGTATTTCGCGCAATTCGAGATCGACGTGCCCTGTGTGGCGATGGTGACGGCGTCGCATAACGACAATGGCTGGACCGGCGTCAAGATGGGCGCCAACCGCCCTCTCACCTTCGGCCCCGACGAGATGACCCGCTTGAAGGAGATCGTGCTCAACGCCGACTTCAGGAACAGGACCGGCGGTTCGTACCAGTTTCACGAGAATTTCCCGGCACGCTACATTGCGGACCTGACCAAACGCTCGAAGCTGAAGCGCAGGCTGAAGGTCGTGGTCGCCTGCGGCAACGGCACGGCGGGCGCATTCGCGCCCGAGGTAATGCGGGCGATCGGCTGCGAGGTAGTGCCGCTCGACACCGAGCTCGACCACACCTTCCCGAAATACAATCCCAATCCCGAAGACATGGAAATGCTGCACGCCATCCGCGACGCGGTGCTTGAGCACAAGGCCGACGTCGGCCTTGGTTTCGACGGCGACGGCGATCGCTGCGGCGCGGTCGACAATACGGGGGAAGAAATTTTCGCCGACAAGGTCGGCGTGATGCTGGCGCGCGACATGTCGGCGATTCACAAGAACGCGCGGTTCGTGGTCGACGTCAAATCCACCGGTCTGTTCGCTACCGATCCGGTGCTCTCGAGGCAGGGAGCCAAAACCAGCTACTGGAAAACCGGCCACTCCTACATGAAACGCCGCACCAACGAGTTAGGCGCGCTGGCGGGTTTCGAGAAATCCGGCCATTTCTTCTTCAACGCGCCGTTCGGCCGGGGCTATGACGACGGCCTGATCTCGGCGATCGCAATCTGCGAGATGCTCGATCGCGCGCCCGGCAAGTCGATGGCGGACCTGAAAAATGCCCTGCCGAAGACGTGGTCGTCGCCGACGATGTCGCCGCATTGCGCGGACGAGGCCAAATACGGCATCGTCGACGGCGTGGTGAAACATTTCGAGGCGATGCAAAAGAAGAGCCAGAAGGTCGCGGGGCAACCGATTCGCGATCTCGTCACCGTCAACGGTGTGCGCGTCACGGTCGAGGACGGCAGCTGGGGCCTGGTGCGGGCGTCGTCCAACAAGCCGGAACTGGTGGTCGTGGTCGAAAGTCCGGTCAGCGAACAACGGATGCGCGACATGTTCGAGGCGATGGATTCGGTGCTGCGCACGCATCCCGAAGTCGGCGAGTACAATCAGAAGATTTGATTCTACGCCGCCGGCACCGGCAACGCCGTGACCGATTTGATCTTCTCCATCGCGAAACGCGACGTGACGTTCTTCAGCGGCACCGCGCCGATCAGCTTCTTGTAAAACACGTCGTAGCTCTGCATGTCCGCGACTACGACGCGCAGCATGTAATCGACGTCGCCGGCCATCCGATAAAACTCCATCACCTCAGGCATCGCACTGACGGCATCGGCGAATTTCCGAAGCCAGGCTTCGGAGTGATCGGCGCTCTCGACCGAGACAAAAACCGAAATACCGAGTCCGATCTTGTTCTGGTCGACCAGCGCGACCCGGCGCAGGATGACCCCGTCGGCTTCCAGCCGCTGGATGCGCTTCCAGCACGGCGTCGATGACAGTCCGACACGGTCGCCAATCTCGGCGACGGACAGGGAAGCATCTTCCTGAAGCACCGTCAGAATTTTACGGTCGATGGCGTCGAGGCGGCGGTTGGGCTCGTGAATTTGAACGGCAAGGTCGGTCATGGGAAGAACTTTGTTCCATTTACGAGGTGGATGACCCTCATATATAGAAAAATCTTCTAATACAAGCCCCATTATTGGTTGGTAGGGACCGGGTTAGTGGTGTGGCCGTGGTTCAAAAGTTCTTCCACTTCAGTACGTTGCGGGGCGGCAAAAGCGCCGCCGAATCGGGTGCATTTGAGCGCCGCGGCGGCGGAGGCAAACCGCAGTGCGTCAGGCAGATCTTGTTTCTCGGTGATTGCCAGGGCGAACGCGCCGTGGAACACGTCGCCCGCTCCGAGCGTGTCCACGGTATGCACCGGGAAGGCCGGCGTCCGCTGCAGGGTCTGGTGTTCGTCGAGCCAGAGCGTGCCTTGCGCGCCCCGCGTGCCCGCCAGAAACGATGGGGTCAGCTTCGCAATTTTTCTTAGCGCTTCGGCGTCGTCGGCGACGCCGGCGGTGGACTGCAACGCTTCGCTTGAAAACACCAGGTGCGACGACGCCGTAAGCAGGCCTTCGCGCAGCGACATGGTGCGGTCGACATCGACGATCACGGGAATGCCGCGTCGGCGCGCCTCGACGCAGAGCTCGGTGCAGAATTCCGCGCAGCGGTTCTCTGTCAGGATGGCGCTGCAATCTTCGAGCAGGCCGTCAGCCTCGGGCAGGCGGACTTTCCACAATTCCGGATCGCGGAAGGTCACGATGGTGCGCTCGCCGCTCGGGTCGATCATGATGTTGGAGATCGGCGTCACCAGGCCCGGCATGTGAACGATGTGTCTGGTGTCGATGCCTTCATGCGCGAGCTTGTCGAAAATATACCGGCTCGATGTTTCGCGAGCGTCGCCCATCGGCCCGCAGATCGAAGCGCGGCCACCGAGACGAACGATTCCGATCGCCGCATTGAGCGCATTGCCGCCGCTGATCTCTTCGAAATGGCTGGCGTTCACCTTGAAGCCGCGCTCCGGCAATTCCTGGATGCGGAACGTCAAGTCGCGCACCGGCATGCCAATGCAGAGAATGCGCGGAGGGATTTTCGGCGCGGCAGCATGAAAGTTCATGCGGGAATCCGTCATGTCGGTTCCGCGTTCTGCCGGAACCAGGGCTCTGGGCTAATGGTTGGAGCCATGAGGGAGTTCCCGCTATGCACGCTCGTCTGGGCGCTCATGCAGCCAGCGGCCGAGCAGATGATGGGCAATGGCAAACGGATGCGGTCCCGCGAGGCCGCCGGGATGTTCCCGTTTGATCATCAAGATTGCCTCGGCCCGGTCGAACCAGCGTGCGTCCTCCAGCTCCGTGCGATCGACAACGATATTCTCGTTGGTCGCCCGCGCGGTGCACCCGATCATCAGGGATGACGGGTAGGGCCAGGGCTGCGTCATATAATAATTCACGTCGGTGCAACGAATTCCCGATTCCTCGAATATCTCGCGGCGGACGGCATCCTCGATGGTCTCCGCGGCTTCGACAAATCCCGCAAGACACGACCACATGCCGGCTGGAAATTGCTTCTGCCGCCCCAGCAGGCATTTGTCGCCCGACGTTACCAGCATGATCACGACCGGATCGGTGCGTGGAAAATGCTCGGCCTTGCAACTGGGACAGTCGCGCTTCCAGCCGCCTTCCTTCATTGCCGTGCGGGTTCCGCAGTTGGCGCAATAGCCGTGGCGCTGGTGCCAGCTCACCATCGATTTCGCCATCGCAATCGCCGAGAGCTGGTCGGGCGGCACCACGCCCTGCATCGCCATCCCGCGCAGTTCGGTGACCGCGACATCGTTGCGGGGGAGCAATTTTTCCACCGCCGCTGCCGAGATACCCATGCCGAATACCGCGGCGCCCTCGCGCAGGCCCAGGAAAATCGTGCCGGGATTGGCGCCGAATTTCAGCGCTTCGTCGATGCTCAGCAGCGCGCGGGGACCGTCGGCCTCCTGCTTCACCACCAGCGAGTCGCGATACACCACATAGGCGCGGGCGTCGCGGTGGCCCTCCAGTGTCAACAGTTTCGCATCGTCGCTGCGCAGATGCGCGGCGCGATCGAGAATATTGCTGATGAAGGCAGGCCGCCCCAATGGAAACGAATCGAATGCTGTCATGTCCTAACCAAGCCAGATTTTGCGGCGAAGCGCGCTGATGAAATTCTGCACTTCCTCCGCGTCATGCGCGAGCGGCGGCATCGCTCCCCAGACCGGACGCGGCCAGGCAACGTCGCCGGAGCGGCGGGCGATGACGTGCACGTGCAGTTGCGGCACCAGATTGCCGAGTGCGGCGATATTCAGCTTGTCGCATTTGGTGATCTCTTTGAGCGCGCGTGCGACGCGGCTGATCTCCGTCATCAACTGCGCCTGCTCGACCTCGTCGAGGTCGATAATTTCCACGGCTTCGTGCCGGCGCGGAACCAGCAGCAGCCAGGGGTAATGCGCATCCTTGATTACCAGCACGCGGCAAAGCGGCAGGTCGCCGATGTCGATGGTGTCTTTTTTGAGCTGTGAATGCAGCGACCAGGCAGGAGCGTCAAAGGGCATGCATATTCCTTCGTCATGGCCGGGCTCGTCCCGGCCATCCACGTCTGATTTTGTTGCCAAACCAAGGGAGACGTGGACGCCCGGCAAAAGGCCGGCCGTGACGGCAACTAATGCCTTTCCGTGTTTTTGCACAAGCCCCGGAACCCGCTCTCGCCCCGCTTGCTTTCCCGGGCTTTTGGCCCCAAATAAGCACCGGGAGATTGGCGGTGGACGAGCCACTCGCCAACCGGGTCAGGTCCGGAAGGAAGCAGCCCTAACGAGGTCCGGATCGGGTCGCTCGTCAGTCTCCTACCTGTTTTTTCGAGCGAATCGCGCAAAAGCGGTGATCCGTCCTGCGTTTGATTTTGCTCCACGTGTATTCCGCAAAAGTGGGTACCGGTTTTGCGATCAGAATACGCGCAAGGTATGTTCCGCAAGCCGGCTTCGAGAGACAATCAAGTGCGGATCGATCGATGACCGACGCTGGCGCTCCCTTAATGCCCCCTGACGATCCGGAAAGCGCCCGCCAGGGCGGCTTCGACCTCGGCGACCCGCCTGAGGCCGGCAAGCATTATCGTGTACTGGCGCGGAAATACCGCCCTTCCAGCTTTGACGATTTGATCGGGCAGGACGCCGTGGTCCGCACCGTTTCCAACGCGTTCGAAACCGGGAGGATTCCGCAAGCCTGGATTCTGACCGGCGTGCGCGGCGTCGGAAAAACCACTACGGCACGGATTCTGGCGCGCGCGCTGAACTACGAACTGCCTGATAATTCGGTGAAGGGACCGACCATCCACATGCCGGTGCCGGGCGTGCATTGCCAGGCGATCATGGAAAGCCGGCACATGGATGTGCTGGAAATGGACGCCGCATCCCATACCGGCGTCGATGACGTGCGCCAGATCAACGACAGCGTGCGCTACGCGCCGGCGAGCGCGCGCTACAAGGTCTACATCATCGACGAAGTCCACATGCTATCGACCGCGGCGTTCAACGCGTTTCTGAAGACGCTGGAGGAGCCGCCGGAACACGCCAAATTCGTGTTCGCCACAACGGAAATTCGAAAGGTGCCGGTGACGGTGCTGTCGCGCTGCCAGCGCTTCGATCTGCGGCGGGTCGATGCCGATGTGCTGATGGCGCATCTCGCCAACATCGCGGCAAAGGAAAACGTCGAGGTTGAGCCGGAGGCGCTCGGCATCATCGCGCGCGCGGCGGAGGGTTCGGTGCGAGATTCGCTGTCGCTGTTCGATCAGGCGATCGCACACGCGGCCGGAGCGGTGCGCGCCGATGCCGTGCGGCAGATGCTCGGCCTGGCCGACCGCACAAGGGTGATCGATCTCTTCGATTCGCTTGTTCGCGGCGACATCGCCGGCGCGTTTAAGGAGTTTCGCGAGCAGTATGACACCGGCGCCGATCCGATCGTGGTGCTCAGCGATCTCGCCGAATTCGTCAATTTCGTCACCCGCGTCAAGATCGTGCCGGCGACGGCCGACAATGTCGCGTTTGGAGAAACCGAGCGGCTGCGCGCCCGCGACTTCGCCGCGAAACTATCGATGCGTGTGCTGTCTCGGATGTGGCAGATGCTGCTGAAGGGCATCTCCGAGGCGCAGGCCGCGACGCGGCCCGCGGCGGCGGCGGAAATGGTGTTGGTGCGCATCGCCTATGTCGCCGATATGCCGACGCCGGACGAAGCCGTCAGGATGCTCGAGCAGAATGGCGGCGCATCGCCGGCCGGCTCCGGAAACGCCGCGCCGCGCAGCGCACCGGCCTCGACGCTATCGTCAATGCAGCCTTCGACGGCACGTTCTTCGGCACCACGCACCGGCGCTGAGGCATCGGCGCGCCCGCAAATGATCGCGCCGGCGTCCGACGTCCCGTCCGCGCCGGCGGCGCTCAGGATCGCAAGCTTTCCGGAACTGGTGGCCCTCGCCGGTGAGAAACGCGATCTCTTGACCAAGGCTGCGCTTGAAGCCGATGTGCGTCTGGTCCGTATCGAGGACGGGCGGCTTGAAGTTGCGCTGGAGCGTAGCGCCGCGCGGACGCTGATCAACGATCTCTCGCGCAAACTGGAACAATGGACCGGGCGACGCTGGACCGTGATCGTGTCCAACGAAGTGGGACAGCCGACGCTGCGTTCGCAAAACGAAGTGCAGAAAAACCAGCGCGAGCGCGCCGCGGAATCCGATCCGAGGGTGCAGGAGGTACTGGCACGATTTCCCGGCGCCAAGGTCGTCGAGGTGCGCAAGCTTGCCCCCGAGCCGCCGGAATCCGATGCTAGCGGTGAAGAGCCTGCCGAGGGTTCCGACGGCGACGATCAATAGATTTCAAAGGAAGCGGCCATGGCTGATTTTCTCGGCATGATGAAGCAGGCGGCGCAACTGCAATCGAAGATGCAGGCGATGCAGGAAGAACTCGGCCATATCGAGGTCGAGGGTATCTCGGGCGGCGGTCTTGTCAGCGTGCGCATGACCGCAAAGATGGAAGTGAAGGCCATCAAAATCGATCCGTCGCTGGTGAAGGCGGACGAGCGCGAAATCCTCGAAGACCTGCTGGTGACTGCGCATAACGACGCGCGGCGCAAGGCGGAAGCTGCGATGCAGGAGAAGATGCAGTCGCTGACCGGCGGCCTCGGGCTGCCGCCAGGGCTGGGCCTGACCTGAACATGCCCGCTGCCGTTGCAGGTCCAGAAATCGAACGCCTGATCCAGTTGCTGGCGCGGTTGCCGGGGCTCGGCCCGCGCTCGGCGCGGCGGGCGGCTTTGCATCTGATCAAGAAACGCGAGGCGCTGATGACGCCGCTGGCCGGCGCGCTGCAGGTCGCGATCGACAAGATCCAGGTCTGCAAGACCTGCGGCAATATCGACACCCAAAATCCCTGCACGGTATGCACCGACCCGCGGCGCGACCCCGCGATCATTGTCGTGGTCGCCGACGTCGCCGATTTGTGGGCGCTGGAGCGCGCGCATGCGACCAATGGATTCTATCATGTGCTGGGCGCGACGCTATCGCCGCTCGATGGCGTAGGCCCGCAGGATCTGACCATCGATGCGCTGGTGGCGCGAGCGCACGATCCGCGCGTGACGGAAATCATTCTCGCATTGAATGCAACCGTCGACGGCCAGACCACC
This sequence comes from uncultured Alphaproteobacteria bacterium, assembly GCA_963732455.1. Classification (GTDB taxonomy): domain Bacteria; phylum Pseudomonadota; class Alphaproteobacteria; order Rhizobiales; family Xanthobacteraceae; genus Bradyrhizobium. The sequence goes on along the minus strand of CAVSZM010000012.1, from coordinate 17,154 downwards.
GCGCATTACATCACTGACCTCTTGCAGGAGGCGGGTGTCAAGGTGACGAGGCTTGCCCACGGCGTGCCGGTCGGCGGCGAACTCGATTATCTCGATGAAGGCACGCTGTCCGCGGCAATGCGGCAGCGCACATTGTTCTAGCAATCACTGACGGAAACAATCAACATGACGAGACTACGATTCGGCCAACGGTCGACTTTGGCCACGGTTATTGCGGCTACGTTCGCCGCAACTCCTGCGATGGCGCAGCAGGCCGGACCCGCGCCGAATGCATCCAGGTTGATCAATGCTGGCGACGTGCTTTCGGGAGAGCTAAACGCCCTACGTACGCCCGGCGGCAAAAAAGGCAAAGGCGTCGCTACTTATCAACTCACCAGCGAGCCTCGTCGGTTGCCGCCGCCAAACGGTCTCTGCGGTCTGGAAACCGGACCGGAAACGTTTCAGATTGTGACCGACAATGATGCTCAGGCCGCGCAGCTAAAGGGCTTCGTCGGCAAGGAACTCTCGGTGAAGGTCGACGAGGTCGCCTGCGCGCAGGACGCCGGGCAGATGAGCGAGGCCGTGGTCACCAAATGGAGCGTGGTGACGAAGCATTGAGGGATGCTGTCGTTACCGCGACCACTGCCGTCATCGCCCGGCTTTGACCGGGCGACCCAGTACGCCGTGGCGTCGGTGGTAAACGCGAATATCGAAATTACTGGATACCCCGCTTTCGCGGGATATGACGACCGAGGTTGATGGATGTGGCGCTCCATTCACTCGCGGGTCAGGTTTTCACCCTCTCCAGATTCGAAAAATGCCCGCGCCGTTGCAGCCACGCCAGCAGGATCAGGCTCGGAACCGCGACCGCGACGCAGATCGCGAAGAACAGCGGCCAGCCGGTCGCTTTTGCCACAAAGCCAGCGCCTGAGGACAAATAGGTGCGGCCCACAGCGGCGAGGGCTGTGAGCAGCGCGTATTGTGTCGCGGTGTGCAGCGGATTCTGGCACAACGCCGAAAGGTAGGCGACGAAGATCACGGTGCCGATGGCGCTGGTGAAATTCTCCGTCGTAATCGCGAATGCCAGCGCCCATTGATTGATGCCGACCAGCGCCAGCCACGAGAATGACAGATTGGCGACCGCCTGCAGCACACCGCCGATCCACAGGCTCGCCGCCAGCGAATAGCGCCGTGCCACGAATCCGCCGGCGAATCCGCCGATCAGGGTCGCGGCCAGGCCAACGCCTTTGACGATGGCGGCATAGTCGTTGCGGCTAAAGCCGAGATCGATCACGAACGGCGCGGTCATGGTCCCGGAAAACGCGTCGGTGAATTTGAAGAGCACGACAAAGGCGAGCGCCGCCCAGGCATCCTTGCGGACGAGAAATTCGGAGAACGCGCCGACCGCGGCATGAATTACGCGGGCGAGTGCGGTCTCCGCGCGTGTCGCAGCCTCCGCGCGCGCCGATTGTTCGGGCTCCGTGGCGGCGAGCGCCGTGACGGTGCCGATCAGCACCAACGCGGCCATCGCCACATAGCCCCACATCCACGCCGAGTGGCGCGTGATGCCGGTGCTTTCGAACGCACTCACCATGAACAGCGCACCCGCTGTCGAGACCAGCATGCCGATGCGGTAGGCCGCGACATAGGACGCCATGCCGGCTGCCTGCTCGCTCTCGGGCAGGCTCTCGACGCGAAACGCATCGACCACAATGTCCTGCGTCGACGACATCGCCGCCACCAGCAGCGCGCCCAGCGCCACGAATAGCGGCGAGCGGGCGGGGTCGGTCAGCGCCAGCAGCAGGATCGCGACGATCAGGAGCAGTTGCGAGAACACCAGCCAGCCGCGCCGCCGGCCGAATGTCCGCGTGAAGAACGGCACGTGTAGCGCATCGACCAATGGCGCCCAGAGAAATTTCAGCGTGTAGGGCGTGCCGACCAGCGCGAACAGGCCGATGGTTCCAAGGTCGACGCCGGATTCGCGCATCCATACCAGTAGCGTCGAGCCCGACAGCGCCAGCGGCAGGCCCGACGAAAAGCCGAGCAGCATGACGATCAGCACGCGCCGCTGCAGATACACCGCGAGGCTATCTCGCCAGGAGGCGCGGGGCGCGGGGGCGATGGATATTTCGGGCAAACGGTCAGGCACGCTGTTCATGCCACAGTGCTAGCAGATTCGGGTGCTACAAATGATACTGTCATCGGCCGGCCTGACGGCAACCAAGGCGTCATCGTCCACGGAGGCGGACGATCCAGTATTCCGCGAAGCTCGAGCTTGACAATGACGCCTCGTGTTACTGGATACCCCGCCTTCGCGGGGTATCACAGGGACACTAAACGCCGCTGTGCCCCATCAGCCGTCTCAGGAATACCGGTTCGCCCGATCAAGCCTGGAGATAATAACAGAGCGGCTATTCCCCCGCCTGCAGCTTGCGCGGGAGGGGAAACAGCTCAGGCGCGGCTGGTTTGACGAGGCGCGGGGTTTCGGCGGGCGCGTCGGTCTTGCTGAAATCCAGTTCCTCGATCCGCCCGGCGCGTTTTTCGATCTTGTCGGCGGAAATCAGGATCTGCCTGACATCTTCGTTGGCGTCGTTGAAATGCTTCTGCAGCTTCAGCACGCGATCGCGCAACCGCCCGAGATCGTCGCCGAGGTTGAGGACTTCGGTGCGAATCTGGTCGGCGGCGTCCCGCATCCGCGCGTCCTTGAGGATCTGCTGCATCACCTGGATCGCCAGCATCAACAGCGACGGCGACACCAGCACCACGCGCGCGCGATAGGCCTTCTGGATCACGTCGTCGAAGCCATCGTGAATTTCGGCATACACCGATTCCGACGGCACGAACATCAGCGCGGTATCCTGCGTCTCGCCGGCGATCAGGTATTTTTCGGCGATATCGCTGACATGCTTCATTACGTCGGCGCGCAGGCGTTGGGTGGCGAATTTCCTTTCCTCTTCAGAGCGTGCGTCGTGGAGCGCGGTCATCGCCTCCAGCGGAAATTTCGCGTCGATGCAAAGCGGCCGCTGATCGGGGAGGAACACCACGCAATCCGGTCGCTTGCCGCTGGAAAGCGTGAACTGGAATTCGTAGGAGCCCTTGGGCATGCCGTCCTGGACGATCGCTTCCATCCGCGCCTGACCAAACGCGCCGCGTGATTGCTTGTTCGCGAGCACATCGCGCAGCGTTGTCACCTGAGACGTAAGGTCGGTGAGATTTTTATGCGCATTATCGATAATGCCGAGCCGCTCGTGCAGGACGCGCAGCGAGTCCATGGTGTTGCGCGTGGTCTGCTCCATCGACTGACCGACGCGATGAGTGACCGAATCCAGCCGCTCATTGACGGCTCGCGCCATATCGGCCTGGCGGCCCGCCAACGCCTGCCCCATCGCGTCGACCCGGCCGGTAGCCTCGCTCTGCGCGCGAAGCATTTCGCTCAGGCGTTCTTCGAGTTCGTCGGCACGAATGGCCTGCGCCATCGCCAGTTCCGCGCCGCGCCGGCCGGAGCGCGCGATCACGATGGCGATGCTCAACAACAACACTAGCGCCAGCGCGCCGAAACCCATCAGCGCAGTACCGGTGCGAATCGGCAGGTCGCCGATCACAAAAAGAATCTCGTTCATGACAGCTCTTGTAGCCGATTCGGTCGCCCATGCGAACGAAGAGGGAACATTTATGGTAAATGACGAGTTAATTTTTATGGTTAACGCTTCCCCAGGATTCGTGGTGAATGGCGCGTTAACAGGCGGCGGTGCGCGGATTGACCCCGGCAAATCAGCAGCTTAAATCGCCCGCCATGGCCATTCGTGAAATTATCATCCTGCCGGACAAGCAGTTGCGGCTCGTGTCCAAGCCCGTCGAGAAAGTCACGGCGGAGGTGCGCAAGCTCGCCGACGATATGTTCGAGACCATGTACGCCGCGCCCGGGATCGGGCTCGCGGCGATCCAGGTCGCCCAACCGTTGCGGCTGATTACGATGGACCTCGCCAAGAGAGACGAAGACGGCGAGAGCAAGCCGCGGCCGCGCGTTTTCATCAATCCGGAGATTCTGTCGTCGTCGGAAGAGACGTCGGTTTACGAGGAAGGCTGCCTGTCGATTCCGGAATACTACGAGGAAGTGGAGCGGCCGGCGCAGGTGCGCGTGCGTTTCACCGATCTCGATGGCAACGTGCATGAGGAAGACGCCGAGGGCCTGTTCGCCACCTGCATCCAGCACGAGATCGATCATCTCAACGGCGTGCTGTTCGTGGATTACTTGTCGAAGCTGAAGCGCGACCGGGTGCTCAAGAAATTTGCCAAGGCCGCCAAGCGCGCGGTGGAGTAAGTGAAAGGCGTGGGTTTCCCATCGCGCGCGATTTGCTCTCACCGCTTGTGGGGGAGACGCGGAGAGGGCTATCGCGAGTTCGTGCTTGTGTGGCTCACTCCCCCTCCCTGACCCTCCCCCACAAGGGGGGAGGGAACGCACCGAGTCAATGACATGCCACTCCGACTGATCTTCATGGGCACGCCGGATTTCGCGGTGCCGACGTTGCTCGAGCTGGTGGCCCATGGCCATGAGATCGCTGTCGTCTACACCCGCGCGGCAAAGCCCGCCGGGCGCGGCATGAAGCTGCAGCCGACACCGGTGGAGCAGGAGGCGCGCCGGCTCGGCATTCCCGTACTGACTCCGCCGACACTGAAGACGCCGGAAGCCGCGCTCGAATTTCGCGCGCACAATGCGGGCGCGGCCGTGGTCGTCGCTTATGGCATGATCCTGCCGCAGGCCATTCTCGAGGCGCCGCCGCTTGGCTGCTTCAATCTGCACGCGTCGCTGTTGCCGCGCTGGCGCGGTGCGGCGCCGATCAACCGTGCCATCATGGCCGGCGATGCCGAGACCGGCGTCATGGTGATGAAAATGGACGCCGGCCTCGATACCGGCGATGTGGCGATGGCCGAACGCCTGGCGATCACGGATGCGATGACCGCGGCCGATTTGCATGATGCGCTGGCGCGTCTCGGCGGCGACCTGATGGTGCGCGCGATGGGCGCGCTGGAACGCGGTAAGCTGCAACTGACAAAACAGGGCGATGAGGGTGTGACCTACGCCGCCAAAATCGAAAAGGCCGAGACGCGGATCGACTGGAAGAAGTCTGCGCGCGAGGTGCTTCGCCATATTCACGGCCTGTCGCCGTTTCCCGGCGCGTGGTGTGAAATACCGATTGAAGGCGAGCCTGCACGCATCAAGATCCTGCGCTGCTCCATGACCGATGGCGAGGCTGCAGCAGGCGAATTGCTTGACGATCATCTGGCGGTTGCCTGCAAGGCAGGTGCAATCCGGATTCTGGAACTTCAGCGCGCCGGCAAAGCGCCGATGAAGGCGGAGGAGTTCCTGCGCGGAGCGCCGCTCAAGCCGCCAATGCGGCTCGCCTAACATTGTCATACCCCGCGAAGGCGGGGTATCCAGTACGAGCCGCTTTTGAGATCGGACCGAGACCTCGCGAAATACCGGATCATCCGCTTTCGCGGATGATGACGGCCTTACTGGATCGATATGCCCCGTTACAAACTTATCATCGAATATGACGGCGCGCCGTTCTGCGGCTGGCAGATACAGGACAACGGCGCCTCGGTGCAGGGCGCACTGGAAAGCGCGGTCAAGGCGATCTGCGGCGAGAATGTTCGTGTTTATGGCGCAGGGCGTACCGACGCCGGCGTGCATGCGCTGGCGCAGGTCGCGCATTGCGACGTTGCGAAGCATTTTGTGCCGGGCCGCTTGCGCGACGGCCTGAACGCGCATCTGCGGCCGCATCCGATCGGCGTGCTGTCCGCCGAAATCGTGCCTGACACATTCGACGCGCGCTTCTCGGCGAAACGGCGGCACTATCTTTATCGGATCACCAATCGCCGCGCCAATCTGGCGCTCGACATCGGACACGCCTGGCGGCTGCCGAGACCGCTCGACACCGATGCGATGCATCAGGCCGCGCAACGGCTGATCGGCAAGCACGACTTCACCACGTTTCGCGATACCGAATGCCAGGCCAGGTCGCCGGAGAAAACCCTCGACCAGCTCGACGTCATCCGAAACGGCGATGCCGTCAACATCGTGACCTCGGCGCGCTCGTTCCTGCACAGCCAGGTGCGTTCGATGGTCGGCTCATTGGTATGGGTCGGCGAGGGCCGCTGGAGCGCCGACGATTTGCGGAATGCGCTCGACGCCTGCAGCCGCGCCGCCTGCGGTCCGGTCGCGCCGCCGGACGGACTCTATCTGGAACGCGTGGATTATTAGGTGATGCCTCTAGCCGGCGCCTGAGCGTCGTCAAGGCCGCGCTTGTCACGCAAAATAGCGAGCCAGTATGCCGCGATAGATTTTGGTCAGCTTTTCCAGATCGGAAACCGGCGTACGCTCGTCGACCTGGTGCATGGTCTGGCCGACCAGGCCGAACTCGATGACCGGACAATAGCTCGCGATGAAGCGCGCATCCGATGTGCCGCCGCTGGTGCTCAATTCCGGTTTGCGGCCGGTGACCTCTTCGATCGCCGCGATCGCGAGATCGGTGAAGGCGCCGGGTTTGGTGACGAACACGTTGGAATTGGAGGGCTCCCAGACGATCCGCGCGCGAATCCGGTTCCCGGCCGCGTTCATCATGCGCTGCTCGACCAACGCACGCAGCGTCTCCTGGGTGTGGCGATCGTTGAAACGAATGTTGAATTTCGCACGCGCCTGTCCGGGGATTACGTTGCTGGCGGTGTTGCCGACATCGACGGAAGTGAATTCGAGGTTCGACGCCTGGAATTGCGCGCTGCCATGATCGAGCGGTTCGTTGCTGAGCGCCACGATCAAGCCTGCGATATCCGGCACCGGATTCGACGCGCGATGCGGATATGCTACATGGCCCTGGACGCCGTCGACATAGAGCGTGCCCGACTGCGAACCGCGGCGGCCGACCTTGATGCAGTCGCCAAGTTCCTCGACATTGCTGGGCTCGCCGAGCACGCAGTGGTCGAATTTCTCGCCGCGTGCCGCGGCCCACTGCAACAGCTTGACGGTGCCGTTGACGGAAATGTCCTCCTCGTCGCCGGTGATCAGGAACGAGATGGAGCCGTTGCCGTCTCGGCGGGGCTTGCCGCCGTCAGCGGCGAGATGGTCCAGCACCGCAGCGAGGCTACAGGCAATGCCGCCCTTCATGTCCACGGCGCCGCGCCCGTACAAGAAACCGTCCTTCACGTCGCCCGAGAATGCGCCATGGGTCCATGCGCTCTCGTCGCCCGGCGGCACCACGTCGGTATGCCCGGCAAAGATGATGTGCGGGGCACTGTTGCCGATACGGGCATAGAGATTGTCGATATCGGCGGTACCGGGTTCGCCGAAGGTGACCCGGTGGACCTCGAAGCCCGCGCCCTTCAAGACATTCTCAAGGACGCCGAGCGCGCCGGCATCGGCGGGGGTCACCGAAGGGCAGCGGAGGAGATCGCGGGCGATGGAAAGGGCATCAATCATGCCCCCGCTTAACATGAGGCCCCGGCGATGGGCCAGCACTGCGCGGAAGAAATCCGGGACCGCTTCGCCGGCCCCAACGCGTCCCTGGGTCGGCATTTTGACGCGATTGATGCGGTCCTCAAGGTTGAACGGAAAGCGCGTCGTCCAATCGCGGCCTCCGGACGGCGGAGGGGTCCGCGGTCCGGTTGTTGGTCGCCTTGGGTTCGACCTAGACTAGTCTAGTCCCGCAGCAGTTCGTTGATGCTGGTCTTGGCGCGGGTGCGCTCGTCGACGCGTTTGACGATCACGGCGCAGGCGGTTGAGGGGCCGGGCTGGCCGTTCTTCAGGGGTCTGGCCGGCAAGTTTCCCGGCACCACCACGGCGTATTCCGGAACTTCGCCGACGAAGGTTTCGCCGGTATCGCGATCGACGATCTTGGTGGACGCGCCGAGGAACACGCCCATCGCCAATACCGCGCCCTTGCGCACGATCACGCCTTCGGCAACTTCCGAGCGCGCGCCGATAAAGCAATCATCCTCGACGATGACGGGTTCGGCCTGTAGCGGCTCCAGTACGCCGCCGATGCCGACGCCGCCGGAAATGTGCACGCGCTTGCCGATCTGCGCGCAGGAGCCGACCGTGGACCAGGTGTCGATCATGGTGCTTTCATCGACATAGGCGCCGAGATTGACGAAGGACGGCATCAGCACGACGTTCTTGGCGATGAAGGCCGAGCGGCGGACGATAGCGCCCGGCACGGCGCGAAAGCCCGCGTCGCGAAACCGGTTTTCGCCCCAGCCATCGAATTTCGAGGGCACCTTGTCCCACCACGACGCTCTTCCGGGGCCGCCGGAAATCGCGCTCATGTCGTTGAGGCGAAACGACAGCAGCACCGCCTTCTTCAGCCACTGATTGACTTTCCACTTGCCGCTGGCCTCGCGCTCGGCCACGCGCGCCTCGCCCTTGTCGAGCAGCTCAAGCGCGTGATCCACGGCGTCACGGACCTCGCCCTTGGTCGCGGTCGAAATGCCGTCGCGGGCGTCGAACGCGGTGTTGACGGTGGATTCAAGTGAAGCGAGAGACATCGAGTTTTCCTTGAAGCGGGAATTCGCCGGGTAGGTGATGGGCTTTGTCGGAATTTGAAGGCGGAGAGTCAAGGCTCACTACGATGTCGTCCCAGCGTACGCGCTCGCGGGGTGACGAAAGCTTATGACGTCGTCAGCTTCTCTAAAAACCCGGTCAAGTCATCGGTGACATGATCGACGTGGGCGGCGTCGCGGCCTTCGAGCTCCCAGTCCTCGCGCACGACTTCCTTGGTGCCGTCCGGCACCACCAGCACCGTGGTCATGCCGAGCTGGTGCGGCACCACCAGGTTGCGCGCCAGATCCTCGAACATCGCCGACATCAGGGGATTGACCCCATGATCCCTGAGGAATTTCTGATAGGTCTGCGGCGCCGGCTTCGGTTCGAGTTCGGCGGCGATGATATCGAATACCGCCTCGAAGTGCGCGCCGATGCCGAGTCGCTGCAATACCTTGTCGGCATGGTCGGTCGAGCCGTTGGTCAGGATCAGCTTGCGTCCGGGGAGTTTGGCAATCGCCGCACCCATATCCGGGTTCGGCTGCAGCGGCGAATGATCGATTTTATGCACATAGGCCAGATAGTCGTCGGCATGTACGCCGTGTTCGGTCATCATGCCGCGCATGGTGGTGCCATAGCGGCGGTAGTAGTCCTTCTGGATCCGGCGCGCCTCGTCAGCGGATACATCGAGAAAGGCGCTGACGAACTCGCCGATCCGTGCATCGACCTGATGCCAGAGATTGACGTGATGCGGATAAAGCGTGTTGTCGAGATCGAACACCCAGGTGTCGATGTGAGTGAAGGGGCGGGATGTGTTTCTTATCATCTCATCAAACTCTCAGCCGTCGTCCCTGCGCACGCAGGGACGACGAAAAATTCCATCAAGGCATCGCAAAGCGCAGCGTCTTGCCGCCGCCGCTCATATCCACGGCGGCAAATCCCGTTATCGCGAGGCCGCGGGTACCGCAATCGCCCTGTTCATTGATCTCGAATTTGCTTTCGCGCGTGCAAAGCTGGGTCGCGCCGCCCCAGTTCAGCGGCCGGTCCTTGAACTTGAGGGCACGGTTTTCGCCATCGACGGCCTCGGCGAAACTGAAGATCTGCCTGGGCTGACCCGTGACATCCGGGTGCAGGCATTTGCCGGGATCGATGCGATACCAGCCGCGGCTGATTACGGTCTTGCCGTCGTCGGTGCCGACGGCGGCCATGATTTTGTGCGGCGTGTCGTTGCACCAGGTGAGCCCGGTGGACGACGGCGACTGCACCGCGTCGATCATGGCTGCGAAGAAATTCGGCGCCTGCACGATATCGGGCGTCAACCCGCGGTTCTTCAGGAACGCCGCCAAGGCTGCTTGTGTCTTCGGACCGTCGACGCCATCGATCGGCGCTGCGTCGTAGCCCGCGATCACCAGGAGCCGCTGAATGCCGGCGAGCCTTGCCTGCTCGTCATCATACTCGCTGTCCTCTGCAAGATAGGCGACCAGATTGCCGTCATCGGTCGCCGTGGGGCTGATCTGGGTAAAGGGCGCCGGGCTTTGCCCGCTACGGCACTGACGCGCCGCCGCGATCACGAAATTGTCGGGCGCGATGCAAAGCATGTCTGCGCCGTTTTGCGGAATCGGCGATGAGCCATATACGCCGAGCGCACGCGCGTTGAGCAAAATGCGCTCGGCGGTCAGCGTGCCCTGCGCGACGACGCGGCAGGCTGCGGGATCGATGCGAAACCATCCGCGTGTCGCGGTGGCGGCTTTGTAATCGACGCCGATGGCGGCTTCGACCACATAGCTCATGCGATTGCAGAGTTTCAGATCGGCATGGGCTGGCGCCGAGGAGATGAAAAGGCAGATCAGCGCGGCGGGCAATGCGACGAGGACCGTAGAAAACATTCGCATAACATCCAGACCGTCATGCCAGGCCCCGCGCCGGGCATCCGCGTCTTTTTTATTACGGACTTGCCGTGAGTAAGACGTGGATGGCCAGGACGAGCCCGGCCATGACGATGGAAGTTTATTCGTCATCACTTGTGTATCAGCGTGCCGGTGCCTTGGTTGGTGAACAATTCGAGCAAAACCGCGTGCGGCGTCTTGCCGTCGATGATGACGACGCCTTCGACGCCTTGCTCGAGCGAGTAGATACAGGTTTCGACCTTGGGAATCATTCCGCCGGAAATGGTGCCCTCGGCGATCAGCTTGCGCGCGTCCTTGACCGACAGTTCCGAAATAAGCTTTTTCGACTTGTCGAGTACGCCGGGAACATCGGTCAAAAGCAATAGCCGCTTCGCCTTCAGCGCACCCGCGACCGCGCCGGCAAAGGTGTCGGCGTTGACGTTGAACGTCTGCCCGGTTCGCGACGTCGCCAGCGGCGCCAGCACCGGAATGAGGTCGTGGCCGATCAGTTGGTTCAAGAGCGTCAGATCGACCTTTTCAGGCTCCCCGACGAAACCGAGGTCCACCACTTTTTCAATATTCGAATCCGGATCGACCATGGTGCGGGTCACCTTCGATGCCGTCACCATGTTGCCGTCCTTGCCGCAGAGTCCGACCGCCTTGCCGCCGGCCTCGTTGATGTAGCCGACCAACTGCTTGTTGATCGAACCTGCCAGCACCATTTCGACGATCTCGATGGTCGCCGCGTCGGTGATGCGCAGGCCTGCGGCGAATTCGGATTTGATGCCGAGCCGTTGCAGCATCTGCGCGATCTGCGGTCCACCGCCATGCACCACCACCGGATTGATGGCGGTCTGCTCCAGCAGAACGATGTCGCGCGCGAACGTCTTGGCGAGGTCTTCCGCACCCATGGCATGGCCGCCATATTTGATGACGATGGTTTCCTCGTCATACTGCTGCATGTGCGGCAGCGCCTCGGACAGGATGCGGGCCTGATCGAGCGGACTGATATATGGCGCGTCGGTCATGAAGCGGTTCTCTTGGTCAGCAGGGTGGGGCGGTTTCTATCTGATTGGCGGCCACGGCGCAAAGCATGTCCGCCCCGATTTCAGGAGACCCGCCGCGGCCATGCCGCCGCCACCGCGAGCACCAGCCAGCTCACGATCAGAAGCGTTCCGCCGGTTGGCGCCGCCATCGAGAACAGGCTGTGGCCCGCATATTGCCGCAGCGTCAGATCGCCGGCGAACAGTGCGGCCGCGATGACAAACCCGAACGCGGCCGCGATCCCGATCCGGAGATGGATTAAGCCGCGTTCAGCCAGCGCAACGATCGCGAGCACAGCGGTAGCGTGAAACAGCAGCATCGATGACGCTGCCGCCAGCCGCGTCGCGTCGGGTTGGTGCGCGGATGCCGCTGCCAGGATGACGCCGTCGGCGCCCATGACGCCGGCGAGAATGATCAGAATGCGCAAGCCGCGGGGTCCCATCATCGACTGCGCTCCCCAAGCAGACGCACCATCGCGGCGCGCAATTCCGGCATCCCGGCGCCGGTGCGCGCGGATGTCACCAGGACTTCCGGAAAGGCGGCCGGATGTTTGGCGAGCGCGGCCGCGGTGGCGGAGACGCGTTGATCCAGTTCAGATGGTTTCACCTGGTCGGCCTTGGTGAGGACGACCTGATAGCTCACGGCTGATTTGTCGAGCGTGTTCAGCACGTCGAGATCGACTTCCTTGAGGCCATGCCGGGCATCGATCAGCGCATAGACCCTTGCCAGGTTACTGCGGCCCTGCAGGAATTTGTGGATCAGCGCGGTCCATGACGCCACCTTGGCCTTCGGCGCGGACGCGTATCCGTACCCGGGCATATCGACCAGCCGGAAGCCGGCATTATCGGGGCCTTCGAAGAAGATCAGTTCCTGGGTGCGGCCCGGCGTGTGCGAGGTCCGCGCCAGCGCGTTGCGGCCGGTCAGCGCGTTGATAAGGCTGGATTTGCCGACATTGGAGCGGCCGGCAAAGGCAACCTCCATGCCGGCCATCGGCGGCAGCGTTTCGATCGAGGGCGAAGCCCAGAAGAACTGCCAGTCGCCGGCGAACAGCTTGCGGCCCTGTTCGATCAGGTCAGCATCGATATCCGCAGTCATGCGAAGGCTTTCTCTGTCCTCACGGTGATGAGGCGCGTCCCTGGCGCCGTCTCGAACCATGAGTCTCGGGACTCATCCTCCGAGACGCGCGCAAGATCGCGCCCCGCGGGATGAGGGCTTGTCAGGTTTTCGATTCGACCTTCTTCGAAGCGAACGTGGCCCGGAGATTGTCGAACAATTCAACCTTCACGCCGTTCCGACGCATGATGAAACTCTGCTGCAGCACCGAAAGCAGATTGTTCCACGCCCAGTAGATCACCAGACCCGCGGGGAACCCAGCCAGCATGAAGGTGAAGATCAGCGGCATCCAGTCGAAGATCATCTTCTGGGTCGGGTCGGGCGGTGTCGGATTGAGCTTCATCTGGAACCACATCGTGATGCCCATGATGATCGGCCACACGCCGAGCGCGAGGTAGTGCCCGAACAGCGGCAACTGGGTCGGATCGAAATGCAGCAAGCCGAACAGGTTGAACAAATTGGTCGGATCGGGCGCCGACAAGTCCTTGATCCAGCCAAAGAACGGCGCGTGCCGCATTTCAATGGTGACGAACAAAACCTTGTAAAGCGAGAAGAACACCGGAATCTGCAATGCTACGGGAAGACAACCGGCGATTGGGTTGATCTTCTCCTTCTTGTAGATTTCCATCATCTCCTGCTGCTGCTTCACCTTGTCGTCGGGATAGCGCTCCTTCAGCGCGGCCAGTTGCGGCTGCACCGATTTCATCTTCGCCATCGAGGCGTAGGATTTATTGGCCAGCGGGAAGAACAACAGCTTGACCAGCACCGTCACCAGAAGAATGGAGATGCCGAAATTGCCGACCAGGTGATAGAAGAAGTCCAGCGCCAGGAACATCGGCTTGGTGATGAAATAGAACCAGCCCCAATCGATCAGAAGATCGAAATGATTGAGCGAGAGCTGCTTGTTGTAGCCGCCGAGACCACCGACGGGAAAATTGATGCCGACGACGCTGGCTTCCTTGGCGCCGGCGAACAGTCGCGCATTGGCACTGCCGGTGCCGCCGATCGCAATGGTCTGCGGATCCAGCAGATAATCGGTCTGATAGGTCCTCACAGTGCCGACGAGATTGGACGAGAACCGCGCCTGCAGCTGCGCGTTGGTGTCCGGCAGCAGCGCCGAGGCCCAGTATTTGTCGGTGATACCGAGCCAGCCATTGGTAACCTTGAAACTGACTGCCTTGGCGTCGTCGATTTTCTTGTAGCCGAATTCCTGCAGGCCCTGATCGCCGAGATAGCCAATCAAACCTTCATGCAGGATGTAGTAGCCCGCGACCGGCGGAGTGCCGTGCCGCGAAATCAGTGCGAACGGATAAAGCGTTACCGGAGCGTTGCCAACATTGGTGACGTCATCCTTGACCGTGAAGAGGTAGCGGTCGTCGATCGCAATGGTGCGGCGGAAGGTGAGGCCGTCGCCATTGTCATATTTCAGCGTCACCGGGTTGTTCGGCGAGAGGCTGCCCGAGCCTTCCTGCTGCCACAGCGTGTTCTGATCGGGAATTCTCACCGTCGAGCCGCTGGCCGCGACCCAGCCGAATTCCGCATAATAGGGCTCGGCCGTGCCGGAGGGCGAGAACAGAACGATCGCGGGCGAAAGCGGGTCGACGGTGTCGCGGAATTGCACCAGCGACAGATCGTCGATGCGCGCCCCCTTCAGCGAGATGCTGCCTGAAACGCGCGGGGTGTCGATCTTGACGCGCTGCCCGGAGGCAATCGCGACGTCGCGGCTGACGACGCTCGCCGTGGAGGCCGGCTGATTTGCCGCCGGCGCGCTCGCCGATGGCGCGGGCGTCGGGCCGGTTTGCGGGGTTGTGCTACCCGGTGCGGCCTGCGGCGCGGGCTTCACCATCTCGCTTTGAGCCTGCTGCGCGGCGCGCTGCTTCTCCATCTGCGGGATGTTGAAGAAATATTGCCAGCCGATCAGCACAAGGCCGGACAGAATGACGGCGAGGATGGTGTTGCGATTATCGGTCATCGTTCAGTTCTCGTCATTCAATTCGGTTTGCGGCTTGCGTCACGCTCTTTCGACGGCTGCCGATTGAGGCGATGGAGCGCCGAGCGTAGATCGTCGAGCATGGTCGCGAAGTCGCGGTTCAGTGCGGCACGACGGCCGACTAGCACATAATCACTTTGCGGTCGCATTGTTATGTCGTCCAGCCGCCTTACTAATTCGCGAAGCCTGCGCCGGATGCGATTGCGCTCGGTTGCGGTGCCATTCTTTTTAGTAACGGTGAAGCCGACCCGGATCGGACCGTCATCGTTGCGGTAGCGGCTTTGCACCACGAAGGCAGCGCTGCTGATCCGCGCGCCATTGGCAACAGCGAGGAAGTCCGCCCGCTGCCTTAACCGATCCATGTTGATCTCCGGGAGGCCCGGTTCAGGCGCTCAGACGCTTGCGGCCCCGCGCGCGGCGCGCGGCGAGGACCTTGCGGCCGCCGGTTGTCGCAAGGCGGGCACGGAAGCCGTGACGGCGCTTGCGCACCAGTTTGCTGGGTTGATAAGTCCGCTTCACGGGTCGTTCTCCGCTGACCGGGCAATTGCCGAGGATGAGATTAAGTCCGGTGATGCTGGTTGGCCCAAAGCGGGCCGTTTCCGGCCCAAATTGAGCCGCCCCGGTCGGACCGGGTCATCGCGGACAGTTGGCGCGGCTTATACGGGAGCGACCCGTTTTCGTCAATGTTGCCGGGTGCCGCATCCCCGCTCGCTCGAAACGGCGCAATTCGAGCGAATAAATCAATATTCGCGGTGTTTTTCACTGCAAGGATGGCGGCTCGCAGGGCCGCGCATTAGATCCGGAACCGGCGGACATTATCGAACTGTAATTTGACCGGTTCACGAGCAAAACGCATCCTTAAACACCAGGCGTCGAAGGCAGATATCGTGTCAGTGACCGAGGAACAGCCGACAAGGGAATCGCCACGGGTACGGCCACGGCCGCTGCCGCCGCGCCGGCTCGGCCTGTCCGGAAAGCTCTTGTTGCTCACCATTCCGCTGGTGATGATCGCGGGAGTGCTGATCTACGTGCCCGCGATTGCGAATTTCCGGATGAACCGGCTTAACGACCGGCTGGCGGCCGCGAACACCGCGGCGCTGGTGCTTGATGCCGCGCCTTCCGGCATGGTTCCGGATTCGCTGGCACGGCAAATCCTCGGCAGCATCGGCGCGCGCGCGGTTGCCATCAAAATGGGGCAGCAACGCCGGCTCTTGGCCAGCGCCGGTCTGCCGCCGGCGATCGATCACGATATCGACGTGCGATCCATCACGGTGTGGTCCGCGATCGTCGATTCGTTCGAGACGATGCTTGAAACCGGTAACCAGGCGATCCGCGTGATCGGGCCCGCGCCGGGCGGCGCGCAATTCATCGAGGTCGTGATCGACGAACTGCCGCTGCGCCAGGCGATGTACCGGTTTTCCCGCAATCTGCTGCTGGTGTCGTTGGGTATCGCGGTCCTGACCGCCGGGCTGGTCTATCTCGTTCTGCATTACCTGTTCGTGCGGCCGATGCGGCGTCTGACCGAGAGCCTTGTCGGCTTTCACGAAAACCCCGAAAGCTCGGCGCGGATCATCGTGCCGTCGCAACGCGGCGACGAGATCGGCGTCGCCGAACGCGAATTGTCCGACATGCAGCATGATCTGGTGTCGATGCTGCATCAGAAGAGCCGGCTCGCCGCGCTTGGCCTCGCAATTTCGAAGATCAACCACGACCTGCGCAACCTCCTGGCATCCTCGCAACTGCTTTCGGACCAACTCGCCAGCGTGCCCGATCCGCGGGTGCAGCGCTTTGCGCCGAAACTGATGCGCTCGCTCGAGCGCGCCATCGCGCTATGCCAGTCGACGCTGTCCTATGGCCGCGCTCAGGAGGCTGCGCCGGATCGCCGGATGATCCTGGTCGAGCCGGTTGTGGTCGAGGTCCGCGAATCCGCAGGGCTCGCCTCGGACGCATCGATTACCTGGATCAGCGCGATCGAGCGCGGGCTGGCCATCGACGCCGACCCCGATCAGTTGTTCCGCGTCCTGCTTAACCTGGTGCGCAATGCGGCGCAGGCGCTGGAAGGCCGGTCGAAGAGCGACGTGGCGACCCAGCAGATTCGCATCACCGGGCGCCGCGAAGGCGCGGTTGCAATCATTGAGGTTTCCGACACCGGCCCCGGCGTATCCGTCAAGGTACGCGATCACCTGTTCGAGGCATTCCAGACGTCGGGAAGGCCCGGCGGCAGCGGACTGGGCCTTGCGATCGCTGCCGAACTGGTCCGCGCCCACGGCGGCGACATCCATTTGGTGGAGGGCACGATCGGCGCGACCTTCCGGATCGCGATACCGGACCGGCCGGTGGAACTGCAAAGCGTACGCAACGAGCGGGCGCGGGCCTAAAGCCGCGCCTGAACCTCCTCTGGGGTCCTTTCCTGCGCGAATCCAGTCGCAACTTGGGTGGTCAGGCGCCATTTTGCGGACCTTGCCAAGCCGGGCCGGAGCCGGTAGCTATGGCGCGCTTTCGCGACCTCTGAAAATGTTTCCCGAATGCATGCGGCATCGGCGGGCCTTGCGCCCCTCGAAAGCCAGAGAAAAACGCGCCCGTAGCTCAGCTGGATAGAGCACTAG